>NZ_CP170666.1:407500-855000 GCF_042938965.1 Azospirillum sp. A23 | reverse complement strand
TGTGGGCGGACAGCGCCTATCGCTCGAAAGCCAATGAAGCGGCCATCGCAGCGGCGGGCCGTCGCAGCATGGTGCATTTCCGCAAGCCGAAGGGACGGCCGATGCCGGAGCCGCACCAGCGCGCCAACCGCGCCCGTTCGATGGTGCGATCCGCCGTCGAGCATGTGTTCGCCGACCAGAAGCAGCGCATGGCGCTATTCATCCGCACCATCGGCCTGGCGCGCGCCACGGTGAAGATCGGCATCGCCAACCTCGCCTACAATTTCCGACGCCTGATCTGGCTCGAGGGGCAAACTGCGCCCGTATAGTGCCAAAATCGCCGCATATTTCCGCCTTCTCGCATCAAAATCGGGATTGCGACCCCAAATTTGCCGGTTTCTCACCGGATCAACCCCGTTCCGTGGCCTAACTGCCCAAAAAGGCCGGTTTATCGAGGTGCTCGGTCGACCATGGACCTGATCATCTCCATCGCGGCCATCCCCTCGTCGCCGTCGCCGAGCACGGATTCCAGCTCCGCGATCTTCCGCCGGTACAGCTCCGGCAGGTTGGCCGGCAGCATCATCTCCGGCGCCTCCGTCCCCAGGGCGCCGATCTCGGCGGCGAGCGTGGCACGCTCGGCCTCCAGGGCGGACAGCCGCTCCTTCAGGGACGGGCTGTACATCCCGTTCTCCACCGCCTCCAGGATCGACGCGATCTTCCGGTCGATGCCGACGAGGGCGCGCTCCTGGTCGCGGTTCAGAGCGTTGCCCTGCTCATCCCGACCGATCTCGGTGGCAACCGCCTCCTGTCGCACCTTGACGCGGTTCCACAGAACGTCGTCGATGATGCGCAGCTCGGGGACTTCGACAATCTCCCGCTTTGCCTGAGGGTTGATGCGGGCGACGCGCTTGCCGGTGCCCGGTTCCTTGACGAACTCGCAACGTCCCCATTCCAGGACGCCGGCATAATTGGCGTTGTTGAGGATACCGGTCCCGCGGGCGACCTGTCCGCGAATCGTGGTATCGACCCATCTCCTACCCCCTGGGACCTGGAACGTTCTCATCGTTCAACAGGCGGGCGATGGCGCGGGGGCTCATGCCGTCGGCGTACAACGTGAAGATTCGGCGGACAACGGCGGCTTCGTCCGCATTGATGCGGCGGTACCCGCCACCAGCCTTGTCGCCGTCGACGACATCGTATCCATAGGCTTTGCCGCCGGGAGTACATCCCTCCTTGGCGAGGCCGAGATGACTGCGTCGGGTCTTCTGACCGATCTCCTTGAGCTGTACCTGCGCCATCATGCCCATGATGGCGATGTGGAGCGTGGTGATTTCGCCGAGGTGCGGCATGTACAGCTTGATATTGTGGAAGTTGAGGCGATCATAGAGATCGGAGGTGTCCGCCAATTGTCGGCCCAGACGGTCGATGCCCTCCGACACTACGACATCGAAGCGGCGGCGCCCGGCGTCATCCACCAGCTTCAGAAAGCCCGGGCGGTGCCGGGAGGCGCCGTTGATCGCCGCGTCCGTGTAGGTATCGACAACCTCCCAGCCCTGCTGGACGGTGTAACGCCGGCACAGCTCGATCTGGTTGGCGATCAATTCCTGGCGCTGCTTGTCGGTCGAGTAATGCGCGTAGATGACGGCGCGGGGCCGGGGGTGGTGGAGGACGGTCATCGCAGGGCCTTCAGGGAGAACGCGATCAGGGCGGCGAGAAGAACAAGGGCGAGGCCGGCAGCGAACGTCATGAAGCCGGCCTGGGACGGCCGCCGGCGCATCTCATGGCGCGTCAGAATGCGGGCCAATCCGAGCAGCTTCTCGAGCGGAACGGTCCGCTGATCCTGCTGGGGCGGCTGGACAAAGGCGCCGTCGATGGCGCGCCGCATCTGCTCGGCCGCGGCGCAGGACTGGACGACAACCGGCCCTCCCGCGAACGCATCGCCCGACGCGCTGACCGCGCCCTTCTGAATGACGAAGAGGTGAGGATCGGTCTTCCTGATGTCATGGATGAAGCGCGATACGTCGCGCAAGGAACCCCCGCCAATCTCGGCGCGGATGCGGCGGTAGGACGGATAGGCGCTGTCCTTCGACACGATCTTGCTGACCGCTTCCGAGACGGACTCGCGCGTGATCAGAGGATGGGTGGGCTGGGAGCAGGACATCCAGAACCTCTGCGGGGACTGCGGTTTGGGCGGCCGTGCCGTCGGCCGGCTGAGTATCTGGATGAGTTGCGATGCCAGGAAAGGGCTGCGGCGACGGAATCTTGACGGTTCCGGTCCAAGCCGGCCGATGGTGAGGTGATACCGCGGTAGCGCTACCGGGTAGCGGCACCTGATACCGGCCTTACCGTCGCCATCCACGTCGATCCCACCCCTCCGCCTGCGGGCCGCTCAGCTCCACCATTTCACCCAGGCCGTGCAGAAAATTGCCCGGCGTCCGATGCGGCGGGGCGGAACCCTCCATACGCTTTCTTCTGAACCAAGCTGCCCGGGGCGTCGGACCTCCGGCCCTCGCTACGGGCAACCTCGAGCGAAGAAGTGTGCAGTTAGGCGTTGCGGCGGGCCGCAACGCCTCCGGGGCCGGCCAGGGCCGGTCGCCGGATCGACGACGGCGGGGAGGTGCCGATGCCGTGGCGGACTTGGGATACTTTCGCATCGAACAGGGCATGCTCTCCCGCGCCGCCGGCGCGACGGCCGGCGCATCGGCCGCCTACCAGTCCGGTGACCGGTTCCGCACCGTCATCGCAGCGGCCGCTTACCAGGCTGGGGTCGGTCTGACCATCGGCGCCGACCTGCGGGAGGCGTGGGCGGCGAAGGGGCAGGATCCTGTGTCGGCGGTTGCGGACTTCACGGGCAAATCGGGCGTTCACCACACCGACATCCGCGTGCCCGCGGACGCGCCTGCTTGGTGCGCCGACCGGCAGACCTTGTGGACCCGGGTGGAACTCAGTGAACGGCGCCGTGACGCGACGCTGGCGCTCGCAATACACGCTGTCGCTCAGCCGGGAGGTCCCCATCGCGACGTCGATCCAGTCGGTCGAGCGCTTCGTCGATGAGCACCTCGTGGCACGCAGCCTGATCGCCGACATTGCGGTCCACCTGTACGGGCGCCCCCTGGACCCCAGGGTGCCGGCCGCCGCCGAGAGGCTGGCGAACACGGTCGATCTCGCGTGGCCGGTGATCTCGGTGGCCAGTGTCCCCAGCACTCCACCAGTGGACGGCCCCCACGCCCTGGAGTTGCCCGACGGGCGCCTCGTCGTCTACCAGCCGCACGCCCACGTTCTGGCGACGACGCGCCCGCTCGTCGACGGCGCCCTGGGCCCGAAGGACCGCGACCTGTCGCGGAAGGCCTTTCTGATCGGAAGCCGCAAGCTGTGGGAGCAACTGTGCAACGAGGTCTTGGCCGAGGCCGGAGCGCCTCATCGCGTATCTCAGCGGTCGAAGTGGCATCGCCACCGTCAACAGCAGGACCTCGGCGCCGCCGGGCCAATCCCTGAACAGCTTTCCCAGGTGCCGCTCGGTCCGGCCTATCACCCGGTCGTCGAGGGGCGCGCTCTGGATTTTGGAGGAGTGGACGTTATGCCTCATGAATTCAATGCCATCGTGGCGGAACTCGAAAAGTCCAGACGTGCAATGCCCGACGAAAAGTCGGTGCGTCTGGCTCGTGCCGTTGTCCGGATCGAAGAGCTGGAAGCGCAAGGGGTCCGCTTCAGCCGGGAAACGGGTGGGATGGTGAAGGTCGAAGCTCCTTCCGGTGTGGTCGTTGACTGGCATGACCGCGCCTTGTGGAGCGGAATACACGCGATGGTGCTCGACTATCTGGAGATCCGCGACGCGGAATGGAAAGCGCGCGCGCCCGAACCGGGCTCCGTCGGGACCGCCGTTCCTGAGGCAAGTGACAGGATGTCGACGGCGCCGTAACCGACGGTGGAAGCGGCGCGGCTGCGGGAGGAACTGGATGCTGCCACGCGGAGCGTCGCGACCATCGCGGCGAAGACCGAGCAGGCGCAGCCGGATGCCGCGGCCTCTCTGGCCGATGGCATCGTCACCGTCGCCCGCGGCGCCATGGCGACCGCGTACGAGAAATCGCGCGGCGTGCTGATGCGCGAGCAGCAGGCGCGCGTGTCGGCGGAGACGCGCGCCGAGGAACTCACCAGGGACTTGGCACGTACGAAGACCGCTCTGGTGCTGGAGCAGGAGAAGCGGCGGGCAACGGAAGCGGACTGTGGTGCCCTGCGCGCGGAAGGGACTTCACTGCGGCAGCAACTGACCAAGGCGAAGCGCAGCGCCGAGTCTGCGACCATCACCGGAGCGGCGGCTGCCCGGCAGGCCGACGAAGATCGGCAAGCGCGTCCCCCTCGATCATCCGTCCTCGCTTGCGGTCGTGTTCGGCGGCCGGTTCGCGCGGTGAAGGTGGCTTTGACGGTGTGTGCGGTGGTTAGCAGCACCAAGGGCCGGCGTCTCGTCCGGCCGGCAGCCTAGCCGGGCGGCAAGCACACGGCGGATACGCTCCACCGGCGCCTCCAGCCCTTCCAGAATGTGGGGCAGGGTAGCGTCGAAAAAGTCTTCCAGCTCCGCATCGGTGGGATGCCCCTCGCGCCAGGGCAGATGGCAGCGCCACAGCAGCGTTGCCGATGCCTCCTCCTCCCAGCCGCGCAGCTAAGGGCCCGGAGCCTGCCGGCCGGCATAATGCTCCAGCGCGGTCATCCCCCAGGTATCCACCGTCGCGCGGGCGAGCAGGGGGTACAGCGGCGCCGGGGTCGCGGCCGCGATCAGGTCGGGATGCGCCTGCCGCAGCGCGAGCAGGGCACCCGGACTGGCGTTCAGGCTGCCGGCATCATCCAGGCCTCCGGCATCCAGGCTGCCGTCGTCGAGCTGCGGCAGGGCGCGCAGGGACACCACCAGCCGGGCGCGGGTTTCAGCGTCCATATCCGGTGGCACCACAACGGTCATGCGGGCGACCCGCCCCTCGCCGCCGGCCCGGTTGACCCGGCCCAGGCGCTGGATCAACCGCTCCATGAAGGCGGCCGAGCAGGTCCGGGGCAATTTGGAAGACATCGCCCTGCGGGGCAAGGCAGATGTCGACCTGACGACGGAGCGGAAGGGGCGACCCTACAGCCTGATCGCCACCAAGAATCAAGCCAGTTTCGAACGACCGGTGGCGCAGCGTCGCCAGGAACTGGCCAATCTGGATCGGCTGTTTTAAGCAGGGTTGGGCATTGCATCGCCATTGGCGGCAGAATCAACTCTCGGTGGCTTCGTGCTGTTTCCGGTCCGGTGACGTTCGCGACCCTCCTCCGTTGCCTTGATGATCGTGCCGGGAAAGAGCGGACCGCCAGTGGGCAACGCCATTGGCCTATGGACGACGGGGCGACGAGCCCCCATCGTCTTGGGCCGACACATGTTCACCATCCGGAGCGATCATGCGGCCCGGTCGTGCCAAACCATTTCGCCCCCGGCTTGCCGTGCTTTGGCTGAGCTTCGGGCTCCTTCTTGGAGTCTGTGCCACACAGCCCATTGCCCAGCCCATTGCTGCAGCGGAGGAGTCGGTCGTCAATTCAGCCGGGCGTCGGGTCGCCCCGCCGCCCCGCGTCGAGCGGGTGTTTCCCGCCGGTCCGCCTGCCTCGGTCATCGTCTACATGCTGGCGCCCGAGAAGCTGCTGGGCTGGACCCGCGCCATCAGTCCTCCGGAGCGCCCGTTCCTGCCGGAAGGATTCGCCGATCTGCCGGAACTGGGGCGGCTGACCGGGCGCGGCAACACCGTCAACCTGGAAGCGGTCGTCGGTGCCCGGCCGGACATCGTCCTCGACATCGGCAGCACGGCTCCGACCTTCATATCGCTCGCGGATCGCGTTCAGGAGCAGACCGGCGTGCCGACCGTGCTGATCGACGGGCGGCTGGCGGAATCGGCCGGGACCTTCCGGACCGTGGGCAGGCTGCTCGGCGTGCCGGAGCATGGGGAAAGGCTGGCCCGCTACGCCGAGGAAACGCTGGCCGAGGTGCGCCGGCGCCTGGAGAGCATTCCCGCGGACCGGCGGCTGAAGGTCTATATGGCGCGGGGACCGCGCGGGTTGCAGACCGGTATCCGCGGCTCGATCAATGTCGAGGCGCTCGACGTCGCCGGGGTGCGCAACGTCGCCGCCGAAGCGCTGGGCGACGGCGGCATCGTCAATGTCTCCATGGAGCAGGTGCTGGCGTGGCAGCCCGACGCCATCGTCACCATCGACCGTGGTTTTTACGACAGCGTGTGGACCGACCCGCTGTGGCAGGGCGTCAAGGCGGTGCGCGAACGGCGTGTCTACCTGTCGCCGGGACTGCCCTTCACCTGGATCGACTCGCCGCCCTCCGCCAACCGGCTGCTCGGCCTGCGCTGGCTCGGCAAGGTGTTGTACCCTGACCTTTTCCCGGAAGACCTGCGTGAGGAGACGCGACGCTTCTATGCCCTCTTCTACCACCGAGCACCGGACGATCGGCAGATCGACGACCTCCTCGCCAGTTCGCGCCCGCCGGGGTGAGATGCCTTTCGCCCTGGTGCTGGGGGGTGTCGCCGCCGTGCTGCTGGCGGCTGTACTCGTCGCCTTCCATGTCGGCGCCTTCCCCGTGTCGCCGGGCGAGATCGCGGCACTCCTGTGGTCGAAGGCGACGGGGGCTTCCCTGAGCGTTCCGCGCACGGTGGAGACGGTGATCTGGGAAATCCGCGGGCCGCGCGTGCTCGCCGCCATGCTGATCGGCGCCGGGCTCGCCGCGTCGGGTGCCGCCTATCAGGGGCTGTTCCGCAACCCGCTGGTCTCGCCGGACATACTGGGGGTCTCGTCGGGGGCGGCGCTGGGCGCGGTGCTCGGCATCTTCGCCTCGCTTCCGGTGATCGCCATCCAGGGGCTTGCCTTCGCCGGGGGGCTGGTGGCGGTGGCGGCGGTCTATGGGCTCGCCTCCGTCGTGCGCGGGCGGGATCCGGTGCTGGTCCTCGTGCTGGGCGGTGTGGTCATCGGCGCTCTGCTGGGATCGGGCGTCGCCTTGCTCAAGTATCTTGCCGACCCGTACAACCAGCTGCCGGCCATCACCTTCTGGCTGCTCGGCAGCCTGTCGGCGGTCAACCGCGCCGATCTTGCCGCACTGGCGCCGCCGGTGGCGGTGGCGCTGGTTCCGCTGGTGCTGCTGCGCTGGCGGCTGGATGTGATGACGCTGGGCGATGAGGAGGCCACCTCGCTCGGCGTGTCGGTGCGCATCGTCCGTGCCGTGGTCATCGCGGCGGCGACGCTGATGACCGCCGCCGCCGTTTCCGTCGCCGGCATCGTCGGCTGGGTGGGGCTGCTGGTGCCGCATCTCGCCCGGCTGATGGTCGGGCCGGCGTTCGTGCGCCTGCTGCCCACCGCCGTGCTGCTGGGGGCGGCCTATCTGCTGGCGGTGGACACGCTGGCGCGCGGGATCGGCCGGGTCGAGCTGCCGCTGGGGGTCTTGACCGCGGTCATCGGCACGCCGGTGTTCCTCTGGCTGCTGGCCTTCGGCCGCCGGGGCTGGTCATGAGCGCACGGCTTGCCGTCGAGGATCTGGCCTTCGGCCATGGCGAGCGGACCATCGGCGCCGCCGTCGGATTCGCCGTGGCGGCCGGGCAGGTTCTCTGTCTGCTCGGCCCCAACGGTGGCGGCAAGACGACGCTGTTCAAGACGATCCTCGGCCTGCTCCCCCCGCATGGCGGCCGCATCCTGGTCGATGGCGAGGATGTCGGCGGCTGGAACCCGCGCCGCCGCGCGCTGGCCTTCGGCTATGTGCCGCAGGCCGGCGCCGGGCAGTTTCCCTTCAGCGTCGGCGAGATGGTTCTGATGGGCCGCACCGCCCACCGCGGGCCGTTCGCCGCCCCTTCCGCCGGCGACCATGCCGCCGCCGGGGCTGCGCTGGACCGTCTCGGGATCGCCCATCTGGCCGGGCGGGACTGGCTGCGCATCAGCGGCGGCGAGCGGCAGCTGGCGCTGATCGCACGGGCGCTGGCCCAGGCGTCGCGCGTGCTGGTGCTGGACGAACCGACCGCCAGCCTCGATTTCGGCAACCAGCTGCGGGTGCTGGAGCAGGTGCGCCGGCTGGCCGACGAGGGAGGTCTTGCTGTCGTCTTCTCCACCCACCATCCCGAGCATGCCTTCGCCGTCGCCGACAGCGTGGCCCTGCTGCACGACGGCCGGCTCGCCCGTTTCGGCCCGCCGGCGGACGTGATCACCGCGGAGATGATGCGCGAGGTCTATGGCGCGGAGGTGGATGTGCTGCCGGTCGGCGATGCCGGCATGCGCGTGTGCGTGCCCCGTGGTCTGCACCGCAGGGCGTGACGGGCAGGGGACGCCCGGTTCCGGCGATCGGACCGGGCGGAATGCCGAAGGGTCAGAAGGTCATCGAGAAGGCCAGCTCCGCCGAGCGCGGACGGCCGAGCACCCAGCTGCCGGTGCTTCCGGCCACGGCATAGACCTCGTCGAACAGGTTGAAGGCGCGCAGGCTGAGCTTGGTGTTGTCGGTCGGCCGGTAATCCAGCCCGGCATTGACCACCGTGTAGGAGGGCCGGACGCTGGTGTTGGCGGCGTCGGCGTAGGTCTTGCCGACATACTGCACGCCGGCCCGCACCTCCCAGCCCGGCAGGAAGGCCCAGTTCGCCCAGACATTGGCGGTGCGCTCCGGCACGCCGGTCGGCACGTTGCCGGCGTAGGACACGGCGCGGCCCGACACCGTCTGGGTGAAGTCGTCATATTTCGCCCGCAGCATCGCGCCGTTCATGTCCACCCGCACGCCTTCCCACAGGCCGAGCGACAGGGACGCCTCCAGCCCGCGTGAGGATTGCTGCCCGACCTGTACCGTCACCGCCGGCTGGTTGGGGTCGGTGGTCAGCAGCTTGTCCTTGACGATGCGGTAGGCGGCCAGCGTCCACTCGCCACGCCCTTCGAGGAAGGATTGCTTGACGCCGATCTCGATCTGCCGGCCTGTGGACAGATCGAAGTCCTTCTGCGTCGGCGACAGCGAGACCAGATTGCCGACCGGGTCGACGGCGGTGGCGTACTGGCCGTAGAGGGCCAGTCCGGGAATGACCTCGTACACCGCGCCGGTCCGCCAGCTGGTGGCCCGGAAGTCCTTGGTATAGGCGGTTCCCGCCACCAGATCCCAGCGCTCGACGGTGGGGGCGTCGTAGCGGATGCCGCCGACCAGCGACAGCTGCGGCGTCACCGCCAGCCGGTCCTCGGCGAACAGGGAATATTGGCGGGTGCGCGACCGGCTGCGCGGGGAGGTGCCGGCGCTGTTGAGGAACAGGCCGGGTGCCGGGTCGAACGGATCGACCGTGCTGAACCCGCCATAGGGCGAATTGTTGGTGTGCTTGAATTCGATCCGGTTCAGGTCGAAGCCGCCGACCATCTCGTTCTTCATGCCGAAGACGCTGTTGCGCCAGGTCGCGTCGAAGCGGTCGCCGACCTGCCGCTGGTCGTGGTAGATCTCGATGTAGCTGCTGCGCTGGATGCCCCGGGTGGCGGCATTCCAGGCGTAGCTCTCCACATCCTTCCAGTGGCGGTGGCTGGTCAGGTGGTAGGCGGTGTTGCGCAGGGTCAGCGCGTCTGACACCGCCCATTCGGTCTTCAGCTGGGTCCAGTTGTCGCGATAGCGGATGTCGCTGTCGGCCACGTTGAAGTTGCGATGCCGCAGCGCGCGGTCGAGGCTGCCCGCGATCAGCGGGGTTCCGAAATACTCCTGCGGCTGCTGGTCGCCATAATCGTTGGACAGGGTGAAGGCCAGATCCGGAGTCGCCTGTAGCTTCACCGCGCCGGACACCGCGAGATTCTTCGTGTCGCCGCGATCCACCCAGCCGTTGGAGCGGTTGCCGCTGGCGTCCAGCCGGTAGGACAGCTTTTCCCCGACCGGACCGCCGCTGCCGAAGGCGGCGCGCCGGGTGCCGTCGGTGCCGACGGCGACGGTCGCCTCGTTGCGGAAATCGGTGGTCGGGCGCTTGGGCACCACATTGACCACGCCGCCGATGGCGCCCTCGCCATAGAGGACGGAGGCCGGACCGCGCAGCACCTCGATGCGTTCGGCCGACCAGGCGTCGAACGGGAAGGTGACGGTGCCCGACCCGACATAGA
Organism: Azospirillum sp. A23; assembly: GCF_042938965.1. Lineage (NCBI taxonomy): Bacteria > Pseudomonadati > Pseudomonadota > Alphaproteobacteria > Rhodospirillales > Azospirillaceae > Azospirillum > Azospirillum sp. A23. The sequence goes on along the minus strand of NZ_CP170666.1, from coordinate 844,920 downwards.
GCCGCGTCCCGTAATAAAGCTGCATCACCGAGCCATGGCCGGCGAAACCGCGCGTCGCCAGCGACGATCCGCCGTTGCCGGGAGCCGCCAGCGAGGTGAAGCCGGTGGCGTTCTGGGTGACGGCCTCCGTCACGCTGGTCTGGCCGCGGTCGCGGATGGTCCGGCCGTCGATTACCTCGACGCTGGCCGGGGTTTCCAGCGGCGTCAGGCCGAGCCGGCTGCCGCCGGTGTTCGGCCGGTCGAGCGCCAGCCCGGCGGCAGCGGCGTCCGTTGCCCGGCCGGTGACGGTGACCGGGTCCAGAGTGACCGGCGGTTCGGATTCGGCCGCTCCGGCCGCCGCAGGGCCGAAGGATGCGGCGACCAGGAGCAGCGTCGCCAGCGAACCGGAGCGCCGGCGATTGTGCCGGCCGGAAACGATGCGGGCAGGATGGGCAGGAAGCATGGACAATTCCTCAGGATGAAAAAGGACGGGAGACGGCATTCCGCGAAGTCGGTGCTTCGCGGCTGACGGGTGTGCGGGGTGCTGGGTGGACGGCGCCGTTCGGTCGAGTTGAAAAGCCGGACGGCCGGAGATCAGGGAGGCCGGATCACCCCATGGGGTCGTCCTCCGCCCGCTCCGCCGGGCGATTGCGGTGGAGGATGTCGGCGGCGGGCGGGGTATCGGACAGCAGGTGGTCGGTGACGATGCGGTCGATCTTCCCGGTCGTCAGGTCGCCGTACCAGACGGCGTCGGGCTGGACGACCAGCAGCGGTCCGCGGTTGCAGGGGTAAAGGCAGCTCGTCCGCGCGCACATCGCCCGGCGCGGACCGGCGTTCAGGGCGCGGTGCCCTTTCATCGCCGCACGCAGATGCTGGTACAGCGGCTCGGCACCGCGATGCAGGCAGCGGGCGCCGACACAGACGAAGAGCTGCCGGCCATGTTCGGGGATTGCCGACCAGCCGGGCTTGCCGAGGCTGGGCTCGGTTCCGCGGACATCCTGTGCAGGGGTATCCGACGGCCCGCCGGCGATGGAGTTGAGGGCGATGCGGTCGAGGGCGGCGGGCAGGTCGAGCGCGCTTTCCACCGGCGGCGCCAGCCGGATGGCCATCGCGGTGCCGGTCGTCGTGGCCCAATGGCTGAGCGCGCCCGGCAGCCACGCCGACAGGCTGGGGTCGGACGGCACCATGGCGGGAATGACCAGGGCCTCGGTCACGCCGTCCCGCTCCAGATCCGCAAGCACGCCGGGCAATGCGGGGCCGGACAGGTCGGCGTGGGCGGTCGTGACCGTAACGGCTTCGCCGCGTGCCGCGTGCCGGGCGGCCAGAGCCGATGCGAGCGCCTTCAGGTTCTGCCCATGGTCGAAGGAGGCGCGCCCGTACAGGACGATGGCGCGCCTGGATGGCGGGTTCGCCGGGGTCTCCGTCATAGCGAGCCTCTCCGCCGCATGAGCCACAGGAAGAAGGTGCCGCCGACCAGTGCCGTGACGATGCCGACCGGAATTTCGCGCGGGGCGAACAGGGACCGGGCGACGACGTCCACCCACAGCAGGAGCAGCGCCCCGCCCAGTGCTGCCACCGGCAGCAGCGCTCGCAGATGCCCGCCGACCAGCATCCGCGCGATGTGGGGCACCACCAGCCCGACGAAGCCGATGCCGCCGCAGGCCGACACCAGCGCCCCGGTCATCAGGGCGGTGACGAGGAAAAGCTCCAGCCGCAGGCGGCCCGGATCGGTGCCGAGCGAGCGGGCCGCATCGTCGCCCAGGGCCAGCGTGTTGACGGTCTCCGCCCGCAGCCACAGCCACAGCAGCCCGCCGACGACCAGACCGGCCGGAACGGGCAGCACGCTCCAGCGTGCGGTGCCGAAGCCGCCCATCATCCAGAACAGCGCGGCGTCGTCGCCACGATCCGTCGCCATGACGATCAGGACATTGGTGACGGCGTGCAGGATGAAGGCGACGGCGACACCGGTCAGCACCAGCCTTTCGCCGGTCACCACGCCGTCGCGCCCGCGTGCCGCGGAGAAGACGGCCAGCATCGCCGCGAGCGCACCGAGGAAGGCGGCGACCGGCAAACCCAGCATTCCGGCGACCGCGCCGGCATAGAGCAGAACGGTCACCGCCCCCACCGAGGCGCCGGCCGACACGCCGAACAGATAGGGGTCGGCCAGCGGGTTGCGCGTCAGCACCTGAAGCACGGCCCCCACCGCCGCCAGTCCGGCCCCGGCGAGCGCACTCAGCAGAACGCGCGGCACCCGCAATTCCCAGACGATGTTGCGTTCGGCCCGGCTGGCCTCGGCGGGCGGGGCCAGCGCCGGCCACAGCTCGTGCATGACGACCGCCCAGACCTTCGGGATGGGGACGCGGGCGGCGCCGAAGCCGACGGCGGCCACCGCGGACAGGGCCAGCGCGGAGGTCAGCAGCAGCGACAGGCCCAGCAGGCGGGAGCGCTTCATGGTGTGAAGCGCTCCGGGTGCAGGGTCCGCGCCATCCGCTCCAGCGCCTCGACATTGCGGGTGGAGGGCGTCTGCTCGGCATAGGTCAGCACGATGAACTGCCGTTTGCGCACAGCCTCGACGTCGGCCAACTGCGGTGCCGAGGTCAGGTGTCGGATGGCGTCCTCGGCCGGGATGCGGTGGGCGCTGACGATGATCCATTGCGGATCGCGCCGCACCATCTCCTCCCAACTCACCCGGACATAGCTGTCGGGGATGTCGTCGAAGATGTTGCGCCCGCCGGCCAGCTCCATCAGCAGGCTGGTCATCCCTTCGCGCCCGACAGACAGGGGCGCCGCGTCGGTGTGGCACTGGTCGCAATACATCACGCGCGGCCGGTCGGCGGCGCCGCCGACACGCTCGGTGACGGCGGCGACCCGGCGGCGGAAATCGGCGACCATGGCCTCGGCACGCTCCGTCACGCCGAAGATGGCGCCCAGCGCCAGCAGATCGGCATAAAGCGTGTCCATGCCGATCGGCTCGCGCGGGCCGATGCGGATGCAGCTTTCCCGCAGCGTGTAGGTCGCCACGCCCATCTCCGCCAGCCGGGCGGGGGTGAGGCCGCGGGCCTCGTTGAAGCCATAGCTCCAGCCGGCGAACAGGAAGTCTGGATTGACCGACAGCACCGCCTCCAGCGTCGGCGAGCGGTCGGGCAGCCGGGGCAGCGCCGCGACCACGCCCGGCGGAGCGACCAGCCGGTGCTCCACCCCCTCGATGCCGGAAACGGCGGCCAGCCGGTCGGCGAGGCCGAGGTCCAGCATGGTCTGCGTCATGTTGGTGTCGTGGACCATCGGCCGCTTCGGGGCCGCGGCGAAGCGGGCGGTCTCGAAGCAGTTGGCGACCTCGACCGGATAGGATTGGGCGAGGGCGCCGCCGGCTTGCATGGCGAGGGCCAAGGCGAAGACCGGAGTGAAAGGCGGAACGCCGCGGAGAATGCGTCTCATCGTGGTGACTCCGTCAGGGGCGACAGGTCGATGCGCAGCCGGCCGTCCTGGGGGCGGCGGTCCACCGCCGCGGCGACGCGGTAGACGGCGGTCAGCCGGTCCGGGGTCAACGCGCCCTCCGGCGCGGCATCGGCCTGGAGCCGTCCGTCGGCCAGCAGCAGGATGCGGTCGCACCAGCGGGCTGCCAGCTCGATGTCGTGCAGCGTCGCCACCACGGTGATGCCGAGCGAGCGCACGAGGTCGAGCACGGCGAAGCGGTGGTAGATGTCCAGGTGGTTGGTCGGTTCGTCGAGCAGCAGGATGCGCGGACGCTGGGCCAGGGCGCGGGCGATCATCACCCGCTGGCGTTCGCCGCCCGACAGCTGTTCGACCGCACGCCCGGCCAGCCCGGACAGCTCCAGCCGGTCCAGGGCATCCTCGACGATGGCGCGGTCCTCCGCCCCGGCTCCGGCGAAAGGGGAGCGGCGGTGAACCAGCCGCCCCATGCCGACCACGTCGCGAACGGTGAAGCCGAGTGCGGCGGTGGAATCCTGCGCCTGGAGCGCCAGCCGGCGGGCCAGTTCGACCGGCCGCAGGGCGCGCGGATCGTCGCCGTCGATGAGGATTCGGCCGGCGGACGGGGTTTGCAGGCCGGCGAGGCAGCGCAGCAGCGTGGTCTTGCCCGAGCCGTTCGGCCCGAGAATGCCGAGGATTTCACCGCCGGAAACCGAGAAACCGATGTCCGACAGGACCATGCGGCCGGCCAGCCGGCACCTCAGCCGTTCCACCGCGATGGCGGGGAGAGGGAGCGATGCCTCTGTGGGGAAGGGCGCTGACGCCATCCGTGCTTCCTGTCTTTGCGGACGGGGAGGCATGGCGGACGTCTTGCGGATCATGCGACGCGACCGGAGCGGAGTCCGGGCACACGCATGGCAAGCGTTCCACCGGGACACCCCGCCCGAGGACGTTTCGTTGTGGTGCTGGCAGGTCTCCTGGCTTGCGGGTCGTCGCCGTTCCGTCGGGCCTTCCCAGCGCCGATGGGCGCCAGTGGCTTGAAATGACGGTACGGCTCGCCGCTCACAGTTGCGGGGGCAGCCCCGGCCTCACCGCACTTCCCTTCGCAGGGTCGGCGGCTCACCGGGTTCCCTCTTAGCTTCCGGTGGCGAACCGCCGGAAGAACCAGAACCGGGACCATTCATGAGCGACGCGGCGCCCCCGGTCAAGCTTTGCGAACGAACAAAAGCATCGGAGAGTCCATATCCAAAATGTTATGTTATAACGTTACATATCGTGCCATCGTGCGACCTGCAAGGAGAAGTTCGCCGTCGGATCCGGGCGTCGGATCTGGGGCCTGCGGGAAAATGCCGCTGATCCCGACTGCGGCACTTCGGCTAATGTGCCGCACCCAATGCGTGCGGTTGCACGTGCGATGGGCAAGATGGATCGATGCACGGATCGGCATGAGCGCGACCCAGGACAGACTGCGACCCACGCGACGGGCCGGCCTTGCGGCCGGTGCGATTGCGCTGCTGTTGCAGGTCGTCGCCTGGGCCTGGATGCCCGCCGTCATCGCATCCGCCAATGCGGCCGAGAGCAGCCGGATCGTCATCTGCACGCCGGATGGGTTCAAGACCGTGGTTATGGACGACCACGGAATGGCAGGCGATCCGGCAGGCGACGAGAGCGATTGGCGCAGAACGATTCGGGCCAAGGCGATCTGCTCCAAGGCGATCTGCTGATGTCGGGCGGTTCCTGCCCGCTCTGTCCGCTGATCGGCGGATTGGCGATGCCGCCGCCGGATTTGCCGATGACGCGCGCGTCGGTCGGGCGCCACAGCCCGGAAGTCTTGCCCGGCGACGTGATCGCCGCCGGCTGGTTCCTCTCCACCCTTCAGGCCCGCGCGCCACCGGTCTGAGGCCGGAATTGCGGGATCGCCGTGCGGGACGTCCGCGCGGCGATCCGCCCTTGCCGACCTTCCCTGTTCGCAGCCTTGCACATCCTTCGCGCCGATGGCGCGGAGCCGTGTTCGGCTGGCCTCAGATCGAGATATCTCATGATGTTGCGTTTCGCCGCGGCCGGCGCCCTGCGCGCCGCCCTGCTGTCCGGTGCTGCCCTCACCGCACTGTTCCCCGCCGCTGTGTCCGCCCAGACCATTCCGCCGTTTGGTCCGCCGCTTGCCCAATCGCTTCCGGCGATTTCCGTGATCGCAGGCCCGGACGATGCCCTGGCCGTCGGCACCGCCCTGGGCGGAGATGGGCTGGCCGCCCGCCGGCCCGCCACCGGAGACGTCGCGGCCTTGCTGCGCGGCCTGCCCGGCGTCAGCCTCTACGGCAATGGCGGCGTGTCGAGCCTGCCGGCGCTGAACGGGCTGGGCGCCGACCGCGTCAATGTGCTGGTCGACGGCGCGCCCGTCGCGCCCGCCTGCCCCAACCAGATGAACCCGGCGCTGTCCACCATCACGCCGACGCGCCTGTCCAAGATCGAGGTGCTGGCCGGCATCACGCCGGTCAGCGCCGGTGGCGACAGCATCGCCGGCACCATCGCCGCCGAAAGCGCGCCTCCGGTCTTCGCTCCGGCGGGCGAGGCGGTGCATACCGAGGGCAAACTGTCGGCCTCCTACCGGTCCAACGGCCGCGGCGTGACGGGGGCCGCCGAGGCGTCCGTCGCCACCGACAGCCTCAGCCTGGGCTACAGCGGATCCTGGAGCCGGGCCGGGAACTACAAGGCCGGCGACGGTCAGACCGTCCGCTCGACCCTCTACAACGTGCAGGACAATGCGGTGACGTTCGGGGCGCGCCGCGACGGGCATCAGGTCACGTTGCAGGGCGGTATCCAGACCATGCCCTACCAGGGCTTTCCCACCCAGCGCATGGATTTGACCGACAACCGCACCGCCTTCCTCAACGGCCGGTACGAAGGGGCCTTTGACTGGGAAATCTCGACGCCCGCGCCAACTGGCGGCGGACGCGGCACACCATGAATTTCCTGGAGGACAAGGGTGGCAGCGCCGGCGGCGGCATGCCGATGGACACGCTGACCACCGACGCCGGCTATTCGGTCAAGGCGACGCTGCCGCTGTCGGCACGCGACACCCTGCGCGTCGGCAGCGAGTTCCGCCACACCCATCTCGACGATTGGTGGGACCCGGTGGCCGGCAGCAGCATGATGAGTCCGCTGACCTACTGGAACGTCAAGGACGGCACCCGCAACCGCCTCGGTACCTTCGCCGAGTGGGAGGCCGCCTGGTCGCCGGCCTGGACGACGCTGCTCGGCGTGCGCAACGACGTGGTGTGGATGGACACCGGCGCGGTGCAGCCCTATTCCTGGCAGAACAGCCTGGGCATGGGCATGATGCGGATGGCCAACCCGGATGCGGCCGACGCACGCGCCTTCAACGCCCGCGGCCGTGGCCGCACCGACGTCAATTTCGATGCGACGGCCCTGGTCCGCTACACCCCCTCCGACACCAGCGCGATCGAAGCCGGCTACGCCCGCAAGACCCGCTCGCCGAACCTCTACGAGCGCTACGCCTGGGGCACCGGCGGGATGTCGAGCAGCATGAACGGCTGGTTCGGCGACGCCAACGGCTATGTCGGCAACCCCGACCTCAAGCCGGAGATCGCCAACACCGTCAGCACCACCCTCTCGCTGCACAATGCCGCCCGCAAATCCTGGGAAGTCAAGCTGATCCCCTATTACACCTATGTGCAGGATTTCATCGACGTCGAGCGGATCGGCACGCTGAGCAACGGCTTCGTCAAGCTGCGCTTCGCCAACCATGACGCCATCCTGGTCGGCGCCAACCTGTCGGCGGCGGCCGGGCTCTACGAGGATGACAGGATCGGCTCCTTCCGCCTGTCCGGCGTGGTCGGCTGGGTGCATGGCCGCAACCTCGACACCGGCGACGCGCTCTATCACATCATGCCGCTGAACGCCTTGCTGACGATGGAGCACCGGCTGGGCGGATGGAACAGCGCCGTCGAGTTGCAGGCGACCGCCCGCAAGGACCGGGTGGAAGCGGCGCGCAACGAGCCGAAGACGCCCAGCTACGCGCTGGTCAATCTGCGGACGGGATACGAGTGGGGGAATGTCCGGGTCGATGCCGGTGTCGAGAACCTGTTCGACCGGCAGTATTACCTGCCGTTGGGCGGTGTCGACTATGCCGATTTCCGGGCGGGGGGAAGCCGGGGCACGGTCGGCGCGCTGCCGGGGGCGGGGCGGTCCTTCATCGCCGGCATGACGGTGAAGTTCTAAGGCGGACCGTCCGTCGCACCGCGCCTCACCCTGCCGAAGGTCCGCTCCATGCCCGAGCACCGGACGATTGCCGCCTCGCCCCGTCTTGCCGCGGAAACGGCACCTGTTCCATCGGCCGCCCGGACCGGGGCGGCGCGGTGGAGCCTGCCGTTGTCGCTCGCCTTGCACGTGGAGGTGATCGCCCTTGCGGTCGGTCTGCATGCACCGCCGGCTCCCCCGCCGGCGGTGCATGCGGTGGAGCTTTCCTTCGTCGCGGCTGCGGCGGAACCGCCGTCGCCATCGCCATCGGGGCCGGTTGCGGAAAGTGTCATGGACTCGGAGGAGGGCGCCCGGCCGGAGGCGGTTCCGGACCCTGCGTCCGAGCCGCTGCGGCAGCCGGACCCGGTGCCGCCGCCACCACCCGACACCGGCGACGTTGCTGCGGAATCGCCTTCCGATGCCCCGATGCCGCCGGTCGCCGACACACCGGTCGCGGAGCCGTCCGCGCCGGTTCCGGCGGAGCCGCTCAAGGAGGAAACGCCGCCGCCCGTCCGGCCGCCCATTCCGGCACGCCGGCCATCTCCCGGCCCCCCGCAGCGTACCCCGTCTCCCACCAGGGCCCTGCCGGCCGCAATCCCCCTGACGGACAGGTCCGGGCGCGCCGAGGAGCCGGCTGTGCAGGCGTCATTCGCACCGGCGACCCAGCCAGCCGCTCCGGCGGCGGTTTCGTCGCCACCCTCGGACCCGTCGGCCAACTCCGACAGGCAGGCGACCGATTACTTCGGCACGATCCAGGCAAGGCTGGCCCGTCACAAGATTTATCCGCAGGCCGCGCGCCTGATGCGGGAGGAAGGCACCGTGCTGGTCCGCTTCACCATCGTCGCCGACGGCACCATCACGGGTTGGACGATTGTCCAGGGATCGGGGCACGGCAGCCTCGATCGGGCCGCGGAGGAGATGATCCAGCGTGCGTCGCCGCTTCCCGCCATCCCTGCCGGATTGGGCCGCTCCCAGATCGACATCACGCTTCCCGTTCGCTACGCCTTGCAATGACGGCCTGCCGATCACCGTGACAGAGCGGCGCGCCCGGCGCCGGTCGGGATCATGTCGTTCTGCGGGGCATGGACGCGGGCGCACAGGACATCGCGGTGATGGCGCTCCAGCGGGTTGTCGCGCGACAGGCCGGGATTGCCGGTGACCTCCAGTGCCCGCGCCACCGCGTCGATGGCGTTGTCGGTCACCGTGTATTTCACCAGCAGGGCGTCGCTCTGCGAAGGCGACGTGCCGCCGTCCATCGCCGCCGACAGGGACCGCAGGAGGATGCGGTTGGTCAGCAGAAGCGCCTCGATCCCGCCCAGAGCCTCTTGCAGGCGGGGGACGGTGGCGAGCGACGCACCGTTCAGCCCCGTCGGCTTGCGGGCGTGCAGGAAGCCGACCAGCCAGTCGCGGGCGGAGCGGGCAATGCCGTCATAGACGCCGCTGAACAGGGTGGCCATCCAGGCGGTGGCGACCGCGTCGGGGGCGGCCCAGCCGGCGGGCGGGCGCAATTCGCCGGCATGGTCGTCGGGGACGAACACGTCTCGGAACACCACCTCGTGGCTGCCGCTGGCCCGCATGCCGATGTGGTTCCAGCTTTCCCGCACCTCGATCCCCTGTTCGGCGAGGCCGGTGCCGCGCGGGACCACCCAGGTGCCGACCAGCGGTTCAGCATCGTCGGTGCGGGCCCAGACACCGAGCCAGGACAGCGCCGGAATGCCGGTGGAGTAGATTTGGCGCCCGAAATGCGCCAGCCGCCCGGCACCTTGCGCGCCACCGTCGCCGGCAGCCCGCCGCGGTGCGGCGTGCCCAGTTCCGGCTCCACCCGCAGGATGTTGATCAGCGCGCCATCGGTCGCGGCGGAGCGGGCGATGCGCTCGCGCAGTGCCTCCGGCCAGGCGGACCCGCGCCAGAGCTGGTTGTGGATGACATATTGCAGCACCAGGACCAGCGCGGTGGATGGTTCGCCGGCGGCGATCCCGTTCACCACCGCCAGCGCATCGCGCAGCCCGCCGCCCTTGCCGCCCGCCGCTTCCGGGGTGACCAGCGCCGGAAGCCCGAATGTTGCCAGCCGCTCGAAATTCTCGAAGGGGAAGCTGGCCGCGCCGTCATGCTCCGCGGCGCGCGTCGCGAACTCCGCCGACAGGGTGGCGATCAGCGAAGGGTCGACCGCCAAGGCTGGAGCGGTCCCGGCGAACGGAGAGGCCGGAAAGGGCAGGTCGTCAAAGGGCATGGCAGGCAATCCCGCTACAATGGAACCGGTTCAGGCGAGGTCGACCGTGATGCGCCCGGCGAAGCGCTGGCTGTCGGTCGAGCGCTTGATGACCGACACGCTCTTCAGCTCGTCGGTGTAGAGCGCCAGCTGCTGGCGCAGTTCGTCGCCGATGGGGGTGACGTTGTGGGCGTGGCTGCGCAGCATCGCCTCCAGCTCCTCCACCGGGAATTTCGGGGCGAAGGGGGCATAGGCCGCGGCGGCGGCGCGCAGGTCGGCGTAGGCCGCGTGCTGCGCCTCGATCAGGGCGGCGGTCAGTGCCTTGGCCGCCGGGCGGTTGTCGCGCAGCAGGCTGCCGCGCACGCCGACGAGGCAGCAGGTGCGGGTGGCGAACTCGCCGCAGACGTTGTTGGTGATCTCCACCATCTGCGGGTTCTTGGTCTGGCTCCACACCAGCGGGTCGCCGTCGGCGATGGCGTGGACTTCCCCCTTCTCCACCGCCAGACCCAGCAGGTCGGCCGGGAACTGGCGCCATTCGACGTCCTTGTTGGGGTCGAGGCCGAACTTGGTCAGCACGACCGAGAAGAAGTTCTTCGACGGGCTGGCCATGTCGCTGACGCCGATCACCTTGCCCGGCAGGTCGAGCACCGTCTTCACCCCGGCCGCCTTGGCCCCGAACAGCCGCATGCAGCCGCCATGCAGGCCGGCGGAGATCTTCACGTCGAAGCCCTGCTCCAGCGGCTTCAGCCAGCGCAGCGCCATGCCGACGCCGGCATCGGCCTTGCCGGTGGCGATGGCCTCCAGCAGCTGGTCGGTGGAGCCGGTGAAGTTGACCAGCTCGACCTCCAGCCCGTGCTTCTTGAACAGGTCGAGCTGGAAGGCCAGCGGCACGGCGGAGAAGCAGACGGCCCCCGCGTTCCACGACAGGCGGAGCGGTTCCGCCGCCACCGCCCGGCGGCGCAGAACGAAGGGGGCGGCGAGGGTGACGGCGCCGGCGGCGATCAGGCCGCGGCGGGACAGGGGGCGGGCCAATGGGCGGGAAAGGGGAGAAGCCGGATTCGCGGTCATCGTTCTTGTGCTTTCGCGAAAGGTGGGACGGGACAGGGTCAGTCGAGCAGGTCGGGTTCGGCCGCCACGATCCATTCCCACAGCGGGTGGAAGTTGTAGGCGCCGCCCTGATGGGTCCCGACCTGGGAGCGGGTCAGCAGGGCCGTTTCATGGTCGATGGGCTGGGGCCGGCCGGCGGCCTCGGCCAGCAGCTGGGTGTGGGCGGCGTTGTCGGCGCTGATGAACCACCAGGCGGCGGCCTCCACACTCGGGCCGACGGTCAGCAGGCCGTGGTTCTTCAGGATCGCCAGCTTCCGGTCGCCCAGCGCCTCCACCAGCCGCTGGCCTTCGCCTTCGGTCAGGACGACGCCGGAATAGGGATCGAAAATGACCTGATCCTCGTAGAAGGCCGCGGCATCCTGGCTCAGCGGCGCGAGCGGTTGGCCGAGCGCCGACCATGCCTTGCCGTAGGTCGAATGGGTGTGGGCGGCGGCCACCACGTCGGGACGCGCCCGGTGGATGGCGGAATGGATGGTGAAGCCGGCCTGATTGATGGCGCAGTCGCCCTGCAGGATGGTGCCGTCGCCGTCGACCAGATGCAGGTCCGACACCCGGATGGTGCGGAAATGCTGGCCCAGCGGGTTGATCCAGAAGCGGTCGGGATGCTCCGGATCGCGGGCGGTGACATGGCCGGCCAGCCCCTGGTCGAAGCCGTAGCGGCCGAACAGGCGGAAGGTGGCGGCAAGCCGCTGCTTGCGGTGCTGCCGCTCCTCCTCGACGCTGGTGTAACTGACCGGATCGACCGGCGGCCAGAACTTGCGCGGCCTGGGCTGGATGTGGGTCATCGGGCGGGGGCTCCGTCGGGAAAGGGTCAGTAGCCGGTGGCGGCGTTCACCACGTCGCGCAGCGGTTCGCCGCGCGCGTAGGCGTCGAGGTTGGCGAGGATGCGGTCGGCCAGCCGCCGGTCGAAGTCCGGGGCGGACCACGAGACATGCGGCGTCAGCCGGATCGCGGGATGGCTGTAGAAGGGGTGGCCGGCGGGCAGCGGTTCGGGGTCGGTCACGTCCAGCGTGGCGTTGGCGAGCCGGCCGCTGTCGATGGCGGCGAGCAGGGCGTCCTGATCGACCAGCGCGCCGCGGGCGACGTTGACCAGATGCAGCCCCGGCTTGGCCTGCGCCAGCAGGTCGGCGCTCACCAGCCCGCGGGTGGCGGCGGTCAGCGGCAGGGCGAGCACCAGATGGTCGCTGACCGCCGCCAAATCCTCCAGCCGGCCGAACGGTTCGACGCCCGGTTCCGGTTCGGCCCAGCCCGAGCGGCGCACCGCCCCGACGGTCATCCCGAAAGCGAGCGCTCGCTCGGTCACCGCCCGGCCGATGGCGCCGAAGCCGGCAAGTCCCAGCCGTTTGCCGGACAGGCTGCCCAGCGTCTCGCGCCGCCAGTCCTCCGGTCCGGTGAGGCGGATGGCGTCCCACCGCTTCTCGACGCTCAGGATTGCCGTCATCACGTAGTCGGCGATGGCGACCGCCGACACGCCGCGGGCGCAGGTGACGACCGGGGCGCCGTCGAGCAGCCAGGGCGGGTAGAAGTCCATGCCCGTAGAGGCCGACTCGATCCAGCGCAAGCCGTTACCCCAGCCGGGAGGAGGGGCGGCGGGGGCCGCCTCCCAGCCGATCAGCGGACGGGTCAGCAGGACCTCGACGCCGGCCGGCAAATCCCAGGGGGCGTGGCCGGCCCGATGGTCCAGCACCGTGGGGCGCGAGGGGTGGGCGGCGATCCGCTCCCCCACCGCGGTGCCCAGCTGGTTGAGGATGACCGGGGAGCGGACCGCCACCTTGCGCTTACTCCGCCGCGACCGCCGCCGCGACCGCCGCCGCGGCCGCCTGAGCGCGCTGGCGCTCGGCGACCAGCTGGCGGACGCGCGGCAGCAGGTCGCGGCCATAGGCGATGGCATCGGGCAGCGGGTCGAAGCCGCGGATCAGGAAGGTGGTGACGCCGATGTCGTAATAGTCGAGCAGGGCGTCGGCGACCTGATCCGGCGTGCCGACCAGCGAGGTGGAGTTGCCCTTCGCCCCGGTCAGGGCGGCGATGGCGGTCCACAGGCGCTTGTCGTGGCGGTGGCCCTTGTCCGCGATGGCGAGCAGGCGGCGGGCGCCCTCGTTGTTCGGCAGGTCGCCGCGGGTGAATCCGGTCTTCTCCAGCAGCGCCTTGGCCTTCTCATAGATGGCGTCGGCCTTGGCCCAGGCGGCGTCCTCGGTCTCGGCCAGGATCGGGCGCAGCGACAGGCTGAAGGCCGGCTGCGGACGACCCGCCTTGGCGACGGCGGCGCGCACGCGGGCCAGCAGCTCGCGCACCTGATCGTGGGTCTCCCCCCACACCGCATAGGTGTCGGCGTGGCGTCCCGCCACCTCCACGGCCGCGGCGGAGGCGCCGGCGATCCACACCGGGATGCCCGACGCGTTGTAGGGCTTCGCCTGGGAGAAGGCTTTCTCGACCTGATAGAAGCGGCCCTGATAGTCGAAGGGCTTGTCGCTGGTCCATTCGGCGCGGACGATGTCGAGGAATTCCGACGTGCGGGCATAGCGGTCGTCCTTGTCGTCCACAATGTTTCCATCGCGGGCAAGCTCGCTTCGCTCGGCACCGGTGATGACGTTGATGGCGACACGGCCGCGGCTCAACTGGTCGAGCGTGGCGAGCTGGCGGGCGAGGATGGTCGGCGCCTGGAAGCCGGGGCGGTGGGCGATCAGCACGCCCAGCCGGTCGGTGACGCTGGTGATGTGCTGGCTGACCTGAAGGCTGTCCGGCGCATCGGCATGGAAGGCCTGGAGCACCGAATCGAAGCCGCCGAGCTCATGGGCCTTGGCGACCGTCTCGATGTAGTCGCGGTCCACCACCGGACCCTGGCGCGGGATGATCTCCGACGCATTGTGGTTGCCGACGAAGCCGACGAAGCGGAGCGGATGGGCGGAGGCGCTGTGGGAGGCGGTCATGGCGATGGTCCCTTCTTGTGCGTGGCGGGATTCGGGAAAGGGCTTTTTTGCAAAGCCGTGCCGGTCAGCTGAGCGGACGCGACAGGATGTCGGTGAAGCGGCGGTCGAAGGCCGGGGCGATGTCGATGCGCTTCGGCAGGACGCCCAACTGGTGGAAGGTGTCGGCGACGTTCTGGGCGGATGCGATGTCGGCATCGGTGATCGGCGCCAGATCGCGCTGGCGGGAATTCTTGCGCAGGATTTCCAGGTCGGTTTCGACCGGCACGCCGATGGCGGTGGAATGGACCTGGGCCCAGCGCTCCAGATTGGTGGCGCGCCAGGCGAAGGCGCGGCGCAGCCGCAGGAAATAGTCGCCGATGGCGGCGGACTTGCCCGGATCGGCCAGCGCGTCGGGCGAGGCGAGATACAGGTAGTTGCCCGACAGGTAGCCGTTGGAGGTGACGAGGACCCGCGCGCCCTTCTTGATGGCGAAGGGCACCGAATAGCCGTAGATCGCCCAGGCATCGAGCGCGCCCTGCTCGAAGGCGGCCTGTCCTTCCGACGGGGTCAGGCTGGTCGCCTGGATGTCGGTGAAGCGCAGCCCGGCCTCGCCTAGCATCTTGGCGAGATAGTACTGCGTGGTGGTGGCGCGGACATAGCCGACGCGCTTGCCCTTCAGATCGGCGACAGACTGGATCGGGCTGCCGGGCGGCACCAGCACCACCTGCCAGTTCACGTCGTCCTTGACCACGGCGACGATGGACAGGCGGGCACCGGCGGCGATGCCGAAGGCTGGCGGGATCTCGCTGCTGGAGCCGACGTCGATGGAGCCGGCATTGATCGCCTCGACGATCAGGTTGCCCGACGCGAACTCGGCGAACTGTGACCGGAAGCTGGACCCGGCATTGCCGGACGCTTCCAGCGCCAGCCCGTCCAGCGCCTTGTAGTCGGCGATGCGCAGGACGGTTTCAGAGGCCGGGCCGGAGGCGGCCTGCGCAAGGCCGGGCAGGGTGCCCAGCGCCAGGGCGCCGCAGGCTCCGCGCAACAGGCTGCGGCGGCCGAACGGGGGCGAGGGGAGGCGGAGATTATCGGTCGTCATGGCGGCGGGTCCGTCGGCGTCGAGGGTCAGAGGCTGGGCGCTGCGGCGGCACCGGCGGGCAGGCCGTAACCGCCGGGCCTTGCACCGGCTGCCCTGGCGTCGGATTCCCTGGCGTCGGTGCGCTGCGGTTCCCGTGCGGCCAGATGCTCCTCGTCGACGCCAAGCTCGGCCAACAGGCGGGAGCGCAGCGCGATGAAGCCGGGGTCGCCGTGGCGGCGCGGGCGGGCGAGGGGGATCGGGATATCGGCGGCGATCCTGCCGTCCGCCATCACCACGGCGCGGTCGGCCAGCAGCAGCGCCTCGTCCACGTCATGGGTCACTAGCAGGATGGCGGGGGCATGGGCGCGCCACAGCGTCTCCACCAGACCCTGCATGCGCATCCGGGTCAGGGCGTCCAGCGCCGCGAAGGGCTCGTCGAGC
Organism: Azospirillum sp. A23; assembly: GCF_042938965.1. Taxonomy (NCBI): domain Bacteria; kingdom Pseudomonadati; phylum Pseudomonadota; class Alphaproteobacteria; order Rhodospirillales; family Azospirillaceae; genus Azospirillum; species Azospirillum sp. A23. The sequence goes on along the minus strand of NZ_CP170666.1, from coordinate 829,514 downwards.
AGCAGCAGGCGCGGTTCGCGGACCAGGGCGCGGGCCAGCGCCGCCCGCTGCGCCTCGCCGCCCGACAGGGTCAGCGGCCAGGCACGGGCACGATGGGACAGCCCGACCTCCGCCAATGCTGCAAGGCCGCGGGCTTCGGCATCGGGACGGCGCAGGCCCAGCGTGACGTTGCGCAGCACCCGCATCCAGGGCACCAGCCGCGGCTCCTGGAACACCACGGCGCGCTCTTCCGGCAACTGCACGGTGCCCTCCGGCGCCGGGTCCAGCTTGGCCAGGGTGCGCAGCAGCGTGGACTTGCCGCAGCCGGAGCGGCCGAGCAGCGCGGTGAAGGAGCCCGGCTGTAGGTCGAGCGACAGGCCGTCCAGCACATTACCGTTGCCGAAATTGCGGACGAGGCCGCGGACGCTGACGACAGGCTTGCCAATTGTGGACTGGGAGGCGGCGATGCGGGAAAGGGTGTGGCTCATGGAGGGTCACTCCTTGATGAAGGCCGGGCGCCAGACCAGCGCCCTGCGTTCGATGACGCGGACGATCAGGTCGGCGAGCAGGCCAAGGATGGCGTAGACGATCAGGGCGACGATGATCACGTCGGTGCGCAGGAACTCCCGCGCCGTCATCGCCAGATAACCGATGCCGCTGGAGGCGTTGATCTGCTCGCCCACCACGAGGCTGAGCCAAGCGACGCCGAGCGCATAGCGCAGGCCGGTCAGGAAGGCGGGCAGGGCGCCGGGCAGGATGACCTGGGCGATCAGCTCCCCCCTTGTCAGGCCCAGGGTGGAGACCGCCTCCACCACCTTGGCGTCGACGGTGCGGATGCCGGCGAACAGGTTCAGGTAGATCGGGAAGGCGGTGCCGAGCGCGACGAGCGCGATCTTCGGCGTCTCGCCGATGCCGAACCACAGGATGAACAGCGGCACCAGTGCCAGATGGGGCAGGGTGCGCAGCATTTGCAGGAGCGCGTCCAGCGCATCCTCGCCCCGGCGCGACAGGCCGGCGATCAGCGCGCAGACGGTGCCGGCCGACACGCCGATGGCGAGCCCGGCGCTGACCCGGCCGAGCGAGACCAGCAGATGCACCGCCAGTTCGCCGCTGACCGTCAGATCCCAGAAGGCGGTCAGGATCTGGCTGGGCGAGGGGATGGTGCGGGTGGAAATCCAGCCCAGCCCGACGCTGGCCTGCCAAAGGACCAGCAGCGCCAGCGGCACCGCACAGCGGCGCAGACCCGCCGGAAGCGTCCCTGCCGAACGCGTCCATCTCCGGGATCGGGTTCCCGTCCGTTGGGTCGCGGTGGCTGCCGTCATGATCCCTCCCGAGGCCGGTCTGTTGCGGTGGCTACGGGAGAAAGCCTATTCCTATTGCGTGAATAGGAAAAACAAAAAACACAAACTACACTGTTGAGAAAAACTTAAGTAACGTGAATTTTTTGTTATTAATGTGCGCCCGCGTCGCGCAGAACCGCGGCCAGCGAGTCCGCCAGGATCCCGTGCAGACGGTCGACCGCCGGATTGGCGGCGGACGGCGCGCGATGCAGTTCCAGCGGGACCGAGCCCAGTTCCGGCAGGTCATGATGCGGCTCGAGGGGGGCCAGCGTGTCGGGCAGGCCGAGCGGCGTGCGGATCGTGACGCCCAGCCCGGCCTCCACCGCCGCCCACAGGCCGGACAGGCTGGGACTGGTGAAGGTGATGCGCCAGGGGCGCCCACCACCGTCCAGCCGCTCGATGCCGTGCTGGCGGAACATGCAGGGTGCGTCGAGCAGGGCCAGCGGCAAGGGGCTTTCCCGGTCGGCGCGAAAGCCGTCCGGCGCAACCCAGGCCACCGGCAGATGGGCCAGGGTGGCCGCTCCGGTCGTCGTTTTTGCGGAATCGCCACCGATCTCGCCGAAGGCCAGGGCAAGGTCGAGCGCACCCTGCGCCACCCGCTCGCGCAGTTCGCGCCCGCGGCCGACCTGGGCCTCGACATGGATGCGGGGATGGGCGCGGTGGAAGGAGCCGAGCACGGATGGCAGCCAGCGTTCCGCCAGATCCTGGGGAAAGCCGACCCGCACGGTGCCGTCCATCGCCCGGCCGCGGGCCGCCGACAGGGCCTCGTCGTTCAGGGCGACGATGCGGCGGGCATAGCCCAGCAGCAGGTCGCCGGCATCGGTCAGCGCCACTGTGCGGCCGGCCTTGCGGAACAGCGGCTGACCGACCTGCTCCTCCAGCTTCTTCATCTGCAGGCTGATCGCCGATTGGGTCCGGCCCAGCCGTTCGGCGGCGCGGGCGAAGCCACCATGCTCCATGGCGATCACCAGCGCCCGCAGCACATCCATGTCGAGGTTGGTCGGAAGCATCGCCATCCCGCATCGCCTTCCTGCGGTTCGCCGCCGTCAGGCCGGCAGCGCGCTGTTGAAGCCGGGATCGAAGATCGCCGCCGCGTCCAGCCGCTTGGGAATGATGCCGAACTCGCGCCAGACATCGGATGTCTCCTGCTGGTCGGCGATGACCGAGGCATCGATGGCGACCGGCCGCGCCCGCTCGACACCGAAGGTGTGGCGGGCGATGGCGGGATCGACGCCGACCGTCCTGGCCCAGATGCCGGCATAGGCGTCGCTGTTCTCCAGCGCCCACAGCCGGGCGGCGGCGAAGCGGCGGATCAGGTCGGTCAACGCCTCACGCTTGGTGGATATCGCCTCCAGCGTGGCGGACTGATAGGACAGGCCGCTCATCAGGCCGGTGCCGGTGACGACCGCGCGGGCACCGTCCACCAGCAGCGCCTGCGACACATAGATGCCCCAGGTCGACCAGGCGTCGATGGAGCCGGCGGCCAGCGCCGATTTGGCATCCGACGGCAGCAGGAAGGCGATTTTCACGTCGTCCGGCTTCAGCCCGTTCGCCTTCAACGCCGCCAGCACGAGGTAATGGCCGATGGAGCCGCGCCCGGTGCCGATGGTCTTGCCCTTCAGGTCGGCGACGCTGCGGATGGGGGAGGCGCCCGGCACCAGGATGGTGGTGCTCTGCGGGTTGGAACGGACGGCGCCGATGATCTTGGCCGAGGTGCCGGCGGCCAGCGCGAAGGTGGTCGGCGCGTCGCCGGCATAACCGACCTCGATGGCGCCGGCGTTCAGCGCCTCCAGCAGGGGGGCGGCGGCCGGGAACTGGCTCCATTCGATGCGGTAGGGCAGGTCGGCCAGAAGCCCGGCGGCCTCGATCACCGATTGGACGCCGCCCTTCTGGTCACCGACCTTCAGCACGGTGCCAGCGGGAATGGCAGCATTCGCCGGCCGCAGGGGCGCGAGCCCGGCGGCGAGCGCGCCGACACCGAGGCCGAGAGCATGGCGGCGCGACAGGGAGAACGGTCGATCAAGGCTCATGATGGTCTCCTGCGGAGCGGCGCTCCGGGAAAAGGGGGGATGGGGTCCGAGCCGCCAGCAGCGCGTCGGCCAGCTCGACGAAGCCGTCGCCGCCGGGGCCGCGCGTGATCCAGGCCGGCGGCCGGGGAATGTCGGACAGGAAGTCGATGACCGTGCTGACGCCGACGGAGGTCGGGAAATGGGCGAACATTGGTGCGTCGTTGACCGAATCGCCGGCATAGGCGACGGTCTCCGGTGCGGCGTCGATGTCGAGGCCATGAACCTCGCGCATCACCCGGCGCGCCATGCCAAGCTTGTCGTAGCCGCCGAACCAGCCGAGCACCCATAGGGAATTGACCGTCACCTCCGCTCCGGCGTTGCGGAAGTGACGGACCAGCGCCGTTCGCAAGGCGGGATCGGAGGGCAGGCTGAAGGCGAGGCTGCACAGGCGGAAGGGCTGGTCGCTTGCCAATTTCACCTCGGGCAAAACGGCGTGGATGGCCTGCCGCAACCGCTCCAGCCGCCTTGCGGCCACCGTCCGCTCCTCCTCCCCGTGCCAATAGCGGTGCTCGACATCGCCATCTGCGTTACGGCGCAGGAACAGGCCGCCATTCTCGGCGATCACCCCGTCAACCGGCCACATGCGCGCCATCTGGTCGGCCCAGCCCGCCGGGGCGGCGGTGACCGGCAGGACCGGAATTCCGGCATCGCGCAGCCGTTCCAAGGCGTCGTAGGTGCGGGCGGACAGGCGGCCCCGGTGGGTGAGGGTGTCGTCCATGTCGGTCAGGACGAAACGCACGCGGGCCAGGGCCTCCACCGGTGCCTTCGCCAGCGGACGCAAGGCGGCGATGACGGTCATGCGGCCACCGTCCGCCGCGGGTCCTGCCGACGATCCGCCGGCACGGCGATCTGGGTGCGGTGCATGCGGCGGCGCTGGTCGTCGGGGAAGGGGTCGCGGCGGTGCATGGTCCAGCGGTTGTCCCACATCACCAGATCGCCGACCCGCCAGCGGTGGTGCCAGGCAAGCTCCGGGCGCACCGCCGCCGCCCAGATTTCATCCAGCAGCGCCTCGCTCTCCGCCACGGATAGGCCGGAGATGTGGGCATGGGGACGGCGGCCCAGCAGCAATGCCCTGGCACCCGTCACCGGGTGGGAGATGATCAGCGGATGCACCGTGCCGGGCGAGGTGGCGACATCGGTCGGCGGGGCGAAACCCTGACGCAGATAGCCGCCGCTGTTGGTGGTGCTGTCATGCTTGATCGACAGCCCCTCCACCCGCCGTTTCAGCGCCTCCGGCAAGGCGTCATAGGCGGCGAACATGCTGAGGAAGCCGGTGTCGCCGCCCTCCGCCGGCACCTCCAGCGCATAGAGGCTGCTGGCGTAGGGAGGGGTCTCCAGATAGGTCATGTCCGCGTGCCACACCGACTTTCCCGCCCCCAGCGCGCCGATGGGCCGGCCATTCTCCGTGATGTTGGAGATGACGTAGACCTCCTCATGGCCCGGCGCGTGCAGCCGCCCGTTCTCGGTGATCGGCGCCTTGTCGAGCGGACCGAAATGGCCGGAAACGCGGACGAGGTCGGCGTCCGACAGGGTCTGGCCGCGGAAGACCAGCACCAGATGGCGGTCCAGCGCGTCGGCCAGGGCCGTTGCCGTCGCCGGGCGGAGCGGTTGCGACAGGTCGAGGCCGCGGATTTCCGCGCCAAGCGTGGGCGAGACCGGGTGGACGGTGAACTCCGTTTGGGGCATGGCGAAACCTCAGCTGCCGGTGCGGTCGTGGATGTCGGCGAAGAACAGGTCGCGCCAGTCGGTCGGCCGGTTGCGGATCGAACCGATGCGCGCCATGAAGTCGGTGAAGGTGCCGATGCCGCGCGGGGTGAGATCGTAGGAGATCTCCGGATGCGCGATCATCGCTGCCACCTCCTCCACGCCGAGCTTGGAGTTCTCGATGCGGATGTAGGCGCGCGCCGCGTCCTGTGGGTCGGCCTTGATCAGTGCGACCGATTCCTCAAGTGCCGCCAGCACCGCCTTGGTCAGCTTCGGGTTGGCGTCGTGGAAGGCGGTGGAGGTCCACAGCGCGCTGAAGGAGGCGGGACCGCCCAGCACGTCGTAGCTGCTCAGCACCTTGTGGATCTTGGGATCGCGCAGCTGCTGGTCCTGGAAGGGCGGGCTGGTGAAATGGGCGGTGATCTCGGTCTTGCCGGACAGCAGTGCGGCGGTGCCGTCGGGGTGGGCCAGCGAGACGGTCTGGGAGTTCAGCTTCGCATGCTGGCCGGGACCGAAGGTCTGCTCCGCCGCGATTTGGAGGACGATGGCCTGATAGGAGGCGCGGACCGACGGCACGACGATGCGGTCCTTTTCGGTGAAGTCCTTGAGGGTCTTCACCTCGGGCCGGTTGGTGTTGAGATAGGCCGGCTGCGCGTTCAGCGCCGCCAGCCCGCGCAGGTTGGCGTTCCCTCTGGTCTTATCCCAGGCGATGATGAAGGCGGGCACGCCGGCCGCGCCGAAATCGGCGTTGCCGGACAGGGTCGCCTCGGTGATCGTCGTCGGGTTGCCGAGCGGGGTGTAGCTGGCCTTCACCTCCCCCAGCCCGGCGGCGCGCGCCTGTTTCTCCACCAGCCCCTTGTCCTGCATGACATAGAGCGGCAGATAGCCGAGGCCGAGATTGCGGGCGAACCGCACCTCCGTCGCCTCGGCCCGTGCCGTGTGCGGCATCGAGGCGGCGAGAAGCAGTGCCGTGCCCAGCAGGGTCCGCCGCCGAATGGAAAAGGGCTTGGTCATGAGCTGTCAAATCCGGTGCATCAGATGACGTGAAAATTGTGGGCGCCGTCGCGCTTCAGCTGATCGACCAGTTCAAGCTCCCAGTCGATGTAGCCCTGCATGGCGGCGGCGCTGTTGTCGGTGCCCTCGTAGGGGCGTTTGTAGACGTCGTCGGGTTCGCCCCCCAGCCGGTCGAGGTCCGTGCTGAGCGGCAGTCCGGCAGCGACCCAGCCCTTCGTGCCGCCCGCCAGCAGAAGCGGACGCTGCCCGCCAGACAAATGGGAAAGGGTGAAATCGGCGACGGCGTAGCGGGTCAGCGTGCCGTCGCCGCAGGTGAGCACCGGGCGCACCCCCTTGGGCAGGCGGGCAATGGTGCCGGCCAGCCGGGCGCGGGTGGAGAAATACGCCCCCGGAATATGGCCGGCGCGGTAGCGCGGGCTGCGGGTGATGTCGATCACCGCCGCTTCGCCATTCTCCAGCAGGGCCAGCAGGTCGCGCGGCGCGATGGTCTCGGCCCCCACCTCCGGTTCCGGCGGCAGGCGGCGGCGGTCGGGGCCGCTCTCGCTGCCCAGGACGGACACATCGCCCTCCAGCACATGCACTTCCCAGCCCAGTTGCGAGAGCCAGGAGGCGGTCATGTCGGCGCGCGGACCGCCGCCGCCGGCGGGATCGTCAGTCAGAACGATGCGGGCGCCGCGAACCGCCACATGCTCGTCGGTCGCCTGGACCAGCTGTCCGCCGGCGGCGTGGCGGAAGCCGGGCAGATGGCCGGCCTCATATTCCTCCGGCGTGCGCACGTCGAAGAGATGGAGCGTCCGGCGCTCGTCGCCGCGGAAGCGGTCGAGCGTCTTCGCGTCGATCCGGCCGACCCCGGCCCGGTCGGCAACCGCGCGCGCCGCCCGGCGGCCGGCGGCGTCGCCGTCTGCCGAGACCTCCGGGAAGCGGCCCTCGCGCCCGCTGTCCAGCGTCAGCCCGGCCAGCGTCCAGCCGATGGTGCCGTTGCGCAGGGCGGCGACCCGGTTGGGGATGCCGGCATTCACCAGGGACTGGGTGCCGATGATCGACCGCGTGCGGCCGGCGCAATTGACCACCACCAGCGTGTCCGGATTGGGAGCGATGTCGTGGACGCGTTTGACCAGTTCGGCTCCCGGCACGCTGATGCCGCCGGGGATCGACATGGTGCGGTATTCCTCGAAACGGCGGGCGTCGAGGATCACCAGATCGGCCTTGGCGTCGAGCAGTGCCTTGACCTCCGCGGCCGGCAGCGAGGGGGTGTGGCGATGATGCTCGACCCACTCGCCGAAGGCCTTGCTGGGCACGTTCACGTCCCGGTAGACCTCGAAGCCGGCGGCGATCCAGCCGGCCAAGCCACCCTCCAGCAGGGTCACGTCGCCGTAGCCCAGCGCCTGGAGCCGGCGGGCGGCCGGCTCGGCATAGCCCTCGCCATCGTCATATACGGTGATCGGCACGTCGTGCCGCGGCAGCAGGTCGTAAGCGAGCAACTCGACGCGGCTCAGCGGGACGGAGATGGCGAACAGCGGGTGGGACAGCGAATAGGGGTCTTCCTCCCGGGCGTCGAGCAGGGCGACCTCGTCGCGCTCGATCCAGGCGCGGCGGATGTCGGCGGGGCTGCGGGTGGCGAGCGGGGCGGTTGCGGTGACTGCTGCGGTCATGGCGGTGACGGATCCTCAGGCGGCGTGGGGGACGGGCTGCGAGCGGTCCCACAGGTTGGGCAGGGCGCTGTTGGCGTAGCCGGAGATGAAGGGCTTGCGCTGGCCGGTCAGCGGGTCGAACACCGACCGCCGGACGGCGCCGATGTTGCCACCATAGACATGGATGCTGATGGACGGCCGGTCAGCCAGCGCGTTGGAGATCGCATGGACATCGCCGATGCGGGGCGACACCGCCTCGACCGACCCAGCCTTCAGGATTTCGGGCGGAGAGGCGACGGGCGGGCCGCCCTGTGGTTGGAGGTCGTAGCGTTGCGACCGCTCCGCCCCGCGCAGGATGCCGACGAGGCCCCAGACGGTGTGGTCGTGGATCGGCGTCCGCTGCCCCGGTCCCCAGACGAAGCTGACGACGGAGAAGCGCTCGTACGGGTCGCAATGCAGCAGATACTGCCGGTAATGCACCGGGTCGGGCTGGGCATAGGCGTCGGGCAGCCAGTCGTCGACGGCGATCAGCCCGGCCAGCAGGGCGCGGCCGGCATCGAGCATGGCGGGCTCGTCGTCGCCATGCCGCTCCACCAGCCGGGTGAAGTCGGCGATGAAGCCGCGCAGGCGTTCCAAGTTCGGAGTGGCTGTGATGGGTGGGAGGCTTTCGGGCATGGTCGGGTGTCCTCACCAGGTCTCGGCAAGGCCGAGCAGTTCGAGAATGCGGTGGCGAAGCTCGGTCAGGACCGGATCGCCGCGGTGGCGGGGATAGGGGCGGTCGATGGGCAGGTCGGCCTTGATGCGGGCCGGGCGGCCGCTGAACACGATCACGCGGGTCGCCATGAACAGCGCCTCTTCGATGTCGTGGGTGACCAGCAGGCCGGTGAAGCCCGAACTGCGCCACAGATCGACCAGTTCGCTCTGCATCGCCAGCCGGGTCAGGCTGTCCAGCTTGCCCAGCGGTTCGTCGAGGATCAGCAGGCGGGGGTCGTTGACCAGGGCGCGGGCCAGCGCCGCGCGCTGGGCCATGCCGCCCGACAGCTGATGCGGATAGGCCTTCTCGAAACCGGTCAGCCCGACCAGCGCCAGCGCCTTGTCGATCCGATGGCCTTGCGAGCGCAGCAGGCCGCGCGCCTCCAGCCCCAGGGCGACATTGTCGCGCACGGTGCGCCAGGGATAGAGCGTCGGGTCCTGGAAGACGACGACGCGCGACGGGTCGGGACCGTCGATGGGGCGGCCGTCGGCCAGGATGCTGCCGCGGCTGGGCGGTTCCAGCCCGGCGACCAACCGCAGCAGGGTGGATTTGCCGCAGCCACTCGGTCCCAGCAGGGCGACCAGTTCGCCCGGCTCCACCCGCAGTTCCACCCCGTCCAGCACCGGCAGCGGTGCGCCATGCAGTTCGAAGCTGTGGCTGACCGCCTGCACGTCGATGGTCATGCCAGCGGTCATGCCGGCAGTGTCGGTGTTTTCGAACGCTACCATTTGAGCATTCCCTTCTGCCAGGCGAGCAGATGGTCGCGGACGCGGAACAGCAGCGTCACCAGACCGGAGCAGAGCAGCGCCATCACCAGCAGGGCCGCGTACATGTTGCCGTAGGCGGCCCAGCCCTGGGCCCATTGCAGGTACCAGCCGACCCCGGACTTCACGCCCAGCATCTCCGCCACCACCAGGACGGCGAAGGAGGCGCCCAGCCCCATGAACAGCCCGACGAAGACATGCGGCATCGCCGCCGGAACGGCGACCTTCAGCACCAGGAAGCGCGGGGAGGCGCCCAGCGTGCGGGCGATGTCGTAATAGGCGCTGTTGACCCCGGCCACGCCGGACCAGGTGAGGACGGTCACCGGCACGCCACTGGCCAGCGCGATCAGGAAGACGCTGGCGCTCCAGCTGGTCGGAAAGGCGAAGAAGGCGATGGGCAGCCATGCGGTGGCCGGCAGCGGGCCGATCAGCCGCAGAACCGGGTGGACCCAATAGCCGACCGCGCGCGACCAGCCGATGGCGACGCCGGTCACCACGCCAAGGATCGAACCCACGGCATAGCCGGTGACCAGCAGCCTCAGCGACGCGGCGAAGCAGTCGAGCAACCGCGGCCAGTCGTCGAGATAGACCTCCAGCAGCGCCTGCGGCGGGACGAAGAAGGGCCGCGGCAGCAGATTGAGCTTGGCAGTCAGGATTTCCCAGCCGGTGACGCCCAGCGCCAGGGCGATCAGCCATGGAACGGACGCCGACAGGCTGGCAATGGCGGCTTCCAGCCGGCTGCGCGGCGCCGGGCGGATCGCCGCGGCCAGCAGGGCGGCAAGCACCAGCAGCCCGGCGGCGACCACCAGCAGGCTGGCGAACTCGCCGGTCCGCTCCCACTCCTGGGAATCGGCGGCGTCGGGCCACAGGGCCGTCACGCCGGAGGCGGCGAACCACAGCAGGGCGGCGGCGGAAAAACGCAGGAGGAGGTTGGACGGCAGGCCGCCGCCGATTGGCAAGGCTCCGCCGTTGGCCGCCGGCAGGGCGGCGGCCGTGTCGTTCACGCTCATGATCGATCTCCCGTTCGGCCGGGATTTGCCGGCCGCTACGGCGTTGGGCTCAAAGGATCACCACCGCCTTCGCCGCGTCCAGCCGCGGGGCGCGCGGGCGCGACGGCGGGCCGTCGGCATGGCCCAGCGCCACCAGCAGGTTGGTGCGCAGCCGGCCGTCGGCGAAGAACTCCGCATCGACCGCTTCGGCATCGAAGCCGGACATCGGCCCGGCATTCAGACCCAGCAGACGGGCGGCCAGGATCAGGTAACCGGCCTGGAGGCTGCCGTTGCGGAAGGCCGTGGTCTCGGCCAGCGACGGCTCGTCGACGAACATCGGCGAGGGGTCGTAATGCGGGCTCAGCAGCGGCAGATGTTCGAAGAAGCGGCGGTCATAGGCGACGATGGCGATGGCGCCGGCCGCCAGCTTGGACTGGTTGCCGCGGCTCAATGCCGGCCGCAGCCGCTCCTTCGCCTCCGGCGTGGTCAGGAAGACGAAGCGCGCCGGGCTGCCGTTGAAGGCGGTTGGCGCCAGCCGGACCAGATCGTAGAGGCGGTGCAGGGTCTCCACCGGGACCGGCCGGTCGGACCAGCTTTGCGGCGTGCGGGCGTTGAGGAACAGGCGGTCAGCCGCCAAAGCAATGTGTTCGGGCGCAATGTGTTCGGGCGCGAGGTCGTCGGGCAGCTGTTCGGTGGCGGGAAGATGGGTGTCCGGCATGGGAGCGGGCTCCGTCAGGGGATTGGGTCACGACCAGACGTGCTGGCGGCGGTCGTCGATTTGCTTGGCCTTGTGGACGGCACGGGGCAGCGTGCCGGGGGCGAGCAGGGCGACCTCCGCCCCGACGCCGGTGGCGGCCTTCAACTGGCGGCGCAGCCGGCCCCGCAGCTCTTCCAGATCGCCGTTGAAGCCCTGGGTGTGTTCCGCCTCGACCGTCAAGCGGTCCAACCGCTCGACCCGGTCGAGCACCAGCCGATATTCGCCGGTCAGCACCGGGTCCTGGCGCACCACCGCCTCCACGTCGCCGGGGAACAGGTTGACACCCTTGACGATCAGCATGTCGTCGAGCCGCCCATGCACGCCCTTCAGCCGCAGGGAGGTGCGGCCGCAACGGCAGGGCTCCGTCGTTACCGACACGATGTCGCCGGTGCGGAAGCGGATGATCGGGCGGGCGCGCTTGCGCAGGGTGGTCAGCACCAGCTCGCCGCGCTCGCCCTCCGCCATCGGTTCGAGGGTTTCGGGGTTCAGCACCTCGACCAGGATATGGTCTTCGGCCCAGTGCAGCCCGTCCTTCTCCACGCACATGCCGGCGCAGGAGCCGAAGATGTCGGACAGGCCGTAATAATCGTAGACCTCCGCCCCCCACAGCGCCTCGATCCGTTCGCGCGTCTCGGGGATCGAGCCGCCGGGCTCGCCCGCCACGAACAGGCGGCGGACGGCGAGGTCGCGGGCGGGGTCGATGCCCTCGCGCTGGGCGGTCTCGCCGAGATGCCAGGCGTAGGACGGCGTCGTCCACAGCGCCGTCGCCCTGAACTGGTTCAGCACCGCCAGCAGCCGTTCCGACGGCAGGGTGCCGGCATGGATGCTGAGCGCACCCAGCTTCTGCGCGCCCAGCACGCAGGGGCCGCCGACGAACAGCGAGAAGTTCAGCGCATGGGCGTAGCGGTCGGCCGGGCGCAGGCCGCTCGACCAGAACTGCCGCGCCTCATAGTCGATCCACTCCTCGAAATCCTTGGCGGTGAAGGGCGAGGCGGTCGGCACCCCGGTCGACCCGCTGGAGGCGGAGATGTAGACGATCTCCCGTTCCGGCACGGCGACCAGATCGCCGAAGGGCGGCACCGCGGTCTGGCGGTCGCGGATGGTCGCCTTGTCCAGGAAGGGGAAACGCCGCAGGTCGTCCAGCGTGTGCAGGTCTCCCGGCGACACCCCCTGCGCGTCGAAGGCGGCGCGGTAATAGGGCGAGCCTTCGTAAGCGTGCCGCAGATGGTCCTTCAGCAGGTCGAGCTGCAATTTGCGCCAGTCGGCGCGGCTCTGGGTTTCCAGACCGGGGTGCCAGTATGCGTCATGGTCCTGAACCGCCACTTTTTCTTATCCTTCGAGAGTTTGGAAGCGGCCGGCAGCCCGATCAGGCCAGCGCCGCCAGCGATGCCAGGAGAATGGCCGAGACGATGCCGAGGCCGAGGGGAAGCAGGCCGCGGTCCGGAAGCTCATCGCCGCGGATCCCTTCCGCCGGGTCTACAATCTGCCCGTCGGGCGGCAGGAGCGGCAGAACCAGCGTGCCCGAGGGGCAGAGGGACGCCATCACCATCCGGTCGAAATCGCTCAAACCCTGCATGGGGGAACTCCTTGTCAGGTGAGGTGGGGACGTGCTGCTTCCCGCCGGCTGCCCGGATATAACAGTCGGCAGCTGTTTAATTTACAAATTGTCTATAGGAAAATAGGAAAAATCGTCGAGGTCAAGCGCCAGCTTCGTATCGACCGATATTTTCAGCGGAATCGGTACCGCTCTTGGCCAGCCGACGGTGGGAAAAACCAGCGTCCCGGCCGCTCAGGCATGCACCGCCAGCACTATTAAACAAATAAATTTTGTATTTATAAACTATTTCCCTGTAGAGATGTAGATTTTATGGTGACAACGGCGCGAGCGTCGCCTTAAGGTTCACGGACATTCGGATTTCCGGCGCTCGCAGGCCGGCATTCACACCGTGACGGGGGAAACGACGATGAAGCCCATTCTGCCCACCCTCCTCTCTGCCGCGCTGGCGGCGGTCGTTCCCTTTGCCGCCTCCACCATCGCCGAAGCCGCGTCCGGCAAGGTCGTGGTCGGCTATCAGACCGATGCGCTGCCCTCCTCGGTCGCCATTGCCAACGGCGATTTCGCCAAGGCGACCGGCACCGAGATCGACTTCCGCAAATTCAATTCGGGTGCTGAGATCTTCGCCGCCATCGCCTCGGGCGACGTGCAGGTCGGCTATGTCGGCTCCAGCCCCTTCGCCGCCGCGGTCAGCCGCGGGCTCGACGTGAAGGCCTTCCACCTCGCGACCATCTCCGGCACCGACGAGGCGCTGGTGGTGCGCAACGGCTCCGGCATCGAAAAGCCGTCGGACCTGAAGGGGAAGAAGCTGGCCGCCGCCCCGGTCTCCACCGACCATTACCAGCTGCTCGCCGTGTTGAAGCAGGAGAAGCTGACGGAACGCGACGCCCAGGTCTTCGCCATCCCGCAGCCGGACATCGTCGCCGCCTGGAACCGCGGCGATCTGGACGGCGCCTTCGTCTGGGATCCCGCCCTGACCGAGCTGAAGAAGACCGGCAAGGTGCTGCTGACCTCACGCGAGGTGGCCGACCGCGGCGCCCCGACCTTCAGCGCCTGGGTGGCGACCGCAGCCTTCGCCAAGGAGAATCCCGCCTTCCTCAAGAGCTTTGCCGGCACCGTTGAGCGCTACAGCGCCTCCTTCCGCAACGACAAAGCGGCCTGGGGGCCGGATTCTGAGAATGCGAAGACGCTGGCCAAGCTGCTGGGCGGCACGCCCTCCGATCAGGCGTCGGCGCTGACCAACCTGTCGCTGGTTCCGGCGGAGGTGCAGGCTTCCACCGCCTGGCTGGCCGGCGGCGAGGGAAGCGGTGCGGGCAAGATCCTCAAGGATACGGCGGAGTTCCTGAAGGAGCAGAAGAAGATCACCACCGTGCTGCCCAGCTACGGCGGCTTCGTCACCGCCGATTACGTCAAGGAAATCCGCTAAACCAGCCGCCGACGGGAGAGCGCCCATGCTCCAGGTCCGCAACGCCAGCGTCTTCTTCTCCGCCCGCGACGGCCGGGTGGTGCATGCGCTGGACCGCGCGTCGCTCGACATCGACGCCAACAGCATCGTCGTGGCGCTGGGGGCTTCGGGCTGCGGGAAATCGACGCTGCTGAACGCCATCGCCGGCTTCCTGCCCCTGTCGGAGGGATCGATCACGCTGGACGGCCAGCCGGTCGCCAGCCCCGGCGCCGACCGTGGCGTGGTGTTCCAGAAGGACACGCTGCTGCCCTGGAGCAGCGTCGCCGACAATGTGGCGCTCGGCCTGCGCTTCGCTGGGGTTCCCGCCAAAGAGCGGCGCGAGCGGGCGGAGGAGCTGCTGGGGCTGGTCGGGCTGGAAAGCTTCGCCGACGCTTTCCCGCACGAGCTGTCGGGCGGCATGCGCCAGCGCGTCGGCATCGCCCGCGCGCTGGCGACCGACCCGAAGATCCTGCTGATGGACGAGCCGTTCGGCGCGCTCGACAGCCTGACCCGCGAACAGATGCAGGAACTGTTGATCGACGTCTGGGCGCGCACCGGCAAGCGCATCTTCTTCATCACCCATTCCATCGAGGAGGCGCTGTTCCTCGGCACCACGGTGGTGGTGATGTCGCCGCGGCCCGGCCGGATCGTCGCCCGTTTCGATCTGGATTTCGTCCGCCGCTTCGCCGCCGAGCGCGATGTGCGCGCCATCCTGTCGGCGCCGGAGTTCGCCGATCTCTACGACGAGATCCGGTCCCTGGTGCATCGCCCGCATGCCGAGGCGGAGTCCCGCCGGACGGTGCTGCAATGACCGACATTGCCCGTCCCGGCGACCAAGTCATCGGCCCCGCTGACCGGCCGAAGATCGTTCGGCTCCACCCTTTCGGGCTGGACGGCGCTCGCACCGGCCCGATCAGCCTCGCCACCGCCCTGCTGCTGCTGGCGGCTTGGTTCCTCGTGACCCATTACCGGCTGGTGCCGCCGCTGTTCCTGCCGACCCCGCAGGAGGTGGCGACCCAGTTCCTGGCGATCTTCGAGGACGGCTATGCCGGCGCCACCCTGTGGGAGCATGTGTCGGCCAGCCTGTTCCGCATCTTCTCCGCCGCCGTCATCGCCGCCTCGCTCGGCATTCCGCTGGGGCTGGCGATGGGATTGAACCGCTGGGCCAAAGGGGTTTTCGACACGCCCATCGAGTTCTACTGGCCGCTGCCGCCACTGGCCTATCTGCCGCTGATGATCATCTGGCTCGGCATCGGCGAGGTGTCGAAGATCGTCCTGCTGACGCTGGCGATGTTCGCGCCGGTCTGCCTGTCGGCGCAGGCCGGGGTGCGGGCGCTGCCGATCGAACGGGTGAACGCCGCCCTGTCGCTGGGCGCCAGCCGCTGGCAGCTGTTCCGCACCATCGTCCTGCCCAGCGCCCTGCCGGAGATCCTGACCGGCCTTCGCATCGGCATCGGTGTCGGCTGGAGCACGCTGGTCGCGGCGGAACTGATCGCCGCCACCCGCGGCATCGGCTTCATGATCATGTCCGCCTCGCATTTCCTTGCCACCGACGTGGTCTTCGTCGGCATCGGCATCATCGCGGTCTTCGCCTTCGCCTTTTCCTACGGAATGCGCCTGCTGGAAGCGTGGCTGGTGCCGTGGAAGGGCAAGTCCTGAGGACGGCAGACCGCCGGAATTCATAAACCGCCGTACAATAAGATTGGGGAACCGCCATGCCAGACATCGCCTTGTCCGCCCTGACCGTCACGCCCGTCAGCCCCGCCATCGGCGCGCGGGTGGAGGGGATCGACCTCTCCCGCCCGCTGTCGGACAGCGAAGCGGCGGCGCTGGAGCGGGCGCTGGTCGCCCATCAGGTGCTGTTCTTCGAAAACCAGCCGCTGACGCCGCAGGCGCAGCGCGACTTCGCCGCCCGCTTCGGCCAGCTGCATGTCCATCCGATCTATCCGAAGGTGCCGGAGCAGCCGGAGATCATGGTGCTGGACACCGGACCGCACAACCCGACCGACAACGATGTCTGGCACACCGACGTTACCTGCATCGAAACGCCGCCGGCCATCGTCGCCCTGTCCGGCAAGCTGATCCCGCCCATCGGCGGCGACACGGTGTGGGCCAGCAACATCGCCGCCTACAACGGCCTGTCGGAGCCGATCCGCCGCCTGCTGGAGCCGCTGAAGGCGCTGCACGACTTCACCCGCTCCTTCCCGGAATGGCGGCACAACGGCGATCCCGAGACCCATGCCCGCTGGAAGACGGCGCGCGACAAGCACCCGGCCGTGGTGCATCCGGTCATCCGCACCCATCCGGTCAGCGGCGCCAAGGCCCTGTTCGTGAACGAGAACTTCACGTCCCGCATCGTCGGGCTGAGCGACCGGGAGAGTGCCGCGATCCTGGAGTTCCTGTACGACCACATCAGCCGCCCGGAATTCACCGTGCGCTGGCGCTGGAAGGCGGACGATCTGGTGCTGTGGGACAACCGGTCGACCCAGCATTATGCGGTGAACGACTATTCGCCGCACCGGCGCATCATGCACCGCGCCACCGTGCTGGGCGACCGGCCCTATTGAAGATTGGAGAGGAGGCGGGTCCAGCCGCCTCCACCATCATCCGGCGCGGGTTCAGTCCGCGCCGGGTTCGCGCACGACATAGGTGTAGAAGCGGATCGACCCGTCGGGTTCCGTCTCGCGGTACAGGCCCTGGATCTCGTTGTCGAAGCCGGGGAAGCGGTTGGCGCCTTCCTGGAAGACCTGGAGATATTCGATCATAGGCCGGGCATGGTCGTCCAGCCGCTCGCCCGGCACGATGGTGGCGATGCCCGGCGGGTAGACGACCCACAGGGTGGTGGCGATCCGTCCGGCGATGCGGTCGATGGGCAGGTAATCCACGTCGTTGCGCACCAGATGCCGGACCGCTTCGCGTGGCGGCATCACCATGGCAGGCAGATGGTCGGGGCGGAACATGCGGCGCTGCAGGTCGTTGGTGCCGCGCTCGCGGTAATAGGCGTGCATCTCCGCGCACAGGTCGCGCAGCCGGCGGCCGGTGTAGCGGGCCGGGCGGCGGGCGACGAATTCCGGGATCACGTCCTCCAGCAGCGCATTGTCGTCGTGCAGCCGCTTGAACGCCACCAGGGCGCTCAGCAGCGTGCCGGCCTTGCTCGATTCCACACCGGGCGTCAGCAGGAAGAGGATCGAGTTGAGGTCGTTCTTCTCCGGAACGATGCGGTTCTCGCGCAGATACTGCGCCACCACCGGGGCCGGGATGCCGTGGTCCTCATAGGCCCCGGTGCGGCGGTCGAAGCCGGGGGTGAGCAGGGTCAGCTTGTTGGGGTCGGTCATCGCATAGCCGGCCGCCACATGGCGGAAGCCGTGCCAGTCGGCCCCCGGCACGAATTCCCAATGCCGCACATCGGAGGCCAGCGCGTCGGTCGGCACGTCCTCCCACGCGGAGGTGGTACCGCTGACCTCGACCCTGTCGGGCACGAAGGGGTCGAAGAACCAGCGGCGCGCCGGGTCGCTCTCGCGCTCGTCGAACTCGCGGCGGATGGCGCGCAGCTTCTTGCGCAGCTCGATGCCGAGCCGGATCGTGTCGTCCCACAGCACCTCGCCGGACTTACCCTTCATCATCTGCGCGCCAACATCGAGCGAGGCGAACAGCGGGTAGAAGGGCGAGGTCGAGGCGTGCAGCAGGAAGGTCTCGTTGAAGCGGCGATGCTCCACCCGGCGGCGCTGGCCCTTGATGTGGCTGTCCTTCACATGGATCTGCGAGGCCTGAGAGAAGCTCGCCAGCTGCTTGTGGGTCGATTGGGTGGCGATGATGCCGGGGTGGCCGTCATGCAGGCTGTCCAGCCCCATGGCGAAGCGGCCCTTGAACAGCGGGTGGAACTTCAGGAAGCCGGCCCACGCCTCGTCGAAGAGGATGTAGTCGCAGAGATGGCCGATCTTCGCCAGGATGGTCTCGGCGCTGTAGATGGTGCCGTCGTAGCTGCATTGCTGGATCACCGCGGCGCGGAACGGCCGCTCACGCTTCCAGGCGTCCGGGTCCTTGACCAGGGGATTCTTGCGGATCTTCTCGCGGATGCGTTCCTCGTCCAGCGCCTCGTGGTCGATGGGACCGATCAGGCCGTAGGGGTTGCGGTCGGTCTCCAGGAAGATCGGGATGCCGCCGCCGAGGAACAGCCCGCCATGGTGGGCGGCCTTGTGGTTGTTGCGGTCGAAGAGGACGAGGTCGTCCTCCGCCACCAGCGCCGACAGAACGATCTTGTTGGAGGCGGAGGTGCCGTTCAGCACGAAGTAAGTGCGCTCGGCCCCGAAGATCTTGGCGGCTTCCTTCTGCGCCTTCAGCGCCGGCCCCTCATGGACCAGCAGGTCGCCCATCTCCAGCACCGAATTGTCGATGTCGTCGCGGAACACCGCCTCGCCCAGATGCTCGACGAAGATGCGGCCGATGGGGCTGCGGCTGTAGAAGATGCCGCCATTGTGGCCGGGGCAGGTCCACAGCTGGTTGCCTTCCTCGGCATAATCCACCAGTTCGCCGAAGAAGGGCGTCTTCAGCGTCTCGGCATACTGCTTGAGGCGGGAGACGAGGTTCTTGGCAATGAATTCCGGCGTTTCCTCGGCCAGGAAGACGTAGCCGTCGACTTGGTTCAGCACATCGACCGGGATGTTCTCCAGCCGCTGGCGGCGGACCAGCAGGATGATCGGCATCTCCAGCCCGCGCTTGCGCGCCAGCGCGATCAGCGAGGCCGGCTTGCCCTCCAGCCCGCGCTTGCCCCAATCGACGATCATGCAGCCGATGGCGGCGTCGGTGCGGATCGCCAGCTCGGCATCCTCGACGCGGCGCGTCCGCACCACCTCGAAGCCGATGCGCTCGACCTCGGCGACGATCTGCTGCACGCGCACGCCCTCCAGCTCGTCGGCATCGAAGGCCGGGGCGCAGACGAGGAAGGAGAAGCGTCGAAAGAAATCCATGGGGAACTCCGGGGGATGGAAGGCTGTCAGTCGCCGGCCTGGACGGTGCCGCCGCGATGGTCGTCGGGCAGCGCGCCGTCGGCCGGGCCGAGCGCGCGCTGGAGGAAGACGCTGTCGGTCCAGCGGCCGAACTTGAAGCCGACTGAGCGCAGAACGCCGACCTGCTCGAAGCCGCAGGACTCATGCAGGCGCAGCGACGGGGCGTTGGCGCTGTCGACCACGGCGACCATCTGCCGGCAGCCGGCGACGGTGCAGGCATCGACCAGCGCCGACAGCAGCCGGCGGCCGATGCCGAGGCCCTGGAAATCCTTGTGGACGTAGATCGAGTGCTCGACCGTGTAGCGATAGGCCGGGCGCTTGCGGAACGGCGCCGCATAGGCGTAGCCGGCGATGGCGCCGTCGAGATCGGCCACCAGATGCGGCAGGCGTCGCTTCAGCATCGCCTTGCGCCGGCGCTTCAGCTCTTCCGGGTGCAGCGGCTCGATGTCGAAGGGGCCGAGGCCGTGCTGGATGTGATAGCCGTAGATCTCCAGCATCGCCGGCACGTCCGCCTCGGTGGATTGGCGGATCACGGGATGCTGCGAGTCGGACCGGAGTCGGCCGACAGGGTCTTGGGTGTGGCGGGCAAAATCGCAGGCGTCCATGTCGTGGGCGCCGGCGGCGGTCTCGGTCCTCACGGTCATGCCCCTGTCGAATGGTGACGCCCGCGCGTTGATGCCGCAAACGCGCGACAGGGTGATGACGGTTTCAAGACGGTCTTGTTGCAGTTGCTCCAGGCGCCCAAGGACGAGGTTGCGCCGCACGTCCGCCGGCGTATCCTGCCCGCCGGCCGGCACCCAGCCGGCGAAGAGGCAATGGAAGGTTCGCCGGGTATGGCAGTGCCAATCAAGCTCGATACCGGGACCGACCTGATCTGCGGTTATTTCCTCACCCCCGATGCGCCGCCGGTGCCGGTGTCCTTCGATGAGATCGACGCAGCGCAGCGGCGCAGCGGCGGCGTGCTGTGGCTGCACTTCAACCTCGCCTCGGCGCGGGCGCGCGACTGGCTGGACCGCAAGAGCGGTCTCGACGAGTTCGCCCGCGAGATCCTGCTGGACGCCAAGGACGACCGGACGCGGCTGGAGCCGTTCGACGACGGCTTCCTCGCCGTGCTGAGCGACATGCATTACGATTTCAAGTTCGAGCCGTCGGACATCGGCACCCTGCGCCTGTTCATGGACGAACGCCGCATCGTCAGCTGCCGGCGGCATCCGCTGAAGGCGATCGACCGCCTGCGCAAGTCCCTGCACGACCAGGGCTGCTACGGCAGCACCGCCGCCCTGATGGCCGAGCTGATCGACATGCTGGCCGACACGCTGGGCGAGGTGGTGACGCGGGCCGAAGCCGATCTGGACAAGGTGGAGGACACCGTGCTGGCCGAACGCTACCAGCTCGCCCGGCAGCGGCTGGGCCAGCTGCGCCAGCTGATCGTCCGGCTGCGCCGCCATGTCTCGCCGCAGCGTGCGGCGCTGGGCCGGCTCGCCACCAGCGGGGTGCCCTGGATCGACGACGACGACCGCGCCCGCCTGGGCCATTCGGTCGAGAAATTCGCCGGGGTGCTCTACGACATCGAGGCGTTGCAGGACCGGGCCAAGGTTTTGCAGGACGAGCTTCTGGCCCGTGTCGCCGACCAGCAGAACCACAGCCTGCATGTGCTGGCGGTGGTGACCGTGATCTTCGCGCCGATGACCCTGATCTCAGGCATCTTCGGCATGAATGTGGCGGGGGTGCCGGGGGTCGGCGCCATCGAGGATCATGTCTCGCCGCACGCCTTCTGGTGGGTGATGCTGTCGATCCTGCTGTCCGGTCTCGCCATGCTGTTCTTCCTGCGCCCGCGCAAGTGAAACCGGAGCCTTGTCCACGTGCGGCTGTTATTTCCTATTGTGCAAAGCGGCAATCGGCTTTGAAAATCCAGTGCGGCATGGGAAAATGACGGACACTTGGTTCGAACGGTGACGGGAGCGATGGGGATGGGGCAGCACAGCACCGGGCGGTTGGTCGTCGGGGTCACCGACCACATGATTCCACCTCCCGATCTGGAGGCCGCCGTGCTGGACGGGTTTGCGGAGGTCGATTTTCTCGACTGCCGGCGGGAGGAGGATCTCGACCTGGACCGCCTCGCCCGCCTGGATGCCCTGCTGGTGTGGAGCACGCGCATCGGTCCGGCCACCGTCGAGCGGTTGAAGCGCTGCCGGATCGTCGTGCGGTTCGGCGTCGGCTATGACCGGGTCGATGTCGCGGCGCTGGAGGCCGCCGGGATTCCCTTCTGCAACAACCCCGATTACGGGACGGAGGAGGTCGCCGACCACGCCGTCGCCATGATCCTGTCGCTGCAACGCCGGCTGTGGGAGCATGATGCCCGCGCCCGCGCCTACACGACGACATGGCAGGCGAACACGCTGACCCCGCTCCACCGGTCCAACGCCGCGACGGTCGGGGTGGTCGGGGTCGGGCGGATCGGCACCGCGGTGGTGAACCGGCTGAAGGGCTTCGGCCACCGCATCCTGGGCTACGATCCGTTCCAGCCGGCCGGGCACGAGAAGGCGGTCGGCTATCGCCGCGTCCGCCGGCTGGAGGAGCTGCTGGCAGAGTCCGACATCGTCACCTTCCACTGCCCGCTGAACGGCGAGACCCGCGGCCTGCTGAACGAGGCCACCCTGGCGGCGATGAAGCCGGGTGCCATTCTGGTCAACACCGCGCGCGGCGAGCTGTTCGCCGGGCTGGATCCGCTGGAGGCGGCCCTGCGCAGCGGCCGGCTCGCCGCCGTCGGGACAGACGTGTTGCCGGTCGAGCCGCCGGCCCCCCACCCGCTGCTGGACGCATGGCGGGCGCGGGAGGACTGGCTTGCCGGGCGGCTGGTGGTGACGCCGCACAATGCCTTCCACTCTGATCAGGCGGCGGTGGAGATGCGGCGCAACGCGGCGGAGACGGTGCGGCTGTTCCTGGAGGACGGGATCTTGCGGAACCGGATCACCGCCTGAGCGGGCGGGGCGGAGCAGGCGATGGGGCGGAGCGGAACTCCGCCCCGTTCAGCCCTCCAGCAACCCCTGCACATCCAACCCGAGCCCGCCGCCGATGCGGTGCAGTGCCGCGACCGTGTCGGGGTCGAGCGCGATGCCGCGGTCCATGGCGGCCATGCGGTGCAGCGCCTCCGGCTCGCCGGGGATGCTGACGCCGTCGCTGCCGGGGGCGGCGGGCGTGTCGGCGACATGGTCGAGCACGGCGTCGGTCAGGGTCTGCCATTCCGGGCCGGCGACCCGGTTGGGGTCGATGACGAAGGCCAGCGCGTTGTTGACCACCCGGCCCGGCCGCAGGTTTTCCGGCAAAGCGGGCAGGCCGCCGGCCAGGGCACCCGCCAGGATTTCACAGGCCAGTGCCAGACCGTAGCCCTTGTGGCCGCCGAAGGGCAGGATGGCACCGGTCGGCTCGGTGAACATCACGGCCGGATCGCGCGTCGGCCGTCCGTCCGGGTCGAGCAGCAGGCCGTCCTCCACCTCCTTGCCCAGAGAGGCGGCGACCCGGCATTTGTTGGCGGCGATGGCGCTGGTGGCGAAATCGAGCAGGAAGGGGGCGAATCCCGGCGTGCCGGGAACGGCGATGCAGACCGGATTGGTGCCCAGCCGGGGCCGGCCGCCGCCATGCGGAGCCGCCAGCGGCCGGCTGACCACATTGACGAAGAACAGGCCGATCAGCCCGGCGGCGATGCACTGCTCGCCATAGGAGCCGACACGGCCGATATGGTGGGCGTTGCGCAGTGCCAGAATGCAGGCGCCGCCGGCCCTGGCCCGCTCGATGGCAAGGTCGGTCGCCTCCTGCGCGATCACCTGCCCATAGCCGACATCGCCGTCCACCACCAGAAAGGGAGCCTCGTCGCGGACGATGCGGGCATGGCGGTTGGGCTGGAGATGGCCAAGCTCCAGGCTGCGGGCATAGACGGCGATCTGGCAGACGCCGTGGCTGGCATGGCCGCGGGCGTCAGCCTCCACCAGATTGGCGGCGACGATGGCCGCCTCCTCCGCCGAGCTGCCGCTGCGGCGGAGAATGGCGTCGAGCGTCGCGACCAGCCGGTCCGGGCGGTAGCGGACCCCGCTCATCGTCCGCTGTCCTGAAAGAGCGAATAGTCGATGGGCCGGGTGCGGTCGAGCGTGCGGTGCACCGGCGGCAGCGGGTATTTCAGGCCGGTGGCGCAGTTGAACAGGACGGCGCGCTCCTCCTTGCCGACCCGGCCTTCGGCCAGGGACTGCTTGTAGGCGGCGTAGGTCGCCGCCCCTTCGGGACAGAGCAGGAAGCCTTCCTCCCGCGCCACCTCGTTCAACGCGGCCTGGATGGCGTCGTCGGGCACGGCGATGGCGAAGCCGCCGCTTTCGCGCACGGCGCGCAGGATCAGGAAATCGCCGACCGCCTGCGGCACGCGGATGCCGGACGCGATGGTGTGAGCATCCTCCCAGCGCGGGGCATGTTCCTGCCCCTGTTCCCAGGCGCGGACCATCGGCGCGCAGCCGGCAGCCTGGACCGCCACCATGCGCGGACGCTTCGATCCGATGAAGCCGATGGCCTCCAGCTCGGCGAAGGCCTTCCACATGCCGATCAGGCCGGTGCCGCCGCCGGTGGGATAGAAGATGACGTCCGGCACCTCCCAGCCCAGCTGTTCGGCAAGCTCCAGCCCCATCGTCTTCTTGCCCTCGATCCGGTAGGGCTCCTTCAGGGTGGAGACGTCGAACCAGCCGACCTTCGCTTTGCCCTCGCCGACGATCTTCCCGCAATCGTCGATCAGGCCATTGACGCGGTAGACGGTGGCGCCCTGCAGTTCGATCTCCGACACGTTCACCTCCGGCGTGTCGGCCGGGCAGAAGATGGTGGTGCGGATGCCGGCGCGGGTGGCGTAGGCGGCCAGCGCCGCCCCGGCATTGCCGTTGGTCGGCATCGCCATGTGCGCGATGCCGAAGGCCTTCGCCATCGACACCGCCATCACCAGCCCGCGCGCCTTGAAGGAGCCGGTCGGCAGCCGTCCCTCGTCCTTCACCAGCAGTTCCGCCGCACCCAGCCGCTTCGCCAGCCGGGGAAGCGGGACCAGCGGGGTCACCGCCTCGCCCAGGCTGACGATGTCCTCGACCTTGCGGACGGGCAGAAGCTCGCGGTAGCGCCACAGATCCTGCGGGCGTTCGGACAGCGAGCTTTTGGTCAGCGTCTGCTTCACGCCGTTCAGGTCGTAGCGGACCAGCAGCGGCTTGCCGGCGCGCGACAGGTTGTGGATTGTGTCTGCCTCGTACCGCTCGCCGGTGTAGGCGCAGTCAAGATGGGTGACGAAGGTCGGGCGCTCGACCGTCAGGTTGGAATCGAAGCGCACCGGGTTGATGTCTTGGAAAGCCATTTAGCGGACCATGCCCCATTTGCGGACCGTGTGGATCTCGATCCACCGGAAGACGACGTTCTCGACCAGCAGGCCGATCAGAATGACGGTGACGAGGCCGGCGAAGACCTTGTCGATGTAAAGCTCGTTGCGGTTCTGGAAGATGAACCAGCCGAGCCCGCCCTTGCCGGACGACACGCCGAACACCAGCTCCGCCGCGATCAGCGTCCGCCAGGCGAAGGCCCAGCCGACCTTTAGGCCGGTGAGGATCGCCGGGAAGGCCGCCGGGATCAGCAGCGTGACGACGTAACGAAAGCTCCCCAGTCCGTAGTTCCGCCCGGCCATCCGAAGCGTTTCCGACACCGAGGTGAAGCCGGCATGGGTGTTCAGCGCCAGCGGCCACAGCACGGCATGGACCAGCACGAAGATCAGGCTGACCTCGCCCAACCCGAACCACAGCATGGCGATCGGCAGCAGCGCGATGGCCGGCAGCGGGTTGAACATCGAGGTCAGCGTCGACAGCAGGTCGTTGCCGATGCGGGTGGAGACGGCGACCGTGGTCAGCAGCACGGCCAGCACCACCGCCACCGCATAGCCCTTCAGCAGCACCGCCAGCGAGGTCCAGGCCATCGACAGCAGATTGTCGCGGCGGATGCCGTCCCACAGCGCCGCCGCGGTGTCGGTGAAGGTCGGGAACATCAGCGGGTTGTTCTGCCAGACCGCGGCCGTCTGCCACAGCGCCGCGACCGCCGCCAGGACCAGCAGCCGGCGCAGCGCGGTCACGTTGCCGAGCCGCTCCCACCGGGACAGCGGGCGGGCGACGTCGCCGATGGGGCCGGTGGCGGTGACGGTGCGCTCATATTCCGGGCGCAGCGGCGGTTCGCGCCTGCTATTGGGGGGAAGGGGACGCGGGGAAAAGGACAGGTCGGTCATGCGCTCGGTCCTTTTCCGGTCGATTGGCCGGGGCCTTCGACATCCTCGGCGAACAGCATGGTGTGGATGCGGTTGGCAAGGCTCTGGAACTCGGCGCCGCCGACGGCGCCATGGTCGTAGCCGTCGCAGTTGACCTCCGCCTTCACCTGTCCCGGATGGGGCGACAGCACCAGGATGCGCGAACCGACGACCAGCGCCTCCTCGATGGAATGGGTGACGAACAGCACGGTGAAGCGCAGGTCGTCCCACAGTTGCAGCAGCTCCTCCTGCATCTTGCGCCGGGTCAGCGCGTCGAGCGCCGCGAAGGGCTCGTCCATCAGCAGGATGTCGGGTTCCATCGCCATGGCGCGGGCGATGGCGACGCGCTGCTTCATGCCGCCCGACAGCATGTGCGGGTGGATTTCGGCGAACTTGGTCAGGTTCACCCGGGCGATGCAGTCGAGCGCCTTTTCCTCCGCCTCCCGCCGCCTGGCCTTGCCGCTGGCGAGCAGGGGGAACATGACGTTCTCCTTGACCGTCTTCCAGGGCGGAAGCTGGTCGAATTCCTGGAAAACCATCATGCGGTCGGGGCCGGGCTTCGTCACCGTGCGGCCGTTCAGGCGGATCGCTCCCTCCACCGGCTGGAGGAAGCCGCCGACCGCTTTCAGCAGGGAGGATTTTCCGCAGCCCGACGGTCCCAGCAGGACGTAGCGTTCGGACTGGAACACCTGGAAATCGACGCGGTAGGTGGCGGTGACGAGATGCCGGCGCGTCTTGTATTGCAGGGTGACGCCGGAGACGTCGAGCAGCGGCCGTTCGGACAGGCCGTCGCTGTCGATGCTGTGCGGGTAGGTAAGCGCGTTCATCGCGTCAGCTCCCGGTGCCGTCATGCAGGTCGTCGAAGAAGTAATCCTTCCACGACGCCGGCTTGTTCTTGATCGCGCCGACCTTGTGCATGAAATCGGCGAAGGCCTCCGTCCGGTTGGGCGTGACGGTGAAGCGGATGTCGGGGTCGTTCAGCAGGCGCAGGATGTAGGCCTTGTCCAGGCTGCCCTTGTTCTGGGCCAGATAGGCGTCCGCCGCCGCGTCATGGTTGGCGTTGATCAGATCCATTGCCTCCTTCAGCGCATCGAGGAAAGCCCGGTAGGTCTTCGGGTTCTCGTCGCGGAAGGACTGCTTGCTCCAGATCAGGTTGAAGCTATGCGGGCCGCCCAGCACGTCGTAGGAACTGACGACCTTGTGGATCTTCGGGTCGTCCAGCTGCTGGTACTGGAAGGGCGGGCTGGAAATATGGGCAGTGATGCCGCCGCTGCCCGACAGCAGGGCCGCCGTGGCGTCGGGATGCGGCATCGACACGGTCAGCTTGTCGAGCGCGTCGAATTTGCCGGCGCCAAGCTCCTTCTCCACCGCCATTTGCAGGACACGGGCCTGCACCCCGACCTTCACCGCCGGCAGCGCGATCTTGTCCGCATCGGTGAAGTCCTTCAGCGTTCTGACCTTCGGGTTGTTGGTGGTCAGGAACAGCGGCATGTCGTTCAACGACGCGATGGCCTTGACGTTGGCGTTGCCCTTGGTGCGGTCCCAGATGGTCAGGAGCGGCCCGACCCCGGCGGATCCCAGATCGATGCTGCCGGACAGCAGCGCATCGTTCATCGCCGCGCCGCCGGACAGCTGGACCCAATCCACCGTCACGTCGAGGCCGAGAGCCTTGCCGTGCTTCTCGATCAGCTGGTTGTGGCGCAGCACATGCAGCGGCAGATAGCCCAGGCCGTATTGTTCGGCGATCCGGATGCGCCCTTCGGCAGCCGCGGACGTCGCGATGGCCGACGTCACCAGCAGCCCCATCACCGATGCGGCGACCGCCGCTAAGGCACGGCGGTTGAGGCGTCCTGACTGTCGCATGGCGATGCTCCCCTATCTCCATAAATCTACTAGAAAATATGGGAACATGATTCTGTTGCGTGGTCAACAGTGTAGAAATTTGCCGCGTTTCGACGGGAATAAACATGTCATGAATGGATTTTTCAACGGAGTGTAGTGAGGCTCCGCAATCAGGCGCGCGCCAATAAGGCGCTCAAGGCTCATTTCCGGAAGCACGGCGGGGCGTCGCTGCGAGCAATTTTAGTAAAATTCCCTTAGTACCATTAAGGGAATATCATCTTAGGTAGAGCAGGCCATCGCAGTAGCAATTTATCTTGATTGCAACGCAACCACTTTGCTATTTGGTGGTATTAAAGTTTCATACGCTCGTAATAAGACGTTCCGTGCCGAATAAGCGCGCACAGATCGGGTGAGCGGACAGGCAATCTCTCCGGAGTTGTTCGTTCCCCATGACGTGTCCGCGGATTCGGGCCGGCGCCGGTATCCAGATCAGGAAACGAGGCATGCCGCGTCTGGTTGAGGACAGCGTGACTCCGGACACCGGATTGTCATGCCTTATCTTCATGTTGCGCCTGATGGGCCATCCCGCCGATCCGGAGCAGATCCGTCACAATCATGCCGTTCGTGGCCGGGCGATGGAGACGCTGGACATCCTGCGCGCCGCAAAGCGCTTCGGCCTGAAGGCGCGATCCGTCACCACAAGCTGGGATCGGCTGGCCGCCACGCCGTTGCCTGCCATCGCCAAGCGCCGTGACGGGCGCTACTTCATCATCGCCAAGATCGACGGCGACCGGGTGCTGATCCAGGACCCGCTCGAATCGAAGCCGCTGGCCCTGCCGCGCGCGGTGGTCGAACCGGCCTGGGCGGGCGAACTGGTGCTGATGGCGCGCCGGGCCGGGCTGGATCTGGCGCAGGTCCGTTTCGGAATCGGCTGGTTCGTGCCGGCGCTGCTGAAATACCGGCGGCTGTTTTCGGAAATCCTGCTCGCCTCCTTCATGCTGCAGGTGTTCGGGCTGATCAGCCCGCTGTTCTTCCAGGTCGTCGTCGACAAGGTGCTGGCCCACCGCAGCCTGACCACGCTGGACATCCTCGTCGTCGGCCTCGTCGTGGTCTCGCTGTTCGAAACGGTGCTGGGCGGCCTGCGCAGCTACCTGTTCTCGCACACCACCAGCCGGGTCGACGTCACGCTGGGCGCACGGCTGTTCGACCATCTGCTGGCGCTGCCGCTGCCCTATTTCCAGGCGCGCCGGGTCGGCGACAACGTGGCGCGGGTGCGCGAGCTGGACCGGATCCGCGATTTTCTGACCGGATCGGCCCTGACCCTGGTCATCGATCTGGTCTTCACGGTCGTCTTCCTGGCGGTGATGTGGTGGTACAGCCCGGCCCTGACCGGGATCGTGCTGGCGTCCCTGCCGGTCTATGCGGCGATCAGCCTTGCCGTGACGCCGGTCCTGCGGCGGCGGCTGGAGGCCAAATTCGCCCTTGGGGCGGAGAACCAGGCCTTTCTGGTCGAGAGCATCTCCGGCATCGAGACGCTGAAGGCGATGGCGGTCGAACCGGAGATGCGCCGCCATTGGGAAGAAAGGCTGGCCGCCTATGTCGGCGCCGCCTTCCGCGCGTCCAGCCTGGGGGTGGTCGCCGGCCAGGGCGTCCAGCTCGTGTCGAAGCTGACCATGGCGGCCCTGCTCTATGTCGGTGCGCAGGAGGTGATCGACGGCGCGCTCACCATCGGCGCGCTGGTGGCGGTGAACATGCTGGCCGGCCGCGTGTCGTCGCCGGTGCTGCGGCTGGCCCAGCTGTGGAACGATTTCCAGCAGGCCCGCGTCTCCGTCGAACGGCTGGCCGACATCCTCAACACCACACCGGAGCCGGCGGCCAAGCCCGGCCGGCTGCCGTTGCCCACCATCCGCGGCCGCATCCGCTTCGACCGGGTCGGCTTCCGCTATCGCCCCGATGCCTCGCCCACCCTGCAGGGCATCGACCTGACGGTGGAGGCGGGGGAGACGGTCGGCATCGTCGGCTCGTCGGGGTCGGGGAAAAGCACGCTGACCAAGCTGGTGCAGCGGCTCTATGTCCCGGAATCCGGCCGGGTGCTGATCGACGACGTGGATCTGTCGCTGGTGGACGTGGCGTGGCTGCGGCGGCAGATCGGCGTCGTTCTCCAGGAGAATGTGCTGTTCAACCGGTCGATCCGCGACAACATCGCGCTGGCCGATCCCGGCATGCCGATGGAGCGGATCGTCGAGGCGGCGCGGCTGGCCGGGGCGGACCGCTTCATCCTGGGCCTACCGGAAGGCTACGACACGGTGATCGGCGAACGCGGCGCCAGCCTGTCGGGCGGACAGCGCCAGCGCGTCGCCATCGCCCGCGCGCTCGCCACCGATCCGCGCATCCTGATCTTCGACGAGGCGACCAGCGCGCTGGACGTCGAGAGCGAGGCGGCGATCCAGGCCAACATGCGCCGCATCTGCGACAACCGCACAGTGTTGATCGTCGCCCACCGGCTGTCCACCGTGCGCGGCTGCGACCGCATCGTCACGGTGGAGGAGGGGCGGATCGCCGAGCAGGGCACCCACGACGAGCTGATCCGGCTCGGCGGACGCTATGCGGCGCTATGGCGCATGCAGGCGGGCGGACAGGCGGAGGTCGATCATGGCGTCGCCTGAGAGCGCAGCCGAAGCGGCGCCGGCTTCCGATGCTCCGGCCGCATCGCCACCACTGCCACCCTCAAGGCCTCTTCCAGCACCGCCGCGCCTCCGTCCGCGCCGCGGGCACGAGCTGGAATTCCTGCCGGCTGCGCTGGAGGCGATGGATACGCCGCCGTCGCCCTGCGCCAGGGCGGTGTCGCTGCTGATCGTCGCCTTCGCCGTCATCGCCGTCGCCTGGGCCTGGATCGGCCACATCGACATCACCGCCGTCACCCGCGGGCGCCTCATTCCCAGCGACCGCAACAAGCTGGTGCAGACGCTGGAGCCCGGCATCGTCCGTGCCATCCGCGTCACCGAGGGGCAGCAGGTGGAGCAGGGCGCGGTCCTGCTGGAACTCGACCCCACCGACAGCGCCGCCGACGCCGGCCGCGCCGAATGGGAACTGGCGATGGCGGAGACCGAGGCGTCCCGCCTGCGGGCCGGGCTGGCCGACCGACGCAGCTTCGACCCGCCGCCAGCCGCCGACGCCGCCCTGGTGGCGCTCCAGCGCTCGATCCTCGTCAACCAGCTGACCGCCCGCGACGCGGCGCTCGACGCCATCGGCAGCCAGGAACGCCAGCGCCGGGCGGAAATCGCCGCCTTGGCTGCCGAGAAGGCGCGGCTGGGCGCCACCCTGCCGCTGATCCGGGAGCAGGTGCAGGCCAAGCGGAACCTGTCCCAGCGCGGCTACAGCCCGCGCTTCGACCTGCTAGAGCTGGAGAAGGAGCTTGCCGAGGTCGAATATGGCGCCGTCGCCGCGAAGAACCGCGAGGCCGAGGCCGAAGCGGCGCTGAAGGGGCTGGCGGACGAGAGGCGGCGGGTGACCGCGGAGTTCGACGGCAAGGCGATGGCCGATCTCGCCGATGCCGAAAAGCGCGCCGCCGCCTTGCGCCAGGAACTGACCAAGGCGGCGCGGCGGCGGGAGCGGCAGCTTCTGACCGCCCCGGTCGGCGGCATGATCCAGCAGCTTGCCGTCCACACGGTCGGCGGCGTGGTCACGGCAGCGGAGCCGCTGATGGTGATCGTGCCGGCGAACCGCACCCTGATCGTCGAAGTGCAGGTGGAAAACAAGGACATCGGCTTCCTCCATCCCGGCATGCCCGCGGAAATCAAGGTCGATGCCTTCCCCTTCACCCGTTACGGGCTGCTTCCCGGCACGGTCCTGTCGGTTTCGCATGACGTGATCCTGCCGCCCGACGGGGCGGCGGCACGCACCGGGGCGGCCGAACCGGTGGCCACGGCCGAGCGGGACGGCCCCAAATTCTCCGCCCGCATCGCGCTGGAGCGCACCGCCATCCGCGGCGAGACCGGCGAGGACATCGCGCTGGCGCCCGGCATGGCGGTGACGGCGGAGGTGAAGACCGGCCGCCGCCGCGTCCTCGACTACCTGCTCTCCCCGGTGCTCGCGCACGTCCACGAGGCGATGCGCGAGCGATAAGACCTAAGTCCTAATCCTTAAATCCTAAGCTCACTCCCTTTCTCCCGATCCGACCCACCAGCCGCGAGGCCCGGAGCAACCGGGCCGACATTTCCGGAGGACAAGCCGATGACCAGCACCGTGACCACCGACGGCGACGATCTGCTGACCGGTGACTGGCGCGCCGACACGCTGAGCGGCGGTGCCGGCAACGACACCCTGATCGGCGGCGACGGCAACGATTGGCTGGACGGCGGCGACGGCAATGACCGGCTGGATGGCGGAACCGGCAACAACAGCCTGTTCGGCGGTGCCGGCAACGACACGCTGCTCGGCGGCAGCAACAACGACACGCTGGATGGCGGCGCCGGCAACGACGTGATCTCCGGCGGGACCGGCAACGACCTGATCCGGGGCGGCGACGGTGCCGACAGCATCGACGGCGGGGAGAACGACGACAGCATCGACGGCGGCAGCGGCAACGACACCATCGTCGGGGGCGGCGGCCGTGACGTGGTGACTGCCGGCGACGGCGACGATCTGGTGACGGACGGCGCCGGGGTGTGGAGCGACGACCGCTTCGACGGCGGTGCCGGCAACGACACGCTGGAGGGGGGATACGGCAGCGACACCCTGATCGGCGGGGCGGGCAACGACCGGCTGACCGTCGGTGACGATTACAGCGGCGATTGGCTGGACGGCGGCGACGGCGACGACACGTTGACCGGCGGGATGGGCGCCGACCGGCTGGCCGACGGTGCCGGGACCGACCTCGTCCGGGCTGGCGGCGGCGACGATCTGCTGGACCATGTCCTGTCTGATCAGGCGGGCAACGACACGCTGGACGGCGGTGCCGGCTATGACCGGCTGCGCGTGGCGCTGACCGCCGGTCAGGTGACCGCCGCCGTCGCGGCCGACCTCGTCCAGTTGGCGGACTTCATCAGGCGCCATGGCGATGACGGCCAGAGCTTCACCGGTCAGGCGATCCGGCTTGTCGCCAACAACTGGAACGCGCTCGAGGTAACGGTGGACGGCCGGCCGGTGGCGGTCGCCGATCTGGCCGGCATGGTCGTCGCGGCCCCCAACCGGGCCCCGGTCGCCGCCGATCAGGCATTGAGCGGGATGGAGGATATGCCGGTCACCGGGTCGGTCGGCGCGGTCGATCCCGACGGCGACGCGCTGACCTATGGCGTCGGTGCCGGACCGGGCCATGGCCGGCTGGTGCTGGAGGCCGACGGCCGCTTCACCTACCGGCCCGATGCCGATTATGCCGGCACCGACAGCTTCCGCATCGATGTGGCCGACGGCCGGGGCGGGGTGACCAGCCAGACCGTCACCGTCACGCTGGCCGGCGTCAACGACGCCCCGACCGGCGTGACGCTCGACGGGGCTGCCATCGCCGAACATGCATCGGCCGGGACCGTCGTCGGCACCGCCCGCGGCAGCGACCCGGACGGCGACGCGCTGTCCTACAGCCTGACCAACGATGCCGGCGGGCGCTTCGTGATCGACGCGGCTACCGGGGTGTTGTCCGTCGCCGCCGGGGCGGAGCTCGACTATGCGCAGGTTCCCGCCCATGCGGTGACCGTCCGCGTCACCGATGCCGGGGGACTCAGCACCGAGCGGGTCTTCCACATCGGCGTCACCGCGGCCCGGAACGACGGGGCCGCCGACATCGACGGGCTGTCGCCGGCCGACGAACAGGCGTTTGAGGCTGGCGAGGCGCAGGTCGGCGGCAACGACGCGCTGATGGGCGACTGGCGGGCGGAGACGCTTGATGGCGGCGCCGGGAACGACACGCTGGGCAGCGGCGGTGGGGGCGGCACGCTGCTGGGCGGGGCCGGCGATGACCTGCTGAATGGCGATTGGGGCGAGGACAGCCTGCGCGGTGGGTCGGGTGCCGACACGCTGCGCGGCGGATCGCAGAGCGACCGGCTGTTCGGCGGCTCCGGGAACGATCTGCTGGACGGCGGCAGCGAGGACGACACGCTCGACGGCGGGACCGGCAACGACAGCCTGTACGGAGGCAGCGGCGCCGACCTGCTTTATGGCGGCATGGGCGACGATCTGCTGGATGGCGGCACCGACGCCAACCGGCTCTATGGCGGCAGCGGCAACGACACGCTGCTGGGCGGCGACGTGAGCGACACGCTGGACGGCGGCAGCGGCGACGATGTCATCCGCGGCGGCACCGGGGCCGACATCATCAGCGGCGGTGCCGGCAACGACAGCATCGACGGCGGTGAGAACGATGACAGCATCGACGGCGGCAACGGCAACGACACCATCATCGGCGGTGGTGGCCGCGACATCGTGCTGGCCGGCGACGGCGACGATCTGGTCAGCGACGGCGACGGCGTGTGGAGCGACGACCGCTTCGACGGCGGTGCTGGCAACGACACGCTGGACGGCGGCCTCGGCAGCGACACGCTGATCGGCGGGGCCGGCAACGACCGGCTGACGGTGGGCGCCGATTACAACGGCGATTGGCTGGACGGCGGCGACGGCGACGATACGCTGGTCGGCGGGCTGGGTGCCGACACCCTGCTGGGCGGCGCCGGCAACGACGTGCTGAAGGGGGGCGGCGGCAACGATGTCCTCGACGGCGGCGACGGCATCGACATCGCCGATTACTCTGCCGAGACCGGCGCGATCTCCATCGATCTTGCGACCGGCGAGGTGCGCCACGGCGGCTGGATGGCCGACCGCGTGTCGGGCATCGAGACCATTCTGGCCGGTGGCGGTGCCGACACGCTGGCCGGCGACGGCGGCGACAACAGCCTGTCCGGCGGGGCCGGGGACGACAGCCTGTCGGGTGGGGCGGGGGACGATCTGCTGGACGGCGGCAGCGGTGCCGACCGGCTCGACGGCGGGGACGGCATCGACACCGCCACCTATGCGGCGTCCGGGGCGGGCGTGACCGTCGATCTGGCGGCCGGCACGGGTGCCGGCGGCGATGCCGAGGGCGACCGGTTGACCGGCATCGAGACTGTCGTCGGCTCCGCCCATGACGACCGGTTGACCGGCGACGCTGCCGCCAACCGCCTGGAGGGCGGTGACGGTGACGATCTGCTGGCAGGGGCCGGCGGCGCCGATACGCTGATCGGCGGCGAGGGGACCGACACTGCGGACTATTCCGCGTCCGAAGCCGGCGTGACGGTCGATCTCGCGGCCGGCACCGGCCTGGGTGGCGATGCCGAAGGCGATGTCCTGTCGGGCATCGAGAATCTCACCGGCTCAGCCCAGGATGACCGGCTGACCGGCGACGGCGGGGCGAATGTTCTGGATGGCGGTGCCGGGGACGACACGCTGGCGGGTGCCGGCGGCGGCGACAGCCTGATCGGCGGCGCCGGCATCGACACCGCCGATTACTCGGCTTCGGCCGCCGGGGTGTCCGTCGATCTGGCGGCGGGCACGGCGGCCGGCGGCGATGCCGAGGGTGACGTTCTGTCGGACATCGAGAACCTGACCGGCTCGGATCACGACGATCTGCTGGTGGGCGATGCCAACGGCAACCTGCTCGACGGCCGCGGCGGCAACGACACGCTGATCGGACTTGGCGGTGCCGACACGCTGATCGGTGGCGAGGGCGTCGACCTTGCCGACTATTCGGCATCGGCCGACGGCGTGACCGTCGATCTGTCGAGCGGCACCGGCATTGGCGGCGACGCGGACGGCGACCGGCTGTCCGGCATCGAGAATCTGACCGGCAGCGCCTTCGGCGACCGGCTGACCGGCGATGACGGCGTCAACCGTCTCGACGGTGCCGACGGTGACGACACGCTTGCCGGATTGGGCGGTGCGGACACGCTGATCGGTGGCGATGGCATCGACCTTGCCGACTATTCCGCCTCCGATGCGGGCGTGGCGGTGGATCTGTCCAACGGCAGCGGCCTGGGCGGCGATGCCGAGGGCGACGTGCTGTCCGGCATCGAGAACCTGACCGGTTCCGACCATGACGACACGCTGACCGGTAACAGTGGCGCGAACCTGCTCGACGGCGGAACGGGCGACGATCTGCTGGCCGGTGGCGCCGGTGCCGACACGCTGCTCGGCGGCGAGGGGACGGACACCGCCGACTATGCCGCATCCTCCGGCGCTGTCGCCGTCGATCTGGCGGCGGGCACCGGGACCGGCGGCGATGCAGAAGGCGACCTGCTGTCCGGCATCGAGAATGTCATCGGCTCGGTCGGCACCGACCGGCTGACCGGCGATGCCGGCGCCAACCGGCTGGATGGCGCCGCCGGGGACGACTGGCTGTCCGGCGGTGCCGGAGCCGACACGATGATCGGCGGCGACGGCATCGACAGCGCCGATTATGCGGCCTCCGCGGATGGCGTCACGGTCAACCTGACCGGCGGCAACGGTTCGGGCGGCGATGCCGAGGGCGACGTGCTGTCTGGTATCGAGAACCTGTCCGGCTCCGACCATGACGACCGGCTGACCGGCGATGCGAGCGCCAACTGGCTCGACGGGCGCGGCGGCAACGACACGCTCGCCGGGCTGGGCGGTGCGGATACGCTGATCGGCGGCGACGGCATCGACACCGCGGAGTATCTGTCCTCCGCCGCCGCGGTGAGCGTCAGTCTGGCCAGCGGCACCGGCAGCGGCGGCGACGCCCAGGGCGACCGGCTGAGCGGGATCGAAAACCTGACCGGCTCCGCCTTCGGGGACCGGCTGACCGGCGACGGCAGGGCCAACGTCCTGGATGGTGCCGGCGGCAACGACACGCTGGTGGGCGGGGCGGGGGCCGACACGCTGATCGGCGGGGCCGGCAGCGACACCGCCGACTATTCGGCGTCCGGCGCGGCGGTGATCATCGATCTGTCGGTGGGCACCGGGCTTGGCGGCACGGCGGAGGGGGATGTGCTGATCGGGGTCGAGAACCTGTTCGGTTCGACCCGCGCCGACCTGCTGACCGGCGATGCGCAGGACAACACCCTGCGCGGCGGCGCCGGTGCCGACACGCTGATCGGCGGGGCCGGATCGGACACCGCTGACTACACCGGGTCTGCCGCCGGGGTGACGGTCAGCCTTGCCGATGGAACGGCAACCGGCGGCGACGCCACCGGCGACGTGCTGTCGGGGATCGAGAATTTGACCGGCTCCGCCGCCGACGACCGGCTGACCGGCGATGCCGGCGCCAACCGCCTGCGCGGCGGCAGCGGCAACGACACGCTGATCGGCGGGATCGGTGCCGACAGCCTGAGCGGCGGGGCGGGGATCGACACCGCCGACTATTCGGCGTCGGATGCCGCGGTGTCGGTCAACCTCGCCACCGGCATCGGCCGCGGCGGCCATGCCGAGGGCGACCGGCTCGACGGGGTGGAGAATCTGATCGGCACCGGCCTTGCCGACAGCCTGACCGGCGACGGTGCCGCCAACTATCTGGACGGCCGCGGCGGTGCCGACAGCCTGTCCGGCGGGGCGGGTGACGACACGCTGCGGGTGCTGGACGACGGCTTCGCCGGCATCGACGGCGGCAGCGGCTTCGACACCCTGCGCTTCGAGGGCGAGCGGCTGGTGGTGACCGGCGCCGACGCCGGCGGCGTCCATGGCGTCGAGATGATCGATCTCGGCCATCCGGGCCGCCAGACCCTGATCCTGAACGAGCAGGGCATCGTCGCCGACACCGGCGGGGCGCCGCTCTACGTCACCGGCGACCGCAACGATCTGGTGACCTTCAAGGAGTCCGGCTGGCGCCGCGGCGGCAGCCAGACCGTCGGTTCCGTGCTGTACAACCTGTACAGCCGCGGTGCGACCACGGTCTATGTGCAGGACGGCGTGCGGATGTTCGGCGACCTCGTGGTCACCGGCACCGCGGGGGACGATGTCCTGACCGCGCCGTCGGGCGCCGGCCATGTGGTGGTGTTCGGCGAGGGCGGCAACGACACGGTGCGGCTCGGTTCCGGCTTCCGGCATGAGATCGCGCATCTGGTGCGGATCGACGACGACCTGCACATCCTGTTCGACGCGCAGGGCGGCCCGGCCGGGGAGGATGGCTATGCCCGCGACCGCATCACCATCATGGGGCATTTCGCCCCGAATGGTGCCGCCGGAGCGGGGGACGGCAGCGTCCGCCAGATCCAGTTCGCCGACGGTGTGGTCTGGCCGGTGTGGGGCGATGACCTGCTGCTGGGCAGCACCGGCGACGACACCGTCGCCATCGAGCCCGGCTTCGCCAGCCACAGCCTGCATGCCGATGCCGGTGTGAACGTCATCCGCTTCGGCGCCGACGTGAGCGCCGACGATCTGCGCCTGTCGCGCAAGGGCGACGACCTGGAGATCCGCATCGTCGGGACCGACCGCTCGCTCCTGCTGTTCAACCATTTCTCGGCCGAGGCGCTGGCCGGGGCCGGCAATGGCGGGGTGGAGGCGATCGAACTGGCCGACGGCAGCCGCTGGCGCGTGCGCGGCAACGACATCCGCATCGGCAGCAGCGGCGACGACCGCATGGTCTTCGGGCTCGATGGCGGGCAGACGATTCTCTACGGCAGCGCCGGTGCCGACACCATCGCCTTCGCGTCGAACATCGACCCCGACCGCATGCGGCTGACCCGCGAGGGCGACGACCTGCGCGTCTCCTATGACGGCAGCGGCGCGTCCTGGTTGATCAAGCAGCAGTTCGACGGCAATGCCGACGGCTATCGGACCATCCGCTTCGGCGATGGAACCGAATGGTCCATCGACAACACCCGCCTGATCGCCGGCACCGCCGCCGACGAGCGGGTGGAGGTGGCGGCGGGGCTGGGCGAGCGCGTGCTCGCGACCGGCGGCGGCCACGACGGGCTGGTGCTGGGCGCCGGCATCGTCCCGTCGCAGGTGGCGCTGCACCGGGATGGCGACAAGCTGGTCATCCAGATCGGCAACGCCGACGACCGGGTTGTGGTGCTCAACCACTTCAACGACGCGGGCGCCGGCAACGGCGTGCTGCGCAGCCTGACCTTCGCCGACGGGACGGTGTGGCCGCTGGACGGCGGGGCCGGATTCCGCATGGGCGGCGACACCACCGACGTGTTCGCCTTCAAGCCGGGCGACGGGGCCGTCACGCTGTTCGCCGGCAAGGGCATCGACACGCTGAACGTCGCATCCGCCATCGGCGCCGACAGGCTGGGCTTCACGCGCCAAGGCGACGATCTGGTCATTTCGGTGAAGGGTTCGACGGACAAGGTCACCGTGCTGAACCATTTCGCCACCGGCTGGGGGGCGTCGCTGCTTGAGAACGTCTATGCCGGCGGACGCTTCTGGAACCTGTCCGATCCCGCCCTGCTGATCGGCGGGGCCGGCGACGACAGCTACACCCTGACGGTCGGCGGCGGTTCCAAGTCGATCCTGCCCGGTGGCGGCAACGACCAGATCGTCATCGGTCCCGGCATCGACAAGGCGAGCGTGACCATGCAGCGGGTGGGTGACGATCTGGTGATCGGCCTGCGCACGCTGCCGGACAAGCTGACCGTGCTGAACCACTTCTCCGGCGGGGCGAGCGGCGGCGTGCACACGCTGCGCTTCATCGACGGCGACACGTGGAACATCTGGGGCGCCAGCATCATGGTCGGAACCAGCGCCACCGACACCTTCACCGCCGCACCGGGCATCGGCCATGTGTCGCTCTACCCCGGTGGCGGCAGTGACCGCCTGCGGCTGGGGACCGGCTTCGACAGCCTGGACACGCTGGTGCGCCGGGTCGGCGACGACCTTGAGATCGTCATGCGCGACGGCAGCGACACGGTCAAGGTGCTGAACCATTTCCTGGGCAACGAGGCGCGCGACATCGCCTTCGCCGACGGCAAGATCTGGACGGTCGGCGGTCCCGGCGCCCGCATCGGCACCGACGGTGCCGACCGGTTCCTGCTGTCGCCCGGCTCCGGCGCCGTCGTCGTCTATGGCGGCGGCGGGCAGGGCGGTGGCGACCGCATCGAGGTGGCGCCCGGCATCGACCCGTCCACCGTCCGCCTGACCCGTGTCGGCAACGATCTGCGCGTCACCGCCGGTGCCGACAGCATGACCATCGTCAACCAGTTCGCCACCGGCGGCGTGGTGGCGATTCCCGAGATCGTCTTCCCCGGCGGTGTCGTCTGGCCGATCATCGGCACCAACGTCTTCATCAGCGGCGGCGGGGCGGAAACGATTCCCGCCGGGCCGATGTACATCTATCCCGGCGCGGCCGGCCAGCATCTGGCCATCGACGCCGATCCGGGCAAGACCCGCATCGTGCGCGTCGGCAACGACCTGCACCTGACCATCGTCGGCCAACCGAACGAGATGGTCATCGTCAACCATTTCGCCATGAACGGCATCGGCGATCTGGTCTTCAACAACGGCACCACCTGGAACATCCAGGGCGGCAAGGTGCTGATCGGCGGCACCGGCCACGACCAGTTCGTGATCCAGCGCGGCATGGGCGACGTGATCGTCTATCCCGACAGTGCCGGCGACGACACCCTGCGCTTCGTCGACACGGTGGACGGATCCAAGATCCGGGTGGCGCGCATCGGCGACAATCTGCGCATCACCATCGACGGCACGGCGGACGCGCTGACCATCGTCAACCATTTCGCCGGCACGCCGATGGACTCGCTGACGCGCCCCGACGGTTCGGTGCTGCCGCTGACCGGCGACAATCTGCTGATCGGCGGCCAGGGCGGAACGGTCTTCCTGATCGGCGAAGACAGCGGATCGAAGACCATCTATGCCGAAGGCGGCGACCGCGTGGTGTTCGAGGACATCGACAGCACGGAGGTGCGGCTGATCCGCACCGGGTCCGACCTGCAGGTCTTCATCGACCGCACGCAGCAGGTGGTGACCGTCCTCAACTATTTCGGCGGTGTCGGCCAGCTGGACTTCTCCGACGGGCGGGTGTTCGACCTGTATTCGCCCTACACGCTGATAGGCGGCGGGGGCGGCGACCGCTTCACCATCGGCAAGACCGGTCCGGCCACCCAAATCGTCCATGCCGGGGGCGGCGGCAGCCAGATCGTCTTCGGGCCGGATGTTTCCCCCGGCGACGTGACTCTGCGGCAGGACGGCGTCGATCTGGTGGTCGCCTTCATCGGCAGCGGGCGCGTCGTGCGCGTCGTCAACCACTTCACCGCTCCCACCGATGGGCTGGCGCGCGGGTTGGACGCCATCACCTTCTCCGGCGGCGTGACGCTCAACCTGCAGGGCGACAGCGTGATGTTCGGCCAGCAGGGAACCGACGACTTCACCATCCTGCCTGGCCAGGGCCAGCGCTACCTCTTCCCCGGCGGCGGCAGCGACCGGCTGTATTTCGGTCCTGGCATCGACCCGGCGCTGGTGCGGATGGAGCGCGACGGCGTCAACCTGCACATCTTCACCGACGACGGCAGCGTCGACCTGACGGTGGTCAACCATTTCGGCCCCACCGGGCTGGCGGGCAGCGGGTCCGGCCTGTCCACTGTCCGTTATGACGACGGCCAGAGCTGGGCGGTTGCCGGCAACGGCATCCTGATCGGCAGCCGCGGCAACAACAGCTTCAGCGTCGGTTCCGGCAGCGGCCCGGTGACGATCCACCCGGCGGGCGGGGATA
The DNA here is from genome assembly GCF_042938965.1 of Azospirillum sp. A23. Classification (NCBI taxonomy): domain Bacteria; kingdom Pseudomonadati; phylum Pseudomonadota; class Alphaproteobacteria; order Rhodospirillales; family Azospirillaceae; genus Azospirillum; species Azospirillum sp. A23. The sequence continues at coordinate 788,714 of NZ_CP170666.1, read as the reverse complement.
ACCGGCTGGTCTTCGGCGCCGGCATCCCGCCGGCCAACCTGCGTCTGGTGCGCGAGCATGACGATCTGCGCATCGTCTCGGCCGACGGCACGGTCAACGTGCTGGTGGTCAACCATTTCCTGAACCAGCTCGATGAGATCAACTTCGCGGCCGGGATTCCGTGGGTGCTGGGGGCCGGCAACGTCTATATCGGCGGCGACGGCCCGTCGGTCTTCCGCTTCGGCAGCATCGACACCGACCTGATCGTCTTCCCCGGCAGCGGCGACACGGTGGGCCTGCCCGATGGGCTGGACTGGAAGGACGTCGTGCTGACGCGGTCCGGCGGCGACCTGATCGTGCAGGTCCGTGCCACCGGCCGGCAGATCCGCATCGTCAACCATTTCTCGGCCAGCGACGGCACGAGCGGGCTGGCCGGGCTGACCTTCTCGGACGGCACCACCATGCCGCTGGGCGAACTGGCGATGCTGGGCGGCACCGGCGGCGACCTGCTGACCGGGGCGGCGACCGACGACCTGCTGCTGGGACAGGACGGCGATGACCGGCTGAGCGGCGGCGGCGGCAACGACACGCTGATCGGCGGCATCGGCAACGACACGCTGGACGGCGGGGCTGGCAACGACGTCTATGTCTACCGCATCGGCGACGGGCGCGATTACATCCTGGACAGCGCCGGGCTCGACCGCATCGAGTTCGGTCCCGGCATCGGCCGCGGCGATCTCTATTTCGCGCGGTTCGGCAACGACCTCTACATCCGCTTCCGCGGGCGGCCGACCGACGAGATCGTGGTGACCGGACGCTTCGACATGGCGGGCGACGGCGCGTCCTTCGTGGAGCGGCTGGCCTTCGCCGACGGCACCGGCTTCGATCTGACCCGCACCGACATCGCGCTGGAGACGGTGGCGACCGCGGCCGCGGAGTATCTGCAGGGCTACAATGTCGGCGACCGGATCGAGGGGACGGCCGGCAACGACACGATCCTCGGCTATGCCGGCAACGACACGCTGATCGGCGGCACCGGATCGGATTCCATCGATGGCGGTACCGGCGACGATCTGATCGACGGCCGCGACGACCCCGGCACCGACGGCGCGAGCGATGTGATCCAGGGCCGCGACGGCAACGACACCGTCCTGGGCGGCGGCGGTTCCGATATCATCTTCGGCGACATCGGCGACGACAGCCTGTCGGGCGGCGGCGGCAACGACAGCATCGACGGCGAGGACGGTGATGACACCATCGACGGCGGGACCGGTGCCGACTCCATCCGTGCCGGCGGCGGCAACGACGTCTATGTCTACCGCATCGGCGACGGGCGAGACACCATCATCGATGCTGCCGGGTTCGACCGCATCGAGTTCGGTCCTGGCATCGGCCGCGGCGATCTCTATTTCGCCCGTTTCGGCAACGACCTCCACATCCGCTTCCGCGGGCGGTCCACCGACGAGATCATTGTCACCGGCCGCTTCAACGGGGCGGGCGATGGCGCGTCCTTTGTGGAGCGGCTGGTCTTTGCCGACGGCACCGGTTTCGACCTGACCCGCACAGACATCGCGCTGGAGACCGATGCGACCAATGCCAGCGAGTATTTGCAAGGCTACAATGTCGGCGACTGGATCAACAGTCGGGGCGGCGACGACACCATCTTCGGCTATGGCGGCGACGATACGCTGATTGGCGATACCGGCTGGGAGGTGATGTATGGCGGCGACGGCAACGACCTGATCGATAGCCGCGGCGATTCCGGTACCGATGGCCGTTTCGACCGCTCCTACGGCGAGGCCGGCAACGACACCATCCTCGGCGGCGGTGGCTCTGACGCCCTGTCCGGTGGAACCGGCGACGACAGCATCGAGGGCGGCGGCGGCAACGACAGCATCTATGGCGATGAGGGAACCGATATCCTGTCCGGCGGCGACGGCGCCGACTTCCTTTCGGGGGGCGACGGCAATGACGGCCTGTCCGGCGGGGCGGGGGCCGACACGCTGGACGGCGGGGCCGGCAACGACCTGCTGGAGGGTGGCGACGGCGACGACAGCCTGCTGGCCGGCGATGGCGACGACACGCTGATTGGTGGCGGCGGCACCGACAGGCTGTTCACCGGAGCCGGCGACGACACGATCCGCTTCGACGGCGGGCGCGAGACCATCACCAATGAAGCCGGCGCCGACACGCTGGAGATCGGTGGCGGGCTGACGCGGGCCGACATGTATTACGCCCGCTTCGGCAACGACCTGTATCTGCGTTTCCGCAACCGAAGCGACGAGGTGGTTCTGACCGGACGCTTCGACAAGGCCGGCGACGGCGCGAGCTATGTCCAGACCGTGCTGTTCGCCAACGGCGACCGGGCCGACCTGTCCGATCCCGCGCTGGTGCTGGAAACGGTGGCGAACGAGTTCAACGAGACGCTGGAAGGCTACAACGCCAACGACACCATCAGCGGCCTTGGCGGCACCGACACCATCCTCGGTTATGGCGGCGACGATCTGCTCGATGGCGGGGCCGGCAACGACGTTCTGCTCGGCGGCACCGGCAACGACCGGCTGCTCGGCGGTGCCGGGGCCGACCGGCTCGAAGGTGGCGACGGTGACGACACGCTGGAGGGCGGCGACGATGCCGATCTCCATTATGGCGGTGCGGGCAACGACCTGATCGTCGGCGGGGCCGGGACCGACTACATGGAAGGCGGTGAGGGCGACGACCGCCTGTCCGGCGACGCCGGCAACGACACGCTGTACGGCGATGCCGGCAACGACAGCCTGCAGGGTGGCGACGGCGACGACCTCCTTTCGGGCGGCGACGGCGCCGACACGTTGGAAGGCGGGACGGGGGCCAACACCATCCTGACCGGTCTGGGCGACGACGTGATCCGCCATGCCGGCGGCCGGGACACCATCACCAACGAGGGTGGCAATGACGTCCTGGAAATCCGCAGCGGCCTGCGGCGGGAGGACCTGTATTACGCCCGCTTCGGCAACGACCTCTATCTGCGCTTCCGCGGCGCGGCCGACGAGATCGTGCTGAAGAACCGCTTCAACGGCGCGGGCGACGGGGCGAGCTATGTCCAGACCCTGCTGTTCGCCGATGGGCAGCGGGCGGACCTGACCGACCCGACGCTGACGCTGGAGACGCTGGCGACCGCCGGTTCCGAAAAGCTGGAGGGCTACAATGTCGGCGATCTGATCCAGGGCGTCGGCGGCAACGACACGATCTATGGCTATGGCGGAAACGACACGCTGGATGGCGGGACCGGCAACGACCAGATCTACGGCGGGTCGGGTGACGACACGCTGATCGGCGGTGCCGGTGACGACCGGCTGAACGGCGACGATGGCGACGACCTGCTGCAAGGCGGCGACGGCAACGACAGCCTGACCGGCGGGGTCGGCGATGACACCCTGATCGGCGGCGTGGGAGCCGACCAGCTCTATGGCGGCGACAGCAACGACCTGATCGACAACCGGGACGATACCGGCACCGGGGCGTCGCTGAACGTCGCCTATGGCGAGGCGGGCAACGACACCATCCTCGGCGGCGACGCGGCCGAGACCTTCTCCGGCGGGGATGGCGATGACCGGCTGGAGGGCAACGCCGGCAACGATTGGCTGGAGGGCAATGCCGGCAACGACACGCTGTTCGGCGGGGCCGGCAACGACACGCTGTCCGGCGGGGCCGGCGACGACAGCCTGTCGGGCGATACCGGTGACGACAGTATCCAGGGCGGCGATGGCGCCGACACGCTGGAAGGCGGGACGGGAACCAACACCATCCTGACCGGCCTGGGCGACGACGTGATCCGCCATGCCGGCGGCCGGGACACCATCACCAACGAGGGCGGCAACGACGTCCTGGAAATCCGCAGCGGCCTGCGGCGGGAGGACCTGTATTACGCCCGCTTCGGCAACGACCTCTATCTGCGCTTCCGCGGCGCGGCCGACGAGATCGTGCTGAAGAACCGCTTCAACGGCGCGGGCGACGGGGCGAGCTATGTCCAGACCCTGCTGTTCGCCGACGGGCAGCGGGCGGACCTGACCGACCCGACGCTGACGCTGGAGACGCTGGCGACCGCCGGTTCCGAAAAGCTGGAGGGCTACAATGTCGGCGACCTGATCCAGGGCGTCGAGGGCAACGACAGCATCTACGGCTATGGCGGGAACGACACGCTGGAGGGTGGAGCCGGCAACGACCAGCTCTATGGCGGGTCGGGCGACGATACGTTGAGCGGTGGGGTCGGTGCCGACCGCCTGGAAGGCGGAGACGGGCTCGATACGCTGGATGGCGGGGAAGGGGACGACACGCTCTATGGCGACGCCGGTGACGACACGCTGATCGGCGGGGCCGGCAACAACACGCTTTACGGCGGAACCGGGAACAACGTCATCCGCTTCGATGGCGGTCAGGACATCGTCTACAACACCGGCGGCAACGACGTCGTCGAACTGGATGCGTCCTTCGACAGGGCTGCGCTCTATTTCTCCCGCTTCGGCAACGATCTCTATGTGCGCTTCACCGGCCGCACCGACCAGATCGTCGTGAAGGACCGCTTCAACGGTGCCGCCGACGGTGCCGCCTATACCCAGACCCTGCGCTTCGCCGACGGATCGCTGGAGGATTTGACCCGCAAGGATCTGGTGATCCAGACGACCGGCGGGGCGGGAGGCGAGAAGCTGGAGGGCTACAACGTCGATGACAGCATCGATGGGCAGGGCGGCAACGATGCGATCTACGGCTATAGCGGCAACGACACGCTGACCGGTGGAACCGGCAACGACGATCTGCATGGCGGTGCCGGCCAGGATGTCGTCGATGGTGGGGACGGCAACGATCTCGCCTATGGCGGCGCTGGCGACGACAGCGTTTCCGGTGGAAGCGGCGAGGATCGCCTGTGGGGCGACGAGATTTCGTCGACGGGAAACGAGGTGGTTCTCGTCCGCATCCGAATGGGTGCGCACTACATGCAGAAATGGCCGCTGACAACGATCTCTATCGACGGAACGGCAATTCTTTATCAAAGAATTACTGTTCCCTACTCCTACTCGGACGGACCGTTCATAGGTCAGGTCTCCGATTTCGTGTTTACGCTTCGGGACCGGTCCGTCGTCTCCAATCTTACGATTTCCGTTGCCCGTGAGTCCGGCAACAATCCTCAGGACAGAGCTTGGGTCTATGTCGCCGGGATCGAGATCAACGGCGTGCCTTTCCCTGGCACCGACGGCGTGTACTATCCGGATGGAACCACGCCCATTCGCTGGATTTCCGAGGGCTTCAGCTATACGTGGGGTGTCGGGTCCGCCGCGCCGCCGCTATCGGCCAATGAACCCACCGGCAACGATTCCCTGACCGGCGGCGACGGCAACGATGCGCTGGGCGGCGGTCTGGGCGATGACAGGCTGTCGGGAGACAGCGGCAACGACACCATCCTCGGCGGTGCGGGCAACGACACCATCCTGGGCGGTTCCGGTTCCGACGAGATGCACGGTGGTGCCGGCGACGACCTGATCGACAATCGTGACGATCCGAGCGCCGGTGGGATCAATGACGTATCCTATGGCGGCAGCGGCAACGACACCATCTATGGCGGTGGCGGGGTCGACGTGGCCTATGGCGGGGCGGGGGACGACCTGATCGACGGTGGCGGCGGCACCGACTATCTCTATGGCGAGGACGGCGCCGATTCCATGTTCGGTGGCGCCGGTGCCGATTACCTCTACGGTCAGGCGGGCAACGATACGCTGGACGGCGGGACCGGCAACGACACCATCGACGGCGGGGCCGGCGACGACGTGATCCGCTTCACCTCCAGTGACGGTGTGGACAGCATCACCGGCGGCGGCGGCAACGATGTGCTGCTGCTGGGTGCGGGACTGAGCCGGGACCGGATGTACCTCTCGCGCATCGGCACCGACCTGCACTTGAACTTCCGCGATACCGGCGACCGCATCGTCCTGGCCGGCCGGTTCAGCGGCGAGGGCGACGGTGCGAATTTCGTGCAGACCGTGACGTTCGCCGATGGAAGCACCGTCGACCTGTCCGCCCAGACCATCGTGATGGAAACCTATGGGCAGTCGACCGCGGAAACCATTTACGGCTACAGGGCCAACGACACCATCGACGGTGCCGGCGGCAACGACACCCTGTACGGCTACGCCGGCGACGACCTGCTGATCGGCGGAGACGGCAACGATGCGCTGTATGGCGGAACGGGCGCCGACCGGTTGGACGGTGGTGCCGGTGCCGATTATTTCGAAGGCGGCGACGGCGACGACAGCCTGTCCGGCGGCGCAGACAACGATACGCTGTACGGCGGTGCCGGCAACGACACGCTGTTGGGTGGCGTCGGCGCCAATTCCATCGACGGCGGTGCCGGCAACGACCGCATCGTCTATGAAGGCGGCGCAGACACCGTGGTGGGCGGCGGCGGCAATGACGAGCTGGTCTTCGGCGAAGGCTACAGCCAGTCCGACCTGCGGTTGGAACGGTTCGGCAAGGATCTCCATCTGGTCTTCGACGATCTCGGCAAGCGGATCGTCGTCGCCAACCGCTTCAACGGCAATGGCGAGGGGGCGAACTATGTGCAGACCCTGCGCTTCGCCGATGGCGGAACGGTGGATCTGTCCAGAACCGACCTGTTCATCGCCACGCGCGACAGCGACGTTGGGCATGTGCTGGAAGGCTACAATGCTGGCGATGTGATCCGTGGCAACGGCGGCACCGACGCGATCTATGGCTATGGCGGCAACGACACGCTGTATGGCGGCACCGGCGTCGATGCCCTTTACGGCGGCGATGGCGACGACCTGATCGACAGCCGGGACGATACCGCCAGCGGCGACAGTGCTTATGGCGAGGCGGGCAACGACACGCTGTATGGCGGTGCCGCCAACGATGCGCTCTATGGCGGCGACGGCGACGACCTGATCGAGGGGAATGCCGGGAACGATTCCATCAAGGGCGATGAGGGCAGGGACAGCCTGTCTGGCGGTGCCGGTATCGACACATTGTATGGCGGCGGCGGCAACGACACTCTGAATGGCGATGACGGTAACGATATTCTGTATGGCGACGCCGGCGACGACAGCCTGCTGGGCGGGGCGGGGGTCGACACGCTGTATGGCGGTGCCGGTGCGGACATCCTGTCCGGCGGGGACGATGCCGATACGCTTTACGGCGAGGACGGCAACGACACGCTGGCCGGCGGTGCCGGCGCCAACTGGATCGTCACCGGGGCTGGCGACGACCTCGTGCTTTACCAGGGCGGCGCCGACACGGTGACCGGCGGCGGCGGCAACGACACGCTGTCCTTCGGTGAAGGCTACAGCAGCGACGATCTGCGGTTCGAGCGTTACGGCAACGACCTGCATGTCCGCTTCAACGGCAAGACCGACCGGATCGTCGTTGCCAACCGGTTCAGTGGCGCCGGCAACGGCACCAATTACCTGCAAACCCTGCTGTTTGCCGATGGAAGGACCGTCGATCTGAGCAATCCGGGGCTCATCATCGACACCTGGGACGATGCCGCTGCCCGCACGCTGGAAGGCTATGCCGCTTCGGACACCATCCATGGCGGTGGCGGCAACGACAGCATCTATGGCTATGGCGGCGACGACAGCCTGTATGGCGGGGCGGGAAGCGATCAGGTGTTCGGCGGCGCCGGCAACGACCTGCTCGACAACAGCGATGACATCAACGGCAACGACACGCTGTCCGGCGACGATGGTGACGACACCCTGAGCGGCGGCGGCGGCGGCGAAACCCTTTACGGCGGCACTGGCGACGATCTGCTCGACGGAGGTGCCGGCAATGACGCCCTGTCGGGTGGCGACGGCGCCGACACGCTGCTGGGCGGCACCGGCAACGACGCCCTGGCGGGCAACAACGGTTCAGACGAACTGTATGGCGGCGACGGCATCGACACGCTCAACGGCGGGGCCGGCAACGACTTCCTCTATGGCGAGGCGGGCGACGACAGCATCCAGGGGGGCGACGGCGACGACGTCATCCAGGGCGGAGCCGGCAACGACCTTCTCTATGGCGAGGCGGGCAACGACACCATCCGGGGTGGCGACGGCGACGACAACATCGACGGCGGCGCCGGCGACGATCTGGTGATCTATGACGGCGGCCGGGACACCATCATTGGCGGCGCCGGCAACGACACGCTGCTGTTCGGCGAGGGATTTGCGGCCGACCAGCTTCAGATCACGCGCCTCGACAACAATCTGGTGCTGAGCTTCCGCGACCGGCCGGAGCAGGTGGTCATCTCCAACCGCTTCAGCGGCGGGGGCGATGGCAGCAACTATCTGGAGACCGTCCGCTTCCAGGACGGGACGGAGGTGCGGCTGTCGGATCCCGCCCTGCGGCTGGACTTCAGCGGCAGCGCCGGCAATGACGCGCTGTTCGGCTATGCGAACGGCGACCTGCTCGACGGGCGGGGCGGCAACGACGTGCTGGCCGGCTATGCCGGCAACGACACGCTGATCGGCGGCACCGGCCGCGACGAACTGCATGGCGGCGACGGCGACGATCTGCTGGACAGCCGGGCGGATGTTGCCGGTTCCGGCGACTTCGACGTCGCCTATGGCGAAGGCGGCAATGACACCCTGCTGGGCGGCGGCGGCAACGACAACCTTTCGGGCGGTGAGGGCAACGACAGCCTGTCGGGCGGCGACGGCAGCGACGCCCTGGCGGGCGGCAACGGCAACGACACCATGGACGGCGGCGTCGGCGCAGACGTGCTTGCCGGAGATGACGACGATGACCTGCTGACCGGCGGCGCCGACAACGATACGCTGGTGGGAGGCAACGGCCGGGATGTGCTGGAAGGCGGCGACGGCAACGACAGCCTGATCGGCGATGCCGGGTTGGGAGGCGCCTATGACATGTTCGAGCCCGCGACGACAGCCTTCACCCAGAACTACATCCGCAACCTCGGGTGGAGCATCGACAGCTACACTCCTCGGCTGCTCGGGGATGTGAACGGCGATGGCCGGGCCGACGTCGTCGGTTTCTCCAGCACCACGGTCCAGGTCTCCCTTGGGCAGGCTGACGGCACTTTCGGGCCGACCTTGCAAGCCTATAACGGATCCTTCACGGAAAGTTACGGGTGGCGCCTCCAGAGCGAGAACGTGCGCCAACTGGCCGACGTGAATGGCGACGGCCGGGCGGACATCGTTGGGTTCGGAAAAAATGAGGTGCTGATCGCCTTGGGTCAGGCGGACGGGACTTTTGCGCAGGCAAAAACGGCGCTGAGCGGTATCTTCACCAACAACAGCGGCTGGACCAGTTCGGAGCAATATCCCCGGCTGCTCGGCGATGTGAACGGCGATGGCCGGGCGGACATCGTCGGTTTTTCCGGCGGCGCCGTGCTGACTGCTTTGGGACAGGCCGATGGGACCTTCGCCAGTGCACAGGTCGCTTACCAGGGCGGCTTCACCATCGGCACCGGTTGGTCGCAGGAATTCTACAATCCACGGCAGTTGGGAGACGTTGATGGCGATGGGATGACCGATATCATCGGTTTCGGGGACAATCGGGTCTATGTCGCCCGGGGCCGGGCCGACGGGACCTTTGCCCCGGCGATTGTTGCCAACAACGGCTCATTCTCCAGGTATGCGGACGACTACCCGAATGCAAACCAAGTTCCTCGCCAGGTTGGCGACATCAACGGCGACGGACGTGCGGACATTATCGGTTTCCATATGTCTGGATATTATGTATCGCTGGGTCAAGCGGACGGAACCTTCAGCCGGGTGTTCCGCGGTCGTAACGAGTTTGGATACGACTACTGGAACGCATACACCACTATGCCGCGGGAGCTGGCGGACGTCGATGGCAATGGAAGCGCCGATATCGTCGGTTTCGGCTCCTACAGCGTCATGGTGGCCCGGTCGGTGCTCAACGACGACACCTTGAGCGGCGGTGCCGGGGACGACACGCTGGTCGGCGGGCTGGGCAGCGACGTCTACCGGTTCGGACGCGGGGACGGGCGCGACCGCATCGTCGAGAACAGCGGAGACATCGACCATGACCGGCTGGTGTTCGACGCCGGTATCGATGCCCATCAGCTCTGGTTCACAAAGTCGGGCACCGATCTGGAGGTGCAGGTGGTCGGCACGGCCGACAAGGTGACTGTCGCCGGCTGGTACAGCGGCGTCGAGCATCAAATGGACAGCATCGAGACAGCCGACGGCAGCGTGCTGCTGGACTCCATGGTGGACCGGCTGGTGCAGGCCATGGCAGGGTTCGCTCCGCCGGCGGCCGGTACAATGAGCATCGATCCCGATGCCTTGCCGCAGGTCGAGGCCGCCATCACCGCCGCCTGGCGGTGAAGGGCCGGGGAGCAATGGGGGGAAGGGACGGGCATGGATCTCGGTCAGATCATCCGCAGTCACCAGCAGGGTGATCTGACACAGGCGGAGGCGGGATACCGCGAATTCCTGACGGCCATGCCCGGCCATCTCCAGGCGCTCCAGATGCTGAGCCTGCTGCTGATGCAGACCCGCCGTCCCGCCGAGGCCGCCGACCATTTCCGTCAGGTGGCGGCGGCCCAGCCCGACAGCCCGGATCAGTGGGCCAATTATGCCAGCCTGCTGCGCGGGGCCGGCCGGCCGGAGGATGCCGAATATGCCTGCCGGCGGGCCCTGGCACTGGCGCCGGCCCATGTGGCGGGGGCTTACAATCTGGCGAACCTCCTCGCCGCCCCGCCGCCGGCCGGCACCGGATCGCCCCTGGAGTCGGCCGGCTGGTACCAGCGCATCCTGGCCGTGGCGCCCGACCACAAGCAGGCGCGGAACAATCTGGAGGTTCTGCGCCGCAAGGAGGCCGGCCGATTGGAAATCGCCGCCCGCCGTGTTGTGGCGCTCGACCCGCAGTCGGTGCGCGGACATGACGCCCTTGCCCGGCTGCATCAGTACCGCAGCGGGCTGTTGGACTGGACGCCGGGGAAGGCGATGACGCTCGATCTCGGTCTGGCGGTGAAGGCCTTCGATCATCTGCACCGGGTCCAGACGGTCCATCCCGACGAGCCGGGCAGTCTGCGCCTGTGGCTGGCGCTGGCGCTCGACCTGTTCCAACTGGGTGCGCTTGACGACCGGCGGCTTTCATGGGCGGCGCGGGCGGCGTGGCGGCGCCTGCGCGGCGATCCAAAGGATGCCCTGGCCGCCTCGATTGTGGGCTATCACGTCTATCGCCGGGGACGCCTGACCCTTGCATCGAAGCTGCAGATGAGATTCGCCGCCCGTTTTACGGATGCGGAACTGGACGGTGCCGGGGAACTCGGGTCCTGGTCGATGCTGCGGGCGGACGATGCGTTCTTCGAACGCTTGCCCTTGCTGGACAGCATCATCGCCCGGCTGCCGGACATGACCATCGTGGCGGATCTGCCGGAGGGCAGCGGCCCGGTCATCATGGTGAGCGGCGACGAGAACTATGTGCGCCGTTTCGGACCGGACCTTTTCCGGTCCATCGGCGAGCGCAGTCCCGGCGCGTCGGTCGTGCTGAACGTGGTTTCGCCGACGCCGTCGCTGTTGGGGATGCTGGGCGAATGGCGGCGGCTTTATCCGCTGTCCATCGGCCTGTCGACCGAGCAGCCGGACTTCACCGCCTGGTCCCATGCGCAGCGCGTCACCTATTACGCCTGCGCGCGTTTCATCCGCGTCCAGCAATGGCACCGGCATCTTGGCCGGCCGCTGATCCTGATCGATCTGGACGCGACAACCCGCAGCGATCTGCGGTTGCTTTCCGCCGAAACGGCGGGATTCGACCTCGGCATCCTCCACGATCGCAGGCGGCGCGGACCGTTCCGCGAGGTTCCCGTCGGTTTCGTCTATTACAACGACACGCCGCTCGCCGGGCAGTATCTGGCGACGGTGGCGGCCTATATCGGCCATTTCCTGCTGGAGGGCCGGCCGGAGTGGATGCTCGACCAGACCGCCCATCTGGCCGTGCTGGACTGGTTAAGCCGCCATCGACCGGACCTGCGCATCCACCGCTACGACTTCCAGAATTTTCCGCACTGCGCCTTCATTGGCGAGAAATAGCGTCGGCGCCTCACGCCGGAACGCGGCTCCTCAGCGCACAGCGCGCGGCGGCAAGGTCCCAGGCGGCGCAGCCGACGCTCTTGAACAGGCGTGGCCTGTCGGTCAGGCCGGTGCCGTCCTGCGCCTTGGCCAGCGCGTCGGCCAGCGAGCGTCCGCTCGTCCAGTCGAAGCCGGCCTGGATCAGGTCGCCGGCCTCATGGCGCGCGCCGGCCGGGTCGTCGATGAAGACGTCGCTGCCATGGATGGAGGTTGGACCGTACTCGGCCATCTCCGGTTTGAAGGCGCCGACGCCGACCAGCAGCCGGTCCGGCCGCGGTGCTTCGTCATAGACCGGCACGAGGCTGGTCGTCAGGGTGATGACGACATCGACGGCGGGGTCCACCGCCCCGGAGGCCGGACGCAGATCGATTCCAGCCACGCCGGAGGTCCGGCAGAAGGACTGGCAGGCCTCTTCTCGCCGGCCATGCACGTCGACCTGGACCCCGGGGTAGAGCGATGCCAGCGCCTCGACATGATACGCGGCCTGCTTGCCGGTGCCGAACAGGGCGACATGCTGCGGAGGGCGCCGGGCGAGCGTCCGGATTGCCAGCATCGACACGGCGGCGGTGCGGCGGCCGGTGACCGTCGGCCCGTCGAGGATCGCCAGCGGGGCCCCGGTGGCGCCGTCATAGGCGGCGACCACGCCATGGATGGTCGGCAGCCCGAGCGCTCCATTCCCCGGACAGACATTGACCAGCTTGTGGATGCCGATATCCCCGGCCGTCGCCGGCATGGACAGGAGGACGCCATTCTGCGGCAGCGGCAGGACCTGCCGTTCCGGGCTGTGGATCCGGCCGGCGGCATAGTCGCGGGCCGCATCGGCGATGGCATCGCACAGGGGAGCGAAAGGCAGGAGTTCGGCCGTTTCCGCGGGCGACAGCATGGACAGGGCGGCTGTGGTCAAGGCGGTGCTCTCCTCGCGACGGATGGGCGTCAGGGACCGTCACGCTATATGCAGCCCGGACGATGCGCCACAAAATTTTCGTATAAGAAAAATTTCCGCCGTCTATACTCTCTCGGCCGGCCGAGCCGGTCGCATCAAGTCGGGAAGACAGCGTGGGCGGATCATCACAGCGAACCGGCCGGGACGGGCAAGGGCCGAACGGTACGGCGGGCATGCTTGCGCCGACGCTGAAGCGCCTGAGGGCGGCCGCGCAGCTGACGCTTCAGCAGTTGAGCGAGCGGTCAGGCGTCTCGATATCGACCCTGTCGAAGATCGAGAACGGGCAGCTGTCGCCGACCTACGAGAAGATTGCCGCACTGGCCTCCGGCCTGGGGGTGGAGGTGGGGGTGCTGTTCGGTCAAGTCGCGAAGCCGACCCCGCTGGGCCGCCGCAGCGTCACCAGGGCCGGTGGCGGCGCGGTGCACGAAACCGACCAGTACCGGTACGAGGCGGTGAACGCCGATCTGCCCGACAAGCGGTTCGTCCCGCTGGTGACCACGATCAAGGCACGCAGCATCCAGCAATTCGGCGAACTTTCCCGCCATGATGGCGAGGAGTTCATCTATGTGCTGGAAGGAGAGGTGACGGTTCACAGCGATTACTACACGCCCCTGACCCTGTCCAAGGGCGATTCCTGCTATTTCGACAGCGCCATGGGGCATGCCTGCATCTCGGGTGGCGAGGGGAATGCGCGGGTTCTCTGGGTCTGCTCGCACACCTCGCTCGCCTGATACATCGAGGCGGGCAGGACAGCGGAAAAGTTGCAGACCCGCGCAGGAGTCCCATGTCGGTGCCGTAACAAGGAACAGACGCGGCCATGGATGCCGCTGACCAGTTCATTTGACGGAACGGCGACGACATGGACGGGAACGCGACACGGCGTACCGACGGATTGCTGCGCCTTGCGGTCCAGCATCACAATGCCGGACAAACCGAGCGGGCGGAGCGTTTCTATCGCGAGATCCTGCGGATCGACCCGACGCATGGCGACGCCGCCCATCTGCTGGGCCATATCGCCTTTCAGGATGGGCGGCGCACCGACGCCACCCGTCTGTTCGACACCGCGGCGCGCTCCAACGCGCTGGTCGGCTCCTATCATCTGGCATTGGGGCAGGCGCTGATGGAGGAGGGGCGGGTGACCGCGGCGCTTGCCAGCGCCCGCCGGGCTCTCGCCGTCAACCCGGACGACGCCGATGCGCTCTGTCTGCTGGGCGCCATTGCCGGGCGGCAGGCGCGGCCGGTGCAGGCCCTGCGCTGCTACCGCGCGGCGGCCCGTCTGGTGCCGGGTGCGGCCGAACCGCGGCTCGGCATGGGCCGCGCGCTGGAGGATCTGCGGCAGGCCGTTGCGGCCATCGGCTGCTACCGGCTGGCGGCGAGGCTGCGGCCGCAGGATGCCGCCACCCGGATCGCGCTGGCCAACGCATTGCGCCGCTGGGGTGCAGTGACCGAGGCCGCCGCGGCGTATCGGGAGGCCATCGGGCTGGGTGCCGATACCGGATCGGTCTGGGCCAATCTGGGTGCCGCGCTCCAGGGAGCGGGCCGGCTGGCCGAGGCGGAAAGTGCCTATGGCGAGGCGTTGCGGCGCCAGTCCGATCATGCCGAGACACGCAACAATCTGGGCCTGCTGCTGCATGCGCTCAGCCGTCACGCAGAGGCGCGCGACCGGTTCCGGACCGCATTGGCGCTCGATCCCTGTCATGTGCCGGCCCTCGTCAATCTCGGGCTGGCGGAGTCCGCGCTCGGGGATTTTGGCCGTGCCGAGCGCTGGCAGCGCCGCGCCCTTTCCCGCGACCCCGGTCAGGCGGAGGCCTGGAACAATCTCGGCAACGCCTGCAAGGCGCAGGCGCGTCCGGTGGAGGCGGAAGCCTGCTGGAGGCGGGCGCTGGCGCTCAACCCCGCTTTCGCCGATGCGCTGGGCAATCTCGGCGCCGATCTCTCCGACCGCGAAGCCTTTGCCCTGGCGACCGTGCAGGTGCGCCGGGCCATCCGGCTGATGCCCGGTCATGCGCCTTTGCATGCCGTTCTGGCCTATGCGCTGAATGGCGCCCAACGGCCGGTCGAGGCCGATGCCGCCTGCCGCCGGGCATTGGCGCTGGCGCCGTCGCTGGCCGATCCGCTCTGCACCCTGGGGCTGGCGGAGCAGAGGCAGGGCCGTGCCGATGCCGGCCGCTGGTTCGAGCGGGCGGTCGCCGCCACCCCCGGCCATGCGCTGGCCCGCTTCAACCGCGGCCTGCTGTCGCTGGAGCGCGGCGCGCTGAGCGCCGGCTGGGCCGACTACGCCTTCCGCTTCAAGGCCGGCCGCGTCCGCCCGGAACGGCGCTTCACCATTCCCGAATGGACGGGCGAGCCGCTGGCCGGCAAGCGTCTGTTCGTCTGGCGCGAGCAGGGGGTGGGCGACGAGTTCCTGTTCGCGTCCTGCTATCCCGACCTGATCAAGATGGCGGGGCATGTGGTGATCGAATGCGAACGCCGGCTGGTGCCGCTGTTTGCCCGCTCCTTCCCGAAGGCGACCTTGCGGGCCGAGCAGCCGCCCTGCGGGCTGATGGAAGCCGAGACGGTCGATTGCGACTATCACGTCCCCGCCGGCTCGATCCCCCGTCTGCTGCGGGAACGGCTGTCGGCCTTCCCGACGCGGTCCTGCTGGCTGTTCGCCCAGGGTGGCCGCGTCGCCGACTGGCGCGAGCGGCTGGACGGCGCCGGCGACGACCTGCGTGTCGGCATCAGCTGGCGCAGCCAAGTGATGACCGCCGACCGCCGCAACGCCTATCTGCCGCTGGATGCCTGGGGCTCGGTCTTCTCCGTGCCCGGCGTCACCTTCGTGAATTTGCAATATGACGAGTGCCAGCGCGAGATCCTGGCGGCGGAACGCCGGTTCGGGCAGCCGATCTATGGCTGGACCGGGCTCGACCTGCGCGACGATTTCGAAGAGACGGCGGCGCTGGTCTCGGCTCTCGACCTCGTCATCGCGCCGGCGAATTCGGTGGCGGAGCTTGCCGGTGCGCTGGGCGTGCCGGTCTGGCGCTTCGGCCATCGCGACTGGACGCAGCTCGGCACCGCCGGGCGGCCCTGGTACCCGTCGATGCGTCTGTTCCAGCCGCTGGGCGGCCAAGGGCTGGAACAGGCGCTTGAGCGCATTGCAGTGGAACTGCGACGGGTCGTGGCGAACTGACGGCTATATCAGCCGGCTACATCAACCGGGGCGGCTGATCGCCATCCTCATCGAAGCCGCGGTCGCACGGCGGCAAACGGAAAGCCGCGGCAAAGATGCGGTCGGCGAGACCGGGCGGCGGGCGGTCTTCGGAATGGCCCAGCGCCAGCTCCATCGTCACCATCTCGTCCAGCATCGCCTGCGCCTTGACCGAACGCAGAAGAAGGCGCCGCGCGTCCCTGGCCGCGTCGGCCGGCCAAAGAGCGAGGTCGCCTCCGTGACGATCGAGCCGATCGCGAAACTCCTCATCCGTCATCGAAGGAATCCCTGGCCGCCTGCGCACTGGCGCGCAGAAGCAGCCGGAGCTGCTGGCGCGCGCGTTTCAACAGCGACTCTACAGCACCTATGCTGATTTGCATAACGCTGGCGATGTCGGCGTTGCTTAAATTCTCGTAATAAAACAGGGTCACGGCGGCGCGCTGCTGCGGAGTCAGTCTGTCCTGGGCCTCCAGCAGCCGGGCGGCGACCTGCCGGCGATGGATGGTGCTGACCGCATCCGGCGCGTTGTCCGACGGCTCCGCCACGGTTTCAAGATCCTGGCCGACCGGCCGCCGCTTGTGGTCGATGCAGCGGTTCACCACCACCCGGTAGAGCCAGGTGGTGAAGCGGGCGCCGCCATCGTCGCTCCATTGGCTGCGGCGTTGCCAGACCTGGAGGAAGGCGTCCTGCACCACATCCTCCGCCTCCGCCTCGTTGCCGGTCAGGCGACGGGCCAGGGCGTAGGTGCGCTTCAGGTGGCGATGAACCAGCGTCCGGTACGCCGTCTGGCTGCCGGAGCGGATTTGCGCCATCAGCGCTTCGTCGCTGTCCTCGTCCGCAGGGATGATGACGCCGGAGGTTGACCCCCGGCTCAGATCCCCGGACATGGAGCGCCCGGCACCGGAATCCTCGCAAGGACGGTCAAGCCGAGAGTCCGCCATTTGCATGATCCATCGTTCTCCCGACGACGGATGCATGCGGCCCTTTGGCCGTGGCACCGACGACAGTGGATGGCCCGCCGCGTTCTGCGGCCACGGCCTGCCAAGCCTTCAGCATGAAGGACGTCTGGCGGATGAGCGAGTCACAGGCCGCAACCGGATCCGTCCGGCTGGCGGCGGCGCCGGCCTGCGCGATCAGCCGGTGGTAGAACCGGCGAAGCGTCAGCGCGACATCCTCATTTTTGTCGAAAACCAGAATGGAATCAAGGCCCGCGAACACCATGACCGCGTTTCGGATCGCGGTGTGGTGCGCTTCGAACCGGCGCTCCGCGGCGGCGTCGCGGGCGGCGTGCAAATGGGTCATCGCCCGCTCGTACAGCCGCACCACCGCCATCAGCGGCGGCACCGCGCTGTTGGCGACGGCATAGGCGTTCAGGGCCTTCGAATAGGCGGAATTGCGCATGGCGCCAAATCCTTATCGTTGGATGGACTTGACCGGTGTCAGCTGTCGCTGCTGCTGTCCTTGTAGGTCAGCTGTTTTAGCAGCAGCGCCGCCTGTTCCGCCGCCGCCTCCAGCCTGGCGTAATAGGCGGTCAGGGTGCTGCGGTAGGTCTCGGCCTTGGTCTTGATGTCGGTGGACCGGCTTTCCAGCTCGGTGTCCCGGGTTTCCAGATCGTCGATGGCGGTGGCGAGGTCGCTGCCGTAGGTGGCCGACGCATCGTCGATGACGCCGAACAGCTTGTCGGCCAGCCCCTGCGAGAAGTCGATGTCGACGCTGCCGCTGTTGCCGGAATAGACCAGCACGATGCCTTCATAGGCCGAACCGGTCGCACCGATGATGCGGTTGCCGCTGACGGTGAACAGGCTGCTGTCGCCGCCGACCGATGCCGAGGCCAGCGTCCCGTCGTCGCCGCGTACGATGTCCAGCGTGAAGGACAGCGCCGAGGCGCTGCTGGTGTAGCGCAGCAGCGACATCTGGCTGGAGGACGAGGTCATGTTGAGGCCGAGCAACTGCTTGACCGAGTCGACGTCGCTGCTGAGGATGCTGTTCAGCGTGTCCTCGTCCAGCTCCAGCTCGTTGGAACTGTTGAAGCTGATGCCCAGCGAGGCCATCGACAGAACCGTGCCGTCGTCGGTGGTGATGGAGGTGTTGAGCGCGCTGTTCACCGACCGGACGATCTGCCGCAGCAGGCTGTCGGAAAACAGCGTGGCGTCGCTGGACGCCGTGCCGTCGCTGGTCGTCGCCTGTTGCGTCACCACGAAGTCGCGGTATTCGTTGTAGGCATCGACGAAGCCGGTGATCGCCGACTTGATCGAGGACAGGTCGGTCGACACCTCCATCGGGATCGCCGTGTCCGGGCTGGCGCTGTAGAGGGTCAGCGTCACGCCTTCGATGGCGTCGTCGATGGTGTTGGAACTGCGGGTGATGGTGACGCCGTCCACTTCCACGATTGCCTTCTGCACGGCGACCAGCTCGTTCTTGATGGCGCCGTCGCTGTCGGTCAGCCCGAGCGACGAGAGGACGCCATCGCCGCCGTCGGTCATGGAAATGGTCTGGCCGGTGTTGTTGGAGGTCAGGATCAGCTGATAGCTGCTGTCGCTGACCTGCACGATGCTGGCGGTGACGCCGCTGGTCGATTTGTTGGCGTTGATGGCGTCGCGCAGGTCGGTCAGGCTGTCGTCGCTGTCCATCGCGATGGTGACGGCGCTGCCGTCGGCCGCCTGGAGCGTGAAGCTGCCGGAATAGCCCAGCGCGTTTGTCTTGCTGGCGACGCCGTCCGCCGCGATCTTGTGCTTGGTGGCGAGCTGCTGCACCACGACCGAATAGGTGCCGACCTCCGTATCGTCGTCCACCGTGGCGCTGAACACATCGTCGTCGCCGACATAGGCGGTCCGCTGACCGAACAGGTTGGAGGACGCGCCGGTGGAGACGCTGCGGTTGCGCAGCCCGTCGATGGCGTCGCTGACCGCCTGCAGCTTGTCCTGAAGGTCGGTGTAGGCGGTGATCTTCGCTTCGTTCGCGGTGATCTTGGTGTCTATGCGGTCGGCCTTGGCCAGCCGCGCGTTCACCTTGGCCTCGATCAGCAGGGAATAGTCGATGCCGGTGCCGGAATCGCTGGAGGACAGCGCCGAATAGCCCGTCGTCGCGGCCGTGCTGGAGGTGGTGGAACTGACGGTGGTCATGGCAAGACTCTCCCGGTTCCGGCCGCGGGGGATGCGGCGGATGGCGCGGCGATGCGGGGTTTTGCAGCGCTGACGATGGAAGGAAACGGCCGCCGGGGGCGCGCGCCCCACGAGTGTGTGAGGCTGTGCGGGACGCGGCACCCTTGCCCGGCGGCCTTGCGAACCGTCAGCGGAGAAGGGAGAGCAGATTCTCGGGCATCTGGTTCGCTTGGGACAGCACGGCGATGGCGGCCTGGGTCAGGACCTTCTCCGATGCCAGTTTGGATTGCTCCTCGGCCACGTCGACATCCATGATCTTGGACTGGGCGGCCTCGGTGTTCTCGATGGTGGTGTCGATCATGTCGCTGCGGAATTCGAAGCGCGAGATCAGCGCGCCGACGTCGGCGCGGGCGTCCGACAGGGTGGTGACCGCGGTGTCGAGCGCCGTCAGCGCGGCGGCGGCGGTGGCCGAGGTGCCGACATCCAGCGTGTTGATGCCGAGCCCCGTCGTGGTGACGCCGGCGATCTGCACGGTGATGTTGTCGTTCGAGGTGGTGCCGACGCGGAAGGACACGCCGGTCGACCAGTTGGTCGCGCCGTCGAGCAGGGATTCGTCGTTGAAGCGGGTGCCGGACGCGATGCCGTCGATTTCGTCCTGCAACTGCTGGAACTCGGCATCGAGGTAGGAACGCTCGTTGTCGGTGACCGAGCCGGACAGCGACTGCGTGGCGAGCGAGCGCATGCGCTGCACGATGTCGGAGATGCTGGACATGCCGCCGTCGGCGGTCTGGAGAATGGACGATCCGTGCGAGGCGTTGGTGGCCGCCTGGTTCAGCACCGTGACGTCGGATTTCAGCGAGGTGCCGACGGCAAGACCGGCGGCATCGTCCGACGCCTTGGTGATGCGCGAACCGCTGGCGATCTTCGAGACCGAGTCCGACTGGTTGGTCGAGTTGATGTTGAGGTAACGAAGGGCCGAATTGGAAGCCGTGTTGGTCGAGATGACGGGCATGATGTGGTCTCCTGATCGAACCGGGCCGTTTCGGCGACCCTCACTGGGACTCACGGGGCAGGCGGCGAAAGCTGGCGGACTTTTTCGATGGGAGTAGCGCTTTTTTGCGGAGCCCCGACCCTCACAGATATTTGGACAGGTTGTTCTCTTCGAGGATCTTCATCAGGCTCATGGTCGCCTCCAGCGAGGCCTGGAGCTGCGACAGTTTGGTGGTGGATTCGGCCAGATCGACGCTGCGGATGTCCTCCACCTGGGTTTGCAGCACCAGCTGCTCGTCCACATGGCGGTCGATGGTGTTCTCCAGCGAGGAGCTGGCGGCACCCAGCTTGGCCTGGACGATGGACAGCCCGTCGGTGGCGTCGGATGCGAGCTGCGTCGCCTCGGCCAGCAGATCGGTGTCGACCGGATCGGTCGACATGTTGGCGATCAGGCTGAAGGCGCGCAGGGCTTTCTCGAAGGCCGGCTGGTCGGCGGTGACGCCGTAGGACAGCACGAAATCGTCGGCGGCCTGGAAATGGGCGACGGTGGAATCGCCCTGGTAATAGCCGGTGTCGGCACTGGAGGGATAGGTCGCCGCGCTGTAGCTGTCGAGATCGACCGCCGGCTGGTCGGTGCGCCCGCCGGCGAACAGATAGCGGCCGTCCTGGCGGGTGTTCAGCAGCCCGCCGAGTTCCTCCATCAGCTGGCCGGCCTCGGCCACCACGCCTTCGACGCCGGCCGCATTGTTGCCTTGCAGGCCGGTGATCAGCGCGCTGAGGCGGGAGGTCAGGTCGGACATGCCGCCGACGGCGTCGTACATCGACTGGATGCGGCCGTTCACGACCTCGCCCTCGTCGATATACTGTTCCAGCCGGCGGTAATGGCTTTCGAGATTCACCAGCCGGCCGCTGTCCGAGGCGATCCCCTTATAGTCGGTGGAGTTCAGCCCCGACGCCGAGCGGACCTGTTCCGCGGCCACCTTGGCCTCGGCCTTCATCATGTATTGGACGAGCGTGTTCTGATGGTTGTAGGTCGCGACCCGTTCCATCGCGGTCTCCTCTACTGGACCATGTCGAGCGCCGTGCTGAACATCTCCTGCAACGTCTTCATGACCGCGGCGGCGGCCTCGTAGGCGGATTGCAGGGTGGAGATCGCGGCGGTCTCCTCGTCGACATTCACGCCGCTCTGCGACGAGAAGGTCGATTCGAGGCTGCTGGTGTAGGTTTTCTGGCTGTCGTAGGCGGTGGATGCCTTGTCGGCGAGCGTTGCCGCCCCCTGGATCACCGCACCGGCGTAGCCGGCGAAGCTCGTGCTGCGGGCGCTCAAGGACCCGGCGGCATCGAAGTCGTAGCTGGCGGAAAAGGCTGCCGACAGCGCCTTCGCCACCGACCCCTCGCCACTGGTCAGCGCCGTGTCCCCGGCGGTCAGCCCGCTGGCGGAGGACAGGGCGCCGGTGGCGAGAAGGCTGCTGTCGCCGGCGATGCGGGTTGCCACCTTGATGTCGGAGGCCCCGGTGCCGGTCAGCAGGTCGTTCAGGCCATAGGCGTCGGAGAAGGCGCCGGTCGTGCCATCGTTGGCGTCGCCGCCCAGTGCGATGCCGTTGCCGGTGCCGGTGGCGGCGATGACCAGCTTGCCGTCGGCGGAGATCGAGGCCGAGGCGCTGCTCATCGTGTTGATGGCGTCGACGACGTCCTGAAGGGTCGATTTGGTCGACAGGTCGATGTCGAGAACCTCCGCCGCCGTGCCGGAACTGTCGGTGACCGCGAGGCGCAGCGTGCCACCGGTCACCTTCAGCGCGTCGCTGGCCGAGACGGTCTCCGTGCCGGTCAGGCTTTGCGGGGCGGGGTAGGAGGTGCCCTGGTTCTGGATGGCGTTCAGCCTGTCCATCAGGGTGGTCGCCAGCTCGTCCAGGCCGGCCTGCTGCGCCGGCAGGTCGGTGTCGCGCAGCTGAACCAGCGCGCCCAGCGAACCGCCGAGCGACGAGCCGGTGACGTCCACCCCGTTCAGCATGATGCCGCCGAAGCCGCTGCTGCCGCTGGCGCTGTACACCGTGCTGGCGCTGACCGAGGCGGCCGGCGTGTAGGACAGCTCATGCACCTTGGTGTCGAGCAGCGACTTGCCCGACGCGGTGGAGATGCGCATCAGCCCGCTGTCGTCGACCTGATAGGTGACGTCGATGGACTTGGACAGGCTCTTCAGCGCGGTGTTGCGCTGGTCCTCCAGGTCGGTGACGTTCTGGCCCAGCGCCTTTCCCTTCACGATCCGGTCGTTGAGGGAATCGATGCCGGTCAGCGTCTCGTTGATGGTGTCGACGGTGGTGGCGATTTCGTCGTCGGCCTGGGCGCGCAGCGACTGGATGGACGAGGAGGTGTTGCGCAGTGTCTCCGCCAGATCCGACAGGTCCTGCACGGTTGCGGCCTTGGCGCTCTCGCTTTCGGGAGAGGTCGCCAGCGTGCCCAGCGTGTCCGCCAGCGCGTCGATCATCGACCCGATGTCGGTGCCGCCGCTGTCGTCGTCGCTGACGCTGCCGAAGGCCGACTGCATCCGGTCGAGATAGCTGTTGCGGGTGTCGGTGTAGCCGAGGTCGGACTGGGCCGAGACGAGCGTCTTCAGCAGATAGCGGTCGACGTTGCTGCTGACCGCGGTGACGTCGACGCTGGCGACGTTGACGCCGGTGTTGCGGGTGACGTTGGACGCGGTCTTGCGGGTGTAGCCGTCGGTGTCGGCATTGGCGACGTTGGAGGAGGCGACGGCGATCCCGACCTCGGACGTGCGCAGCGCCGATGAGGCGATGGAACTGGCGACGCGAAGCGACATGGCGGGCCTCCTTTCCGGCTTTCCGCGCTCAAATGGTCAGGCCGTCAGGCCGACGACATGGCCGGTGGTGCGCATCGCCACCCGCGCGCCATAGCGGGCGCCGGGGCCATAGGCGACGCCATAGACGCCGGCCGGCGCGGTGGACGCGGCGCGCAGGGCGGCGCCGATGGCGTTCTGGCGGGCGCGGTGAACCCTGATCTGCGCCTCCATCTCCCGCATGCGGGCGGCCAGCGCCGGCAGGACCCGGTCGGCGGCGGCCTTGGCGGCGCCGCGCACGGCAGGGGCGACGCGCTTGCTGCGCGTCTGCACCAGCGCATCGGCCAGCCGGTCCTTCCAGCTCCGCAGCAGCGTCTGCATGTCGCCCGCCGCCAGTAGCGCATCGCGCGGCCGCCCCTCGCGCACCGCCGCCTCGGCGCGCGTTGCGGCGCGGTCCAGTTCGGCGACGAAGGCCTCCAGAACCTCCACCGCATCGACACGGAGGAAGATGGTCGGGGTTTCCGGCGTGCCGCTCTGGCCAGGGGGCCGGGCGGGGGGCTGGACGGGAGCCTGGGCCTTGGTCAGAACGGGCTTCGGCGGGGCCGGCTTGCGCAAGGTCTGCTTGAGCGCCATAGCGATAGCTCCGGGTTTTGGATGTCTGGTTCCACGGCGGGTGGTGCGAAAACTGGCGGGGATTTTTGAGGGGAGCGTCGGCTTCGGTTGCCCGCTCCCACTACCGCCGCGTCGCCATCGCCCGCCCATAGGCGCTCATCGCGGCATTGGCGACCCGGCCGCGGTGGATCCGGGCTCCCAGCGCACGCTTTTCCACGTCCAGCCCGTCGATCAGCGCGATCAGATCGTCTGCCATCGCCAGCCGCTCGGCCTGCGTGGCGGTCCTCGCCAGCAGGGCCCGCGCCTGGACCGTCAGCCGCCGGTGCTCCATCAGCAGGGTCTCGGCGCGGGCGAAGCGTTCGTCGGGTGCGGCGCCCATGGCGTCAGCGCTTCATCGAAATCAGCGTGTCGATCATGTCCTGCGCCGTCGTCATCACCTTGGACGCGGCGGAATAGGCCTGCTGGGCGACGATCATCCGGCTGAACTCGTCGGTCAGCTCCACCGTGGAGCTTTCGAGCGAGCTGGCTTCGATCTCGCCGGCCTTGCCGTCGCCGGCGGTGCGCAGCTGGTAATTTCCGGACTCGTAGGTCTGGGTGAAGGTGGTTCCGCTCTCGCTCTCCAGCCCGTTGGAATTGGCGAAGGTCGCGATGGGGATCTGGTAGATCGCCCGCGTCTCGCCATTGTCGAAGGTGGCGCGCACCACGCCGCTGCTGTCGATGGTGGTCCCGGTCAGGGTGCCGGGCTCGTAGCCGTTGCCGGTGGCGGTCCAGTCGCCGATGGCGGCGGTGCTCTCGCCCGATGCGTATTGCGTCAGCCCGGTCGTGCTGTTGGCGCTGCCGAGCGACATCGTCACCGTGCTGTCGCCGGCGCCGGTGGTCCAGCCGCCGACCGAAAAGCCGATGGCCGACGGATCGACGCTGGTCGTGGTGCCGCCGCTGTCGGTCTGGGTGGCGCTGGCGAGCGAGCCGTCGCTGTTGAAGGCGATGGAGATCGGGAAGCCGGAGATCGTGCCGGTCGTGGTCGTGCCGTCGGCCGAGCCGGTCGGGTCGGATGCGTTGAGCGACCAGGTGTTGTCGGCCGTCTTGCTCCAGGTCATCGTCACCGAATGACTGTTGCCCAGGGCGTCGAACAGTTCCACGTCGGTGGTGAAGCTGTCGCCGGTCGCGGCGTCGGACGGCAGGTTGGCCTCGATGTCGAGCGTCGAGGTCGCCTTGGGCGTGCCCTTGATGCTGGTCAGGTTGATCGCCTGCAGGCTGTCGGTGGAGGTCTTGTTGCCGGCCTTGATGGTGCCGTCGTCGCCCACCGCCCAGCCATAGAGGTAATAGCCCTCCGAATTGACCAGATTGCCGTTGGAATCGGTGGAGAAGGAGCCGTTGCGGGTGAAGTAGGTGCCGCCGCTCGACGTCTTGTCCGACACGACGAAGAAGCCGTCGCCATTGACCGCCATGTTGGTGGTGGTCGCCGAGGACTGGATTTCGCCCTGGCGGCTGACGCTGCGGGTGTTGGACGCGATGACGCCGCCGACCTGCTCGTCCACCGTCGTGGTCTTGTTGATGTAGGAGGTGAACTCCGTCACCGTGCCCTTGAAGCCGGTGGTGCTGGAATTGGCGATGTTGCTGGAGATGCTGGCGAGCGCCTTGCTCTGGGCGGTCAGCCCGGACGTGGCGCTGTACATTGCGCTGGTGAGGCTCATGGCGGCACCTGTCTTTCGAATTGTCCGGGGGGAGGGGTCAGGAAACCGTCAGCACCTTGTCGGCCGACAGGCTGACGCCGCCGACGCTCAGCACCGCCGTGCCGGACGAGCTGTCCACGGCGGTCACGGTGCCCTTGAAGCGGGTGGCGGTGTCGATGGCCTTGCCGTTGGCGTCGAGCGCGGTGACCGACAGGGTGTAGGTGCCGCCGCTGTAGCTCTTGCCGTTGGTGCCGACGCCGTCCCAGGTCACCTCGTGCGTGCCGGCGGCGGTGGAGGAGCTGACATCGCTGTAGACGGTGTTGCCGCTGGAATCGGTGATGGTCAGCTTGACCGAGGACGCCGCGGAATCGAGGTCGTATTCCCAGTTCGCCTCGCCGTCCTGCAATGGCGTGGTGGAACCCTCGGCCTCGACCGTCTTGCCGTAATAATTGACGGCGCCGCTGCCGGACCCGAGGGAGGACGACAGGGTGCTGCTGAGGTCGGACACCGTGCTGTTCAGCTCGTCGAGCTTGTCGTTGATCGACATCTGCTGTTCCAGCCCGGACAGTTGGACGAGCTGGGTGGTGAAGGTGGTCGTGTCGACCGGGTTGGTCGGGTCCTGGACCTCGAGCTGCTTCATCAGCAGTGTCAGAAATGTCTGATAGCTGTCGGTCGCGCTCGTGGCTGACGAGCTGCTCGACGTGGACTTCGTCGACGTCGTTGACGTCGTTGCGCTGACGGAATCGACCAGCATCGCCTTCTCCACCCAATCGCGGCCCGTTCGCGGAATCCGGGCGGGATTTCGCGGCGGTTCAGGCCGATGGCTTTTCGGGATGGGCGGCGGGCTGGCGCCGCCCCGTTCGTTCTGTGGCTATCCACGGAACGGCGGGCGAAAGCTGGCGCAGATTCTTCCGGGAAAATTCAGATGGACATAAAAAACCCCGGCGGGACGGGTCCGGCCGGGGCGAAAAGGCAGTTGAGACGACGACGACTGCGGAAATGAAGCGGTTACGACAGGACGGTTACGAGGCGTGGCGCAGATCGGCGGAACCGGGGGAGGTCGGCCGCCTGTGCGCCACGGTAGCGGGGAAGACCAGGACAGACGGGCGGCGGTCGGACACCAGAAGGGCATCCGCAGGCTCCCGCCCGTTCAACAGCCACTGGTAGGCGGCGGCGATGGCGACCCGGTCACGTCCGTCCGCGGACAGCACGCGCAGGCCGGCAGCCATTTCCCCGTTCGAACCGCTGCGGCGAACCGCATCGCACAGCGCATGGCCGAGCCGGAGGTCCGACACCAGAACCGCACTGTAACCGGCCTGTGCGACGACCGATGCCAGGGCTCCCAGATGGGACGGCGGCAAGGGGGAATTGCCGACCTCCCGCAGGTCCAGGAACAGATTGCGGCCGGTGCCGGCACCGGACAGCGCGTTGCGCAACGTCTCGAGCCAGACGGAGGGAGGAACGTCACGAAGGCCGCTGCAGGCGACGGCGTGGAGACCCCAGTCGGTGGCTGCGACGGTCATGTCCTTCATGCTTTTCCCCTTCGGTGTGGTCCGGGTTCCTCGGGTCAGGTCCGCTCCGTCGATCCCGTCGGCTGGGGGGCCGGTCGGGGGCAGCGGGGCATCCCTGACGACAGAGTATAGGGGAGATTCCTAACAATCAGTAACGGAAACTAGTTTCCGGTTTGAAATCCACATTCCGGAGTCAGCATCCAATGGCCCGGCCTTCGGCGGCACATTGCAGAAGCAAAGCCGACGGCCGCCATTGCGGGCCGCCGATGTCGCGGTGGTAACGCTGGACCGCCTCGGCGATCTTGCCCAGACCTTCCCGGTTGGCCCAGAACAGCAGGCCGCCGCGCCAGGACGGGAAGCCATAGCCGTGCAGCCAGATGGCGTCGATGTCCACCGCACGGGCGGCGATGCCCTCCTCCAGGATTTTGGCCGCCTCGTTCACCATCGCATAGAGGCAGCGTTCGCGGACCTCCCCGTCGCTGACCGGGCGCGGGACGATGCCACGGCGGCGGCGATCCTCCTCGATCACTGCCGTCACTTCCGGATCGGGGATCGGGACACGGCTGCCGGGCTCGTAGCGGTAGACGCCGGCCGAGGTCTTCTGGCCGTACCGCCCACGCTCCGCCAGGGTGTCGAGCCAGTTGGGCGATTGTGCCTCCGGATCGCCGGCCTTGCGCCGCTCCTCGCGGATGCGCCAGCCGACATCGATCCCGGCAAGGTCGGTCATCGAGAAATGGCCGAGCGGGAAACCGAACTCCGTCAGCACGCGGTCGACCTGCTCCGGACTGGCGCCTTCCTCGACCAGGGCCATCGACTCCCGGCCGCGCTGGTGCAGGATGCGGTTGCCGACGAAGCCATAGCAGACGCCCACCGCCACGCCGACCTTGCCGATCCGGCGCGCCAGCCCCATCGCCGTCGCCAGCACCGTGTCGGAGGTCCTGGCCCCGCGCACCACTTCCAGCAGGCGCATGACGTTGGCCGGGCTGAAGAAATGTATGCCGAGCACGTCCTGCGGCCGGCCGGTCGCCGCGGCGATGGCGTCCACGTCCAGCGTCGAGGTGTTGGTGGCGAGGATCGCCCCCGGCTTGCAGGTCCGGTCCAGCGTCTGGAAGATCGCCTGCTTGACCTCCATGCTCTCGAAGGCGGCTTCCACCACCAGATCGGCGTCGGCCAGTTCCCCATAGGACAGGGTGGGGTGGATCAGCGCCATCCGCTCGTCCAGCTGTGCCGCGGTCAGGCGGCCCTTGCGGAGGGTGGAGTCGTAATTGCGGCGGATGGCGGCGATGCCGCGTTCCAGCCCCTCCTGCGCGCTGTCGACCAGCACCACCGGAATGCCGGCATTGGCGAAGCACATGGCGATGCCGCCGCCCATGGTGCCGGCGCCGATCACGCCGACCTTGCGGATGTCGCGCGTCGGCGTGCCGGCCGGCAGGCCGGGGACCTTCGCCACCTCGCGCTCGGCGAAGAAGGCGTGGATCAGGCCGGCGCGCTGGGGCGAGTCCATGCAGGCGAGGAACAACTCCCGCTCGCGCGCCGTGCCCTCATCGAAGGGCAGGGTGACGGCGGCTTCGACCGCGTCGACGATGCGGTGGGGGGAGAACAGGTGCGGCTGCCGCTTGGCAAGCTCGGCCCGCTTCGCCGTGAACAGGGCGGGATCGGTGCCAGCGATGCGGTCGGTGCGGGCACTCACCGGCTGCGGGCGGCTCCCGTCGGATAGAAGCCGTTCGGCGGCGCGAAGACCGGCCTCCAGGGGGGAGGCGCCGTCCTCCACCGCATCGACGAGGCCGATGGCCAGGGCCTCTTCGGCACCCACCGGATCGCCGGACAGGATCATGTCCAGCGCCTTGGCCGCCCCGACCAGCCGCGGCAGCCGCTGCGTGCCGCCGGCCCCCGGCAGCAGGCCCAGCTTCACCTCCGGCAGGCCGAGCTTTGCCGACTTCAACGCGACGCGGAGATGGCAGGCCAGCGCCACCTCCAGCCCGCCGCCCAGCGCCGTGCCATGGATGGCGGCGATCACCGGCTTGGCCGCCGCATCGAGGCGCGCCACCACCTCCGGCAGGGTCGGCGGGGCGGAAGGCTTGCCGAACTCCCGGATGTCAGCCCCGGCCATGAAGGTGCGCCCGGCGCAGACGATCAGCAGTGCCTCGACCCCATCGTCGTCCAGCCCGGCGTCCAATGCCGCAACCAGCCCGCTGCGCACGCCATGGCCGACGGCGTTCACCGGCGGGTAATCGACGGTGATGACGCCGACGCGTCCCTGGCGCGCATACTGGACAGGGTTGGACGGAACCGCTTCAGTCTGGGCCGGCGACGGCATCGGCACTCTCCGAAAAGCCAAGGTCCGGGCTGATCCGATCACAGACGACGTCATGGATGGGAAGCCCGCGGACCGTCAGTCTAACAGACGGTCCCATCAAATCAAGTTTTCGGAATATAATTTCTCTGTACGGAATTTAATGCGCGAAGCGGCATCCGCGGGAACCGAACGGCGCGGTCATGGGTTGGCACTCGCGTCGAAGGTCACTGGCTGGAGTTGGGTTATGGATTTGACGGGGAAGGTCGCACTGGTCACCGGTGCGGGGTCTGGGATCGGCAAGGCGTCGGCGATACGCTTCGCCCAATCCGGTGCCTCGGTCGGTGTGCTGAGCCACACCGCGGACGAGATCGCGAAGACCGCCGAGGAGATCCGTGCCGCCGGTGGAAAGGCGATTCCCCTGACTGCGGATGTCGGCGACGACGCGGCGATGCGGCAGGCCACAGAGCGACTTGTTGAGGAGTTCGGGCGGCTCGACATCGTTTTCGCCAATGCCGGCATCAACGGTGTCTGGGCGCCCATCGACGACCTGACGCCGGACGAATGGGACCGCACCATCAATACCAACCTGCGCGGCACCTACCTGACGCTGCATCATGCGGTTCCGCACCTGAAGAAAGCGGGCGGCGGCTCGGTGATCGTCACCGCATCGATCAACGGCACGCGGGTGTTCAGCAACACCGGCGCCACCGCCTATTCCTGCACCAAGGCGGCACAGCTTGCCATGGTGAAGATGCTGGCGCTGGAACTGGCGCCGAGCCGCATCCGCGTCAACGCCATCTGCCCCGGCATCATCGACACGGACATTCCCGACAACACCAGGATGCGGAATATTGAATCGGTGAAGACCCCCATCGAGTATCCGCAGGGTAAGGTGCCCCTGACCGGCGGCAAGTCCGGCGACAGCTTCGACGTGGCGGAGCTTGCGCTGTTCCTGGCGTCCGACCGCGCGAAGCACATCACCGGCACCCCGGTCTGGATCGACGGTGCGGAATCCCTGATGGTCGGCTGACGATCCGCAATCCCGCGGCCTCGGCCGCAAAACCGAACAACCAAGGCGAAGGACATCATGAGCTTGCATGAGAAGGTGCGGAAAAACGAGGAACTCGGCCGCTATGAGCTGACGGTGGCCGGCTCCACCGCGCTGGTCACCTACGACATGCGCGATGGCAAGATCGCATTGACCCACACCGAGGTGCCGGGCGCCCTGACCGGCCAGGGGGTGGGGTCGGAACTGGCGAAGGGCACGCTGGACGACATCCGGGCGCAGGGCCTGAAGGTGCTACCGCTCTGCACCTTCATCGAGTCTTACATCAAGCGCCACCCGGAGTATCAGGACCTCGTCGGCTAAAGCGGATTGCCGTCCTCGTCGAGGAAGATCAGATCGCCGTCCAGCAGGAAGAGGCAGATGCAGTCTTCCTCGCTGGCGCCGCGGGCGTAATGGTCGGTGCCGGCGACATAGTGCGCGACGTCGCCAAGCCCGTAGCTGCCATATTCGTCGCGGAAGGCGCCGCGCAGGACCAGCAGCAGTTCGTCCGCAGTGTGGCGGTGCGCCGGAACCGGGGCGCCCGAGGCCATGCGAAGAAGGCGGATCGTCGTGCCGGACAGGGTGCGCTCCCAGCCCGACAGCCAGACCCCCTTGGAAATCTCCCGCCAGGACCCGTCATCGGTCGGCGTGTCGATGGCGTCCGGCAGCCAGCTGCGCAGCGGTTCCGGCACCGTCCGTCCGCATGTCCGGCCGGCGGCGGGTGGCTCGATGGAGGCCGGCTCCGGCGGCGTCCGCGTGGCGGTCAGCAGGCCGTCCATGCGGTCCAGCAGCGTATCCAGCCCATCGTGACCCGCGCAGGGCAGTTCTTCGAACCAGTTCCCGCACAAGGCTTCGTAAGACGCGACGCGCTGGCGGCACTCCGGGCAATAGGCGAGGTGGGTCGCCACCAGCAGGGACTTCCCGGCCCGCTCCTGCCCGCTGGCATAGCCGATCAGAATTTGGTCGTCCGGATGGTGGAACGGCACCGTCACGGCTTGTCCCTCATGCTGCGTTTCAGATGGCTGAGCGCGAGGCGCAGCCGGGTCTTGACCGTTCCCAAGGGCACATCCGTATCCTCGGCGATCTCTTCATGGGTCTGTTCGAGAAAATACGAACGGCGCAGCACCTCGGATTGGTTCTCCGCCAGAGTTTCGATCGCATCCTGAAGCTGGCGGCTGCTCTGGACCATCTGGGCGGTCTCCTCCGGCGTGGCGAGGGAGGCGGGGGTCATCGCCGGATCGTCCGGGTCGGGGGCGGGGCGCATCTCCTTGCGCAGGCGGTCGATGCGCCGGTTGCGGGCGATGGTGAACACCCAGGTGCCGACAGTCGCCTGGGCCGGATCGAAGCTGCCGGCCTTCAGCCAGACCGTCAGCATCACGTCCTGGACCAGTTCCTCCGCCGTGCTGCGGTCGGCGCCGAGCTTCAGGCAATAGTGCAGGATCTTCGGCGCGAAATGGCGGAACAGCGCAGCGAAAGCCGTGCGGTCGCGATCCTGCGCCACCGCATGGACCAGCCCGCCGAACTGGTCGGCATCGGCCCGGTCGGCATCTGGACTCCCTGCCCCGTCCTTGTTCAACGTCCCCGGCAAAAGGGGCCCACGCGTAAACGGCATTCAACCACCAGTCAGCATTCCAGCGGGCGGCAGCTTATCCTGAACTTCTTAACGGAGCATTCCCGAAAATCGTCAGTGTACCATTGGTCCTTTGGGTGTGCTCTTAGCGTGCTCTCAGCGCACTCATGGGATCCAGGGGCGAGACGGTGGGCGTGGTCTGGGGCAGGGGGCGGAAGGCGGCCTGCGCCTCGGCGGGCAAGGGCGGGCGCATGCGGGTCCGCCACAGGCCATAGAGGGTGGCGCACAGCGCGCCGCCGGTGACGAAGCTGAAGAGCCCGGCCGGCCCGGTGGCGATCATCAATGCCGCCGCCACCGGCGGGCCGATGATGGCGCCGACGGAATTGGCCAGGATCAGGCCGCCGCTGGCCGACACCATGTCCTCCCGCCGGACATAATCGTTGGTATGGGCGAGGCAGACCGGATAGAGCGTGAAAGCCAGTCCGCCGAACAGCGGCGCCACCAGCATCAGCGCCAGCGGCTGGCCCAGCCCGGCGGCGGCGATCATGCCCAGGCTGGTCAGCGACAGGGCAGCCGACAGGCCGATGATGACACGGCGCCGGTCGAAACGGTCCGACAGCCGGCCGAGCGGCCATTGCAGCGCCATGCCGCCGAGGATCAGCGCCGACATGAATAGCGCCGTGCCCGACACGCCGAAGCTGGAGGAGGCGCCGAACACCGGGGCCAGCCCATAGATCGACCCGGTGATCGCCCCACTGATGAACACCCCCGCCACCCCTAGCGGCGAGCTTCGATAAAGCCGCCCGATGCCGAAAGAGGAGACGTTCGGCAATTGCGGCGGCGTCGTCCGCGTCAGGGCCACCGGCACCAGCGCCAGCGTCAGCAGGATCGACACGATCATGAACAGCCGCACGCCGGTCTCATCGTCCAGGCGCAGCAGCTGCTGCCCGACGCCGGAGGCGCCATAGAGCGTCACCATGTAGGCCGACAGCAGCTGCCCGCGGCTTTCGTTGGTGGCGGTGCCGTTCAGCCAGCTTTCGATGCACATGTAGAGACCGGCCATGCAGAACCCCTGCGTCAGGCGCAGCAGAGCCCAGAGCGGCGCATCGACGAACAGCGCGTGTGACAGTGCGGCGACCGACACGACGGAGGCGAAGGCGGAGAAAGCCCGGATATGGCCGACGCGGGTGATGATCCGATGCGCATAGAGCGATCCCAGCGTCAGCCCGCCATAATAGGCCGCGGTGATCATCCCGACCGCCGTCGCACCGGATGCCGTCGCCGACAGCCTCAGCCCGATCAGGGTCGACATGGCTCCGTTCGCCAGCATCAGAAAGGCGACGCCCAGCAGAAGCGAGGCGACTGAACGCACGACCGGTGGCATGCCTTGAATCCTCCGCCGCCGTCAGTGCGTCAGGGCCGGAAGGCCGGTCGGGGGCCGATGATGCATGGCGATTCTCCGAATCTCTGTTTGCGTGTGGTGCTGCGACCTGTCGCAAGGTCCAACAGCCAAGCCATGGATTGGGTCCGTCGCCGGGGCGGGGAGCAGGGATGCGGCCCAGGGATGTGGTCGGGGGATGCGGCCCGGGAATCTGAGTAACCGTTGGGTCAACCGGACCGTTGACATGGCATACTGATCGGTAACATACCTTCCGTCAGGTAGAGATTCGGGAGACGCCAGGATGTCCGACACCGCGCCCGCCACCCCATCGCCGGTCCAGCTCGTCCGCGAGGGGGCGGTGTCCTGGATCCGGTTGAACCGCCCGGGCGTTCTGAACGCGCTGGACGAGCCGACCGCCGCCGCCTTCCTCGACGCCTGCCGCAGCGTGGCGGAGGAGGGCGGGACGGGGCCGACGCGGGTGCTGGTGATCGCCGGCAACGGCCGCGGCTTCATGGCCGGCGGCGATGTCGGCCGTTTCAACGACGATCCCGCAGCCGCCCCGGCGGTGGCCGGCGCCATCATTGCCCATCTGCACGAGGCGCTGCGCGTACTCGACCGGTTGGACGTGCCGGTCCTGGCCTCCGTCCATGGGCCGGTGGCCGGGGCGGGGATGAGCCTCGCCAGTGCCGCCGACCTCTGCATCGCCGCCGACGACGCCAAATTCACCATGGCCTATGCCCGCATCGGCGCCACCCCCGACGGGTCGGGCAGCTTCCATCTGCCGCGTCTCGTCGGTCTGCGCCGCGCCATGGAACTGGCGATGCTGTCGGAGGTGATCGACGCGGCGGAGGCATTGCGGATCGGGCTGGTCAACCGGGTGGTGCCGGTGGCATCCCTGGCGGAGGAGACGGCGAAGCTGGCCGAACGGCTTGCCGCCGGGCCGACCGTCGCCTATGCCGGCGTCCGCCATCTGATGCGCCAGTCCTTCGACCGGACGCTGGACCAGCAGTTAGATGCCGAGCGCGACCGCTTCCTCGCCACCGCCGCCACCAGCGATTTCATCGAGGGCGTCAGCGCCTTCATCGCCAAGCGCAGGCCGGACTTCACCGGCCGCTGACCGTCTTTATTGTCCGAGAAGTGGACCGAACCATGCAGAACGACATCGTCATCGTCGGCGCCGCCCGCACCGCCATCGGCGGCTTCGGCGGCAGTCTCAAAGATGTGCCGCTGACCCGGCTCGCCACCGTGGCGGTCAAGGCGGCGCTGGAGCGGTCCGGCGCCGCGCCCGACGCCGTCGGCCATCTGGTGATGGGCAACGTCATCCCGACCGAGACCAACGACGCCTATCTCAGCCGCGTCGCAGCCATCGACGCCGGCATCCCCATCGGTACGCCGGCCTTCAACGTCAACCGGCTCTGCGGCTCCGGCCTTCAGGCCATCGTTTCGGCGGCGCAGTCAATCGCGCTCGGCGACTGCGATGTCGCCATCGGCGCCGGTGCGGAATCGATGAGCCGCGGCCCCTATTTCGTGCCGAGCGCCCGCTGGGGCACCCGCCTGGGCGATGGGGCGCTGGTCGATTACATGAACGGCATCCTGCACGACCCCTGGCAGAAGATCCACATGGGGGTGACGGCGGAGAATGTCGCCGCCCGCTACGGCATCGACCGCGAAGCGCAGGACGCCCTGGCGCTGGAAAGCCAGCGCCGCGCTGCCCATGCCATCGCCGAGGGCCGTTTCAAGGACCAGATCGTCCCGGTGGAGATCGCCTCGCGCAAGGGCACCATCGTCTTCGACACCGACGAGCATGTCCGCGGCGACGTCACCCCGGAAGGGCTGGCGAAGATGAAGCCGGTCTTCAAGAAGGACGGGTCGGTCACTGCCGGCAATGCCTCCGGCCTGAATGACGGCGCCGCCGCGGTGGTGCTGGCCGACGCCCGCCGCGCCGAGGCGCTGGGGCTGAAGCCGCTGGCCCGTCTCGTCGGCTATGCCCATGCCGGTGTCGAGCCCGATTACATGGGCATCGGCCCGATCCCGGCGACCCGCAAGGTGCTGGAACGGACCGGCCTGTCGGTCGGCGACCTCGACGTCATCGAATCCAACGAGGCTTTCGCGGCCCAGGCCTGCGCGGTGATCCGCGAACTGGATTTCGACCCGGCCAAGGTGAACCCCAACGGCTCCGGCATCTCGCTCGGCCATCCGGTGGGGGCGACCGGTGCAATCATCACGGTGAAGGCGATCCACGAACTGCACCGCACCGGCGGCCGGTATGCCCTGGTGACCATGTGCATCGGTGGCGGCCAGGGCATCGCCGCCATCTTCGAGCGCGTCTGAGGCTCTGGGCCAGAGGATCCGGTCAGAAGATCAGGGCAGGTACGGGCGGGACCGCCCGCCCGTACTCAAAACTCGCATCCGGTTTTTCATTGAACGATCAATCAAAATAAAATCGGCCTCCGCCTGCGGCCAATTGCGCAACGGCGCCATCAAAATGCAGGTTTCGTGAACGCAGCTATCGACCGCGCCCCTCGTCTCGGGGCAATCTACGGCCCGATTGCCTTAACCCTGGTCTGTTGCGTTCCGGAAGCCTTGCCCATGACGACGATTCTGCCCACGCCCACCGGTTCGTCTTCGGCGACGATTGGACAGGTGCGTCTGGCGGTGCGCGGCCTGCGCAAGGTCTTTGCCGACGATCCCCGCCCGGCGCTGGAAATGCTGCGCCGCGGGGCGACCAAGGCGGAAGTCCTGCAGCGGCTGAACGTCAATGTCGGCGTCGCCGAGGCCAGCTTCGACATCCGGGCGGGCGAGATCTTCGTCATCATGGGCCTGTCGGGGTCGGGAAAATCGACCATCATCCGGCTGCTGAACCGCCTGATCGAACCGTCGGAGGGGGAAATCCGGCTCGATGGCCGCGACCTGACCGCGCTTCCCTACGCCGACCTCGTCGAGGTGCTGCGGCGGGACATGAGCATGGTCTTCCAGTCCTTCGCTCTGCTGCCCAACCGCACCGCGCTGGAGAATGCCGCCTTCGGGCTGGAGGTGGCCGGGGTGAAGCGGGCCGAGCGGCGCAAGGCGGCGCTGGCCGCCCTGGAACGGGTCGGTCTGGCGGACTATGCCGACCGTTATCCGGACGAGCTGTCCGGCGGCATGCAGCAGCGGGTGGGGTTGGCCCGCGCTCTGGCCAAGAATCCGACGATCATGCTGATGGACGAAGCCTTCTCGGCGCTCGACCCGCTGATCCGCACCGACATGCAGGACGAGCTTCTGCGGCTCCAGCGCGAGGATGCCCGCACCATCGTCTTCATCTCCCATGATGCCGAGGAGGCGATGCGAATCGCCGACCGCATCGCGGTGATGGAGGATGGCCGGATCGCCCAGATCGGCTCCCCGGCGGAAATCCTGCGCGCGCCGGCCGACGAGTATGTCCGCGCCTTCTTCCGCGGCGTCGATGCCTCGCGCGTGCTGCGCGCCCGCGATCTCGCCCGGCCGCCCGACGATGGGACCGCGGGGGAGCCCGGACGGTTCCGTTACCGCACCGATGCGGCCGGCTGTTTCCGCGGCGTGCTGGCCGGCGATGGCACATCGGCCCTGTTCGGGCTGGAGCCGGTGGCGGCCGACACGCCGATCCATGCCCTGCTCGGCCGGGTCGCCGCAGCCCCCTGTCCGCTGCCGGTCGTCGAGCCGGACGGCCGGCTCATCGGCGTGATTTCCCGTGCGGCGCTTCTGGCGGCGCTCGACCGTGGCGAGACCGCCGGGCGCGAGGTGCGGCATGGCTGACATCGCGCTGCTGGATATCGAGTGGCTGAACGAGACCATCGGCGGCGGCATCGCCCGCGGGGCCGAATGGCTGGTGACGACGATCCTCGACCATGGTCAGCCGGCGCTGACGCTGATCGCCGCGACGGTGGACGGGTTGGGTGAGGCATTGGACGGGCTGCTGCTGGGGGTGCCGCCCTGGCTGCTGGCGCTGGTGCTGTCGGCGGTGGCGTTCTGGCGGGTCGGACGCGCCTTCGCGCTGTTCACCCTGCTGTCGCTGGGCGGTATCTTCGTGATGGGGCTGTGGGAGCCGACGGTTTCCACCCTCGGGCTGGTTCTCGCCTCCACCGTGCTCAGCCTGATCGGCGGGGTGCCGCTCGGCATCTGGATGGCGCGCAGCAAGATCGCCGACGGGGTGGGCAAGACCCTGCTGGATCTGATGCAGACCATGCCGGCCTTCGTCTATCTGATCCCGGCGGTGCTGTTCTTCGGCCTGGGCCGGGTGCCCGGCATCATCGCCACGGTGGTCTTCGCCATGCCGCCGGCCGTTCGCCTGACGGCGCTCGGCATCCGACAGGTGCCCACGGAACTGGTCGAGGCCGGGCGCGCCTTCGGCTGCCGCGACCACCAGCTCCTGTTCAAGATCCAGTTGCCGAACGCCCTGCCGTCGATCATGGCCGGGGTGAACCAGACCATGATGATGGCGCTGTCGATGATCGTCGTCGCCTCGATGATCGGCGCCGGGGGGCTGGGCAACGTGGTGCTCCAGGGCATCCAGCGCCTGGACATCGGCCTCGGCGTGCAGAGCGGCTTGGCCGTGGTGCTGCTGGCCGTGGTGCTCGACCGCATCACGCAGAGCTTTGGCCGGGGTGCCGGCAGAGGCGTCGGCCGCCGCCGGACCGCCGCCGGAACGGCCAAGCAGCGCTGGTGGCGGCGGTGAGGTCAGGCGTTCAGTTCGGAATCGAGGTAGCCCAGCGCCACCGCCCGGGCGGCGCTGCCGTCCATGGCGCCGGTCAGGGCAAAGCGCAGCCACAGCCCGTCGATCATCGCCGCCAGCCCGACGGCCACCCGCTCCGCCCGGTCCGGCGGCAGCAGAGGGCGCAGGGCATGCAGCAGGTTGGAATGCAGTCTGCGGGCATTGATCCGTTGCAGCCGGGCCAGCGCCGGGTTGTGCGGCGCCTGCGCCCAGAAGCCGAGCCACGCCGCGACCACCCGCGGCTCGAACTGGCCGGGGGCGAAGTTGCAGTCGACGAT
Organism: Azospirillum sp. A23; assembly: GCF_042938965.1. Classification (NCBI taxonomy): domain Bacteria; kingdom Pseudomonadati; phylum Pseudomonadota; class Alphaproteobacteria; order Rhodospirillales; family Azospirillaceae; genus Azospirillum; species Azospirillum sp. A23. Next base: position 750,533 of record NZ_CP170666.1, on the reverse strand, counting down.
CGCCTCCAGCCGGGCGCGCGGCGAATCGGCGGTCGCCAGCCGCTGGGTCGCGTCGTCGCGCAGCTGTTGCAGCATGCTACGCATGGTCGCGGACAGCAGTTCGTCCTTGCCGCCGAAATAATGGTGGATGATGCCCGGCGAAACGCCGGCCCCCCGGCTGATCGTCTGGACCGTGGTGTCGGCCAGGCCATGCTCGCCCATCGAGGTGATGGTGGCGTCGATCAACTGGCGGCGGCGGATCGGTTCCATTCCGACTTTGGGCATGGGGCTGGCGGTCTCCTGTCCTGTTCAGCCAAGACGGTTTCAACCGGGACCTTGGCCTGTACCGCAACAAATGCGCCATTTTCGCCGGTCCGTCGATGGCGAAATCGGCAGACCCGGTAACGCAGACCGGATGGACCGGAACGGCAAAGCCCGGACAACAAGCCCGAACGACAAGAAAGAGGAGTTGAGGATATGAACGGATGGAAGGCTCTGGCCAAGGGGATCGCGGGTGCCGGCATCGCCGCGGTCGTGACGCTGGGCGCCGGCGGGGCGCTGGCCGCCGAACCGGCCTCCTGCAAGGCGGTGCGCTTCGGCGATGTCGGCTGGACCGACATCGCGGCGACGACGGCGCTCGCCTCCGTCACGCTTGACGCGCTGGGCTACAAGCCGACCACCACCATGTCGTCGGTGCCGCTGGTCTACACGGGCCTGAAGACCAAGTCGCTGGACGTCTTCCTCGGCAACTGGATGCCGACGATGGAGCCCTTCGTGAAGCCGGTGCTGGAAGACGGCTCGGTCGAGGTGACGCGCGTCAATCTGGAAGGCGCCAAATACACGCTGGCTGTGCCGAAATACGCCGCCGAGGCCGGGCTGAAGACCTTCGCCGACATCGCGAAGTTCAAGGACAAGCTGAGCGGCAAGATCTATGGCATCGAGGCCGGCAACGACGGCAACCTGATCATCGACAAGATGCTGAAGGCCGACGCCTTCGGCCTGAAGGACTTCAAGCTGGTGGAATCCAGCGAGGCCGGCATGCTGGCCGAGGTGAAGCGCGCGACGCGCAACAAGGGCTGGGTGGTCTTCCTGGGCTGGGAACCGCACCCGATGAACAAGAGCTTCGAGCTGACCTATCTGGAGGGCGGCGACGACTGGTTCGGCCCCAACCTGGGCGGCGCCACCGTCAGCACCAACGTCCGCAAGGGCTATGGGGCCGAATGCCCGAATGTCGGCAAGCTGCTGTCCAACCTGTCCTTCACGCTGGCGATGGAAAATGCTGTGATGGACGACATCATGAACGGCAACAGGAAGCCGGACGCCGCCGCCAAGGCCTGGCTGAAGAAGAACCCCGACGTTTTGAAGAGCTGGCTGTCGGGCGTTACCACCATTGATGGCAAGGACGGTTTGGCTGCGGTGCAGGCCAAGCTCGGCGTCGCAACCAAGTCGTAACGGGCCAAGTCCTAACCGGCCAAGTCGTAAACGGCATCGGATGGGGCGGGATGGGGCGGCGTTTTGCCCCATCCCACCTATCACTTTCTTTCCGGTGGCTTTATCCCTTTGCCACGGTCCATTGCTCTGCTAAGGCCCATTAGGTCCTGCGTGCGGAGCGTTCGTGGCGGATCGCCATTCACCCTTTTCCGGGAGCCTGCCCCTCTCCCGGCACTCGTACCGGGCAGCCGGCGTGCGTGATTGCGCGGCGGGACGCGCATGAGGATTCGCTCGCGCATCGCGGTCGTCGGGGGCGTACCGGTCATGGTCGCGGCGGTCATCGCGGTGGCCGGCGGGCTGCTGCTGGCCCGCAGCGAGCGGGTTTACGAATCGGCGGTGCTCGCGGGTTCGGTCTATCGCGACGTGCTGGCGGCGACCGCAGCCCGCATCGACTATCTTCAGGTGGCTCCCGCCGACCGTGCCAGCCGCGCCGACCGTTTCGAAAGCATGTCGGACTCGGCGGCGGCCGAGTTGCGCCAGCTGGACAAGGCCGGATCGGCCAATACCCATCGGGCGGAGGTGGAGCGTGCGACCGCCGTGCTGGCGCGCTATGTCGACCAGATGCGCAGCTTCATCCAGGTGACCGCCGCGAACGACTCCGCGGTGGCCGACATGGGGCTTCACGCCTCCACCCTGATGGCGCTGACCGACCGCGCCCGCGAACGCCAGCATGCCGCCAACGTCGATTCCCTCGGATCCCTGACGGAGGCCGACCAGCGCCTGCGGGACAGCCGCGACGTGGTCGACAGCGCACATGAGCTGCGCGAGGCGATGCTGGATTTGCAACGGGCGGAGGCCCAGCATGTCGCCGCCCTCGGGTTCGGGGTCGGACTGTTCGGCAGCGGCCGCCCCCTGACCCTGGCCGATTTCCACATCGCCATCGACAGGCTGATTGGAACCGCCGACCGGTTGCAGTCGGCCTTGGATCGGACCGACCCGCTGGTCGATCGCTATCCGGCGAAGCAGTCTGCCGCCCGCTATGCCGCCACGGTGGACGGGTTGCAGGCCGCCGTCACCGAGCTGCGTGCGGCCCAGGCCGAACGTGACGCGGCATTGAGCCGCTTCGAAACGGCTGTGCAGGCGGCAGCGGGGCTGGCGGGCGACGATGCCGAGCAGCCGGCCATCAGCAGTCCCCTGGGCGAGCGGATGCTGGCCGAGCAGGTCATCCGCACGCTGCCGGTGGTGCGGGCGCTTGTGCTGACCGGAACACTGAACCGCCAGCCCGACGTGACCTTCCTGTCCTCCATGCTGCCGTCCTTGCGTGCGCCGCTGGATGGGCTTTACCGTGTGCAGGCTCGTGCCGCCGCGGCCCAGCGGGCGCTCGAATCCGCACAGCGCGCCGGGGCGGAAGCGGCATCCGCCATCGAGGCGCTGACCGCCCGCATCCTGATGGTCAAGGCCACCGGTTACACCGCGATCCAGGACGAGGTGGTGCAGCTGATCGCCTACGCCATCCAGGCCAACGACACCGAGCAGGAGACGCAGAACGTCGCCGTCGTCGCCCTGCGTCTCGGCCGGCGGGCCGCCGACGCGGTGGCGGTGCGTGACGCGGAGGAGGCCGACCGCATCGTCGCCGATGCCGGCGCCCTGCTGGAGACGGTGCGCGGCCTTCCCATGTCGCCGCTGTTGCAGGACGAGGTGCTGTCGGCCATCCGCAATTGGCGGGACAGTCTGCGCCGCACCGCCGAGGGGCTGCGACGCCTCAACCAGCTGCTGATCACCATGGATCGCGATGCCGGCGCGCTCGTGGAAACCGCAAGGCAACTGGACGAGACCTTCCGGGACGAAGCCGCGCGCATCGGCGAGCTGCTGACCCGTATCCTGGTTATCGGGGCGACCATCGGCCTGCTGCTGGGCGGCGGCGCCGCGGCGGTGGTGGCCCGGTCGATCAGCCGGCCGGTGCTGCGCCTGCAAAAGCAGATGACCCGGCTGGCCGAGGACCCACTGGCCGGCCCGATCGACGGCACGCGCCGCCAGGACGAATTCGGTGCGATGGCGCGTGCCGCCGTCTTCTTCATCCGCGAGATCGGCCTGCGCGAACAGGCGGCCCGGCAGGCGAAGGACCGCGCCGACCGCGCCCTGGAAGACCTGCGACGCACCCAGGCCGACCTGATCCAGGCTGAAAAGATGGCTTCGCTGGGTGGCTTGGTTGCCGGCGTGGCGCACGAGATCAACACGCCGCTGGGCAATGCCCTGATGGGAGCCACCCATCTGGAGGATCGGCTGGCGATCCTGGCGCGGCAGGCGAGCGGGAGCAATCTGCGCCGCAGCGACTTCGCCGAGTTCCAGGAGACGGCGGACGAGATCGCCCGGCTGCTGGTGCTGAACCTCCAGCAGGCCTGCGAGCTGGTGCAGAGCTTCAAGCAGGTCGCTGCCGACCAGACCAGCGGCGAGGAACGGCTTTTCCTGCTGAAGCCTTATCTGGAGGATCTGGCGACCAGCCTCAGCCCGTCCTGGCGCCGGGCGGGCCACAACCTGCGGGTGGACTGTTCGGAAACCATCGAGATCGACGGCTTTCCCGGCGTTCTGGCACAGATCCTGACCAATCTCGTGATGAACTCCATCACTCACGCCTATCGCGAAGGACAGCGGGGGCAACTGCTGATTGCCGCCGCGGCCCAGGACGCCGACGTGGTGACGCTGGTCTACTCCGACGACGGCCGCGGGATTGCCCCCGCCGATCTGGGGCGGGTGTTCGATCCGTTCTTCACCACCCGGCGCGGTGCGGGCAGCACCGGCCTCGGCCTGCACATTGTCTATAACCTCGTGGTCAATCGGCTCGGTGGAAAGATCGCGGTGGACAGTCTTCCCAATAGAGGCGTGCGGTTCACCATTCGCTTTCCACGACGATTTGCCACTGATAACATGACGTTGGTCGCCGCAGTGCCATCCCCGCAGGAGCAGTGAATGCCTTTGCCGCCGAAGACGTTGACGCGGACTCTTGCAACGGGGGCGGCTGTTCTTTTCGGGCTTGCGACCATGCCCGGTGCGGCGCTGGCGGAGAAGTCTCTCGTCTACTGCACCGAAGGAAATCCGCAGAGCTTCAATGCGCAGCTCTCGACCTCCGGCACCACCGTGAATGCGGTCACACCGCTCTTCAACAATCTGGTTGAAATGGGGGCGGATGGGCAAATCACGGACAGCGGACTGGCCGAATCCTATACGATCTCGGCCGACGGTCTGATCTATGATTTCCATCTTCGCCGGAATGTGAACTTCCATTCCAACGATCTGTTCACCCCAAGCAGGCCGCTCAATGCCGATGACGTTCTTTTTACCTTCGAACGTCAATGGCATGCCGACCACCCCTACCATAACGTCGGGCCGGCAACCTATGATTACTTCAGGGATATGGGGCTGCCGACCCTGTTGAAGTCGGTGGAGAAACTGGACGACCATACCGTCCGCATCACCCTGGATCATCCGGAAGCGCCCTTCCTCGCCGATCTGGCGATGCCGTTCCTGTCGATCCAATCCGCCGAATATGCGGATTTTCTGATGAAGTCCGGCCGCCAGACGTCGTTCGACGAGATGCCCATCGGAACGGGACCGTTCCAGCTCGTGTCCTACCAGAAGGACGTGGCGATCCGTTACAAGGCCTTCGGCGGCTATTGGCGCGGGCGCCAGCCGCTGGACAATCTGATCTACTCGATCACGCCGAACATCGCGGTTCGCTTGAACAAGCTGCGGTCGGGTGAATGCCACGTGATGATTTTTCCCAACCCGGCCGAGTTGGGGAACATCGAGAAGGATCCGAATCTGGTGCTGGAACGGCAGGATGGGCGGAACGTCGCCTATATGGCGCTCAACACCCAAAAGCCGCCGCTCGACGATGTGCGGGTGAGGCGGGCGATCACGCTGGCGATCGACAAGCGCACCCTGGTCGATGCGGTCTATCAGAATGGCGGGATGCCGGCCAAGAACCCGATTCCGCCCGGCATGTGGTCCTACAACGACAGCATCGAGGATCACCCGTTCGATCCGGTCGAGGCACGCCGTCTGCTGGTCGAGGCGGGCTATCCCGAAGGCTTCACCCTCGACCTGTGGTATCCGCCGGTGACGCGCCCCTACCTGCCCAATGGCAAGCGTGCCGCCGAAATGATCCGGGAGAATCTGGAGCGCGTCGGGATCAAGCTGACCCTGAAGACCGAAAGCTGGGGAAACTATCGCCGCCAGGTGACCCGCGGCGAACAGGACATGGTGCTCTATGGCTGGACCGGCGACAATGGCGATCCCGACAACTTCCTGTATTTCCTGCTGAACTGCGGTGCGGTGCGTCCCGGCGGCGCCAACATCGCGAGATGGTGCAATCCCGATTTCGAAGAGCAGATCACCAAGGCCAAGGTGACCAGCGATGTCCCCCGTCGGACTGCCCATTACCGCACAGCCCAGCAGATCTTCCATCAGGAAGTCCCGTGGTTTCCCATTGCGAACTCGATCATCGTCGTCGCCCACCGCAAGGAGGTGAAAAACTACACGAACAACATTTTCAACCAGGATTTTTCAGGTGTCGACATCGAGGCCCGGTGAGTACAGGCTTATGCAACCTTCAACTGGGCAATTCCCGGCAGGTGACATGTCGCCCGACGATCTGATGTTCGAGGATGACGAAGCCGGCACGGTGCCGGCGCGGCTGACTACGGCGGCTGTGCCATGGCCGGTGCTGGTGGTCGACGACGACGAGCAGGTGCATGCGATGACGCGCGTGCTGCTGAACGATTTCGAGTTCGAAGGCCGCCGCTTCGCCATCGTCAGCGCCTTTTCCGCAGCGGAGGCGCGGACGATCCTGGCCGAGCGGCCGGACCTGCCCGTGGTCCTTCTTGACGTTGTGATGGAAACGCAGGATGCGGGCCTGCGTCTGGTCCATCACATCCGGCGCGATCTGGGCAACCGCCACATCCGCATCATCCTGCGCACCGGCCAGCCCGGACAGGCGCCGGAACGCGACGCCATCGTCGCCTATGACATCAACGACTACAAAAGCAAGGCGGAACTGACCGCCCAGAAGCTGTTCACCAGTCTGGTCAGCGCCGTGCGCGGCTGGCGCGATCTGGTCACCATCGAGACTCTGAACCAATCGCTGGAGCATCGCGTCGCCGAACGCACGGCGCAGTTGGAACGGCAGACCGCCCTGGCCGAGGAGCAGCGGCGCTTCATCGAGAATCTGGTGGAACTGATGCCGAGCCCGGTCTGGTACAAGGACTCGGCCGGCCGCTATGCCCTGTGCAACCGCGCCTTCCGCGAACTGTTTCCGAACGCCGCCGACGGGGCCGGATGGTCATCCGAGGGTCAGGAACTTACAGGCCAGGATCTACCGGAACAGGTTTTCCCGGAACAGGTTCCGTCCGGTACGACGGCCTTTTCCTTCGAAACCAGCGTTGCCGGGCCGGACGGCGATGCGCGTGAGTTGCTGGTGGTGAAGCGTCCGCTGACCTCGCCGGACGGTGCCGCGACCGGCGTGATCGCCATCGCCACCGACATCACGGAGCGACGGCGGATGGAGCGCGAACTCCAGCGCCTTGCCATCACCGACCCGCTGAGCGGTGCCCACAACCGCCGGCATATTCTGGAGCTTCTGGAACGTCTGCTGACCGGGCTGGACGTTGTCCCGGAGGGGCGTCAGGCCGCCGGCATGGCCTGCCTGATCATGCTCGACATCGACCATTTCAAGCGCATCAACGACGAGATGGGCCACGGCGCCGGCGACATCGCGATTCGCCGGGTGGTCGAGGTGATCCGCGGCCAGATGCGTGCGACCGACCAGATCGGCCGCATCGGTGGAGAGGAATTCGCCATCCTGCTGCCGGACAGTTCGCGAGCTGACGGTGTGGCCATCGCGGAGCGGCTGCGGAGCGGCCTCGCCGCGTTGGCAATCGAGCTGTCGGATGGCCGGAACTTCCAACTGACCGGAAGCTTCGGTCTGACGGAGGTGCGGACACTGGGAGATACGGTGGAGAGCGTGCTGGGGCGTGCCGATCAGGCGCTCTACCGCGCCAAGGCGCTCGGGCGGAATCGGGTCGAGGTGATGTGAAGGGGGGTATCGACCTGCGACAATTTGAACGATGACGGCTTGACCGCCGCTGCAACAACGGGTATCCAGATCCCATGAAGACCACCGACACCATGCGAATGCGAATTACCGGCCCGGCGCTCTGAAGCGTCGGAGGGTTGCCGTCTTCGTGTTCAATGGTCGTGTGGAGTGTGTGGCGTGTCGCTGCACCATGTGGTTCCCGGAACCCTCAATCCGGTTCATGACAGGTCCAACGCTCTGACCGCTGTTGCGGCGTCGTCTTTTGACGTCCGGTTCGGCGAGCGAATGTGTGGCTCGGCGCGAATTATTCTCCCGGCCCGCTGAGGCGGTCCGGGGCACGCCCGACTTACCCAAAAATTCGTTCGCTGAGGATCTTCGCGATGTTCACCGCGCATGCCGATGCCGCGTGCACCCTTTCCGTCTGCGCTCCCCGCCACCGATCCCTCGAAGACCGCCTGCCGGCGTGGCTGCCCTTGTCGGCGGTGACCGATGCGGCCGAGCGGCTGTCCGGCCAGATCGTCCGCACGCCGCTGTTGCATGCGCCGACGCTGGGCCGGGACCTGTGGCTGAAGGCGGAGGTGTTCCAGGCCACCGGCGCCTTCAAGGAGCGCGGCGCGCTGAACCGCCTGCTGCGGCTGACGGCACCGGAACGGGCCGGCGGCGTGGTGGCGATGTCGGCCGGTAATCATGCCCAGGGGGTGGCGCTGCATGCCGCCCGCCTGGGGGTGCGGGCCACCATCGTGATGCCGGAGACGGCCCCGCGCTGCAAGGTGGAGCGCACCGCGGAACTGGGGGCCGAGGTGGTGCTCCACGGTGCCACGGTCGGCGAGGCGAAGGGCAGGGCGCTGGAACTTGCGGCGGAACGCCGGCTGACCTTCCTCCATCCCTATGACGATCCCGACGTGATCGCCGGGCAGGGAACCGTCGGGCTGGAGATCCTGGCCGACCGGCCGGATGTCGACACGGTGGTGGTGCCGGTCGGCGGCGGTGGTCTGCTGGCCGGAGTGGCCGCCGCAGTGAAGGCGCGGAATCCGTGGGTGCGGGTGATCGGCGTGCGCCTTGCCCGGCGGGGCGGTCCGACGCTGGCCGACGGTATCAACGTCCATGCGCTGGGCAAGCTGCCACAGGCAATCGTGGACACTCTTGTCGACCGGGTGGTCGAGGTGGAGGAGGCGGAGATCGGCGCGGCGATGAGGGCGCTTCACCGCTCCTTCGGCGTGGTGGCGGAGGGAGCCGGGGCCGCGGGGATCGCCGCGGTGCTCGGCGGCCGGCTGGGACGGACCGGACGGACGGTGGCGGTTCTGTCCGGCCGCAACGTCGATGGCGACACGCTGGCACGGACCTTGGCGGCGTGATTTTCCGCTATTCATCAGGGTTCGGTTGCTGCCCCTCCCCATTCATTGCCGTCGTCGCGGAACGCTGGAGGTGGTGGGGCGGCTGGCACCAAAGGACCGCCACCTCAGTCGTCCCCCCGCAAATCGCATAGCTCACCCCTTCACCGAAGCGAAGTATGGATAGGTCAGCAGAAATGACCTATATTGGTCGCCGCCTGTAAAAACACAGGCGACACCGAGAGGTAGCTGGCATGACGAACAATTCCGCCTCGACTATTTCGTCATCCCCTGCATCGGCCACTTACGAGCGTCCGAAGGTGGCGCACAGTGTCTTTGACAATTTGCAAGGACAACTGTTCGGTATCGTCATGACATCCTTCGGCATTGCAATTCTTCATGCTGCGGGTCTGGTCACCGGACAGGCGGCGGGGCTCGCCTTTGTGATTTCTTACGCGACCGGCATCGATTTCGGAACTCTGTTCTTCCTGGTCAATCTGCCCTTCTATTTTCTTGCGCTGGCGCGCATCGGCGTCGGCTTTACGGTCAAGTCGCTGATCGCGGTGACCGGCATCGCCGTGCTGTCCGGCCTGCTGCCGACGATGATGAGCTTCAGCGCCATCAACCCCTATGTCGCGGCGGTGCTGGCCGGCTTCTGCGTCGGGATCGGCGTCATCGCCTTGTTCCGCCATGGCGCCAGCGGCGGCGGTGTCGGCATCCTCGCCTTTTACCTGCAGGAAAAGACCGGCTTCCGTGCCGGCTGGCTACAGTCGCTGTTCGATCTGGCGGTGTTCTCGGCCGCGGCCTTCGTGCTCGACTGGCCGGCGCTGCTGGCGTCCATCCTGGGGGCCGCGGTGCTGAACGCCTTCGTCGCCTTCAACCACCGCGCCGACTGGTACGTCGCCCGCTAAACGGAATGGGGCCGCCAGTGGAGAGGGCCGCTCTATTCGCGGCCCAGCACCCGGTCGACCACCGCGTCGGCCCATTCCCGCGACCGGAAGCTCGCCTTGGCTTCCACCGGGTCATAGACGCGCTCGACCCAATCCCAGAAGGCGATGGGACGCTTCTGGTTGTAGGCGGCGTACAGCTCGAAGAAGTAATCGAGGATGCCGGTCTTTGCCTGCTTGAAATGGCCGTACTTCCAGGACAACTGCTTCATCGCCTGATCGAGCGGCTGGCCTTCATGGGCGAACAGATACAGCGTCGACATGAAGCCGGCGCGGTCGGCGCCCGACTTGCAGTGCATCAGCGCCGGATAGGTCATCGTCTTGAACAGTTCGCGCGCCTTCAGAAGGGTTTCCTTCTTCGGCATGTCGCGGGAGTTCACCGGGAAATCGACCAGTTCCAAGCCATGGGCGCGGCAGGCTTCCGCCTCCAGGATGTAGGAGGCGCAGTCGCGCGAGCCGCGCAGGTTCAGGATCGACTTCACCCCGTTGCGCGCCGCCGCCGCAATGTGCGAGGGTGAGGGCTGGCTCGCCCGGTACATGTTGGGGGAAATGCGATAGGTGTTGGAATAGATCAGCCGGAAACAGGCATGGTCGATGAACACGGCTTCCAGATGGCCGAGTGCGCGCTGCCACGGCGTCGCCATGCGGCTGCGGCTGCGCTTGATCGCATCGGCCAGCGCGGTGGTGGTGACCGCCCGCAGGGTGCTTTTCTTCGCCAACTCAAACCTTCCGACTCTGACGGAACGCCAACATAGGCATGGTCGGCGTTCCGTCAAGAACCCCATTGCGAGAAACGGGTCACGCCACCCTGTCCTGCAGCCGCACATACATGCCGTACTGGGCGGCCAGCGTCAGCACGATTTCCATGTACAGGTTGATCAGGCCGTTGGCGTAGAAGGCCGGACAGCCGGTGTAATGGCGCTCCCCCGCCATTGCGGTCGGCTCGATCAGGTCGGTGTTGAGAACGATCAGGTCCTTGTCCGGATCGTAGAGGAAGGCCGACTGGTCGGTGCGCAGCGGGTGGATGGCCTGATGGTCGTCCGCCTCGATCTTTCCCGCCGCCATGAACTGGCACAGCATGCCCAGGCTGCCCATGGCCAGCGGCAGCACCTGCTTCAGGCTGCGGCGGGCGAGGTCGTCATAGGCCGCGGCCTCCAGCCCCGGCCGCAGCAGCGGCGCCGCTTCCACCAGATTCCAGCAGACATGCAGCGCGGTGTGGCTGCCGGTCTTGGTGATCGACAGCATGTCGTAGCCGGACGGGCCGTGCAGCACCGACTTCTGCAATTCGCGGCCCAGCACATAGCCGGCGGCGGCCATGTCGGTGATGGTTCCCTCCGTCCGGCAGCGGTCCTCCTCCACCATCACCTTGATCGCCCAATCCTTGATGATGGCGTCGAGCAGGTGGCAGACGGAATCGCGCAGGAAGCCGACCATGCGGTCGGGATCCGCGGCGGCCATGCCGTCGGGGTCGGCGAAGTCCAGCCCGTGCGGCGACTCCGGCGGGGTGGACAGCCGCAGATGGCCGTCATCGTCCAGCGGCATGCGGGCGATGATGTGCTCCCGCAAATCGACATAGAGGAAGCCCAGCAGCGTGTTGATCGCGACCTTCTCGAAATCCTCCTTGCGGGTGTCGGCATGGGCCGGGCAGTGGCCGGCCAGCGTCAGGAGTTCCTCGCTGAGCAGATAGTTCGGGTCTTCGGCGATGCGGTGCAGGATGGGCGCGAGGTTGATCCGGGTCATCCCGGCTTCCTCATGCGCGCCGGCATAGGTCAGGGCGAAGTCGTTGGTGCGGGCCATCGGGCTCAGCCCTCCTGCAGGCGGTCGTAGACGGAGTAGTCCAGCGCCAGCCCGGCGACGATGTCGAGATACAGCTTGATCAGGTTGGTGGTGTAGAAGGCCGGGCAGCCGGTGTAATAGCGCTCGTCCGGCTTGGCGAAGGTGACGATGGGATCGGCGTTCAGCCGGATCAGCCCGTTGGCGTCCAGGATGAAGGCCTTCTGGTCTTTCGGCAGCCGGTGCACCGCCAGCCCGTCGGGCGGCTCGATCCCGCTTTCCTCCATGTAATGGACCAGCATGCCCAGGCTGGACATCGACAGCGGCACGATCTGCTTGAGGCTGCGGTGGACGAGGTCGTCGTAGAAGGCGGCGTCCTGTCCCGGCACCAGCAGCGGTGCGGCCTCCACCATCGCCCAGCAGATGTGGATGGCGGTGTGGCTGCCGGTCTTGGTGATCGACAGCATGTCGTAGCCGGCGCGCTGGTAGAGCGGCGAATGTTCCAGCACCGTGCGCAGGACGAAGGTCGCCGCCGCCTCCAGCGAGATCTCGCCGGAGCCCTGGGAGCGGAAATACTCCTCCTCGCGCACCAGATCGACGGCCCAGCCGGTGATCAGCCCGTCCAGCAGATGGCAGGTGGCGTCGCGCAGGACCGAGCAGAACACGTCCGGCGCCGCCGCGGCCATGGCGGCGCGGTCGGCCGGGTCCAGCCCGTGCGGCGAGCGCGGCGGGATGGGGAGCATCGGCCGCCCATCCGCATCGAAGGGCAGCTTCCCGGCGATGTGGTCGCGCAGCCGGCTGAACAGCAGGGCCAGCAGGCTGTTGACCGCCACCTTGTCGGCGTCGTCCTGCGGGATCGGGGCCGTTCCTACAGCGGCGCCGTCGGTCTTGCCGGAATGGAACGGGCATTGCCCGGCGCCCTGGCGGAACTCCTGGCTGAACAGGAAATTCGGATCGGTCTGGATGCGTTGCAGGATGTGCGCGATCGACACCCGGCCCAGCCCGGCCTCGCCGTGGGCGGTGTTGAAGGTCTGGGCGAAGTCGTTGGAACGGGCGGTCAGGGTGTCGGACATGCGGCGGCCTTGGGCGCTGGTCTGAGGGCGGATCCGGGGCGGACGGGCTACCCTAAAGGGAAAAGGCCGCCACACGCAACGGAGTGACGGCCCAGGGCACTATAATGTCCCGGCTGCTGCGTTATTTTGCCACGATCCTGCCGTCCACCGCCGGAGCCACCGTTTTCTTGTCCTCGACGTAGTTCATCACGATGGTCGCCAGCAACACCGCGCCCGACGCATCGACGATGACTTTGGAGCGCGGGAAGGCGGCATAACCGTCGCCGCCCTTCAGCATGTAATCGTTGGTGGCGACGCGGTAGGTCGCCTGCGGGTCCACCGGCTTGCCGCCGACCATGATCGAGGTTACCCGCCGCCCGGCCGGCGCCTTCGGGTCGTAGGTCATGGTCAGGCCGGAAACCTGCGGGAAGCGGCCGGCCTTCTCCTCCACCTTGCTGACGCCATGTTCGAGGGTGGAGATCAGATCCTGCCCCGACATCTCCACCAGCACGCCGACATTGCCGAAGGGCAGTTCGGCGAAGATGTCCTTGCGGGTCAGCTTGGATCCGGCGGGATGCAGCGCGTCGGCGCGGATGCCGCCGCCGTTGGTGATGGCGACGTCGGCCTTCAGCGTGTCGCGTAGGGCATCGGCGATCAGGTTGCCCATGCTGGCCTCGCGGCTGCGCACCACATCCTTGCGGCTGTCGAGGTCTGTCGTCGTGGTGCCGATCACCGCCGCCAGATCGCTGTCGAGCCGCTTGGTATAGCCCTCCACCACCGTCTCGACCTCCGGATCGGGAGCGACGCCGGCGGTGGTGACGAAGCGCCATTCCGTCGGGACGGTGGTGGTCGCCGGGCCCTTGCCGGCATCTTTCGTTTCGACCGCGAGTTTCACGACGCCGAGATACTGTGCGTCGTGCCCGGCCTTCAGGATCAGGGTGGCCCCCTCATAGAAGCTGATCGGGTCGTGGTCGTGGCCGCCCAGGATCAGGTCGATGCCCTTGACCTTGGACGCCAGTTCGCGGTCCTCCTCGATGGTCAGGTGGGTCAGCGCCACCACGACCGACGCCCCCTTCGCCCGCAACTCCTTCACCGTCGCCGCCGCGGTCTCCAGCACCGGCGGGAAGTCGAGGCTCGGCCCTGCGCTCGACAGGCGGGCGGTGTCGGGGGTGATCAGCCCGAGGAAGCCGACGGTGATGCCGTCGATGGTCCGGGTCCAGCTCGGCACCGTGCTGGCGAAGGCGGAGCCGTCGGCCGACCGCACATTGGTGCCGATCCACGGAAATTTCGATTCGGCCATGCGCTGCTTCAGCAGGTCGGGACCGAAGTCGAATTCATGGTTGCCGAAGGTCACCGCATCGACGCCGATGGCATTGAACAGCGCGATCATCTGCTCGCCGCGCGTCGTGCCGGACAGCAGCGACGGCGACAGGAAATCGCCGCCGACCGTGGTGATCGCATCGGGGGCGGCCGCGCGTTCGCGCTTCAAGAGGGTCATCAGCGGCCCGAACCCGCCCTGTCCCTTCACCGGCGCTATTTCATACACGTCGTTGACGTGCAGGAAGGTCAGCGTGCCGCTTTGCGCCCAGGCGGGCAGGGTGGCGCCGAGCATGATGGCGAAGAGCGGTGCTGCGACGAGACGGGTGCGGGACAGCATGAGGAACGGACCTCCGGCAGGAAACTTCGGATACTCTAGACCAGCTTTCCGCCCCCGCGCATAGCGGCTTTGCACATCGGCGCATGCGGTCGGGTAAGGCTGTGGCTTGAACTCTGCCCGCGACGGTCTCACAACTTCATGACAGCCTTACCAACGACGCGAGCCGAGCAGACCCATGCGCATTCTGGTCGTTCAGAACAGCCGTACCGCCCCCATCGGTCTGGTGGGCGATGCGCTGACCGACAACGGTGCCACCCTCATCACCATCGCCGCCAACGAGGGGGAGGCGATCCCCGACAAGGACGGCTTTGCCGGACTGGTGGTGCTGGGCGGTCCGCAGGACGCCTGGGACGATGAGAAGGGGCCGCATTTTGGCCGGGTGATGGAGTCGATCCGCGACTTCACCGAGGCCGACCGGCCGGTGATGGGCATTTGCCTGGGCGCGCAGCTGGCGGCCCGCGCCTATGGCGCCAAGGTCTACCGTCACACCACGCCGGAACTGGGCATCCACCGCGTCAGCCTGACCGACGGGGCGCAGGACGACCCGTTGCTTGGCGGTTTCGGCTCCGAACTGAATCTCGCCCAGTGGCATTACGACACCTTCGAGTTTCCCGAGGGCGCCGTACCGCTGGCTTACAGCGAAGCCTGCGACCGTCAGGCCTTCCGCCTCGGCCGCGCCACCTATGCCTTCCAGTTCCATCCCGAAGCCACCGGCGACATCCTGCGCGGCTGGGCCTCGCGCATCCGGGAAGAGGCGCGGCAGAGCAATGCGGAGATGCTGCACGGACTGGAAGACTCGATCGTCACACACCTGCCGGTGGCGGAGCGGTTCACACGTGCGATGACCCGGCGCTGGCTGGATCTGGCGCGCTGACCGGTCCACTGCCGGCAGCCTCGGTGAAGCGGGCCAGAAGGTCCGGCGTATCGACGTCGTAGAGGATGCCGGCATCGTCGACCGGCACCTCGCACAGCCGGTCGGCATGCTGGCCGATCAGCCGCTTCGCCCCGGCATCGCCGCTCAGCGCCGCCATCTCCGTGAAGAAGGCGCGATCCCACAGCACCGGATTGCCCTGCTTGCCATGGGTGGTGGGGATGCAGATCGCGCGGCCTTCCAGCGGGCTGTAGGCGGCGATCAGCCGGTCGATCACGGCGGACGCCACCCGAGGCATGTCGCCCAGGCAGACGACCACCGCGTCGGATTCGCTCGGCACCGCCGCGAGGCCGGCGCGCAGCGAACTGCTGAGCCCCTCGGCAAAGGTGGGATTGTGGACGAAGGTGACCGGCCGGTCGGCCAGCGCCCGCGCTACGCTTTCCCCCTGGTGGCCGGTGACCACGATGACGGTGGCGGCCTGCGAGGCGAGAGCCGCATCGACGGCGCGGGCGACCAGCGGCGCGCCGTTGACCTCCGCCAGCAGCTTGTTGGTCGGCCCCATGCGGCTGGAGCGGCCGGCGGCCAGCACCAGCGCCGTGACGCGCGGGGCGCGGGGCGTTTCCGGCGAAACGCCGGCGCGGGGCAGGGGGCGCGTCGGAATCTCGGCCAGCAGCCCGCCGACACCCATCCGCATCACCTCGGCCCGGCTGGGCGCAATGCCGGCGGCAATGCGCTGCAACACCCAGTCGAAGCCGTTCAGCTTGGGTGAGCGCGCACAGCCCGGCAGCCCCAGCACCGGCTTGCCATCACGCCGCGCCAACAGCAGCAGGTTGCCGGGATCGACCGGCATGCCGAAATGCTCCACCACGCCGCCGGCCCGCTCGATGGCCGCCGGCAGCACGTCGCGGCGGTCGGTGATGGCGGAGGCGCCGGCGATCAGCAGCAGGTCGGCCACCGGTGCCCCGGCGATCTGCGCCGCCAGTTCCGCCTCGTCATGGGCGCAGCGAGAGTCATGGATCAGCGCGCCGCCGATGGCCTCGACCCGTTCCCGCGTCACGGCGACGGTCTTGTCGAGAACGCTGTCCTTCACCCCCGGAAGCCGTGTCTGGATCAGCGCCACCGACAGCGGGCGGTAGGGCAGCACGGCCAGCGGGGGCGGTCCGTCGGTGGCGATCCGCTCCGCCCGCTCCACCGCGTCGGCGGGGGCGGCGAAGGGGATGATCTTGACGGTGGCCAGCATCTGTCCGGGCTCGACCGGGGCGAAGTCGGGCAGGGTGGCGATGGTGACGCTCTCGTCGATCTCGTTGATGGCGTCGATGCGGGACGGGGCGAGGCGCAGCAGGCCACGCGCTTCAGCGAACAGGTTGACCCGGCCGGTGAAGGCGGCGGCGACCTGGACGGCGCCGCCCGCCACGGCGGCGGCGATGCGGGTGGCGGCGGCATCCTCGCCGATGTCGGTGTCGGACAGCTTGGCGGCGATCACCTCGGCGACGCCGGCCTCGCCCAGGGCTTTGAGGTCATCGGCCGACAGCCGGCGCCCCTTCTTGAAGGCGATGGAGCCCAGACGCAGCGAATGGGCGAGGATCGCGCCCTCAGCGTCGGACAGGGGAAGCGGGCCGAAGAACATGGGGGCTCCGGATGGGCGCGGTCGGTGTTCGCCGACGGATATGGCGACCGGGCCGGAGCGGGGCAATGGGCGGAAGGTGTGGGGTGGGGGGAGACGGCTATGGCTCCCCCCACCCCGGTCCTCAGACCTCAGCAGGGATGGTTCTCGCCCCGCCGCACGCAGGTGATCTGGCCCATGATCGCAATGGCGATCTCCGCCGGGGTGACGGCGCCGATCGACAGCCCGACCGGGCCGCGGATGCGCTTGACCTCGACCTCGCTCAGCCCCTCGTCGCGCAGGCGGTCGAGGCGCAGGGCATGGGTACGCTTGCTGCCCAGCGCGCCGACATAGAAGGCGGGGGACCGGAGGGCGGCGATCAGCGCCGGGTCGTCCAGCTTCGGGTCGTGCGTCAGCGTGACCACCGCGGTGCGGACGTCGGGCTTCAGCTCGGCCAGCGCCTCGTCCGGCCAAAGGTGGTTCAGCTTCACGCCGGGGAAGCGCGCCTCGGTCGCGAAGGCGCCGCGCGGGTCGATCACCGTCACGTCATAGCCGGTCAGCGCCGCCACCGGGGCCAGGGCCTGGGCGATGTGCACGGCGCCGACGATCAACAGCCGCATGGCCGGGTTGTGGACATGCACGAACAGCCGGAAGCCGTCCTCGTCCTGCGGATCGACCAGCATGCCGGAACGATCCTGGCGGATGCGCCGGCGCACCTCGTCCAGCAGGTCGGGCTCCAGCCCGAAGCCGCCATGCACGGTGTCTTCGAAAACAAGCGTCTGGAGGCCGCTGTTAAGATCGGTCACCAGGGCAGCCGGAATTGCGTCGGCCTTCGCCGCGAGCAGCCGGTCCAGAATTTCGCGTTTCATTCCACGGCCTCGACATAGACCTGCACCTGTCCGCCGCAGGCCAGCCCGACTTCCCAGGCCATTTCGTTGGTGATGCCGAAGGACAGCAGACGCGGTTCGCCGTCCTCCATCGTCTTGGCAGCCTCATGCGCCACGGCGCTTTCGATGCAGCCGCCGGACACGGAACCGGCCATGGAGCCGCGGTCGTCGACCGCCATCTGGCTGCCGACCGGCCGCGGCGAGGAGCCCCAGGTCGACACGACGGTCGCCAGGGCCACCCTGCGGCCGGCTGTCCGCCATGCGGCCGCCTGCTCTACGATGTTGTCCGCCATCAGGGTGTCGTTCATCCCGCCGCCTCCTTCAACCAGCGGCGCAAGCCCGGGCTACGACGCGGACCGTCGGCCGACAAGGCGCCGGCCAGATCCGCGAGGCTGTTCAGGCTGTGGGCCGCACGAAAATCGTCCACATGCGGCAGCAACGCCCGGATGCCTGAGGATTTCGGCGCAAAGCCTTCCCAGCGCAACAAAGGATTCAGCCAGACGAGCCGCCGACAGCTTTTGTGCAACCGTTCGGCCTCTGCCGCAAGCCCTTCCCCTGCATCCCTGTCCAGCCCGTCGGTAATGAGAAGTACCACCGCACCCTGGCCCAACACCCGGCGCGCCCAGGTCCGGTTGAAGGCGTGCAGCGCGGTGCCGATCCGTGTGCCTCCCGACCAGTCGGCCACCGCTCCCGACACGGCGTCCAGCGCCACGTCGACGTCCTTGTGCCGCAGGTGGCGGGTGATGTTGGTCAGCCGCGTGCCGAAGACGAAGCTGTAGACCCGGTCGCGGTCGTTGGTGACCGCATGCATGAAATGCAGCAGCATCCGCGAATAGCGGGTCATCGAACCGGAGATGTCGCACAGCACCACCAGCGGCGGCGGTCGGGTGCGACGACGCTTGCGGGCGAGGTCCGACAGGTCGCCACCGCTACGCAGCATCCGCCGCAGCGTGGCGCGCGGGTCCACCCGCGGTCCCATCGGATCGGGGCGGTGGCGCCGTGTGGTGACCTCCGCCAGCGGCAGGGAGAGACGGGTCAGCAGGCGCTTGGCCTGCGCCATCTCCTCCCCCGTCATTTTCTCGAAGTCCTTGTCCTGAAGCCGCTCGGCGGCGGAGACGGTGAAGGAGGCATCGATCTCGATCTCCGTCTTTTCCGGCTCCTCCTGTTCGGTGCCGCTGCCGTGCAGGGCCTCGGCAAGGCGCTGCGCCATTTCCGGCTGGTCGGGCGGTGCCTCCGTCCGCACTTTCGGCAGCATCAGCGACATCATCTTCTTCAGGATGTCGGGGTTGCGCCAGAAGACGTGGAAGGCCTGGTCGAACAGCTCGCTCTGGTCGTGGCGGTTCACGAAGATGGCGTGCAGCGCCCAATAGAAGTCGGTGCGGTTGGACAGCCCGACCGCTTCCACCGCCTCGACCGCCTGCAACACCTTGCCCGGCCCGACCGGCAGGCCGGCGGCGCGCAACGCACGGGCGAAATGCATCAGGTTAAGGGTGAGGCGCCCGGCCGGAACGGGGTCCGTCATGACGGCCTCAACGCGCGGTGGTGGCGGCCAATTCGGTCTTGACCTGGGTCAGGATGCGCGCCGCCTCGCTGCCCTGGATGCGGGCGATGTCGTCCTGGTATTTCAGCAGCGTGCCCAGCGTGTCGTTGATGACGGAGGGCTCAAGTTCCAGCTGGTTCAGTTCGACCAAGGCTTGAGCCCAGTCGAGCGTCTCGGCCACGCCCGGCGCTTTGTAGAGGTCCATGCCGCGCAGGGTCTGGACGAAGCCGACCACCTGGGCCGCCAGCCGGGCATCGGCTTGGGGAGCCTTGACCGACAGGATCTCCCGCTCCCGCGCGGCGCCGGGGTAATCGACCCAATGGTAGAAGCAGCGCCGTTTCAACGCGTCGTGGATCTCGCGCGTGCGGTTGGAGGTGAGGATGACGATGGGCGGCTCCGGCGCATGGACGGTGCCGAACTCCGGAATTGAGACCTGATAGTCGGACAGGATCTCCAGCAGATAGGCCTCGAACGGCTCGTCGGTGCGGTCCAACTCGTCGATCAGCAGCACCGGTGGGCCGGCAAGGTCCGGCTCCAGCGCCTGGAGCAGAGGCCGCTTGACCAGAAAACGCTCGGAGAACAGGTCGGCGGCCAGCGATTCGCGGTCCTGCCCGCCCGACGCCTCGGCCAGCCGGATTTCCATCATCTGGCGGGCATAGTTCCACTCATAGACCGCCGACGAGGCGTCCAGCCCCTCATAGCATTGCAGCCGCAGCAGGTTGCGGCCGAGCGTCGCCGACAGGACCTTGGCGATCTCCGTCTTGCCGACCCCGGCCTCGCCCTCCAGGAACAGCGGGCGCTTCAGCTTCAGCGCGAGGAAGAGTGCTGTCGCCAGCGAGCGGTCCGCGACGTAATTGCCGCGGGTGAGTAGCGCCAGCGTGTCGTCGACGGAGGCGGGGAGGGCTGCGGTCATCAATTACCTTCAAGGCTCAATCCGCAAATCCGCCTCTCCCCCCTGGGGAGAGGTCGGGCGGCGAAGCCGACCGGGTGAGGGGGGCGGACCCTCTCCCTCGGGGAGAGGGTGGCGCCAAGGGCGCCGGGTGAGGGACTTTGCATCGCTTGGATGCTCCACGCAACGCATCCCCCTCACCCTAACCCTCTCCCCGGGGGGGAGAGGGGACTTTCCCGATCACCCCGCCGCTTCCACCGCGCGCTTCGCCATCACGGTGACGAGGTGTGCACGGTAGTCGGCGCTGGCGTGGATGTCGGCGTTCAGGCCGTCGGCCTCCACCGACAGGCCGTTCAAGGCTTCGGCACGGAAGTCGGCGGCCAGCGCCGCCTCGAACGCCTCGGCGCGGAAGACAGAGCCAGCGGCGCCGGTCACCGCCACCCGCACCTCCGCGCCGAACTTTGCGACGAAGACGCCGACGATGGCGTAGCGGCTGGCCGGGTTGCGGAACTTGGCGTAGGCCGCCTTGTCCGGCCGGGAGTAGTGGACCGACTTGAGGATCTCGCCCGGCTCCAAAGCAGTTTCGAACATGCCGGTGAAGAAATCGTCGCCGGAGATGGTCCGACGGTCGGTGGTCACCACCGATTTCAGCGCCACCACGGCCGACGGGTAGTCGGCCGACGGATCGGCGTTGGCGATGGAGCCGCCCATCGTGCCCATGTTGCGGACCTGCCGGTCGCCGATGCCCTCGGCGAGGCTCGCCAGCGCCGGGATCACCCGCTTGACGAGGTCGGAATGGGCGACCTCCGCATGACGGGTGAAGGCGCCGATCTCCAACCCTCCATCGGCCTCACGAATGCCCTTGAGTTCCGGAATGGCGCCGAGGTCGATCAGGTCGGTCGGGCGGGCGAGGCGCTGCTTGAGCGTCGGCAGCAGGGTCTGACCGCCGCCCAGCAGTTTGGCCTCTTCCGCCTGGATGGCGGTCGCCGCGTCGGCAAGCGATGTCGGCCGTTGGTACGTGAACGCGTACATTCTCTAGCCTCCTTCTTCTTCGGCCGTCTTATTCCGCCGCCATTGCCGGGGCAGCGTCGCGGATGGTCCGCCAGACCTTCTCCGGCGTCGCCGGCATGTCCATGTGGGTGACGCCATAGTCGGACAGCGCATCCACCACCGCGTTCATCACGGCGGCGGCGGCGCCGATGGTCCCGGCCTCGCCGCAACCCTTCACGCCCAGCGGGTTGTGGGTGCAGGGCTGGTCCTCGTGATAGCGCACGGTGAAGGATGGGACATCGTCTGCCCGCGGCATGCAATAGTCCATGTAGGAGCCGGTGACGAGCTGGCCCGACTCCTCGTCATAGACGCAGTTCTCGTACAGCGCCTGTCCGATCCCCTGGACCAGGCCGCCATGCACCTGCCCCTCGACGATCAGCGGGTTGATGACGTTGCCGAAATCGTCCACCGCGGCGAAGCTGACGATGGTGGTGACGCCGGTGTCAGGGTCGATCTCCAGTTCGCAGACATGGCAGCCGTTGGGGTAGGTGAAGTTCTTCGGATCATAGAAGGCCTGCTCGTCCAGCCCCGGTTCCAGCTCGTCGAGCGGGAAGTTGTGCGGGACATAGGCCTGCAGGGCGATATCACCGATGCCCAAACTCTTGTCGGTGCCGGCGACGGTGAAGCGGCCCTCCTTGACCTCGATGTCGGTCTCGGCGGCCTCCAGCATGTGGGCGGCGATCTTCTTCGCCTTGCGCTCCACCTTGTCCATCGCCTTCACCAGGGCCGAGCCGCCGACCGCGAGCGAACGCGAACCGTAGGTGCCCATGCCGAAGGGGATCTTGTTGGTGTCGCCGTGGACGATCTCGACATTCTCGATCGGGATGCCGAACCGCTCCGCCACGATCTGGGCGAAGGTGGTCTCATGGCCCTGGCCGTGGCTGTGAGCGCCGGTGAAGACCGTCACCGAACCCGTTGGATGAAAACGGACTTCCGCGCATTCATAAAGTCCTGCGCGAGCACCGAGTGCACCGGCGACATTGCTGGGCGCGATGCCGCAGGCCTCGATGTAGGTCGCGAAACCGATGCCGCGCAGTTTGCCGCGCGCCTTCGATTCGGCACGGCGCTGCTGGAAGCCGGGGTAATCGACCAGCGGCAGGGCGATGTCCAGGTTCTTGGCGAAATCGCCGGTGTCGTATTGCAGCGCCACCGGCGTCTGGTAAGGCATCGCCTCCTTCGGCACGAAGTTGCGGCGGCGGATTTCGGTCTTGTCCATGCCCATCACGCCGGCCGCGACATCGACGATCCGTTCGATCAGATAGCAGGCCTCCGGCCGCCCGGCGCCGCGATAGGCATCGACTGGGGAGGTGTTGGTGAAGACCGCCTTCACCTCGGCATAGATCGCCGGGGTCTTGTACTGGCCGGCCAGCAGGGTGGCGTAGAGGTAGGTCGGGATCGACGGCGCGAAGGTCGAGAGGTAGGCGCCGAGATTGGCCAACGTCGAGACGCGGAGCCCCAGGAAATTGCCGTCGGCGTCCATCGCCAGTTCGGCATGGCTGACATGGTCGCGGCCATGGGCGTCGGTCAGGAAGCTCTCCGAGCGGTCGGCGGTCCATTTCACCGGCCGGCCGACCTTGCGCGCCGCCCAGGTTACCACGGCCTCCTCGCCGTAATGGAAGATCTTCGATCCGAACCCCCCGCCGACGTCGGGTGCCACCACGCGCAGCTTGTGTTCCGGAATGCCCAGCACGAAGGCACCCATCAGCAGGCGGGTGACGTGCGGGTTCTGGCTGGTGGTGGTCAGGGTGTATTCGCCGTTCGACTGGTCGTACTCGCCCATCGCCGCTCGCGGTTCCATGGCGTTCGGGACCAGACGCTGGTTGACCAGATCGATCTTCGCGACATGGGCGGCGTTGGCGAAGGCCGCATCCACCGCCGCCCGATCGCCGAGATGCCAGTCGTAGCAGACATTGTCCGGCGCATCGTCATGGACCAGCGGCGCACCGCCGGCGACCGCGCGGGTGGAGGACCCCACCGCCGGCAGTTCCTCGTAATCGACCACCACCATCTCGGCGGCGTCGCGCGCCTGCTCGCGGGTCTCGGCGATCACCACCGCGACCGCGTCGCCGACATAGCGCACGCGGTCGCGCGCCAATGGGTAATGCGGCGGCTCCTTCATCGGCGAGCCGTCCTTGGAATGGATCTGCCAGCCGCAGGGCAGGCTGCCGACCTTGTCGGCCTCCATGTCGGCCCCGGTCAGCACGGCGACCACGCCCGGCATCGCCGCCGCGTCCGTGAAGTCGATGCCCAGGACGCGGGCATGGGCGTAGGGCGAGCGTACATGGACCGCATGGGTCATGTTCAGGCGCTTGAAATCGTCGGTGTAATTGCCGCGGCCGGTCAGAAAACGCTGGTCTTCGCGCCGGCGCACCGAGGCGCCGATGCCATTGGGGTTCGCCATCTCGTGTTTCCTCCCACAGGAACGCTGAAGATGCGGAAATGCCTGATCTGCAATCTTTTCTGTTCTGGGCGTTTCGCCCTTATTCGGCCGCGACCGGCGTCGCCTGCGCTCCGGCCATCGCTTCGGCACCCGCCTTCACCGCCTTGACGATGTTGTGATAGCCGGTGCAGCGGCAGATGTTGCCCTCCAGCCCTTCGCGGATTTCGGCTTCGGTCGGGCTAGGGTTCTCGCGGACCAGATCGACCGCGCTCATCACCATGCCCGGCGTGCAGAAGCCGCATTGCAGACCGTGATGCTCGCGGAAAGCGGCCTGCATCGGGTGCAGCGTGCCGTCGGCCGCCGCCAGACCTTCGATGGTCATGACATCCGCCCCGTTGGCCTGGACGGCCAGCGTGGTGCAGGATTTGACCGACCGGCCGTCGACATGGACGACGCAGGCGCCGCACTGGCTGGTGTCGCAGCCGACATGGGTGCCCGTCAGGCCAAGATGCTCGCGCAGGAAGGCGACGAGCAGTGTGCGCTCCTCCACCTCGCGCGAGACCGTCTTGCCATTGACGGTCATCGAAACGGTACAGGACATCGGTTTTCCTCCCGCTGGCTGAAGTCTGGCTTGCAGTCGTATGGCGTGCAGTTGGGACTTATCGCTGTCGATTGACGCGCCGTCGGCCGAAGCCGTGGTGGTGTCCGCTTCGGTCGGCGGTCTTGTGCCACAAGGATAGGGGGTGTCTGCCCTTCGAGGTCAAGGAGCCTGTGCATGGCTTGGCCGAAAGAATGGCATTGCAACCATCGTTATGTCGGATTGTACGTACTGGCGCGCAATTTTGTGGCGCGTTACAGTGGGTTGGGGCTGCCCACGCTCTGTGGGCCCAAAATAAATCCGCCCGGCAACGATCCGGGCACGGCAATGATGACGGGGAGAGCCACCATGAATCGCCCATCTGTGAAGCGTCGCGTCCTGGCCCTGTGCACGGCCGCGGGCTTCGGCATCGGTCTTGGCTTCGCCGCACTCCCGGCGCAGGCGGAGACCTTCATCACCGTTCTGACCGGGGGCACCAGCGGCGTCTATTACCCGCTGGGCGTGGCGCTTTCCAACGTATACGGCAAGGCGCTGCCGGGGGCGAAGGTGACGGCGCAGGCGACCAAGGCGTCGGTCGAGAACCTGAACCTGCTCCAGGCCGGGCGCGGCGAGATCGGCTTCACGCTGGGCGATTCGCTGAGCGATGCCTGGAAAGGCAACGAGGAGGTCGGCTTCAAGCAGAAGCTGGACAAGCTGCGCACCATCGCCGCCATCTACCCCAACTACATCCAGGTCGTCGCCGCCAAGGAATCGGGAATCAAGACGCTGGCCGACCTGAAGGGCAAGCGGGTGTCGGTCGGCGCGCCGAAATCGGGGACGGAGCTGAACGCGCGGGCCATCTTCGGCGCTGCCGGACTTGCCTACAAGGATTTCGCCAAGACCGAGTATCTGCCCTTCGGCGAGTCGGTCGATCTGATCAAGAACCGCCAGCTCGACGCGACGCTGATTTCCGCCGGCCTCGGCGTGGCGGCGATCAAGGATCTGTCCTCGTCGCAGGAGATCACCGTCGTCAGTATTCCGGCCGAGCTGGTGCAGAAGGTCGGCGATGCCGCCTACATCACCGAAACGATCCCGGCCGGCACCTATCCGGGCCAGACGGAGGCCGTGCCGACCGCCGCCGTGCGCAACCTGCTGGTCAGCCACTCCGGCGTGTCCGACGATGCGGCTTATGCGATGACGAAGACGCTGTTCGAGAATCTCGACGCTCTGGTCGCCGCCCATGTCGCCGCCAAGCAGATCAAGCTCGACCAGACCGCCACCCAGTCGCCGGTGCCGCTGCATCCGGGCGCCATCAAGTACTTCAAGGAAAAGGGCTTGATGTAAAAAACTGACGGGCGGAGAAGCCGTGGTGAGCGCACAGAAAAATCAGGCGGACTCCGAGATCCGCCAGGCCATCGACCGGGAAAATCCGGCGACGGTGGCCGCATTCGAAGGGTTCGACGGGCGGGCGGTCTTCGCCATCGCCGTCGCCTTCTCCGCCTTCCAGATCTGGACCGCCGCCTTCAACCCGGTATCCACCATGGTGGTGCGGGCGGTCCATGTCGGTTTCCTGCTGCTGATGACCTTCACCCTGTTCGGCTTCCGCCAGACGGCCGAACGCAGGCGGGTTCCCTGGTACGACTGGCTGCTGGGCCTGACCGCCTTCGGCGTCGGCCTTTACCATTATGTGTTCGAGGTCGACCTGATCCAGCGGGCGGGCGATCCCAACACCACCGACCTGATCGTCGGCACCATCGCAGTGGCGCTGGTGTTCGAGGCGGCGCGGCGCATCATGGGGCTGGCGCTGCCGATCATGTGCGGGGTGTTCATCCCCTACGCCCTGTTCGGCCGCCATCTGCCCTTCGGGCTCGCTCACCGCGGCTACGACATCGATCAGGTGATCGACAATCTCTACCTGTCGACGGAAGGGCTTTACGGCACGCCGACCTTCGTGTCGGCCAGCTACATCTTCCTGTTCATCCTGTTCGGCGCCTTCCTGGAGCGCGCCGGCATGATCAAGCTGTTCAACGACGTGTCGCTCGGCCTTGTCGGCCATGCCAAGGGCGGACCGGCGAAGGTTGCGGTGATCTCGTCCGGCCTGATGGGCACCATCAACGGGTCGGGCGTCGCCAACGTGCTGACCACCGGGCAGTTCACCATCCCGCTGATGATGCGCTTCGGCTACCGCCCGGCCTTCGCCGGTGCGGTGGAGGCCACGGCCAGCATGGGTGGGCAGCTGATGCCGCCGGTGATGGGAGCGGCGGCCTTCATCATGGCGGAAACCATCGGCGTGCCCTACAGCGAGGTCGCCATCGCTGCCGCGATTCCCGCCATCCTCTATTTCGGCAGCGCCTTCTGGATGGTCCATCTGGAGGCGGGGATGCGCAACCTCGTCGGCCTGCCCAAGGACCAGTGCCCCAGCGCGCTCCGCGCCGTGATCGAGGGCTGGTATCTCATCCTGCCGCTGGCGGCGCTGATCTACCTGCTGTTCTCCGGCTTCACGCCGCTGTTCGCTGGGGTGATCGGCATCGCGGCGACGGCGGCGCTGATCCTCGGCACGACCATCGTCGGCACCATCGGGCCGATGGCGTTGCGCGTCGCCTTCTGGGTCGCGGTCGGGCTGGTCGCCGCCGGCCTGTGGAAGCTGGGGTTCCGGACGGAGCATCTGGCCTTCACCATGGTCGTGCTGCTGATCATCCCCTGCCTGCTGTTCAAGGGCGGCCGGCAGACGCTGGTGCTGGTGGTCAACAGCATCGCCGACGGCGCCAAGAACGCGGTCGGCGTCGGCGTCGCCTGCGCGCTGGTCGGCGTGCTGATCGGCATGATGACGCTGACCGGGCTGGCGTCCAGCTTCGCCTCGACCATCGTCGATTGGTCGGGCGGCAATCTGCTGGCGGCGCTGGTGCTGACGATGATCGCCTGCATCGTGCTTGGCACCGGCCTGCCGACGACGGCCAATTACATCATCACCGCGTCCATTGCCGCGCCGGCCTTGCTGACCATGGGCGTGCCGCTGATCGTCAGCCACATGTTCGTCTTCTATTTCGGCATCATGGCCGACCTGACCCCGCCGGTCGCCCTGGCGGCACTGGCGGCCTCGTCGATCTGCAAGGCCGACCATATGGAGATCGGTTGGATCGCGACGCGGGTGGCGATGGCGGGTTATGTCGTGCCCTTCATGGCCGTCTACGATCCGGCCCTGGTGCTGCAAGGCGGGAGCTGGCTGGCGGTGGCCTATGTGTTCGTTAAGGCCTGCGTCGCCATTGCCCTGTGGGGCGCCGCCACCATCGGCTTCTTCTGGACGCCGCTGTCGCTGGTCGCCCGCCTCTATGCAGCGGCAGCCTCCTTCCTGTTCATCGTGGCTCTGCCGCTGACGGACGAGGCCGCCTTCGTCATGACCGTCTTGTTCCTGCTGTGGCAGCACCGGCGCCGGAGCGTGCCGACCGCCGCCGCGGCGTGAGGTGAGCGGTCTCTGCCTGTTCGCCCTCGGCGGCGCGCTGCTGGTGTCGCTGCCGGGGACGGCCTTCACCCTGTCCTGGGCCCACTCCATCGAAAAGACGGAGTGGCGGGAACAGTGGACCGTCGAAGCCGGACGGTTGCGCCTGACGGAGGCCCGCATCCGCGGCACCGGTGCTGGGATGGAGCCCGGACCCGATGCCCGGACGACCGAGGATGGCTGGATGGTCTGGATGCCGGAACTGCCGCCGCAGGACAGCGTCACGCTGGCGGCATCCGGATTCACCGACGAGCATCGGCTGTGTGCGGGCGGCGAGTGTCGGCCGCTGTCCGGCTGGACGGGGATGGCGGACCGGGCAATCACCCTGCGGGCCTGCCCATAGGGCCGGCGCATACCTGCCTACGAAAGTTCGTGTCGTCGCCGCCCCTTCCGGCTTGGCTTACGCTGCGTCAGTCCGCATACTCCCGTTCCTTTCGTCAGCCTATTTTCCGGACCGATGATCACTTCCCCAACGCACCAACGGCGCCCATCCATCCTCCCGACCGCTCTCCCGGCCTTTCTCTGGGGGGCGCTCGCCGTCGGCAGCGTGCTGCTGGGCGCGCATGGGGTGCAAGCAGCAGAGGTGGCGGCGGAGGTCGCCCATGCAGGTGTGCCGCATCTGGACGGGCGGTTGATGAGTGCGGCGTGGGTGGTGCCCTTCGCGGGGATCCTGCTGTCGATCGCGCTGTTCCCGCTGCTGGCGCCAATGGTCTGGCACCATCATTTCGGCAAGATTTCGGCGGCCTGGGCCCTGGCCTTCCTGGTTCCCTTCGCCGCGACCTTCGGGGTCGAGCTTGCCACCTACGAGCTGCTGCACACGGTCCTGCTGGAATACATCCCCTTCATCGTTCTGCTGACCGCGCTGTTCACGGTGGCGGGCGGCGTGCGGCTGGCGGGATCGCTGGTGGGGACGCCGATGGCCAACACGGTCGGGCTGGCGCTGGGAACCGTGCTGGCCAGCCTGATGGGGACCACCGGCGCCTCGATGCTGCTGATCCGCCCGCTGCTGCGCGCGAACGAACATCGGCGCCACAAGGTCCACACGGTCGTCTTCTTCATCTTCCTGGTGTCGAATGTCGGCGGGTCGCTGACCCCGCTGGGCGACCCGCCGCTGTTCCTGGGCTTCCTGAAGGGCGTCGATTTCTTCTGGCCGACGGTGCATCTGCTGGCGCCGATGACCTTCCTGTCGGGCCTGCTGCTGGCGATCTATTTCGCGCTCGACCTCTTCCTGCACACCCGCGATCCCGGCAAGCACCCGCTGATCGAGGGCGTGCACGAGCGCGAACCGATCCGCATCGAGGGCAGCGTCAACCTGCTGCTGCTGGTCGCCATCGTCGGCGCGGTGCTTCTCAGCGGCATCTGGCATCCGGGAACGGGCGTCACGCTGTACCATGTGCCGGTGCCGCTGGAGACCATCGTGTCGAACCTGCTGCTGCTTGGCATCACCGGCCTGTCGCTGGCGCTGACCAGCAAGCAGAGCCGCCGCCTGAACGGTTTCAGCTGGGGTCCGATCCTGGAGGTGGCGAAGCTGTTCGCCGCCATCTTCCTGACCATCATTCCGGCCATCGCCATCCTGCGGGCCGGCACCGACGGCGCGCTGGGCGCCATCATCTCCGCGGTGAACGAGGGCGGAAAGCCGAACCCCGCCGCCTATTTCTGGGCGGCCGGCATCCTGTCCAGCTTCCTCGACAACGCGCCGACCTACCTGATCTTCTTCAACACCGCCGGCGGCGACGCGAAGGTGCTGATGACGGATCTGTCGCTGACGCTGACCGCGATCTCGGCCGGCGCGGTGTTCATGGGTGCCAACAGCTATATCGGCAACGCTCCCAACTTCATGGTCAAGGCGATTGCCGAGGAGCGCGGCGTCGCCATGCCCAGCTTCTTCGGCTATATGGCTTGGTCCTTCGGTATCCTGGTGCCTCTGCTGGGGCTGACCACGCTGGTCTTCTTCCTGTAACGATCCTCAATCTGTAACAGCCACCGACGAAACCAATCGTCACCTCCGCCGTTAACCCGCACTGGGGCCGCCTTTCCGTCCGACATCGGACGGGTGTCGCGCGGCGTAACGGCTGGAGGATGACGTGGTTTCGAAGGGTCTCGGCTGGAACACGGGTGCGGGCTTCAAGGCGGGGCGGCCGATGGCCGCGCCCAGGCAATCTTGCTCGGACCAAGTCCCATCGATTGGGCAGGTGACATCGGTCTGAGCGGCCGGAGCCTGCGCCATGAGCACGCAGACCAACCCCGGCCACCTCCACTCCCTGACCCCGCTGCGCGGCATCGCGGCCTTGTGGGTGGTGCTGTACCACTACAGCTTCCAGTATTTCCCCAATCTGCATCCGGACAGCTACACGCATCTGGTGCAGAAAGGCTATCTGGCCGTCGATCTGTTCTTCATGCTCAGCGGCTTCGTGCTGACGCATGTCTATCACGGCACCTTTACGGACTCGGTCGGCGACAAATACTGGAGCTTCCTGCGGGCGCGCATCGCCCGGCTCTATCCGCTGCATCTGGCGGTCCTGCTGCTGTTCGTGGCGACGGCGCTGGCCGTCCGCGCGGTGGAGTACGCCGCCACCGGCAGCTTCCCGGCAATCCCGCTGAAAGGGGCTGAATCGGTCTGGGCCCTGGTCGCCAACCTGTTCATGCTCCAGGGCCTCTATGCCAGCATGCTGAGCTGGAATTACCCGGCCTGGTCGATCAGCCTGGAGTTCATGGCCTATCTGGTCTTCCCCTTCGCGCTGCCCTGGGTCTGGCGGTCGAGCGGCCGGGCGCAGGCCCTGCTTGCGGTCGGTGCGCTGGCGACGCTCTTTGCGTTGGCCTGGGCGACGCAGGACAATCTGAACCAGTGGGACGGTCCGCAGACCCTGCTGCGCTGCCTGCCGGAATTCCTGATGGGCACGCTGCTTTACAGTGCCTTCCGCAGCGGGCTTGCCGCGCCGGTGCTGTCGAGCGACCTGACGATGGCCGGGGTGGTGGTGGCGATCCTGCTGCTTCTGCACACAGGCGGGCCGGACCTGCTGGCCGTGCCCCTGTTCGCCCTGCTGATCCTGGCGGCGGTCGCCAACCACGGCCGGGCCGCGGGGATGCTGAATGTCCGGCCCCTGGTCTGGTTGGGCGACGTGTCCTATTCGCTCTACCTGATCCACGGCTTCGTCGAATATGCCACCACGCGGCTGTTGGGGCTGGGGCTCGGCATCCATGACCGCAAGGCGTTGCCGGGCAGCTGGTCGATGGCGCTCATGCTGGCGATGGTCACGGCCTGCTTGCTGATGGCCGGCCCGGCCTATCGCCGGATCGAGGTTGGCGGGCGCCGCCTGCTGCGGGACGGGCCGCGCTTCGGCCGGCTGACGCTGGCGACGGCGGGCAGGCGGGTCGACTGAGGCCTAAAAAAATGCGCCCGGGGGCTGAGGCCGCCGGGCGCAAAGGCACAGTACGAAAGAGGATCATCAGCAGTGATGATGCAATCGGGAGATCGATTGTGGCGCCACCCTGTCACGGACGACACGTGCGCCCCTTGACCGCGGTCAAGCTTGAGCAAAAGAGTAGGGCATCAATCCCCCAACGCCGGCTTCGGCAGCGCGCCGCTCAAGCCGTTGTCTTCCACCTCCTCCCTCTCCGGCCGGGGCACGCGGAACCATGCCGCATAGAGCGCCGGCAGGAAGAAGATCGTCAGCACGGTCGCACCGGCCAGACCGCCCATGATGGCGACCGCCATCGGACCCCAGAACACGCTCTGCGTCAGCGGGATCATGGCGAGGATCGCCGCCGCCGCCGTCAGGGCGATGGGGCGGGCACGGCGCACCGTCGCCTCGACGATGCTCTCCCAGCGGGACCGGCCGCTGCGGATGTCCTGCTCGATCTGGTCGACCAGGATGACCGAGTTGCGCATGATGATGCCGGCCAGTGCGATCACGCCCAGCATGGCGACGAAGCCGAAGGGCAGATTGAACAGCAGAAGCGAGGCGGTGACGCCGATCAGCCCCAGCGGAGCGGTCAGCAGGACCATGAACACGCGCGAGAAGCTCTGCAATTGCAGCATCAGCGTGGTGACCATGATCAGCAGCATCACCGGCATCATCGCGTTGATCGAGTCCTGCCCCTTGGCGCTTTCCTCGATGGCGCCGCCCATGGTGATGGCGTAGCCGTCGGGCAGGGTGGCGCGCAGGGCGTCGAACTGCCCGTTCAGCTGGGTGCTGACCACCGGGGCCTGCAAGCCGCCGGTCACGTCGCCCTTGACCGTCATCGTCGTCTCGCGCGCCCGGCGCCACAGCACCGGTTCCTCCAGCTCGTAGCGCACGGTGGCGACCTGGCTCAGCGGCACGGTGGTGCCGCGGCTGGTGCGGATGTTCAGTTCGCCCAGGCGCGAGAGGTCCATCCGCTCCTCCGGCGTGGTGCGCAGCAGGACGCCGATCAATTCGGTGCCCTCACGGTACTGGGTGACGGACATGCCGTTCAGCAGCAGTTGCAGGGCGTTTGACAGATCCTGCTTCGACACGCCCAGCGCGCGGGCCTTCGCGGTGTCAACCTCCAGCCGGATGCGCTTGGACAGCTCGTCCCAATCCAGATGGACGTTGGCAGTGTTGGGGTGGGCGCGCATGGTGTCGCGCACCTGATAGGCAATCTTGCGGATGGTCGCCGGGTCCTCGCCGGTGACGCGGAACTGCACGGGGTAGCCGACCGGCGGGCCGTTCTCCAGGCGGCCGATGCGAACGCGGGCGGCCGGGAAGTCGGAGTCCAGCGTCGGCTCCAGCCGCTGCATGAAATGCTCACGCTCCTCCAGCCCCTTGGTCATCACCATGAACTGGGCGAAGTTGGCGGTCTCCAACTGCTGGTCGAGCGGCAGGTAGAAGCGCGGCGACCCGCCACCGGTGTAGGCGACCCAGTAATCAACGTCCGGGTCCTTGGCCAGCACCGCCTCCATCCGCTTGACCTCGGCCGCCGTGGCTTCGAAGGAGGAGCCCTCGGCAAGCCGGACGTCGATCAGCAGTTCCGGCCGGCTGGCCGACGGAAAGAACTGCTGCTGGACATGGCCGAAGCCGACCAGCGCTGTGACGAAGGCCGCCACCGTCACGCCGATGGTGATCCAGCGCGCCCGCACGCAGGCCTCGATCATGCCGCGCAGGATGCGGTAGGCGCGGGTGTCGTAGATGTCCAGCTCGTGCCCGTCCGGCACCACATGCTTGGGCTTGGGCAGCAACAGCCAGCCGAGATAGGGAGTGAAGATCACCGCCACCACCCAGGACAGCAGCAGCGACAGCGCCACCACCCAGAAGATCGAATTGGTGTATTCGCCGGCGGCCGAGGCTGCGAAGCCGACCGGCACGAAGCCGGCGGCGGTGACGATGGTGCCGCTCAGCATCGGGAAGGCAGTGGAGGTGTAGGCGAAGGCGCCGGCCTTCAGCCGGTCCCACCCCTGTTCCATCTTCACCACCATCATCTCGACCGCGATGATGGCGTCGTCGACCAGCAGGCCAAGCGCGATGATGAGGGCGCCCAGCGAGATGCGCTGCAGGTCGATGTGCAGGATTTGCATCGCCACCAGCGTCATCGCCAGCACCAGCGGCACCGCCAGCGCCACGACGATGCCGGTGCGCCAGCCCAGGCTGACGAGGCTGACCAGGATGACGATGCCCAGCGCCTCGGCCAGCGATTCCGTGAATTCGCCGACGGAATGTTCGACCACCTTCGGCTGGTCGGCGATCTGCGCCACCTCCAGCCCGACCGGCAGTTCGGCGCGGACCGTCTCCATCGCGGCGTCGAGCTGTTCTCCCAGCTTCAGCACGTTGCCGCCCTTCGCCATGACCACGCCCAGACCGATGGCGTCGCGGCCGTTGTAGCGCAGGGTGTAGCGCCGCGGTTCGACATAGCCGCGCTTGACCTCCGCCACGTCGCCGATGGTCAGCAGCCGGCCGCCGCTCTCCACCGGGATCGCGCGCACCGCCGCCGCGGTGTCGAGGCCGAGGTCTAGGCGGACATAGACGCGCTGCGATCCGGTATCGACGTCACCCGACGCGGCGATGGCGTTCTCGCGCTGGAGCGCCTGGATCACCGAATCGACCGGCAGACCGAAGCTGGCGAGCCGCTGGCTGGAGATCTCGACATAGACGCGCTCCTCCTGCGGGGCGATCAGGTCGATCTTCTCGACGCCCGGCAGCTTCAGCAGGCGCGCACGCGCCTGCTCGGCGACCTTCTTCAGCTGGGCGGGAGTGAAATCCTCACCCATGAAGGCATAGATGCCGGAATAGACGTCGCCGAACTCGTCATTGAAGAAGGGGCCGACCACGCCGTCGGGCAGGGTGTAGCGGATGTCGCCGATCTTCTTGCGCACCTGATACCACAGGTCCGCCACCAGTTTCGGCGGGGTGGAATCCTTCAGCTGGACGAAGATCACCGACTCGCCGGGCTTGGAGTAGCTGCGGGCGACATCGTAGTAGGGCACCTCCTCCAGCTTCTTCTCGATGCGGTCGGTGACGAACTGCTCGACCTCGCGCGCGGTGGCGCCCGGCCATTGGGTGCGCACCACCATCACCTTGAAGGTGAAGGACGGATCCTCCGCCCGGCCCAGGGTCTTGTAGGCCAGCGCCCCGGCCAGCACGCTGGCGAGCATCATGAACAGCACCAGCGTGCGGTGGGCCAGCGCCCAGGCCGACAGGTTCATGCGGGAGTGGTTCATCGCGCCGGCTCCGTCCACACGCGGACCTTCTGGCCGGCGTCGAGTTTGTGCACGCCGGCGGTGACGACGCGCTCACCGTCCTTCAGCCCGCCGCCGATCAGCGCGAGGTCGCCGGCATAGGCGGCGACGGTCACGGGGCGCAGCTCCAGCCGGTCATCCGGCGCGGACAGCACCCACACCGCCGGCTTCTGCTCCCGCTGCGCCAGTGCACTCAGGGGAACACGGGCGACCGGTGCGCCATGGTCGGCGGCGGCGATGACGGTCGCGGTCATGCCGAGCTGGACCGTGGGCGGCGGATCGGTCAGCGTGATCTTCGCCTGGAAGGTCCGGGTGTTGGCGTCGGCGCTCGGCGAGACCTCTCGCAGGCTGCCGGCGATGCTCTTGCCCGGATGCGACCACAGCTCCACCGCCAGTTTCTGGCGGGGCAGGGCGGCGACGCTCTGCTCGGGGATGTTCGCCACCGCCTCCAGGCTGCCCAGCCGGGCGACGCGCAGCGCGGTCTGGCCGGACGCGACGACCTGTCCCGGCTCGATCAGCGTCGCGGTGACGATGCCGGCCTCGTCAGCGACCAGCGTGGCATATTGGGCGGAGTTGTCGAGGACGCGCAGCTGCGCCTCCACTTCGCGCACCTTGGACTCCGCCTTGTCCAGCGTGGTCTTGCGGCGGTCATATTCCTGGCGGGTGGTCCATTCGCCCTGGCGCAGGCTGGCGTAGCGCTGGAAATCGCTGCGGGCGTTGGCGGCATCGGCGTGGGCGGAAGCGAGCTGCGCCTGCGATGCGCGGATCTGCAATTGAAGATCGGTGGGGTCGAGGCGGGCCAGCGGCATGCCGGGTTCGACGCGGGTGCCGACCTCCACCAGCCGGGCGGTCACCTTGCCGCCGACGCGGAAACCGACATCGGCCTCCACCCGAGGGCGGATCACCGCCGGGTAGCGCACGCTGTCGACCAGAGGTTCCAGCGTGACGGTGGCGACACGGACCGGACGCACCTCTGCCTCCGCCGGGGTGGAGGCGGACTGCGTTTCGTTGCAGCCGGCAAGCAGGCCCGCCACCGTCAGAAGCGCCGTTGTCGCCATGACGGCGGACGCAAGCCGCCTTTCGCGGAACAGGGCCATACCACGTCTCCCCACTGGACTGGACTGTATCGTACTGTTACCGTCCTACTCCGGCCCCCAGCCAACGTCAAGAGTGAACGGTACAGTTCAGTGCAGTCATCGGAGCAGAAAGCGTCCCACCCCGCCCCGTCTCTCGACGCGAAGGCGGAACAGATCGTCGCCGCCGCGCGGGAGGTGTTCCTGGAACTCGGCTATGCCGCCACGTCGATGGATCAGGTCGCGCAGCAGGCTCGGGTGTCCAAGACGACGCTCTACACCCGCTTCCCATCGAAGGAAGAGCTTTACACCGCGGTGATCTCCGCCGAGTGCGAGCGGCGCGGCCTGCGCTTCGCGCCGGACATGTTCGACGGGATGCAGTTGCGCGACGTTCTGGTCCAGGTCGGCCGCCGTTTCACCGACCTGCTGTGGTCGGATGCGGCGATCCGCGTCCATCAGGCGGTGGTGGGGGAGGCGACGCGGATGCCGCTCGCCGCCCAGCTCTATTTCCAGGCGGGGCCTGAGCAGGGGATCGCCAATTTCGTCGCCCTGTTCACCCGGCTGAACGACCGCGGTGCGATCTCCACCGACGATCCGGCTTTCGTCGCCCGGCAGTTCCTGTCCGCCATGCAGGGGGGCGCTTATTGCCAGCTGGTACTCGGCCTCTGTCCGGTGCCGACGGAGGAGGAACGCCATGCCTTCGTCGACAAGGCGGTTGACCTTTTCCTGCGCGGACTCGCCGCGTGACGCAGTTTACACCAGCTTGAAATAGCGCGTCACCAGTCCGCGCAGCTCCTCCCGTACCCCATCGTCGCCAAGGGCGGTCAGCCGCTCATGCAGGCCGGCGGCGATGGCGGTGAAGCGGGCGAGCACCGCCGGGTCGAAATGCCGGCCGGCGCCCTCGGCCAGAATGTCCATGGTCGCGGCGTAGGACATCGGCTCCTTGTAGGGACGGCGGGAGGTCAGCGCGTCGAACACGTCGGCGACGGCGAAGATGCGGGCGGCAATCGGGATCGCCTCTCCCGTCAGACCGTTGGGATAGCCCGACCCGTCGAATTTCTCGTGATGGCCGCCGACCACATCGGCCGCGTCGGCCAGCCAGCCGGACGAGGCGACGATGTCCAGCCCATGGACGACATGGGTCTTCATCACCGCGAACTCCTCGGCGTCCAGCTTGCCGGGCTTCAGCAGGATGCTGTCGGGAATGGCGATCTTGCCGACATCGTGCAGGAAGGCGCCTTTCACCAGCTTGCGGATCGCCGCGTCCTCCACCCCCAGCGCCTCGGCCAGACGGATGGCGAGGACCGTCACCCGGTAATTGTGGGCGTTGGTATCGCTGTCGCGCTTGGCGATGGCGCTGCCCAGTGCGCTCAGCATGCCGATGTTGGCATCGAGCAGGCCGCGCGACAGCCGCAGGATGCCGCGGTTGTAGGAGCCGAAGATCGGCAGGAGGATGAGCGCGGTCACAAGAACCGACAGCGAGGAAACGGCGACGACGGTGGCGGTGTCGCGCAGGATCTCATGGGACCGGCGGGATGAAAGTTGGAAAACGCTTTCGAAATAACCGAGCAGCCGACCGTCGGAATCGAGCAGCGGCTCCATCGTCTGGATGAAGATCTGTCCGTCCATCGTGAAGCGGTCGTAAATGGAATCCCCATCGGTGGGGAAGCCATGCCGGGTGGCGGACATCCGCTGCTCCGCCCATTCCGCGCCGGGCGCGATGTATTCGGCCGTCTTCCGCTGTTCCGGGGTGTAAAGCTCCGCGACGATGAAGCGGCCGTCACCATGGTTCAGGCGCAGTCCGTTGCGACTGGCCATGAAATGTTGCAGCGATGCCTCCAGATCGGAGTCGGCAGCACCGGCGGCCAGCGATGTGCGGGTTTCGGTCAGAAACGCCGCTGATTCTTCCCGCGCCAGTTCGACCACCCGGTTGTCGGCAATCTCGACTTCGACCAGAAAGGCGACACCGCCGACTGCGAGCGCCAGGAACAGGGCGATGCCGGCCAGACGCAGCAGAACCGTGCCGGGGGTGGGCAGGCGCATCGCCGCCACGTCGGAATGGCGGTCGGGCACTGTTCTGAAAAGCAGGCTGAGACGCCGCCGCTCGCCCTTTGCCGTCATCGTCATGCCTGTCCGCAACTTTCCTGTCTGCAACGTCTCTGTCTGCGCGCTCATCGCCATAATCCGTTTGCAGCATATCCAGGGCGCAAGGCAGGCCGATCTGGACGATGCCGATGCCAGGCGTCACTATTGCCGGCCGCGCCGCGCACGGATCGAGACCTGGCTCCCCCTACGGGAATCCAGCCTCCGCCCCAGAATCCGGCGGGAAATGTTGAGACGGCGTTAAGTTTTGCCGGGCACTGTGCCGCAGGCCGTTTCTCGATGCTCATGGAAGGAGCCGTTTCGTGATGTCCGTCTGCCCCTGCGGTTCCGGTCTGGCCTTCGACCGCTGCTGCGGCCCGATCCTGGCGGGGGAGCCCGCCCTCAGCGCGGAAGCGCTGATGCGGTCGCGCTACACTGCCTTCGTCCGCCGCGACATCGACCATATCGAGCGGAGCTGCGTGCCGGAAACCCGCGCCACCTTCAGCCGTGCCGATGTGGAGCGGGTGGCGGATGAATGCGACTGGGGTCCGCTGACCGTCATGAAGGCGGAGGAAACCGGCGACGACGGGATGGTCGAGTTCTTCCTGACCTTCCACCGCGATGGCGAGGAGTGGCCTTTGCATGAGCGGTCGCGTTTCCGCCGCGTCGACGGCCGCTGGTTTTATGTCGACAGCGTCCTGAACCCGAAGGACCCGCCGCGCCGCGTGGTGAAGGTCGGCCGTAACGATCCATGCCCCTGCGGTTCGGGGAAGAAGCACAAGGCCTGCTGCGGGCGCTGACCGGGGCCCGCAGCGGTCGCCCCTCAGCTGATGCCGAGATAGCGGCCCGGCTTGTGGTTGATCGCCAGCGTGACGTTGACGATGGTCGCCCCCAGCACCGACAGCAGAAGCCGGTCCGGCGCCAGGACGAAGAAGGCGCCGGCCAGGATCGCGAAATCGACGCCCAGCTGGAAATAGCCGGCGCGGATGCCGTAGGTCTCCTGCAGATAGATCGCCAGGATGTTGACGCCGCCCAGACCGGTGCGGTGGCGGAACAGCATCAGGAGGCCGGTGCCGCACAGGCCGCTTCCCACCACGGTGGCATAGACCGGGTCCAGATGGGTGAAGCCCACCCACTGGTCGGTCAGGCGCGAGAACAGCGTCACCAGAGCCACGGCGATGAAGGTGCGGGCGGTGAATTTCCAGCCCAGCCGCTTCCAGGCCAGCCAGTAGAAGGGCAGGTTGATCGCGAAGAAGAGGATGCCGAACTGGACCTTGGTGACATAGCTCAGCAGCAGCGCCAGCCCGGCGGTGCTGCCGGTCAGCAGCATCGTCTTGGAATAGATCAGCATGCCCAGTGCGATGAACAGCGTGCCCATCAGCATGGCGAGCGCGTCTTCATAGAGCTGGTGACGCTCCGCCGCGGCGGGCGGAGCCTGGAGGGTCGCGGCCATCGTCGTCTGTCCCCGGTTCAAACCACAGGGCTCAACGAAGAGCGGCGAACTTCGCCACCACATCGTCCACCTCGGCCGTCTTCAGACCGGCGATGTTGATGCGGCCGGAGGTCGGCATGTAGATGGCATGGTCGGCGCGCAGGCGCAGCACCTCCGCCTCGGTCAGCGGCAGCAGCGAGAACATGCCCTCCTGCTCCGCCACTGCGGCCAGGGTGGGGAAGGTGCCGGCCAGACCGGCGGCCAGCTTGCGGCGGATGCCGGTGATGCGGGCGCGCATGACGTCCAGTTCCGCGGTCCAGTCGGCGGTCAGGGCGGCGTCGCTCAGGATGGTGCGGACGACGGCGGCGCCATGGTCGGGCGGCATCGAATAGCTGGTGCGGGCCAGCGCCATGAGGTTGGACTTGGCGAGGTCGGCGGCAGCCGGTGCCGCGGCGACGGCGAAGATGGCGCCGGTGCGCTCACGGTAGAGGCCGAAGGACTTCGACGAGGACACGGCGACCAGCGTTTCCGGCACGACCCCGATCAGGTGGCGCAGCCCCTCGGCATCCTCATCCAGACCGCGGCCGAAGCCCTGGTAGGCAATGTCGACCAGCGGCAGGACGCCGCGCGTCTCCAGCACCGTCGCCAGTTCCTTCCACTGGTCGAGCGACAGCGGCGCGCCGGTCGGGTTGTGGCAGCTGCCGTGCAGCAGGGCGACGTCGCCGGGCTGCGCCGCCTCGAACGCCGCGACCATGCGGTCGAACAGCACGGTCTGGCCGGCGGTGTCGAAGAAGGGATAGCTGACGACCTCAAGGCCGGCGGCGGCGAAGATGCCGACATGGTTGGGCCAGGTCGGCTGGCCGACCAAGACCCGCTTCGACCCGCCGCGCAGGACGAGGTCGGCCGCCAGCCGCAGCGCGCCCGACCCGCCGGGGGTCTGCACGCCGGCCGTGGCGACCTTGGTTCCGGCGGCCCCGCCGACCAGCGACCACAACCGCTCCAGATAGCCGGCGTCGCCCTCCAGCCCCAGATAGGCCTTGCTGTCCTGCCCGTCGAGCAGCAGCCGTTCTGCCGCTTTCACCGCGCGGAAGACCGGGGTGCGCCCTTCCTCGTCCCGGTAGACCCCGACGCCGAGATCGACCTTGCCCGGCCGCGGATCCTGCTTGTACAGCCCGATCAGGGCGAGCAGGGCATCGTCGGGCTGGCGGGAAAGCGCGTTGAACATGGCGGTTCGTCCGGTCCTTGGTGATGGGGAAGGCAGGGGTAGCGGCCGGCTGGTCCGGCCGGTGCGATCCTCCACTTTCGCGGCCTCCGGGACAATGATGAATTCATATCGTCTGATACGCTTAAGCATCGCAACAATTTGCAATGGCAGCGATTGCCGGGCATCCTTTGCCGGGGAAGGAGCAGGCAGATCGATGACCGATTTTCAGAAGACCCGCGCCCGGTTCCGCATTCCCGACGGCGTGATCTATCTCGACGGCAACTCGCTGGGACCACTGCCCATCGGGGTGGAGGAGCGGGTGGCCCGTACCCTCGCCCAGGAATGGGGCGGCCAGCTGATCCGCGGCTGGAACAGCGCCGGCTGGATGGTGCAGCCCGGCAAGGTCGGTGACCGCATCGCCCGGCTGATCGGCGCGCCGTCCGGCAGCGTGGTGGTTGGCGATACCCTGTCGATCAAGGTCTATCAGGCGCTGGCCGCAGCGCTGGCGATGAGGCCCGACCGTCGGGTGATCCTGTCCGACAGCGGCAACTTCCCCACCGACCTCTACATTGCGGAAGGGCTGATCGAGACGCTGGGCCGCGGCCATGTCCTGAGGGTGGTGGCGCCGGACGAGGTGGAGGCGGCAATCGGCGAGGATGTCGCCGCGTTGATGCTGACCCAGGTCGATTACCGGACCGGCCGGCTGCATGACATAGCGGCGCTGACCGCTAAGGCCCATGCGGCGGGGGTGGTGACGGTGTGGGACCTCGCCCATTCCGCCGGTGCGCTGCCGGTCGATCTGGCCGGCGCCGGAGCCGACTTCGCGGTCGGCTGCACGTACAAATATCTGAATGGCGGGCCGGGGGCTCCGGCCTTCATCTATGTCGCTCCTCAGCATGCGGCGACGGCGC
Organism: Azospirillum sp. A23; assembly: GCF_042938965.1. Taxonomy (NCBI): domain Bacteria; kingdom Pseudomonadati; phylum Pseudomonadota; class Alphaproteobacteria; order Rhodospirillales; family Azospirillaceae; genus Azospirillum; species Azospirillum sp. A23. The sequence continues at coordinate 709,586 of NZ_CP170666.1, read as the reverse complement.
GGCCGGCCCTGTCCGGCTGGATGGGGCATGAGGCGCCCTTCGCCTTCGATCCCTCCTACCGTCCCGGTGCGGGGGTGGAGCGCATGCGCGTCGGCACACCGCCGGTGATCGCGCTGGCGGCACTCGACGCAGCGCTGGATGTGTGGGACGCGGTCGAGATGACCGACATCCGCCGCACCTCCATTGCGCTGTGCGAGCTGTTCATCGGACTGGTCGAGGCGCAGTGCCCGATGCTGGAGCTCGCCTCCCCGCGTGACGGCAACCGGCGCGGCAGTCAGGTGTCGTTCCGCCATAGCCAGGGCTACGCCATCATGCAGGCGCTGATCGACCGCGGCGTGATCGGCGACTTCCGGGCGCCGGACGTGCTGCGTTTCGGCTTCACCCCGCTCTATATCGGCGAGGCGGAGGTACGCGGTGCCGTCGCCGTGCTCAAACAGGTGATGGATGGCGGGCTTTGGGACCGGCCACACTACCACAGGAAGGCGATGGTGACATGAGCGGGCAGGATACGAAGAAGCCCTACGATCCGGCGGCGGAGGGTGCCGAGATTGCCTTCGACGGGCGGATGTCCTATGGCGACTATCTCCAGCTGGACCGCATCCTCGGTGCGCAGACTCCACGCTCCACCGCCCATGACGAGATGCTGTTCATCGTCCAGCACCAGACGTCGGAGCTGTGGATGCGGCTGGCCGTCTACGAGATCCGCGCCGCCCGCGAAGCGATCCGCGAGGACCGGCTGTCGCCCGCCTTCAAGATGCTGACCCGCGTCGCCCGCATCTTCGAGCAGCTGAACTCGGCCTGGGACGTGCTGCGGACGATGACGCCCAGCGAATACACCCGGTTCCGCGACGATCTCGGCCAGTCCTCCGGCTTCCAGTCCTACCAGTACCGGGAGATCGAGTTCCTGTTGGGAAACCGCAACCCGGCGATGCTGCGCCCCCATGCCCACCGGCCGGACATCCATGCCCTGCTGGAACAGGAGCTGTCGCGACCCAGCCTGTATGACGAGGCGCTGCGCCTGCTCGCCCGCAACGGCATTCCGGTTCCGGTCGACGTGCTGGAACGCGACGTGTCGCAGACCCACCAGCCCCATGACGGCGTGACAGAGGCATGGCGGATTATCTATCAGTCGCCCGAAACCCATTGGCCGCTCTACGAGCTTGCCGAGAAGCTGGTCGATTTCGAGGATTACTTTCGGCGCTGGCGCTTCAACCATGTCACGACGGTGGAGCGGGTGATCGGCTTCAAGCGCGGCACCGGCGGGACCGGCGGCGTGTCCTATTTGCGCAACATGCTGGCGGTGGAACTCTTCCCGGAACTCTGGCGGGTGAGGACGGTGCTGTGACGGAACTGCGCAGGATCGCGGATTGGGACGACGCCTACAGCAACGGCGCCCACATCCCCGGCGGCGACGCCTACCCCGCACGCTGGGCGGAGCGAGCCGCGGCCTTCCGGACCGAACTCGGGGTCGCTGGACGGGCGGAGTTGGACCTGCCCTATGGCGAGGGAGACCGGGAGCTCTACGACCTGTTCCGGCCGGAGGGGGCCGTCAAGGGCACCGTGGTCTTCGTCCATGGCGGCTACTGGATGGCCTTCGACAAGGCGCGCTGGTCGCATCTGGCCGCCGGGCCGCTCGCCCAAGGGTGGGCGGTCGCCATGCCCAGCTACACGCTGTGTCCCGAGACACGGATCGCCGGCATTACCCGGCAGATGGCCCGGGCGGTGGAGGTCATCGCGGGGGCGGAGGCCGGGCCGTTGCGCCTGACCGGCCATTCCGCCGGTGGCCATCTGGTCAGCCGCCTCGTCTGCGCGGACGCCCCGCTGTCGGACGATGTCCGGGCGCGGGTGGAGCATGTCGTCTCCATCAGCGGGCTGCACGACCTGCGCCCGCTGCTGAACACCCGCATGAACGCCACGCTGCGCCTGGACGAGGCGGAGGCCGTGGCGGAAAGCCCGGCGCTGCTGCACCCGCAGCCCGGCATCGGCATCACCTGCTGGGTCGGAGCGGCCGAGAGGCCGGAGTTCGTCCGCCAGACGGAGCTGCTCGCCAACATCTGGCTCGGGCTGGGAGCGGCGACCGGATTGCGGCTGGCCGCGGGGCGGCATCACTTCGACGTCATCGACGATCTGGCCGATCCGGACTCCGATCTGGTCGCGGCGTTGCTTGGCTTTTAGGGCATTCCGCCGGGGCGGAGAGAAGCCGGGCTATCTCTCCAGACCCCATAGCCGGTAGCAGTCCTTGATCGCGCGGATGGACGGCAGGCGAATTTTCGGCAGGTCGGCTTGATCGAACCGGGCCGCATTGCGGCTTCGGTTCCGGGGAGTGACGACGGCGATGTGATGGATCATGTCCCATTTGACGCTGTCGCGCCCGCCATCCAGCGCGCCGAGCCGTTCCCGTTCGAACCAGGTTCGGCGGAAATACCGCAGCAGGCTGGCCGGCATGGCGATGTCCAGCATGATCAATCCGGTCGCCCGCGCGAAACGCTGCTGCATACAGACGGAGTAGTTTCCATCCATCACCCACCGGTCGCCGCCGATGGCGTCATCGTGCAGGCGGACGAACTCTTCCCGGGGGCGGGGCTCCCAATCGGTGCCGGGCCGATGGTAAAGCTGGTCGAGGTGAATGACCGTCAGGCCGCACTTGCGTCCGATGGCCGTGGCAAGGGTGGATTTGCCGCTGTTGGACGGTCCCAGGATGCAGATGCGCTGTCCCAAATCCTCAAGCTGCATGGTTTCCGCCGCGTCCGACTGATGCTGTTCCGAACCGGCGATCTTACGCATACGGATCGTCGGGTCCAGCGCGGCCGATGACGGGCGGGTTCCGATTATTGGGTGAAGAACATCGCGGCGAACACGGCGGCGGTGGCGGCGATCACCGTCACCAATCCATTGCGTCCCAACGCGCGCTGGCGGTAGAGCGCCACCGCCATGGTGATGACGGCGATGCTGGTCAGGATCAGGCCGAGCTTGGCTTCGGTCATGGCGGCTTCCCTCGGTCTTTTCAGTGCGGGCCGACCCAGCCCAGGGCGCCGGCGGCGGTGATCAGCAGGATGGCCCCGCACAGCAGGACCAGCCATCCGGTCATCAGGAACCGCCAGCCCGGGCCGGCATGGTCCAACTCCAGATAATGCAGCAGGATTTCCCGTCCCTTCGTCACCGCCAGCGCCAGCAGCAGCGCCGCCCCGGCGATGCCGACGCTGCCACCCGCATCGCCGTGGCGGGCGAACAGCAGAGTGACGGCGGTCAGCCCCATCAGGATCAGCCAGGACAGCGTCAGCCGGTCGATCTTCTTGAGAAATGTCATGGCCTGTCCTCTCAGCGGATCAGATAGACGAGCGGATAGAGGATCACCCAGACCAGATCGACCATGTGCCAGAAGGCCGCTCCCGTCTCCAGATTCTCCACCAGCGTGTCGGGGCCGGAGCGGCCGACCAGCAGCAGGATGACGATCCCCAGCACCACATGCAGGGCGTGGAATCCGGTCAGCAGGAAATAGAGGGTGAAGAAGCTGTCGGTGTCGATGGTCAGCCCGGCGCCCAGCGTCGCCGAATACTCCACCGCCTTCACCGCCAGGAACACCGACCCGATGGCCGCCGCCAGCAGCATCGCCCGGCGGGCCTGCGGCACGGCACCGCGCCGCCCGGCGGCAACCCCCTTGGCGGCCAGATAGCCGCTGGTCACCAGAACCATGGTGTTCAGCGCGCCGGCCGTTCCGTTCAAATGGGCCTGACCGGCGGCAAAGGTCGCCGGATCCAGCACGCGGGCGACGGCGAAGCCCAGGAAGGCGACACCGAACACAGCCAGTTCGCTGAAGATCAGGATCCACATCATCAGGTTGCCGGGCAGGGCGGCAAGGCCGCTTCCCCGCTCCGCCGGAACCGGGGTTTCCGCACCGCCGATCTCCAGGCCCGTCATCTCAACGTCGGCCATTTCCACTATCCAAAGCTTGTCATCATGTACGCGAATGATAAGGCGGCGATCCGCGGACCGGCTTGACCGCGGTCAAGGAATGCCCTTCCGCCACGGTCAATTATTCACCCGACCCGTGGCGGTAGGACGCTGCGACGCCCGGCTTCCCGCCTCCGGCTTCGCGCACCCGACGCCCTTCCAAACCGACCCCCTCTCGACCGACAGATCGAGATTTCCAGGGATCCCGAGCGATGACCGAACGCTTCACCAAGGCGGCCGCGCGAAACATCTTCTATGGCGGATCGCTGTTCTTCTTCGCGACCTTCGTTGCGTTGACCGCGCTCAGCCACAACTACATCGTCAATACCAGCACCGATAAGAAGACGCTGTCCGAAGCGGTCGTGCGCGGCAAGCATGTGTGGGAGAAGAACGCCTGCATCAACTGCCACACGCTGCTGGGCGAGGGCGCCTATTTCGCCCCCGAACTGGGCAATGTCTGGCTGCGCTACGGCGGCGACAAGGACCCCGAGGGCGCCGTGATGGCGCTGAAGGGCTGGATGGCGGCACAGCCGTCCGGAATCGAAGGCCGGCGCCAGATGCCGCAGTTCCACCTGACCGAAGGCGAGGTCGAGGATCTCGCCGCGTTCCTGGAATGGACCAGCCGGATCAACACCCAGAACTGGCCGCCCAAGCTGTCGGGCTGAGGAGATTTCCGTCATGAAGTACGAATCGCAAAAAGTCGCCCTCTATTACTTCGCGGCCGCCATGGGGCTGTTCGGTGTGCAGATCCTGGTGGGTCTCCTGGCCGGTACCGTCTATGTCCTGCCCAACACGTTGTCGGAGCTTCTGCCCTTCAACATCATCCGGATGATCCACACCAACTCGCTGATCGTCTGGCTGCTGATCGGCTTCTTCGGCGCCGCCTACTATCTCGTACCCGAGGAGGCGGAGACCGAGCTGCACAGTCCGAAGCTGGCGCTGATCCAGCTCGGCCTGTTCGTCTTCGGCGCGCTGGCGGCGGTCGTCGGCTATGTCTTCCGCATCCATGAAGGACGGGAGTTCCTGGAACAGCCGCTGTGGATCAAGGCCGCCATCGTCGTCGTCGCGCTGATGTTCCTCTATAACATCACGATGACGGTTCTGAAGGGCCGCCGCACGGTCATCACCAACATCCTGCTGGTGGGGATGTGGGGCATCGCGGTCTTCTTCCTGTTCTCCTTCTACAACCCGGCCAACCTGTCGCTGGACAAGATGTACTGGTGGTACGTCGTCCATCTGTGGGTCGAGGGCGTGTGGGAACTGGTCCTGGCCTCCATCCTCTCCTTCCTGATGATCAAGATGACCGGCGTCGACCGTGAAGTCGTCGAGAAGTGGCTGTACGCCATGGTCGGTCTCGCCCTGTTCAGCGGCATCCTCGGCACCGGCCACCATTATTACTGGATCGGCACGCCCGGCTACTGGCAGTGGATCGGCTCGCTGTTCTCCACGCTGGAAGTCGCCCCCTTCTTCACCATGGTCGTCTTCGCCTTCATGATGGTGTGGAAAAGCGGCCGCCGTCACCCGAACAAGGCGGCGATGCTGTGGTCGCTGGGCTGCGCGGTCTTCGCCTTCTTCGGCGCCGGGCTGTGGGGCTTCCTGCACACGCTGGCCCCGATCAACTACTACACCCACGGCACCCAGGTCACCGCGGCGCACGGGCACCTCGCCTTCTACGGCGCCTATGCGATGATCAACCTCGCCATCATCACCTACGCCATGCCCTACCTGCGCGGCAAGCAGCCCTACAACCAGATCCTCAACATGTGGAGCTTCTGGCTGATGAGCGGCGGCATGGCCTTCATGACCTTCGCCCTGACCGTGGCCGGCGTCGTTCAGACCCATCTGCAACGGGTCCTGGGCATGAGCTACATGGAGGTCCAGGAGCAGATCGCGCTGTTCTACTGGATGCGGCTGGGTGCCGGTTTCGCCGTGGCGGTGGGCGTCGCGCTCTACCTCTACGCCGTCTTCGGCCCGGCCCGCGAGGAGCGGCCCGCCTCGATCCCGTCCAGCTACCAGCCGGCCGAGTGACGTTCCCTCCGGCCCCTGCGACCCACCGGATGCCCGGTCGGCGCAGGGGCCGTCTCTTTTACGGAGTTTCCTCGCGATGCCCGACTGCGCCGTCCCCATCCTGCCGTCCCTGCCGTTCTACCAACCGACCGCCGACGAGTGCGCGCTGTTCGAGCATGCCTACACTCATCGCTTGCCGCTTCTGCTGAAGGGGCCGACCGGCTGCGGCAAGACCCGCTTCGTCGCCCATATGGCAGCCAAGCTTGGCCGGCCGCTCTACACCGTGTCCTGCCATGACGATTTGACCGCCGCCGACCTGACCGGCCGCTATCTGCTGAAGGGCGGGGACACCGTCTGGGCGGACGGGCCGCTGACCCGCGCCGTGCGCGAGGGCGCCATCTGCTATCTCGACGAGGTGGTGGAGGCACGCAAGGACGTCACCGTCGTGCTGCACCCGCTGACCGACGACCGCCGCATCCTGCCGCTGGACCGCACCGGCGAAACGCTGGAAGCGCCGCCGGGCTTCATGCTGGTGGTGTCCTACAACCCCGGTTACCAGAACGTGCTGAAGGCGCTGAAACCCAGCACCCGCCAGCGCTTCCTGGCCGTCGAATTCGACTTCCCGCCGCCGGAGCGCGAGATTCCCATCGTCGCGACCGAAAGCGGCCTGCCCGAAAACCGCGTCGCCCCGCTGGTCCGCCTAGCCAACGCCCTGCGTGCCCTGAAGGGCCAGGATTTGGAGGAGGGCGTTTCGACCCGCCTGCTGATCTACTGCGCCACGCTGATCCGCTCCGGCATGAAGCCCGAGCGCGCCATCCGTGCCGCCCTGATCGAGCCGCTGACCGACGACCCGGACATCCGCGCCGCCCTGCTGCGCGTCGCCGAGGTCACGCTGGGCTGATCGGAAAGGGCGGAGGGCAATCGCCATGCTGGAGTTCTTCGAGCCGGAAGAGACCGTCGGCCGTCTGTGGCACCGCCTGATCGGCGGGCGGTCGAGCTATCCGCACCATCCCGACGCAGCCGTCACGCTGGAGACGATGCGTCCGCGGCTGGCGGTGTTTTTCCGGGCGCTGGGCGGCGACCGTGGCGTGCGGCTTGCCGCCGGAAGCGCGTCGGTGTCGGGGCACCGGCTGTCGCTGCTCGGCCGCATCGGGCTGGGGGAAGAGCGGGTGGAGCGGGCGGCACTGGACGGCAATGTGCTCCAGTTGCCCACTGCCATCGACCTGTTCCCCGACCCCGCCCTGAACGAGCGGCTGTATGAATGGCTGGCCGCCTTCTTCGCCCATGCCGAGGCCGAGCCGGCTCCCGCCGACCCGTTGCAGGCCGATGTGCAGGCGCTCCGCAGCGCCGCCACTACCACCGCGCGGGTTCTGACGCGCTGGCCCGGCCTGTCCCGCATGCATGCGGAGTTGGCCCGCGCCGTCGCCGCCATCCGCCCCGCCCGCCGCCCGCCGCCGGTCGAGGCCGATGTCGAGCGCGCCGTCCTGGCGCTGCTCGGCGCCGGTGCCGTCACCAGCGACGGCGCACGCATGCTGGCGCCCAGCGTTCCGCTGTCGGATTTCACCGCCCCTTACGGCTATGCCCGCATGCTGCCGGTGCCGCTGTGGGGGCTGGTGTCGCCAAGCATCGGCCGTGACGCTTCCGCTGCCGTCGAAAGCCCCGGCGAAGGCGGACAGGCGGCCGAGGGCGACCAGCGCCGCCGGACCGCGACCCGCCGGCAGACCGACCAGATCCAGCGCAACGACCCGCTGATCCTCAACCGCTTCGAAAAGATGCTGAGCCTCGCCGAGGCGCTGAACATCCCGCGTGCGGTCGATGACGACGATGCGGAGAATGCCCGCAAGGCCGCCGATGATCTGGACGAGATCGCCGTCGGCGCCCACCAGCGCAAGGCATCGACCACGCTGAAGCTCGACCTCGACCTCGGAGCGCCGGTGGTCGACGACACACCGCTGGCGGCGACCCTGACCTATCCGGAATGGGATCATGGCCGGCAGGCCCATCTGCCCAACCACTGCCGGGTGATCGCCGAAACCGCACCGGCCGACGGCGACTCCTGGCAGCCCGATGCCGCCGCCCTTCGCCGCATCCGTCAGGTGCGCCGCCAGTTCGAGGCGCTGCGCCCGCGCCGCATGCTGTTCACCGGCCAAGCCGATGGCGACGAGCTGGATCTGGCCGCCCTGGTGCGCAGCCGGGCCGATCTCCGGGCCGGCGGTTGCGGCAGCGACCGCGTGCACCAGCAGGTGCGCAGCGCCGCCCGCGATCTGGCGGTGGCGGTGCTGGTCGACGGCTCGCTGTCCACCGACGGCTGGATCGAGGGACGGCGGGTCCTGGATGTCGAGAAGGAGGCGCTGCTGGCGCTGAGCCATGGGTTGACCGCCTGCGGCGACGACCACGCGCTCTATTCCTTCACGTCGCGGCGGCGCAACTGGGTGCGGGTCCAGACGCTGAAAGGCTTCGAGGAACCGCTGGGCCCCACCGTCACCCGCCGGATCGGTGCGCTGAAGCCCGGCTATTACACGCGCATGGGGGCGGCGATCCGTCACGTGACCTCCCAGCTTGCCGACCGGCCGAACCGGCACCGGCTGCTGGTTCTGCTGACCGACGGTAAGCCGAACGACGTCGATCATTACGAGGGTCGTTACGGCATCGAGGACACGCGGCAGGCGATCCGCGAGGCACGGCGCGACGGGCTGGCGGTCTTCGCCATCACCGTCGATGCGCAGGCCCGCGACTATATCCCGTATCTGTTCGGACGCGGCGCCTATGCCATATTCCCGCAGGTTTCCCATCTGACCAAGGCGTTGCCGGCGCTCTACCGGCAGGTCGCCTGCGCCGCCTGACCGAAAAGGACCTTCAGACATGACCGCACCGGTGAAGATCGGCCCCGTGAAGATCGGTATCGTCACCATCTCCGACCGCGCCAGCCGCGGCGTCTACGAGGACAAGGGCGGCCCGGCGATCAATGAGGAGCTGTCGCGCATCATCTCTTCCCCCTGGGTGGCGGAGGCGCGGGTGATCCCGGACGAGTTGGACCTGATCGCCTCCACCCTGGTCGAGCTGTGCGACGTCGCCGGCTGCGGTCTGGTGGTGACCACCGGCGGAACCGGCCCGGCCCCGCGCGACGTGACGCCGGAGGCGACGGAGCGTGTCTGCGACAAGATTATGCCGGGCTTCGGCGAACTGATGCGGTCGGTCAGCCTGCGGGTGGTGCCAACCGCGATCCTGTCGCGCCAGACCGCCGGTATTCGCGGGAGCAGCCTGATCGTCAATCTGCCGGGCAAGCCGTCCGCCATCCATGATTGCCTGGACGCGGTGTTTCCCGCGATCCCCTATTGCCTGGATTTGATCGGTGCCGGCCGGATCGAGACCGATCCCGAGATTTGCGTTTCCTTCCGTCCTAAATCGTGACACCAAAAGTCATTATACTTAGTGTGGAAATAAAAAGGAGCATGCGACAAAATAGCGTTCAGAAGTTCCACTTGACGGCGGTCAAGCATCGATCTCGGGGGCAGGAGGAATATTCCCTCACAAGAAACATTCAACCGAGATGACGCCATGAAGACCAAGCTCTCTCTCGTCACCGTCAGTGCCGCCGCCCTGATGATCCTGTCCGGTATCGGCGCCGCCTCGGCCGCCGACACGCTCTATGCCGACCCGAAGGTCAAGCAGCCGACAGTCAGCGTCGTCCAGGACCCCGCTTCCGTGCCGGCTCCTGAAAAGGCCGGCAAGCGGGCGCCGAAGACCCACAAGGTCTCTCTGATGACGACCGAGGTCGAATCCAAGCTGGACGATGGTACCACCTACACCTACTGGACCTTCAACAACACGGTGCCGGGTCCGATGGTGCGGGTGCGGGTCGGCGATACGGTGGATGTTTCGATCTCCAACGCGCCGGAATCGACGATGAACCATTCCGTCGACTTCCACGCCGCGACCGGCTTCCTCGGCGGCGGCCAGATCACCCAGGTGGAGCCCGGCCAGACCAAGGCCTTCAGCTTCAAGGCCCTGACCCCCGGCGTCTATGTCTATCATTGCGCCACGCCGATGGTCGCCCACCACATCTCCAAGGGCATGTACGGCCTGATCGTGGTGGAACCGGAGGCTGGCCTGCCGCCGGTCGATCACGAATTCTACGTGATGCAGCAGGAAATCTACGCCACCAAGGCCAAGAACCTGGCGAATGCCGAGGACGACTATGACGGCCTCGTCAACGAGCGTCCGAGCTATCTGGTGTTCAACGGCACCGTCGGCGCCCTGACCAAGGACAAGCCGCTGAAGGCCAAGGTCGGCGAGACGGTTCGCCTGTTCTTCGGCGTCGGCGGTCCGAACCTGACCTCCTCCTTCCACGTCATCGGCGAGATCTTCGACAAGGTCTACAATCTGGGCGGACTGGAAAGCGAACCGGCCAAGGGCATCCAGACCGTCACCGTCGCACCCGGCGGCGCCACCATGGTGGAATTCAAGGTCGACTACCCCGGCAAATATGCCCTGGTCGACCACGCACTGAGCCGCGCCACCAAAGGCCTGATCGGCATTCTGGAAGTCGAGGGCAAGCCCGACGACAGCATCATCCTCGACAAGAGCGGCGACAGCCGCAAGAAAATGGGAGAGATGCAGCACTGAGACTGCGGATGAAGTAAAAAGAAAGCCCCTCTCCCGCAAGGGGAGAGGGGCTTACTGAAAATCACTCAAAAAACACAAAAACAAAGAAGGGCCGCCGTTTCCGGCAGCCCTTCCATTGTCAATCCGTGTGTCGTCGACACCACGGCGCAGTCCTCAGCGGACCGAAATCCCTTCCGCGAAGAAAGAGACCTCGGCCTTGGCGCTCGACGACGAGTGAGACGGACAATGAGACACGAGATCACCTCCTTTCAGTTGTTGACGTACGACACCCTATATAAGCGGCTCGCCGAGGGTCGCAAGTCCTGACCCTGACCGCTCCGCTGTGACATTTACCGGTGGCTTGCGCGGCGCATCATGAAGCCCAGCCCGCCCGCCAGGATCAGGCCGGCGGCCATCGCCAGGCCTCTTGCGGCGCCGCTGGGTGCCGTCAGGCGCAGGCTGTTGTGCGGCAGTCCGAAGCGCCCGCGGGTGCGGTGCAGACCGTCGACGGGGTGGTAGAGGTTGTCGGGCCGGCCGGGGATTTCCCGCTCCTCCGTCATCTGGCCCTCCACCGCAGTGTCGGCGAGGTAGCGGTCGGCAAAGCCCGGCGCCAGGAAATTGCCGAGGATCGCCTGCATCGCCGATCCGCCCAGCCAATATTCGCGACGGGGATTCTCGGCGGCGTGCAGGATCGCGCGGGCGATGTCCTCCGGCTGGAAGATGGTCCCCATCGGCCGTGCCCGGCGCGGCATGTGGCTGCGCGCCCAGTCGAATTGCGGGGTATTGACCGCCGGCAGATGCACGGTGGTCAGCCCGATCCGGCTGTGATCATGGATCAATTCGGAGTGCAGGCTGTCGATGAAGCCGGTGATCGCATGTTTCGCCGCGCAATAGGCGGATTGCAGCGGAATCGACCGGTAGGCCAATGCCGAGCCCACCTGCAGGATCGTGCCGCTGTCCCGCAGCCGCATCCGCCGCAGGGCCGTCTGGATGCCGTAGGCGGAGCCGAGATAGGTCACCTCGGTCACCCGCTTCAGCTCTTCCGGTGTCACGGCGTGGACAGGGCCGAAGACTGTGACCATCGCCACATTGATCCAGACGTCGATGGGACCGAAGGCGTTCTCCACTTGGTCGGCCGCAGCCTCCAGCGCGTCGGGGTCGGCGACGTCCAGCGGCAGGACCAGCGCCCGGCCGCCCAGCCGTTCGACCTCGGCCTTCACCTCCTCCAGCGCATCGGACGATCTGGCGATCAGGCCGATGGAGGCTTTGCGATAGGCGGCGAAGGCCAACGCCGTTGCGCGGCCGACCCCGGCCGAAGCGCCGGTGATGCAGATGACGGGGGACTTCTGAACGCCGTTGGTCGGCTGCATGGCGAGGGTCCTGTCTCAGGGGGCGGGCCGGAATCTGGGCGTCACTCTGGGCGTCAGGCTGCCGGCGGGGTGCGTCGGTTGCTCCAATTTGTCAAACCCCCGGCACCGCTTGCGGTTCCGTCGCGTCCTCTCAGGGCCCGTTCTTCCACCCGGATGCGATGGAAGGTCAGCGGAATGTTCAGCAGGCTTGCCGCGACCGCGATCCACAGCTCGCCGAAGACCAGCGGCAGCACCGCAAGCTCCCCTGCCACCACGAGGTAATTGGGATGCCGGACCCAGCGGAAGGGACCGCGGCGGACCAGCGGTGCGCTGTCCAGCGTGATGATCCGCGTCGTCCAGAAGCGGCCGAGCGTCGCGATCACCCAAACCCGCCCGGCCTGGAGCAGCAGGAAAAGCGCAAGCAGCCAGCCATTCACCGGCGCGTCGGCCGGGACTGCCAGAAACAGCGCCAGCAGCCATCCGGCATGCAGCGCGACGAACAGAGGATAATGCCCGGCTCCGACCTCCCGCGCACCGTCGGCCAGCAGGCGGGAGGTGTTGCGGCGGGCGACCGCCAGCTCCAGCAGACGCTGCGCCGCGACCGCGGCCAGGATGATCTGCGGCCAGCCGAATGCTTCCATTGTCACCCTTTCAATCCTCAGAGGTCCAGCAGGGTGAGACCGGCGGTGAAGCCGGGACCGAGCGCCAGCATCAGATGCGGTCCGGCTGCTCCGCTCCGCAACCGCCGTTCCAGAACGAACATCACGCTGGCCGCCGACATGTTGCCGCAGTCGCCCAGCACCGCCCAGGACTCGTCCATGCCCGCGGTGGCGGGCGCCAGCACCTCGGTCAATGCCTGCAGCACCTTGGCGCCTCCGGGGTGGCAGATCACGCCGCCCAGATCGGCACGGGTGAGGCCGCGTCCGGTCAGGAAGCCGTCCACCACCGGGGCCAGCCGTTCGCGGATCAGACGGGGAATATCCTGGCTGAAGACGACGCCGAAGCCCTCATCCTCGATCCGCCACCCCATGATCCGCCGGGTGCCGGGCCAGGTGTGCTCGGCACTGTCGACGAAACGCGGTCCGGATGTGTCGTCGCCTGCCACGGGGCTCCGGAGCAGGGCGGCGGCGGCACCGTCGGCGAACAGCGCGCTCGCCACCACATTGGTGGCGGACGCCTCTTCCGGCCGATGGGACAGGGTGCACAGCTCGACCACCAGGAACAGCACGGTACGGCCCGGCATCGCCCGCGCCATCATGCCTGCCCGCGCCAGTCCCAGCGCCCCGCCGGCGCAGCCCAGCCCGAACACCGGCAACCGCAAGGTGTCGGGCCGGAATCCCATGCGGTCGAGCAGCAGCGCCTCCAGGCTCGGTGTGGCGATGCCGGTGGTGGTGGCGCAGACGATGGCATCGACATCGCCAGGGCGCAGCCCCGCCGCGCTCAGCGCTTTGCCGGCCGCCTCTTCGAGCAACTCCAGCGCCACCCGCTCGAAAACGGCGGCGCGCTCTGCCCAGCCATGGGGCTCAAGATACCAGGACAGCGGACAGGCGGCGTGGCGGCTGCGGATGCCGGTGTTGGCGAAGACGGGGGCCAGCCGCTCGAAGTCGCGCAGGCGGTGGGCGAACACCGTCCGCGCGACGGCCAGAGTCTCTTCCTGTTCGAAGCGGTGGGGTGGCAACGCGGTGGCGACCGCCAACAGCTGCGGATCGGGTGACATCCTGCCTCCTGCATGCTGCCGTCGGTTGAGCGTTCTGGGTCGGGGCGGCAATCCCGCTTCCTCAGCCAACAGGTAGAGCGTGGCCCGATTGCGCCAAGCGGCAGCCTTTCAAAAGGCTATCGCCTTAGGACAGGCTGTGGGCATCGACGAAAAGGGCGACGTCCCGTTGGAGCGCCGCCCTGTCGCTTGGATTTTTCGGCCGGTCAGGCCTGACGGGGCCTAAGCGGGGGGCCGTCGCGGAAGGGCTTGTCGACGCCGCCCTTGTCGTTGGTCTGGTTCTCCACGTCACCTTCGAAGGTGGTCTCGCCCTGGGCCAGATCCAGGTCATCCGGCGTCATGCCGGCGGCGCGGGCGCCCTTCGACCCGCCGATCTGCGGATTGTTCTTCAGGTCGGCATCGGTCGGCTTGTCGGTCTTCTCGTGCTTGCTTGCGCTCATGGCGGCATCTCCGTTCCGGTTCCGCATGTCCCCCTGTCAACCGACGCCGTGCCCGATGGTTGCGAAATCCCTTCTTCCTTTTTGGGAGACGGTTAGGATGTCGGGGGTCGGCGCGGCCGAAGATCATTCGACAGGCTCTCATGTCATATGAAGACGAACGGCTGAGGATCCGTGTGCGCGGGCGGGTGCAGGGGGTGGGGTTCCGCCCGCATGTCCATGCGCTCGCCGGGCGTTTCGGCCTCACCGGCTGGGTGCTGAACGACCCGCAGGGCGTGCTGATCGAGGTACAGGGCAACGGCGTTGCCGCTTTCCAGGCAGCCCTGTCGGCCGAGGCGCCACCGCTGGCCCGGATCGATGCCGTCGAGTGCGACGCTGTTCCGCCTCATTCCATTGAGACCTCTTTCGCAATCCGGCACAGCCTGTCCGCAGGCGCCGTGGCGACCGGCATCGGACCCGATGCCATGGTCTGCCCGGCATGCCTGGCCGAACTGTTCGACCCGGCTGACCGCCGCCATCGCTATGCCTTCCTGAACTGCACCCATTGCGGCCCGCGCTACACCATCACGCGGCAGCTCCCCTATGACAGACCGCAGACGGCAATGGCCGGCTTTCGGCTCTGTCCGGATTGTCTGGCCGAGTACGAGGATCCGGCGAACCGCCGCTTTCACGCGCAGCCGACGGCCTGTCCGGTCTGCGGGCCCCGCCTGTCGCATCCGCCGGAAGACATCGTCGCCGCACTCCGCGCCGGCAGGATCGTTGCCATCAAGGGGCTGGGCGGCTTCCACCTCGCCTGTGACGCCAAACGGGCGGATGCGGTGGAGCGGTTGCGGCGGATCAAGCAGCGCAACGGCAAGCCCTTCGCCCTGATGGTCGCCAACACCGAATCCGCCATCCGTCATGTTTGGATGGACGCCGGCGAGCGGGCGTTGCTGGAGGGGGTGGCGCGCCCCATCGTCCTGCTGCGGCGGCGGGACGATGCACCCGAACTGGCACCCGAGATCGCTCCCGGTCTGGCCTGGCTGGGGGTCATGCTGCCCTATACGCCGCTGCATTACCTGTTGTTCCACGAGGCGGCCGGGCGGCCGGGCGGCACCGGCTGGCTGGATGTGCCGCAGGATCTGACCCTGGTGATGACCTCCGCCAATCCCGGCGGCGAACCGTTGGCCATCGGCAATGCGGAGGCGCGGGAGAGGCTGGCCGGCATCGCCGATCTGATCGTCGACCATGACCGCGACATCGTCATCCGCGCCGACGACAGCGTCGTGCGCAGGTTGGCCGGCGCCCCCGCCTTCCTGCGCCGCGGCCGCGGCCATGTGCCGGAGCCGATCCGGCTGGCCCGGCCGGTGCCGCCGGTCCTGGCGGTGGGCGGCCATCTGAAAACGACGGTGTGCGTCACCCGCGGCGACGAGGCTTTCCTGTCCCAACACATCGGCGACCTCGACAACGCCGAGACGCTGGGCTTCCTGGAGGAAACGGTCGCCCATCTGCTGCACATCCTGGGCGTCGAGCCGGTTGCGGTCGCCCATGACTGGCATCCCGATTTCCATTCCACCCGCTTTGCCGAGACGAGTGGCCTGCCGGCGGTGCCGGTCCAGCATCACCATGCCCATGTCGCCGCCGTGATGGCCGAACACCGGGTCGAGGGGCCGGCAATCGGGCTGGCGCTGGACGGGTTCGGCCTGGGGGAGGATGGCGGGTCCTGGGGCGGGGAGATGCTGCTGGTCGATGGGATGCGGTCCGAGCGTCTGGGCAGCCTTGCGCCTCTGGCGCAGCCCGGCGGCGATGTGGCGGCCCGCCAGCCCTGGCGCATGGCCGCCGCGGCCCTGGCCCGGATGGGACGTGCCGATGAGATCACCTCCCGCTTCGCCGCGCACGGACCGGCCGAGGGGGTTCGGCGGATGATCGAGCGCGGCATCAACGCACCGCTCACCAGCTCCTGCGGGCGCTGGTTCGATGCCGCCTGCGGTCTGCTGGGCGTCCGCGCGGTGGCTGGCTTCGAGGGCGAGGCGCCGATGGCGTTGGAATCCCTCGTGCGCCAGATCCGCGTGGCGGACGGCGCGTGGCGGATCGACGGGGGCGAACTGGACCTGACCCCCCTGTTGGAGCAGTTGCTGACCGTCGCCGATGCGGTGGAGGGGGCCGAGCTGTTCCACGGCACGCTGGCGGCGGCGCTGGTGGACTGGACGCTGCCGGTGCTGCGTGCCCATGGCCTGGGCCGGGTGGTGCTGTCCGGCGGCTGCCTGATGAACGCGGTGCTGGCGGAGGAACTGGTGGCCGGCTTCCGTAGCGCCGGGGTGGAGGC
Organism: Azospirillum sp. A23; assembly: GCF_042938965.1. Taxonomy (NCBI): domain Bacteria; kingdom Pseudomonadati; phylum Pseudomonadota; class Alphaproteobacteria; order Rhodospirillales; family Azospirillaceae; genus Azospirillum; species Azospirillum sp. A23. The sequence continues at coordinate 693,218 of NZ_CP170666.1, read as the reverse complement.
GCTGCTGCCGAGACTGGCTCCCGCCAACGATGGCGGGCTCAGCCTCGGTCAGGCATGGACGGCGTCCTTCGCCCTGTAGCTGAACAGCGGCATCTGGACCGGTGCCCGGACCTTCCTGCGCAGGGGCGGGATTTTGGTGGTGGGGTTTGCCTTGTCGAATTGGTACAGGCCGCGATACTTGCCGATATAGCCTTTGCGGCAGGCGCGGTGGAACCGCTGCGACGCGGTTCCCCAATCGTCGCCCGGCCGCAGCCAGCTGACATGGGCGGTGCCGGTGCGTGGGTCGGTTCGCAGGAACCGGCCGCGTCCCTTCTCGCCCCGCACCCACTGGCCGGGGTTCAGCGTCAGCGCCCCGCGTGCCAGCAGCATCTTCACCTGCGGGGTCAGGTCGATGGTCGGAAAATAGGGCATGACGTCCTCCTGACGCACCGGCATAGGGTGGCGCCGCTCTGGGAGACTCCGTGGTTTCGGAACCTCCCAGAGATGGGAACGCATGAAGAACAATTCAAGATTTTCAACGGGTGCAGCGTGCTGGTGAAGGTAATCTCACCCCGCCCGCGCCGCTTTCTTCACCGGACGCTCATGCCCTTCGTCCGCCGGGGCCTCGGCATCCTTGAAGGTGCGCACGCCGCTGATCATGGTGGAGATGATCGACTGGCGGGACATGATGTCTTCGCGCACCGCGGCATAGACGTGGACGATCACGAACAGCAGGATCGCCCACATGCCGAGATGGTGCCAGGTGTGGACGTCCATGCTCTGGCCGAACAGCGGGATGACCCAGCCGAACAGTGTGTCCTGCCAGCTGCCCTGGCCCGCTCCCTCGCTGTAGAGCGCGAAGCCGGTGACGATCATGAAGACGCTGCCCACCGCGATGGCCCAGAACATCGAGAATTGCGCCAGCGGGTTATGGCCGACATATAGCTTCGGTTTGCGCTCCAGGAACAGATACCAGCGGGCTTCCAGGAATAGCTCCCCCCACCAGTGACGGTCCCAGAAGGGAAAGCGGAACAGCTGCTTGGCATGGTGGTTGCCGACGAGGGCCCAATAGAGCCGGCCGATGAAGCCGATGGCGAAGATGTAGGCCGCAGCGAAATGGACGAAGCGGATGTATCCCATCAGGAAATTGGCGCTGGCCTCGCCCGGCATGGTCGGCAACGGATTGGCGATCAGGTAGCCGGTGACCGACAGAACCACGATCGCCAGCGCGTTGACCCAGTGCCAGATCCGCACCGGCACCTCGTACACATAGATTGCCTTCAGGAAACGGCCGGCCGCCGGAGCGGCCGTCCCTTCCTCGTCCGGTGTCGCGACCGGCTTCGCGTCGTCGAGAGGAGCCATGACTTAAATCCTCCTCGGTTGCCGGTCAGCGCACGGTGACGCGGGCCAGTTCGGCGCCGTCCGGCGCCATGACGTGGGTGGAGCAGGCAAGGCACGGGTCGAAGCTGTGCAGGGTGCGCAGAATCTCCACCGGCTCGTCCGGGCGGGCCATCGGCGTGTTCAGCAGCGAAGCTTCGAAAGCGCCGATGTTGCCCTTGGGATCGCGCGGGCTGCCGTTCCAAGTCGTCGGCACGACGCACTGGTAATTGTCGATCTTGCCGTCCTTGATCTTGATCCAGTGGCCGAGCCCGCCGCGCGGGGCGGCGACGGTGCCGACGCCCTTGGCCTCCTTCGGCCAGGTCTTCGGGTCCCATTTCTCGACATTGGCGGTGGCGGTGTCGCCGGCCTTGATGTTGGCGATCAGGGCGTTCCAGTCGTCCATCATCATGGTGCAGCAGTACTGGCATTCCAGCGCGCGGGCCAGCGTGCGGCCGATGGTGGTCGGCAGCGCCTGCTGCGGCGTGAAGTTCGTGCCAGCCAGCGCGTTGAAGGCACCCAGCGATTCGGTGATCTGATCCTTCACATAACCGACGCCCTGGGCATAGGCCAGGATGTAGCGGGGCAGGGGACCGACCTCCACCGCATGGCCGCGCCAGCGCGGGGCCTTGATCCAGGAATACTTGGCGGCCTCGTCGAGCTCCTTGATGTCGGTGCGGGTGCCCTTGGTGTTGGCGCCCAGCTCGAACTTGGCCTGGGTCACGCCGTCCCACGGGTGCAGGCCCTTGCTCTCGTCCTCGTAATGGTACCAGCTGTGGGCGACGAACTCCTGCACCTGCGCCGGGTCGCGCGGGTCGATGGGATGGACCTCGTTCCAGTTGCCGTTCAGGATGACGCCGCCCGGCAACTGGCAGGTCGAATGGTCGTACGGCACCTTCTCGTAATCGCCATAGTCCATGACGTTGGTCGCCGACAGGCCGCCGCCATAGAGCCAGTCCTTGTAGAAGCTGGCGATGGCCAGCACGTCCGGCAGATAGACGTTCTCGACGAAGGCCGTTGCTTCCTGGATGCGGGCGCGGATGAAGTTCAGCCGCTCCATGTTCAGCGGCGCGCCCGACGACCCGGTGCCGTCCATGTTGATGGCGCAGGGAACGCCGCCGACCATGTAGTTCGGGTGCGGGTTCTTGCCGCCCAGGATGGTGTGGATCTTGACGATGTCCTTCTGGAGGTCGAGCGCCTCCAGATAATGGGTCACCGCCATCAGGTCGGCTTCCGGCGACAGCTTGTAGGCCGGGTTGTCCCAGTAGCCGTTCTTGAAGATGCCGAGCTGGCCGCTCTCCACGAACTTCTTCAGGCGGGTCTGGACGTCGCGGAAATAGCCGGGGCTGGACTTGGCATGGCGCGGCGACACCGCCTGCTGCAATGCCGAGGTCGCCTGCGGGTCGGCCTTCAGCGCGTTGACCGGGTTGACCCAGTCCAGCGCGTGCAGGTGATAGAAATGGACGATGTGGTCATGGACCTGCAGCGTCTTCGCCATGATCTCGCGGATCAGGTGGGCGTTCTTCGGGATGCGGATTTGGAGCGCATCCTCCACCGCGCGAACCGAGGTCAGCGCGTGACAGCCGGTGCAGACGCCGCAGATGCGCTCGACGAAGGCCCAGGCGTCGCGAGGGTCGCGGCCCTTCAGGATCACCTCGAGGCCGCGCCACATCGTGCCGGTGGAGACGGCGTTGCGGATGATGTTGTCGCTGTCGACATTCACCTCGCAGCGCATGTGCCCTTCGATGCGGGTGACCGGATCGACGACGATGCGCTTGCCGCCGTTGTCGAGCGAGAACCCGTTCGGGGTCTGGACGATGCCCATGGTCAGACGTCTCCCTTGTGCTGTGCGCGCTTCAGGGCGCTGACTGCCGCGTGGGCGGCGATGATGCTGCCGACGCCGATGGCGGCGGTGGTGCCGATCTGGTCGGCGTTGGCCTCGATCCCGAACTGGAGGATGTCGGACTGGCGGGCGTACCAGGACCCCTTGTCCCAGAAGCCGTCCTCCGAGCAGCCGATGCAACCGTGGCCGGACTGGATGGGGAAGCTGGTGCCTTCGTTCCAGCGCACGGTGGAACAGGCGTTGTAGGTGGTCGGGCCCTTGCAGCCGACTTTGTAGAGGCAATAGCCCTTGCGCGCGCCCTCGTCGTCGAAGGATTCGACGAACTGGCCGGCGTCGAAATGTGGTCGGCGGTAGCATTTGTCGTGGATGCGCTGGCTGTAGAACATCTTCGGCCGGCCCTGGCGGTCCAGCTCCGGGATGCGGTCGAAGGTCAGCATGTAGGTGATGACGCCGGTCATCACCTCGGCGATCGGCGGGCAGCCGGGAACCTTGATGATCGGCTTGTCGGTGATGACCTCATGCACCGGGGTGGCGCGGGTCGGGTTCGGACGCGCCGCCTGGACGCAGCCGAAGGAGGCGCAGGAGCCCCAGGAGATGATCGCCTTGGCGTCCTTGGCGACCTTGCGCAGCTGGTCGGTGAAGGGCTTGCCGCCGATGATGCAGGACATGCCGTCCTGGTTCAGCGGCGGATTGCCTTCCACCGCCAGGATGTAGTTGCCCTTGTACTTCTCCATCACCTCGTCGAGGATCGCCTCGGCATGGTGGCCGGCCGACGCCATCAGCGTGTCGTCGTAGTCCAGCGAGATCATCGACAGCACCACGTCCTTCACCAGCGGATGCGCCGAGCGGATGAAGGATTCGGAGCAGCAGGTGCATTCCAGCCCGTGCAGCCACAGCACCGGGGTGCGCGGCTTGGTTTCCATGGCGTGGACGATCTGCGGTACCAGTTCCGGCCCAAGCCCCAGGGCCGCGGCGGTCAGCGAGCAGTATTTCAGGAACGAACGGCGTGTGATCCCCTGCCGCCGCATCACCTCGTAGAAGGTTTCCAGCGTTGCCATCGGTTTGTTTTCTCCCGTCGGGCAGCACCGGCGTGCGAGGGTCCGGTGCGCTTCTCCCGCGGGCATAGGCAACAATCGTGCCGTAGTACGAACATTTGGCAATCCAACGGTCACAAGGCTGTAAGGACCGTCGCCGCTGGCAACTCCCCGGCCGAAACGACGGCCGGGGTGGAAAGTCGGTTGCCGGTGGCGGTCAGGCCGTCCGGCCATCCTCTTCCGGCCGGCCGATCAGGCGGTGGAGCGCCCAGCCGATTGCGACGCCGGCCGCATGCAGCCCGGCGGTGCTGGCGAGGAAGCCGGCGGCATAGCCGAGCGCCGCGGCGTCGGCCGGCATCTCCGCCCCATGGGCGAAGCCGTGGAACAGGCCGAAGCCGGCGGCGAAGACGACGCCGATCAGGCTGTTGCGCGACATCGGCATGACGCACAGCAGCGCCAGCACGACGGTGGAGGCATAGATGGCCGGCTCGACCAGCGGCAACTCGCCGCCAGCCAGCGCGAACAGCCCGCCGGCCAGCATGGCGGCCAGAAACGCCGCCGGCACGGCCAGAACGGCACGGCCGCCGATGGTGGCGCCGTAGACGCCGACCGTGACCATGGCGATCAGGTGGTCGAGCCCGCCCAGCGGATGCGCGGCACCGTCGAGGAAGCCGGCCCCGGCGAGATGGCCGGGATGGGCCAGCGCCGGGGTGGCGGCAAGCGCTATGGCCGCGGAGACGGCGGCGAGGCGGGTGAATTTCGACATATCGAACGGCTCCTCGGGGTTTTTGTGGTTTTGGGTGATCGGGGAATGTGCCCTCTCCCGTCCCGGGAAAGGGCAATTGAAATGCTCAGTGCCGCTGTGCCGGCCCGCGCTCGATGCCGTAGCGTTCCAGCTTGGCGCGCAGGCCCATGCGCGACAGGCCCAGCTCGTCGGCGGCCTTGCTCTTGTTCCAGCGGCAGCGGACCAGCGTTTCCATCAGGATGCCGGCCTCCACCCGCTCGATCCGCGACTTCAGCGGCCCGCCCTGGCCGATCAGGTCCAGCGGCGGCAGTGGCCCGTCCTCCGGCGAGGCCGGGCGGGCATTCAGCGCCGCGCCGCGCAGCACCTGGTCGGACAGCAGATCGGCATCCAGAGTGTCGCCCTCGCACAGCACCAGCATGCGCATGATCTCGTTCTGCAACTCGCGCACATTGCCGGGCCAGCCGTAGGATTCGAGGCAGGCCAGCGTGTCGGCGGCGAAGCCGGTCACCGGCTTGCCGTGGGCGGCCGACAGCCGCTCCAGGATGTGGCGGGCCAGCACCGGGATGTCGTCCGGCCGGTCCCGCAGGGGCGGCATGGTCAGCGTCATGGTGCTGAGCCGGTAATAGAGATCCTCGCGGAAGCGGCCGGCCTTCACCTCGGCGGTCAGGTCGCGATGGGTGGCGGCGACGACGCGGACATCGACCCGCCGGGTCTCGTTGGACCCGACCGGCCGGATCTCACCCTCCTGCAGGAAGCGCAGCAGCCGGACCTGGAAGGCCGAGCTGATGTCGCCGATCTCGTCGAGGAAGATGGTGCCGCCGTCCGCCTGCTCCAGCAGGCCGACGCGGTTGCTGTGGGCGCCGGTGAAGGCGCCCTTCTTGTGGCCGAACAGTTCGCTTTCCAGCAACTCGTCCGGGATGGCGCCGCAATTCTCGCAATAGAATGGCTGGTCGGAGCGCGGGCTGCCGTAATGGATGGCGCGGGCCAGCAGTTCCTTGCCGGTGCCCGTCTCCCCCAGCACCAGAACCGGGACGTTGAAGCCCGAAACCCGTTCGGCCTGCCGGCAGACCTCGTCGACCGGGCTGCCCTCTGCACGGATCAGCCCGTCGAAGCGGTAGGACTGCCGGACCCGCTCGCGTCTGGTCGCCACCCGCGTCTCGGCCAGCGGCGGCAGCAGCTTCAGCTCGCTGGTCAGACGGTCATGCTCGCGTTGGAGCCGGTAGAGCCTCGCGGCGTTGCGGGCGGTCAGCAGCAGATGGTCGGGGTGCCAGGGCTTGGTGATGAACTGGTGGATGCCGGCGGTGTTGATGGCGCCGATGATGTCCTCGGGGTCGATGTAGCCGGTGATGACGATGCGCACCACGTCGGGCCAGCGCTCGCGGACCTGGGTCAGGAACTCCACGCCGCTGACCTCCGGCATCCGCTGGTCGGAGAAGACGACCTGGATCCATTCGGTTTCCAGCAGGCGCAGGCCCTCCGCCGCCGACAGGGCGGTGAAGACTTCGAACTCCTCGTCCAGCAGGCGGGCGATGACCTCGACGGAGCGCGGCTCGTCATCCACCACCAGGATGCCGGGGCGGGCGGGATCGGTCATCGCGCGGGGTCCTTCGTCATCGGGCCTGCCTCTTTCGACCTCGCCTCACTCAACCTCAAGATCCTTGATCGTCATTTCGGTGCCGCCGTTGGGATGCAGCCGGCTGCCGCCGCAGTGTGGGCAGGACGACAGCCGGTCGTCCAGAGCCACCGTGTCGTTGCAGTCGAAACACCAGCCACGGCCCGGCACTTCCAGCACCACCAAATCCGCCCCGTCGGCCAGCGATCCCCGCGTCACCACGTCGAAGCCGAAGCGCAACGCCTCCACCTCCACCCCGGCGAAACGGCCGATCTCCAGCCGGACCTTGGTCACGCGGCTGAACCCATTCGTCCGACCGGCCTCCTCCATCGCCTGGAGCAGGCTTTCGCAGAGCGCCATCTCATGCATCCGCAGTGTCTCCGGTCCCCATGCCCAGCAGTGCGCGGCGCGACGGGCGCACTGGCTCGGCCTGTACCGGAGCAGGCTCAGGCGGGGGCGCAAGTTCCTCCTCGCGCCGACGGCGGATCTCGGCGGTCTGGGCGCCGTCTTCGCGGATGGAGGGATCGAAGAGGGAGACCAGAGCCGCCGAGGCCGTTTCCGTCGCCTGAAGCATCGAGGCGAACTCGAACATCGGCGAGAAGAGCGAGCAGGCCTTGTAGGCGCCGACGCCCTTGCGGTTGGCATGGACGAACTCGTACCAGCCGGACGGAAACTCGATCAGTTCCTTCGCCCCCGGCACCAGCCCCGACCAGTTGTCGCCCTCGCCCGGCAGCAGGACGAGATTGAGGAACCAGGGCGTCACCAGGGCGCCGAGCCAACGCTCGCCATGGCGGCGGAAGCCGACGGCCTTCACCGCAAGCGCGTCATTGACGATGGGCATGCCGCGCATCTGCGCGGTGTGGATTTCGCGGAAGACCGCTTCCAGCCGCGCAATGGCCTCTGTTGGCAGGGCAGGGCCGGTCACCGGCGCAACGGCAGCCGGCGGGGCGGCGGTTTCCGTGGCCGCCGGCTCGCCGTCCAGCGCCATGAACTGGTCGCGGGCGCCGTCGCAGACCGGGCAGCGCCAATGGTCGGGCAGGGCGGCGAAGGCTGTGCCGGGCGGCACCTGCCACTGCTCGCACCCTTCCGCCGGGTCATAGACATGCCAGCAGATCTTGCATTCCATCCGCGTCGCCGCGCCGATGCGGCTGGCGTCGCCGAGATAGGAGCCTTCGAAGCGGGACGCGACGGCGCTCATCGCACCCGCTCCAGGTCGGTTGCCAGCGCATCGAGGATTTCGGCCAGCCGTTCTGCGCTGTCGGCGATGTCCTCCACCGCGGCGCAGACCACCGCCGGCACGTCGACGATCTCCACCGTATCGAGGATCAGCGTGTCGACCGAATTGTAATAGCGCACCCACCAGACATTCGGCGTCGCCGTGGCGGTGACGCGGCAATTGCCGTACCCGCGCGACAGGATGGTGGTGGCGCCGACGCCCAAACGCTGTTCGACGAAGGCCAGATCCTCCGGCGTGTGCGGCAACAGGCTGAAATTCACCGCATGGGGGCCGTCGCCGCGGCGCCAGGCGGCGCTGCGGTCCAGCAGCTCGGTCAGGATCGGCTGGCCATTCATCAGGCCGGTTGGCATCAAGCCGGCAGGTGCCGGGCCGGTCACGACCGATGCCGTGGTGGTGAAGGCGCGGTTCAGCGCCACCCGCGGGAAGGCCCCGACCAACAGGCTTTCGCGCGTCGGCCCGTCGCCGAAGGCGCGCACGCGCCAGACGCCGGCGAGAGACGCCTCCTGAATCTCCAGCCGGTCGCCGGCCCGCTCCACCTTGACCGCGACCTCCCCCTCGCCCAGCGCCTCGTCGACCAGGGCCAGGACGGGAGCGTCGAGATCGTCGACCGGAATGCGGATTTCCTCGCCGGGCGACCATTTGGCAAGCGCCTCCTGGATGCGGACGAGCACTTCGCGGGCCGCCGCCGCGCGGGCGGGATCGGCGACCTCCGGCAGGTGTGGTTCATAGACGCGCATGCCGGACGGCATCGGCAGATATTCCAGCCCTTCCTCGCTGGCGTCGGGCTGGCTGCCGGGGCCGAAGCCGACCGGCGCATGGGTCATGCCGAACAGGGAACTCATGCCGCACCGCCTTCCAAAGAACCTTCCAGGATCTCGCCGATCCGCTGCAGATAATCGTCCCAGTCACGCACGCGCGGGATGCTGCCAAGCAGCCGGTCGCCGCGCAGGAAGACCAGCGACGGCAGGCTCATCATGCCGGCCAGGGCCAGGAGCGCGCGCTCCGCTGCCTCGCCAGCCACAGCCGGAGACAGGCGCGGGTGCAGCGCGCGGACCAGTTCCGGCAGGATGACGGCCACGTCGGCGGTCTCCGCATTGCCCTTGCCGTGGCCGGGCAGGAAGACCACCCAGCTTTTCGCCGGATCGTCCAGCCATGGCCGGTCGTCGGCATGGTCGAGCCGCAGATAACCGTGCACATCGGTCAGCAGATCGACCAGCGGGGGCAGGGGCAGGCGTTGCTTGGCGGGAGGGGGGGCGAGGTCGGTCATGGCGTCAGGCCTCCGTCAGGCCGGCCGCGCGGGCCGCCTCCAGGTGGGGGGGAAGGGTGGGCTCGCGGCCGGTCAGGTCGGCGAAGGCGCCGTCGAGGGTTTCCCCATCCAATGCCGCGGCCATTGCTGTCAGCGCGTCGAGGATCTGGGCGGCCTCTTCCGGCTCCAGCATACGGCGCGCCGCGCCGAGGAAGCCGAGCACCCAGTCGCCGGCGGCGGCCTCCGGAACCAGTGAAAGGTCGACGGCCGACCCATCCTCAACCCGGCCGACCACGCCGTCGACGCCGGTGAGGCGCAGGGGAATGCCGATGCACATGATCTGGGCGCTCTCGGTTCAGGCCTGGGCGGCGGACAGTGCCGCCAGGATGCGGGGATCGCCGATGCGGCACGCTTCATCGGCACTGGGGCGTCCGCCTTCATAGGCATCGCGGGCGATCGCCGGGGCGGCGAGGTCGGCGGCGGCATCGCGGCGCGTGCCCTCCACGCCGAACCCGTCGCGCAGAAGCGTGAGGATGATCTCGATGGTCGGGGTGACCTGGGCGGCGACGGTGCCGGTGAGGCCGCCGCCGTAATCCTCCAGGCATTCCGGCTGAACGCCGACCAGGATCAGCGTTTGCGGGCAGCGGCCCAGCAGCATGGCGCTCGCGAGCACCTCCTGAAAGCCGGTCTGATGCAGACTCATCTTTTTGGCGCCGAGGAATGCCGGTACGTCATCGCCATGGAAGACGCGGCTGGTGCCGGGCGGCAGCCCATAGTCGATGGCATCGACCACGATCAGCGCGTCCGCGCATTCCAGATGCGGCAGCAGATACAGACCCTGGGTTCCGCCATCCATCACGGTGACGGTGTCGGGGAAGCGCCAATCGGCGGCCAGGCGCTCCACCGTGCGGACACCGAATCCCTCGTCGGCCCACAGGATGTTGCCGATGCCCAGCACCAGGATTCGTGCCGTTTCGCGACCGCCCTCGTTTCCAGCCAACTCCATTTGTGCCCCGGCATCCGTCCAATGATGCGGCGTCCTGCCGCCGAACCATCGTTCGTACAAGTTCCATGCCAGGATCGGCGGCTGAGTCAGGCCATTGATTGGATTGCGTATTTCGACGCCCATCGCTCGATATAGCAGCGATTGTGGACATCAACATTACAGCATGAGTGGAAACTGGCAACCAACTTGCCAGTATGGCTGGAAGCTTGCCGGTCAGCGATGACGGGCGGTCTTGGCGGATTTCTGGATCAGTTCCCGTTCGGTCATGCGTTTCATATGGCCGGGCACATCGGTGTCCTGGCCGATCAGCGGTCCCGCCACATAGGACGCTCCGGCGTCCTCGGCGATGCGCAGCATGGCCGCTGACCTGATGCCATCGACGAAGAAGATCATTCCATGGCGCTTCACGTGGGTTCCAAAGCTATGGAGGCGATTGGTTGCCCTTGCATCCGGTTCCCCGGCATGAACCGTTATGCCCATGCCGCGGACGCCCGCCTGGGCGAAAGCCGCGAGATTTGGTGCTCCGTCGTCGAGCAGGACAAGGACGGCGCGCGAATATGGCTTCAGGACCGTCGTGATTTCGGAGATTCGGCTATAGGGGACACCGGTGGGAACCCCCTCTATGACGAACACGATGAAGGGTATGAGATGCGACGGGATCGAATGGCAGCGAGCGAGGTATTCCCGCCGATGCCGGCCAATCGAGAGGGTTGAAAAGCACACCGTTAGATTCTGGATATAGCGGAAGCTGTTTTTGTACAGCTCCTCATAGATTTCTATCGACTGGCTCAGGATTTCCATATCGGTTCTGAATCTGTAATCCTCGCTTTGCGCATCGTCGGTCGACAGGGCATTCAGGATACGTTTCGTTTCCTCATCGGCGTGGCACACATAGGTGGACAGCACCTTGTGGGATGTATCGAATACCGGGCGATAGCAGATGGTCGGGTGGAAACTGCCGCCCTCGTGCACATCGGCGGCTGGACCCGTCCGGGCATCGCCGGCATCGGCCGCCTCGCTTTGCGAAGAAGCAGCGCCCTGCTGGGCGGCCCTCGCAATCAGCTGATCGAGTTGCATCGCTTCGATGGCGATGTTGCCGTCGAGTTCGGTCACGATGCTGCGCACGGTTATCTGGCTCGTGTCGCTGTTTCCCAGCATCAACCGATGCAGTTCCGACACGATCCTGCCGCAGATCAGTTCGGCGGCCTGCCGGTCGAGCGTCGCGAAAACCACCAGATAATTCGCGTCGTCGGCCCGCAGCCAGACATCGGATGGGGGCAGATGGCGGTCGAATAGCCGTTCGGTCTGCTCGTAGATGCGCTCCTTGACAATGTCCCAGCGTTTGCCCAACCGGTCGCGCAGGGTGCCCAGTCCGATCAGTTGGACCGCACCGGCCGAGTGACGCTGTCCTCCAGACAGAATGTGCCGCAGGCGCGCCTTCGTCTGTTCCGGGATTCCGGGAGTCTCTTCAACCGATGAGTCCGGATCGGCGAATGTCTGGTTAGTCATGGCAGCATCCCCTTTTGTCGAAGCACGGGAACGGGGCCTTCGATCGATGTTAATTTTTAAATGTAATCCTTAAAGACTGTGGATTTATAATAACGATAGTGTAAAGAGAAGGTTTTATTTCTGATCGAAGTTCGCTTTATCCGCTATCTGATTTAGCGTTCCAAAATATGTTGAAGGAAATCCTCTAAAAATCTGAGGCGGTCGGCATAGGTGAAAACCTGTACCCTCCAGCGACGCCGTCTTTGGGACGCAGGATTCTTTCTTTTTCATGATTTCGCGGGCTTCGGCGAACAGGAAGCGTAGCGGACGACGGAGCGTTGGCCCGACGTCAACAGGGGGCGGCGGCAAACGCCATCCATTGTTCGAAAACTCCGAACGATGAATCCAGGAACGGGACATTTATCCCCACGCGGACGAGGCGTAGATCCTTTGGAAAGGAATGAACCACCCAGTCCGATGGAGATTGAAAATGGCCCCGATGGTCTCTCTGCTGATGTTCGTCAGTGTAATGTCCTACGCCGCCTTCATCATTTCGTAAGTAAATTTACAATATTATTTTCAATAAATTCCTGATATATAAATTTTAATAAATAAAAATAATCAGTGAACCGTACATACCATGCAGGGATCGAAAGATCTTACGATGTGTTGAACAGAAATTGGTGTGCGCTCTTCTTCCGTAACCGGCGCTCCGACAAGCGCCTTTTCTAGAGGGCCAGGCACTCCGTCCAAGTCTCGCGGTGAAAAGTTCCAAGTGGTCGGAGCGATGATCTGGTAACCGGCGATCTTCCCGCGTTCAACCCGCAGCCAATGCCCCAATGCTCCGCGCGCGGCCTCCGTCAGCCCAACCGCCTGCGCGCTGTCCGGCATTTCCGAAGCCGCACACCATGGGGCGGACGGTTCGATGGCACGCAGCCAGCCTTCCATCGCATCGGTGGTGCGGGCCAGTTCCAGCAAACGAGCGATCACTCGGCTGCGCACCGAACCGCCATCCTGTGCCGCCAGCGCCCGGATCAACGGATGGCCGTCCACCAATTGCCGGGCAATGGCACCGGTCTCATAGGGTAGGCCATCCAACCGCGGCGCCTTGCACCAGCTGTAACCGGTCTCGTCCATGCCATCCGGAACGGTCGAACCGGAGAAGGGAGGATGCGGACGGTCCTGTCCGGCCATGCGGCTGAACCGATGGTGCTCCGCCACCCGATCCGGATCGAAGGGGCCGTCCTGACCGTCGGCAAAGGTGCCGCGGCGATAGAGATGTCCACCCTCCGGGTCGGCATAGGCGCCGTGGCTGAGGAAACGGCCATAGGCACGGCCGAGGCCGGCAAGCTCCAGATCGTCGGCGATCTCCAAGAACAGGCGGAAGTCGCCGGCCGGACCGGAGATGCGCCAGCGCTCCAAATCCTCCGGCCCCGCGAGGGCCAGCACCCGGTCGAGCGGCGCGCCGAACAGGCTGTCCTCCAGGAAACGGCGGAAACTTCGGACGGTGGCGAGCAACCGCACCCGGTCGCGCGCATCGACCGCACGGGTGACGCCGCCGGGCTGAAGCGTCAGAGTGTGCGGCCACTTGCCGCCCAGAATGCCCAGCACATGGAACAGTTCCGCCCGTGCCGCAGTTGCCCCACGCACGGCAATGCCCTGGGCGGCCTTGAACCGCGCCTCCGCCCTCTCGAACCACGGTCGGCCCTGGTAGGCAGGGCGGGCGAAGTCGGGCATGAAGAACAGGTGGAAATGGGTCAGATGGTCGGCGACATTCTCGGTCGCCGTCATCAGGTTGGTCGCGAACAGTCCGTTGCGCGGCACCTTTAGCCCCATGACGCCGGCCAGCGCCAGCGCCGCCGCATGGCTCTGCGAGACGGAGCAGATGCCGCAGATCCGCGGTGCCACCACCAGCGCATCCATCGGGTCGCGCCCCTCCAAAATGCGCTCGAACCCACGGAACAACGGCGAATTTACGTAGGCAGAAGAGACATTTGTGCCGGATATCTCAAGCCGGACTTCAAGATCGCCTTCAACGCGGTTGAATGGGCCGACAATCAGGCGGCGGTTTGGGGCTTCGCTCACCGGATCAGCCTTTCCGGGTGGGGCGGACGGTGGGGGCGACGACGATGCGGTCGGCGGCGGCGTTCCGGCGCACCCGTTCCGGCGTCGCCGCCTTCGCAAGGGAGGCCAACGCGACGAACCACGCTTTCGGCATGTCGGTGGGCAGGCCGATGGGAATGCCGGCGAATTTCGGCGTCTGTTGGAACGGATGACCGGGCTCCTCGAATCCCGGCGCCGTGCAGTTGATGCAGGCGTAGCCGCCACGGGTGCAGGAGCCTTCGCCATTCCACAGGCGGGTGTTGCAGTCGGCATGCGCCTGGGTGCCGAGGCAGCCCATATGCTCCATCAGGCAGCCGAGATCGGACGGCTTTTCCGCACTGGCCTTGTATTCGTAATACTCGTTGCGCGGACAGCCATGGTGGACCAGATGGTCGGCATAGAAGCGCGGACGCTGGTAGAGGTCGAGGTCGGAGGCGGCGAGGGCGTTTTCGGCCAGCAGCATCAGCGTCTCGGTCACCCAGTTCGGATGGGTCGGGCACCCGGCGACATTGACCACCGGCAGTCCGCCCTGTGCGCGGAACTCCGCACCCAAGGCGCCGCCGCGCTGCGTGCCTTCATACTGAAGGCCGCAGGCATCGGCGATGTTCTCGCCGCCCGCTGTGATGCCGCCGAAGGCCGCGCAGGTGCCGACGGCGACCACGGTGCCGGCGACGGCCGCCAGATCGCGGGCCCAATCGATGGTCGGCCGGCCGGTCCCCGCCAGAACATGGAAGCGCCCGGTGCCGTTCGGTCCGCGCAGCAGCGATCCCTCGACGCACAGCACGTCCAGCGGCTCCGCCCCCGACAGGATGCGCTCGAACAGCTCCACCGCCTCCGCCCCGGTCTCTTCCGACAGGCTGGGGTGCCAGAGCAGGCGGATACCGGCGGTCTCCAGCAGCATCGGCAAATCCGGGGATTCGGCGCAGAGCAGCGACATGGTGCAGCCGCCGCAGCCGCCCGACTGGAGCCACAGTACCGACAGCGGGCGTTCTCTCATCGTCCGGCTCCTTCACGCTGACCGGCGGCCGGCAAGGTCAGGGTGAACTGCGCCCCAACTTCCGGATGATTGGCGGCGGACAGCGCGCCGCCATGGTCGTGCACCAGCTGATAGCTGATCGACAGGCCGAGGCCGGTGCCCTTGCCGACAGGCTTGGTGGTGAAAAAGGGATCGAAGACACGGGCCAGGATCGCATCGGGAATGCCGTGGCCGGTGTCGCGGAAGGTGACGATGACCGTCCCAGCCTCCTCCCGCCCATGCAGTTCCAGCCGCTTGACCGCCGCACCGGCCATGGCGTCGATGGCGTTCTGGACCAGATTCATCGCGACCTGATGCAGATGACCGGGATGGCCGGCAATGTCCAGCGTGTCGGGCAGATCGAAAACCACGGTTAGATCGGGCATCTGCGCCTTGGCGACCCAGGTGACTGCGGAACGCAAGAGTCCCGTCAGATCAAAGCGTTCCGAGGCATGCTTCTGTTCCGACGAGAAGCGGCGAAGCTCCGCCACGATGTCGCGCACCCGCTCTGTCCCCTCCAGCATGCCGTCCAGCGTCGCCGCGGCATCGGCACGGGCGCGGTCGATGCGCAGGTCCTTGCGCAAGCCCGCCAGTTCGGTCGCCGCGGCACCGTCATGCACGCGGTCGAGATAGGCGGTCATCCGGTCGACATAGCGGCGCATGGCATGGGCGTTGCCATAGACGAAGGAGATCGGGTTGTTCAGTTCATGCGCCACACCCGCCACCAGCCGGCCGAGCGAGGCCATCTTTTCCGAATGGACCAGCTGCTGCTGGGTCTGCTTCAGCCCTTCATGGGCGGCGGCAAGGTCGCGGTAGGCGCGGCGCAATTCCCCGATGGGCCGGCCGACCAGAACCATCCCGATGGCATGGCCGCGCTGGTCGTAGCGAACCGTGCTGTTGACCGCGACCGGGAAGGGGCCGGTGGGGCCGCGCAGCGACAGCTCGACATCGCTGACCTCCTCGCGCTGGAGGGCGGCGCTGCACAGCCGGGCGAAGGCGGGATGGAAAGCCGGGTCGAGGAAATCGCGTAGCGGCCGTCCCGTCAGGTCACGCCCGGCGCAACCGAGCGCCCGTTCGGCCGCCGGGTTGGTCTGCTCGATCCGGCCATCGCGGTCGCAGGCGATCAGCACGTCGGTCATGGAGCCCAGAACGCTGGCGATGAAGGCCTGCGCCTCCTCCAGCTCCGCGTTCTTGTGCTCCAGCTCCACCTGTTGCGTCACCAGATTGGCGTAGGTCTCGTCCATCTTCCGGATCACGTCGATCCAGGCGCTCTCGGCGTCGGCATCGGACGGGATGCCGGGGATGGAGAAGGGCTGCGACAGGGGGGCGGTCATGGCGGCCAGACTAGCATGCCGGATGACCCGCGGTGTGGACGATTTCAGGCGGAACGGGTCAGCCGGATCGCATCAGGCCGACCAGACCGACCACAGGCCGGCAAGCCCGCTCAGCACCAGCACATAGAGCGCGAAGTCGAACAGCGGCGCGTGCCACACCCAGCCATAGGCGCCGACGGCGCGCAGTCCCCGCCGCAGCAGCGCCGACACCGCCCAGGCGACCACGGCCATGATCAGCAGCGGCGGCAGGAACAGGCCGTAGACATCGATTTCGCCGATCATGCGCGTGCCCTTTCCTGATGCATGGTTGGAGGGATCTCCTCGTTGGCCAGAGGCGGCGGTTGCAGGGCTGCGCCCGGGAACAGGCTGCGCCGCAGCGAGGCAAGCGCCACCACTGCCCGGTCGCGCTCGGGGCAGGGCGGGGCGGTGCCGATGGCGGACAGAAGCTCGTCCATGCTGCCCAGCAGCTCGGCCGGCGCCGGGTCGGGCCGTTTGGCCGACAGGGCGCGGAAATGGACGGCGACGCCACGCAGAAGCCGATCCAGCGCCGCTCCGCCTGCATGGCCCAGCACCGGGCGCGCCCGCTGAAGCTCGACGATGTTCAACCCGACCCGCAGGTCGCGCACCGCATCGATGGCGTCGACATCGACCGACCCGCCGGCCTGCGCCAGCCGGGCGGACAGCAGGCCGACGCGGTCCAGCATGCGGCTTTCGAAGCCGTCATTGGCCGGCACCCCGCGCGTCCGCGCCATATCGGCGATCTCGCGCCAGCCGATGTGCAGCAGGCGCCGGGCGCTCCACGCCGCGCCGACCGACCGGCACATGCGGGTGACCAGCATGGCGCCGACGATGCCGACGATCTGTCCGATGCTGCTGTTCAGGAAGGAGGCGAAATCGCCGTTGCCGGTGTCGAGCAGGCTGAGCGAGCCGCCGACGCCGAAGATCAGCGCCATCGCCTTGCCCATCGTCGCCGGGCGCGCAACGAAGATGCCCAGCGTCACCAGCGTCGGCGCCAGACAGAGCACCAGCATCGGGAAGCTGTCGAAGGACGGCAGGACCACCAGCAGATAGAAGGCGGACAGCGGCAGCGAAGCCATCGTGTAGACCAGGAACAGGCGGATGCCCGGCACCGGATCGTCGAAGGATGCGAAGAAGCAGGTGAAGACCGCCACCATCATCGCCGCCGCCGATCCGGACGACCAGCCGGTCAGGATCCAGAAGGCGCAGACGCTGGTGATGCCCAGCAGGGCAGCTGCCGCCGACCATGCCGCCATCCCGTAGTCCAGATGGAAGACGCCGCGCGAGCGCTTGCGGGCCAGCGGATCGAGATGATCCGGCAGGGCCTGGTCGCCCGTGGCCAAATGCGCCCGCAGGTCCCGGCAATCGCGGTGGATTTCCACAAGCGACCGCAGACGGCGGATGAAGCTGAAGCGGGTCGCGGCCTTCCAGCCGTCCGCCGACTGCGGGGACTCCGCCGCTTCCAGCCGGTCGAGCCGGTCGATCAGCCGGGCGGCGTCCGCCGGATCGGCGGCTGCACCGGCGGCGATCCAATCGCGGACCGCGGCCACCACCGGCGCCAGATCCGGCGGCATCGCGCCATCCGGGCGGCGCAACGCGCCCAGCCGGTCATGCACAGCGGTCAGCACCGGCAGCAGATAGACCATGCGGTCCTGCAAGGCCCGCATCGGCCGGGTCATCCAGCGCAGGTCGGAGGTGTCGTAGGGCAGGTGGGTGGTCATCACCCGCAGTTCGGTCAGATCGGTCGCCATCTTGTGGCGGTCGCGCAGCCGCGCGTCGGTGGCGACCCGCTCCAGCGCGTCGAGCGTCCAGCGTTCCGCATCGCGCAGCGAGGCATCGAGCTTGCCGAGCAGGACCGGCCCCATGCCGCGCGGCAGGATGACGCTGTGGATGACGGTGGCGCAGACGATGCCGAGGATGATCTCCTCGACCCGGGCCAGCCCGGTGTCGAAGATGGCCTCCGGATTGGCGACGCCGGGGAAGACGATCAGGCCGGCGGTGTAGCCGGCCAGCATGAAGGCATAGCTGCGCGGCGTGCGGTCCAGCAGCGAGATGAACAGGCAGCCGCCGACCCACAGCCCGACCGCCAGCGACAGCAGTTCCGGCGCATTGACCAGTTCGACCGTCAGGACGATGGCGGCGATGCAGCCGACGACCGTGCCGGCGACGCGGTACACCGCCTTCGACCGCACGGTTCCCGACAGCGGGCTCGACACCACATAGGCGGTCAGCATCGCCCAGAAGGGCCGTGGCAACCCCATGCCGAAGGCGATGTAGAGCGCCAGCATGGAGGCGGCGAAGGACTTCAGCGAGAAGACCAGCTCGTTCAGGGAAGGGACCCAGGAAGATGCTTTTGGCATGGCCGTGTGCTCACTGCCCGGCCGGCAGCTGGGCAACCTTCGGCGTGCTGTCGGGAGACCCGATCACCGACACGGTCGCGGTGCGGCCGGCGACCAGCTGCAGGCCGTCCGGGACCTCGTCCAGCGCGATGCGCACGGGGATGCGCTGGGCCAACCGGACCCAGTTGAAGGTCGGGTTGACGTTGGCGACCAGTCCCGTGCCCTCCGCCCGGTCGCGGTCGACGATCGCGCGGGTGATGCTGTCGACCCGGCCGCGCAGATCGGCGCCCGCCCCCATGATGCGGACGGAGACTGGCGCGCCGACATGGATGCGCGGCAGCTTGGTTTCCTCGAAATAGCCCATGACATAGAAGGAATGGCTGTCGATCAGCGCTACCACCGCCTGACCGGCGGCGACATAATTGCCGGCCTTCATCTGGAGGTTGGTGACATAGCCGTCGACCGTCGCCTTGACCTCCGTCCGCTCCAGGTTGAAGCGGGCGAGGTCCAGCGCCGCCTCGGTCTGCTTGGCGGCGGCGGCGGCCTTGGACATGGCCGACGCCACCTCCTGCTTCTGGGCGGTGGAGACGACGTTGGTGCCCAGCTGCTCGTACCGGCGGGCTTCGGCGGTTCGGTAGGCCAGTTCCGCCTTGGTGCTGTCGAGGTTGGCCTGGGCCTGTTCCACCGCCAGCTTGTAGCGGCCGGGATCTACGACGAACAGCAGGTCGCCCTTGTGGACCAGCTGGTTGTCGGTCACGCGGACGTCGGTCACCAGACCGGCGACGTCGGAGGACACCTGGACGATGTCGGCACGGACGCGGCCGTCACGGGTCCAGGGCTCGTTCATGTAATAATCCCACAGCCACAGCCCGCTGCCGGCCGCCGCCACGGTCACCAATAGGGTCACGGCGATCCGGACCACGGTCCGGAAGGAAGGAAAGAGTGTCACGGTCTTGGTTCCTCAATCACCGCACCGATGCGACCGGAGGTCGCCGCGGCCGGAACCGGCCATGGCGCGCATCCCCGGAGAACACGGCACGATCAGGTCTGTTCACGCTTGGCGTTGGCTTCGATGATGGAAAGCACGCGGTAGCAGGCCTCGACATCGGCCTCCCCCGCTTCCGCCATCAGGCGCTGACGGACGTCGTTCAGCGCCTCGTTCACCTGCACCAGCAGGTGCCGGCCGGCATCTGTCATGTGCAGGGTCTTCGCCCGGCGGTCGCAGGGATCCTCGCGCCGCTCCAGCAATCCAGCGCTTTCCAGCCCGTCGAGCACACGCACGAGCGACGGGCCTTCGACGCCCATCTCCTCCGCCAGCTCGCGCTGGCGCAACCCGTCGCCAAGTTCGGCCAGCAGCATCAGCGGCGTGATGGCCGATGCGGAAAAACCGCTGTCCGCCAGTACCTTGTTCGCCGCCCGCCGCCACAGATGGGAGGCGCGGAACAGGTGCAAGCCAAAATTCGGAGGAAGGCGCAGAGCCTTATCTTGTAGCATTCCTATTTAATAGGTTTGCTATCTAAATCCAGCAAGAGGCAGGTGTGGTCCTGAGGCCCCGTTCGCCGCATGGCTGGAATGCCGCAGTGCAAAAAGCACGACGGCCCCGCCGGTCGCCTGCGTGGCGACCGGCGGGGCCGGGAGATAGTTCCCCTCCGGGCGTATCGGTTGGGGATGCGATGTTCAGGCGGTCTCGACCGTCCGGGTGCGGACGCCGAGCAGGATGGTCAGGACGGCGATCAGCAGCAGCACCGCTCCGGCCATCATGGTGAACACCCCGGTCAGGCCGCTGACACCGAAGATGGCTCCCCCGCCGCGGCTCCCCGTGGCAATGGCGAGTTGCACCGCGGCGACGATCAGGCCGCCGGCGCTCTGCGCCTCGTCGGACACGGCACGGGTTATCCATGTCGGTTACCGACATGACGCCGCTCCAGTATGTCACTGAACTGCGGATGCGGCTCGCCGCGCAATAGATCGCTCGGCTTATGGAATTAGTTTCCATAATGTTAATTATGTGTTTTTTTCTTTGTAAGCGCAAAGCTAAACTGTCAGTCCCTCGCATGGCCGGGTTGCATCAAGCATAAGCGAATTTAACAAGAAGAACTGGCATTTTCGAAATACTGGAGGCATACGGTCTCCCCAACCGGCTCTATGGAGGGGTCCGGTGCGTCCCTTCGGACAGTGGACGCTTTGGCGCAACTGTAACTCCAATCTTTTTGCTCAATCGCATACCTATGGTGTTTAACCTCGGCCATCGAAATACTCCTGCCGTTCTGGAAATGACATGTTCATTGGGTCTATAAGAAAATCCATAATGAATATCTGGGGCGGTATGGGGCTGCGTGTCCGGCTCGAAATTTTTATCGTAACCGCATTCTTGCCATTGGTTGGTCTTGTTCTGTCGCTCTACCTGCAGCAATGGAACGCCGACATCGAACATGCCCGTCAACGCGTTCTGATGCTTGCCGAGCAAGGTGCATCCCAGCATGCCGATGCCATCGCGCGGGTTCGCGAGACCTTGCAGACGCTGGCTTTGATCCCCGAGGTCCGGAGGGACGGGGCCGAGGATTGCGGCCCGCCCCTGCGCAGGGCCATGGCGTTCCAGCCCTGGAGCACCGGCTTTGCCGTCGCCGCCCCTGACGGCCGGATTATCTGCCGGACGGGACTTGGCAGCAGCCCGGTGACGACGGTGGCGGATCAGGATTACTTCATGCTGGCGCTGGCCACGAAGGCATTCAGCACCAGCAATTTCCGCATTGGGCGAGGCTCCGGCAAGCCTCTTCTCGCCGCCGCCCTGCCCCTTCTCGATCAGGATGGTGCCGTCAAGGCGGTTCTGTTGACCGGACTGGATTTGAAATGGCTGGGCGACCTGACGAGGGAGGCCGCGGAAGCTCCCGGAACCACGGTGACCCTGTTCGACGCCGAGGGAACGATCCTGGCGCGCGAACCGGGGCCGAGCGCCCTGATTGGCAAGCCCATGGCCGACCATCCCGTCACACGCGCGATCTTCCAGGCCGACTTCGGCATCGTCGAGCGTCCCGGTTTTGAAGACCATCCGCGGATCATCGGTTTTGCGAAGCTGGAGGACACCGGCGGGCGGATCGCTGTCGGGGTGCCGCGCGATCTCGTCCTCGACGAAGTGAACGGCAAGATCATGTGGGGCATCGCGATCCTGGCCGGCGTCGTTGCAACGATCGTCGCCGGCGTCTGGTTCCTGCTCGACGTCCTTGTCCTGCGCGGGCTGCGTGACCTCCAGCGCTCCGCCACCGACCTGTCGGCGGGGCGGATCGATTCCGTCTCGAAGAGTGCCGCAGCCGGATTCCAGACACGGGAGATGGGCAACGCCGCGCAGGCGATCCACGACATGGGCGCCACCCTGCATGGCTTCGCCTACAAGGATCAACTCACCGCCCTGGGGAATCGCCGCTACCTCGAAGCCAGGGTTCGGGAGTTGGCCGACCTGCCGCCCGGCAGGCGCCCGACGGTGGCGACGCTCTGCATCGACCTGGATGGCTTCAAGCCGGTGAACGACCGCCACGGGCACCATGTCGGCGATGCCGTGCTGGCGGAGGTCGGGCGCCGGCTGCTCAACTGCGTGCGTGACGGCGACGAGGTCATCCGGCTCGGCGGCGACGAGTTCCTGGTCTGCCTCGCACTCCCACAGGCAGACTGGCTGACGCCGCAGGAGGTCGCGGCCCGCATCATCGCCTCGCTGTCGGCTCCGATGAGGCTGGAGCAAGCGGAAATCGGTATCGGGTGCAGCATCGGGATGGCGCTGTGGCCGGTCGACGACACGGATTTCGACACGGTCCTGCGCTATGCCGACCAGGCATTGTATGCCGCCAAGCGCAATGGACGCGGGCAGGTCGGCCTGCATGGGCGTCCGGTTCCTGCGTCGGCCGATGCAGCCGGCGGCGGCTCCGCCTAGGCTGCCCGGTCTACAACGGCGTCCGCCCTCGCCGCTTCCACCGCCCGCTCCGCTCGGTTATCGTCGCGGACTTTCACCTCCCCGCAATCGGAGACCGTAAGACATGACCCGCAACATCGACCGGCTGCTCGACGTGATGGCGCGGCTGCGGAATCCCGACGGCGGATGCCCGTGGGATCTGGAGCAGACCTATCGCACCATCGCGCCGCACACGATCGAAGAAGCCTATGAGGTCGCCGACGCCATCGAGAAGGACGACAAGGCCGCCCTGCGTGAGGAACTGGGCGATCTGCTGTTCCAGGTCGTCTATTACAGCCAGATGGCGCGCGAAGAGGGGCTGTTCGATTTCGACGAGGTCGCCGGGGTCATCACCGACAAGATGATCCGCCGCCATCCCCACGTCTTCGGGCCGGAGGAGGTGAAATCGTCGGACCAGCAGACTTCGCGCTGGGAGGACCACAAGGCGGCCGAGCGGGCGGCCAAGGCCGCCGAGGAAGGCCGGGCGCCGTCGGCGCTGGAAGGCGTCATCGCCGGGCTGCCGGCGCTGACCCGGGCGCTGAAGCTGCAGAATCGCGCCGCGCGGGTCGGTTTCGATTGGACCGACGCCCGCGACATCCTCGACAAGATCGAGGAGGAGGTGCAGGAGCTGCGGGCCGAGATGGATGCCGGTTCGGCGCAGGAGCGGGTGGCGGACGAACTCGGCGACCTGCTGTTCGCGCTGGTCAACCTCGCCCGCCGGATGAAGGTGGAGCCGGAAACGGCGCTCCGTGGCACCAACGCCAAGTTCGAACGCCGCTTCCACCGGATCGAGGCGCTGCTGTCCGCCGAGGGACGCAAGCCCCAGGACGCCACGCTGGACGAGATGGAGGCCATGTGGCAGCAGGCCAAGCGCGAGGAGCGCGGCGAAGCCTGACTGGTCAGTAGCCCCAGCGGTCGAAGGCGAAGGCCCACCGGCGGCGCACCGCGCGGCGGGCCTGATCCTCAAGATCGTGCCGGGCTCGGCGATAATCGCGCACGCTTGCCAGATAGCGTTCCATTTTCGGCTGAACCGGCGCGAAGGGGCCGAGATCGAGCCCGTCATAGATCCCGGAAAGCGTCTCCAGCGGATCGGCGACGAAGCGGTCGTAGCGGATCTCCACCAGCCGGCCGGGCGGCAGCAGCGCCCGGTCGCAGTCGAACCGGGCCATCATCGCCGGATAAAGATCCAGCACCAGATCGTCCACCGCCCGCGGATCGTAGGATTGCAGCGAGAATTCCCGCAGCAGGGTCAGCAGCATGCGCCGGGTCGAGCTGAAGACCTCATAGGGGTCGCGGTGGATGTGGACGAAAACGGCATCGGGCCGCAGCGCCAGCAGTTCCGCGAGCTTCGGCGTGTGCGCCGGATTCTTGATCAGCAGCCGCCGTCCGCCGTACTGGATCTGCATCTTGCTCAGGTAATGGTCCATTCGGCGGCGCCACAGCGCGATGGCCTTTGGCCGGCATCCCTCGAACAGCACACCCTGGCGGAAGGCGCGGTGCAGGTGCCTGGGGAAGAAGATGCCGTGGTAGTAGGACAGCGGCTGCATCAGGGCCAGCGCCAGTTCATCCTCCTGCGGAGAGGTCGGATCGACCGGCATGGCGTCGATGATGCGGTCGGGCGGCAGCCACTCCTCCAGCCGCGCGCGCCAGAAGGAATTCAGGCCGAGGAAGCCCCAGGGCAGGCCGACCGCCAGCGGATCGGGGGCGGCGAACCTCGCATCCTGTGCCAGCAGATTCAGCAGATGGGTGGTGCCGCTGCGCCAATGGCCGAGGATGAACAGCGGCGGCGGCCCTGCGGCCCTGCCCTGCCCGACCAGCTCCGTCACCCGCCGCCGTTCCAGCAGGTCGAGCGGTGCGCGGATCGCGGCGGCGCCCAGCGCGGTCGCGACGCGATGCAGGTGCAGCGGCCCGACACCGCCGCCATCGCGCAGAACCTTTGCCAGCGTGGCGGCATCGGCCCCGGCCAGCGGGTGGAAGATGCGGTGGCCGTGGCGGCGCAGCCAGGGCGTCATGGAACACCTTGTCCCGGCTCCACCCCCGGCCCCGGCCCAGCCGGATAGGCCCTGCCGCGCCATTCCGACGGCTTGCCATGGCGGGCGCGCAGCAGCGCCGTCCATTGGATCGCCAGCATGATGAGCACGCCGACCGGGTGCAACAGGGCGCCGACGACGCTCTGGCGGAAGCGGACGGCCAGCAGCAGGCGGAAGAGCAGCCCGGCCGCCGCCGCCAGCCCCGCCAGCACGACCGCCGAAATGGGCAGTGGACGGAGCGCCGCCCAGCCGAGCAGAACCCAGGGCATCACATGGCCGTTGAACAGCAGCAGCGTCCAGACCGGCAGGGCGGCCGGGGTCGCCATTCCCTCCGTCGCGTTCTTGGAAAAGCCGGACCACACCTCGCGCCAGCCGCGATACATCCGGCAGCGGGCAAAGCCGGTGGCGTCGAACAGGTCGGTACCCTGCCCCGCCCGACGGAAGGCACGCGGCAGCGTCACCCCATCATGCAGCGACGTCGCGATGGCCGCATGGCCGCCGGCCTTCAGATAGGCGTCCCGCCGAACCGCGATCAGCTGGCCGCAGGCAGCACCAAAGCGCGGATCGGCCGATCGCCGCATCGCCGCCATCGGCAGATAGCCCAGCAACAGCAAATGGATCAGCGGGATCACCAGCGCTTCCGCCAGCGTTCCGGTCTCCTCGCGCGGGAAGCCGCTGACCAGACCGCATTCACCCGCCAGCAGGGCGCCGCCGACCCGGCGGGCCGCCGTCGGCGACAACCGCACATCGGCGTCCTGGAACAGCAGAACCGGGTACCGCGCCAATCCGGCGAGCATCTGACAGGCATGCTGCTTGCCTGACCAGCCCGGCGGCAGCGGCGGCGCGCTCTCCAGACGAACGCGCGGATCGCGGGCGGCGATGGCCTGGACGATCTCCGCCGTGCGGTCGGTGGAGTGGTCATCCAGCACAACCACCTCGACATCGACACCACGGCTGAGCAGGGCGGCGTCGACGGCGGCGGCGATGCCGGCTTCCTCGTTGCGGGCGGGGATCAGGATGCTGACGGCGGTGCCCGGCGGCGGCTCGACGGTCGGGCGGCGGTAGAGGAACAGGTTCACGATCCCCTGCCCCAGCGGCAGCAGGGCCAGGAGCAGCGACAGCGCGGCGATCAGGACGATGACGCTCATGGCCCCTCGATCTCCTGCTGCATCTCCTGCTGCCGGGCCGGTCCTTGCCGGCTGCTCCCTTGCCTGCCATCCTCCTCCCGGCTGCCATGGCCCGGAGAGAAGCTCTGTCCGCCGGCCAGGGCGCGCAGCCGGCGCCACAGGTCGTAAATGCCGCCGACCCCGACCATTCCCTCGATCAGCGTCAGGAAACGCGCCGGGTCGCGGCCTTGCGCATCGAGCGCCAACTGGTCCATCACCGTCTCCAGTCGCTCTTCCAACTCCGCCGCGATGTCCTGCACCGGCAGACCGGCAAAAGCGGCGGCTTCGAAGGGTTGGCCGAACCGCATCAGCGCCTCCGGCGTGCGCTCGTCCCAGAACGGGTATTCGACCGCCAGCGGCACCACCAGGGCGGTGGGCATGCGGCGGACCAGATGGGCGATGCCCGGCCGCAAGGTCACCGGGCGGCGGCGCGGGTCGGTGAAGGCACCCTCCGCCGTGATCCACAGCATGGCGCGCGGGTCGCCCAGGATGTGTTCGGCGTTGCGCAGGAAGGAGACGGCTCCGGCGCGGCCGGACTCCAGCCCGAACAGGCCGATGCGGCGCATGAAGCGGTAGCGGCGCAGCATCTCCGCATCGATCGGCCCATAGCCCGGCCGGTCGTGGAAGCGGGTGGTGCCCATCACGATCAGCAGTGCCGGATCCCACCAGGATGGGTGGTTGAGATAGACGATGACCGGACGGCCCGGCGGCAGGGCCGGCCAGCCCGGCCGCGCCAGCCGCACCGCATGGAAGCCGCGCCGCAGCCGCCGGGCCATGACGCCACCGAAGAACCAGCAGAGCAGCCGGGACCGTAACGCAACCGGATCGTCCGTCATCCTCCCGCCGCCTTCCGTCAGGCCACGGCGCGCGCGGAGCCTGCCCCGGCATCACCGTGGACGCCGTCGCGCATGTCCTGATCGAGGCTGTCGGCGGCGATCCAGCCCGACATCAGCACCATCGGCATGCCCGGCCCGGGATGGGCGGCTCCACCGGCCAGATACAGGCCCTCGACATCGCGGGAACGGTTGCCGGGCTTGAAGGCGCCCATGAAGCGGCCATGGCTCGCCAAGCCATAGATGGCGCCGTTCAGCACATTGTAGCGGTCGTTGATGTCCTGTGGCGTCAGCACATGCTCGACCCGGATGCGGTCCTCCAGATCGGGCATGCCGGCGGTGCGCTTCAGCTTGTCGAACACCACGCGGCGGTAGGCCGGCAGCATGCGGTTCCAGTCGTGACGCTCGCGCAGATAGGGGGTGTGGACCAGCACATACAGCGCCTCGCCGCCCGCCGGTGCGACGCCCGGCTCGGTGCGGGCCGGAGCGGCGATGTAGCAGGTCGGGTCGGGTGCCGGCTCGCCCTGGCGATAGATCCAGTCGAATTCCTCTTCCGGATCGCGCGAGAAGACGAAGTCATGGTGCAGCAGATGATCGTAGGCGCGGTCCAGGCCCAGATAGAACACCACGCCGGAACAGGCCGGCTCGTAGCTGCGGCGCTTGGCGAAGCGCTTGGCCGGCGGTCCGCCGATCAGTTCCTGATATGTGCGGACCGAATCCATGTTCGACACGGCGGCCGAAACCGGGATGCGCTCGCCGCCGTCCGTCTCGACCGCCACCACCCGGCCGCGTTCCACCTGAAGACGGCGAACACCGGTGTTGGTGCGGATTTCCACGCCGAGCCGCCTCGCCACCCGCTCCAGCGCCGTCGGCACGGCACGTGTGCCGCCCATCGGATACCAGACGCCGTCATTGGTCTGCATGTGGGCGATGGCGCACAGCACCGCCGGAGAGCCGTAGGGCGAGGATCCGACATACTGGGTGAAATGGTCCAGCATCTGCGCCGCCCGCGCATCCGGCACATGGCCGCGGATGGTGCCGGCGACCGTGCTGCCCATGCGGAGCGCCAGCACGTCCGACAGGGTGCTGGCGTTGAAGCTGTTGCGGAAGTTCAGCGTGTCGCCGAGATCCTCCACCGACTTCCAGAAGAAGAAGCGTTCGGAGATGCCGTGCAGCCGTTCCGACATCGCCTGGAAGCGGCGATAGCCCTCCCCCGCCCCGCGGCCGGGCGCCAGCCTGTCCAGCTCCGCCGCCATGGTTCCGACATTCTCCGACAGGTCCAGCACCGTGCCGTCGTCGAAGAAGCAGCGCCATTGCGGCTCCAGCCGGACCATGTCCAGCTCCTGGTCCAGATCGCAGCCGGCCTCCTCCAGGATTCGGCGCAGGACGCGCGGCACCGTCAGGATGGTCGGCCCCATGTCGAAGCGGAACCCGCCTTCCTCCAGAACGGCCGCCTTGCCGCCGACCCAGGCGTTCTTTTCCAGCAGGGTCACCTTGTGCCCGCGCGCCGCCAGCACCACCGCCGCCGCCAGTCCGCCCAGGCCCCCGCCGATCACTGCGATCCGATCCGTCATGCCATCCCCCCTGCAACGGCCTGCCGCAGCATGCCGGACAAGCCCATGGTCTTTGTGCGCCAAGGCGTCGGCAGGCCCAGTTCCTGGGCCAACAGCCGCGCCGTGATGCGTGCGCCTTCGAAAATGACCGGCAGGCCACTGCCGGGATGGGTGCCGCCGCCCACCAGATAGACGCCGTCCAGATCCTCGAACCGGTTGCGCGGACGGCGGTGAAGCATCTGGTCCAGGCTGTGCGCCAGATTGAAGGTGGCGCCGCGGTGCACGGCGAACTGGCTGTCCCAGTCGGCCGGCGTCACAACCCGCTCCACCCGGATGCGGCGCTTCAGATCGGTCAGGCCGAAGCCGGCCAGCCGGTCGAGCACCAGCCTGCGGTAATGCGGCGCCTCCGCCTTCCAATCGATGTGGCCGCGCTGGTGGCCGACGGGCACCAGGATGTAGAGCGTGCTGCCACCCGGCGGCGCCAGATCGGGATCGGTGACGCAGGCGTTCTGCACATAGATCGACGGCTTGCGCGGCAACTCCCGGCACTCCTCGATCTCCGCGAGGTTGCGGGCGTAATCCTCCGCCAGATAGACGGTGTGGTGGTCCAGCCCGTCCACTTTGCCTTCGATGCCCAGATACATCATGAAGGTGGAGCAGGAGAATTTCTTGGTGGCGAGGCGGGCGTCGCTCCAGCGCCGGCGCAGATCGTCTGGCACCAGCGTGGTCATGGCGCGGGCGAAGTCGGCGTTGATGACCAGCGCGTCGGCCGGATAATCGCCGGCGTCCGTCCGCACGCCGACGGCGCGGCGGCCCTGGAACTTGATATGGCGCACCGTCTCGTTCAGCCGGACGGTGACGCCCAGGCTTTCCGCCACCCTCCGCATCGCCTCCATCACCGATTCCGTCCCGCCGCGGGGATGGAAGATGCCGTGCTCATGCTCCAGGAAGGACAGGATGGTGAACAGGCTGGGACAGCGGAAGGGCGACATGCCCAGATATTTGCTCTGAAACGAGAAGGCGAGGCGGATGCGCGGATCCTGGAAATAGCGGGACAGGTCGCGGTCCACCGAGCGGTGTGGCGCCAGCCTGCCCAGGGCCTTCAGCATCGGCAGCGAGGCGAGCGCCCAGGGGCTGGAGAAATCGGATTCCAGAACCGGGCGGAAACGCTCCATCTTCGCCCGGTTGTCGGCCAGGAAGCGCGGAAACCCGTCGGCGTCGCCCGGGCTGAGCTTGGCGATCTCCGCCATCAGCGCTTTCACCTGGGCATGGACACGCAGGTCCCCGCCGCCTTCGAACACCAGCCGGTAAAGCGGGTCGAGGCGGATCAGGTCGACCTCGTCCGACAGCCGCCGTCCGCAGGCCTCGAAGATTTCCTCCAGAATGCGGGGATAGAGGAAGAAGGTGGGGCCGCTGTCGAAGCGGTAGCCGTCAAGCGAGAAGCCCGCCGACCTGCCGCCGATGCGGTCCTGCCGTTCCAGCACCGTCACCTTCGCTCCGGTGAGCGCGAGGAGCATCGCGGATGCCAATCCGCCCGGTCCCGCGCCGATGATCACGACTTGTCGTTCCATCCGCTTGCCAAACGCTCCTGCGCTGCAAAATTCAGTCGTGATCTTTACGAAGCTGGGTCGAAAATGGATCGCAACAACAACCCCTCTCCTGATGTCTTATCTCCTTGGATAAGAAAAGCGATCCCTCGGGGGGCGGTCGGCTTTACGGCATGGTCCGAACGAGATATTTCTCTACGCCTTTCCACTATTCGTGGACTTCGCCACCGGATCGCCGCCGGTGCGGAAGACCTCGTCGAAGCATTGCAGGCGCGGCCCGGCCGAACCGCTGCCGAGAGCGTCAGCGCGGAAATCCTGCCGCTGGCGGAGGCCTGCCGGTTTCTGGAGCGGGAAGCGTCCAGGCTGCTGGCGCCGAAGCGGCTGGGTCGGCGCGGCCGTCCGGTCTGGCTGTTCGGGGTGGAGGCGGAGGTGCGGCGGGAGCCGGTCGGCACCGTGTTGATCGTCGGTCCGGCCAATTACCCCCTGCTGCTGCCGGGCGTTCAGGCGGTCCAGGCTCTGGCGGCCGGAAACCGGGTGCTGGTCAAGCCGGCACCGGGATGCAGCGCACCGATGATCCTGCTTGGGGCTTGGCTGGAGGAGGCTGGATTGCCGCCTGGGCTGTTCCGGGTGCTGGACGAATCCGCCGCCGCGGTGGCGGAGGCCATCGAGGAGGGCATCGACAAGCTGGTGCTGACCGGATCGGCCGATACGGGACGGGTGGTGGCGGAGAAGCTGGCCCGGCATCTGGTGCCCTCGACGATGGAGCTGTCGGGCAACGACGCCGTCTTTGTCCTGCCGGGTGCGAATCTGGAACAGGTCGCCCGCGCCCTGGCTTTCGGCCTTCGGCTCAACGGCTCCGCCACCTGCATTGCGCCACGGAGGGTGTTCGTCACCCATGGCATGGCGGCGGGCCTGGAGGCCGCTCTCCTCCGCCATGTCGGCGCGATACCGGCGGTGCCGGTGTCCCCGCCGACCGGACGCCGGCTCGCCGCCCTTGCCCAGGATGCGGTGGCGGGCGGAGCCCGTGCGCTGGGCGCTTTGCCGGGGGAGGACAGTCCGGCGATGGCGCCGCTGATCCTCGCCGACGCGACGCCCGACATGGCGCTGCTGCGCGCGGAGGTCTTCGCCCCGCTGCTGTCGCTGGTGCCGGTGCGGGACATGGAGGAGGCGCTGACGGTTGCGGCCGGCAGCCCCTATGCGCTGGGGGCATCCGTGTTCGGGCCGGAGATGCAGGCCCGGGAATTGGCCGGACGGATCGACGCCGGAACCGTGACGATCAATGACCTCATCGTGCCGACCGCCGACCCGCGCCTGCCTTTCGGTGGGCGGCATGCCAGCGGCTGGGGCGTCACCCGTGGCACCGAGGGGCTGCTGGAGATGACGCAGGTGAAGACCGTCTCGGTCCGCAAGGGGCGGCTCCGCCCCCATTTCGACCAGCCGCACGCCGGTGACGAGGCGCTGATGCTGGCGGCGCTGCGCCTGTTCCATGGCGGGCCCGGCACCCGCGGCAGAGCGCTGCGGCGACTGGTGCAGGCGGTGCGCGGACGGTCCGCCGGATGACCATGGGCCTCACCTGACTGTGGCCCACGACTGACTTTGACCCCAACGAAACACGGATGACCGGATGCTTGCCCTGGCCCTTGCCCTTCTGATCGGCGCCGTCGCCGGCTCGCGCACCTTGATCGCCCCGGCGGCCGTCAGCTGGGCCGCTTATGGCGGCTGGCTCGACGTGTCGGGAAGCTGGCTGTTCTTCCTCGGGCATCCGGTATCGCCCTGGGTCTTCACCGCCATGGCGGTGGTGGAACTGGTCGTCGACAAGCTGCCGACCACCCCCAGCCGCAAGCTGCCCTTCCCCTTCGCCAGCCGCATCGCCGGCGGCGCCATCGCCGGTGCGGCCATCGGGACGAATGCCGGATTCTGGATCGGCGGGCTGGTGGCCGGCGGCATCGGCGCCGTGGTGGGCACACTGGTCGGCTATGCCGCCCGCATGCGCATGGCCGCCGCATTCGGCCGCGACCGCCCCGCCGCCCTGCTGGAGGATGCGGTGGCGCTGGTCGCGGCCCTGCTGATCGTTTCCGCGGCTTGAGGGGCGGCTACCCCTAGACGCCCCATCGCTCGGGTCGCGATCTTCACAGCACCTCGCTGACGAGGAAGCGGACGGCGTGCAGCGGCGGTTCGTATACGCTCATGTTTCCGCACTCACGCCGCGGTCTCGCTGTAGGCCCGGCGAAGCTCCCGCTTCAGCAGCTTGCCGGCGGTGTTGCGCGGCAGGCTGTCGACGAAATGCACCTGCTTGGGCAGCTTGAAGGGCGCCAGATGACCGCGGCAATGGGCGATCAGACCCTCGGCATCGACGCTCCGGCCGTGGCGCAGCACGACGAAGGCGGTCACCGCCTCGATCCATTTCGGGTCGGGCAGCGCCACCACCGCGACCTCGGCGACGGCGGGATGGGTGTAGATCGCCTCCTCCACCTCGCGGCTGGCGACCACCACGCCGCCGGTGTTGATGACGTCCTTGATGCGGTCGACGATGTAGAGATAACCGGCCTCGTCGAGATAGCCGACGTCGCCGGAATGGAACCAGCCGCCCTGGAAGGCCTCCTCCGTCTCGCGCGGCTTGTCCCAATAGCCGACCATCAACTGGGGGGAACGGTGGACGATCTCGCCATGGCTGCCCGGTGCCAGATCGTTCATTTCCAGATCGACGACCCGCGTCTCGACATTCAGTACCGGGCGGCCGGCGGAGGCGGGGCGCTCCTCATGCTCTTCCGGTGTCAGCACGGTGGCGAGCGGGCCGATCTCGCTCTGGCCGTAACAGTTGAAGGGCTTGGCGTTGGGCAGGCGCCGGCGAAGCTCCTGCAACACCGGAACCGGCATGATCGAGGCGCCGTAATAGAGCTTCTCCAGCGACCCCAGATCATGCGCGTCGAAATCCGGATGGCGCAGCAGCCCGACCCACACCGTGGGCGGCGCGAAGAAGGAGGTGATGCGGTGCGCCTCGATCAGTTCCAGGCATTGCTTCAGGGCCGGAGCCTGGATCAGCAGGGTGGTGGCTCCGACCATCAGCTGCGGCATCAGGAATACATGCATCTGCGCCGAATGGTAGAGCGGCAGCGCCGCCAACGCCCGGTCGCTCTCGGCGAAGCGGCAGTCATGGATGGCGCTCTCATACTCCGCCAGCAGGCCGCCATGGGTCATCATCGCGCCCTTCGGTGCCGCGGTGGTGCCGGAGGTGTAGAGAAGCTGGACCACCGTATCAGCATCCACCGCCACGTCGATGTCCGCCGGGGTGCCCCGTTCCTGTGCGATGGCCAGCACGTCCAGATCGCCGGCACCGGCAGCCAGCGTCCCGATCCACTCCATCCGCGCCGCTTTCCCGGCATCGGCCAGGATGCCGGCCAGATCGGCGTCGTGCAGCACCATCCGCGCGCCCGACTGCGTCAGGATGTAGGACAGCTCCTCTCCCGTCAGGGCGTAGTTGACCGGCACATGGATGAAGCCGCCGACCGCGCAGCCGAGCCAAGCCACGACATAGGCGTCGGAATTGCGCCCGAAGGCGGCCACCCGGTCGCCCGGCCGCAGACCCATGTCGTGGAGCCGCCGGGCCACCCGCTTCGCAGCCTCATGCAGGCCGGCGAAGCTCCAGTCCCGGCCGTCGTAGCGCAAGGCGATGCGGTCGCCATAGCGCCGCGCCGCCCGTGCCAGAGCCCCGCCGATGCTGGTGCCGCGCGCCGCGGCGATGGCGTCCTTGGCAACGTCCATGGGCATGCGTGTCCTCCCGGTTCTGCAAGGTTCTGACGCCGTCAGCCGCACACCCGGTCATGGGCTCGTCCGGCCTTTTCTTTACTGTATGAAACCTAAGTTACTTGAAAGTAGGAACCGAAACAAGTTTGCTTGGCGAACTGACTGTTTGCCGGCCTGGACATGGGCACAGCCAAATGGGAAAGCGATAGGCCGAAAGAATCAGCGAAGGGAGCCAGCACCGCATGTCGGACTCGCCATGGAAGACCGCCGCCGACCGCCGCAGCGAACGGGAGGAAAAGCGGATCGCCGTGCTGCGGACGGCGGCGCAGGCCTTCAACGAGCTTGGCTATCACGCCACCTCGCTGGACGACATCGCCCGACGGCTGAACGTGACCAAACCGACGATCTATTATTATGTAAAGAACAAGGAGGAGATCCTGTTCGAGTGCGTGCGGATCGGGCTGGAAATGCTCGACAGCGCCTCGAACGACGTGACCGGTCATGGCGGCAGCGCCTATGACGAGCTGGTGGAGGTGATGATCACCTATGTCGACATCGTCACCATGGATTTCGGCATGTGCGTGATCCGGGTCGGCGAGGAACCGCTGACCGAGGACAGCCGCCGTACCCTGCGCGGCCTGAAGCGTCGCATCGACCTGAAATTCCGCAACCTGATCGAACGCGGCATCGCCGAGGGCAGCATCGTCCCCTGCGATCCGAAGATCGCCGCCTTCACGCTGTCGGGTGCGCTCAGCTGGGTCGCCCGCTGGTACAGCCCGGACGGCGATCTGGACCCGGCGGAGATCGCCCGCCAGTCCATCGCCCTGCTGCTGAACGGCCTGCGCCCGCGTCCCGACATGGGAGTGAATCCGCCGCCGGGTTCCCGTCGACCATAGGCCCAAAGTGCGCCTGTGGACCTGCCGCCAGCGTTGTATGACCGGCCACTGCTCTCCTTCTTATACATATGTGGGTATGCTAAAAATGAGGTGGTGAGTTGCCGTCGAGGGGCAATCCAGAAGAACATTCCTGGCGTAGAACGATCCATGCGAGGCCCCGGAACTGAGGATCGTCCAGAAGATGACCGTCGAACTGACAGATGTGCAGACGAAGAGACTTTCCACCTTCTCGATCACCCACGATGATCTGGACCGGTTAAGGGGCAACCGGGAGTTTGCGGAGCAGCGTCTTCCTGCACTGCTGACCGAGTGGCATCGGTATTTCGATGCATGGCCGGAAATCCAGGCGGCGCTGCAACGCCCTGATGTGCATGCCGCCCGTCTGGATCATTGGACGCGGGCCGTGTCCGGTCGGATCGATGCCGGCTTCGCCGAGTCCGCCAAACGGCTTGCGACCCTGTTCTACAAGAACGGCGTCCCGGCTTATGCGGTGTCGATCTGCCATTACATCGTCAGTTCCAACCTCGCCCGCGAACTCGGCCTCACCGGGGGCGACGAGGGGCTGAGAGCCGGCCTGTTCGGCGCGGCGGCCCGCCGCAACCGGACGGCACAGCTGGAGACGCTGAACAAGATCGCGTGGTTCGACATCGAACTGCTGCTGGAGACCTATCGGGTGGCGGAAGAGGAGAGCAAGCGCGCCACCCTCGACCAGCTCGCCGGCAATTTCGAAGACAGCGTCAAAAGCATCGTGGAGGGCACGGTCGCCGCCTCCAACCAGATGCAGGCCCATGCCCAGCGCATGTCCCAGATCGCCACCAGCACCAGCCGCCGCTCCGCCGATGTCGCGTCGGAGACGGAATTCGCCTCGTCCAGCATGCAGACGGTGGCCGCGGCGACCGAACAGCTTGCCAGTTCCATCACCGACATCAGCCGGCACGTCAACGAATCCTCCCGCATCTCCACCTCCGCCGTCGGTGAGGCGGAACGGACCAAGGGAACCGTCAGCGGTCTGGTGGAGGCGGCCCAGCGCATCGGCGACGTGGTCAACCTGATCAACAACATCGCCAGCCAGACGAACCTGCTGGCTCTGAACGCCACCATCGAGGCGGCGCGGGCCGGCGAGGCGGGGAAAGGCTTCGCCGTCGTCGCCAGCGAGGTGAAGAGCCTCGCCAACCAGACCGCCAAGGCGACGGAGGACATCTCCAGCCAGATCGCCGGCATGCAGAA
This sequence comes from Azospirillum sp. A23, assembly GCF_042938965.1. NCBI lineage: Bacteria > Pseudomonadati > Pseudomonadota > Alphaproteobacteria > Rhodospirillales > Azospirillaceae > Azospirillum > Azospirillum sp. A23. The sequence continues at coordinate 657,906 of NZ_CP170666.1, read as the reverse complement.
TGCCGCGGTCCAGGCCGCCGATGCGATCCATGCCGTGGGCCGCACCATCGTCCACATCAACGAGATCGTCACCACGGTCGCCGCGACGGTGGAGCAGCAGACCGCCGCGACGCAGGAGATCACCCGGAACGTGCAGGAGGTCGCGGTCGGCACCCGCCGGGTCACCGGTTCCATCGGCGAGGTCACGCAGTCCTCGTCGGAGACCGGCGGCATCGCGCAGGAGGTGCTGGCCGCCGCCGGACTGCTGCACCGGCAGGCGGACGATCTCAACCGGGGCGTCGGCGATTTCCTGACCAGCATCCGCGCTGCCCGCTGATCCGCCGCGCATGGCTGCCGCGCCCCCTCGCCTGCTGGACGGACGGGGGCGTCGGCGGGCAGCATGGGGCGGTCGCAAATCATTCGTACAGGTATGGGTTCGTGGTCAGCGCAAGGGATGGCGGCGGGAACGGCTCTGGGAAGGGCCCCAGGAATGGCCCCGGGAATGGCGACGAATCGTGGCTCCGCCTGCGGACGGTCGGGCAATGGGTGGGGCTGCTAGCCCTGTCCGCGACGGCGACGCTGGGGCTCGATGCGGCCGGGCTGCCGGCGGCCTGGCTGATCGGGCCGATGATCGGCGCCATTGGGCTGGGCGTCGGCGGCGCCACCATCCGCGTTCCGGGCTCGGGCTTCACCATGGCGCAGGCGATCATCGGCTGCCTCGTCGCCCATGCCGTCACCTCGTCGATCCTGCTGTCCATCGCCCAGAACTGGCCGCTGATGCTGGGAACCGTCGGGCTGACGGTGCTGGTCAGTGGCATCGTCGGCTGGCTGTTCGTCCGCTACGGCAGCCTGCCCGGCACCACCGCGGCCTGGGGTGTGTCGCCGGGTGCGGCCTCCGCCATGGTCGCCATGGCCGGCGACTATGGCGCGGACGTCCGGCTGGTCGCAGTGATGCAATATCTGCGCGTCGTGCTGGTGGTGCTCAGCGCCTCGCTGGTGACGCATGCGCTGACCGCCGGTTCGCAGGGTTCCGCCATCCCGGTGGCTCCGGTGGAGGCGCTGGACCTGCGCGGGCTGGCGGCGACGCTGCTGGTCGCCGCGGCGGGCGGCTGGATCGGCCACCGTTTCCGCATTCCCTCCGGTGCTCTTCTGGTGCCGATGGTGCTGGGCGCGCTGGTCCAGACCGGTGCGGGCGTGACCCTGCAACTGCCGCATGCGTTGCTGACCGTCACCTACACCGTCATCGGCTGGAGCATCGGCCTGCGCTTTACCCGCGAGGTGCTGAGCCACGCCCTGCGTGCCGTGCCGCAGATGCTGTTGTCGACCGGGCTGATGATCGCCCTGTGCAGCCTGTCGGCCTGGGTCCTGGTCACTCTGCTCCCGACCGACCCGCTGACCGCCTTCCTCGCCACCAGCCCGGGTGGGCTCGATTCCGTGGTGGTGATCGCGCTGGGTAGCGGGGTGGATTTGCCGCTGGTGCTGGCCCTGCAAACCCTTCGGCTTTTCGTGGTGGTGCTGTCGGGGCCGCCGCTGGCCCGCCTGATCGCACGCTACGCCTGACGGTTGCGCGGCGCCATTGCGCCCCGGCGTCCGGCGGACGTATCCTTGATACCCCCCTTTCATAACCGATCCCGGAGTGCCCCGGCAATGACCGACCGTCCCCACCGTCCCGAAACCATCGCCGCCGGCGCCCTGGGCTTTGAGGATGCGGCCAGCGGCGCGGTCATCCCGCCAATCCACCCGTCCACCACCTATGTCCGGGACCCCGACAACGGCTATGGCCGCGGCCGGGTGTATGCCCGCGCCGACAACCCGACCTTCGATATTCCCTCCAGGACCATCACCGAACTGGAAAAGGGGGTCGACACGCTGCTGTTCGCCTCCGGCATGGCGGCGGCAACCGCGGTGTTCCAGGCACTGGATCCCGGCGACCATGTGCTGGTGCCCGACGTGATGTACTGGGCCTTCCGCAACTGGGTGCATGGTCCCGCGACCCGCTGGGGGCTGAAGGTCGAAGGCGTCGACACCAGCGACACCGATGCGGTGCGCGCCGCACTCCGCCCCGGCCAGACGCGGCTGGTGTGGGTGGAGACCCCGGCCAACCCGCTGTGGACCGTCACCGACATCGCCGCGGTGGCCGAACTGGCGCACGAGGCGGGGGCGTGGCTGGCGGTGGACAGCACGGTCTCCACCCCGGTGCTCACCCGTCCGCTGGAACTGGGCGCCGACATCGTCATGCATTCGGCGACCAAGTATCTCAACGGCCATTCCGACGTCGTCGCCGGCACCCTGACCGCCGCCCGCAAGGACGAATTCTGGGCTCGGATCAAGGCGGTGCAGACCCAGCAGGGCGGCATCCTCGGCAGCTTCGAGGCATGGCTGTTGCAGCGTGGCCTGCGCACCCTGTTCGCCCGCGTCCGCTGGCAGAGCGACGCCGCCATGGCCCTGGCGGAGCGGTTGTCCGCCCATCCGCGGGTGGCCGAGGTGCTCTATCCCGGCCTGCCCGGCTTCCCCGGCCATGGCATCGCATCGCGCCAGATGAGCGGTGGCTATGGCGGCATGCTGTCCGTCCGCGTGAAAGGCGGCACCCAGGCAGCCATCGACACCGCCGCCCGCGTCGAAATCTGGCGCCGCGCCACCTCGCTCGGCGGGGTGGAAAGCCTGATCGAGCATCGCGCCAGCATTGAAGGGCCGAGTTCTCCGGTGCCGGGCGACCTGCTGCGCCTGTCGGTCGGCCTGGAGTCGCCGGACGACCTCTATGAGGATCTGTCGCAGGCGCTTGGACAGGACTGAGGACCGTCCACCTCCCGCCGTCTGCGGGACAGAGCGGCGGGACATATCGACGCGGCACGACGGAGCTTGCGCATTTCCGAGTACCCCCAACGCGGATAGGGCTTGACAGTGAGAATGATTCGCGACGTTATTCGCTGAGAATAAGTCGCACTTGCTGTCATTACCGACCACCGACGTTCGAGGAGACCTCCATGTCGAAGCGCGCTGCCGGCTTCGCCGCCGTAGCCGTCGTTGCCCTGCTGCCGTACGTTGCCCAGGCTGCCGGTCCGGCCTACAAGGACGTGGCGAAGAACTACGCCGACATCGCCCATGCCGCCTATGAGGACGCCACCAACGGCGCCAAGGCGCTGAAGAAGGCGGTGGACGCCCTGGTCGCCAACCCGACCGAGGACAATCTGGCGAAGGCGCGCGACGCCTGGAAGGCCGCCCGCGTTCCGTACATGCAGACGGAAGCCTTCCGCTTCGGCAATCCGATCGTCGACGAATGGGAAGGCAAGGTGAATGCCTGGCCGCTGGACGAGGGCCTGATCGACTATGTCGACGAGGGCTATGCCGGCGGCGAGAGCAACCCCTACGCCAAGGCGAACGTCATCGCCAACCCGAAGATCACGGCCGGCGGCAAGACCATCAACGCCTCCAAGATCACCAAGGACCTGCTGACCGACAAGCTGCATGGCGCCGGCAAGGTCGAGGCGAACGTCGCCACCGGCTACCATGCCATCGAATTCCTGCTGTGGGGCCAGGATCTGCACGGCACCGGCCCGGGGGCGGGTGAGCGCAAGGCCACCGACTACGGCAAGGGCAAGGACTGCACCAACGGCCATTGCGACCGCCGCGTCCAGTATCTGAAGGTCGCCACCCAGATGCTGGTCGACGACCTGTCGGAAATGACCGCCGATTGGGCCGCCAAGGGCAAGGCCCGCGTCTCCATCGCCAAGGCTCCGGAGGGAGAAGGCGTCGGCCGCATGCTGACCGGCCTGGGATCGCTGAGCTATGGCGAACTGGCGGGCGAGCGCATGAAGCTCGGCCTCATGCTGCACGATCCGGAAGAGGAGCATGACTGCTTCTCCGACAACACCCACAACTCGCACTATTACGACGAAGTCGGCATGGTGAATGTCTACAACGGCAGCTACAAGCGCACCGACGGCAAGACCGTTTCGGGTGCCTCGCTGTCGCAGCTGGTCGCCGCCAAGTCCGCCGACGCCGACGCCGCGGTCAAGACCGCCCTGGCCAACACCATGACGGCGATGCAGGCGATCAAGGACACCGCCGACAGTGGCAAGATGGCCTACGACCAGATGATCGCCGCCGACAACGACGAGGGCAACAAGCTGGTGTCCGCCGGCATCGACGGCCTCGTCGCCCAGAAGAAGGCGTTGGAAGGCGCCGTCGCCGCGCTCGGCGTCTCGGTCGAGGTCAAGGGCTCCGACAGCCTCGACGACCCGTCGAAGGTCGGCAAGTAAGCACGCCTGCCCGGCTCCGGTCCCGCGCCCTTCCGCGCAGGACCGTTTCCCCCGAGCTTCCCTTCCGGGCCGACCCGGCGGGGGATGGCGAAGGGACCGGAGCCGGCCTTTTCCTGCCTGAAGTTTTTTGGACCGCAGTCATGCCGCATCGCCCCGCCTCCGCCCTGTCCCGTCGCACCCTCCTGCGCGCCGGGGGTGCCGCCTTCGCGGCGACGGCGCTGGGCGGAACCGGCCTTGCCGCCCCCGATGCCGGTGCGCTGAAAGGCGGTCTCGCCGGCCCGACGCCGGTCACCGCCGCTGGCGATCTGGTCGAGGTGGAACTGGTCGCCAGGCAGCGGATGCTGCGCATCCTGCCGGAACCGGCCGGGCTGTCGCCGCTGATCACCTATGCCGACAGTTTTCCCGGCCCGATCATCCGCATGCGCAAGGGCCAGCGGCTGCGCGCCACTCTGGTGAACGGGCTGGACGAGCACACCTCGATCCACTGGCACGGCATCCGCCTGCCGAACCTGGAAGACGGCGTGCCCTATTTGACCCAGCCGCCGACCAAGCCGGGCGAGCGCCACGTCTATGAATTCACCCCGGCCGATGCCGGGTCCTTCTTCTTCCATCCCCACTGCAACACGGTGGAACTGCTGGGCCGCGGCCTTGCCGGCGTGCTGATCGTCGAGGAGCCGGACGCGCCGAAGGTCGATGCCGACATCGTCTGTTTGCTCAAGGACTGGCAGCTGGACAAGACCGGCACGTTCGGCACCTTCATGACCGACCGCGGCGCCTCGCGCGCCGGCACCTTCGGCAGCGTTTCGACCGTCAATGGCGCCATCGAGCCGGTGATCGAGGTCCCCGCCAACGGCGACATCCGCGCCCGTCTCTACAACATCGACAGCACCCGCGTGGTCGATCTGCGGGTGGAGGGGGCCGAGGCCTGGATCGTCGCCGTCGACGGCAATCCGTTGCCGCCCCGCCCGCTGGACGGCTGGCCGATGGGGCCGGCCATGCGCATCGACGTGCTGTTCCGTGCGCCTTCCAAGGCCGGCCAGACCCTGCGGCTGACCAACGTCTATTCGGCCGAACCCCGGCCGCTCGCCACCTTCCGCGCCGTTGGGCCGAGCCTGCCCAACAAGCGCTTCAAGCCGCGCGCCCTGCCTGCCTCCGCCATTCCGGAGCCGGATTTGAAGGACGCGCCGATCATTCCGATGGCCTTCTCCGCCACCGCGGTGGCACAGAGCTTCGACGCGGCGGCCCTGCCCGGCCTGCCCTATGCCGATGCGCTGTGCCTGTCGGCGAAGACCTTCTGGGCGATCAACCAGCAGAGCTGGCCGGAGGGCGGGCATGAACGCCTGCCGCCGCCGCTGGTCACGCTGGAGAAGGGCCGGAGCTACATCTTCGAGCTGGCCAACCTGACGCCGCACCTGCACCCGATCCACATCCATGGCTACACCTTCAAGGTGCTGTCCTCCGATGCCCGCAAGGTGGTGCCCCACCATGCCGATACGGTGCTGCTGGAGCCGAAGGAGCGGCTGCGCGTCGCCATCAAGGCCGACAATCCCGGCGACTGGATGTTCCACTGCCACATCATCGAACATCAGGACACCGGCATGATGGGATACATCCGCGTTGCGTGACTCACGAATCGTACAGTTGGAATCCCCTCTCCCCCCCGGGGAGAGGGTCAGGGTGAGGGGGCAGCACGGGCGTCAGCCCGTGCCAGGGGATTGCCAAGGGGCAGAATGCCCCTTGGCGGCGCGCGTTCGCGCGCCGGCCCCCTCACCCTCCCCACGCCTGTGGCGCGGGTCCCCTCCCTCTCCCCGGGGGGGAGAGGGCAAGTGGCTGCATGCCACCCTGACCGCCCTGCTCCTTCTCACCGCCCCTGTCACCGCTCACGCTGCCGACAGCCTCGACAACCGCATCGGCGAGGCGCTGTTCCGCCGCATGTGGGTGGCGGCGCCCACCGCGACGCAGGCGGCGGACGGGCTCGGTCCGCTCTACAATGCGCGCTCCTGCGCCACCTGCCATCCGCGTGGTGCCGGCGGCCGGCCGCCCGATCCGGCGGTGAAGGACGACCAGGGCGTCGGCTATGCGATCAAGCTGAACGCCGATCCGGTCTATGGCCGGCAGATCCAGTCGAACGCCATTCCGGGCCAACTGGTCGAAGGCCGCCCCCGCGTCACCTACCGCGAGGAGACGGTCCGCTTCCCCGACGGCGAGACCGTCCGACTGCGCCACCCGACGCCGGTGGTCGAGGATCTCGGCTATGGCCCGCTGGCCGAAGCGACGGTGATGTCCGCCCGCGTGCCGCCGCGCGTCCATGGCATGGGCCTGCTCGACCGCATCCCGGCCGAGGCCATCGAAGCCGAGGCCGCCAGACAGGCCGCCTCCGGCGGTCCGGCCGCCGGGCGGGTGAATTACGTGACGGTGGATGGCAAGCGGCAGGTCGGCCGCTTCGGCTGGAAGGCGATGCACCCCACCCTGGACCATCAGGATGCGGAAGCCTTCAGCCTCGACATCGGCATGTCGACCCCGGCCTTCCCGGAGCCCTGGGGCGATTGCACCCCGGAACAGACCGCCTGCCGCAATGCTCCCCACGGCGATTCCAAGCAGTTCGAGGGGCTCGAGATCCCCAGCACCGTCATCGGCCTGATCGATGGTTACCTGCGCGACCTGCCGCCCGACGGCAGCCTGGAGGCGCCGAAGGACAAGGCCGGCACTGCGCTGTTCGCCGACACCGGCTGCACCGCCTGCCACCGCCCGTCCTGGCGCACGGGGGAGGATGCCGAGCATCCGTCGCTGTCCAACCGCGACATCTTCCCGCACAGCGACATGCTTCTCCACGACCTCGGCCCCGGGCTGGGCGACCGGTTGCCGATGGGCGAGGCGAACGGATCGGACTGGCGCACCACGCCGCTGTGGGGCCTGAACCGGCTGGCAGCCAAGGATGGGCAGCTGTCGCTTCTGCATGACGGCCGCGCCCGCAGCGTGACCGAAGCGATCCTGTGGCATGGCGGCGAGGCGGAAGCGGCGAAGGACCGCTTCAAGTCTCTGCCGGGCGCGGACCGGAAACGTCTGGTGCGCTACGTGCTGGGTTTGTAAAGGAAGGGCGGGGGGTTCGCTCCACGTCAAAGGCAGAAGGGATTGATCGTATGCGACGCCGCATAGTGCTGGGACTGATGTCGGCCGCCGCCGCCGTGGCGGCCCTGCTGCCGCGGACGCCGGCCTTCGCCGCCCGCCAGTCGGACAAGGATGCCGCCTTCCTGGGCGGCATGGTCCGCACCCATGCCCTGCCCCGCTTCGACGCGCTGGTGACGGCGGCCACCGCCTATGCCGATACGCTCGACCGCTTCGCCGCCGGCCCCACCGCCGCCGGGCTTGAGGAGGCGCGCGCCGCCCACTTCAAGGTTACCGACGGTTGGGCCGCCGTGCAGCATCTGCGCCCCGGTCCGCTGACCATGAATCTGCGGGCCGACCGCATGTCGTTCTGGCCGGAACGGCCCGGCGTGGTCCAGCGCCAGATCGGCCAGATCCTGCGCGACCATGACCCCAAGCTGCTGGAGCCCGGCGCGCTGGCCCGCCAGAGTGCGGCCGTCCAGGGGCTGACCGTGCTGGAGCGGCTGCTGTTCGACGAGGGCGTCACCGCCGACGGCTTCACCGGCAGCGATGCCAAGCAGTACCGCGCCAGGCTCGCCGCCGCCGCCGCCCGCAACGTCGCCGCCATCGCCACCGATGCGCGCGACGGGTGGAAGGAGTTGGAGGCGCCGCTCGCCGCCGGGCAGGCGACCGTGCTCGGTCCGACCGCGTCCGAAGCCGTGAACACGCTCTATGCCTCCGCCATCACCGCGATGCAGGTGGTGATCGACCAGAAGTTGATGGCCCCGCTCGGCGCGAGCATCGAGGATGCGAAGCCGACGGTGGTGGAGGCGCTGCGCAGCGGCCGGTCGCTGCGCAATGTCGTGCTGAACCTGGAGGGGCTGCGCGCCCTGCTGATGGGCGAGCATGGCGGTCCGGGCTTCGTTTCGCTGCTGCCCGCCAACGACGACGGCGCCACCGCCAAGCAGGCCATCGATGAGAGTTTCGCCGCCGCGATCAGCGCGGTGGAGGCGGTCCCCGGCCCGCTGAACAAGGCGGTGACCGACCCCGCCACCCGCAAGAAGACCGAGAGCGCGCTGCGGCTGGTCAAGGCGGCGCGGGTGGAGATGCTGGGCACGCTGGCGCCGCTGCTGGACATCACGCTGGGCTTCAACGAACTGGACGGAGACTGACGATGGCGGTCGACCGCAGGAACATCCTGAGCCTGCTGGCCGGGCGCATCTTCGGTGGGCGCGTGTTGTCGGGCGCCGGTCTGTCGGGCGGGCTGCTGGCCGTGCTGACGGGCAAGGCCCATGCGGCCGAAGCCGGCACGCTCTACCTCAACGCCTATGCCACCGCCGGGGCGGAGCCGAGCTTCGGCGTCGCGGCGCTCGACCGGACCGGCAAGGTGCTGTTCACCACCGCCACCCCCGGCCGCGCCCATGGCATCATGCCCCGGCCCGGCATGGCGGAGGCCGCCGTCTTCGCCCGCCGGCCCGGCCGCTGGTTCCAGACCCTGTCGCTGGCCGACGGCACCCCCGGCCCGGTGGTGCGGGCGCCGGACGACCGCCGCTTCACCGGCCATGGCGACTATTCCGCCGACGGACGCACCCTCTTCGTCGCCGAGGACGACGTGCCGCGCGAAGAGGGCGCCATCGGCGTCTATGACGCCACCGACAATTACCGCCGCATCGACGCCATCCCGACCCATGGGCTGGGGCCGCACGAACTGATCCTGATGCGCGACGGCACGACGCTGGCGGTCGCCAACGGCGGCGTCATCACCCACCCCGACACCGGCCGTGCCAAGCTGAATCTCGACAGCATGGACAGCTCGCTGACCTATGTCGAGGCGGCAACCGGCAAGCTGCTCGACAAGGTGCGGCTGCCGGAGGAGCACACGAATCTCGGCATGCGCCACATCGCCCTGCTCGACGATGGCGGGATCGCCTTGGGCGTGCAGGACGAGCGGCCCATCGGCATGCTCCAGCCGCTGACCGGCGCCCACCGTCCCGGCGGCGGCGCGATCCGCCTGTTCGACACGCCGGAGGATGTGCTGTCGCGCATGCAGGGCTATATCGGCAGCGTCGCGTCGGACGGCAGGACGGTGGCGGCCAGTTCACCGATGGGCGGGATCATCGGGCTGTGGGATGCGGCAAGCGGGGCATGGCTGGGCTCCACCGCGCTGGCCGACGGCTGCGGTCTGGCACCGAACGGCGACGGCTATCTGGCGACCAGCGGGCTCGGCGTCATCGAACCGGTCTCGGCAAGCGCCGAAGCGGGACCGGAGCGCAAGGCGCCGGCCTTCCGGTGGGACAACCACCTGACGCGGCGGGTGGCCTGACGGAAGGTACAAAGCAGGGGGGGTGTCTTGCCCCCTGCCCGTTCGGCATCTCACCCCAGCAGCGCCGCCGCATGGTGGCGCAGATGGTCCTCGATGAAGGTGCTGATGAAAAAGTAGCTGTGGTCGTAGCCCGGCTGCATCCGCAGCGTCACCGGATGACCGACCGCCTCCGCCGCGGCGACCAGCGCTTCCGGCTTCAGCTGTGCTTCCAGGAAGCCGTCCCGGTCGCCCTGGTCGATCAGGATCGGCAGCCGTTCGCCGGCGGTCTCGATCAGTGCGCAGGCATCCCACTCCAGCCAGCGGTCGCGGTCGGGCCCCAGATAACGCCCGAAAGCCTTCTCGCCCCAGGGCACCGCCGCCGGGTTGACGATGGGGGCGAAGGCCGACACCGCCTTGTAGAAGCCCGGATGCTTCAGCGCGCAGACCAGCGCGCCATGCCCGCCCATCGAATGGCCGGCGACCGACCGCCTGTCGGTGACCGGGTAATTCGCCTCGATCAGCGCCGGCAATTCCCGCGTCACATAATCGTGCATCCGGTAATGGCGCGCCCACGGTTCCTCGGTCGCATCGACGTAGAATCCGGCACCGAGCCCGAAATCCCAGGAATTGTCGGGGTCGCCGGGCACCCCCTCCCCGCGCGGGCTGGTGTCGGGGGCGACGATGGCGAGGCCAAGCTCCGCCGCGACGCGGAAGGCGCCGGCCTTCTGAATGAAGTTCTCGTCGGTGCAGGTCAGTCCCGACAGCCAGTAGAAGACCGGCACCTTGGCGCCGGACTCCACCTGCGGCGGCAGGAAGATCGCGAAGGTCATCTCGCAATCCACCGCCGCGGACTGGTGCCGCACCCGCTTCAACCGGCCGCCGAAGACACGGGTTTCCGACAGGGTGGTGAGGGGATCGGTCATGGAAACGCCTTTTGAAAAACGATGGCCGGAAGGCTCACTCCCCCGGTCCCGGCAAAAGGAGCGAGGGAAAGAGCCACCGTCAACCTCATTGGTTGTACAGGATGACCGAGCGGATGCTCTTGCCCTCATGCATCAGGTCGAAGGCGTGGTTGATGTCCTCCAGACCCATGGTGTGGGTGATGAAGGTGTCCAGCTCGAACTCGCCGCGCAGGTAACGCTCCACATACTCCGGCAGCTCCGACCGGCCCTTGACGCCGCCGAAGGCGGAGCCGCGCCAGACGCGGCCGGTGACCAGCTGGAACGGACGGGTGGCGATCTCCTCGCCGGCGCCGGCGACGCCGATGATGACCGACTCGCCCCAGCCCTTGTGGCAGCATTCCAGGGCGGCCCGCATCACCTTGACGTTGCCGATACACTCGAAGCTGTAGTCGACGCCGCCGTCGGTCATCTCGACCAGCACCTCCTGGATCGGGCGGTCGAAATCCATCGGGTTGACGACGTCAGTGGCGCCGAGCTGCTTGGCGATCTCGAACTTCGACGGGTTGACGTCGATGCCGATGATGCGGCTGGCCTTCGCCATGGTGGCGCCGATGATGGCCGACAGGCCGATGCCACCCAGGCCGAAGATGGCGACGGTCGAGCCCGGCTCCACCTTCGCGGTGTTCATCACCGCACCCATGCCGGTGGTGACGCCGCAGCCCAGCAGGCAGACCTTCTCGAGCGGCGCCGCCTTGTTGATCTTGGCGAGTGCGATCTCCGGCAGCACCGTGTATTCGGAGAAGGTCGAGGTGCCCATGTAGTGGGCGATCTCCTTGCCCTTCAGCGAGAAACGGCTGGTGCCGTCCGGCATCAGGCCCTTGCCCTGGGTGGCGCGGATCGCCTGGCACAGGTTGGTCTTGCCGGACAGGCAGAATTTGCACTTGCCGCATTCCGGCGTGTAGAGCGGGATGACGTGGTCGCCGACCGCCACCGACGTGACGCCCGGACCGACCTCCACCACCACGCCACCGCCCTCATGGCCGAGGATGCAGGGGAAGACGCCCTCGGAATCCTTGCCGGACAGGGTGTAGGCGTCGGTGTGGCAGACACCGGTGGCGACGATGCGGACCATCACCTCGCCGGCCTTGGGGGCCGCGACCTCGACCTCTTCGATCTCCAGCGGACGGTTGGCTTCCCAGGCGACGGCGGCGCGCGACAGAACCATGTGGGTTTCCTTCCCCAAGTCGGATTGGTCCCGAGAACGGGTTTGCCCCGCAGGCGGGTTTGCCAATGAGGATTGGCATTTGATTTCCGCAGTGTAGACCGCGACCGGTCATTGCCAGAACGGCGATTTCGGGAATAGATTTTTGCCGTATGGGGATAATGGCCGGATGGCCCTGGGAGAATGACCGTGAGCGGCTGGGACGGCATCGACGAATTCGTGGCGGTGGCCGAAACCGGCAGCTTTTCCCGCGCGGCGGAGCAGCTGCGCGTTTCCTCCTCCCACGTCAGCCGCAGCGTGGCGCGGCTGGAGGACCGGCTTCAGGCCCGCCTGTTCTACCGCACCACCCGCAAGGTCAGCCTGACCGAGAGCGGGCGTGCCTTCCTCGCCCGCTGCCGGCGGCTGGCGGAGCAGCGCGACGACGCCTTCCTGGCGGTGGGCGCCTTGCAGGGGGGCAGCGACAGCGATGTGAAGGGCGTACTGCGCATGACCTGCGCCACCGCCTATGGGGAGCAGTTCGTCATGCCGCTGATCAACGACCTGATGGAGCGCCACCCGCAGCTGAGCATCGAGGTGGAACTGACCAACCGGCAGCTCGATCTAGTGCAGGAAGGGTACGATCTGGCGATCCGGCTCGGCCGCCTCAGCGAATCGAGTCTGGTGGCGACGCGCATCGCCCCCCGCGTGATGCATCTGTGCGCCGCCCCGTCCTATCTGGAACGCCACGGCAGTCCGGACAGCCTGACCAGCCTCGGCTCCCACCAGTGCCTGACCGGCACCTCCGACCACTGGCTGTTCGACGACAATGGTCAGGACTGGCTGTTCCGGCCGCGGGGCCGCTGGCGCTGCAACAGCGGCTTCTCGGTGCTGGACGCGGCACTGCGTGGATTCGGGCTGTGCCAATTGCCGGATTATTATGTGCGCGATCCGGTGGCGGAGGGACGGCTGGTTTCCCTGCTGGACCGCCACCGGCCGCCCAACACGGCGGTGTGGGCGGTCTATCCGCAGAAGTGGCACGTGCCGGCGAAGGTGCACGCGGCGATCCGGCACCTGAAGGACGGTCTGGCGCGGCGGCAGGAATACCGGTGACTGCTCTCAGCCGTGATGGCGCAGATAGGCGCGCGGGTCGCAGTCCTCTCCAAGCGCCATGGCGCGGGCGCGGTGGATATGCTGCATCAGAACGTCGCGGAACTCCTGCGCCGTCAGGTCGCTCCATTCCGGCGTCTCGTTGGCGAAGGTCATCTGCGCGGCGGTCGCCTCGAACAGGCGCAGCCACTCATCCGCCTTGCCGGCCGGATCCTCGTCCTTGCGGAACATCTCCGCCATCATCTTGGTCATCAGTGTGCCAAGGGCCAGCAGGTTCACATGCAGCAGCATGTTGCCCAGCATCACATCGGGCTTTTCGTCGAGCATGGATCGGTCACTCCGGGCGATGTCTTGACCGATCCCACGGGCGGCGCCGCGAAAGCTGGCGCGGATTCTTCGGATAGGGAGAAAAAGAAAAGCCCCTCCCCGCGGATGCGGAGAGGGGCCAGTTTCGGGAGGACGCCCGAGAGGAAAGGGACAAGGGTCAGGCGTGCGCACCGGCCTGCCGGACCGCCGGCTTCGGCGCTGCCGCGGCGACGGCGACCGGCTTCTTCAGGATGCGCAGGGCGACGGCGGTCACCACCGTGCCGACCACCAGGGCCACCACATAGCCGAGCAGATGCGTCACCGCGTTGGGGATCGGCAGGACGAAGACGCCGCCATGGGGAACCTTCAGCTCCGCACCCACGGCCATCGACATCGCACCGGTCAGCGCACCGCCGAGCATCAGCGCCGGGATGACGCGCAGCGGATCGCGGGCGGCGAAGGGAATGGCGCCCTCGGTGATGAAGGCGATGCCGAGGACCGCGGCGGCATTGCCGGCCTCGCGCTCCTCCGCGGTGAAGCGGTCGGCGAACAGTTTGGTGGCGAGCGCCAGACCCAGCGGCGGCACCATGCCGGCAGCCATGGCGGCGGCCATCGGCGTGTAGACCTGGGAGGCGATCAGGCCGGTGGAGAAGGCGTAGGCCGCCTTGTTGACCGGACCGCCCATGTCGAAGGCCATCATCGCCCCGATCAGCAGGCCGAGCAGGATGGCGCTGCTGCCCTGCATGCCCTTCAGCCAGGCGCTCATCCAGGCCAGCGCCTCGGCGACCGGGGTGCCGACGACATAGATCATCAGCAGGCCGGTCAGCAGCGAGCCCAGCAGCGGCAGGATCAGGACCGGCTTCAGCCCCTCCAGGTTGCGGTGCAGCTTGATGTGCCGGTTGAGGAAGGCGGTGCCGTATCCGGCGATGAAGCCGGCAACGATGCCACCCAGGAAGCCGGCACCGATGCTGCCGGCCAGCATGCCGCCGACCATGCCGGGAGCGATGCCGGGACGGTCGGCGATGGAATAGGCGATGTAGCCGGCCAGCGCCGGCACCATCAGGGCGAAGGCGCCCTTGGCGCCGATCTGGAACAGGGCATAGCCCAGCGTGCCGGCGTTGGATTCCTCATAGACGTAGATGCCGCCCAGCGCGAAGGCCAGAGCGATCAGCAGGCCGCCCGTCACGACGAAGGGCAGCATGAAGGACACGCCGGTCATCAGGTGCTTGTAGGGGCCGGTGCGCTGGGCCGAGCGCTCGGCCTTGCCGGCGGCGACGGCGTCGGCCAGCGGAACCGCACCGCCGGCGGCGCCATGGGTCTTCGCCTCGGCCAGGGCACGGTTGACCAGGGCCTTGCCGTCATTGATGGCGGGCTTGGTGCCGCTGAGGAACACACGCTTGCCGGCGAAGCGGGACAGGTCGATCTGGGTGTCGGCGGCGATCAGCACGACATCCGCCTCGCGGATCTCCTCGTCGGTCAGGGTGTCGCGCGCACCGACGGAGCCCTGGGTCTCCACTCGGACCTTGTGGCCGAGCGCGGTCGCCGCCTGCTGGATGCCTTCCGCCGCCATGAAGGTGTGGGCGATGCCCGTCGGGCAGGAGGTGATGGCGACGATCCGGCGCGGACCGGCCGCCGCGGAAGCGGCAGACGCGGAGGACAACGCCTTTTCCAGCACGGCGGCGGGATTGCCCAGCACCTCGTCGAGCGAGGCGGTGCTGCGCTTGAGCGCGGCGAAGCGCCCGTCGTCAAAGTCACCGCTGCCGATCAGGATCAACCCATCGGCCGTGGACAAAGCTGCGGCGTCGAGCGGGGACTGGATACCGAGGCTGGTGCGGATCTCCACCTGGATGCGGTGGCCGGCCTTCGCCGCCGCCTTGCGCAGGGCCTCGGCCGCCAGAACGGCCTGGGTGGTAAGATCGCCCGCCGCGATCACGGCCAACAGGGTCGCCATTGTTTCCTCCTGGCGGGTTCGAGCCCGCGCCTGTCACTGCGTTGATTTCAGTCCGATGGTGTCGGAAGTCTCAGTCGATCGGGGTCAGGGCCACCTGGGCGGCGAGCGACCGCACCGTCGCCGGATCGGGCAGGTTGGGACCGAAGCAGCCGAGCTTGGCGGCGGCGAAGGCCACCGACAGCCGGGCGACATCCTCCAGCCCGCCATCCTGCTGAAAGGCGGCGATCAGCCCGGCCACCATCGCGTCGCCCGCCCCGACGGTGCTGAGCGCCTGGACCGGCGGCAACTGGCCGTGCAGGGCGCGGGCGCCATCGACGAACAGCGCGCCGTCCGCCCCCAGCGACACCACCACCACCGACACGCCGCGGCGATGCAGATCGCGGGCCGCATTGAGCAGGTCGGCGTTCGTCGGCAGCGGCCGGCCGGCCCAATCCTCCAGCTCGTGCCGGTTGGGCTTGATGCAGTGGGGCAGCGCGCCGGTGGAGGCCAGCGCCGCCGCCAACGGCGCCCCGCTGCTGTCCAGCACGACACGGGCACCGGCCGCCGCCAGATCGGCGGTCAGGGCGGCGTAGGCGTCGGCGGGCAAACCTTCCGGCAGGCTGCCGGCCAGAAGCACCGGCGTGCCCAGCTCCACCAGCCCCAGCACGGTCTCGCGGACGCGGTCGACGGCGCCGGCATCGGCACTCAGGCCCGGCAGGTTGATGTCGGTCGTGTCATTGGCCGCGAGGTCGGCGATCTTGATGTTGACGCGCGTCTCGCCCGGCAACCGCAGGAAGGCGTCAGCGATGCCCTTGGCCTGGAACAGCGCTTCGAACGGAGCGGCGTTGCCGGTGCCGAGCAGGCCGGTGGCAGCCACCGGCGTTCCCCAGTCGGCAAGGCAGCTGGCGACGTTCACGCCCTTGCCGCCGGCATTGTGGCGAACCGCCTTGGCGCGATGGACGCTGCCGGGCTTCAGCGCCTCGACCGTGATGGTCTGGTCGATGGCCGGGTTCAGCGTGATGGTGACGACGGACTTCAAGCCGGATTTCGTCATGACGCTTCCCCCTCCAGCGCCCGCACCTCGTCGGAGGATTCGCAATCCAGCGCGCGCTGGGCCAATGCCCGCAGGCCGGCGAGGTCGCTGTCGCGCAGCTTGTCCTTGACGCCGGGGATGTCGCGCGGGGTCATCGACAGCTCGCGTACGCCCAGACCGGCCAGCAACGCGGCGCCGAACGGGTCGCCGGCGATGCCGCCGCAGACGCCGACCCAACGGCCGTGCTTTTTCGCCCCTTCCACCGTCAGGCGGATCAGGCGCAGCACCGACGGGTGCAGGCTGTCGGCCTCCGCCGCCAGTTCGGGGTGCTGGCGGTCGATGGCCAGCGCGTATTGCGTCAGGTCGTTGGTGCCGATGGAGAAGAAATCGACATGGCGGGCCAGCACGTCGGCCTGGATGGCGGCGGCCGGCACCTCGACCATTATGCCCAGCGGCACCGCCGGGGCGTCCAGCTCGGCCCGGATGCGGTCGCAGACGGCGCGCAGCGTCTCGACTTCGCGCAACGTGGTGATCATCGGGAACATGATCAGCAGTGCGCCCGGCTTCGCTTCTTTCGCGGCGCGGTAGAGCGCGCGCAGCTGCGGCTCCAGCAGTTCGGGATGGCGCAGCAGCAGACGGGCGCCGCGCACGCCGAGGAAGGGATTCTCCTCATGCGGCAGCTGCAAATGCGGCACCTGCTTGTCGCCGCCGATGTCGAGCGCGCGGACGATCAGCGGACGGCCGTCCAGCGCCTCCAGCATGGCGCGGTAGGTCTGGTACTGCTCCTCCTCGCTCGGCGCATCGCCGCGCTCCAGGAACAGGAATTCGGTGCGCATCAGGCCGACACCCTCGCCGCCCTGCGACAGGGCCATCGCCACCTGATCGGGACGGTTGACGTTGGCGCCGATCTCCACCGTGTGGCCGTCGCGGGTGCGGGCGGGCAGGCTGCGCCGCTCCTCCTGCTGGGCCTTCCTGACGCGCTGCTCCTCGATCCAGCCATGGGCGGCGGCGATGTCGGCGTCGGAGGGCTGCAGATAGAGGCGGCCGGACTGGCCGTCGAGGATGGCGGTGGTGCCGTTGGCGAGCCCGGTCAGCACAGCGCCGCCGGCGACCATCGCCGGCAGGCCCAGCGTGCGCGCCAGGATGGCGGTGTGGGAGGTCGGGCCGCCCTGCGCCGTCGCCAGACCGATGACGCGGCCCATGTCGAGGGCTGCGGTGTCGGACGGCGACAGGTCGTCGGCGACCAGGATGCAGGGGGTGTCCGGCAGGTCGCGGATCGAGCCGCCGCGCAGGTCCGGATCGATGCGGGTCAGCACCCGGCGTCCGACATCGCGCAGGTCGGCGGCGCGGCCGGCCAGCACCGGATTGGGGTTGGCGGCGAGCTTGGCGGCGCTGCGCTCCACCGCCTCGTTCCACGACCAGCCGGGACCATGCCCTTCGACCATCAGCTGGCAGGCCAGCGTGATGACGTCGGTGTCGTTCAGCAGCTCCGCCTGGGCGGCGAAGATACCGGCCTCGGCCGGTCCCAGCCGGCGGGCGGTGTCGTCGGCCAGCGCCTTCAACTGCTGGCGCGTCAGGTTCAGCGCCTCATGCAGGCGGTTGCCCCCCTCCAGCAGCGGGGCCGGACGGTCGGGAACGGTCAGGTCGGCCTTCGGCATCACGTGGACCGGGCCGATGGTCAGGCCCGGGCTGGCGCCGATGCCGGCAACCACGGGCATCTCGCGGCCGCCATTCGTGCCGGCGGCGGCCGGCGGGGTCCAGCCCTGCACCACGGCCTTCGCCTTGCGCGCCGCGGCGGCGGCGTCCGCCTTTTCCCGTGCGCTGAGCCCGGTGATGGTGGCGCGCAGCCGGTTCAGTACCGCGCGGGCGTCGGGTCCGTCGGTGGACACGGTGATGCGGTCGCCCGGACGCAGGCCCAGCTGCAACAGCGCCACCAGCGTCTTGCCGTCGGCGCTCTCCCCGCCATAGCGGACGCGGACCCGGCCGGACGCGGCCCGGGCGCTCTCGACCCAGGCGGCAGCGGGGCGGGCATGCAGGCCGGTCGGATAATCGACCACCCAGTCGAAGCTCTCGGCAAGATCGCCGGTATCGGCGGCGGAGGGGATCGGCGATGCGGTCTCGTCGGACAGCGCGGCGACGAGATCGGCGGGGTCGCCGGTGGTGAACAGGGCAGTCAGCCGCGCCTCGTCCTGCATCAGACGGGTCAGGCGGCGCAGGATGGCGATGTGGGCGTCGGACTGGGCGGCGATGGCGACGACGAGCCGGGCGGTCTGCCCGTCGTTCCACACCACGCCGTCCGGCACCTGCAGGATCGCGATGCCGTTGCGGCGGACCAGATTGCGGTCGTCCACCATGCCGTGCGGGATGGCGACGCCATGGCCGAGGAAGGTGTTCGCCACCGTTTCGCGCCGGATCATGCTGTCGGCATAGGCGGGATCGATGCAGCCCGCGGCGATCAGCAGCTGCGCCGCCTCGCGGATCGCCGCCTCCTTGCCCGCCGGAGCGGCGCCGAGGCGGATCAGATCGGGGGGAAGGCTCAAGGGGTGCGTGTCGGTGAGCATGGCGACCGTATCCTCCGCGGGCTTTTGTTTGTGCTGTTGAACCAAGTGAAAACGATTACAGTCCGGCTGTCAACGCTTGTTGCGTTGCAGCATATGGACTTTCCTGGATGAACGGCTTGTCAGGCGGACAAAAATAAAGGATGTTTTGCCGAGGATGCTGGAAACGTTTTCAGAAAATACCCCGCCCTGGTCATCTTCGGCCCATGCGGCTAAGGTCGCGTCCCCAATCGGGGCATCCCTCCACACGATCGGTCTGGACATGAGCGTCTCGGGAAAAACCGCCGGCATCAAGGACGTGGCCCTGGCTGCCGGCGTGTCGGTCGCCACCGTGTCACGCGTGCTGAGCAACGGTCCGGTCAGCGACACCCTGCGCAAGCGGGTGGAGGATGCGGTGCGCGCCACCGGCTACCGCCCCAACCTGTCGGCGCGGCGGCTGCGCTCGCAGCATTCGCAGACCATCGGGCTGGTGGTGTCCGACATCCGCAACCCCTTCTTCACCGCCGTCAGCCGCGCCGTGGAGGACGCGGCCTACCGCGCCGGCATGCGCGTGATCCTGTGCAACAGCGACGAGAATCCCGAACGGGAGGAGCTGTACCTCCGCCTGATGCAGGAGGAGCGGATCACCGGCCTGATCTTCGCCCCCACCCGGGCGACGCTCGACCGGCTGGACGGGCTGGACCTCGATTTCCCCGTCGTGCTGATCGACCGCAACGCGCCGACCGGCCGTCACGATGCCGTGGTCCTCGACAACCCGCGTGCCGCGGCGATGCTGGTGGAGCATCTGCATGCCCAGGGCTATCGCCGCATCGCCGGCCTGTTCGGCAACACCAGCACCACCGGCCAGGAGCGTCATGAGGGATACCGCGCCGCCATGACCGCCCGCGGCCTCGCCCCGGCGGCCCGCTTTCTCGCCCCCCATGCCGATGCGGCGGAAGAGGCGGTGGTGGCGTGGATGTCGGAGCGCGACCGGCCGGAGGCCTTCATCGTCAGCAACAGCCTGTTCCTGATGGGCGTGGTCAAGGCCGCCCGCCGGCTGCGCCTGCCGATTCCGGACGGGTTGGCGGTCGCCGGCTTCGACAACGAACCCTGGACGGAGCTGGTCGGTCCCGGCCTGACCGTCATCGAACAGCCGGTGCAGGACATCGGTCAGTCCGCCATGGGACTGCTGTTCGAACGGTTGGAGGCGCCGGACCGTCCCAGCCGCCGCCTCATTCTCGGCGGCACCTGCATCGTGCGCGGCTCCACCGCCGTGCGGATGGCCGCGGCCGACTGAAGACACCCATCAATGGCGTCAGGCGGCGGTCCGAAGACGCCATGCGGCGGGGCACAACGGCGCCTCCCCCTCCCCTCCCGTGTGCGACCGGCCCGGCAACGGGCTAATCCCGATGCCGGAAAATGGGCTTCGCCGATAACCGGTGCCCGAAAGATACGCTAGGTCTGACAATCTCCGCCAACGGATGTTCAAAGAAAAATACTCCCCTGGTGTGCGGGAAGAACAGTTCCGAAAGCGGCGTTGACCCTGGACCAACACCCCACTACCGTCCTGTTTGCAACGCACAACAAAAATGCGCGTCGGATGAAATAACGGCCGCATTTTACGATTGTTCCTCTTCCCGATAACTTTTGAATTCGTCGCGCAATGTTGGCAATGCCAACTATTTTTCGCCGGTAAAAGTAGGCAAGTGAAAGCCGCTTCAAATCGGGAATGGGGCTGCAATCAAAACAGGAGTTCCAGAACGGCAGGTTACGCAGTGCGCGGATTTCAGGGCCATCAACGGGGGTGACGGCGCGATGCTGAAGGGTTTGACCGGACGGAAGGCGGCGGCAAAGCGGAACAGCTTCGCCCGGCATGGCGTGGCGACGGTGCTCGTCACCGCCGCGACGATGGCGCTGGGGCTGCTGACGGGGATCCTGGTCGCCCGCACCATCGGTCCGGACGGCCGGGGGGCGCTGACCGCAGTGCTGACCACCGTGCAGCTGCTGGGCTGGCTGTTCGGCATGGGCTGCGGCAAGGCGGTCACCTATGCGCTGTCGCGGGACCATGCCGCCGGTGGCCGCCTGCTGAGCACCTGGACCCTCATCCTGCTGCCGGTTGCGGCGGTGGCGATCGGCGTCGGTTATCTGCTGCTGCCGACGCTGCTGGCGGCACAGCCGGCGGAGACTCTGGCGCTGGCGCGGCTCTACCTGCCGATGATCGCCATGGCCCTGTTGTCCGAGCTGATGCTGGGCCTGATCCTCGGCGACCAGGATTTCCGCAGCTTCAACGCGCTGAATTTCCTTCAGCCGGCCGGCGTCGCCATCGTCTATGCCGCGCTGTGGGCCACCGGCCGCTTCACGGTGGAGGCCGCCGTCATCGTCCAGGCGGCGATGAGCACGCTGGTGCTGGTGGCGGCGACCGCTCTGCTGGTCCGCCGCCACGGCATCGGCCGGCCCGATCCGGCGCTCGGCCGGCAGACCGTCTGGTATGCACTGCGCACCCACGGCGACGTGGTGGGCGGCGTCATCACGCAACGGCTGGACCTGCTGATCATCCCGGCCTTCCTGTCGGCGACGCAGGTCGGGCTCTATGCGCTGGCGACCAGCCTGTCCTGGCTGATCGTCAGCCTCTCCGGCGCGCTCGCCACCGTCGTCATGCCCGCCGCCACCCGGCGGGGACAGCCGGGGCGCGCGCTGGTGCTGAACAGCCTTCAGGCGACCTTCGCCATCGGCGGCCTCCTGGGCGGCGGGCTGTTCGTCTTCGCCGACATCGCCATCGGGCTGGTCTATGGCCCGTCCTTCGCCGACAGCGCGCTGCCGCTGCGGCTGCTGCTGCCGGGCGCCGTCCTCTATGCCGCCGCGTCGATCCTGCTGAACGGGCTCTATGCGGAGAACCGGCCCTTCACCGCCACCCTGGCCAATCTGCTGGGCATGGTGGTCACGCTGGGCGGGCTGCTGCTGTTCCTGCGCAGCGGCGGGATCCTGGCGGCGGCCATCGTTTCCACCGTCGCCTACACGCTGGTGTTCGCCACCGCGGCGACGCTCTACCGCCGCGCAACCGGACTGCCCTGGCGCGTCTTCCTTCCCGACCCGACGATGCTCGCAGCCTTGCCGCGGCGCCTGTTCGACAAGCCGGCCCCGGTGACACCCGCTCCGGCCCTTACTCCGATCTCCACCCCGGCCGGCCCTACAGGCAAGTGACCGAACCCATCGGACATTCTTTAGGAATCGAGGAAACCGCAATGCGACTGTCGCTCTTGACGCCCGAATACCCACCCGGCGAAAAGCTCGGCGGTATCGCCACGCACACCCACACGATGGCCCGCGCGCTGGCGCGGCTGGGCCATACCGTCCAGGTGGTGACCCCATGGAAGGCCGGCGGCTTGCCGGCCGGAACCACCATCGAAGACGGCGTCACGGTGCAGCGCGTCGATCCGGGTCCGCACAGGCATGCGGTGGTCGACCGCTTCCGGACCAACCGCCGGCTGGCCGATGCCGTCCGCGCCTTCCGTCCCGACGTGGTCCATGCGGCGGAGTTCGATGCCGACGCATGGTGGCTGACCCGCTTCAGCACCATTCCGGTGGTGACGCGGCTGGCGACCCCGACCGGGCTGGTGATGGACACCAACACCCAGCCCTGGGTTCCGCACACCCATCTGCTGAACGCGCTGGAGCGCGACCAGACCAAACGCAGTGCCGCGATCTACGCCTCCACCCGCGCCATCGCCCGGCGGGTGGCCGATTACTGGCGCATCGCGCCGGAGCTGATCCAGGTCATCCCCAACAGCATCGACGTTGCCGCGGTGGCGGCGAACCGGACGGCCAAACCGCCGATGGAACTGCCGAAGCGCTTCATCGCCTTCTTCGGCAGGCTGGAGGGGCGCAAGGGCATCGCCACGCTGGGCCGCGCCATTCCGGGCGTCCTGGCCGCCAACCCCGACCTGCATCTGATGATGATCGGCGGCGAGGATGCGGCGAGCGCCGCCGTCATCGACCAGTTCCGCCGCGATGTCGCTCCGGTCGCCGACCGCGTCCATTTCACCGGCGCCCTGCCGCGCAACGACGCGCTGGCCGTGGTGGCGCGGGCCGAGATGGCGGTCGTCCCCTCCCTGTGGGAGAGCTTCGGCTTCGTGGTGGTGGAGGCGATGGCGCTGGGCGTACCGGTGGTCGCCAGCGACTGCGGCGGCTTCCCGGAAATCATCGAGCACGGCCGCACCGGCTGGCTGGTCCCGCCGGGGGAAGCCGAACCGCTGCGCGACATGCTGATCGCCCGGCTGGCCGACCGCGAGGGGCTGAAGACGGTCGCCGCGGCGGGGCTTGAGCATGCCAGGAGCTTCGACGTCGACACCGTCGCCGCCCAGGTCGCCGCCCTGCTGGAGAATGCCAAGGCGGAACGCACGCAGGCCGCCGGTTCCGGCATCTACAACAACGGCTACCGCCGCCATTTCCGCCCCGACCACCCGACCACCCCCTTCTACCGCATCTATGACGAGAAGCGGCGCGCGGTGGCGGCGGAGCTGGAACGGCTGCCGCGGATGCGCATCCTCGACGTCGGCGGCGGCTACGGCCGCATCACCGGTCCCTTCGCCGGCCGTCACGACGTGACGCTGCTCGACATCTCGCACGAGATGCTGGCGGAGGCGAAGGAGCGCTTCCCCGCCCTGACCGTCCAGCAGGCCGACGCCCGCAAGCTGCCCTTCCCCGACGACAGCTTCGACCTCGTCATCGCGATGGACCTGCTCTGCCACCTGCCGGATCTGGAAGCCGGGGTGCGCGAGTTGCAGCGGGTGGTCAA
Source organism: Azospirillum sp. A23 (assembly GCF_042938965.1). Taxonomy (NCBI): domain Bacteria; kingdom Pseudomonadati; phylum Pseudomonadota; class Alphaproteobacteria; order Rhodospirillales; family Azospirillaceae; genus Azospirillum; species Azospirillum sp. A23. The sequence goes on along the minus strand of NZ_CP170666.1, from coordinate 634,471 downwards.
GCCCGGCGGCCGGATCGTCTGCGACACCACCAACGCCAACCCGCTGTGGGTAATCGCCTATCCCCGCTATTACCGCTGGCGGCCCGACCGGCTGCTGGCGACCATGCGCTGCCACGGCGTGCTGCCGGAATGGAAGGCGCTGGTCCGCCACCATTGGGCACCGGAGATGCGCAAGGCCATCGCCGCCACCGGCCTGACCCTGCAGAAGACCGATCACTTCGGCCCGCCGGGGGTGGCGAAATGGCACCTGTGGTGGTGCCGGCGCGGCGGCGGGACGGAGGGCCGCGCATCGTGACCAAACCGCCCCTTCTCCTCTTCCTCGCCCATGGCGGCGATCCGCACCGCGTCGCCATGGCGCCGGTGCTGGCCGCCGCCGCGGAACGCGCCGGATGGACCTTCGACCTCTATTACGACGGACGCCGCAGCGGACGCCATTTCGGCGGCTGGGAGGATGGCAACCGCACCGAGGCCACCGGTACCGGCAGCCTGATGGCCGGCGGCCGGCACCTGGACCATGCGCTGTGGCTGACCACCTGCTTCCGCGTCGTGGCGCTGGGCGATCCGGCCTCTCCGCTTTGGCCGGTGGTCGAGGCAGGCGGCGAATGCGCCCTGCGCGGCACCGATCCGGCCGCCCTGTTTGATGCCGCCTTCCGTCTGCTGGGCCAGCCGCTGCCGCAGGAGGTCGCGGTGCTGGACATGGCGCCACAGACCCCGCTCGGCATCGTCGCCGCGCCGTTCCTCTATCCGCGTCTGATGGCGGAGCCGTGCCTGGGCATCGACGCCAGTGCCGATGCCGGGCTGCGGCAGAGGCTGGAGGCGCTGGGCGCCCGACGCTTCACCGGCCACTGCGTCGATCCGGTGCGCGCCCGCGCCTTTCCCGGCGGCCTCGATGCGGTCGAGGGCAAGGTGGCGGGGGAGAGCTATGCCAGCTTCAGCGTGGCGCTGGCCCGCCGTCATGCCGGCTGGGGGCGCGGCACCCTGCTGGGCGATCCCGACCTGATCGCCGCCCAGCTGCCGCTGGCGGCGGCCAAGCGCCTCCTGCCGCTCTATGGCCGGCCGCAGACCGACGTGATCGAGCGCGCCGCCGACCTGATCCAGGCCGGGGCCGATCCGGTCTATGGCCGGCAGTTCGACGATCACGACTTTTTCGCGCTCGGCCGGCTGGGCCGCGGCCTGCAGATCGTCGACCCCGACCCGCCCTTCGCCAGCACCGCCGCGGTGCCGCTGCGCATCGCCGAGCCGCCACGCCCCTTCACCGATTTCGAGCCCGACGACGCCACCCTGCGCCGCTGGGCGGCGGAGGGGCGGGTGCTGACCACGCTGGTCCTGTGGTCCGGCATGATCCGCGAGCTGCACTGCATCCCGCGCATTCTCGATCTGGTGGCGGCGACCGGCCTGCGCTGCGGGCTGGTGGTCACCGTCGACAGCCTGACCCAGTCCAGCCCCGCCGACCTCGCCCTGCTGTCGGTGCCGGAGGAGCGCGGCGGCGTGCTGGGCCAGGTGGAGCTTCTGCTGGGCAGCACCGGCCGCGGCGTCTGCGCCGAGGGGGAAATGCCGGGCCTCGAAAATCAGGGCGGCGAACTGACCCGCCTGCTGGCCGACGCCCGTGCGGAGATCGCCACCATGCTGCCGCCCGGCCTGATGCCGCGCGGCTGGTGGCCGCTGGTCGACTCACCCCTGGTGCCCGGACACACCCCGCGCCTGCACTGGGAGGAGGGCCGCCCCGTCCTGCGCATCTCCCCGCGCCCCCGCCCGGCAGAAACTCCGGCAGCCAGCGTCGAGGCGGCACCTGAAGGCACGCCGCGCACGGCACCGCAGACCGGCGCACCGGCGATGGACGCCCGGCGCCTGATCGGGAATGCGCTGCGCCGCTACCGGCTCGACCGTTTCTACGAGGCGTGGCGGCCCTACGACAGCGCCCGCCCCGGCCCGCTGCGGCCGGAGGTCGCCGCCGCCGTCCGCTCCGCCGGCTTCGACTACATGTGGACCAAGTCCGGTTTCGGTGCCGCCGAGGCGGTGGTGATGGACGGCGCAGGTGGCGACGGCTTCGTGGCACTGCCCTTCACCGCCGGTGACTGGGACGGCTGGTCGCCCTTCTACACCATCCGCAACACTGCGCAGGTCCGGTCGGCTGAACGCCGTCTGACGCGCAGCGGGAAGCCGGGATGGCTGGCCTCCAACATCGATTCCATCCTGTGGATGCTGCCCGGAGAGGTTCTGGAAAAGGGACGCGCGCTGTTCCAAGTGGCCCAGCTCGTCGCCAATGGCGGCGGGACCGGAATGCTGGTCAACGTCACCCCCAACACCGTCGCCCGTTATGCCCGCATCCTGGCCGAGTCCAAGGCCGGACATGGCGCCCCCGCGCACCCCGCCCTCCCGCCGGAGGTCGGCGGCACGCGGCCACAGGATGAAGCGCCGGAAATCCGCCAGCCCAGCCGCGACCCGGCAGAGGTCGCCTGAGGCGCCACAGCCGTCTTGCAACACCGCGCACCGTTCGCCCGATATGAAGGAGTTGAGCCCATGGACGCACCGGAACACCGATTGCCGTCAGGCACGTCCGGTCTCGCCGCCGGCTTTGTCGCACCGCCGGTCGGAACGGGCGCCGACAAGGTCGACGTCAGCCGGCTGGTGCAGATGCTGTGGCGCCAGAAATGGCTGATCCTCGGGCTGACGGCAGTGCTGTGGCTGCCGGCGGTGCTTCTGATCAACGCCATGACCCCGCTCTACAGTTCCTCCGCCGTCGTGGTGATCGACCCGCATCCGAACCGCGTCATCAATATCCCTTCCGTCTCCGAGCCGATGGGGATCTATCTCGACACCGTCAACACCGAGGTGGAAATCCTGCGCTCCCGCGATCTCGCCGCCCGCGTGGTCGAGGCGCTGAACCTGGGACAGGAACCGGAATACGCAGCACCCACCAACAAGTCCGGCCTGTTCAGCCCGCTGATGGAGGAAGGCCGCACCCTGTTGACGGAAGTGACCGCGATGCTGCCGGAATCTCTGGCCGTATTGCTGACGCCGCCACCGCGCCCGGTCGCCCCGACCGGCAGCCCACAGGACAGGGAAGCCGACCGTCTGACCGAGGCGTTCCAGAAGAATTTGCGCATCAGCCCCGGCGTGCAGTCCCGCGCGATCCGCATCACGGTCGAGGCGAAGGACCCGCAGCTTGCCGCCCGCGCTGCCAATGCCGTCGCCGACGCCTATCTCGCCATCCAGGTGGAGGCGAAGCGCAAAGCCACCCAGAACGCCAGCGAATGGCTGCAAAGCCGACTGGACGAACTGCGCCAGGACATGACCGCCACCGGCCGCGCCGCGGTGGAGGCGATGCGGTCCGAAACCGGCATGGTGAAAGGCCGCGATGCTCCGCTGGTGAACGAGGAGATGTCCGCCCTGAACGCGCAGCTGGCCGAGGCGCGCACCGCCCATGCCAACGCCCAGGCGCGTCTGCGCCAGCTGCAGTCGGTCCGGCCCGGCAACCCGGAATTGCTGACCGGCAACGACATCGGCGGCGATCCGCTGATCACGACCCTCCGCCAGCGCCAGGCGGCGCTGAACGCCCAACTCGCTGAATTGCGGGCCCAGTACGGCGACCGCCACCCGGCGCTGAACCGGCCGACCGCGGAACTGCGCGAGCTGAACGCCACCCTCGCCACCGAAATCGACCGCGTGGTCCGCAGCCTGCGGGGCGAGGTGGAGCAGCAGGTCGCCAAGATCCAGGACCTCTCCCGCCGGCTGGAAGGCTTGCGGGCGGAATCCTTCGACACGCTTCAGGCCGAAGTGCGGCTGCGCGACCTTCAGCGGCAGGCCGATGCATCGGACGACAACTACCGCCGCGCCGTCACCCGCCTGAAGGAGACGCAGGTGCTCCAGGCACTGGAGATGACGCCTGACGTGCGCATCGTATCGGCCGCCGCCGTTCCGGGCGGCCCGGTCGGGCCGGGCAAGGCGGTGCTTGCCGGACTGGCTGCGGTCGTCTGCGGCGCCATCGCCACCGGCGTCGCCCTGGTTAGGACCATGCGGCAGCGCGGCGTCTACAGCTCCCATCAGGTCGAGGCGCTGCTGGGCCTGCCTGCGGTCGGCATCGTGCCGTTGCTGGGCCGGACCAAGCGGTCCGCACGCGCCGACGACGCCCGCGATCCCTATTCCAACACCGGCGGCGGCGATTTCGCCGAGGCGGTCTGGCGCCTCTGCGCCCGGCTGCATCTGGTCCGCACCGGGGCAGAGCCCGCCAGCGTCAAGGGAGGCGAGGTGGTCATGCTGACCTCGTCGGTGGCGGGAGAGGGCAAGACCACGTTGGCCGTGGCACTCTCCGCCTTCCTCGCCGACACCGGCCGGCGCGTCGTCATCGTCGATTGCGACACCCGCCGGCCGGCCGTGCACCGGCTTCTCGGCGGCGTCCGGCCGCCCAAGGGGCTGACCGACCTGCTGGAAGGCGACGCGACGCTCGATCAGGTGCTGCACATCGACGACCGCCGCCGGGTGTCGGTGATCGCCGCCGGCCGGCCGGTCGACCGTCCGCAGATCCTGCTCGGCTCCAAGACCATGCTGTCGCTGCTGGTCGAACTGGCCGAACGCTACGACGTCGTCGTCCTCGACACGCCGCCCGTGCTGTCGGTGTCCGACGCGCTGATCCTGGCGCCGCTGGCCGACCGCGTCCTCTACGTCGTGCGCTGGGCGCGCACCGCCTCCAGCCACGCCAGCGCCGGCATCAAGCAGGTGCGGCAGGTGGGCGGGCGGATCGGGGGAGCGGTGCTGTCGATGGTCAATGCCCGCGAACACGCAAATCTCGAATATGGCGCCCGCCCGCCCAGCGGCCGCTCCTACCGCCTGCGCCGCATCGCCTGAGATCGAACCCTTGGGCTCAGGCAAGCGCCGGTCCCTTTCTGGAGAACCCACCATGAAAGTCGCGATCGTCCATTACTGGCTCGTCGGGATGCGCGGGGGCGAGAAGGTCGTCGAAGCCCTGTGCGAGCTGTATCCGGAGGCAGACATCTTCACCCATGTCTACCGGCCGGAACGCATGTCGCCGATCATCCGCAGCCACCTGGTCACCACGACCTTCATCGACCGGCTGCCGATGGCCCACCGGATGTACCAGAAATACCTGCCGCTGATGCCGCTGGCGCTGGAGCAGCTGGACCTCAGCGCCTACGATCTGGTCATCAGCAGCGAATCCGGACCGGCCAAGGGCGTGCTGACGCGGCCCGACGCGCTGCATGTCTGCTACTGCCACACGCCGATGCGCTATGTTTGGAGCGGCTATCACGACTATCTGCACTCGGCCGGCCCGATCGTCCGGCCGCTGATGCCCTATGCCATCCACCGCCTGCGGCAATGGGATCTGGCGACCGCGGCGCGGGTCGACCGCTTCATCGCCAATTCGCACACGGTGGCCCAGCGCATCTGGCGGGTCTATCGCCGCGACGCCACCGTCATCCACCCGCCGGTGGAAACGCAGCGCTTCGCCACCGTCACCTCTCCCAACGGCGGCGACAGGAGCGACCATTACCTGTTCGTCAGCCAGCTCGTCTCCTACAAGCGCGCCGACGTCGCCATCGAGGCGTTCAACCGCATGGGTCGCAAGCTGGTCGTCGTCGGCGAGGGGGAGGAGTTCCGGCGCCTGAAGCAGATGGCCGGACCGACGGTGGAGCTGGTCGGCCATTGCTCCCCGGCCGACCTCGACCGCCACTATGCGTCCTGCCGGGCGCTGATCTTCACCGCCAACGAGGATTTCGGCATCGTCCCGGTGGAGGCAATGGCCGCCGGTCGGCCGGTGATCGCTCTGAACCGCGGCGGCGCCACCGAGACGGTGCGCGACGGCCTGTCCGGCCTGTTCTTCGACCAGCAGACGCCGGAGGGCCTGATCGAGGCGGTGGAGCGGTTCGAGGCGCAGGAGGCGCGCTTCAACCCCGCCGCCATCCGCGCCCATGCGGCCCGCTTCGACCGCGACGTGTTCAAGGCGCGCCTGCGCGAAACCATCGACAGCTGGATGAACGGCGAGGAAGCCTCGCTGGCGCCCGACCGCCCCACGGCGATCAGCCGCCGCGGACGGGAGCTGGCACCGGCATGAACGGCAACACCACTCCTTCCATGACGACCCGTCCGGTATCGCTGGTGCCGATAGATCCCACCGCCACCGAGCGGCTGGGCGTCACCGTGATCGTCCCGACCTACCGCCGGCCGGACCAGCTGGCCGGCTGCCTGGACGGGCTGGTCCGCCAGACCCTGGCGCCGGTCCAGGTGGTCGTCACCGTGCGCGACAGCGATCCGGAGTCGGCCGAGGTCGCCCGCCGCTACCGCCCCGCGCTGCCCGTCCAGGTCGTCGGCATCGACGTGCCGGGGCAGGTCGCCGCGATCAACCGCGGCATGGACAATGCCATCGGAGAAATCGTCGCCATCACCGACGACGACGCCGTCCCGCATCCCGACTGGGTGGAGCGGATCGAGGCGTGGTATCGCACCGACCCCCGCATCGGCGGGGTCGGTGGCCGCGACCATGTCTTTCACGGCGACGTACCGGAGACCGGAGAGGCGGAGATCGTCGGCCGGCTGCAATGGTTCGGCCGCGTCATCGGCAACCACCATCTGGGCGTCGGCCCGGCGCAGGACGTCGACGTTCTGAAAGGCGCCAACTGGAGCTTCCGTCGGGCGGCCATCGCCGGCCAGCGGTTGAACACCCGGCTGCGCGGCAGCGGCGCCCAGGTCCGTAACGAGGTGGATTTCTGCCTGCGCCTGTCCCGCCAGGGCTGGCGGCTGGTCTACGATCCGCTGGTTGCGGTCGACCATTTTCCGGCCGTCCGTTTCGACATCGACCAGCGTGGCAGCGATCATTTCCACCCGCTGGCACAGGAGAACGCGACCTTCAACGACACGCTGGCGCTGATGGCCCATTTCGGCCCGGCCAACCGCGCCGCCTTCGCCGCCTGGGCCATGCTGGTGGGAACCTGCGAGTTTCCCGGGCTGGCGCAATGGGCAAGGCTGCGGCTGCGGGGCGACCGGCATGCCGGGGCGAAGCTGCGCGCCACGCTGCGCGGCCGGCTGGCGGGGATGCGAGACTGGCGGGAGACAGCGGCATGACCTTCGCCACCGCCGGCCAGGACCAAAACCATCTGGCGCAAAGCCATCCGGCCTATACCCATCACGGCGCGGGCGGCCTGCCGTCCCTGGGCAAGCTGGCCGCACCGGTCTTCTGGTTCCTGGTCTTGATGCCGGTGTTGGTCGGCAAGGCCGGCCTGCTGGAGATCATCTTCCCGGTGGGGGCGCTGGCCGTCGGCGCGCTGCTGGTGACGCGCGATCCCGCCCGCTTCGCCGCCTTTACCTGGTGGCTGTGGTTCCTGACGCCGGAGGTGCGCCGGCTGGTCGATTACCAGGCGGGCTGGAGCGTCATCAGTCCGGTCATGGTGACGCCCTTCGCCGTCGGCGCCATGACCTGGCTCGTGATCGCGCAATATCTGCCGATGCTGCGCTACCGCGCCTATTTCGGCTTCGTGCCGGTGATGCTGGGCATCTTCTACGCCTATTTCAACGGCATCACCCAGGCCGGCCTGGCGGCGGCGACCTTCGCGCTGCTGAACTGGCTGGTTCCGGTGACGCTGGGGCTCTATGTCGCCCTGCACTGGCCGCTCTACCCGCAGATGCGCGACGCGGTGCTGCGTGCCTTCGTGGCAGGGCTGGCGCTGGTCGGCGGCTATGGGCTGATCCAATATTTCTTCATGCCGGCCTGGGATGCGCGCTGGCTGATCAATGTCGGCATGACCAACCAGGGCATGCCGCTGCCGATGCAGGTGCGGGTGTTCAGCACGCTGAACTCCTCCGGCCCGCTGGCCTTCCTGCTGGTGACCGGGCTGGCGGTGCTGCCGGCGGCCCGCGGCATTCTCGTGCCGATTGCCGGTGCGCTGGCGCTGGGGTCGCTGCTGCTCAGTCTGGTGCGGGCGGCGTGGCTAGCCGGGCTTTTCACCTTCGCCTGGCTGCTGCTGACAATGCCCGGCCGGCACCGGCTGCGGCTGGTCGCCGTCGGCGTCGGACTGATCCTCTGCTCCCTGCCGCTCCTGAGCGTGCCGTTGGTCAACCAGGCCATCGTCTCCCGCTTCGACACGCTGAATTCGATGGAGAACGACCGCAGCTATCAGGAGCGGCAGGAGTTCTACGGCCGCTTCCTGATCCAGGCGCTGACCGAGGTGCGCGGCGCCGGGCTCGGCACCATCGACACCGCGACCAAGCTGACCAACGAGGACGGCCAGCTGGGTGCCATGGCCTTTTTCGACAGCGGCATCCTGCGCGTGCCCTACGAGCTTGGCTGGCCCGGCACGCTGGGCTATGTCGCCGGAATCATCGCGCTGACGGTGGGCATGCTGCGCCGCGGCGGGGCGCCGCCCGACCCCTTCGCCCGCTGCGCCGAGACCGCGGCGCTGACGATCCTCCTCTGCATGGTGTTCGAGCACACGCTGGTTAAGGTCACGGGCGTCGGCTTCTGGTTCTTCCTGGGCATGGCGATGGCCGCCAAGAACCATGGGCTCGCCACCCAGCAGGCCGCCGTCGAACAAGCCGCCGAACGCCAATTCCAAGAGGACAAGCAATGGACGGAAGCCTGATCCTGCCCGGCGCCCTGCCGGAGGAGATGCGGGAGGCCAGCGTGCTCCAGCTTGGGCTGGGCTGGTTTCCGGAGACCCATGGCGGGGCGGAGAACATGTTCTACCACCTCGCCCGCCATCTGCCGCAGCAGGGCATCGCCTTCTCCGGGCTGGTGCTGGGCACTGTTTCCGAAACGCTGGACAATGGCGCCCGCATCGCCAGCTTCGCGCCGCCTTCGGCCTCGCTGCCGCGCCGGATGGTGGCGGCGCGGACCGCCATCGCGGAGGCGCTGCGCCGGCAGGCACCGGACCTCGTCGCCTCGCATTTCGCGCTGAACACGGTGGGGGCTCTGCCGGCCCTGCGCAACCGCCCGATGGTCGTCCATTTCCATGGCCCCTGGGCGCTGGAAAGCGCTGCGGAGGGGGCCGGTCCGCTGGCGGTGCGGCTGAAATTCATGGTGGAGCGGCTGGTCTATCACCGCGCCACCCGCTTCGTCGTGCTGTCCCGGTCCTTCGCCACCATCCTGGCCGAGCGTTATGGCGTACCGCCGGAGCGCATCCACCGGGTGCCGGGCGGCGTCGATGCCGACCGCTACGACCTTCCCGACAGCCGGCAGCGGGCACGCGCCCGGCTCGGCTGGCCTCCGGGGCGTCCGACAGTGTTGACGGTGCGGCGGCTGGTGAAGCGCATGGGGCTGGCCGCGCTGGTCGATTCCATGGCGGAGCTGCGCCGCCGGGTGCCGGACGTGCTGCTGATCGTGGCCGGGCGCGGGCCGGAGGCGGCAGCCCTTCAGGACCGCATCGGCGCGCTGGGGCTGGAGGAGCATGTGCGGCTGCTGGGCTTCGTACCCGATGCCCATCTTCCGCTGGCCTACCGCGCCGCCGATTTGTGCGTGATGCCGTCCCAGGCGCTGGAGGGGTTCGGCCTGACCGCGCTGGAATCGCTGGCAGCCGGCACCCCGGTGATGGTCACCCCGGTCGGCGGGCTGCCGGAGGTGGTGGAGGGGCTGGACGGCGACCTCGTCCTGGCCGGGACCGACGCACGATCCATCGGCATAGGCCTCGCCGAAGCGCTGACCGGCGTCCGCCGCCTGCCGGATGCCGGAGCCTGTCGAGCCCTGGTCCGCAGCCGTTTCGACTGGCCAGTGATCGCCGCCCGCACCGCCGCGGTCTACCGCGGCGCCCTGCAATGAGTATCCTGTTATGAGCACGGTGGTCATCCTCTGCGACCATGCCCACCCCAGCGGCGGGCTGGCGAAGGTCGCCATCGCGAGCGCCGTCGGGTTGGCCGGGCGCGGCCACCGGGTCAAATTCTTCACCGCCGTGCCGCCTGTCGATCCGGCCCTGCTGACCGACGGCATCACCGTGCATTGCCTGGAACAGGCCGACCTGAAGGGCAATGCCGACCGTGTGCAGGCAGCGCTGCGGGGACTCTGGAACCGCGAAGCGGCGCGTGCCCTGGAGAGCCTGCTTGCCGGCTGCCCGGCCAACGACACGGTGATCCATATCCATGGCTGGGCCAAGGCGCTGTCGCCCAGCGTCTTCCCGGTCTGCCGCAAATCCGGCCTGCCGGTGCTTCTGACCCTGCACGATTATTTCCCGCTCTGCCCCAACGGCGCCTTCTTCGTCTTTCCCGAAGGCGTCAACTGTCCGCACCGGGCGCTGTCCGCCGGCTGTCTCGCCACCGACTGCGATGCCCGTGCCCTGCATCACAAATGGTGGCGGGCGGCCCGCCATGCGGCAGGGGCGCTGGCCGGCGGCTTCACCGGGGGCATGGCGCTGGTGACGCTCAGCGACCGCCAGCGCGCGGTGATCGCCCCCCATCTGCCGCCCGGCACCATGACCTTGCCGATTCCGAACCCGGTCGAGGTGCCGGACGAGATCAGGGATCGCGGTCCGGCTGCGGTCGCCGGCAACCGCCACATGCTGTTCGTCGGCCGCCTGTCGCGCGAGAAGGGCGCCGCCCTGCTGGCCGAAGCGGCGGCTGAGGCCGGCTGCCCGGTGCGCTTCATCGGCGACGGCGACGAGATGGAGACGGTCCGCCGGCTGAACCCGGAGGCGGAGCTTGCCGGCTGGCTGCCGCCCGATGGAGTGCTTGAGGAGGTGCGGGGCGCGCGCGCCCTGGTGGTTCCGTCGCTGTGGTACGAGACTTTCGGCCTCGCCGCCTATGAAGCGCTGGCGAATGGCGTCCCTGTCATCGTCAGCGACAATTGTGCGGCGGCGGAGGCGGTCCTGTCCGGCGAGAACGGTTTTCTGTTCCGCAGCGGCGACACCGCCGACCTCGCACGCTGCCTGAAGCTGTTCTCCCACGATGCGGAGGTGACGCGGATGGGCCGCAACGCCTACGACCGCTATTGGCAAGCACCCTTTACGCTGGATCGCCATCTCGACCGGGTGGAGGAGGTCTATCGCGCCGCCCTCAGCGGCGGGCTCCAGCGACCGGCTCGGGTTCGCGCACCATGAATGACCGAACCGGCAGCCGCATCGGCAGGCGCGCGCTGCTGGCCGCGGCCCTGGCACTGCCGGCTGCCGCATCCGCCGCCGTCACTGCCGAAGCGGCGCCGGACAAGCCATCGCGCCCATCGCCCAGCCCCCAGCCCGACCCGCCGCCGCGGAACGGCCCGGCCCTGTCGATCCGCGACCGTGGCGCCATCGGCGACGGACGCAGCCACCCCCTGTCGGAACGCTACAAGACCCTGGAGGCGGCGCGGCACGTCCATCCGCATGCCCGTTCCCTGGACCAGGAATGCGATTGGGCCGCCCTGCAAGGTGCTGTCCTGGAACTGTCGCGCACCGGCCAGGGCGGGACGGTGCTGGTGCCGCCGGGCCAGTACCGGCTGGACGGCGAGATCGTCCTCCCCAACCTCGACCGCTACGACGATGCCTTCAACGAGGTCGAGATCGTCGGCGCCGGCATGCGGTCCTCGCTGCTGTCCTGGCCGGAGGATCTGGGGCCGGGCCGTTTCGCCATCCGTGCCGGCAGCCGGCAGGCCGCCCGCGACGACAACAAGGGCTATCAGCGCAGCCGCATCGCGCATCTCAGCCTGCGCGGGCCGAAGCCCGGCAACCGGCCGGGCGATGCGCCGCCGGGCATGGGAGGGGTGGCCCTGACCTCCCGCTTCCTGCTGGAACGGGTCGGGATTTACGGCTTCCGCGCCGGGGTGGATGTCTGGCGCGACCACTCCTCGCTGATCTCCTGCCAGTTGACCAAGAACCACATCGGTGCCTACTGGTCGGCGGGAACCGACAGCTTCGGCGATCATCTGTTCCTCGACACCGATCTCGCCGGCAACACGCTGGCATCCATCGCCGTGGCGCCGGAAAACGGCATCGATCATGCCAGCTTCCTCTCCTGCCATTTCGGCTTCTCGCCCTACGCAATCCTGGCGGAGGACGGGGCGCCGAAGCGGACATTCCTGTCCAACAACAAGTTCCTCGACTGCGCCTTCGAGGCCTGCGGCAACGGCTGGATCCAGGGGCCGATGGCGGAGATGTACGGCAACGTCCTGATCGGCTGCAGCGGCTCTCTGCTGCCCGACTATCGTCTGGCCGGGCGTCCGGTCACCGGGTTGATCGTGGTGCGGTCGCTGGAGCGCAACCGGTTCACCGGCGGCAGCGCCAGCTTCGGCGACGGCACCAACGACCGCGCCGCCGACATCGAGACCGCGGCCGTGGTGGCATCCTCGGCCGTCGGCAACCGGTTCGAGGATGCGGAACGGCTGATCCGCCTCGGCCGCGACGGGTTCGCTCCGGCTCTCAGCATCTCCGGCACCTGCCGGGCCAACCGGTTCGAGGCGGTGGACTGCTCGGGCGAGTTCCGCAAGGCCGGGGCCGGCGGCGTCGATGCCGGCAATCTGGTGCAGCGCGATTACGACCGGGTGCGCCGGTTGGAGCAAGACCGCCCGGCCGACGGCGTCGCCCTGACCTCCGCTCCAGCCGGCGGCGTCGTGCCGGTCGCCACCAGCGGCACCGCACCGGTCGGCAAGACCCGTGCCGCCATCCGCATGGGCAGCCTGCTGCGCCCTGCCGGCGGCGTTCCTCAGCGGGTCGACTCCTCTGCCAGCCCCGCGGTTGCGGTGGGTGTGGCCGTGGCGGACGCCCCGGCGGGAAGCGACAGCGTGATGATGGATTTGCGGCTGGGAGTGCGCTGACGGCACCCGGTCAGGAGGCCGATCCGGCCAACAGTCCCCGGCCCTCAACCGCTCGCCCCGAGAATCCCGGCTCCTCCAGCAGGTCGGCATACTGCCCGGCCGTCACCGACCAGTCCTGGCTCTCGGCGATGCGGCGCCCGGCCTCGCCCATGCGGCGGCGGAGCGCCGGGTCGGCCGCCAGACTGCGCATCGCCTGCACCAGCTCGGCATGGCCGTCCGGGCGATCCAGCACGATGGCCGCTCCGTCTTCCAGCAGCCGGCCGGCACCGGCCAGACGCGTGGTGACGACCGGCAACCCGCTCGCCGCCGCTTCCAGCAGGACGAGGCCGAAGGGCTCGTAGCGGGTCGGGAAAACGAACAGGTCGGCCGCCCGCATCAGCGCCGCCACATCGCGCCGATGGCCGAGGAAGCGGACCCGTTCCTCCACCCCCAACGCCCGCGCCAGCGCCGGAAATGGGCCGCCCCGTTCGTCACCGACCACCGCCAGCGCCAGATCCGGCACCTCGGCCAGCGCGTGCAACACGCCGTCCAGATTCTTGCGGTCGCTGCGGGCATCGCCGACGAACAGCGCCACCGGCCGGCCGGGCGGCAGGCCGAACAGCGCCGGGTCCGGCGTTCCGGGATGGAATTCTTCGACATCGACGCCATTGTCGATCACGCTCAGCCGCCCAGCCGCGATGCCGTCCCGGCGCAACTCGTCCGCCACGGTGCGCGACACCGCCACCAGCCGGCCGGCACGGCGGAAGCTCCAGCGCTCGAACCCGACATTCAGCAGCGTGTAGAGCGCCCGGTAGAGCGACAGGGGCGAGACGCCCTTGCGGATCGGATGGGTGGGGGAGCGCATCCAGGCGGAATGGACGAAGTGCACCGCATTCACGTCCGACCGCGCCCAGCTGACGAAGCCGTTCACCACCACCCTGTCTATCCCTGGCAGGTCGTTTCCTGATTGGTCTTTCCCCTGTCGCCTTTCCCGCGCCAGCGCCCGGCTGGCCCGCCATGCGAACAGCTGGTCCTTTGCCAGTTGCGTCGGCACCCCTCCGCCGTCGATGCGGACCCAGCGCAGGCGCGGATGGCACGCCAGTTCGTCCGCCAGTTCCGACGCGATGGCGACGACCTCGTGCCCGCGGCGAAGCAGTTCGTCGACCACGACCGCGTTCACGCGGCCCTGGCCGTCATGGCGGACGATCTTCTGCGTAACGACGGCGATGCGCAGGGATTCGGTGCGCATGGGGAAATCTCCTGCCCTGCCTGATCTGCGGTATCGGCGACGGTTCGTGCCGCAGTGGACCATGGAGGCGGAGCGGACACCAAACAAACGAAAGATACGATCTCCACACAACAGGCTTAAGACTGCCGATGTCGGATTCAGTCTTTCAGTGTCTAAAGCATTCGCGGACTCAAAATCGATTTTTTTGGAAGAGTCAAAGATGAGTCAGAGTCATGTCCCAAGATTGACTCTCTCAATTACATAAACTTTCGTGCGACTACTCCTAACGAGAAGGGTAATCCGACCGATACGGGTAATCCCGTTTTGGAAGATCTTAATATCCGATTAACAGGAGTCGTGCCGATGTCGTCCACCGAGTCCAATCTCATCGATGTCACCTTTGCGATAGACGCTTGGGGACAGGCTGCCGGCGGCATCTGGCCGCATCTGGCGCTCAAACTCGATGGTGCGACCATCGGTCAGGCGACGGTGAACAGCAGCACCGCGGGCCGTTACACGATCACCGCCAAGGTCGCCGCCGGCAGTGCGCACAACCTCCAGCTCGTCTATGACAATGACGGGGTGGTCGGCGGCGCCGACCGCAACCTGTTCGTCCGCGCCGTGGCGGTGAACGGCACTTCGATTGCCGTCACCGACCCGTCGGTCACCTATGACAAGGGTGCGGTCGACGGGAAGGACGTGGTGAAGGGGCAGGAAGGTCTCTATTGGGGCGGCGCCTTGAACATGCCGTTGCCCACCTCGCTGTTCCCCGTCCCCGCGGCGACCGATGCCGCCGAGGCAGTGGTCGCGACCCCGGCAGCGACCAAGTCCTACAGCGTGGTCGTCAACGCCTGGGGCACCAGTGCCGGCGGCGTGCCGCCGCACTTCAAGCTTCTGGTCGACGGCAAAATGGTGGGCGACGCCAAGGTGGCCGCCACCAGCCAGACCGCCTACAAGTTCACGGTCGATCTCGATCCGGCCCTGGCGCACAAGGTCCAGGTCCAGTACGACAACGACGCCGTCGTCAACGGCCAGGACCGCAGCCTCTATGTCGGCTCCGTCGTGGTGAACGGCCACAGCGTCGCCTCGACCGCCGCCGGCGTCACCTATGACCGCGGCGCGCTGGACGGCAAGGACGTCATCGCCGGCCAGCAGGGTCTGTGGTGGAACGGCACGCTCAGCATTCCCGTCAGCAAGGACATGCTGGCCAGCGGCACGACCACCACCCCCACGGTGCCGACCACCCCCACCACTCCGACGGCTCCGGCCGCCACGCTGCCGAAGAACGACCACAGCGCCAGCGCCGGGGTCAGCAGCGAGCGGCCGCCGCTGATGTCGGACGTGTCGACCATCTCCTGGGGCGCCGACCGCGGGCTGGCGCCGCAGCACCTGTTCTGGGAATCGGTGCCCGATTACGCCAACGCCGCCCATCTGAAGGAAACCCGCGACGTCGCCGCCGGCCATCTGGCCGACGGGGTGATGCCGCTGATCGGCTTGCAGCTGTGGGAGGACACCTTCGAGTTCTCGCAGAACGGCGGCGAGTTCGCCAATCTGGGCGGTCACAAGGCGTGGGTGTCGTGGGTCAAGGCCCATTCACAGTATCTGGGACGTGACGGCGACGGCAATGTCCTGAACTCCGACAGCAGCAACCCCTATGGCTGGGGCTATGTCAGCCCGCTGATGCCGCTGGACGCCAAGGACGCACCGGCCGGCTGGACCGGCGGCACCGCCCATTATGCCGACTGGATGGCCGACAAGCTGGGCCGCCTGTCCGCCCTGACCGGCACCCGTGGGTACGAACTGGCCGACTTCTTCGACGGCAGCCCGCATTCCGGCGTGATGGACTTCTTCAACTCGCGCATGATTGCGGAATTCAGCAGCAAGACCGGCATCAAGGTGGCCGGCAGCACGCTGGCGCAGCAGGCGCAGGACATCGTCGACAACCACCCGACACAGTGGCTGGATTATTTCGTCGACGGCTGGGCCTATGGCTGGAAGGCGCTGGACGACGCCATCGTGAAGAACACCGGCAAGGCCGCCTGGCTGACCACCCAGGTGTCCTTCACCCCGGCGGCGATGCGCGAATTCGCCGGCGTCGATGCCCGCGTGATCGCCGACAAAATGAACGAGAAGGACATCCTGTTCAACGTGCAGACCCTCGAACGCTTCGAGATGCAGCACAAGCAGGCCCCGGCCTCCTACGAGCAGGCGATGCTGGGCATCCATGCCGCCCGCGCGCCGGACGCCCATTTCGGCCACATGATGTCCTCGTCGGAGGACGATTACTGGGGCGCGGTGAACAGCCTCTACACCGGCGTCACCGGCACGGTCCGCGACGAGCTGGGTTGGGGCCGGCTGGAGCAGACCTGGCTGCAAAGCGGCTGGACCATGATCGCCGACGACCAGGGCGGTGTCCGGCGGGCGGCGGAGCAGTGGTCGCGCAGCTATCACGATTGGGGCGAGGTGAAGCAGCCCTGGCTGGACATGCTGCGCGACATCGTGCCGACCCGTCCCTTCGGCCCGGCGCTCTATTACAGCGCCAACGCTGAAAAGGCGATGAATGCGCTGGAGCCGGCCGGCAATTCCATCGGCAATGCCTATCTGGGCGAATTGCTGGAGCCGATCACCAAGCTGCACGACGCCGGTGTGCCCTTCGGCTATTACGTCAGCGACGCCGCCCTGACGTCGATGACCAAGGCCAGCGCGCCCAGCGCCTTCATCATCCCGCAGGCCACATATGAGGGGCACAATCTGTTCAGCGACGCCGAGATCGCGGCACTGAAGGCCAAGGCCCCGGTTCTGATCGGCGACGAGGCGCTGAACTACCACCACCCTCTGACCTTCACCGACAAGGACCCGGATGCCCAGATCACCGGCTACGGCTTCTACGACCAGAAGGACCGGCTGATCGTCGTCGCCTCCGACCGCGTCGATTTCAACGACACCGCTGCACGCAAAGCGGTGGCCACCCATGTGGAATTGCAGCTCGCCAACGGCCATTACACGGTCCAGGACCTGACGCACAATACCACCCAGGGTTTCGACGTGGTGAACGGCGTCGGCGGCTTCGACACCACCATCGCCCGCTGGGACACCGGCGTCTATGCCATCACCCACGACGTGGCGGCATAAGGCAGCGGCCAAGACGCAGCTAGCCGGAACGAAAATGGAGCCCCGTCCAGGCGGGGCTCCATTTTCGTTTCCATGGTCAACGAAGATTCTCCTGGCAACCGCTGTTTAAGAGTCTATATTATCGATGGTGAACTGGCGTAGATCGGACAAATGACAAGTCAATCCATCTAATATAAGTTGCTTTGCTATGACGTTTTTCTTCTTAGTATGGCAAAATCGTTTGACTCATTTCCCTTCGGACCCGCCACGATTGGCGATATCCCTTGGAGCACCCACTGTCTTTGTCGGGTAATCATCTCTATCCGGGCACACGAGGATGGTTTATTACTGCTGTCCGTCTGACAAGGGACTCCGCCCTGACAGGGTGATTCTCACCCCCACTGAGCCTGGAACAATTCCAAAAGTGCAGCAGACAATGCCGTGAGTGCCGGATCATAGTTTGATCTAAATTCGAACGGGCGAGCACGACACCAGCGATACAACGTGCATCGTCCATCGGAATTGCGGCATTGCGCGGCCAAGCGCGGCGGCATCGGAGACTGCGGAGGCAACGGTCCGAACGGGGGGCCGAAGGTCGGACGCCGGGCATAAGAATCCGGCTAACCTGAATTGCCACGCACCGGTACCGCCGACGTCCAAGCACAGCGTCCAGGGGGGAAAAGCCTGCCTTCCGGCCGCGCAATGCCGTCCACCATTTCGTCTATTCCTGGGGGAGACGGACATGTCCGATCGCATTCGTGTGATTGTTCACAACCAAAGCCGATTGCTGCGCGAATCCATCCTGAACATTCTGGATGACTGCTTCGAAGTCATCGACCCGCAAAGCCGGCTTGTAACTGGACTTTCACCCAAGACGATGTGGAACGGCAGAACGAACGGCGCCGCCGACCGCTATTCCGACGGGTTCTCCGCCAGGGGGGCTGTGGCCACGCTGGAGGCGCCGCCTGGAAACGGCTCCGGAAACGGCAATCCCGACCGATCCGCCGACATCGTGCTGTTCGATCTGGCCTCGCTGAAGACCGACGCCTGGAACTTCCGCAGCTGGTACGGCGAGCAGGCCAAGCTTGCGATGATCGCCGACGAATTTTCCGCCCACCACATGAGGATGGCCCTGCGCTTCGGCGTGCGCGGCTATCTCCTGAACCGGATGGCGCCGGCCGCCTTCGTACTGTCCCTGCGCCTGATCCATGCCGGCGAGCCGGTGGTGCCGGAGGAATGCTTCGATTACTTCTCTCCCACCGCACTGCGCCGCGGTGGCGAGGATGGGGCGATGGCCCAGCATGAAACCGAATTGCTGGGTTATCCCGGGCTCTATCCGCGTCATGCCCGCATCCTGAAACTGATCATGGACGGATGCAGCAACAAGGAAATCGCGCGCGAGATGCTGATGACCGAAGATCTCGTGAAGCTTCATGTCCGCCACATCATGCAGACCATCAACGTCCGCAACCGCACCCAGGCCGCCCTCTGGGCCGCCCAGAGCGGCATCATCCAGGAGATGGAGTATTTCCTGGAGCGGACGGCGCCGTAAGCCGGGGTGTCCCCCTCTCCCAGCGGGAGAGGGGGACAGGCATCAGGCCGGAACCACGCTGTTGCCGAGGAAGGCTTCGAACTGGTCGATCGGCAGCGGCCGGCTGATCAGATAGCCCTGGATGCGGGTGCAGCGCTGCTGGCGCAGCATGTCGGCCTGCTCCTGCGTTTCCACCCCCTCGGCGATGGTGTCGAAGCCCAGGCTCTCGGCAAGATTGACGATGGTGCCGACGATGGCCGGGTCGGTGGTCGACTTCACGATGTCGCGGACGAAGCTGCGGTCGATCTTCAGCGTGTCGATGGGGAAGCGCTTCAGATAGGCCAGCGAGGAATAGCCGGTGCCGAAATCGTCGATGGACAGGCGGACGCCGATGTCCTTCAACCCGTTGAGGATCGTCACCGCCTTCTCGATGTCGCCGATCATCGCACCTTCGGTCAGTTCCAGCTCCAGCCGGTCGGCCGGGATGCCGGCCGATTCAACCACGCTGCGCACGAAACCGACGAGGCGGGCGTCCTGGAACTGGCGCGGCGACAGGTTCACAGACACCGAGGGGATCGGCAGGTCGCGCCGGATCCAGTCGGCCAGCCGTCGGCAGGATTCGATCAGGGTCCAGGCGCCGATTTCCCAGATCAGGCCGGTTTCCTCGGCAAGCGGGATGAACTCCGCCGGGCTGACCACGCCGCGGACCGGGTGACGCCAGCGGATCAGCGCTTCCGCCCCGATGGTGCGGTTGCCGACCAGATCGATCTTGGGCTGGAAGTGCAGTTCGAACTCGTCACCGCCGCTGGCGCGGCGCAGGTCGCTCTCCAGCCCCAGCGTGAAGCCCGACCGCTCGCGCATCCCGCTGTCGTAGAAGACGTATTTGTGCTCAGGGTTGCGCTTGGCATGGTACATCGCCAGATCGGCGTTGCGCAGAAGCTGGTCCGCCGTCTCGCCGTCGTCGGGATAGAAGGCGATGCCGATGGACGCGCCGCAGAAAAGCTCCTGATTGTGGACGCTGAACGGCTCCGACATCGAATAGAGCACCTTCTCGACCAGCCGGGCTCCGGCGGAGCGGTCGGCGGCGTCGGGCGCCACGATCAGGAATTCGTCCCCGCCCAGCCGGCCGACGGTATCGGTCATGCGGGTGCAGTTGCGCAGGCGCCGGGCCACCAGCTTCAGCAGTTCGTCGCCGGCATGGTGGCCCAGCGTGTCGTTCACCTGCTTGAAGCGGTTGAGGTCGAGAAAGGCGACGGCGACCTTGCTCTTCGTCCGCTGGGCGCGGACGATGGCCTCTTCCAGCCTTTCGCAGACCAGCCAGCGGTTGGGCAGGTCGGTCAGCCGGTCGAAGCTGGCCTGATAGCGGATCTGGTGTTCCTGCGACTTGCGCTGGCTGATGTCGGCGATGGTCAGGACGTAATGTTCCAGAACGCCATTCGGCGCGCGGACCGAGGTCACCGACAAGGCGGCGGCGAAGGCGTCGCCGGAATGGCGGAAGCTGGTGACCTCCCCCTGCCAGCGGCCGGCCTGGCGCGCCGTGGTCCAGATGGCGTCGACGAATTCCCGTTCGTGCGAGCCGGGGGCGAAGAGCACCAAAGGCTTGCGGAGCAGTTCCTCCCGTTGGAAGCCGGTCATTATCTCGTAGGCCGGGTTGATCGCCTGGACGGTCAGTTCGGGATCGACGATCAGGATGCCGTCGGCGACGCTGTCGAACACGGTGGCGAGCAGCCGGATTTTCTCCTCATGCTGCTTGCGCTCGGTGATGTCCTGGACGGTGCCTTCGTAATAGCGGATGCGGCCGGCGGCGTCGCGCACGCAGCGCGCACTTTCCGAAATCCAGATGATGGAGCCGTCGCGGCGGAAGACGCGCGCCTCGAAGCTGAGGACGCGGTCCTGGCGGGCCATCAGGTCGGCGAAAGCCTCACGCTTGCCCGGATCGACATAGAGTTGGCAGGCGATGTCGGTGAGGTTGGCGATCAAATCCTCGGGCGAAGCATAGCCGTAGATATCGGCAAGCGCCGGATTGACCCGCAGGTAACGGCCGTCGACGGTGGTCTGATAGATGCCTTCGACAGCATTCTCGAAGATGCTGCGGTACTGCTCTTCAGTGTCGTGACTCATAGTACGCGCCTCATCCGACGCCGATCCCGAACCGCCTGGAAACAACATAGGCCTGCAACTCAAACAACGATTGTGGAACTGCCATCTTTCCGCAATGCGGCAAAGTAGACGCCGGTTCGATGAAGCCCGTCAAGCGACATCGCCTGTACTGTCTCATAGTACGAAGGGAAAATATAACAAAAAGGTAACCGTTCCTGACCATTACCGGCACATCCGACCCGAACCATTGCTCAGAGCATTGATTTGCAACGATAGTTTGACGAGCTTCGGTTAAAATCCTGAAAGACTTCTCCGCTATGGCCCTCGCTGCAACGGCCGTTCGCTTGTCAGATACCATAATCGTTCTTGTACAAATGACTGATTTTTATTCAGCATTGCCCTGTCTTTGAGCAGTACAGGATTTTCTTTGCGTTGCACCCTCGTCGCAGCGGTCGAAATGCCGCTGCTTTGCTGTATTCCAGCGTTTGGCACATCCCGTGCAAAGTGCCTTCCCGATCAAGCCAACGGCGGTTTGACCAGCGCGGACCCAATGACTGCGGCCCGCACCCAAATCACACGCAATGCGTCCTTTCTCCTCCCGCCCCGCACCGGACCGGTGCCGCGCGGATCGCACCGGACGCTGCCGTGCCGTTTCTTCAGCGCTTGTTCCAAGGGGACTTGTCATGTCGTATCTCGTGCCCTCCGAGTTCGTCACCAAAATGGTGGACGCCGGCGAATCCAAGATTTTCATGTCCACCCGCGACACGATCATCCGCGCCTACATGGCCGGGGCGATCCTGGCGCTG
Source organism: Azospirillum sp. A23 (assembly GCF_042938965.1). Classification (NCBI taxonomy): domain Bacteria; kingdom Pseudomonadati; phylum Pseudomonadota; class Alphaproteobacteria; order Rhodospirillales; family Azospirillaceae; genus Azospirillum; species Azospirillum sp. A23. The sequence goes on along the minus strand of NZ_CP170666.1, from coordinate 612,995 downwards.
GCGGCGGTCTTCGCCGTCACGGTCACGGTCCAGACAGGGTTCCCGATCATCGGCGCCATCCTGTTCCCCGTCGGCTTCTGCATGCTGTATCTGCTGGGCTTCGACCTGCTGACCGGGGTGTTCGTGCTCACCCCGCTGGCGCTGATCGACAAGCGGCCGGGCGTCACCATCGGCGGCGTGCTGCGCAACTGGGGGCTGGTGTTCGTCGGCAATTTCCTGGGCGCGCTGACGGTGGCGGTGATGATGGCCGTGGTCTTCACCTATGGCTTCTCCACCCCGCCGGACAAGGTCGGCACCGTCATTTCCCACATCGGCGAGAATCGGACGCTGGGCTATGCGCAGTATGGCGCGGCAGGAATGCTGACCATCTTCCTGCGCGGCATGCTGTGCAACTGGATGGTCTCCACCGGCGTCGTCGGCGCCATGATCTCCACCTCGGTCAGCGGCAAGGTGATCGCCATGTGGATGCCGATCATGCTGTTCTTCGGCATGACCTTCGAACATTCGGTGGTGAACATGTTCCTGTTCCCGTCGGCGATGCTGATGGGCGGCAACTTCTCGGTCATGGACTACATGATCTGGAACGAGCTGCCGACGGTGCTGGGCAACCTGATCGGCGGCCTCGCCTTCACCGGCCTGACGCTCTACGCCACCCATGTCCGCACGGCACCCAAGCGCCGCCTGCCGCAGCCCCACCTGCAGCCGGCCGAATAAGCCACCCTGCCCATCCGTCCGCTCTCCCCGGTCCACCCTGGATCGGGGAGAGCGGAGTTTTCCTTGAGCGGGGCCGGTATCGTGAAAGAGCTGCGGATCTCCATCGGCCAGTGGTCCGACAAGGGGCGCAAGGAGACCAATCAGGACTTCCATGGAGCGTTGATCCCGGTGGCGCCGCTGCTGGGCATGAAGGGCATCGCGGTGGCGCTGGCCGACGGCATCAGCACCAGCCTGGTCAGCCACATCGCCAGCGAATCCGTGGTGAAGAGCTTCCTGACCGACTATTACTGCACGCCGGAAAGCTGGTCGGTCAGGACGGCGGCGCAGCGGGTTCTGGCGGCGACCAATTCCTGGCTGCACGCCCAGAACCGGCGCAGCGAGTACCGCTACGATCAGGATCGCGGCTATGCCTGCACGCTGAGCGCGCTGGTGCTGAAATCGGCCACCGCACACCTGTTCCACGTCGGCGATTCCCGCATCTACCGAATTGCCGGCCGGTCGCTGGAGCAGTTGACCGACGACCACCGCGTGGTGGTGTCATCGGAGGTCAGCTATCTCGGCCGGGCGATGGGCGTCGTTCCGCATGTCGAGATCGACTGCCGAGAGTTGCCGGTGGAACCCGGCGACGTCTTTCTGCTGGCGACCGACGGCGTCTATGAACATGTCGATGCCGAATTTTTAATCAGCACAATCGACAGGCACCCGGACGACCTCGACCGCGCGGCCCGATTCGCGGTGGAAGAGGCATTGCGGCGCGGCAGCACCGACAACCTGACCCTCCAGATCGTCCGAATCGATGCGGTTCCCGACGCCGATGCCGGCGACCTGTTCCACCGGCTGTCCGATCTGCCCCTGCCGCCCCTGCTGGAGCCGAGGACGGAGTTCGAGGGCTACCGCATTCTTCGGGAGTTGCATGCCAGCAGCCGCAGCCACGTCTATCTGGCCCAGGACGGTGCGGGCGGCTCAGGGGTGGGCCCGGCGATGGCCCCGGCGGTGGCCCCGGCTGTGGCGCTGAAGGTGCCGGCCATCGACCGGCGCGACGACCGCGCCCACCTCCGCCGCTTCCTGATGGAGGAGTGGATCGCCCGCCGGCTCAACAGCCCCCATGTGCTGAAGCCGCCGCCGCAAACCCGGCCGCGCCGCCACCTCTATGTCGTCACCGAGTATATCGAGGGGCAGACGCTGACCCAGTGGATGCGCGACCACCCCGCCCCCGACCTGCCCGCCGTGCGCGCCATCGTCGAGCAGATCGGCAAGGGGTTGCAGGCCTTCCACCGGCTGGAGATGCTGCATCAGGATCTGCGGCCCGACAATGTGATGATCGACGGCACCGGAACGGTGAAGATCGTCGATTTCGGATCGGTTCTGGTCCCCGGCATCCTGGAGACCATGCCCGACGCCGACCGCGGCGAGATTCTGGGCACGCTGCAATACACCGCGCCTGAATATCTGTTGGGGGAAGGCGGAACGCCGGCGTCGGACCTCTATGCGCTGGGGGTCATCGCCTATCAGATGCTGACCGGCAGCCTGCCCTACGGCGCCGATGCGGCGACGGCCACCACGCGGGCGCGCCAGCGCAAGCTGGTCTACCGCACCGCCCTGGACGACCGGCGGGCGGTTCCCGCCTGGATCGACGGGGTGCTGCGCAGGGCGGTCCACCCGGACCCGGCCAAGCGCTATCAAGAACTGTCGGAGTTCCTGTACGACCTGCGCCATCCGCGCAAGCAGGCGGCGGGCATGCGGCGCCGGCCGCTGATCGAGCGCAACCCGCTGGCCTTCTGGCAGGGGCTGTCGGCGCTGCTGGCATTGGCCGTGCTGATCCTGCTGGCCGGCCGGGTCTGACCGCGGCCTGCCAGCAGGAAGAACGGGCTGTCAGTGCCCGTGGGCGACCTTGGCACCGTCCTTCAGCTTGAACAGGCGCGAGCAATAGGGGCATTCGACCTGCCCTTCGCGATCCAGCGTCAAATAGACCAGCGGATGGCCCAGCGCGCCGCCGCCGCCGTCGCATCCGACGGTCGAGGTTTCAACAAGGATCGTCTCGGTCGGCTGCATAGCAGTCATCCTCTGTTTTGACAGGCGCGCCGGTTCACGCCATCGTGGACACGCCCGCTGTCCGGGCCCCCGATCAGGGTTCCGCGCGCGCGGGCCGGATGATACCCATCGCGCGCCGCGGATCAACGGGGGAAACCACCGGACGCCGGGGCTTTTTCGCAAACCGCAAACATCATGGTTCAGGATCAATGGCCGCGCCAACCGATACCCCCACGCCCGTCTCGCTCCCGGCCAACGCGGTCGAGCTGCGCGGCCTGACCAAGATCTACCAGCCGACCGGCAAAGCCGGGCCGAAGCACGCGCTGAAAGGCATCGACCTCGTCATTCCGCGCGGGTCTCTGTTCGGACTGCTCGGCCCCAACGGCGCCGGCAAATCGACGATGATCAACATCCTCGCCGGGCTGGTGAACAAGACCGGCGGCACCGCCACCATCTGGGGGCATGAGGTGGCCGACCATCCGCGCCGCGCCCGCGCCTCTATCGGCGTGGTGCCGCAGGAACTGAACATGGACCCCTTCTTCACCCCGCGCGAGATGCTGGAGCTTCAGGCCGGCCTCTATGGCGTGCCGAAGAGGGAGCGCCGGACGGACGAACTGCTGGAGGCCGTCGGGCTGGCCGACAAGGCCGACGCCCACGCCCGTTCGCTGTCGGGCGGCATGAAGCGCCGGCTGATGGTGGCGAAGGCGATGGTCCACACCCCGCCGGTGCTGATCCTGGACGAGCCGACCGCCGGCGTCGATGTCGAGCTGCGCCGCCAGCTGTGGGACTATGTGCGCACGCTGAACAAGTCCGGCACCACCGTCCTGCTGACCACCCATTACCTGCAGGAGGCGGAGGAGCTGTGCGACACCATCGCCATCATCAACCATGGCGAGGTGGTGGCGTGCGAGCCGAAGACCACCCTGCTGCGCCGGGTCGACAACAAGGCGCTGTGCCTGACCCTGGAGCGCGACCTGACCGCCGCCCCGCCCTCGCTTGAAGGCTATACGGTGGAGCTGCCGGAACCGCGGCGGCTGGTCGTCCGCTATCAGCCGAGCCGCCAGCGGGCCGGCGCCATCCTGTCCGCTCTGGCGGCATCGGGAATTGGGATCGTCGATGTCACGACCGAAGAGTCGGATCTTGAGGATATATTCCTCCAACTGACGGGTGGTGCTCACAGCGACACAGGGGTAATCCATGCGGCATAGCGGAATGGCGGCTGTTCTCGGGTTGGGGCTTCTGCTTGGCGGCTGTGCCGCGGATTTCCAACCGATGGGGATGGCCGTCGTCCAGCCGCAGCTGAACGACAAGGTGCTGATCGCCGCCGACGGCTTCGAGCTGCCCATGCGCTCCTGGCTGCCGGCCGACGGCAAGGTGCGGGCCGCGGTGGTGGCCCTGCACGGCTACAACGACTATTCCAATGCCTTCGACGGTGCCGGCCGCGACTTCGCGACTGCCGGCATCGCCACCTACGCCTATGACCAGCGCGGTTTCGGCGCCACCCGTGAACGCGGCGTGTGGGCCGGCACCCCCACGCTGGTCAGCGACGCCCGCACCGCGGTGGCGATGGTGCACAAGCGCCATCCCGGCGTGCCGGTCTATCTGATGGGCGAAAGCATGGGCGGCGCGGTGGTGCTGAGCGCGATGACCGGCCCCAACCCGCCCAAGGTCGACGGCACCATCCTGGTCGCCCCCGCCGTCTGGGGGCGGCAGGCGATGGGGTTCTTCCCGCGTGCCGCGCTGTGGATCACCTACAATCTGGTTCCCGGGATGGTGGTGCATCCGCCGAAGGATCTGGACATCCACCCGTCCGACAACATCGAGATGCTGCGGGCTCTCGGCCGCGATCCTCTGGTCATCAAGGGCTCCCGCGTCGATGCGCTGGAAGGGCTGACCGACCTGATGGGGTCAGCGCTCGACGCCTGCCAGCATCTCCAGACGCCCTCGCTGGTGCTTTACGGCGCCCATGAAGAGGTTCTGCCGCCGCGGCCGGTCGAGCGTGCCCTGAAGGATTTCGAATCCGGCGGGCGGCATGTCGTCGCTGTCTATCCCGACGGCTACCACATGCTGCTGCGCGACCTGAAGGGCAAGCTGGTGGTCAACGACGTCATCGCCTGGATCGAAAACCCCAAGGTGCCGCTGGCCAGCGGTGCCGACCGGGCGCCAAGGGCCTTGCTGGCGGCCAAGTAAAAGCCCAGCATATTTTTGTCACAGGCGCCTGCGCGATTGCCGGTGCAACGGATTGTTCTTCATCCATCGTACTCTTTGGCAATGGTGGAGGACTGCCCGGTGAGCAACAACCCCGCTCCCGATTTGCGTCTGTCGCCGGAGGAAGTCCGGGAGATGGCCGCCGAATACAAGCTTTCACCCCTGTGGGTGCGGTTGGCCCTGCTGCTCCGCCCGGCCAACCGCGCGGCGCTTGTGGCTTTCCTGGGCTGGGCCAGCGGATTGCCGCATCCACCTGCCTGAAAGGGGCGGCCGGGGCATGGGATCTTTGCAGCCAAAGGTATAGTACCCGTTAGCACCAAAGCCACTCTGCCCCTTCCCGCGGTTGAGAGCTAATGTACCGCATAAGCGGACACCGTATGTCCCCGTTGGGAGGAACCATGCACAGCGTCGAATCTCAGGTTACCCCGTCCGGCGCCACCCGCGCCGCGGCGACCGCCCAGACGACCATGTCCTCTACCATGGATGTTCAGACCATCGCCGACCGCTACGGCTGGACCACCCCGATGGCCCGCTGGTGGATGGCGTTCGCCGCCTCGTCGGTCGGACCGAAGCCGGATACCATGATCGATTTCCTCGACAAGACCGTCGGCGGTGTGACGATGATCCGCCGGCGCTGATCGGCGCATAGACGGAATTTAAAAAGCGGCCCTGGAGGGCCGCTTTTTTTATTGGGGAATTTCTTCGGCGGCAGAGTTCTTCGGCAGCAGATGTGGGACGGCAGAGTGTATCTGCCGCCGAAATCCCTTCCTCACACCCCCGGCGGCACGATCCGCCAGATCGCCGCCGGGTTGCGGTCGGGATCCAGCCAGACATTCTGGAACTTGCCGATCCAGGTGAAGCGGTGGCCGCTGAACAGGTCCTCCACCTGGACGTGGGCACCGTCGGACAAGCCCAGCTCCCACAGCGGCACCTCGATGGTTCCGCCATGGCCGTTGTACGGATCCAGATTCACTGCGATCAGGATCACGTTGTCCTTCGCCGCCGTCATCTTGCCGTACAGCAGGATGTTGTCGTCGAAGGCGTTGTAGAATTTCAGATTGGTGAACTGCTGCAACGCCGGGTTCTCGGCGCGGATGCGGTTGATGGCGGTGACGTAGTCGCGGATGTTGCCGGGCTTGTTCCAGTCCCAGTGCCGGACCTCGTACTTCTCCGAGTGATTGTACTCCTCCTTGCCGGGATAGGCTTCCGCCTCGCACAGCAGGTAGGGACCGTAGAGACCATAGACGCCGGCCAGCGTCGCCGCCAGAACCGCCCGCATCATGTGCGCCGGACGGCCGCCATGGGTCAGGATCGGCGGCAGGATGTCCGGCGTGTTGGCGAAGAAGTTCGGCCGCATATACTCCCGCGATTCACCCTGCGTCAGCTCGGTCAGGTACTCGGTCAACTCCGCCTTGGTGGTGCGCCAGGTGAAGTAGCTGTAGGACTGGGTGAAACCGACCTTGGCCAGACGCTTCATCAGCTTCGGACGGGTGAAGGCCTCGGCCAGGAACAGGGCGTCGGGATAGCGGTCCTGCACCTCGCGGATCATCCATTCCCAGAAGGGGAAGGGCTTGGTGTGCGGGTTGTCGACACGGAAGATGCGCACACCCTCCTTGCACCACATCAGCACCACGTCGCGCAGCGCGTACCACAGGTCCGGGTAGGACTGGCGGTAGAAGCTGACATTGACGATGTCCTGATACTTCTTCGGCGGGTTCTCGGCATAGCGGATGGTGCCGTCGGGCCGCCAGTAGAACCAGTGCGGATGCTCCTTCACCCAGGGATGGTCGGGCGAGCACTGGACGGCGAAGTCCAGCGCGATCTCGATGCCATGGCGTTTGGCCTCGCGCACCAGCCGGCGGAAGCCGTCGAAGTCGCCGATCATCGGGTCGATGGCGTCGTGACCGCCCTCCTCCGCACCGATGGCATAGGGCACGCCGGGATCGTCGGGGCCGGGGTTCAGCGTGTTGTTCCTGCCCTTGCGGAAGGCGCGGCCGATGGGGTGGATCGGCGGGAAATACAGCACGTCGAAGCCCATGTCGCGCACCATGGGCAGCAGATTGACCACGTCGTCGAAAGTGCCGGGACGCGACGGGTCGGGCGAGGCCGAGCGCGGGAAGATCTCGAACCATGCCGAATAGGCGCCGGCGGTGCGGTCGACATAGACCTCCAACTCACGCACGTAACGCGACTTGTATTGCCGCTCGCCATATTGCTTCATGACGCGGCGCGGTTCGTCCGACAGGGCGTAGTCTATGGCCTCGCGACCCGACAGCGCCTGCATCCGCTCGATCACCGCCTGAAGCGCCGCACGCCCGTCACCATGGTTCAGGTCCAGAGCCTGCTCGACGAAGCGGCGGCCCTCCACCAGCTCAAGATCGACGACCATGCCGGCATCGACCTTCTTCTTGAAGTCGGCGCGCCAGCTTTCCCACACGTCGCGCCAGGCTTCGATGCTGTAGGTGTAGCGGGCGTTGCGGGTCAGCGGCACGCGGCCGACCCAGCGGTCGTTCTCGTGGAAGCGCATCGGCGCTTCGCTCCACCCGTCATCGCCGTCCGCCTTGTACATGACGGACGCCGCAAGCACGAAGGTGCCGTCGGTGTAGATGTCCGCCCACACCTCCATCACATCGCCGACCGCTCGCTTGATGGCGAAGCGGCCGCCGTCCAGTTCCGGGTAGACATTCTCGATGGTCATGCGGCCGGCGGCGATGGAATCCATCCATTCCCGCTCTTCCACATCGTGCAGTTCGATCGCATGGCTGCGGGCGGCGCGGGCTCGGAAGACGCGCAGTTCCATCGGGCGCAGGGTCATCGGCACGCCGGGCTCCACCGGCAGCGGCTCGGCCTCCGGCGTCACATCCTCGAACGCCTCGTAGGTGCCGCCGGTGGCCGCCAGGATCGGACCGACATCCAGCGTGTGCGTCCGGTTCTCGTCCGGGTTCAGCACCAGGATGGCGCAGCCGTCGGGCTGGTCGAGGGCGGCGCCGTCCACCTGCCGGATCAGCCCCAGCACCGGGCTGTGAGGGGAGGTCACGCGGCGCTGCGGCCCCTCGACGTTCAGGGCCGGGGTGGCGGCCTTCATGGCGTTGACGGCGCCGATGAAGCCGGTGAGGTCAAGCTTCGGCTGCTCCCAGTCGGCCGGGCTGCTGCGCACCACGTCCAGCTTGCGGGTGAAGCCATATTCAAAGCCGACCGGCATCAGCACGCCGGTGGAGAAGCTGGCGGCGAACAGGTAATGCATCTTCAGTTGGGCAGCGAGCCGCACGGCGTCCTGGCTGCCGACCTCCGCGGCCAGCCGGTCGGTGTCGTGGCTTTCCGGGAAGGCGATGGACGGCGCGATCCAGCGGAATTCCTCATACTGGTCCAGCAGCCAGTCGGCCTTGAAGTCCCACCATTTGGCGCTGTTGAACAGGAAGTCGAAGCCGGCGCCGCACAGCTCGCGCACCTGCTCCACCGTGCAGCCCAGCGTCTCGGCGAAGAACTTCACCTCCGGGTTCACGGCATGGGCGGCGTCGATCAGGCTCTTCCACACCTCCGCCGGCACCTGATAGGCAGCGTCGCAGCGGAACCCCCGCACGCCAAGCCCGATGTAATGGCGCAGATAGTCGGACCAGTAGCCGATCAGCCCGGCGCGCGAGTCCGCCCGGTCATAGTCGAGCGAGGCGAGGTCGCCCCACACCGTGACATGGGCGGTGTTGTTGGGATCGACCGCACCCGGACGGTGCAGGTCGCCATCCGCACCGCGCTTGTACCAGTCGGGGTGACGCTCGACCAGCAACGCATCGCGCGAGGTGTGGTTGATGACGAAGTCCATCATCACCGACTGTCCATGCGCCGCGGCGTCAGCCGTGAAGCGGCGCAGAAGCTCGTCGTCGCTCTCGTGCGACCCGCCGCGGAGCGCGTCATGCAGCCGGTAGGGGTCCTTGATGGCGTACAGGCTGCCGGAGAATCCGGGCTGGTGGATCGGGTTCAGGAATATCCAGTCGAAACCCATCCCCTGGATCCGCGGCAGGTGCCCGGCCCAATCGCGCACGGGACCGACCAGGGTCGGAAACAGGTTGTAGATGCGCGGTCCGACGATGCTCATGGAACCCCCTTCCTTGGCCCTGCTTCTCCGTTGACAGCCTGCCGCTCCCCGTTGTGGGATCGACCAGGCGGCATCGGTGCTTTTCCCCTCACGGGTGTGCCGGCGCCGACGCGAATGCCGACACCGTGCCCCCGCCGGAAAACCCGCAGGAGCAGTGAAGGTTCCGCCCGCCCTGTTGGCAAGCCGCAACCGAACCCACCAGCACAGGATGCAACGCATGGCCGAGAAGCCCGGCAAGGTCTCGAAAATCCGTCTCGGGAAACTGGACCAGGAGCAGGCGCGGATCGAGACGGCGGAGGAATATGACCGCCGACTCGGCAAGCTGCAGAAGGAGCTTCTGCACATCCAGCAGACCTATTGGCACGAGAAACGCCGCGCCATCGTGGTGTTCGAGGGCTGGGACGCGGCCGGCAAGGGCGGGGCCATTCGTCGCATGACCGAGCCGCTCGACCCCCGCGGCTTCCATGTCTGGCCGATCTCCGCCCCCACCGCGGACGAGCAGGGAAAGCATTACCTGTACCGCTTCTGGACCAAGCTGCCGGCGCCCGGCACCTTCGCGATCTTCGACCGGTCCTGGTACGGCCGCGTCATGGTCGAGCGGGTGGAGAAGTTCGCCACCAAGGACCAGTGGAAGCGCGCCTATGACGAGATCAACGAGTTCGAACGGCTGCTGACCGACGACGGCGTGCGCATCGTCAAGCTGTTCCTGCACATCACTCCGGAGGAGCAGCTGGAGCGCTTCCGCGAGCGGATGAAGAACCCCTACAAGCGCTGGAAACTGACCGAGGAGGATCTGCGCAACCGCGCCAAATGGGACGATTACGTCAAGGCGGCGGAGACGATGTTCGAACGCACCTCCACCACCAACGCGCCCTGGCATGCGGTGGAGGCGAACTCCAAATGGCATGCCCGCCTCAGGGTGCTGGAGATCGTCACCGCCGCCTTGAAGGAGGGTGTGAACATCGCCCCACCCCCCATCAACGGCAACGTCGCGAGAATCGCCGCCGAGGTTCTGGGGATAGAGGCGGAGTAAGATCCAGCCCCACATCCCCTCTCCCCCCGGGGAGAGGGTTAGGGTGAGGGGGACGCGCGGCGGGATTTCCCTGGAATTCAACCCTGTGCATCCCCCTCACCCCGGCCTTCTCCCCGGGGGAGAGAGGGGGGAATTACCCAGGGCCGCCGCTCCGCATCCGTCCGGTCGAAGGCGTCGATGGCGTCCTGCTGGCGCAGGGTCAGGGCGACGTCGTCCAGCCCTTCGACCAGACAGTCCTTCTTGAAGGGATCGATGGCGAAGGACAGCACCCGGCCATCCGGACCGGTCAGGCTCTGGGCCGGCAGGTCCACAGTGACGGTGGCACCCGGCGTCGCCTGCAACTGGCGGCGCAACAGTGCCACCGTCTCCTCCGGCAGGGTGACGGTCAGCAGGCCGTTCTTGGCGGCATTGGCCGCGAAGATGTCGCCGAAGCTGGGGGCGACGACGCAGCGGAATCCACCGTCCACCAGCGCATAGACAGCGCCCTCGCGCGAGGATCCGCAGCCGAAGTTGCGGTCGCTCACCAGAATGCGGGCGCCGGCATAGGCCGGGTCGTCCAGCGGGAATCCCGGCTTGCGCTCGTCATGGAACAGGAAGTTGCCATAGCCTGCGCTGCGCGGCTTCTTCAGGAAGCGGGCGGGCAGGAGCTGGTCGGTGTCGATGTTGGCGATGTCGAGCGGCACCGCCGGCGCGGTCAGCGTGACGAAGGGTTCCATCCTCAGGAAACTCCCAGCTTGCGAACATCGAGCTTTCTGACATCGGTGAGTTTGCCGGTCGCGGCGGCGGCGGCGGCCATCGCCGGGCTCATCAGATGGGTGCGGGCGTTCGGCCCCTGGCGACCGGGAAAGTTCCGGTTGGTGGTGGAGGCGCAGCGCTCCCCCGCCGGAACGAGGTCGCCGTTGATGCCGACGCACATCGAGCAGCCCGGTTCGCCCCATTCCAGCCCAGCGTCGATGAAGACCCGGTGCAGCCCTTCCGCCTCCGCCAACGTGCGCACCGGGACCGAGCCCGGAACCACCAGCCCCGGCACCGCCGCGCGACGGCCGCGCAGCACCGCGGCGGCGGCGCGCAGATCCTCCAGCCGGGCATTGGTGCAGGAGCCGATGAAGACGCGGTCGATGGCCACCTCCTCCAACGCCATGCCGGGGGTGAGGCCCATGTAATCCAGCATCTTGCGCATCTGGCCGGCGCGCACAGGATCTGCCTCAGCGGCGGGATCGGGAACGGCCGCCGTCACCGGAACCGCGGTTTCCGGGCTGGTCCCCCAGGTCACCGCCGGGGCGATGTCGGCGGCATCGAGCGTCACTTCGCGGTCGAAGACGGCGCTCGCGTCGCTGGGCAAGGTGCGCCAATGCTCCACCGCACGGTCGAACACATTCCCCTTGGGGGCGAAGGGCCGGCCCTCGATCCAGGAGAAGGTGGTGTCGTCCGGCGCGATCATGCCGGCCCGCGCCCCGGCCTCGATCGACATGTTGCAGACCGTCAGGCGGCCTTCCATCGACAGGGCACGGATGGCGCTGCCCGCATATTCGATGACATGGCCGGCGGCCCCGTCGGCGCCGATGACGGCGATCACCGCCAGGATCAGGTCCTTGGCCGTCACATACGGCCCCAGCACTCCGTCCACCGTGATGCGCATCGTCTTGGGCCGGCGCTGCCACAGGGTCTGGGTCGCCAGCACATGCGACACCTCGGTGGCGCCGATGCCGAAGGCCAGCGCGCCGAAGGCCCCGTGGGTCGAGGTGTGGCTGTCGCCGCAGACGATGGTCAGGCCGGGCAGCGTCAGCCCCTGTTCCGGCGCCAGCACATGGACGATGCCCTGGGCCGGATCGTGCAGGCCGAAATGGCGCAGGCCGTGGCGGCCGGCATTCGCCTCCAGCATCGTCACCATGTTGGCGATCTCGGGATCGGCAATCGGCCTGGACCGGCTGTGCGAGGGTACGTAATGGTCGGCGACGGCGAAGGTCAGCTCCGGCCGGCGCACCTTGCGGCCGGCATGGTCGATCATGCCGAAGGCGTGGAAGGACCCCTCATGCAGAAAATGGCGGTCGATGGCGAGCAAGGCCTGACCGTCCGGCCGGGTCGCCACGACATGGGCGTCCCAGACCTTCTCGAACAGGCTGCGTGGCTGTGCGGTCATTGGCTGGTTTCCTCACTAACGGCGCCCGCGGCGGCCATCCCGGCGATGCGTCCCAACGCCACCGCGGTCAGCAGGCCGTTGCCGGACAGGTAGCCGGACGCCTTGGACCCCGACACGCCGCAGGCAGCCCCGCCGGCGGCATAGAGGTTGGGCAACGGCGCTCCCATGGGATCGAGGACGCGGGCCTCGTCATCGACGACCAGCCCGCCCTGGGTGTGGAACAGCGCACCGGTGACGCGGACGGCACGGTAAGGAGCCGCCAGCGGGGCCGAGCCGGCGAAGTCGCGACCGAAGCCATCGGTTCCACCCTCCGCCTTCAGCCGGTCGATGTCGGCCAGCGTGGCGGCGAGGGCATTTGCGTCGATCTTCATCAGCCGGGCCAGTTCGGCCGGCGTGTCGGCGCTCAACACCGCGCCCATCGCCTCGGCCTGCCGGAAATCCTCGAACTGGCGGGCGATGGCGGCGATGCGCTCGTCGAAGACGGTCCAGGCGATGCCGTCCGGCTGGCGCAGCACCACCGCCGCCTGTTCCGAATAGCCCTGCGCCTCGTTGGAGAAGCGCCGCCCCTCCGCATTCACCTGCACGCCGCCCTCGGTGATGGTCGCCCAGGTGACGAGGATGCCGGCGGGATGAGCGACCGAGCCATGGCCCTGATGCCCCGACAAATGCCGGGTTGCCGCCCCCAGCGCCTCGCCCCACAGCAGCGCGTCGCCCTGGTTGCCGGGATGGCCGAAATAGAGCGCGTCGGCCAGTTCCGGCACATGCTGCCCGACCAGCGTCCTGTTCCCACCGTAGCCGTTGCAGGCAAGGATCAGCGCACCGCAGCCGACCCGCTCGACACTGCCGTCGGGCCGCGTGATCTCGACACCGCGAATCTGTGCGCCATCGGCATGGAGCGCGGTGACATGCGCCTCGCACAGCACGTCGATGCCGGCGGTTTCCACGGCACCGCGCAGCCGGTCGATCAGTTCCGCTCCCGACCGGCTGGGCAACCCATGCATGCGCCGGGCGCTATGTCCGGGATAGCTGAAATTGTCCACCACGGAAAACGGCAGGCCGTAACGGTCGGCAAGCCATTCCAGGGCCGGCCCGACCGCCTGGGCGACGCGGGCGACCTCAAGCGGGTCGGGCTCCCCTTTCGCCTTGGCGATGATGTCGGCGGCGAAGCGCTCCGGGCTGTCCTCGATTCCGGCATCGCGCTGCCAGCGGGTGCCCGGCGCCGGGATCAGTCCGGCCGACAGGGCCGTGGAGCCTTGCGGCAGGGCATCGCGCTCCAGCACCAGCACGCCGGCACCCCGCTCATGGGCGGCCAGTGCCGAGACCATTCCGGCCGCCCCGCCGCCGATCACGACGACGGGGACGGTGAACTCTAACTCGACGCCATCGGCGGGCAGGATGCGGCTCATGAGTTCGCCACCTCCTCCAGCATGGTTGCGACCGTCGCCACCCGGCAGACGGGGCGCATCGCGGCGACGGAAACCTCATGCACCTCCGGGCTGAAGGCGGCGCAGCCATCCTCCAGCAGGATGGTCTCGAAATCGCGGACATGGGCGTCGCGCACGGTCGAGGCGACGCCGCCATTGGTGACGATGCCGCAGACCAGCAGCCGCTCCACCCCGCATTTCGCCAGCACCCATTCCAGCCGTGACATGTAGAAGGCGGAATAGGCGATTTTCTCCACCTCGACATCGACGGGCTGGAGCGCATCCACCGTGCGGTGACCCCAGCTTCCGGGCTGGAAATCGCCCTTCGCCAGGAAGGGCCGCAGCGACTTCAGATGAGGCGAGATCATCGGCTCGCCGCCGCGGCCCGGCACCAGGGTGAAGTTGGTGGAGATCACCCAGCCGCCACGCGAGCGCAGCAGATCGGCCAGCGGCTTCACCCGCTCCGGCAGCGCCGCAATCTCCGCCGCCGTCTGTCCGGCGCGGCCATAGGCGCCGTCGGGATGCAGGAAGTCGTTCTGGAGGTCGCAGACCAGCAGGGCGGTGCGCTCGACCGGGATGACGCCAGCGCTCATCGGGCGCTCCTTTCCACGATGACATTGCCGAAGCCGTCGACACGGGCGGACAGGTCGGGGTCGATGACGGTGGTGGCATCCGGCTGCTCAAGGATCGCCGGGCCCTGGATGACGGCACCGACCGGCAGGTCCAGCCGGTTGTAGACGGCGGTCTCGTGCCAAGCCCCGTCGAACCACACCGGCCGCGACCCGGCATAGGCGCCCTCCACCGTGGTTCCGGCGGCCGGAGCCAGGGCGGAGAGATCGAAATGCGGACGGCGGCCGATGGCGGCGGTGCGCAGATTGACGATCTTTGCGCCCACCCCCGGCAGCAGACGGCTGAAGGACGCCTGATAGGCGCGCTCGAAGGCGGCGCGGATGGTCGCCTCGTCGATCCCCGTGCTGCCGTTCTCCACCGACACCGGCAGCGGCACGGCGACCGTGTGGGTCTGGCCGATGTAGTGCATGTCGAGTTCGAAGACGAGGTCGATGCGCTCGACGCTGAGACCGGCGGACTCCACCACGGCGCGGGCGGCGGCGGCCTCCTCGACCATGCGGCGGTCGAGCGAGCGTGCGTCGATGCCAGCCAGCGGCAGATTGACCGTCTGCACCTGATCGTGGCGGATGTCGGCGATGACGCAGCCGAGCGCCGAGGTCACGCCGGGGAAGCGCGGCACCAACGCCGCCTTCAAGCCGACCTCCTTGATCAGCGCGCCGACATGCAGCGCCCCGCCGCCGCCGAAGGGCACGGCGGCGAACTTGGCCGGATCGTGGCCGCGCTCGATGGAGACGAGACGGATGGCGCCGGCCATCTTGCTGTTGGCGATGCGCACCACGGCTTCCGCCGCCGCCATGACATCGAGGCCGAGCGGCCCGGCGACATGGGTGGCGATGGCCGTGCGGGCGGCATCGACGTCCAGCCGCGCCAGCTTGCCGCCGATGGGACGTTCGGCATTGATGCGGCCGAGCAGGACATTGGCGTCGGTCAGGGTCGGGCGGGTGTTGCCCTGGCCGTAGCAGACCGGCCCCGGCCTGGAGCCGGCGCTCTCCGGCCCGACCTGGAGCATGCCGCCGGGATCGACCCCGGCGATGGAGCCGCCGCCTGCACCGATGGTGGTGATCTCGATCATCGGGGTGCGGACGACCAGACCGAAATCGATGGTGGTCTGGGCCGCCAACATGGTCTGCCCTTCCACCACCAGCGACACGTCGAAGCTGGTGCCGCCGAGGTCGCCGGTGATGACGTTGGGAAAGCCCGCCGCCTTGGAGATCGCCGCCGCGGCGATCACGCCGGCCGCCGGTCCCGACAGGGCGGTGCGCACCGGCAGCCGCCGCGCGGTGTCGGTGGACATCACGCCGCCGTTCGACTGCACGATGTGGAAGCGTCCGCCGAACCCTTCGCCGGCCAGCGCGTTGTCGAGCTTGGCGAGATAGCTGCCGACCACCGGCTGGAGATAGGCGTTGAGCGCGGTGGTCGAGGTGCGCTCGAACTCGCGGATTTCCGGCAGGATGCGGGAGGAACATTCAAGATTGGCGTTCGGCCAGACC
This sequence comes from Azospirillum sp. A23, assembly GCF_042938965.1. Taxonomy (NCBI): domain Bacteria; kingdom Pseudomonadati; phylum Pseudomonadota; class Alphaproteobacteria; order Rhodospirillales; family Azospirillaceae; genus Azospirillum; species Azospirillum sp. A23. Next base: position 597,235 of record NZ_CP170666.1, on the reverse strand, counting down.
TCGCGCGCCGCCTCCAACGCCGCCAGCTCGTTGGCCGGGTTGGCGTAGGCATTGATGAAGACGATGGCGAGCGCCTCCGCCCCCTGGTCGGCCAGCCGGCGGGCGCAAGCGCGCACCTCCTCCGGGTCGATTCCGGTGCGGATGGTACCATCGGCCAGCGTGCGTTCCGCCACCTCCAGCCGCATGTCGCGGTCGACGACGGGGACGAAATCGCCCCACAGGCCCCAGGTGTGGCGGCGGTCGCGGCGGCGCATCTCCAGCACGTCGCGGAAGCCGGCGGTGGTGATCAGCCCGACCTTCGCGCCCTTGCGCTCCAGCAATGCGTTGGTGCCGACGGTGGTGCCGTGGACGATGGAGCCCAGTTCCGCCACCGGGCCGAAGCTCTGCAAACCGGCCAGGAAGCCGACCGCCTCGTCACCACGGTTGGACGGGACCTTGGCGGTGCGGAAGCTGCCGCGCGCCTCGTCGTAATGGAACAGGTCGGTGAAGGTGCCGCCGACATCGACGCCGACGATTGCGCCCTTGGAAATACCGTTGCTCATGGTCTTGGATCCCGGAATCGTCAGGCGGCGGAGGATTCGCGCAAGGTCGCGGTGGCGGCGATGTCGAGCGCGCCGTCGTCGGTCAGCGCCACGCCATAGGCGCTGTGCGCCGCGTCACGGCCGAGGTAGCCGAGCCGCACGTCGCGGGCGACAGCCTCCGCATCGCGCCGCTTCGGGTCGCCCCAGCCGCCGCCGCCCGGCGTCTCCAGCCTCACGCGCTGGCCGTCGCGGATCTTCACGTCGGTGACCTTGGAGGCGAGCGGCGGCGACTTCTCGCCCTCGTCGCTCTGCCAGGTGAAGCGGTTCAGCGCCGCCGGGGTGCCACCGGCGACACCAAAGGGCGCGAAGACGCCGCGCTCGCCCAGCAGGAAGACGTCGGCGTCGGTCAGCGCCTCGATCTCGTAGACGGCCCCCAACCCACCGCGATGCAGGCCGGCACCGGCGGAGTCCGGGCGCAGAGCCCATTGGGTGAACATCACCGGATAGGCGGCTTCGAGGATTTCCACCGGCGGGATGGTGGCGGTGGAGATCGGGTTGTTGGCGTGGTTCAGCCCGTCCGTCTCCGGATTGCCGCCCAGGCCGCCGCCGAAGAAGGAGAACATCACCCAACGCGAGCCGTCCTTGCGGTGGCCGGCCAGCGACAGCGCGTTGATGGTGCCGAAGGGTGCGGCGGTGGCACGGGCCGGATCGGCGAGCGCCAGCGCGCCGAACACCACGCCGATGACGCGCAGGATGGTTTCGGTATAGCCGCCGACCGGCTTCGGCGGCTTCACCGCCAGCAGCGTGCTTTCCGGAATGACGAAGGTGATCGGGTTGAGGCAGCCGGCATTGGCCGGCACGTCGGTGAAGACATGCTTCAGCGCGACGTAGCAGCAGGCAACCGCGGTGGAATAGGCGATGTTCAGCGGCCCGGCGCAGGGGGCCGACGACCGCGAAAAGTCCAGCGTCATCCGGTCGCCGGCAATCGTCAGGTCCAGCGCGATGAGCAGCCGGTCCGCCGTGATGCCGTCATTGTCGAGATAATCCTCGAAGCTGTAGACGCCGTCCGGCAGCTTGGACACGGCGCTGCGCATCAGCGCGTCGGCCCGCGCGGTGAAGGCGTCGAAGGCGGCGGCGACCGTCTCCTCGCCATGCTCGTCCAGCAGCTCGGTCAGGCGGCGCACGCCCAGATCCAGCGCATTCAGCTGGCCGTTGAGGTCGCCGTAATTCGACACCGGCACACGGGAATTGGCGGCGAGGATCGCCAGCAGGTCGTGGTTCATCGCGCCCGCCTTGACCAGCTTCACCGGCGGAATGCGGACGCCCTCCTGGAAGCTGTCGGTGGCGCGGGCGTTGAAGTTGCCCGGCACATTGCCGCCGATGTCGAGCCAGTGACCGACCGACGCCATCCAGCAGAACAGCTTTCCCTGCCGGAAGATCGGCCGCACCAGACGGAAGTCGTTCAGGTGGGTGCCGCCGTCATAGGGATCGTTGAACAGGAAGATGTCGTCCGGGTGGAGGTCGCCCTCTTTCGCCACCTTGTCGATCACCGCCTTGACCGCGAAGGCCATGGCGCCGACGAAGATCGGCAGGCCGTTGGTGCCCTGCACCAGCGTGGCGCCGGTCTCGGCATGGTAGAGGCCGTGGCAGGCGTCGCGCGCCTCGGCGATAATCGGGTTGAAGGCGGAGCGGTAGAGCGTCGCATCCATCTCGTCGGCGATCTGCTCCAGCCGGCCCTTCAGGACGGCCAGCGTGACGGGGTCGATTGCGGTGGTTCTGGTGGTCATGCTGCGTCCTCCCGCTTGGCGGGGCCAAAGTCCTTATAGGTTTCGCCGAGCGCCAGCATCTCCGGCGTACCGATCAGGTCGTTCAGCGCGTTGAAGTCGAACATACGGTCACGGAAGGGCTGGGTGGTGCCGTGCTGCGCCAGCGAGCCGTAATAGTCCTGCGCTTGCCGAGCGAGCGCTCGCACGATTCCGCCGGGGAAGATCACCAGCCGGTAGCCCAGCTCGGCCAGATCGGCGGCGGAGCTGATCGGCGTCTGCCCACCCTCCACCATGTTGGCAAGCAGCGGACGGATGCCGCCCAGGTCGGTGGCGATGGCGGACAGCTGCTCGCGGCTTTTAGGCGCCTCGACGAACAGCACGTCGGCCCCGGCCTCGACATAAAGGCGGGCGCGGTCGAGGGCGGCCGAAACGCCTTCCACCGCCACCGCATCGGTGCGGGCGACGATGAGCGTGCCTTCGCTGGCGCGGGCATCGACCGCCGCCTTGATCTTGCCGGCCATCTCGCCGGCCGGGATCACCGCCTTGTCGGTCAGGTGGCCGCAGCGCTTGGGAAAGCTCTGGTCCTCAAGCTGCAACGCGGTGGCGCCGGCGCGCTCGAACATGCGCACGGTGCGCTGCACGTTGAGCGCGTTGCCGTAGCCGGTGTCGGCATCGACGATCAGCGGCGTCGGCACGCGGTCGCGCACCAGGGCGATGGTGTCGGCCACCTCGCTGACCGAAACCAGCCCGATGTCGGGACGGCCCAGCCGGGTGTAGGCGATGGCCGCACCGGACAAATACAGCGCCTCGAAACCGGCGGCGGTGGCCATCGACGCGGTGAACGCGTCATAGACGCCGGGAGCCAGCACGACGCGGTTTTCGGAAAGCCGCTGTTTGAAGCTGAGGTCGGGCATGGTCATCTCAGACGCTCCCCCCGGCGGCGGCAGGCGCCGACAGAAGCCGGGTCAGGGTTGAAAGATCGGCCGCGCGGTCGATGGACTCGACGCAGTCGGCGATGGCGGCGGCGTGCGAAGCGCCCCAGACCGGGCCGGCAAGTTCGGCGAACTTCGCCCGCACCTCGTCGGGGCTGTAGGGATCCTCGGTGTCGCCCTTGTTGGTCAGCGCCTCCGCCGCGAAGCTGCGGCCATCGGCGAGCGTCAGGCGGACGCGGGCCGGGCGCAGTCCGGGAAGGCGGGCGGTCAGGCCGACATCTTCGCGCACCGTCACCCGGCGGGCGAGATCGCGGGTGGCCTGGGCCTGCCGGGCCTCGTCGCGGAAGGCGTCGGGCGTCGCCGCCCCGTTGGCGAGGAAGGTCGCCAGCGCGAAGGGCAGCGAGAATTTCGCCGCCAGCATGTTCTTCGGTTCTGGCCCATTCAGCTGGGCGGCCCAGACATAGGTGTCGACCTCGATGGAGGCGACCTGCTCCGGCGCGATCCGCCCGCCGGCCTGCGCCACAATCTCCCCCAGCGCATCGAGCGCGCCGTGCGTGTAGCGGCAGGCGGCGTGGCGCTTGAAGTAGTTGCGGGCGATCTCCCAGCGCTCGCCCAGTTCGTCGATCATCAGGTCCGGCCGGAAATCGCGGGCGATGACGCCGCCGAACACGCTGCCCACCCCGTCGGTCTCGCCGATGATGCCGCTGGCCGCCAGATCCCAGGCGGTCAGGCCCAGCTGGTTCGACACGCCGGCATAGGCGTTGCGCACGGTGCCGCCCTCCAGCATCGTCCGCCGGCTGGTGGCGAGACCGAGGGTGGAGGCGATGTTGATCGTCTCGATCATCGCCGCCGCGTCGGCCCGGTTCAGGTGCGCCACCGCCAGCGCCGCGCCCGCCGTGCCCCAGGTGCCGTGCGGGTGTGTGGTGACCAGCAGCTTGGCGGCGATGCCGATGCGCGAGCCGATCTCGTACCCCAGCGCCAGCGCGGTCAGCAGATCGGCACCGGAGGAGGTCAGCCGCGGCCCGGCGGCCAGCACCGCCGGCAGCACATGGATCCCCGGATGGCCGCGGGCATACTGGTTGCCCTCGTCCAGCTCCAGCATGGTCCCGGCGAGGCCGTTGAGGAAGGCGGCCGAGCCGGCGGGGAAGCCATGGCCCGAACCGATGGCCGGGCAATCCCCGGCACCGGCGGTCCGGGCCATCCGGCCGACCAGCGCGCGGCATTCCGGTTCCTGCATGCCGACGGCGATCACGCCGATGCAGTCGAGCAGCACCAGCTTGGCCCGCTCCACCACCGGGGCCGGCAGGTCGGCGAAGGTCAGGCCGGCGGCGAAGGCGCCCCAGCGGTCGAGCCAGGAGGGGCGGGCGGCGGCGAGCAGCTCGCTCGCCGGCTTCACGTCGAAGGACAGGCTTGTCATGTCACCGCTCCCAGGCGGACGGCCCCTCAGAGGCCGAGATAGGTGCGTTTCAGTTCGGGGTCGCGCGCGATCTCGTCGGACGGTCCCGACAGCGCGAAGACGCCGTTCTCAAGGATGTAGGCCCGGCGGGCGACCTCCAGCGACTGTACGACGTTCTGCTCCACCAGCAGGATCGCCAGCCCGTCGGCATTCAGCCTGCGGATCAGCCCGAACATCTCCTCCACCACCAGGGGCGAAAGGCCGAGCGACGGCTCGTCGAGGATCAGCAGCAGCGGCTCGGCCATCATGCCGCGGCCGATGGCCAGCATCTGCTGCTCGCCGCCGGACAGGGTTCCGGCGAACTGCGCCTCGCGCTCCTTCAAACGGGGGAAGGTCGCGAAGATGCGCTCCAGGTTCCGTGCCCGGTTCGGCTTGCCGCGGCGGTAGCTGCCGAGTTCCAGATTTTCGCGGATCGACAGGTTGGGGAAGATCTTGCGGCCTTCCGGCACCTGGATCAGCCCTTCTTCCACGATACGCGCGGCGGATTTGCCGTCGATGCGGGTGCCGCCGAAGCGGATCTCCCCTGTCCAGGGCGGCAGCACGCCCGACAGCACCTTGTTCAGCGTCGTCTTGCCGACGCCGTTGGAACCCAGCACCGTGACGATCTCGCCGGCATGGACGGCCATGTCGATCCCGCGCAGCACCTCGGTGGCGCCATAGCCGGTCTTCAACCCGCGGATTTCCAATAGCTGTTCAGCCATGTGCCGCCCCCTCCGCCTTCAGCCGGGCGGCGGCGCCGTGGCCGAGATAGGCCTCGATCACGCGGGCATCGGCACAGACGACGGCGGGCGGCCCCTCCGCGATCATGCGGCCCTGTGCCAGCACATAGACGCGCTCGCACAGGTTCATCACCGCCTGCATGACGTGTTCGATCATCAGGATCGTCACCCCTTCGTCGCGGATGCTCCGGATCACCGGGATGATGTCGCGGATCTCCGACGGGTTCAGCCCGGCCAGCACCTCGTCCAGCAGCAGCAGCTTCGGCTCGGTGGCGAGCGCGCGGGCCAGCTCAAGCCGCTTGCGCCCGGCCACTGTCAGCCCGCCGGCTGGTCGGTCAAGCTCGGCACCCAGCCCGACGCGGCGCGCCACGTCGCGCGCCTTGGCGGTGGCGTCGGCGCGTCTGGCATGGCGCAGATAAGCGCCGACCGCGATGTTCTCGCACACCGTCAGCCCGGCGAAGGGCTGGACGATCTGGAAGGTGCGGCCGATGCCACGCTCGGCCCGGCGGTGCGGCTCCTCGGCGGTGATGTCGGTGCCCTCGAAACGGATGCGTCCGTCGGTCGGGGCGACGAAGCCGGAGATCATCGAGAACAAAGTGGTCTTACCGGCACCGTTCGGGCCGATCAGCCCGACGATGCCGCCGGGTTGCAGCGACAGCGTGGCGCTGTCCACCGCCATCAGCCCGCCGAACCTCTTGGAGACGCCATCAACGGCCAGCATGGGAAACCTCCTTGGGTCCGCGCGTGACCATCCCGCGGCCGCGGTCGCGCAGCCGTTCCAGCAGGCCCAGGATGCCGCCGCGGGCAAAGGCCACGGCCAGCACCAGCACGCCGCCGAAGACGATCAGGTCGATGCCGGGGATGCGGCCGGCGAACTGCTTGGCGACCTCGCCCAGCCCGTGCAGGGTCAGCGCCCCCACCACCGGGCCGAAGACGGTGCCGACGCCGCCGATGATCGGGGCCAGCAGAAGCTCCACCGAAATCCAGCTGCCATAGGCGATGTTGGCGTCGATGTAGAGGAAGTATTGGGCATAAAGGCAGCCGGACAGCGCCGTCACCCCACCCGACAGGGCGATGGCGCGCAGCTTCACCGTCAGGGAATTGACGCCCAACGCCTTGGCCGCGTCCTCGTTCTCGCGCACCGCCACCAGTTGCGCCCCGAAGCGGGAGCGCTGGATCCAGCGCGTCAGCAGCAGCACTGCGGCAACGAAGGCCAGCACCAGCCAGTAGAAGACGGCGCGGTCGTCGAATTGCAGGTTGGCGGCACGGACATCCAGCTTGATCAGCATCCCCGCCGCACCGCCGGTGAACGACGCGGCATTGGCGAGGATGCGGAACACCTCGGCGAAAGCCAGCGTCACCAGCGCGAAGTAGGAGCCGCGCAGTCCCGACCGGAAGCTGAGGAAGCCGATGACCCAGCCGACCGCCGCACCGGCCGCCACGGCCAGCACCAGACCGGCCCAGGCGTTGACGCCGTAGCGCACTTGCAGGATCGCCGTCACATAGGCGCCGGTGCCGAAGAAGGCGGCATGACCGAAGCTGAACTGGCCGCCGAAGCCGCCCAGGATGTTCCAGCCCTGCGCGCCCAGCGCCACGATCAGCATGAAGACCAGGAAGTTCAGCACCGGGCTGGAGGTCACCACCAGCGGCAGCAGCGCCGCCAGGAGGGTGAGGACGGCGATCGGGATCAGGTCGCGCGCGGTCATGCCTTGGCTCCGAACAGTCCGGTCGGCCGCACCAGCAGCACGGCGATGAAGATCAGGAAGATGCCGATCTGGCCCAGGCTGTCGCCCAGGAACAGGCCGCACAGGCTCTCCACCACGCCGATGAACAGGCCGCCCAGCAGCGCGCCGGGCAGCGAGCCCATGCCGCCCAGCACCACCACGGTGAAGGCGACCAGCACGAAGGCGCCGCCGATGCGCGGGTTGACGTAGAAGGTCGGCATCAGCAGCCCCGCCGCGACGGCAAGACAGGCGCAGCCCAGGCCGAAGGTGACGGCATAGACATGCGGCACGTCGATGCCGACCAGATTGGCGCCGAGCTTTTCCTTGGCGACCGCGCGGATGGCCTTGCCGGTGTCGGTGCGGTTCAGAACCAGCCACAAGAGGCCGGTGACCACCACGGCGACGCCCAGCCCGATCAGCCGCGGGTAGCTGAGCAGCAGCGGCCCCAAGGCCACCACCTGAAAGGAATAGTCGGTGTCGAGCGTGCGGGTGTCGGACTGGAACACCGCCAGCAGCACATTCTCCAACACGATGGACAGGCCAAGCGTGACCAGCAGGATGTTGCCGTCGTCGCCATGGCTGGCCGGCCCGATGACGAAGCGCTGCAGGCCATAGCCGAGCACGAACATCAGCGGCACCAGCGGCAGGATGGCCAGATAAGGGTCCATTCCCAACCACGCCCAGGCGATCCAGACCGCGAACATGGCGCAGGTCAGAAGCGCGCCATGGGCGAAGTTGATGATGTGGAGCACGCCGTAGATCAGGGTCAGGCCGAGCGCGATCAGGGCATAGACCGCACCGGTCATCAGACCGTTCAGCGCCGCTTCCAGGATGATCTGAGGTGAATACATGGCAGCCCGCGCATGAGGGGAATGGTCCCTCACCCGCGCCGGGTCGGTCGGCTCGCGGCGACCCGGACGGATGGGGGAATGCGGAGGTGCGACGGCGAAAAACGGATCAGGCCGCCGGGAAGTTGGCCTTCGCCTCGGCGAATGCTTCAGGGAAGATCGCCTTGATGTCCTCACCCTGGATCTGGGTGTTGATCGGGGTGGCGCCCTCGTTCTGGCCGTTGACGAACTTGGTCGGGCCGTAGGGCATGATATGGCCGGCGAAGGTGGAGGCGTTCAGCGCCTCGATGATCTTCTTGCGGTCGGTCGAGCCTGCGCGCTCGATGGCGTCGGCCAGCAGCAGGACGTTCGAATAGTTCAGCGAGACATTATAGGCGAAGGACTTGCCCTGCCCTTCCACCGCCTTGCGGAGCGCCAGCGCCTTCGGGTTCTTCGGATCGTGCCAGTGGTTGCAGTCGATGACGTTTTGGGCAGCCTGCGGGAATTCCTTGACGAAACGTCCGTTCGACGCCGCCCCGCCCAGGATGGCATAGATGCCCTTCGGCTTGATCCGCTGCTGCTGCATGGTGCGGGCGAGCAGCACGAACTCGCCATAGTAATTGGACGGGATCACCAGATCGGGGTTCAGCGAGCGGATGCGCAGAGCCACGTTGGACATGTCGCGCGCCGGGGTCGGGTGGGCGATGGTCTCCAGAATCTCGAAGCCGCGCTTGGGCAGTTCGCTTTGCAGCAGCTTGGCGAGGCCGGAGCCGAACAGCCCGTCCTCATGCACCAGCACCACAGTCTTGGCCGGCTTGCCCGCCTTGTCGTTGATGGCGGTCAGGTTGTCGAGCGCCACCTGGGTGACCTTGCCGAAGCCGGGGCTGAAGCGGAAGGTGTTGGTCAGGCCGCGCGACATGATCTGGTCCGATACGCCGACATCGACCAGATAGGGCAGATCGTAGCGTGCAGCCGCCTGCGAGGCGGCAAGGCAGATCGGGCTGGCGAAGCCGCCGACGATGGCGGACACGCCTTCGGCCTGCATGCGCTCGACCTCCTGCGTGCCGGCTTCGGGGGTCGAGCGGGCGTCGCCGAACAGCATTTCCAGCTTGGCGCCGCCCAGCGACTTGATGCCGCCGGCCGCGTTGATCTCGTTGATCGCCATCTCCGCACCGGCCCGGCCGAGGTCGCCGTCATGGGCCAGCGCCCCGGTCACCGGCTGGAGGATGCCGATCTTCACCCCCGGGGTCTGCGCCCGCAGGACCGAAGGGGCGGCAAACGGCAGCGCGGTGACGGCGGCGGCCGCGGCACCGGCCTTCAAAACCGTGCGGCGGGAAATGCCGGCGAGGGTGGAGTCCTGAACCGAACGTCCCATAACGCTCAACTCCTCTGTTTGATGACCCGCGGGGTGCGGGTGGGCTTTTCGCCCGATTTGCTTTTCTCGGATTTGCTTTTGTCGGTCTTGGTCTTGTCAGCCCTGTTCTTGTCGGCAGCGCGCGGCCAGCCGAGCGCCGGGCTCCAGCGCCGTTCGCCGTCGCTGCCGGTGCGCACCAGATCCATGTGGAAGCTGTAGCGGTCGGGCCGGTACAGCGCGTGGAGATGTTCCACGCCGCGGCCCGACGGCTCGTAGACGATGCGGGTCAGGGTCAGCAGCGGCGAGCCGATCTCCAGATCCAGCGCCGCCGCCGCTTCCGGACCGGCCAGCGTGGCGTTGATCGCCTGGGTCGCGCGTTCCGTCGTCACGCCCGACCGTTCGATCAGTTCCAGCAGCGGGCGCGCTGCCAGTTCCGCCTCCGAATAGGTCAGGCCGATCCATTCCGGCACATGGGTGGTCAGGTAGGAGAAAGGCTCCCCGTCGATCAGGCGCACGCGCACCGACCGCTGCGCCCGCTCGCCGGGTTTCAGGCCCAGGCTTTCGGCAATCGATTCAGGCGGCACGCCATAACCGAAGGACAGCAGCCTGACGTCGGTGCTGCGGCCCATGTCGATCAGGTGCGACAGCACATTGGACAGGTCGGCAACGATGGGCCGGACGGTGCGCGTGTCGTGGACGAAGGTGCCGGACCCCGCTTTGCGCTGCACCAGCCCTTCCTTGTCCAGAAGGTCCAGCGCCCGGCGCACGGTGACGCGGGACACGGCATGTTCGGCGGCCAGAGCCGGTTCGCCCGGCAGGCGCGCGCCCGGCGGCAGTTCGCCGGCGACGATGCGGTCGCGCAGCAGCAGATAGATCCTGCGAGCCTTCAGGGGTTCGACCGCCGACTTCACAGCACTCCGCCTCCCCTTCCACCGGACACCGTCCCACCGGGACCCAATGCTGTCCATTCATCAGACAGGAACCTGTATGATGGATAATACAGCTTTGGTCAACAGCGTTGTTGGGGGCGCGAACGATCATGGTTGGCACCCTAGGCCATTTTTCGGGGCGGGCCGGAGGATCCGATTGAGCGGAAAGCTGTGAGAGCGCCACTCAGGCACACGCGGCAGTGCGGAAAGTCTTCCCGTCAGCGCCGGAACATGTGCCCGATCCGCGGGATGCGTCCCGATCTGCCGTTCGTCGAAACCGGCACGATATTGGCTCGTGAACAGGCGTAACGGTACGCCACGGCAAGCAGCCCGACGGCGAAGGTCGGTTCCAGCGCCTGGCGGGACAGCATCCCGTCACAGGAGAAGTCCGACCGGAACACCGTTTGCCAGAACGCATCGTCATCCAGGAACATGACGTTCATCGCCCATGTCCCGAACCGTCGCCGCTCAATATCTTTTTCGCAAAACACGACCTCCACATTGTCGTGACGCACGTCTCGACGAATGCGGTCGAATGTTACGTCGACCGCCCGGGTGTCTCCTTCCAGCGACGCGATGAACACCCCGCCGCATTCGACCATGAAGCCGGTGACTCCGGCCTCCCGGTTGTTCCTGGCAGCGTTCAAGCACAATCTTTGAATGTCGGTGTAGGTCAGCAACTGTGTCAACCGGCTACGAAAAGCGATCTGCAGCATGCCCGTTGTCTCCATCGGAGAAAGCCTTAACCATCGGGACACTGATCTCCATTTTAAACTATTCTAACTCTTAGCGCTGATGCTGCGCAAAAAAGAAACATACCCTTCTATGCAGGCTCGACATCGAATCGCGGTAAGCGACGCGCTCTTTCGGTCAGTGGTCGCGATCCAAATTCCTGTGCGCGGCGAGGCTTCACTCAGCCGCTTCGCCGTAAGCGTTTGCCTTGGGCATTCCATTCGGTGCCATGTGCAGGATGCGTTGCGGGAACGGGATGGCGATCCCCAGTTCGCCGAACCGCTTCTTCATGCGGCCGTTGAACTCTCGACCGACAGTCCATTGCTGGATCGGCAGGGTCTTGATCCGCGCCTTGACCAGTACAGCGGATTCCTGGAATGCGTCGATGCCCAGTACCTCCAGCGGCTCGAGGATCAGGGGCGCGAAGCGCGGATCGGCGCGCATCCCCGCCCCGATCTCGTGCAGAACCGACACGACGCGGTCGACATTCTCGCGATAGGCCACGGTGACGTCGAAGACGTAATAGCTGAAGTCCTTGGTCATGTTGGAAATGCTGGTCACCGCACTGAACGGCACCGTGTGCACCGTTCCGTCGAAATCGCGCAGGCGGATTGTGCGAATGGTGATGCCCTCCACCAGACCGCCCTTGCCGCCGACATTCACCACATCGCCGACCGAGATGGTGTCCTCGAACAGGATGAACAGGCCGGTGATGACGTCCTTCACCAGCGTCTGCGCGCCGAAGCCGACGGCAAGGCCGACAACGCCGGCACCGGCCAGCAGCGGCCCGATGTCCAGCCCCAGTTCCGACAGGGCGATCAGCGTCACGAAGGTGGTCAGCAGCACCATCAGCGCATTGCGCAGCAGCGGCAGCAGCGTGCGGATGCGGGCGCTGCGCTGGATGGTGTGGCCGTTGCGGTCGGTGGTGGCGAGGTTCCGCTCAATGACGGCGTTCGTCAGTTCCCACACCGCGAGCGCGATGCCGGCCACCAGCAGGATGGCAAGGCTCGAGGCGACGAACCGCCAGCCCAGGGCGGTTTCAACCGCCCCCCGGATGTCCAGCCCCCAGGCATCCAGCACCACCAGAGCGGTCAAAACTGCGACCGACCAGTGCAGCAGCCGGGTGCCCGGCCCGACATAGCGCTTTATCCGTTGCTCGCCCCAGGTCGAGCGCTGGCGATCCAACCGCCGCCGCAGTGCCGCGGAGCCCTGGGCGATCCCGCGACCAACGATCCGGGCGATGGCGATCACCGCCATCGACACGGCGGTTGCCCGCAGGACGAACAACAGCCCTCCCTCGACCTCCAGCGCCCAGATGCCGAACAACGCGACGATGTAGAGGATGGCAACTGCATGCCAGACATTGGCCAGACGCCGTCCGGCCGCGCGCAGAAGGCGGCCGGGGCGCGTGGTCCTCGTCGCGTGCGCTCCCCCCTGCTCCTGATCCGGAACCGACGGGGCGGCCGAAATCTCCCCGCGCAGCCAGGACGCGACGGCGACGCGGCTTTGCAGGACAAGCGCGGTCAGCATGACGGCATCGGCAAGCCCGACCAGCTTCACCAGCGTGTCGTAGGACTGTTCCGGCAGCCCGAGCGTGCGCACGGTCCCGGCTGCGAACAGGCCGTAGACGGTGGTGGCGGCGATGGCCCGGCTCCACATCAGGAGACGCCGTGCCGATGCGTCGCTCATCGGGATAAGCCGCAGGTTGGTGGAGCGCGGCGACAACAGCCCGCGCATCACCAGAAGCACGACCTGCACGAACAGGCTGGCGTTCAGGAAGGCGACCCCGAGCAACCGCACCGTCGCCGGCGGGTCGATCAGCACCAGAACGCCGAAGCCGGCAAAGGCGAAGGCGGCGATGGGTGCCAGATCCATCAGGGCGCGGACCAGCAGCAAGGGGATCTTGGCGATGGCAGACTGGAAGGGCCGTGCCGCCAGGATCGACCGCGGCCGGCTCAATAGCCGGATCGTGATCAGCCTGATGCTGTGCCCGGCGACAAGGACAAGGGCGAGTTCGGCGAACAGCCAGGCCCAGGTCGCGCGCTTGGCCGGGTCCAGCGCCTGCCGCTGCAGCCAGCGCATCCCCTGCGGCGCGGCCAGCACCACCTCACCGGTCGTCCGGACCTCCTCCCCCAGATTGTCCAGCCGTGCCGTCAGCACCGTCAGCAGGCGCGTGCCGAGGCGCTCGGTATCGCGCTCGGGCTTAGTGGCCTGTTCGACCTGCTGCAATGCCTTCAGCTGCTCCAGCAATTCCTCGCGCTTGGCCGGGTTCTCCAACGAATCGACCAGACGGCCGATCTCCTTTGGGTTCGGGGCCGGGTCCGGCGCCGAGGCCGCTGCCGGGGCCGACGTCGTCAGCGGCGACTGCGCGACGGCGGAGCCGGCCGCCGCGAGGATGGAAATGCCGATGGCGAGAAGGCAAAGAAGGAGAATGACGGCATGGCGCCCCGTTCGGCGGCGGTCAGCTGGCGCTTGCGCGCTGCGTTCGGCAAAAACCATAGGCTCCAGAAGCGTTGGATGGGCAATCCGTCGACAACAGGGCGGGAAAGCCCATCGTCACGCTGCCCGCGCCGTCTGAAATGGCATACCCCATAGGCAAGCGGCTTGGGATCGATGGGATTTTCTTCTGATTGAAATCGCAACTCCGCATTTCCGATTTCGATTTGCCCGGTCTATTCCTTGGTCACAGGCCAAGGGGCCGGGTTGCCAGCCGCCGCCCAGCGGGCGAGGATCGGTCGGATTCCGGCGCTGCGAAGCCTCAGTCCCAACCATCCATCAGGGGAAAGACCTCCATGACCACTCCGCCGAGCGAGCAGGTTCAACTCGTCGCCTATCTGGTCGCCAAGCCCGGCCAGGAGCAGGCACTGGCCGACGCCATCACCGCCATCGTTCCGGACGTGCTGAAGGAGCCGGGCTGCCTCGCCTACTCCGCCCATGTCAGCCGTGAAAAGCCCGGCACCGTCGTGATGTACGAGATCTGGCAGGATCAGGCGGCACTCGACACCCATGCGAAGGCTGCGGCCTTCACCGGCCTTGCCGCGCAGTTCGATGCGCTGCTGGGCGAGCCGCTGCGCATCGAACTGCTCCGCCGCATCGCCTGATCGACGCAACGGCGCTCAGGCGTCGCCGGCCTCCGGCTTGCCGGGAGGCCGGCCAAGGCTCGTGCGTGCCGCCTCCAGGATCTCTTCCGACAGGGCGGGATCGTCGACGGCACGCGCGAGGATCAGGGCGCCGACCATCTCAGACAGGGTGGTCAGCGCCGCCTTCCGCTTCGCCTCCGCCGAGCGGCCCGGAACGAGGCGGCTCAAGCCGTCGAGGAAGGGCCGCAGTCCGCGGGTGAAGGCGCTCCGCGCCACCCCGCCCTGACGGGCCACATCGATTCCGAGTGCGGCGATTGGGCAGCCGGCGGCACTGCGGTCGCGGTGGCGCGGAGACAAATAGCTGTCCAGCAGCGCCGTTAGAGCCTCGTCCCCCTTCGTCTCCGCCGACACGCGCCAGCGCTCCGCCGCCACCTCCATCGCGTGGGCGCAGGCCTCCGCCGCCAGATCCTCCTTCGAGGCGAACTGGCCGTAGAAGCCGCCGTGGGTCAGTCCGGCCTCCTTCATCAGGTCGGCGACACCGATCCCGTTGAAGCCGCGCTCGCGGAACAGCGCGCTCGCCACCTCGACGACACGGCGCCGGTTCTCCGCCGCCTGCTCCTTGCTCACCCGCATGATGCACCTTCCCTGACCCGACCCTGAGAAGCGTCCCCGCAAAGCGATGGGAGACCCGTTGACAAATTATATGACGATCATCATCAATTATGCAAACATGATACTCGTCATTTAAACGTCGCCCCAGCCGGGCCACTGATCCGGAGACCGCAACATGCACACCGCTTCGACCCACGACCCCGTCGTCATCGTGTCTGCCGTCCGCACGCCGCTGGGCCGCTTCCAGGGAGAGCTGTCGGCGCTGCCGGCCCCGGTTCTCGGCGCCCGCGCCATCGCCGCGGCGGTGGAGCGTGCCGGCTTGCCGCCCGACAGCATCGACGAGCTGCTGTTCGGTTGCGTCCTGCCCGCCGGGCAAGGGCAGGCACCGGCCCGGCAGGCAGCCCGCGGCGCCGGGCTGCCCGATGCGACCGGAGCGACCACGGTCAACAAGGTCTGCGGGTCGGGCATGAAGGCGACCATGCTGGCCCATGACCTGATCCGCGCCGGGTCGGCCGACATCGTCGTGGCCGGCGGCATGGAGTCGATGACGAACGCCCCCTACCTGCTGGCGAAGGCCCGCGGCGGATACCGCATCGGCCATGACCGGCTGCTGGACCACATGATGCTGGACGGGTTGGAGGACGCCTATGAGGGTGGCCGCGCCATGGGCGATTTCGGCGAGGCGACGGCCGAAGCCTACGGCTTTACCCGCGCCGAGCAGGACACCTACGCCGCCCGGACGCTGACCCGCGCCCGTGCGGCGGTCGAAAGCGGTGCCTTCGCGGCGGAGATCGTGCCGGTCACGGTTCCTGCCAAGGGCGGCGAGCGGCTGGTCGCGCAGGACGAGAACCCGCTGAAGGTCTCCCCCGACAAGATCCCGGCGCTGAAGCCCGCCTTCCGCCGCGACGGGACGATCACCGCCGCCAGTTCGTCGGCCAATGCGGACGGTGCCGCGGCACTGGTGCTGACCCGGCGTTCGGTGGCCGAGGCCGCCGGATTGCCGATTCTGGCGGAGATCCGCGGGCACGCCACCCACAGCCAGGATCCGGCCTGGTTCACCACCGCTCCGATCCCGGCGATCCGCAAACTGCTGGACAAGGTCGGCTGGTCGGTGGGCGAGGTCGATCTGTTCGAGATCAACGAGGCCTTCGCCGTCGTCGCCATGGCGGCACAGCGCGACCTGGAGATCGATCCCGAGCGGTTGAACGTCAATGGCGGGGCCTGCGCGCTCGGCCACCCGATCGGCGCCACCGGGGCGCGGCTGATCGTGACGCTGCTGCATGCCCTGGCGGCGCGCGGACTGACACGGGGCGTGGCCTCCCTCTGCATCGGCGGCGGCGAGGCCACGGCCATCGCCATCGAGCGGGTCGGCTGAGGCACCCCGACCGGCAATTATCAGCCCGCCTCCTCCCGGTTCAGCCGGCGCGCCATGGCTTCGAGGAACAGGCGCACGCGCGTCGGCAACTGCCGTTGCGAGGGGAACAGCGCACAGACCGGTGCGGGGTCGCCATGCCAGTCCGGCAGCACCCGCACCAGCCTGCCGGCGGCAAGGTCGTCCTCAACGTCGATCCGCGACTTCCACATGAGGCCGCAGCCGGCAAGCGCCCAATCCTGGGCGACGTCACCATTGTCGCAGCGCAGGCGGGATGCGGTGTCCAGTTCGACCACCGCACCGCCGGGTCCCAGCAGGCGCCAGCGCCCACCGGTGCCGCGATACTGGATGCAGTCGTGGCTCTCCAAATCCCGTGGCGAGGCGGGCCAGCCGCGACGCTCCAGATAGGCCGACGCACCGACCAGGATCCGGTGATTGTCGGCCAGCCTGCGCATGACCAGCGCCGAATCCCTGGGCGCCCCGATCCGCACCGCCACGTCCAGCCCCTCGTCGATCAGATCGACCATGCGGTCGGTCAGGCGGAGGTCGACCGAAATCCGCGGATAAGCCTGGACAAGCTCGCGGCAGACCGGGCCGACATGCATGCGGCCCAAGGCCGCCGGCGCTCCCACCCGCAGAACGCCCTGCGGCTCGACGCGGCCATGGCTGAGAGCCTCCTCGGCCTCAGCGACCTCGGCGAGGATGCGCTGGGCATGCCGGTACAGCCGCTGCCCCTCCTCCGTCAGGGCGAGGCGCCGGGTGCTGCGGGCTACCAACCGTGTGTCGGTCCGCCGCTCCAGCGATGCCAGCCGCTTGCTGACCACACTCAGCGCCAGATTCATCTCGCGGCCGGCGGCGGACAGACTGCCCGCGGCGACGATGCGGACAAAGGTGCGCAGCTCATCGAGATCACCCAGCATGCCCGCCGCATTCTTTCTATTCGGTGGAGAGTATATCGATCAGGTCGAGGATACTGCGCAATCCGGAGAGGTTCTAGATTTCCTTCCAATCCACCCCTGAAGGAAATACACCATGTCAGACAGCTTGAAGAACACGCGCGTGCTGGTGGTCGGCGGCAGCTCCGGCATCGGTCTGGCGACCGCCACGGCCGCTGCCGAAGCAGGCGCTTCGGTCACCATCGCCTCAAGGTCGCGCGACAAGCTCGACCCCGCGGTCGCCGCAATCGGCGGCAACGCACGCGCCGTCGTGCTCGACACCCGCGACCTGGAGGCGGTCGAACGCTTCTTCGCCGAAGAGCCGGCCTGGGACCATGTCGTCGTCTCCGCGGCGCAGACGCCCGGCGGGCCGGTGCGCGGCCTTGCCGTCGCCGATGCCCGGACCGCGATGGACAGCAAATTCTGGGGCGCCTACCACGTCGCCCGCGCCGCCAAAATCAGCGAGACCGGATCGCTGACCTTCGTGTCGGGCTTTCTCAGCGTCAGGCCCTCCGCGACCTCCGTTCTGCAGGGGGCCATCAACGCAGCGCTGGAGGCGCTGGCCCGCGGGCTGGCTCTGGAACTCGCCCCGGTCCGCGTCAATGCCGTTTCGCCGGGCCTGATCGCGACACCGCTGTGGTCCGGCCTGCCGGCGGAGAAGCGGGAGGCGATGTTCGCCGGTGCCGCCCAGCGCCTGCCCGCCCGCCGGATCGGTCAGGCCGAGGATATCGCCAACGCCGTGCTGTTCCTCCTCACAACCCCCTTTGCCACCGGCTCAACGGTGCGCGTGGATGGCGGAGGCGCCATCGCCTGACCAAACTCCGAACGGACATCGAGGATGCGACACGTCACATGGATTGATGAGGCGTCTTCATAAGTCCATGCATCTTTGGGGGGCTAATCGCAGACAGTCCCGTGGACTAGCTTCTCTGGTGCCACCACCGCCGCACTGCGGCGGGCAACGACCGGAGGATCGAGGCCATGGACATCACACGCGTCGGCTCGCAGCCATCCACCAGGGGACCGGCGGACTGGTTCACGGGTACGGTCCGCATCGACCCGCTGTTCCAGCCGCACCCGCCGGCCCGCACGACCGCCGCCAGCGTCACCTTCGAGCCCGGCGCCCGCACGGCATGGCACACCCACCCACTCGGGCAGACGCTGATCGTCACCGCCGGCTGCGGCCGTGTCCAGCGCGAGGGCGGCCCCATCGAGGAGATCCGCCCCGGTGACGTGGTGTGGTTCGCGCCGGGCGAACGGCACTGGCACGGCGCCTCGCCCACCATGGCGATGACGCACATCGCCATCCAGGAACAGCTGGACGGCAAGGCGGTCGACTGGATGGACAAGGTGACGGACGAGCAATACGGCGCCTGACGCCGCCCGTCCCGGAAAAGAAGCCGAGAGAAGCGAGGAGTATCCCCATGACTGTAAAAGCCTATGGCGCCCATGCGGCCGACCGGCCGCTGGAGCCGATGGACATTGCCCGCCGGGCTCCCGGCCCGCATGACGTGCAGATCGAGATCGCCTATTGCGGCATCTGTCATTCGGACCTGCATCAGGTGCGGGCGGAATGGGCCGGCACGCAGTGGCCCTGCGTTCCCGGACACGAGATCGTCGGCCGGGTTTCCGCCGTCGGCGGCCATGTGAAGGGCTTCCGCGAAGGCGATCTGGTCGGCGTCGGCTGCATGGTCGACAGCTGCCAGCATTGCGACGACTGCGAGGCCGGACTGGAAAATTACTGCGACGGCATGGTCGGCACCTACAACGGACCGACCGACGACCCGCCCGGTCACACGCTGGGCGGCTATTCGCAGCGGATCGTCGTCCACGAACGCTATGTTCTGCGCGTCAAGCACCCGGAGGAGCAGCTTGCGGCGGTGGCGCCGCTGCTGTGCGCCGGCATCACCACCTATTCGCCCCTGCGCCACTGGCAAGCGGGGCCGGGCAAGAAGATCGGCGTCGTCGGGATCGGCGGCCTCGGCCATATGGGCATCAAGCTGGCCCACGCGATGGGCGCCCATGTGGTGGCTTTCACCACGTCCGAATCCAAGCGGGAGGATGCGAAGGCGCTGGGTGCGGACGAGGTCGTCGTTTCCCGCAACGAGGGCGAGATGGCCGCCCATGCCAAGAGCTTCGACCTGATCCTGAACACGGTGGCGGCTCCGCACGATCTGGACGCCTTTCTCGTGCTGCTGAAGCGCGATGGAACGATGACGCTGGTCGGTGCGCCGGCCACGCCGCATCCCTCGCCCAACGTGTTCAACCTGATCACCAAGCGGCGGTCCATCGCCGGCTCGATGATCGGCGGCATCCCCGAAACGCAGGAGATGCTGGATTTCTGTGCCGAGCACGGCATCACCGCGGACATCGAGCTGATCCGCGCCGGGGACATCAATGCGGCCTATGAGAGGATGCTGAAGGGCGACGTCAAATACCGTTTCGTGATCGACAACGCTTCCCTGTCCGCCTGATCCCGGCTCCCGCTTCCCTTTTAAAAATGTGAGCACCCCCGAACCGGCGCGCCCCCAGCGGCCCGCCGGACGGGGGTTGCTGCCCTGGACTTCGGCAAATATGCAAACTCAATTCTCTTCGGATGCCGACAGGATCGTGTCGCAGCCGGCAGCATGGGGTGCCGTCTTTGCGCTGTCCCTCGGCGCCTTCGCCCTGGTCGCATCCGAATTCATGCCGGTCAGCCTGCTGACCCCGATAGCGTCGGAGCTTCACATCACCGAGGGGCAGGCCGGACAGGCCATTTCCGTGTCGGGCGCCTTTGCCATGCTGACCAGCCTTTTCATCTCGTCCCTGGCCGGCTCGCTCGACCGCAAGCATCTGCTTCTGGGATTGACCGTCCTGATGATCCTGTCGGGAACCATTGTGGCCGCTGCACCGAATTACCTGACCTTCATGGCGGGCCGGGCCCTCATCGGCGTCGCCATCGGCGGTTTCTGGTCGATGTCGGCGGCCACCGCCATGCGGCTCGTCCCCGACCGTCAGGTGCCTCGGGCGCTTGCGGTCCTCAACGGCGGCAATGCTCTCGCCACCGTCGTCGCCGCACCGATGGGAAGCTTTCTCGGCGGTCTCATCGGCTGGCGCGGAGCTTTCTTTCTGGTCGTGCCGGTCGCCGTAATCGTCCTCGTCTGGCAGGCGGTCAGTCTTCCGTCCATGAGGACGGAAAGCCGTTCATCCCCCGTGACGGTCTTCCGGCTGATAGGCCGCCCCGTCGTTGCGTTGGGAATGATTGCGGTCAGCGTCTTCTTCATGGGGCAGTTCACCCTGTTCACCTACCTGCGGCCGTTCCTGGAAACGGTCGCCCATGTCGACGTTTCCACCTTGTCGTTCATGCTGCTGGCGATGGGGGCGGCCGGCTTCGTCGGCACCACCCTGATCGGCGGCTTCCTGAGGACGGGTCTCTACCGGACGCTGGCCGTCATTCCGGCACTGATGGCTCTCATCGCCCTGATGCTCGTCGCGGTTGACTGGACTCTGCCGATGACGGCGCTGCTGCTCGCCTGCTGGGGGTTGTTCGCCACGTCGGCACCGGTCGGCTGGTGGACCTGGGTGGCGAGGACGCTGCCACGGGACGCCGAGGCGGGTGGCGGCCTGATGGTGGCCATCGTCCAGCTTGCCATCACTCTGGGAGCGGTGGTCGGCGGCCTGCTGTTCGACACAAGCGGCCATCGCGCCACCTTCGGCGCCAGTGCGGTTCTGCTCGTCCTGGCCGCGCTGCTCGCCACCTTCACGTCTCGCGCCGCAGGGGAGCGGACGCCCGCGGATGGCAACCGCTCCTGAAGCGAAAGTACGGCAAGCCCCGCCGTCACTCCACCCGCTCGACCCCGAGCGGAAAGCTGCCCCGCGTCAGCAGCGGCCCGGTCCCGCCCTCAAGCCGGCCAAGCCGGATCAATCCGCGGGAATATCGGTAGCCCGCATGGAACAGGGCAAGATTGCCCCAGGGGGCATAATAGCAAAGGTCACCGGCGGCCTCGTTCCCGAACGGGCCGCTACCCTCCTCTGTCAGCTTGCGCGGCAGATAGGCGATCTTCTCGTTGGTCGAATAGTCGTCGACGGTCAGCGTCAACGGCAGCATCGACAACAGGTCGCGGCTGGACGGCGTATCGTCGAGCAGCGCCGTGAACACATGACCGCTGAAATGCAGCCTTATCCTCATGGCACGATCCTCCCCTTTGCGCGTCGTGTCTGCGGCAACCGAGCCCGGCGCTACAAGCCGCGGAACCACGATACCCAGGAGGGCCGCCGCCAGAAGCGACCGACGCGAAGAATTTCCGACCATACCGTGCGTTTCCCTCATCTTGATTGCGGCGCACCTGCCCTGTCGTGGCCGGACGGTGCATGGCAGGGAAGCTTTCCACCGATTTCCTGCCATTGTTTAGGCGCTATGATGCGCATAACGACATGAAGGGGATTCATGAATGCCGCGTGAGAGCGTCGACGATCTGCTGGCCTTCATCGCGGTGGCCCGTGAACGGAGCTTCACCAAAGCGGCGGCGCAGTTCGGCCTGTCGCAGTCGGCCCTCAGCCACACCATCCGCCAGCTCGAAGCCCGGCTCGGCATCCGGCTTCTGACCCGCACGACACGGGCGGTGTCGCTGACCGATGCGGGCGAGCGCCTGTTCAATGGAATCCGTCCGCATTTCGAGGAGATCGGCGCCCAGATCGACGCGCTCAGCGAGTTGCGCGAGAAGCCGGCCGGCAACATCCGCATCACCGCATCCGACCATGCCGTTACTCATGTGCTCTGGCCCAAGCTGCGCGACTTCCTGCCGAAATACCCCGACATCAAGGTCGAACTGGTTCTCGACAACGCGCTGATCGACATCGTCGCCACGCGGTGCGATGCCGGCGTCAGGATGGGGGAACTGCTGGCCAAGGACATGATCTCGGCCAGGATCAGCCCGCCGGTCCGCTTCGCCGTGATCGGCACCCCCGCCTACTTCGACGACAATCCGATCCCCGCCAGCCCGCAGGACCTTGTCCACCACAACTGCATCAATCTGCGCCTGCCGACCTATGGCGGCCTGTGGGCGTGGGAGTTCGAGCGCGAGGGGCAGACGGTCAACATCCGGGTCGATGGACAGGTGGCCTTCAACAACATCCACAATGTTCTGGAGGCGGCCCTGGATGGCTTCGGCCTTGCCTATGTTCCGGAGGACATCGCCAGCCCCCACATCGCGCAGGGACGGCTGATGCGCGTCCTTGAAGACTGGTCGCCTTACTGGGAAAGCTATCACCTGTACTATCCGAGCCGGCGGCAGTCCTCGCCGGCCTTCATCGCGCTGATCGAGGCGCTGCGCCATCGCGAATGACGGGACGGGTCCGGCGATGACCGGACCGTGGGCCTCTCAGTCCCTCAGTCCCTCAGTCCGGCAATGCCGGATCCCGCGGCCAGCGATGGACGAAGCCGGCGTCGCGCTCCAGCCGGCGGCCCAGACCGAGCAAGCGGTGCTCCTCCCCTGGACGGGCGATCAGCTGGATACCGAAGGGCAGCCCGTCGGCATCGCCGGCGGGCAGCGTCAGCACCGGAAACCCGATCAGCGTTACGATGGCGGTGACGCCTAAATAATCCAGGATCGTCTCCGTCGGACTGCCGTCGATGGCGGTCACCTCGCCATCCTCGTTCGGCCAGGGCATCACGCCGCAAGCGGGGGCCACCAGAATATCGATATCCCGGAACAGTGCCGTGAAGCGGCGGTAGAGCGCGGTGCGCGCCGCCTGCGCCTCCAGATAGGCCTGGGCAGTGATGCCGCTGCCCGCTTCGATGTTCCACCGCACGGTGTCGGTCAACCGGTCGCCGTGCCTGTCCAGCAGCGGGCCGTAGGCGTGGCTGATCTGTGCAGCGCGCAGCGTGCGGAAGGTCGCCATGGCGTCGCCGCAGTCGGGATGACGGCGGAGGACCGGCCCTGCCACACCCTCCAGCCGGGCAATGGTGGCGGCGAAGCGCTCCCTCACCGCATGCGACACGGTTGCGGCACCGAAATCGGCCGTGGCACCCAGCCGTGAGCCCACCCCCCCATCGGCACCGTCGCGGAACGGCGCCAGAAGCGATGTCGGATCGTCGAGGTCCATTCCAACCATCGCCGCGAGCAGCACTGCACAGTCCGCGGTGTCACGCGCGATCACCCCATGCGTCGCCAGCGTATCCCAGCCCAGCGGCCGTTTCGGCGCCGGGATCGATCCGGGCGTCGGCCGGATCGAGGTGACGCCGCAGAAGCCCGCCGGCACCCGCACCGACCCGCCGAAATCGGTGCCGTGGGCCAGCGGGGTCATGCCGGCAGCGACGGCGACCGCAGCGCCGCCGCTCGATCCACCGGATGTCAGCCGCGGATCGAACGGATTGCGCGTCGGTCCGGCCAGACGGTTGCCGCAGATGGCGCCGAAGCCGAATTCCGGCGTGTTGGTCTTGCCGATGACGATGCCACCGGCCGCTTCGATCCGCTCCACCGCGACATCGTTCGCCGCCGGCACATGGTCGGCGTAAAGCTCCGAGCCGTAGGTCGTGCGGATGCCGGCGGTGTCGGTCAGATCCTTGATGGCTACCGGCACGCCATGCAGCGGACCGACCGGACGGCCGGTCTTCGCAAAGGCGGCGTCGAGCACCCCGGCCCGCGCCAGCGCCTTGTCCGCGGCGACGGTGAGGAAGGCGCAGAGCGCGGGATCGGCGAACGCGATCCGGTCCAGATGCGCCTCCGTCACCGCGCGGGCTGAAAGCTCCCCATTGGCGAGACGCGCCGCCAGGGCCGCCGCACTGTCCCGCCACAAGACGTCATTCTGCACAGACATTCATCAACCTCCCGGCAATGGCGTCAAAAGCGGCATATGCATCCGGCCTGCGCACAAGATGGCGGCAATTCGGGTTCCGCAAAAACCGCAGGCCGACGCAAAACAACGCTATCATATTGCCATATAACGGAAAATAGAAAATCGGCATGCCGTTTGCTAAAGAGGAAGGCAATCGAACGGCAACGCGAAAGGGATGGTGCAGCCATGGTCAGCGCTTCGCCCAACGGCCCGGCTTCCCCGCGCGGGCAGACGCTTCTTCTCGACGGGATCACCCAACGCTACGGCTCGTCGCTCGCGGTGAACGAGGTTACGCTCGACATCCGCGGCGGCGAACTGGTGGCCCTGCTCGGCCCGTCGGGCTGCGGAAAGACCACCCTGCTGCGGATCATCGCCGGTTTCCTCGCCCAGACGAAGGGCCATGTGATGGTCGGCGGAAAAAGCGTGGACGGGCTGCCGCCCAACCGCCGCTCGGTCGGCATCGTCTTCCAGAACTATGCGCTGTTCCCGCACATGACGGTGGCGGAGAACGTCGCCTACGGCCTGGATGCACGCGGCGTCGACCGCGCCACCCAGCGCAGCGAGGCGCAACGCATGCTGGATCTGGTCAAGCTCGGCCATCTGGGCGACCGCACCCCGCGCCAGCTGTCCGGCGGCCAGCAGCAGCGCGTGGCGCTGGCCCGCGCGCTGGCGGTCAACCCGTCGATCCTGCTGCTGGACGAACCCTTCGCCGCGCTGGACAAAAATCTGCGCCTGGACATGCAGATCGAGGTCAAGCGCATCCAGCGCCTGTCCGGCATCACCACCATCCTCGTCACCCACGACCAGGAGGAGGCGTTGTCGATGGCCGACCGCGTCGCGGTGCTGAGCCAGGGCCGGCTGGAGCAATTCTCCCCGCCGACCGAGATCTACGACGCGCCCGACAGCCTGTTCGTCAACACCTTCGTCGGCTCAGCCAACCTGCTGGGCGGCGTGCTGGTTGACAGCGACCGCAGCGCCGGCCGGGTGCGGCTGGACGCCGGCGGCCTGATCGAGACCCGCGCACCCAAGGGCGATTTGCGGCCGGGCTCCCGCGTCACCGTCTGCCTGCGCCCCGAACATCTGAGCGTCGATCCCGCCACGGGCGACGCCGAGACGCTGAACGGCGTGGTGGAGATGGGGCTGCCGCTGGGCGCCACCGTCGTCCACGAGATCCGCATCGGCGACGGCACCGCCGTCAAGGTGTCGGAACCGCGCATCCAGCGCACCGACCTGTTGGCGCCCGGCACCCCGGTGCGGCTGGCTCCGGTCGCCCCCCGCCTCGCCTCGGTCTTCGCCGCGGCCTGAATCTCCTCTTCACCCACCTCCTCTCACCTTCAGGCCCCCTCTCACCTTCAGGAGTGAACGATGCTGCTGACCCGCCGCAATCTGATGCAGACGGCGCTGACGCTGGGTGCCATGCACGCCTTCCCCGGCCTGACCTGGGCGCAGGCGCGCCCGCTGGTCTTCGCGACCTTCACCGGCAGCTGGGAGGAAGCCCACAAGGCCGTGCTCGTCCCCGCCTTCCGCAAGGCGGCGGGCAATGCCAACATCGTCCTCGACCCGATGCTGTCGGTCGACCAGATCGCCAAGGTCAACGCCGCCAAATCCAACCCGCCGATCGACGTCATGCTGCACGATCCGGGGCCCGCGCTCCAGGCCATCGCGCAGGATCTGGTCGAACCCTATCCGGTCGAACAGAGCGCCTATTACAAGGACCTGATCCCGGCGGCGCAGGTCCCGATGGGGCCGGCGCCCTTCTTCCAGGTGGTCGGCATCACCTACAACCCGGAGACGGTGAAGACGCCGCCAACCTCCTGGGCCGACCTGTGGAAGCCGGAATTCAAGGGCCGCGTCGGCATCACCAACCTGAACTCGACGCTCGGCACCGGCTTCATGGTGGAACTCGCCAAGATGCATGGCGGGTCGGAGGCCAACATCGACCCGGCCTTCAAGGCCATCGAGGCGCTGCGCCCCAGCCTTGCCGCCGTCGCCGCCAACCCCGGACAGCTCGCCACCCTGTTTCAGCAGGGCCAGATCGACATCTCCCCCGGCAACTTCAACGCCATCCAGATCCTGAAGGCGCGCGGAGTCCCGGTGGAGTTCGTCATTCCCAAGGAAGGCGCCATCGCCTTCAAGACGACCATCCACATCGTCAAGAACTCCCCCAACAAGGAGCTGGCCTTCAAGCTGATCGAAGCCGCCCTGTCGCCGGAGGTGCAAGCCACGCTGATGGAGGAGCCCTACCTGATCGTGCCGACCAACACGAAGGTCGCGATCAAGGGCGAACTGGCCAAGACGCTTGCCAAGGGCCATGCGGAGATCGCGAAGAAGTTCGTGTTCCAGGACTGGGGGAAGATCAACGAGCAGCGCGCCGCCTGGATCGAGCGGTTCAACCGCGAAATCCGCGTCTGACCATCAACAGCCCGCCAGCCGGAGGAGGCGCCCCATGGCCGCGACGTTGCGCGACGTCACCACCTACGACCTGAAGCTCGCGGCTCCGCTGGCGGCGGGCTTCGTCCTGTTCTTCGTCACGCCGCTGGTGATCCTGCTGGCGCTGAGTTTCCAGACCGACCCACAGGGCGGCCATTACGGGCTGACCCAATATGTCGCTTTCCTGGGCGACAGCTTCAGCCTGGGGGTTCTGGGCTCCACCCTGTGGCTGGGGGTGAAGGTGACGGTGCTGACCCTGCTGCTGGGCTATCCGGTGGCATGGCTGCACCAGCGCTCTCCCGCCTGGGCCAGGGGGCTGATCATGCTGCTGGTGCTGCTGCCGCTGCTGACCAGCGTGGTGGTGCGCACCTTCGCCTGGGTGGTCATCCTGGGCCGCCAGGGCATCGTCAACGCGACGCTGTCCTGGATCGGGCTGATCGACACGCCGCTGAAGCTGCTCTACACCGAGGGCGGGGTGGTCGTGGCGCTGGCGCAGGTGCAGATGCCGCTGATGGTCCTGCCGATCATCACGGCGCTGAGCCGAATCGACCCGAATTTCGCCGACGCCTCGTCGGTGCTGGGAGCCGGACATTGGCGGACCTTCCGCAAGGTGATCCTGCCGCTGTCGCTGCCGGGCATCGTCGCCGGCTGCCTGCTGACCTACGCCGCGGCGATCACCGCCTTCATCACGCAGAGCCTGATCGGCGGCGGCCAGATGCTGTTCATGCCGATGTACATCTACCAGCAGGCCTCGACCCTGCAGAACTGGCCCTTCGCCGCGGCGATCTCCATCGTCTTCCTGGTGTCGGTGCTGGTGGTGGTCTCGATCTTCAACGCTCTCGGCCGCCTGTCGCGCGGCTATGCCAACGCCTGATCCGGGGAGGCATCGATGTCCGACCACGCAAAGCCGGTCTCCGGCGGCCGCCGCATCGATTTCGATGCGCTGAGCTTCCGCATCGTCATGACCGGCATCGCGCTGATGGCGCTGGTCCTGCTGGTCGCCCCGACAGTGGTGGTGATCTGGGTGTCCTTCACCAGCGGCTATTCCCTGAAATTCCCACCGCCCGGCTATTCGCTGCGCTGGTACGCCGAGCTGTGGAACGCCTGGCAGCTTCAGTTCGCGATGATGAACAGCCTGACGGTGGCGGCCTGGGCGACCGGCCTGTCGATCCTGCTGGGGGTTTCCGCCTCGCTCGGCATCGCGCGCTCGCCGACGCTGACGGCGAAGGTGCTGGACAGCCTGTTCCTGTCGCCGCTGGTTCTGCCGGCCCTGGCCTTCGGCCTGTCGTCGCTGATGTTCTTCTCGATGATCGGGGTGCCGGTGTCGCCGCTGACGCTCATCATCGGCCACACGGTCGTCTCGGTGCCCTTCGTCGTCCGCAACACCGTGGCGTCGCTCGCCCAGATGAACCCGTCGCTGCTGGAGGCCTCGTCCAGCCTGGGTGCGGGGCGCTGGTACGGCTTCCGCCGCGTCACCCTGCCGCTGATCCGGCCCGGCATCATGGCGGGCGGCTTCATCGCCTTCATGGCGTCCTTCGACAATGTTCCGGTCTCGCTGTTCCTGCGCGATGCCGCCACCGACATGCTGCCGATCCGCATGTGGCAGGATCTGGAAGGCCGGCTGGACGTCACGGTCGCGGCGCTGTCGGGCGTGCTGATCGTCGTCACCATCGGCCTGATGCTGCTGATGGAACGCGTCGCCGGCCTCTCCAAAAGGTTGACCTGACCCCCCTTACACTCCCAGAAAGAGCGATACTCCGTAGGGCGTGAACTTGAAGGGCAGATGCAGATGGCGGTCGAGGTCGGTGACGACGAAGCGGAACGGAACGATGTCGAGGAAGCGTGTCTGCTCCCCGGCATAGCCCGCGGCCCGCAGCCAGTCGCCAACATGGAACAGCACCTCGTGCGGGCCGGCTTCGATGCCGTCGCCGCGCACGGTCGGGTGGTCGAGCTGCCCGTTGGCGCCAAGCTCCCCCGCCGCCAGCAGCCGGCGTTCCGGCGTCAGCGCGTAAAGCTCCACCCGCATGCCCTGGGCGGCGACTCCGCGCGCCACATCCACGCCATGGATCGAAATTCCGCCAGCCATGCCGCCTCCGCCTTCGGTTCGCCGAAATGGTAGCCGAGACGGCGACGACAACGCCAGCACCGCTGCTCCCCCCGCTTCTGCCGGCACTGGTCGGGATGACCGGTTTGCAGGCGCTGGTCGCGCTGGCCCTGTTCGCGCCGGGGGTTCTGGCGCCGCGGTTGGGGATCGACCCGGCGGGGCTCGGCCTGTTCACCACCACCGGCTTCGCGGTCGGAATGGCGGCCTCGCTGTATGGCGGCGTGCTGGCCGGGCGTCTCGGGCCTTTCCGGATCGCCAGCCTCTGCGCGGTGGCGGTCGCCGCCGCCATGCTGTGCGCGATGACGGGCGGGAGCGCCGCGGGGCTGCTGGCCGCTGGTGTCGCCATCGGCCTTGCCTGCGGACCCGAGACGCCGGCCAGTGCCGCGATCCTCGGCCGGCTGGTCCGGGAAGCCGACCGGCCGATGGTGTTCTCCGTCCGCCAGACGGGCAACCAGATCGGCGCCATCGCCGGATCGCTGGCTTTGCCGCTTCTGGCCGTCGCCTTGGATCCCCGCGCCGGCTATGCGGTCATCGCCATGCTGGCCCTGGCCTGCATTCCGGTCTTCGAGCGGCTGCGGCCCGTCTATGACCCGCTGACCCGGAATGCCGCTGCCGGTTTCGGACTGGGTACGGCGGTGCAACTGCTGCGTGGCGACCCGGCGCTGCGGCGGATGGCGCTGGCAGCCCTCCCTTATTCCGCCAGCCAGCTGACGCTGAACGGCTTTTTCGTGGTCTTCGCGGTGACGGAGTTGGGGCTGCCGCATGTGTCCGCCGGGGTGGCGCTGGCCGCCGGGCAGGCGGGCGGCCTGGTGGGGCGGCTCGGCTGGGGCGTGGTGGCATCGCGCTGGATGGCGCCGCGCCGGCTGGTCGGGCTGCTGGGGCTGGGCATGGCCGGGGCATCGATCCTGGTGGGATGGGCCGGCGCCGCCCTGCCCTTCCCGGTGCTGACACTGGCGACCTTCCTGTTCGGACTGACCGCCAGCGGTTGGAACGGCGTGTTCGTGGCCGAGGTCGCAAGGCTGGCGCCTGCCGGCCGCATCGGCGAGGCCACGGGGGCGGTGATGGTCGGCGGCTTCGCCGGGCTGATCGCCGGGCCGATCCTGCTGGTCGCCGCCGCCGCGGTCAGCGACCTCGCCACCGGCTATATCGCCGTCGGCCTGCTGGCGGCGCTGTCCGGCCTCAGCCTTCTGAAGGACAAGCGATGACCACTCTCCCGCGCGCTGCCGCCCCACGCGCCGCCGCCATTGCCGAAGCCGTGCGCACGGGCCGCAGCAGCGCCCGTGCCGAAACGGAAGCGGCGCTGGCCCGCATCGCCTCTGGCAACCCGGCGCTGAACGCCTTCGTCTCCGTCGACGAGGCCGAAGCACTGGCAGAGGCGGATGCGGTCGACCGCAGGCTGGCCGCCGGGGAAACGCCATTGCTGGCCGGGGTGCCGGTCGCGGTCAAGGACACCATCTGGGTCGCCGGCCGGCGCGTCACCCAGGGATCGCGCCTGTTCGCCGACTTCCATGCTCCGGCCGACGCCATCGCGGTGGAGCGGCTGCGCGCTGCCGGCGCCGTCATCGTCGGCATGACCAACAGCTCCGAATTCGCCTGCAAGGGCGTCACCACCAACCCGCTGTTCGGACCGACACACCACCCGCAGGACCCAAGCCTGACCCCCGGCGGGTCGAGCGGCGGGCCGGCCGTGGCGGTGGCGGCGGGGCTGGTGCCGCTGGCGCTCGGCACCGATGCCGGCGGGTCGAGCCGCCGCCCGCCCGCCCATGTCGGCGCGGTCGGGTTCAAACCGTCCTTCGGCGCCATTCCCTACGGACCGGGCTTCGCCGAGCCATTCACCGGCATTGCCGTGATGGCCCCGATCGCCGCCGACGTCGCCGACGCGGCACTGATGTTCGAGGCGCTGTGCGGGACCGATCCGCGCGATCCCGAGTCCATCGCCGTCGCCCCGGCGGACACCCGACCGCCCGAAAGCCTGACCGTCGCCTACAGCCCCCGCCTCGGCCTGGATGCCCCGATCGACGAGGATGTGCAGCAGGCGGTCGAACACGCGGTGGAACTGCTGGAACGGGCGGGAGCGCGCCTCGTCCGGCGCGATCCATCCTGGCCGGCCGGGGTGACGGAAACGGCGCTGATGCCTTTGCAGCATGCCGGGCTGGCCGCCCTCTACGGCGACGCCTTCCGCCGCGATCCGGTCCAATTCGATCCCGACATCGCCGTGCAGATCGAACGTGGACTGACCCTGACGGGACCGGAGGTCGCGGCTGCGCAGTTGCTGGGCGTTGAGGTCGCACGCGCCCTCGCCGCCGTCTTCACCGACATCGACCTGCTGATCGGCCCGACGACGCCCTGCGTTGCATGGCCGCTCGACCGGCTGGGTCCGGAGACCATCGGCGGACAGGCGGTACCGCCACGCGCGCATGCCGTCTTCACCCCGCTGTTCAACCACGCCAAGGTCCCCGCCCTCAGCCTGCCTTGCGGCATCGGCCGTGCCGGTCTGCCGGTCGGGTTGCAGGTCGTCGCCCCGCGCGGGCTGGACCGGCGGGTGCTGCGCTTCGCCGCCGTCATCGAAACGCTGCTCGCCACTGGCGGGCGAGGAGTGGCCGGATGAGCATGGACAACACCGTTCCAGGCGACGCTCCGGGCGACATTTCCGGCGACGGTCCCGGCGACACCCCCGAAGCCGCCCCCCGGCGGCGCCGGACGGTGCCGCCGCCGCCGCTGGCGGAAATGGCGGTGGAACGGCTGCGCTCCAAGATCATCTACGGCGAACTGCCACCCTCGGCCCGGCTGATCGAGCCGGAGCTGAGCGAAAAGCTCGGCATCTCCCGCACTCCGCTGCGCGAGGCGCTGAAGCTGCTGGCGGCCGACGGGCTGGTGATGTTGCGCCCCAACCGCAACGCCATCGTCGCCCCGCTCGACGCCGACGAGCTGATCCACCTGTTCGAGGCCGAAGGCTGCATCGAAAGCTTCGCGGCGAAGCTCGCCGCCGAACGGATGACCGCCGCCGACCTGCGCCGCCTGCGCGGCTTCCAGGACAGGATCGAGGCTTTGCAGGGAGCCGGCGCGCTGGAGGAGTATTTCTCGATCAACCAGAAGATCCACCGGCTGATCGTGTCGGGCGCCAAGAATCCGGCACTGGTGGACGCGCATGACCGGCTGCTCGGCCGGCTGGCGCGGGCACGCTATTTCGCGCTGGGCGCCCAGGGCCGCTGGAAGGAATCGGTGCTGGAGCACCGCGAGATCCTGGCGGCGATGGAAGCCCGCGACGGCGAGACCGCCCAGCGCCTGTTCATGCACCATGTCGGCCGCACCGGCGAGGTGGTGGCCGCCGCCTGCGCCTCGCCCAGGGCACGGCGGGCGGTGTAACCACCACTGCCCGCCGGGACCGTCAGAACGGCAGGACCGGCGCCGGGGCGCTCTTGGGACGGGCGGGCGCCGGCAGGCCGCAGGCCAGGAACTCTCCGCGGCCGGGCTGCGCCAGAAGCGCGCCGTCGCGGCACACCACCGCCCCGCGCGAGATCGTCGCCACCGGCCAGCCGGTGACCTCCATCCCCTCGTAGGGGGTGTAGTCCACATTGTGGTGCAGCATGGCGTTGGTAACGGTCACCCGGCGGTTCGGATCCCACAGGGCAATGTCGGCGTCGGCCCCCACCGCGATGGTGCCCTTGCGCGGATGGAGCCCGTACATGCGGGCGGGGTTGGTGGCGGTCAGTTCCACGAATTTGGTCAGCTCCATCCGTCCGGTCATCACGCCGGCGGAGAACAGCAGCGGCAGTCGGGTCTCCACCCCTGGAATGCCGTTGGGCACGCAGCGGAAGGGCGCCTGTTCGCCATGGACCTTCTTGCCGCCCGGCCCGTCGAAATGGAACGGCGCATGGTCCGACGAAAAGACCTGGAAGGTCCCGCCAATCAGCCCATCCCAGATGACGGCCTGATTGGCGGCATCGCGCGGCGGCGGGGAGCAGATGCACTTCGCGCCCTCGAACCCCTCCCCACCCAGATCGTCGCCGGTCAGGAACAGATATTGCGGACAGGTCTCGGCATAGATCCGCAGGCCGCGCCCCTGTGCCCAGCGGATCTGCTCCACCGCGTCGGCACCCGAGACATGGACGATCAAAATCGGCACATCCACCAGTTCGGCGAGCGAAATGGCCCGGTGGGTGGCCTCGCGCTCCGCCACGCGCGGGCGGGAGACGCCGTGGAAGAAGGGCGCCGTCTGCCCGGCGCGCTCCAGCTTCTCGGTCAGCCAGGCGATGCAGTCGGCATTCTCCGCATGCATCATCACCATGGCGCCCTCGCTGCGGGCGATGTCGAGAACCTCCAGAATCTGGCGGTCGTTCAGCTTCAGCGCATCGTAGGTCATGTAGATCTTGAAGGACGTGTAGCCCTCACGGATCAGCGCCGGCAGTTCGTGGCCCAGCACCTGCTCGGTCGGATCGGTGACGATCAGGTGGAAGGCATAGTCGATCACCGGCTTGCCGGCGGCCCGCCGGTGATAGTCGTCCACCGCCTCGCGCAGCGACCGTCCCTTTTCCTGGCAGGCGAAGGGCAGCACCGTGGTGGTGCCGCCGAAGGCGGCGGAGCGGGTGCCGGTCAGGAAGTCGTCGGCCATCACCGACCCGTCGCCGGTCGGCTGGTCGAAATGGACATGCCCGTCGACGCCGCCCGGCAGGACCAGCAACCCGGCGGCGTCGATCTCCTCCCGTCCAGGGGCGAGGCCGGCACCCAGCGCTGCGATGGTCCCGCCGCGCACGCCGACATCGGCCTTGAACACATCGGACGCGGTGGCGACCGTGCCGTTGCGGATGACCAGATCGAACTCCATGCTCCCCTCCCCCCTTTCAGCCGTCAGCGGTCAGCCATCAGCCGTGCAATTCCCGGAACAGGCTGCCCCAGCCCTCGACCCGGCGGGTGTCGACGCCGGTCATGCGCAGCGCCTTCCACACCACGGTGGACACGGTGTCGTAGACGGGAATGCCCAGCGCCTTCTCCACCCGCTCCGCCACCGGGGCGCCGCGCATGTTGGTGCAGATGATGGCGATGGCGTCGGGCTTGGCCTCCGCCACCTCGGCGCACATGCGCTCGATCCGCTCCTCGGTGATTTCGGAGAAGGAGAAATTGCCGCGGTCGTTCAGATGCCGCTCCGCCACCACCTCGAAGCCGGCAGCGTTGTAGTTGGCGACCATCCGCTCCTGGATCTCGTCGAGATAGGGGCTGACGATGGCGAAGCGCTTGCGCCCGGTCGTCTCCAGAATCTCGTTCAGCGCCAGCATGGAGGTGCAGGCCGGGATACCGGTCTCAGCCGCGATGGTGCTGCACAGCCGCTCATCGGCATCGAAGCCGAGCCAGCCGGCCGAGGTGCCGTTCCAGCCGATCACGTTCAGTTTCGCGTCGGCCAGCAGGCGGGCGGCGTCGAGGAAGGGTGCGTCGGTGAACTGGTCGAGTGCCGCGGCGCGCAGCGAGATCTCCTTGACGGTGAAGCGGCCGAAATGAGCCGACACCTCCGGCAGGCCGCTCAGCATGGCGGAGGTCACCGGTTCAAGGACCGTGTTGGAAGACGGGGTCAGCATCCCCAGAAGGACGCGCTTGGTCAGATCGGGCGTGGTCATGTTCAGTCCTTATCGCTTCAGGCGTTTCTTGTTTTCAGGGTTTTCCGGGGTTCAGGCCCGCGCCCACAGCGCGCGGGCGGCCTCGTCGGCCTCGATGCAGATCCGCTCCAGATCGGCGCGCAGCAGGCGTCCGTCCTCGACCAGAACCTCGCCGTCGACCAACACCATTTCCACGTCGCGGCCCTGGCCGGTGTGGACCAGCGTGCCGAGCGGGTTGGTCTGCGGGCGTAGATGCGGACGGCGGCTGTCGAACACCACCAGATCGGCACATTTTCCGACGGTGAGCGTGCCGATCCGGTCGGCCATGCCGACGGCCTCGGCCCCGCCCAGCGTCGCCATGCGGAAGACGTCGGCCGGCTGCCAGTCGGCGGTGACGCCGCCCTGGCCGATGCGGCCGGTGGCAAGCGCCCAGCGCATCGTCTCCACCATGTCGCCATGCTGGGTGTCGGTGCACAGCGCCAGATTGACCCTCGCCGCCTTCAGGGCCGGCGTCGGCGCCAGCCGGCCGGAGGCGGCGTTGCATTTGGGCACATGCACGGCATGGGCGCCGGCGCGGGCCAGCCGCGCGATGTCGTCGTCATCGACATAGAGGCAATGGGTGGCGAGAAGCCGGTCGTTCAGCATCCCGGTCTCTTCCAGCAGGGCCGCGGGAGAGAGGCCGGTGGAGGCGCGGACGCGCTCCACCTCCACCCGGCTCTGCGCCAGATGGGTGTTGACGCGCATCCCGCGGGCCGACGCCTCGGCGGCGAGCGTCCGCAGAAAGCCGGGGGAGCAGGTATCCGGCGCATGGGCGGCCATCTGCACGGCGATGCGCCCCTCCAAAGCCCCGTTCCAGCGGTCGTGCAGGTCGAGCGTCCGGCGCAGCAGATCCTCGCCGATGCCGGCATCGAAACGCCATTCCCCCTGCGGCACGCGGGCGAAATCGACGTCATGCACCCGCCAGCCGGCATGGACCCGCAGCCCCAGCTCGGCCACGGCCTCCAGCGTCGCCTCGGCATGGACGAAATGGTCGCAGACCAGGGTGGAGCCGGACAACAGCGCCTCCGCCACGCCCAGCCGGGCGAGCGCCCGCGCCTCATCCGGCGTGGCGTCGGTGCCCTTGGGAACGCCGGGGGTGTAGGACGGGGCGAAGCCGAGATCGGCGGCGACACCGCGGACCATCACCAGCACCGCATGCAGATGGACATTGACGAAGCCCGGCGTCACCAGCCGGCCGGGACGGTGCAGCGTGCGCTCCGCCGCCGGCAGTCCGGCGGAGACCGGGGCCAGATGGGCGATCCGGCCGTCGCGGATGCCGATGGCGGCGTCTTCGATGATGCCCAGTGCCGGATCGCCGGTGATGGCGGTGACGCCGGTCAGCAGCAGGTCCAAGGGGTGTTGGGCCGTGGTCATGCCGCAGCGCCCTGGCGACCGGCCGCAGCCGCGTCCGGCACCGACTCCGGCTTCGCCTCCTTACGCTGCTGCATCCCTTCCTCGCGGATCAGGTTCAGGATGTGGCGCTTGTGGTCGTTGAACTGCTGGCTGGTGATGTCGCGCGGGCGCGGCAGGTCGAGGTCGATCAGCTCGCGCACCCGGCCCGGCCGGCTGGTCAGGACGGCGACCTGGGTGCCGAGCACCAGCGCCTCGTCGACGCTGTGGGTGACGAAGACGATGGTGCAACGCTGCTTCTGCCAGATGGCGACCAGTTCCTCCTGCATGTCCATCTTGGTCTGGGCATCCAGCGCCGCGAACGGTTCGTCCATCAGGATGACCTGCGGGTTCAGCAGCAGGGCGCGGGCGATGCCAACGCGCTGGCTCATGCCGCCCGACAGTTCGGCCGGAAAGTGGTTCTCGAAACCGCGCAGCCCGACCATGTCGATGTATTCCTGGGCCGCGGCCCGGCGGTCGGCCTTGCGCCAGCCCTTCAGCCGCAGGTGGAAGGCGACATTCTCCCACACCGGCAGCCAGGGCATCAGGTTGGCCTGCTGGAAGACCATGCCGCGGTCGGCGCCCGGCCCGTCCACCGGCTTGCCGCCGACCGTCACGCTGCCGCCTGTCGGTTTCTCGAAGCCGGCGATCATGTTCAGCAGCGTGGACTTGCCGCAGCCCGACGAACCCAGCAGGCACAGGAACTGGTTGGGTTCCACCGACAGGCTGACATCGTCGATGGCCAGCAGGTCGCGCTTGCGCTTGGCGTCGCGGAAAATCTTGATGATGTTCTTCAGCTCGATGGAGGCCATGGCGTCAGCCCTCCCGGCTTTGCAGGGTGGATCCGTGCTGCCAGTGCAGCGCCACGGACATCAGCAGCTTGATGAGGCCGTCGGTCGCATAGCCGAGCAGGCCGATGCTGGCCATGGCGGCGAGCACGAGGTCGTAGCGCAGGAAGTAATAGCTGTCCCACAGCACGTACCCGAGCCCGCTCTTGACCGCGACCATCTCGGCGGTGACCGTCAGCATCCAGGCGGCGCCGATGCCGATGCGCAGGCCGGCGAAGATGCTGGGCAGGGCCGCCGGGAACACCACATGGCGCAGAAGCTGCTGCTCGGTGGCGCCCATCATCGCGGCGGCGCGGATCAGGTTGCGGTCGGCCGTCTTCACCCCGTGGATGGTGTTCATCAGGATCGGGAAGAAGGCGCCGAGGAAGACCAGGAAGATGGCCGGCTTGTTGGCGATGCCGAACCAGATGATCGCCACCGGAATCCAGGACACCGGCGGAACCGGGCGCAGCATCTGGATCGTCGGCTCCACCGTCCGCTCGACCCAGCGCCACCAGCCGATGGCGATGCCCAGCAGGATGCCGCTGGCCGCCGCGATGGCATAGCCGGCGGCAACCCGCATGGCGCTGGACAGCGCATCGGCAAACCAGCGCCCGCTGTTGGCCTGGGCGGTTTCGTCGAAGCCGAACACCCAGTCGCCCCACGCATGCAGGACCACCGTCGGCGGTGGCAGCAGCGCTGCGGGCAGAAGGCCGGACCGCGACACGGCCTCCCAGGCCACGAGGATGACGAGGGGAACGACCGCCCTTTCCCAGGCGAACCGCTCCCAGATTTTTCCTATCGCCGTCATGAACCGGACTCCTGTCCCTTGAAACATCTGGCCGGATGCAGCCGGTAGCCGATCAGAAGCCCAACTCGGTCTTCGGCTTGGCCGTGACGGTTTCCAGGAAGCTGTAGTCGAGGTTCTTCTCGGCTGCGGCGGAGACGTCATGGCTGATGTATTTCAGGTCGCGCATCATCGCGGCGATGGCGAGCGTGCTGTCCTTGTGCATGGCATAGTCGGGCGCGGCGTTCTTCAGCGCCTCCGCGGCGACCGTCTTGTCCATGCCGGTGTATTTGTTGATGGTGTCGACCCAGGCGCCCCGGTCCGCCTTCAACTTGTCGACCAGCGCCACGACGGACGCGACGGTGGCCTCGACCGCCTTGGGATGCTCCTTGATCACGTCGGAGCGGGTGACGATCAGGTTGGTCAGGTTGCCGGCGGCCTGGTCGTAGGGAAGCGTGAAATGCCGGCCGGCTCCGCTGCTGCGGATCTGCGAGGCGAAGGGCTCGACCGTGCAGATCACGTCGACTTCGCCGCGCTGGAGGGCGGCGGCATGGTCGGACGGGTTGGGGATGTTAACGAACTGCACGTCCTTGTTGGCGTCGATCCCGTTCTTCAGGAAGGCACCGCGCATGTGGATGTCCTGCGCATTCCCGCGCGAGGCGGCGACGCGCAACGGCTCGCCCTTCGCCTTGCGGTCGGCGATCAGCGCCTTCAGCCCGGCCCAGTCGTCCGGCTTCAGCTCGATCCCCTTGGCGGTCAGGATCTCCGATCCGCCATTCACCTGACCGGAGATCGCCACCACGTCGAAGCCCTTGTCGAGGGCGGTGATGTAATGGAGGTAGGTGACCTGCGCCACGTCGATGCTCTTGGACACCAAAGCCGTCAGCACGTCGTTGCCGGAATTGAAGTTGATGGCCTCGATCTTCACGCCCTTCGCCAGATCGGGCGTCAGCGCCATCGGCAGGCAGTGGGCGCATTTGGCGAAGCCCAGCTTCACCGCGTCCATGTCGGCGGCCTGGGCGGTCGCGGCGGCCGCGGACAGGGCGAGGACCACGCCGGTGACGGCGCCAAGCGTGAAGGATCGAAGCGACATGGGCAGAATTCCCTGATGCGATTGCGATATCCCATCAGTCGCAAGCCGCGTGCCAAATTGTATACAATATGGTGATTTTAGATTTATCTTTTTATATCAATGATATATGAGTTTTCGAAAGCCAAGTGCGCACCTCGACTCTCTTGCCCTATTTTTAAGCGCATGGCATCGTTTGCGCATAGCTGCACAATCATTCAGCATTATGGACATCGCCGGATTGACCATGGACATTGTGAAGACCGCCAAGCTCCCCGCCGGGCCGATCCGCCGTGAAACGCTGCACCATGGTGCCGTTGCGGAGTTGCGCGCGATGATCCTGTCCGGCGAATTGCGGCCGGGCAGCCGCGTGCCGGAGGTCCAGCTGTGCGAACAGCTGGGGGTCTCGCGCACGCCTTTGCGGGAAGCGCTGCGCGTCCTGGCGGCGGAGGGGCTGGTGGAGCTTCGCCCGCACCGCGGCGCCGTGGTGACGCCGATCGACCCCAAGGAGATCGCCGCCGTCTTCGAAGTGATGGAGGCGCTGGAGGCGCTGGCGGGCGACCTTGCCTGCCGGCGGGGCACGCCGGAGGAGTTCGCCGAACTCGACCGGCTCCACGCCCAGCTTCACGCCCAGTTCGATGCCGGCGACCGGCCGGCCTATTTCCTGACCAACCGGCAGATCCACGCCCGGATCGTCGCGATGGCGCGCAACCCGTCGCTGGACGCCACCTATGCCGGCTTCGCCTCCAAGATTCTCCGGGCACGGTCGCTGGCCAATTACGATGAGGAGCGCTGGCGGCACTCGCTGAGCGAACATGACGGCTTCATGGCCGCAGTCCGGCAGCGTAATGCGGCGACGGCCGGCGGCCTCCTGGCCGCCCACAGCCGCCAAACAGCCGATGCGGTGCTCGCTGCGCTGAACGGCTGCGGTTCAGACGATCCAGGCAAGGTTGGGCGTCAAACCGCATCGCCGTGACGGGCGATCCCTGTCACGCCGCATCACACATCCTGCCCGCCTCCCAAACCCGGCTGGGACTGAGGGGCAGAGCCGGAAGTGCGCGCGTCCTGGCCGGAGGGCGGCGGCGGCACCTCGTCGCTTCCCTCGCTGCGGTCGCGGTAGAGAGCAGCGCGCGCCAGCAGCATCAGGGTGATCGGGGTGGTGACCACCATCAGGGCGGTGATCAGCACCTCGTGCAGGATTGCCCTGGATTCGAGAACCGAGAAGACCAGCATCGAAGCCAGCAGGATGCAGCCGATGCCCAGGGTCGAGCCCAGCGTCGGCGCGTGGACCCGCTGATAGAAGCTGCCGAACCGCAGCAGCCCGACGGTTCCGATCAGGGTCAGCACCGCACCGGCCAACAGCAGCAGGGCAGCGGGAATGGCGGCCCAGGCGGGGAGATCGGCCAGATGGTTGTTCATTCGATGACCTCGCCACGCATCAGGAACTTCGCCAGCGCCGCCGTCGACACGAAGCCGAGCAGGGCGATGATCAGAGCCGCCTCGAAATAGAGAATGCTGCCGTTGCGGATGCCGAAGGTGAGCAGCAGCATGGTCGCCGTGACGTAGAGGGTGTCCAGCCCCAGCACCCGGTCCTGCGCCCGCGGTCCCCGCAGCACCCGGAAGGTCGCGAAGGCCATGGCGACCACCAGCATGATCTGGGTGAGGAAGATCGTCCCCATCAGCAGGCTCAGGATCATTCGAACAGCTCCATCAACCGTGTCTCGTAGCGGCCCTTGATGGTGTCGATCCACTCCTGCTCGTCCACCAGATCGAGGATGTGCAGAAGGATGGTGTTCCGCCGCCGGTCATAGGCGACCCACACCGTGCCGGGAGTGGCGGTGACGATGCAGGCGAGCGTCGCCAGCCCGTAGGGCGCCCGCAGATCGAGCGGGATGCGCACGAAGCCCGACACCCGCCCGCCGCCGCCCGGCCGCAGGATGATCTTCGCGACCGCCCAGTTGGAGCGGAGGATATCCACCAGCACCACACCCAGCAACGACAGCGCGGCCTGCGGACGGCGGAAGCGTCCGCCCGGCAGGTCGAGCACCCCCAGCGTCGCGGCCGTCCCCAGCGAAAGAACGCCGCCCAGGATGATGGTGCCGGGGGCCACGCTCTCGTTCAGCAGCAGCCACACCCCCAGCAGCGTCGCCGTCATCATGGGATAGGGCAGCAGCCGCCTCATCAGCCGTCTCATCGGGCACCTCCGGCCGTCGGGCCCGCCGTCGGAATGCCGGACAGCACGGCACCGTTATAGTCCTGCGGCGCATGGAGAGCGCGCGCGGTGTCCTCCATGTAGCGCATGGCCGGTCCGGCCTGGATGGTCAGCGCCAGATTGAGGGCGAGCAGCAGCAGGACGGGCGCGATCTCGGCCACCCGCACCCGCGGCACCTCGGCGGCCGGCGAGGCCCAGAAGGCGTCGATGCCCACCCGCGTCATCGCCACCACCGTCGCCAGCCCCGACAGCACCAGCGCCGCCAGCAGGATCCAGGTGGTGACCGGAACTTCCGGCCCGGCCGACAGCAGCGGCGACAGGATGGCGAACTTGGCGAGGAATCCCGACAGCGGCGGCAGACCGGCCAGCAGGAGCGCGCTGGACATGAAGCCGATGCCGAGGATCGCCATCGTCGCCGGAATTGGGACGCCGGCCCCGCCACCACCCCCGCCGTCGTCGTCATCATCATCATCGCCCTCGCCGAAGGCTTCGCGGGTCACCGCCAGCACGTCGGCGCCGACACCGCGGCCGCGCTCCACCAGCTCGATCAGCAGGAAGAAACCGGCGACCGCCATCACGGAACTGGTCAGATAGAACAGCACCCCGCCGGTGACCGCCATCTGGCCGGCGCCGATGGCCGCCAGCAGGGTGCCGGACGACACCAGCACGGTGGCGCCGGCAAGCCGCGCCATGTTCTGCGTCGCCAGCACGGCGATGCAGCCGAAGCCGATGGTCAGCAAGCCGCCGATCAGCAGGACGGTGCCGCCGAAGCCGCTCGACGCCCCCGCCCCCTCGCCGAACACCAGAAGCCACAGCCGCAGCACGGCATAGATGCCGACCTTGCTGAGGATCGAGACGATGGCGGCCGAGGCCGAGCCCAGGGTGGAATAGGTGTTGGGCAGCCAGAAGCCCAGCGGCCACATCCCCGCCTTGATCAGGAAGGCGAGACCCAGGATCGCCGCACCGGCTTCCAGCAGCCCGCGATCCTCGGCAGCCAGGCTGGCAACGCGGCCGGCGAGGTCGGCCATGTTGAGGGTGCCGGAAACGCCGTAGATCATGCTGACGCCGATCAGGAACAGCAGCGACGCCGACAGGTTGATCGCGACGTAATGCAGCCCCGCCCGCACCCGCGCCAGCCCCGAGCCATGCAGAGCGAGGCCGTAGGAGGCCGCCAGCATGATCTCGAAGAAGACGAACAGGTTGAACAGGTCGCCAGTCAGGAAGGCCCCGTTCAGCCCCATCAGCTGGAACTGGAACAGCGGGTGGAAATGCGCCCCCGCCTTCTGCCAGCGCGGCAGCGAGAAGGTCAGGGCGGCCACACCCAGGATCCCGGTCAGCACCAGCATCAAGGCGGCAAAGCGGTCCAGCACCAGCACGATGCCGAAATTCGCCGGCCAGTTGCCGAGCCGGTAGACGCGGACGACACCAACCCCTGAATCGGCGACGGTCAGGGCCAGGATCGCCAGCCCCAGCAGCGCCAGCGCCGAGGCCATGCCGATCGCAGCCTTCAGCGTGCGCTGCCGCTCGTCGATCAGCATCATCACCGCCCCCGCCAGCAGGGGCACGACGATGGGGGCAATCGTCAGATGGTCCATCCAGCCGCTCACCGGCCGCTCTCCTTTCCGTCGACATGGTCGGTCCCGGTCAGGCCGCGGGCAGCGAGCAGCACGACGAGGAACAGGGCGGTGGTGGCGAAGCCGATGACGATGGCGGTCAGCACCAGCGCCTGCGGCACCGGGTCGGCATGCATGGCCAGCGTGCCGGCCCGCCCGCCCTCCAGAATCGGCGCCGCTCCCGTGCGCAGGCCGCCGGTGGAGAAGATGAACAGGTTGACGGCATAGGAGAGCAGCGACAGGCCGACGATCACCTGGAAGGTGCGGGGCCGCAGCAGCAGCCACACGCCGGAGCCGGTCAGCACGCCGATGCCGAGCGAAAGGATCAGTTCCATCAGTCGTCTCCCACGGCAGTCTCTCCCACGGCGGTCGCAACCGGTTCGGGTACCGCCGGAACCTCCGGCGGACGGGGGGCGGCGGCGCGGTGGCCGCGCAGCGATTGGCGGGCCAGCGCGATCAGGATCAGGATGGTGGCGCCGACCACCAGGGCGAAGACGCCGATGTCGAACAGCAGGGCGCTCGCCACCGGGACCTTGCCCAGCACCGGAATCTGCGAATAGGCGAAATAGCTGGTCAGGAACGGCCGGTCGAACATCCAGGCGCCGAGCCCGGTGCCGGCGGCCAGCAGCAGGCCGATGCCCATCCAACGCATCGGCAGAACGCGCAGCCGCGCCTCGACCCACTGGGTGCCGCCAAACATGTATTGCAGGATCATGGCGATGGCGACGGTCAGGCCCGCGGCGAAACCGCCGCCCGGCAGGTCATGGCCGCGCAGCAGCAGGAACAGCGCCACCAGCAGGATCACCGGGAACAGCAGGCGGGCGATCAGCGACGGGATGAACAGCCAGTCGGCCACGGTGTCGCCGTCCTTGCGGTCGGGCCGCGAGGCGTCGAAGGCGCTCTGATCGCGCTGCTGTTCGGGAACGTCCACACTGTCCGACGCCGGGCGGAAGCGGCGCAGCAGCGCGTAGGCGGTCATCGCCACCACCCCCAGCACGGCGATCTCGCCCATGGTGTCGAAGCCGCGGAAATCGACCAGGATGACGTTGACGACGTTGGTGCCGCCGCCCTCGCTGTAGGCCAGCTCCAGGAAATGGCGGGCCAGCAACTCCGGCGGGAAGCGCGTCATCACCCCGAAGGCCAGCCCGGCCATACCGGCCCCGGCGGCGGTGGCGATGCCGAGGTCGCGCAGGCGGCGGGTCAGCGTGACCGCCTCCGACCCGCGGCTGCCGGGGATGTCCATCCGCTTGGGCAGCCAGCGCAGGCCCAGCAGCAGCAGGATGGTGGTGACCACCTCCACCAGCAGCTGGGTCAGCGCGAGGTCGGGGGCGGAGAACCAGACGAAGGTGACGCAGACGACCAGCCCGGTGCCGCCGAGCAGGATCAGCGCCGCCAGCCGGTGGAACTTCGCCTGCCAGGCGGCACCCAGCGCGCAGGCGGCCCCCAGCAGCCAGATCAGCGCCAGCACCGGGTCGATGCCGGACGGCACCAGATTGCCCGGCCCCACCCCGCGGGTCCACACGGTCCAGCCGGCGGCCAGCACCGCGGCGACCACCACCAGCCGCAGCTGCGGCTGAAGGCGGCGGGTGCCGAGCACGCCTTCGGCAGTGCGGGCCAGCCGCCAGGACAGGAAGACCATCGTCCGCTCGAACATGCGCCGCCCTTCCAGGCTGCGGATCAGCGGCGGCCCCTCGATGCCCTTGGCGAGGTGGCTTTGCAGCAGCCGGTAGAGGATCAGCCCGGCGGCGAAGGCGGCCATGCTCATCACCAGCGGCAGGTTGAAACCGTGCCAGACCGCGAGGCTGTATTCCGGCGTCGCAGCACCCAGGGCGGCGCGGGCGGCCATATCGAGATAGGGGCCGACGGTGGCGGCCGGCAGGATGCCGATGACGATGCAAGCCAGCACCAGCACCTCGACCGGGAAGCGCATCCAGGCCGGCGGCTCGTGCGGCTTGTGCGGCAGGTCGACCGGATCCGGCCCGAAGAAGGTGCCGTGGATGAAGCGCAGCGAATAGGCGACACTGAAGGCGCTGGCCACCATCGCCGCGACCGGCAGAATGTCGAAGAAGACCGGCAGCGGGTCTTTGGCGGAGAGCGCCTCGGCGAAGAACATCTCCTTCGACAGGAAGCCGTTCAGCAGCGGCACGCCCGCCATGGCGCCGGCGGCGATCAAGGCGAGGCGGGCGGTGAAGGGCATGAAGCGGTTCAGCCCCGACAGGCGCCGGATGTCGCGCGTCCCCGTCTCGTGGTCGATGATGCCGGCGGCCATGAACAGCGAGGCCTTGAAGGTCGCGTGGTTGATGACGTGGAAGATCGCCGCCACCATCGCCAGCTCGCTGTTCAGGCCAAGCAGCAGGGTGATCAGGCCGAGATGGCTGATCGTCGAATAGGCCAGCAGCCCCTTCAGATCATGCTGGAAGATGGCGACATAGGCGCCGAGCAGCAGGGTGGCGAGACCGGCCGACCCGACGATCCAGAACCACGCCTCGGTCCCCGCCAGCACCGGCCACAGCCGCGCCATCAGGAAGATGCCGACCTTCACCAGCGTCGCCGAATGCAGGTAGGCCGACACCGGGGTCGGCGCCGCCATGGCATGCGGCAGCCAGAAATGGAAGGGGAACTGGGCGCTCTTGGTCAGGGCACCGAGCAGGATCAGCACCAGGGCCGGCAGGTAGAGCGGATGCGCCCGGATGCGGTCCCCGGCCGTCAGCACGGCGTCGAGATCGTAGCTGCCGACGATGTGGCCGAGGATCAGCACGCCCGCGAACAGGCAGAGCCCGCCGGTCGCCGTGACCGTCAGCGCCATGCGGGCACCGTCGCGCGCGGCGGCGGTGTGGTGCCAGTAGCCGATCAACAGGAAGGAGAAGAGGCTGGTCAGCTCCCAGAAGAAGGCGAGCTGGATCAGGTTGCCTGACAGCACCACCCCCGTCATCGACCCCATGAAGGCGAGCAGGAAGGCGAAGAAGCGCGGCACCGGATCCTCGGCCGCCATGTAATAGCGGGCGTAGACCACCACCAGCACGCCGACCCCGAACACCAGCCCGGCGAAAAGCCAGGCGAAGCCGTCCAT
Source organism: Azospirillum sp. A23 (assembly GCF_042938965.1). Taxonomy (NCBI): domain Bacteria; kingdom Pseudomonadati; phylum Pseudomonadota; class Alphaproteobacteria; order Rhodospirillales; family Azospirillaceae; genus Azospirillum; species Azospirillum sp. A23. The sequence goes on along the minus strand of NZ_CP170666.1, from coordinate 552,332 downwards.
CCTCAGTGAGAAGTCGAGCCCAAGCGACGGCATCCATCCGGCGGTGAGGCGGAGCACGCCACCCGCCGAAACCGTCGGGTAGGCCGCCCACACCATCGCCAGCCCGAGCAGCGCCACCCCGCCGGCCAGCCACGCCGCGGCGTTGCGCGCATGGGTAGGCAGCAGTCCGGCGGCGACCGCGCCGGCAAAGGGCAAGGCGATGGCGATCAAGAGCGGGAGTGCGTCGGGCATGAAATCCTACGGCAGACTGGCGGCAGACTGGAGGCACACTGGAGCGGCGGCGATGGACGGCGTCAGAAGCCAGGGGTTGCGTCGTTGCAGTCCCGGTCGCACTCATCCTGGGCAACGGCCTGGACGACGATCTGGGCCGCGTCGTCAGCGGTCTTGGCGCCGCGCAGCCGGCGCAGCGACTGCGGATCGCGCAGCGCCCCGCAGATTTCCGCCATGGCCGCCAGCAGCCCCTTGCGGTTCGATGCCGGCCAGAGCGCCAGAAAGACCAGATCGACCGGCTCGTCGTCGCGCGCGTCGAAATCGACCGCCCGCTGAAGACGGGCGAACAGAACGACCGGAGCCGCCAGATCGGCAAGCTCCGTATGGGGAAGCGCAACCCCCCTGCCGAGCGCGGTGGAGCCGATCTTCTCCCGCGCCTGCAAGGCTTCCAGGATCTCGGGCGCCGGCCGCCCGCTGCGGCCGGCCGCCTCCGCCGCCAACTGGTCGAGCAGCGCCGCCTTGTTGCCGGGCGCGGCATCGAGAATCACGTCGGAAGCGGAAAAATGGTCAGCGATGGTCATCCGGTTCTCCATTCAGGCCCATCAGGGGCAAAGTGTGGGTGCGGGCGCCGGGGACCAGCCGGAGCCCATTCCCACGCCACCGATCAGCACGTCACAGGGCAGCACGTCGATCACCTCGGACGCCGTGCTGCCCAGCAGGGCGCGGGAAACGCCGCTGCGTCGGGCGGAGCCCATTGCGACCAGATCGTACCGCCCCTGCCGGGCCATTCCGACGATCCGCTGTCCGGGAGAGCCGGTCAACAGGATCGTCTCCACCTCCACCCCACCCGGCGGCCCACCCGGCGGCCCGTCATCATGGGGGCCGAGCACGTTCCGGAAATCGTGCTCGACCTGTGCCTTGTCCAGTGCCGACGCGTCCGGCAGGTCAGCGACATGCAGCAGGTGGATGCATCCCTCCTCCATCAGCATGCGCGCCGATTCCACCGAAGAGCGCGACCGTTCGGAAAAATCGACCGGCACCAGCGCCCGCAGATAGGGCTGGAGCGGCTTGTCGCGCACGATCAGCATCGGCGTTCCGTCGGCAATCGCGATGCGCTCGACGGTGGAGGCCAGGAACAGGTCCGCCACCCGGTCGCGCTGGTGCAGGCCAACCACCAGAAGGTCGGGACGCCACAAACCGGCATAGCCGGCGACCCGGTGTTCCACCGCATCTCCGCGCACCGCGACCGCCTGCGCCCGGATGCCGGCCCCGCCGCTTGCGGCCAGGATGTGGCGCTGCAATTCGCCTTCCACATGGTGCAGCGGCAGGCAGTCATAGCGGCCGCCGCTGCCGTCGACGACATGCAGCGCCGTCAGCTCCGCATCGAACCGGTGGGCGAGCTGAACGGCGCGCTCCAGGGCGCGGTCCGATTTCGGTTCCAGGTCGGTTGCCAGCAGAATGCGCTTGAGGCTTGCCATCGTGACGGTTCCGGTCGCTTGGGGTCTCCGGTCCTTTTGTTCCGGTGCGGTCCGTTGCCTGCCGGAAATCGCTCCGCAGGAAACAGCTCAATGATCGGAAGTCGGCGGCAATCTGTCCATGCCGGGAAATACGGACCCGAAGGGGCCGCATCCGACGCCACAGGCTGTCCGTAGTAATACGGGCCCGGCGATTTCACTTGATGCAGTCGGAGCGGGTTGGCGTTACCATCGCCCCATGTCGCAGATTGTCCGCCGCAAATGGATGTTCGTTCCGGCCTATCTGGCCGTCCACCTGTTCCTGGATTGGATCAGCTTCATCCATGCGGTCTCGTCCATCAACATCACGCCGTGGAACCCGCCGGCCGGGCTGATGATGGGGGTGTCGGTGCTGTTCGGCGTCCGCGCCGTGCCCCTGGTCTGGCTGGCCCTGACCGCCGCCGACTTCGTCGTCCGCGATCTGCCCATAACGCTTCTGCCCATGACGCTGTGGGCCCCGTTTCTCGCGAACGGCGTCGTCGCCTTGGGCTATGGGATCGCAGGATGGCTGCTGCGCCGCGCAATCGATCCGGGCCTGTCCCGGCTGCGTGACATCGTCCTGCTGCTGGGCGGCAGCGCCGCGGCGGTGCTGGGCATCGGTCTGTGCTTCATCGCCATCCACACCGCGACCGGGCTGTTCGCGTGGACGGACTTTCCCGAGGTGCTGCTGCGCTATTGGACGGGCGAAGTCATCGGCATCGCCGTTCTGACGCCGCTGGTGCTGATCGGCCGGCGGATGCCGGCCCTGCGCTGGTCCTGGAGCGGTGCGGCGGAAACGCTGGCGCAGGGGGCACTGATCGGCTTCACCCTGTGGCTCGATTTCGGCCCGCTCGCCTCCTCGCAGTACGAGCATTTCTATCTGCTGTTCCTGCCGGCCATCGGCATCGCCGTGCGGCATGGGCTGGTCGGCGCGGTGGTGGCCTCGGTCGCCACGCAGGCCGGGCTGATCGCCGCCATCCAGGCGACCGGCGTCGATACCGACCGCATGGCCCATTTCCAGCTGCTGATGCTGACTCTGGCCGTCACCATCCTGCTGCTGGGCGCCGTGGTCAGCGAGCGCCGCCGGGCGGAGGACAGGCTGCGGGTGCGGCAGTCCGACCTCGCCCACGCCTCCCGCCTGATCGAGGCGGGCGAGATGACGGCGGCGCTGGCCCATGAGCTGAACCAACCGCTGGCGGCGACGATGGGCTATGCCCGCGCCGCCCGCAAAGTCGCCCGGATCGAAGGGGCCTCCCCCCGCCTGACCGAGATCCTTGACAAGACCGTCACCCAGGCGGAGCGGGCGGACCGGGTCATCCGCAGCCTGCGCGATTTCGTGCGCAAGGGAGCCAGCGACCGCGCCTCGCTGCCGGTCGCCACGCTGATCGCCGATTGCCTGACGCTGGCCGGCCCGCTGGCCAGCCGCCATGCGGTGGAGATCGTCGCCGAAATCGACCCTGCCCTTCCTGCTCCCCTACCGACTGTTGACGGCGACGCGGTCCAACTGCAGCAGGCGATTCTCAACCTCGTCCGCAATGCCGCGGAAGCGATGGGTGAAAGTGCCGGTGGCGGTCCGTCCGCCCAGGCCCATACGGCCCGGCGCCGCATCGTGATCTTCGCCTGCCCCGCCGCCCAGCCCGGCTTCGTCGCCATCGGCGTGCGCGACACCGGACCAGGCCTTGCCGAAGTGGTGGAGCGCAACCTGTTCGCCCCCTTCGTCACCACCAAGCCAACCGGCATGGGGCTTGGGCTGTCCATCGTCCGCACCATCGTCGAGAGCCATGGCGGCACCCTGACCGCAAGAAGCGGACCGGATGGCGGCACCGTTGGCGGTCCCATTGGCGGTACCGTGTTCCAGTTCACCATTCCCGCTCATGCCGCGGGCAAAAACGGAGAGCCCGCATGACGACCGAGACGCCCGCCGCGGGCTCCGGAGCCACCCCGGTGGCTTTCGTGGTGGACGACGACGAGGCCGTACGCGATGCCCTGGCGCTTCACCTCGATCTGGCCGGGTTGGCCGTACGCTGCTGCGCGTCGGCCGCCGAGTTCATGGAGACAGCATCCCCCGACCAGCCGGGTTGCGCCATTCTCGACATCCGCATGCCGGGCATGGACGGGCTGGATTTGCAGCAGGAGATGATCCGGCGCGGACTGACCCTGCCCGTGATCGTCATCACCGGCCATGGCGACGTCACCGCCGCGGTGCGGGCCTTCCGGGCCGGGGCGGTGGATTTCCTGCAAAAGCCGTTCGACGAGGATCTGCTGATCGAGCGGGTGCAGGAGGCGTTCGCGCGTGACCTCGCCGCGCGCAGCGCCGATGCGGAGGTCGGGGAAATCCGCCGCCGCCTCGCCTTGCTCAGCCCGCGCGAACTGGAGGTGATGGAGATGGTCGCCCAGGGCCTGCCCAACAAGATCATCGCCACCCGCCTCGCCATCGGCATCCGCACGGTCGAAACCCACCGCGCCCGCGTGCTGGAAAAGATGGAGGCCCGCAATGCCCCGGAGCTGGCGCTGATGCGGATGAAGCTGGGTGAACGGCTGGAATGACGCTTCGCGTTCAAAGAGCGAACAGCACCGCCCCTGCCGTGCGATCGAGAAGAGCGGCCAGCCGCCACTCGAAGCCGATGGAATTCCAGAAGCGCGCCGGACGTTCCACCACCAGAAGGTCGCCGTCGGCATCGAGACTGGCGGCGCTCTGCGCATCGGTGGTCGGCCGCACCGTCGAAAGCCGGACCGGACACCGGCAGTCCAGTTGCCGCAGCCACTCGTCCGCCCGTCCCGGATCGGCGCGCTCGTCGAGGATCAGGTGAACCGACGCGATGGCCGGAAAGAGCCGTCGGGCGATGCGGAAGGATTTCAGTTCGCGTGGCGGCCCGTCCGCCAGGATGGCGATGCTTCGCCCCAGGTGGGACGGTGTCTCGCGCGGGGCGACCAGAACCGCGCCGAACCGCTGCGCATCGGCGCTCCAGCAGGACGGCTTGCCGGGCTGCGGCCTGCCGGCCAACAGCAGATCGAACCTCCCGACCGGCGCCTGGCTCAGGTGGAGCGCTCCCTCACCGGGGAGAAGGGCCGCAAGGCGGCGCGCCTGGCTTGCCGCGCTACGCAACAGTGTGTCGTTGCCGTGGTCCTGCGTGAGAACATGCAGATCCATATAACCGCGTGCGCACAGTCCGGCACCCGGCCCACGGTCCGCAGGACCGGCCGTGACGGTCACGCCCGGATTCATCGACAGCAGCCAGCCAAAGGCCAGCAGCGGCGCCAAATCGCCATCCAATGCAGCGAATATCCGGATGCCGTTGCCCATGGAATCGACCTCGGCTGACGACGGAGAGGCTGGCGGCAAGACGGCGGAGAGCGTCAGCACTCCGGCAGATTGACCGCCAGCCCGCCCAGGCTGGTCTCCTTGAACTTGGTGCTCATTTCCTCGCCGGTCTGCCGCATCGCCTGGATGCAGTTGTCAAGCGGCATGAAGTGCTGGCCGTCGCCGCGCAGCGCCAGGGACGCCGCAGCCACCGCCTTGGTGGCGCCGATGGCGTTGCGCTCGATGCAGGGCACCTGGACCAGACCGGCAACCGGGTCGCAGGTCATGCCGAGGTGATGCTCCAGCGCGATTTCAGCCGCATTCTCCACCTGCTCCGGCGTCCCGCCCAGCACGGCGCACAATCCCGCCGCGGCCATGGCGGCGGCCGACCCGACCTCGCCCTGGCAGCCGGCCTCCGCCCCGGAGATCGAGGCATTGTGCTTGATCAGCCCGCCGATTGCCGCGGCGGTCAGCAGGAAATCGGCGACCTTGGCCGGCTCGGCCCCGGCGCAATGATCGAGGTAATAGCGGATCACCGCCGGCACGACGCCGGCCGCCCCGTTGGTCGGCGCGGTCACCACCCTGCCGCCGGCCGCATTCTCCTCATTGACCGCCATGGCATAGATGGCGAGCCAGTCGGACGCGACGTGCGGCAGGCTCGAATTGGCCCCGCGTTCGCGCAGAAGCTGCTGATGGATGGCCTTGGCCCGCCGCTTGACCTTGAGGCTGCCGGGCAGCTGGCCATCCAGGCTGAGGCCACGCTCGATGCAGCCGTTCATCGCCGCCCAGACCGCGCCGAGCTTCTCGTCCACCTCGGCGGGGGAGCGGACGACGATCTCGTTGGCGCGCTTCATCTCGGCGATGGACGCGCCGCTCTCCCGCGCCATCCGCAGCATCGCCGCGGCGTTGTGGAAGGGATAGGGCCAGCCGGCGGACTCGCTCGCGAACACCGTCGGCGGAGCTTCCCGTTCCGCCGCTGTGACGACGAAGCCGCCGCCGATGGAATAGAAGATTTCCGAGAACGTCACCTTCCCGGCTTGGTCCAATGCCTGGAAAACCAGCCCGTTGGCATGGCCGTGCAGCGGCGGCCCGAAGTCGAAGACCAGATCGGTTTCCGGATCGAAGTCCAGAGCCGGCAAACCGACCGGGTGCAGCCTCCGGGTCCGCCAAAGCTCGGCGATCCGCTCCTCCGCTTCATCGACATTCAGGTTGTCCGGCCGGTAGTCGAGAAGCCCGAGCAGCACCGCCCGGTCCGTCGCATGCCCCTTGCCGGTGAAGGCGAGCGAGCCGTGCAGCCGGACCTTGATCGCCGCGGGTGCGGCATCCGCCGACGCCCGCAGCATGTCGAGGAACCGCACCGCCGCGGTCATCGGTCCCATCGTGTGCGACGACGACGGGCCGATGCCGATCTTGAAAACATCGAAAACGCTGAGAAACATCGCGCGCCTCGTCAGGTCAAAAAAGTTGGCCTTAAGCAGGATTTCCCAGCGGCACGAGTCCCGGTCAGCCGTAGATCGGGAAACGCTCGCACAATTCGCGGACTTCGCCATGCACGCGCTTCTCGACCTCGGCATTGCCCTCCGGTCCGGCGGCGGCAAGGGCGTCGATGACGGTCAGGATCAGTTCGCCGATGCGGGCGAACTCCGCCTCGCCGAAGCCGCGGGTGGTGCCCGCCGCGGTGCCGAGACGCACGCCGGAGGTCACCGCCGGCTTTTCCGGGTCGAACGGGATGGCGTTCTTGTTGCAGGTCAGGCCGGCCCGCTCCAGCGCGCGCTCCGCGTCGCGGCCCTTCACGCCCTTCGGCCGCAGATCGACCAGCACCATGTGGCAGTCGGTGCCGCCGGACACGATGTCCAGCCCGCCCTTGACCAGCGTACCGGAAAGCACCTTGGCGTTGGCGACCACCTGCGCGGCATAGGCCTTGAACTCCGGGGTCAGCGCCTCGCCGAAGGCGACCGCCTTGGCGGCGATGACATGCATCAGCGGACCGCCCTGGTTGCCCGGGAACACCGCGGAGTTGAACTTCTTGGCCAGCGCCTCGTCGTTGGTCAGGATCATGCCGCCGCGCGGGCCGCGCAGGGTCTTGTGCGTGGTGGTGGTCACCACATGGGCATGCGGCAGCGGGTCCGGATACTGGCCGGTGGCGACCAGACCGGCGTAATGGGCCATGTCCACCATCAGATAGGCGCCGATCTCGTCGGCGATGCGGCGGAACTCGGCGAAGTCGATCACCCTCGGATAGGCCGAGGCACCGGCGACGATCAGCTTCGGCTTGGTCTCCAGTGCCTTGGCGCGCAGGGCATCATAGTCGATCAGCTGGTCGCTCTCGCGCACCTCGTAGCTGACGATGTCGAACCACTTGCCCGACATCGTCACCGGCGAACCGTGGGTCAGGTGGCCGCCATGGGCCAGCGACATGCCCATCACCCGGTCGCCCGGCTGGAGCAGGGCGAGGAACACCGCCTGATTGGCCTGGGCGCCCGAATGCGGCTGTACATTGACGAAGCCGGCGCCGAACAGCTGCTTGGCGCGGTCGATGGCGATGGTCTCCACCTCGTCCACGAACTCGCACCCGCCATAATAGCGGCGGCCCGGATAGCCTTCGGCGTATTTGTTGGTGAGGATCGAGCCCTGTGCGGCCAGCACGTCCGCCGAGACGATGTTTTCCGAGGCGATAAGCTCGATCTCGTATTTCTGGCGGTTAAGCTCGCGCCCGATGGCCGCCGCAATCGCGGAATCGGTGAGATCGGATTTCGGCAGGGACTGATGACGGGTCATGTGCGGTTCTCTCGATCAGAGGCCGAGCGCGATTTCGCGGCTGACGGCGTGCAGGATTCCCCAGACATGGTCGGCGAAGGAGCGCCAGACCTCGATCCGGAAGCGGTTCTTGTCCTCGCGGATCAGGACGATCTGCGCCTTGTCGAAGAGGGTGCGGCAGCCGGTGCCGACCGCCATCGCCCCGACATCGAAGGCGATGGCCGAGCGCAGGGCGAGCACCGTGGCCTCCCCCTCCACCAGGATGCCGACCTCGCGATGGCCGATATCGACCAGGCTGTGCGTCTCCCCAAGGGCGGCGAAGGCGTCGGCGATTGCGTCGCTCTCGGCGACCGGCGCGGTCAGCACCCACTCGTCGGGTCCGAGTTGCAGGGCTGTGCGCCCACCGGCTTCCACCATCCCGCCGATGCGGGTGGGGAGCGGCACGCCGAAGGCGGCCCCGGCCGCCTGGACAGCGGCGGGATCGATGCGCAGGCTGAAGCGGGCGACATCCTCGGCGGCACGGATGCTCAGCCGGCTTGCGGTGTCGCCGGGGATGGTCTTGCCCAGCAACGGGTGATTGGCCAGAAGCATGGGTAAGCCTCCTATGCGCTGAGACGCTTGTTCTCGGGATCGACGAACACCATGCTGGTGATGGTCGCGACATGGACCTTGTCCGGCATCGGCACATGCACGGTCTTGCCCTGCAGGGACCGGCCGCCTTGGATCACCGCAAAGGCGACGGACCGCCCCAGCTCGGCGCTCCAGTAGGACGAGGTCACATGGCCGACCATATCCATCGGCACCGGCTGGTTGGGGTCGAGGACGATCTGCGCCCCCTCCTCCAGCACGGTCTTCGGATCGCTGGTCAGCAGGCCGACCAGCTGCTTGCGGTCCGCCGCCAGCATGTCCGGACGGGACAGGGAGCGTTTGCCGACGAAGTCCGGCTTGGTCTTGCCGACGGCCCAGGACAGGCCGGCATCGTCCGGCGTCAGCGTGCCGTCCGTGTCCTGTCCGACGATGATGTAGCCCTTCTCGGCGCGCAGGACGTGCATCGTCTCGGTGCCGTAGGGGGTGATGCCGAAGCGCTGGCCGGCCTCGAACAGTTTTTCCCACACCGCGCGGCCGTAGCGGGCCGGCACGTTGATCTCGAAGCCGAGTTCGCCGGTGAAGGAGACGCGGAACAGCCGGGTCGGCACGCCACAGATTTTGCCGGTCGCCACCGCCATGTGCGGGAAGGCGCCTTCCGACAGGTCGATGCCCTCGACGAAGGGCTCGATCAGCTTGCGGGCGTTCGGACCTTGCAGCGCGATCACCGACCATTGCTCGGTGGTCGAGGTCAGCCAGACCTTCAGGTCGGGCCATTCGGTCTGGAGATAATCCTCCATCATGCCCAGCACGCGCGCCGCACCGCCGGTGGTGGTGGTGACGTGAAAGCGGTCATGGGCCAGACGCCCGATCACCCCGTCGTCGCGGATGAAGCCGTCCTCGCCCAGCAGCAGGCCGTAGCGGCAGCGGCCGGGGGCCAGCTTGGTCCAGGCGTTGGTGTACATGCGGTTCATGAACTCGGCGGCGTCGGGACCGACAATCTCGATCTTGCCGAGGGTGGAGGCGTCGAAGATGCCGAGCGACGAGCGCACCGCCTTGCATTCACGCGCCACCGCCGCATGCATGTCCTCGCCGACCTGCGGGAAGTACCAGGCGCGTCGCCACAGCGACACCGGCTCGTACACCGCGCCGTTCTCTTCGGCCCAGCCGTCGATCGGCGTCTTGCGCGTCACTTCGAACAGCGCGCCCTTGTTGTAGCCGGCGAAGGTGCCGAAGCTGGTCGGGGTGTAGGGCGGGCGGAAGGTGGTCAGGCCCACCGCCGGGATCGGCCGCTTCAGCGCATCGGACGCGACGGCCAGACCGTTGATGTTGGACAGCTTGCCCTGGTCCGTCGCCATGCCGTTGGTGGTGTAGCGCTTGATGTGCTCGATGGATTTGAAGCCCTCGCGCACCGCCAGCCGGATGTCCTTGGCCATCACGTCGTTCTGGAAATCGACGAACGCCTTGGCGTGGCCCGGATCGAGGTCGGTCGGCAGCTCGCGGCCGGTCACCCCGGTGAAGGACAGCTCGCCCTCCACATGGTAGGCGGCCGGCTCGGCCCCAAACCCAGCCCCAGACCCGGCATCCGCGGCAGCGGCGGCGCCGGCGGCGGCACCGTCCTCGAAGGCGGCCTTCAGCCCGAAACGGCCCTTGCCGGCACCGGCCAGACGGCACTCCTCCTTGCCGCGACCGGGCAGGAACATCTGGCCGTCCTCGTTCCAGGTCAGCGCCCCCTGGGTGTGGGAGAACAGATGGATGCTGGGGGTCCAGCCGCCCGACATCAGCAAGGCGTCGCAGGCGATGGTCTCGGCACCGCCGACCTTGCCTCCGGCGCCAACCGGATTGACCCGCACCGAGGAGACGCGCAGCCGGCCCTTGGTCCCGGTGACGGTCCAGCCGATCAGCGTCCTGATGCGCAGCGCATCCGCCGCCGCGACAAGCTGGGTCGGCACGGTGCCGCGGACATCGACGATGGCCGCGACCTCCACCCCCGCCTTGGCAAGGTCGAAGGCGGCATGCCAGGCGCTGTCATGGCTGGTGACCGCGACGACCCGGTTGCCGACCTTGACGCCATAGCGGTTCAGGTAGGTGCGGGCGGCACCGGCCAGCATCACGCCCGGCCGGTCGTTGCCGGCGAACACCAGCGGCTTCTCGATGGCGCCCTGGGCCAGCACCACCTGCTTGGCCCGGACCTTCCACATCCGCTCACGCGGGGCGCCGTCCGGCACGATGCGCAGATGGTCGGTCAACCGCTGGCAGAGGCCGACGAAATTCTGGTGGTAGTAGCCGATGGCCGTGGTGCGCGGCAGCACGGTGACGTTCGGCATCGCCGCCAGCGCGGCGTTGGTGTCCTCCAGCCAGTCCCAGGCCAGCTGCCCGTTGATCTCGGCCGTCGGCTCCGCCAGCAGCGAGCCGCCGATTTCCGACTGCTCGTCGCACAGGATGACCGACGCGCCGCTGCGCCCCGCTTCCAGCGCGGCGGCAAGACCGGCGGCACCGCCGCCGACGACCAGCACGTCGCAATGGGCGAAGCGGCTGGCATAGGTGTCGGGATCGGGGGCGGTCGGCGCCTTGCCCAGGCCGGCGGCGTTGCGGATGACCGGCTCGTAGACCTTGTCCCAGAAGCTCTTCGGCCACATGAAGGTCTTGTAGTAGAAGCCGGCCGAGAACAGCATGTAGAGCGCGTCGTTGACCGCGCCGATGTCGCGGGTCAGCGACGGCCAGCGGTTCTGGCTCTCGGTCTTCAGCCCTTCGAACACCTCCAGCACCGTCGCCCGCGTGTTCGGCTCGAACCGGCCGTTGCCGCGGTTGCTGCCGACCAGCGCGTTCGGCTCCTCCGACCCGGCGGTCAGGATGCCGCGCGGGCGGTGGTACTTGAAGGAGCGACCGACGAGATGGACGCCGTTCGCCAGAAGCGCGGACGCCAGCGTGTCGCCCTCATAGCCGTTGTAATCCACGCCGTCGAAGGTGAAGCGGAGCTGACGGCTGCGGTTGACCCTGCCCTTGCCGGCAATGCGGAAATTGCTCATGGACGTGCATCCTTGACGCTGGCGGCGGAGGCGGCAGCGGAGTCGGCGGCGGCGCTGGAAGCGAGCGCGATCTCCTCGTCGCTCGGACGCGGAGCCCCGGCCTTGTAGGTCATGGAGAATTTGTCGGTCACGGTGTCGCGCACCGCGTTGAAGAAGCGGCCGCAGCCATGCATGTGGCGCCAGCGCTCGAAATGCCGGCCGCGCGGGTTGGTGCGGATAAACAGGAAGTCGCGCCATTCGTCGTCGGACAGGGCGGAGGGGTCCGCCGGGCGCGCGATGTGCGCCTCGCCGGCATAGGTGAACTCCACCTCCGGGCGCTCTGCTTCGCAATAGGGGCAGCGGATGAGCAGCATGATCGTCTCCTCAATGCGCGACGGCGGCGGCGGCGGCCTCGTCGATCAGCCGCCCGGTCCTGAAGCGTTCCAGCGTGAACGGCGCGTTGATCGGGTGCGGCTCGTCGCGGGCGATGGTGTGGGCGAAGACGTTGGCCGACCCCGGCGTCGCCTTGAAGCCGCCGGTTCCCCAGCCGCAATTGACGTAGAGCCCCGGCACCGGCGTCTTGGCGATGATCGGCGAGCGGTCGGGCGTGACGTCGACGATGCCGCCCCATTTGCGCAGCATGCGCATACGGTTGAAGATCGGGAACACCTCGCAGATGGCGGCGACGGTGTGTTCGATCAGCGGCAGACCGCCGCGCTGGCTGTAGGAGGTGTATTGGTCGGTGCCCGACCCGATGACCAACTCCCCCTTGTCGGACTGGCTGATGTAGGCGTGCACCGTGTTGGACATCACCACGCAGGGGAAGGCCGGCTTGATCGGTTCCGACACCAGCGCCTGCAACGGATAACTTTCCAGCGGCAGCCGGACGCCGGCGGTGTCCATCACCACCGAGGTGTTGCCGGCGGCCGACACCGCGACCTTCTTGGCCTTGATGAAGCCGCGCGCCGTCTCCACGCCGGTGACGCGGCCGGAGGCGTCGCGGCGGATGGCGGTCACCGGGCAGTTCTGGATGATGTCCACCCCGCGCGCCGAGGCGGCCCGCGCATAGCCCCAGGCCACCGCATCGTGGCGGGCGGTGCCGCCGCGCCGCTGCAACGCGGCCCCCATCACCGGATAGCGGGCGTTGGCGGCGATGTTCAGCGGCGGGCAGTATTCCTTGGCCTGTTCCGGCGTCAGCCACTCGTTGTCGATGCCGTTCAGGCGGTTGGAGTGGATGTGGCGCTTGAAGCTCTGGATGTCATGGACCGTGTGCGCCAGCATCATCACGCCGCGCTGCGAGAACATGACGTTGTAGTTCAGCTCCTGGCTCAGCCCTTCCCACAGCTTCACCGCATGCTCGTAGAGCCGGGCGCTTTCATCGTACAGGTAGTTGGAGCGGATGATGGTGGTGTTGCGGCCGGTGTTGCCGCCACCGAGCCACCCCTTCTCCACCACCGCCACGTTGGTGATGCCGTGTTCCTTGGCGAGATAATAGGCCGCACCCAGACCATGCCCGCCCGCGCCGACGATCACGACGTCATATTCGGATTTCGGTTCCGCATCGGGCCATTGAGGCTGCCAGTTCTTGTTGCCGGTCAGCGCATTGGTCAACAGCGAGGAAAATGAGAAGCGGGTCATGGCAGCACCGCGAAGTTCAATGTGCTGACAGTATCGGGAGGCGACCCTTCGTTGGACAGAATGGATGCGTCAGTTTAATGTCACCTGTGCGACGGTGCATCCGCCGGAGGTCACATGACAATCATTGCCAGGGCAAACGCCATCAGGCCGGGCCGGTTCCCGGACCGTTCCGCGGCACCGCGCCTGTCCGTCGGTTTCATCCTCGCCCACCGCTTCACGCTGTGTGCCTTCGCCAATTTCGTCGATGTGCTGCGGCTGGCTGCCGACGAAGGCGACCGCAGCCGGCCGATCCTCTGCGAGTGGTCGGTGCTGTCCGACCAGATGCGGCCGGTGGCATCCAGTTGCGGCATGTTGATGCAGCCGACCGAGCGGCTGGGCGATCCGGCAAAGTTCGACTACATCGTCGTCATCGGCGGGCTGATCGACGAGATCTCCAACCTCAGCCCAGACTACATCCGCTATCTGCGGCAGGCGGCGGCGGCGAAGATCCCGCTGGTCGGCGTCTGCACCGGCGCCTTCATTTTGCAGCGGGCCGGGCTGATGGACGGCTACCGCTGCTGCATCAGCTGGTTCCACCACGCCGACTTCCTGGAGCAGTTCGACGGCATCACGCCGGTCTCCGACCAGATCTTCATCGTCGACCGCGACCGGCTGACCTGCTCGGGCGGGACGAGTTCGGCCCATCTCGCAGCCTATCTCGTGGAAAAGCATGTCGGGCGGGCCCAGGCGCGCAAAAGCCTGCACATCATGATCATCGACGACGCCCTGCGCGGAGAGAAGCCACAGCCGGGCATCCCCCTCGACTTCTCCACCAATGACGAGGTGGTGCGGAAGGCGCTTCTGCTGATGCAGCAGAACATCGACGTGCCGCTGTCGGTGGCGGAGATGGCCCGCCGGCTGGGGGCCGCCCGGCGTCAGATTGAGCGGCATTTCCAGAACGCGCTGGGCATGACGCCGACCGAGGCCTACCGGATCATGCGGCTGGAGCATGCCGAATTCCTGCTGCGCAACACCGAGCAGTCGGTGACGGAGGTCGCCGCCGCCGTCGGCTTCTGCGATTCCTCGCACTTCGTCCGCGCCTTCAAGGAACGGCGCGGCATGACGCCGTCCGTCTTCCGCAAGGGCTGAGACTCCGGCAGGGACTTTGCCACGGCCGCTCCGTTCAACGCCGGTGACGCACCCGTACAATCGGCGGGTGGATCCTTTAGCCATGCTGCGTCCAACGGAACGGTCGGGAGCGCAACCATCCACGGTGCCCTCGACCCGCACTGCGGCAATCCGCTTTCCGTGGCTTGCCGGGCTCAACAAGGATGGCGACCATGCTCGACGACAACGACACCATGCAGCTGCACTGGCGCGAGGCCGGCATTCCCGAAGAGCTGTGCCGGGAACTCGCCCTGGCATCGACGCCGATGCGCCTGCACGCCCATCCGCCGGTGCGGACCGTCGCCGATGCGGAGGAGCATTGGCGCAGCGTTCCTGGCGTGCACACCAAGAACCTGCTTCTGAAGGACGCCAAGGGCGTGCTGTGGCTGGTGGTGCTGCCGCACGACCAGTCGGTGAACATGAAGGAGCTGGCCCCGGTCATCGGCTCGGCCAAGCTGTCCTTCGCCTCGCCGGTTACGCTGGAGCAGGTCCTGTCCATCGAGCCGGGCGGCGTCAGCCCGCTGGCATTGGTGGCGGACAAGGAGCGCCGCGTCCGTCTGGTGCTGGAACGCCGCGTCCTGACCGGCGACACCGTCAATTTCCACCCGATGACCAATCGCACGACGCTGTCGATGCATCCCGACGACCTGTCGGCCTTCCTGGGCCGGCTCGGCTATGAGCCGATCATCGTCGACATCGCCTGACCATACCTCCCCCGGCCAAATCCTTAGGCGCGAGATCCGCGATGCGTCCCAATCACAACCTCTTCTACATGACTGTCAGTTGCCTGAGCCGGCCGGGGATCATCTCCGCCATCTCCACCTATCTGTACGACCGCGACTGCGACATCATCGAAAGCGCGCAGTTCGTCGATCACGACGGCGAGCATTTCTTCCTGCGGATGGCCTTCGACGCTCCGGAATCGATCCGCAGCGAAGCCGCCCTCATCGACGATCTGCAACCCATCGTCGGGCGCTTCGGGATGACCCTGACGCTGCGGGATGCACGGCGGCGGCCGAAGATCCTGATCATGGTGTCGAAGTTCGGCCATTGCCTGAACGACCTTCTGTACCGCCACAGCATCGGGGCGCTGCCCATCGACATCGTCGGCGTCGTCTCCAACCACGACGCCTTCCGGTCCCAGGTCGAATCCCACGGCATCCCCTATCACCATCTCCCGGTTTCGTCCGGCACCAAGCGGGAGCAGGAACTCCGCCTGATGGAGATCGTGGAGACGAACGACGTCGAACTCGTCGTGCTCGCCCGCTACATGCAGGTTCTGTCTCAGGACCTCTGCACGCGGATGGCCGGGCGGGTCATCAACATCCACCACAGCTTCCTGCCCAGCTTCAAGGGGGCCAAGCCCTACCATCAGGCCTACAAGCGCGGCGTGAAGCTGATCGGCGCCACCGCCCACTACGTCACCGACGACCTCGACGAAGGACCGATCATCGAGCAGGAGGTGGCGCGCGTCGATCACTCGATGTCGCCCGACGATCTGGTCGCCATCGGCCGTGACGTCGAAAGCGTCGTCCTGGCCCGGGCCATCCGTCTGCACATCGAAGCGCGCGTCATGCTCCACGACCATCGGGCAATCGTCCTGCGGTAACAAAAGGAGTCCACCGATCTTGCAACTCATCGACGAAAACGCCACCCAGGCGATCCGCCGCGCTTTCGCATCGGGCGGCCTCGCCGCCGCGGTGCAGGAGTTGCGCCGGCATGTCGTGATCGAGGATGAACGCATGGCGCTCGCCGCCGTCGAGGCCTTTCTTGCCAGTGTCCACAACGGCGACACCCGGTTATAAGGTCGCTGTTCCCGCCTTGTCGGAACTGTCGGCCCAGACAAGGCGGGCGTTTCTCCCCCCTCCGGCGGATCAAGCGATGCCCCTCATCCAACCGATCGTCCCGCTGCTTCTC
Organism: Azospirillum sp. A23; assembly: GCF_042938965.1. Classification (NCBI taxonomy): domain Bacteria; kingdom Pseudomonadati; phylum Pseudomonadota; class Alphaproteobacteria; order Rhodospirillales; family Azospirillaceae; genus Azospirillum; species Azospirillum sp. A23. The sequence continues at coordinate 536,277 of NZ_CP170666.1, read as the reverse complement.
GCGGTGTTCCTGATGATGGGAGGTACGGGAGCGCTGACGACCATCGTCAGCGTTCGGCTGGATGCCGCCGGCGCCCCGCCCATCCTGCTCGGCGCCCTGACCGCCGCCTATTACCTGGGGGTGACGGTCGGATCGACACAGGCGTTCCGGCTGGTCGGGCAGGTCGGACATATCCGCGCCTTCAGCGCCTCCGCGACGGTTCTGGTGGCGGCGACGCTCGGGCACACGCTGGGGTCCGACCCCGCGGCCTGGATCGCCCTTCGCCTCGTGGAAGGCTGCTGCATGGCGGGCCTGTTCGTCTGCATCGAAAGCTGGCTGAACCAGAGCGCCACCTCGGCCACGCGCGGACAGATCCTGGCCCTCTACATGATCGCGCTCTATGGTGCGCAAGGGGTAGGCCAGTATCTGATGGTCATCGACGATCCGCACGGCTTCAAGCAGTTCGTCATCGTGTCGATCCTGGTCTCGCTCGCCCTTGTCCCGGTCGCGCTGAGCCGTACGGCCCCGCCCCTGTTGCAGAAGCTGGAGTCCGTCAGGATCGGCCATCTCTACCGCGCCAGTCCGCTGGGATTTGCCGGCACGGTGATCAGCGGGCTGGTCGTCGGCGCCTTCTATGGGCTGGGTCCGGTCTATGTCCGGCATCTCGGCTACGATCTGGGCCAATCCGCGACCTTCGTCAGCGCCGCCATCATCGGCGGCATGCTCCTTCAATGGCCCTTCGGCAAGCTTTCAGACCTTATCGACCGGCGGCTGGTCCTGGTCGGCCTGTTCGCGGCCCTGGCCGTTATCAGCATCGGCATGACGATGCTGCCGGAGAGCGGGTTCGGCCCGCTGCTGGCCGGCATCTCCCTGTTCGGCGGGATCATCTTCGCGATCTATCCGATCTGCGTCTCGCACACCAACGACTTCCTGACGCCGGCCGAAATGGTACCGGCCAGCGGCGGCATGGTGCTGGGCTTCTCGATCGGCGCCATCGCCGGCCCTTTCCTCGCCTCGCTGGTGATGGCGGTTTTCGAGCAGGATGGGTTGTTCCTGTTCTCGGCATTGGTCGCCATCGTCGCGCTGGCGTTCGCGCTCTGGCGGATGACGGTCCGCCCCCCTGTGCCGTTGGACCAGCGCCTCCCCTTCCTTCCCCAGGCACCGATTCCGGGGCCCTTGGACGGCGTCACGCCGGGTGTGGAAAAATCCGGGAACGGCATCGGAGAGGAAGAGCCCGAAGCGGAACCGTCGAGGCTTTGAAGGCCCCCGGGGCGATGGGGGGCGGCACGACCGTCGATAAGATCCCTTCCCCAACCCGAAGCTGTCGATGTACCACTCGCCGGAGACGGAGATGCTGCTTCACCCATGAAGCGTGCATCCCCCAAAACTCCGGCATGTTGGCGAGATCGATGGTTCCTGTTTCCAGTATTCTTCATCCCGCGAAGCGGACGGCACCGATCATGAGGGTGCTGGGCACTGTCATGGGATGCATCGCGACGCTGCTGGTTGGCGCGCTGATTTTCAACGCGGCCCCGGCCCGTGCCGAGAACTGGCTCGTCGCTTCCGAGGATTTCTTCCCGCCCTATAATTTTACGTTGCGGGGCAAGCGGACGGGAATGGACACCGAGATCGTCGAAGCGATGCTGAAGGAAATCGGCGTGTATCCGGTTCACCGCCCGATGACCTGGCCGGAGGTGGTGCGCGCCCACGACGAGAACGAGGTGGACGTCGCTTTCCAGTTCTTCACCTCGCCCCGCCGTCTGGAGCGCGGCCATCTGATCGGACCTTACCGGGTCGGCGCGACCGTTCTGATGGTCCGCAGCAATTCGGACATCGATTACAGGGGTATCGAGGATCTGCGGGGGCTGCGGGTCGGCGTCGTCGAAGGCTTCGAATATACGCCCGAGTTCGACAAGTCGCAGCTCTTCGAGAGGGTCCCCAGCAGCAGCAGCGTTGTCTCGTTCCGACGCCTGCTTCTCGGCCGTGTCGATGCCATCGCCGGCGATTTGCAGGTGCTCAAATATCTGGCCGACAGCGAAGGCCGTACCGCATCGGTCAAAATCCTGCCCAAGCCCCTGGCGATGGTGCCGCGCTACATCTCGGTGCCGAAGGCTCGGGCGGATAAGGCCGAACGGCTGCGTACAGCCTATGAAAAACTCAAGAAGGACGGCACCATCGACGCCATCATCGGCAATTGGGACCGGTAGTCGACGACCCGAACCCGACCCCAAAGAGCCGGCGCATGGCTGCCGCCCTTGGGCTGAAGCTCACTCCTGCGCATCCAGCATGAAGTGGCGAACCTTGTGCCGGTTCTCGATCAGCTCGTCGATGGTGGGTTCGTTGCGCATCGCCCGGCCGATGGCGATCTTGGTCGCCTCGTAGTTGGTGCGATAGAGATCGGCGCGGTCGAGATTCGCATCGGTCGCGCAGCGGGGATCGATCCACACCATCACCAGAATGCACAGGTCGTTGATCCCGTCGCGCGGTAGAAGACCCTCGATGACGCAGTCCAGCACGGCGTCGGCGGTGGCGGCCTGGACGACGCCGCCGAACAGGTCGACATAGGCGCTGGACTTCATCGTCACCTTGGACACCATCATGGTGGCCGGACGAACCATCTGGTTGCAGTCCCGCACCGCGAACATGCGGGTGTGGCCGGCGGTCTGCCCCATCATGGTCGCGAACGCATGGCCGGCCGGACCGTCGACCGTGCCGATCACGATTTCCGGCATGGCGTCGGTGAACTGACCTTCCTTGGCGAAGACGGTAGCCTCGCCGACACGGAACAGCGGATTGCTCATGGGATTCTTGCTCTCTTGAGAAAGGGTGGTGGGCCGGTCATCCGGTGCGGATGCCGTCCAGCAACTGTTCGATGCTGCCGCGCAGCCGTACGGTCTGACCGGCGAGGTCGGCAGCGGCGGACAGGACGTGCCGTGTGGCGCTTTCGGTGTCGCGGGCGCCGCCGGTGACATGCCGGGCGTTGCGCGCGACCACGCCCGCCCCGGATGCCGCCTGGTCGATGCTGGCATGGATGGTGGCCGAGGCGGCGGCCTGCGCCTCCATCGACTTGGCGATGGCCAGCGAGATCGTGCTGATTTCCTCGATCACCGTGGTGATGCTCTGCAAGGCCTGGGCGGCGTTGCCGGTCGCGTCCTGCATCGCCTGGATGCGGATCGAGACATCCTGCGTCGCCTTGGCGGTCTGGCTGGCGAGCTGGCGCACCTCCTGCGCCACCACAGCGAAGCCCTTGCCTGCCTCGCCGGCACGGGCGGCTTCGATGGTCGCATTCAGCGCCAGGAGATTGGTCTGCCCGGTGATCTCGTCGATGATGCGCACGACGTTGCCGATGCCGTCGGCCGACTGCCGCAGGCTGTGCACCGACCGGTCGGCCTTGCGGGCCTCCTCGACCGCCGACAGGGCGATGCGGGTGGAATCGTCGATGCGGAGGCGGATTTCCCCCAGCGACCGAAAGGTCTCGTCGGCCAATGCGGCAACGGACTGGACGTTGCTTGCGATCTGCTCAGCCGCCACCACGGTCTCGCCCGCCTGCTCGTTGGTGCGGTCGATGATGCCGGTCAGCTGGCGCGCGGTGCCGTCGAGCGCTCCCGCCGACGAATCCACCGTATCCAGCCCCGCCATCGCCGTCCGTTCGAAATGGGAAATCAGTTCCTCCAGTTGAACGGAGCGCTGGCGCTCGCGCCGCCGTGCCGCGATATCCTGGAAGGCGGACCGAACATGGTCGTTCGCGGGAGACCCCAGGATTTCATCCAGGGTGCCGACCTGCGCGAAGCGGCCGTTCTCCATGAAGGCGATCCGGTCCGCGATCCGCATCGCCTCGTCCGGGTCCTGCGTGGTGAACAGCACGGCCGACCGATGCGCCCGCTGCCAGTCGAGGAGTTCCGCCTCAAGCTCCAGCCGCAGGACGGGATCGACCCCGACGAAGGGAGCATCCATCAGCAGCAGCGGCGGATCGCCGATCAGGGACCGCGCCAGCCCGATCCGCAGCCGCGCCTCGGACGGAATTTCAGGCGGACGCCGGTCGGCCAGAGGGGCCAGCCCCATGCGCGTCAGCACGGCCCGGGCGCGGTCCTGACGCTCACGCCGACGCAAGCCCGCGACCTCCAGCCCGAACGCCAGATTTTCCAGAACGGTGCGGTTGGGCATCAGCGCGACGGCGCCGAAGGTCATCGCCATGGTATCGCGGCGGGCGGCCACCAGTTCGGCCGGTTTCATCGCCGCCATGTCGCGCCCGTTCAGGCACACGATGCCTGAAGTCGGTTCGACCAGACGGTTCACCATGCGGATCAGTATGGACTTGCCCGAATTGGACCGCCCGAGAATCGCAAGAATTTCGCCGGCCGCAAGACCGAACGAAACATCGGCGACCGCCATCACCGTACCGGTTTCCCGCCGGATGTCGGCGTGGTCCTTTCCGGCATGCAGCATGGTCAAGGCGCGGGCGGCGTTGCCGCCATACAGCTTGCACAGTCCCGTAACCGACAACATCCCGATGCCGGCCGGCATGGTGCCTTGCAGGTGAGTTGGCGAGTTCATCGGCGCTCCCGATCATGAAAGGACTGAAAACGGGAATGGCTGGAGACGGCCGTCCGTCACGCGTTTGCGCGTTGAGAACGGACCGCCTCCATCGACAGTGCCGGGAATGGTGCGGGAAAGGGTGCCCGGCTGTGGATCAGAGCTTGCCGGTGACCCAGTAATCGATCCGGGCCTTGTTGTTCTTGATGTAATTGTCGACCGCCTTCTCATAGCTGGTCTGGCGGGCTTCCTGCATCATCGCCTCCAGATCGCCGATGGGCAGAACCATCCGGTTCAGGAACTCGTAGATTTCCGGGTGATCCTGGTAGAAGCCCTTCCGGACCACGGCGTTCACGCTCTCCAGCCCGCCGAGCGCGCCCTTCGGATCCTCCAGATAGCGCAGCTTCCAGTTGGCGAACATCCAGTGCGGGCTCCAGCTGGTCACGACGATCCACTCGTTGCGCTTCATGGCGCGCTCCAGAGCGGCGAGCATCGCGGCATCGCTGGCCGACACCAGCTGCATTCCCTTCAGATCGTAGGTCTTCAGCGCCTTTTCCGACGCCTGCATCAACCCCGATCCCGGATCGATGCCCTGGATCTTGCCGCCGAGCTGCTTCTGCACCTCCGGCTTCTTCAGATCCTCGATGGTCTTGACCTGATCGACGGGGATGTAGTCCGGCACCACCCAGCCCAGGCGGGCGCGGGTATAGAGCGGGCCGAGATCGACGATGTCCTTGCCGACCTTGTCGAGATAGGGCTTGTGCGTCAGGGGCTGCCACGACATCAGCATGGCGTCCAGCTTGCCGCTGGCGATGCCCTGATACTGGATGCCGATGTCGGCCATGGTCAGTTCGACCTTGTAACCGAATCGCTCCTCGATCACCGCTTTGGCGAGCTTCGTCACCGCCTCGGCGTCCGACCAGGCGGTCCAGCCGATGTTGATCGACTTCTCCGCGGCCTGCGCCGGGATGGCGGTCACAGCGGTCCCCAGACCGACCGTCATGGCCGCCGACAGCAGCATGCCCAAGGCTTTACCGAAGATTTTCATCAAGAAGCCTCCTCGTGTCGTTTGTTTTGTCGTTTGTTTGTTTGGGTTCTTCCGCTTGGATTGACCGATCCGCCGTGCCGGGCCTTCAACCGGACGCGTGCGCATGGCCCGGCAGGTCATCTCCGACCTACCGGTGACTGCGGCCGCATGACGGGTTGGCGTCCATGGAAACGGGTGGCCGACCGCCTTCCGGCATTGAACGGAAAGCTGTTTCCAACCGATGCGAACCTATCTGGCATCAGTGCTGATTGAGGAAGAATGCCGGGCTTGAAAGCAAAAAACCTTCATCACAGCGGCAGTTCGTATCGCATTTGCGACAACGCCGTACGACGTCTGCCCGCCCGGCGAATGCTGCCGGATTTGGCTGCGGATATTTTAAAATCTGCCATGGAGATAGGAAAACGCTCGGCAGTCCTGTGGCGATGAGACGTTACGGAGGATAGCCGGCACTTATCATCTCGCCGAACGCCGGCCTTACTCCCGGCCGGATCGAACGACCATCCGTCCCGAATATTCGCATCCTGTCGCAAACCGACCATTGCCTCATGCCCGGCCTGCGCAAAAAGACAGGATGTCCTGTCGGCCTTTTTAAAGTTGATGTCGCAATCCAGAACGCGACGCGCTGCGGCTGGCGGCAGGCTGTGTGTCGTGGAATCGAGAAAATCACAGCCCGGTCAAGGTTGAAGCGGCTCCACGAACGCATTGCCCAACTCCCGCTGGCCCACTCCCGCAGAAGGTCAACCGCCATGTCGTCCGAGATTTCCATAGAAGCCCTGCTGAAGCGCCGAAAGAAGGGTCACAGCCTGGAAGCCCCGTTCTACACCAGCGATGAGATCTTCAAGCTGGACATGGAGATCATCTTCGGCCGCCACTGGCTGCATGTGGGTGTGGAACCGGACGTGGCGGAGCCGGGCGACGTGATGGTGGTGGACATCGGCAAGACGTCCGTCATCGTCATGCGCGACGACGACATGGAACTGCGCGCCTATCACAATGTCTGCCGCCACCGCGGCGCGCGCATCGTCCTGAAGGAGAAGACCTCCGTCGGCAATCTGGTGTGCAGCTATCACCAGTGGACCTACGGCCAGGACGGCGAGCTTCTGTTCGCCGAGCATATGGGCAACGATTTCGACCGCAAGTGCCGGAACCTGAAAAAGGTCCACATCCGCTCGGTCGGCGGCCTGATCTTCATCTGCCTGGCGGAGGAGGCTCCGGACGACATCGACCGCATGGCAGCGGCCATCGAGCCCTATATCCTTCCGCACGATCTGAAGAACTGCAAGATCGCCAAGACCGTCGACCTGATCGAGAAAGGCAACTGGAAGCTCACGATGGAGAACAATCGTGAATGCTACCACTGCGTCGGCAATCATCCAGAACTGACCATCCCGCTGTTCGAATACGGCTTCGGCTTCGCGCCCGATGGCACCAACCCGAAGCGGATGGAACATGCCGCCAAATACGATGCCCTGGTGCAAAGCTGCCATACCGGCTGGGAGGCATCGGGCTTCCCCAGCCGCGAGATCGAGCATCTGACCGACACCACCGGCTTCCGCGCCGAGCGGCTGCCGCTGGACGGTGCCGGCGAGGCCCACACCAAGGACACGCGCAGCGCCTCCAAGAAGCTGCTGGGGTCGATCGCCGAGCGCAAGCTGGGTGCCTTGTCCTTCTGGACCCAGCCGAATTCCTGGAACCACTTCATGAGCGACCACATCGTGACCTTCTCGGTGTTCCCGCTCGGTCCCGACCGCAATCTTCTGCGCACCCGCTGGCTGGTCCACAAGGACGCGGTGGAAGGCGTCGATTACGACCTGAACCGCCTGACGGAGGTGTGGGAGGCGACCAACCAGCAGGACGCCGATCTGGTCGAGATCTCGCACAACGGCGCCATCAGCCCCGCCTACGAGCCGGGCCCCTACTCGCCCTACACCGAGCCGCTCGTCGAGAAGTTCACGGAGTGGTACGTCGGCCGCATGGCCGAGCATCTGCTGGGCAAGCAGGCCGCAGTGAGCGTCGCCGCCGAATGACGCGGCGCCAGGACATCCCGGCCGGCCAAACGCCGGGACCGCCCGCCGTTCGTGACCAAGGCTTCACGGCTCAGGAAGAGAGATGACGATGCAGCAGGATACGGGCCTGCCTCCGGTCCGGAACTGGGATCCCGAAATCGACGACACGCTGGTGTGCCGGGCGGTGCGGGACGAAACGCACGATGTGAAGACCTTCGTCTTCGCACCGCGGCAACCCTGCCTGTTCCGGTTCAGGCCGGGCCAGTTCATCACGCTGGAACTGCCCATCGGCGGCGAAACCATTCACCGCAGCTACACCGTCTCCTCTTCCGCCGCCCGGCCGCACCGGCTTTCGATCACCGTCAAGCGGGTGCCCGGCGGCCCGGTGTCGAACTGGCTGCACGACACCCTGAAGCCGGGCGACACCATCCGCGCGGTCGGCCCGCTCGGCGAATTCACCCCCGGCCAGTCCGAGACGCCGCGCAAGTTCCTGTTCCTGTCCGGCGGCAGCGGCGTCACGCCTCTGATGTCGATGACCCGGACCTTCGACGATCTCGGCGAGGATCACGACATCGTCTTCGTCCACGCCGCCCGCACCCCGGCCGACATCGTCTTCCGCCGTGAACTGGACGCGCTGACCGGCCCCGGCCGGCGCCTGCGCGTCGCCCATGTCTGCGAGGGCATCGGCACCGAGGCTCATTGGGCCGGCTTCACCGGCCGGCTCTCGCTGCCGATGCTGGGCCTGATCGCGCCGGACTTCATGGAACGGGAGGTCTATGTCTGCGGCCCCGGTCCCTTCATGAAGGCAGTGCGGACCTTCCTGGAGGAAGGCGGCTTCGACATGAGCCGCTACCATCAGGAGAGCTTCAATTTCGAAGAGCTCGTGGCCAACCTTGCCGCCGGGGGATCGCCCCAGGACGCACCGGTCCAAGAGGCACCGATTGAGGACGCGCTGCAATCGGCCGGCTTCCGCATCGAATTCGCCAAGACCGGCAAGGTCTTTACCTGCCTGCCGGACATGGCCGTGGCGGACGCGGCATCGGCGGCCGACATCCGGGTTCCGACATCCTGCTCGCGCGGGCTGTGCGGGACCTGTAAGACAAGGTTGATTTCCGGCACGGTGGAAATGAACCACACCGGCGGCATCCGCAAACGGGAAATCGACCAGGGGTTGATCCTGCTCTGCTGCAGCCGTCCCACCAGCGATCTGGTGGTGGAGCGTTAGACGCATCGCCAATGAATTGTCTTCCGGGGGCAGGCCGCTGACGCTAGCATTCCGAAGGATGGAAGATGGCCGTCAAACGGGGGCCGTCGGACTGGGAGGGTGTCCTGGTGGGGAAGACAGTGGAATATCGCCGGTTCGGCGGTAGCGGTCCCGCCCCCCGGCAGGAGGAACGCGCGCTTCTGTCGGTCGGGTTCATCCTGACCAACAATTTCACCCTGACGGCGCTGGCCCCCTTCATCGACGCCCTGCGGCTGGCCGCCGACGAGGGCGACCGGTCGCGGCAGATCCGCTGCCGCTGGACCATCATGGGGTCACGGGCCGAACCGGTGATGTCGAGCTGCGGCATCGGCGTCGCCCGCTGGGAACCGCTGACCGATCCCCGCCGCTTCGACTATGTGGTCGTGGTGGGCGGGTTGCTGCATGCCGGCCCGCAGCTGGACGACGAAACCCTCGCTTATCTACGCGCCGCCGCTTCCTATGGCGTGACCCTGGTCGGCGTCTGCACCGGCAGCTTCGTGCTGAGCCGCATCGGCCTGATGAAGAACCGGCGCTGCTGCGTCAGCTGGTACCATCACCGCGATTTCATCGAGGAATTTCCCGATCTGGTGCCGGTGGCCGACCAGCTTTATGTGGTGGACCGCGACCGCATCACCTGTTCGGGCGGCGCCGGGGTGGCCGATCTGGCCGCTTTCCTGATCGAACGCCATCTGGGCCGCGCCACCGCCCAGAAGACCATGCACATCCTGCTGATCGACAAGGCCCGTCCCGCCAGCCAGTCGCAGCCCCAGCCGCCGACGGTGGTGGAGATCACCAACGACCGGGTCCGCCGCGCCCTGCTGCTGATGGAGCAGCACATCAGCGATCCGCTGTCGGTGGAGGAGATCGTCCATCGGCTGAACGTCAGCACCCGGCAGTTCGAACGGCTGTTCCGGCTGGCGGTGGGCACCAGCCCGGCCACATACTACCGGTCCTTGCGCCTGCGCTATGGCCACTGGCTGCTGCGCAACACCAAGCGGTCTGTCACCGCCATCGCGAACGAGGCCGGCTTCGCCGACTGCGCCCACTTCTCCCGCCAGTTCCGGGAGCTGTTCGGCGTTTCGCCGTCGGAGGTGCGCCGCACCGCCGGACCGGATGCGGAGGCCGATCCGCATTTCTCCCCCCTCGCCGCCTTCCGGCGCACCAACGCCAACTCCCTTCTGCCCGACCGCCGCCTGTTCGAAGACCCGGAGCCAATCGTCCGGGACGCCGCGCAGGTGGACTGATTGGGCAGGTTCGCGCCGGTTTTCTATAAAATTCAAAAGCTTATTTCGCCGGCACCCTCTCGTTCCGCTCCTGTCGCAAAAAGGTAATTCCCGGTCGCGGGGGGCAACGCGACAATGCCGCCGATGGTGAATTCTTGGCAGGCTCAATACTGGGGATCGTTCCTGCCATGTCCTCACCCGCCGAAGCCCTTCTGAAGCCTCTGCAGATCAAGCATCTGACCATCCGTAACCGCGTGATGAGCACGAGCCATGCGCCGGGTTACGGGTCCGAAGGCAAGCCGAAGGAACGCTACCAGCTCTATCACGAGGAAAAGGCCAAGGGAGGCATCGGCCTGACGATGTTCGGCGGCTCGTCCTCCGTCGCGGTGGACAGCCCGGCGGCGCCGTGGAGTCAGATTTCCGTCGCCGACGACAGCGTCATCCCCTTCTTCCGCGAATTCTCCGACCGGGTGCACCGCTATGGCGCGGCGCTGATGATCCAGCTGACCCACATGGGCCGGCGTACCCGCTGGGATACCGAGAACTGGCTGCCCACCGTCTCCGCCTCGCCCAGCCGGGAACCAGCGAGCCGCAACACGCCGAAGGAGATGGAGGATTTCGATTTCAAGCGGATCATCGCCGGCTATGCCGCCGCCGCCCGCCGCTGCAAGGAAGGCGGATTGGACGGCTTCGAGCTGTCGGCCGCCCATGGTCATCTGATCGACCAGTTCTGGAGCCCCTCGGTCAACCGGCGCAGCGACAAATATGGCGGCAGCCTGGAAAACCGCATGCGCTTCGGCATCGAAGTGTTCGAGGCGATCCGCGCCGAGGTCGGCGACGATTACGTCATCGGCATGCGCATGTCCGGCGACGAGCTGATCGACGACGGCCTCAGCCATGAAGACTGCATCGCCATCGCCCGCACCTATGCCGAACGCGGGTTGATCGATTTCGTGAACGTGCTGGGCGGACAGGCGCGCGATCATCTGGCGCACGCCATCTCGCTGCCCAACATGTCCTTCCCGGTGGCTCCCTTCCTGCATCTGGCGAGCGGCATCAAGCGCGAGGCCGGCATCCCCGTCTTCCATGCCCAGCGCGTGACCGACCTCGCCACGGCCGCCCGCGCGGTCGAGGAAGGCCATGTCGATATGGTCGCCATGACCCGCGCCCACATCGCCGACCCGCATCTGGTGCGCAAGCTGATGGAAGGGCGGTTGGACGATGTCCGCCAGTGCGTCGGCGCCGGCTATTGCATCGACCGCATCTATGTCGGCGGCGACGCGCTGTGCATCCAGAACGCCGCGACCGGGCGCGAGCGGACCATGCCGCACGTGATCCCGAAGGCGGAGCGCAAGCGCCGCGTCGTGGTGGTCGGCGGCGGTCCCGGCGGGCTGGAAGCCGCCCGCGTCTGTGCCGAGCGCGGCCATTCCGTCGTTCTGCTCGAACGCAACGCCGCCCCCGGCGGCCAGATCGGCATCGCCGCCAAGGCGACCTGGCGCGAGGCGATGAGCGGCATCACCCGCTGGCTGTCCCAGCAGGTCACCAGGCTGGGCGTCGATGTCCGGCTGGGGGTGGAGGCCGACCGCGCCGCAGTCGAGGCCGAGAACCCCGACGTGGTGATCCTCGCCACCGGCGGCCGTCCCAACCGCGGCGACTTCAAGGGCGCCGATCTGGCGGTGTCGACCTGGGACATCCTCACAGGCGCGGTGGAGCCGACGGGGACCGTGCTGATGTATGACGGCACCGGCCAGCATCACGGCGCCTCCTGCGCGGAGTTCATGGCCAAGCGCGGCGCCCTGGTGGAGATCGCCACCCCCGACCGCATGGTCGCGGAGGAAGTCGGCACAACCAACCAGCCGATCCACCTGCGCGAGCTGTACAAGCTGAACGTGGTGATGACCACCAACCAACAGCTCGTGGAAATCTACCCGGAGGGCAACCGCCGCGTCGCCGTCCTGCGCAACGAATACACCCACGAGGAAGAGGAGCGGCTGGTCGACCAGATCGTGGTGGAGTTGGGCACCCTGCCCAACGACGGCCTCTATTTCGATCTGAAGGACCTGTCGCTGAACGGCGGCGAAACCGACCTCGACAGCCTGATCGCCGGCCGGCCGCAGCCGGTGCAGGCCAACGGGCATGGCGGCTACACGTTGCATCGCATCGGCGACGCGGTGGCCGGCCGCAACATCCACGCCGCCATCTACGACGCCGCGCGCCTCTGCAAGGACATCTGACACCCTCTAACCCCAGCCAAGCGACAGGAGCCGTCCGACGTGATCGCCACCGCTCTCACCACCGTCGTCCTTGCCGTCCTCGCCATCGGCGCGGCATTGGCCGCCTGGCAGTCGCGGCGCTGGCTGGCTGGCCGGCCGGCGACGGTCGGTGTGGTCGCCGGGCTGCGCGCCCTGCCCGGCCGCTATCTGGTCGATGTTCACCATGTGGTGGGGCGGACGCCTTTCAACGCCCGCTTCCACGCCCTGGTCGCCGGCGGCTTCCTCGCGGCGCTGGCGCTGCTGGTGGCGATGGGCGTCGCCTTCGGTGGAACGCGCATTCTCTGGCTGCTGCTGGCCGTGGTGCTGGCGGTCATGCTGGCGGGTGCCCTGATGGTCCGGCATCGCCGCCGGGTCTTGCGCCCGCGCGAGCTGTCGCAGGGGCGCTTCGCCCGCCTTCCGCTGTCGCTTCTGGGGTTTTCCGGCGGCCTGCTGTTGGTGGCCCTCGACCAGGCGCTGGGCGGTGTGATGCCGGAGGCGCTGGCGCTGCTGTTGATCGCGGTCGCCGGGGTGGCGCTGGCCGATCTGGTGTGGGGTGTGTGGAAGGGACCGCTGAAGCACGCGGTGCATGGAGCGCTGCATCTGGCCTTCCATCCACGTCCGGCCCGCTTCCATGATGGAAACGGGCGAGACACCGGGCTGAAGCCGCTGGCTCTGGCCCCCGCGGAGGAGGCTGAGCCGGTCGCCCTGGGTGTGGAGCGTCCCGTCGATTTTGCCTGGAACCGGCTGCTCGGTTTCGATGCGTGCGTCCAGTGCGGGCGCTGCGAGACGGCCTGCCCGGCCTATGCCGCCGGCCTGCCGCTGAACCCGAAGAAGCTGGTGCAGGATCTGGTCGCCGCCATGGACGGGCAGGCCAGCGATACCGCCTATGCCGGCAATCCCCACCCCGGCCGCGGCGTCGGCAAGGCCCATGGCGGGGCGGGGCTGCCGCTGATCGGGCTGGACGCGATGATCCACCCCGACACACTGTGGTCCTGCACCACCTGCCGCGCCTGCGTGCAGGAATGCCCGATGATGATCGAGCATGTCGACGCCGTCGTCGACCTCCGCCGCTTCCAGACGCTGGAGCTGGGCGCCACTCCGGCCAAGGCCGCCATCATGCTGGAGGAGTTGCGCGCCACCGACAATCCCGGCGGCCGCGCGCTCGCCCGGCGCTGGGACTGGGCGGCCGACCTTGCCCTGCCCCGGCTGGCGGCCGGCGGCTCCTGCGACACGCTGCTGTGGGTCGGCGACGGCGCCTTCGACCTGCGGGTCCAACGCTCGCTGCGGGCGCTCGTCCTGCTGCTGCGCCGCGCCGGGGTGGATTTCGCCGTGCTGGGCGAGGAGGAGCTGGATTGCGGCGACGTTGCCCGCCGACTGGGCGACGAGGCGACCTTCCAGTCGCTGGCGGCCCGAAACGTCGCGACGCTGAACGCTCGCCGCTTCTCCCGCATCGTCACCGCCGATCCCCATGCGCTGCACACGCTGCGCAACGAATATCCGGCGTTCGGCGGCAGCTGGACCGTCGTCCACCACACCTCCCTGCTGCTGGAGCTGATCGCCGCCGGCGCGCTGACGGTGACCAAGCCGGTCGGGCGTAGCGGCACCTTCCACGACCCCTGCTATCTCGGCCGCTACAACGGCGAGATCGAGGCGCCGCGCGCCCTGCTGGATGCTATCGGGGTCGAGCGCCGGGAAATGCTGCGCGCCGGCCTGCGGTCGAGTTGCTGCGGCGGTGGCGGCGGCGCCCCGCTGACCGACGTGTCGGGCGAGCGCCGCATCCCCGACGTCCGCATGGAGCACGCCCGCGAGACCGGCGCCTCGCTGGTTGCCGTCGCCTGCCCCAACTGTGCCCTGATGCTGGAAGGCGTCGTCGGCCCCCGGCCGGAGGTGGCGGAGATCGCCGAACTGGTGCTCGCCGCGACGGAGACCGCCCGATGACCCAACCCTCGCCGATCCGCCCCCACATCCGCCGCCGTGTCGATCCGCGTGCCGAGCGCACCGCCCGTACCATCCTGACCGGCCAGCGTCCGCGCCTGCTGCGTCAGCCGGTCGCCGCCGCTGTCAACGAACGCCGCCGCGACCCGCGCGCCCTTCGCGCTGCCGCATTGGTCCAGAGCCAGCCGCGCCCGCGCTATGACTGGACCCGCGACGCCTCCTCGGCCGGCACCACCGCAGTTGTCGGCGTCGCTGTCGCCGCCGTGCCCGCAATTCCGCTCCAGGTGATCGCGGAGCCGGCCTATCTGGTTCTCGCCATGCTCGACCGCCCCGGCGGCGAGGTCAGCGACCATGACCGGCAGGTGATCGCCGCCGCCCGTCTGCTGGCCGATGCGGGAGGCGGTGCAGTGGTGACCGTCTGCACCGGTTCGGGCGAGGCGCTGGCCGAGGCCGGGTCCGACCGCCATGTCGCCCTGCCCGACGGCTGGGCCGACGATTACGTGCCGGAACGGCGCGCCGCCGCCGCTTCCGCACTGATGACCACGCTGTCTCCCCGCCACGTCCTGTTCCCGGACAGCCCGGACGGCGCCGACGTGGCGCGGCGGCTCGCCGCGGCGGCGGGAGAGCGGCTGTTCACCGGCGTGCAAAGCCTCGGCCCCGACCGCGCGACCCGCCAGTCGGCCGGCGGGTCGCTGGAGACCGGGCACCGCCCCACCCGGCTGATGACGGTGGCCGCCGATGCCTTCGCCCCGCTCGACGGCGTGCGGCACGAGGCCCGGCCGCTCGACCTCGCCACGCCGGTGATCGCCGGGGAGGAGGTTCTGCCCCGGCTGGGCGGCGCCCGCCGGCTGGCCGTCGATCCCGACGCCCTGTCCCTGTCGGAGACCGACTTCATCCTCAGCGCCGGCAACGGCGTGACCGACTGGCGGAGCTTCGCCGATCTGGGCGAAGCACTCGGCGCCACCCGTGCCGGCAGCCGCGTGGTCTGCGATGCCGGCCATCTGCCCCGCGAACGGCAGGTCGGCGCCTCCGGCACGGTGGTCAGCGCGCGCTGCTACCTTGCCTTCGGCATCGCCGGCGCGCCGCAGCATCTTCAGGGCATCACCGGCGTCCGCCATGTGATCGCTGTCAACACCGACCTCCATGCCGAGATGATCAAGCGCGCCGACCTGTCCATCGTCGCCGATGCGCAGGCCGTCATGCCCGCCCTGATCCGGCTGATCCGGGAGCGCCGCCATGACTGAAGCCGCCACAACCGAGGTCGCGGTCCTGCTGTCCATCGGCCGCCATCCGGTCTCCGGCCGTGCCCGCCGCGCCGCCACCGACGCACAGGCGCTGGAAATGGCGCTGTCGCTGCGTCCGCAGCGGCTGACGGCGATCCATGCCGGGCCGGCCGCCGATGCCGAGGCTTTGCGCGACTATCTCGGCATGGGGCTGAAGCGGCTGACGCTGCTGGTCCTGCCGGAAGGGGCCGATCCGGTCGAGCCGCTGATCGCCCACCTGCGCCGTCTCGCCCCGTCGCTGGTCCTGACCGGGAGGCAGGCGGAGGATGGCGAGGGCAGCGGCATGCTGCCCTATCTGATCGCCCGCGGCCTCGAAGCCGCCGTCGTCGCCGATGTGGTGCGGATCGGCCCATCCGATGCGCCGGCCTCCTCGGCCAGCATGACCGACCTCGTCCAGGCGCTGCCGCGCGGACAGCGGCGGGCGCTGACCGTCACCGGCCGCCTCATAGCGACCGTCCATCCATCCGCCCCGCCCGCCCGCGCCTCGGCCTTCGGCCCGGCCCGGCGGGGCGTCATCGAGCCGGTGGCGGAGCCAGTGACGTTTGAGGCGACCGCCGATCTCTTCCTGTCGGAGTGCGAGCATCGGCCGTGGCGCCCGAAGCCCAAGCTGATGCGCGTGAAGCGCGGCGGCTCGGCCCTGGACCGGCTGAAGGCGGCGACCGAGAGCAAGAGCGGAAAAGGCCAACTGCTGGTCAACCCGACACCTGAAGCGGGGGCGCTGGCCATCTACGACAGCCTTGTCGAACAGGGAATGCTTCCATGAAAACCATGCAAAACGATCCTCCCAGTACCACAGGTCACGCTGTCGCCAACCCGGGGGAGGCACGCCGATGAACACGATGATGCGAAGCGCGGTCTCGGTCGGCGGCCCTGCCAGCCTGGGCTTTCCCCGCGGAGCGGCCAGGACGGGCATCGGCGAGGATGCGGCGGTCCGGCTGGAGGTGAGGAACGTCTACAAGGTCTTCTCGGCCGATCCGAAGCCCGCCCTGTCGATGCTGCGCCAGGGCGCCAGCAAGGCGGAGGTCCTGGAAAAGCTGAACGTCAATGTCGGTGTCCTCGACGCCAGCTTTCAGGTCCGCGCCGGCGAGATCTTCGTCATCATGGGGCTGTCGGGATCCGGCAAATCCACCATGATCCGCCTGCTGAACCGGCTGATCGAGCCCAGCAGCGGCGAAATCCTGCTGGACGGCAAGGATTTGGTCAGCATGTCGAAGGCCGAGCTGATCCAGGCCCGCCGCCGCAACATGGGCATGGTCTTTCAGTCCTTCGCCCTGATGCCCCATCTGACCGCGCTGGACAACGCCGCCTTTGGCCTGGAGATCTCGGGCGCCTCCAAGGCGGAGCGCCACAAGGCGGCCCAGCAGGCGCTGGAGCAGGTGGGCCTGGGCACCTACGCCCACCGCTATCCGCGCGAGATGTCGGGCGGCATGCAGCAGCGCGTCGGCCTCGCCCGCGCTCTGGCCAACGATCCGACCATCCTGCTGATGGACGAGGCCTTCTCCGCGCTGGACCCGCTGATCCGCACCGAAATGCAGGACGAGCTTCTGCGCCTGCAACGCGAACAGCAGCGCACCATCGTCTTCATCTCCCACGACCTCGACGAGGCGATGCGCATCGGCGACCGCATCGCCATCATGGAGGGCGGGCGCATCGTGCAGGTCGGCACGCCCTACGAGATCCTCAGCCGGCCGGCCGACGATTACGTCCGCTCCTTCTTCCGCAACGTCGATGCCTCGAAGGTGCTGCGGGCCGGTGACGTCGCGCGGTTCGAGGCGACCAACACGGTCATCCGCCTGCCCGGCGAACTGGCTCCCGCCTTGCAGCAGTTGCGCGAGAACGACCACAATTTCGGTTATGTCCGCACCCCGGAAGGCCACTTCGAAGGCATCGTCTCACGGGCGACGCTGGAGCGTGAGCTGAACGGTCCGCAGCCGCGCTTCGTCAATGCCTTCCTGCCCGGCGTCCGCACGGTCAACGCCGCAGCGCCGATCCATTCCCTGCTCGCCCTGGTCGCCGACAGCGAATGGCCGGTGCCGGTCGTCGACGACGACGACAACTTTCTCGGCGCCATCTCGCGCGCCCTCATGCTCCACACCTTGGTTCGGGGGGATTGACCGATGGACTTCGAAATCAGAATCGGCAAATGGGTCGAGGAACTGGTCACCTTCATGCTCGACCATTTCCAGCCGACCTTCGACGCGATCGCGACGGTGGTGAACGGCTTCGGCGCCGCCATCGACTTCGTGCTGGTGGGCGCGCCCGCCTGGCTGCTGATCGGGCTGATCGTCGCGACCTCCCTGTGGCGCGTCGGCACCGGCTTCGCCGTCTTTACGGTCGCCGCCCTGACGCTGATCGCCGGCATGGGGCTGTGGACGGAGACCGCCTCCACCCTGGGGCTGGTGCTGACCGCCACGCTGCTCAGCCTGCTGATCGGCGTGCCGCTGGGCGTCTGGATGGCCCGCAACCGCGTGGTCGAAAGCATCGTCCGCACCACGCTGGACTTCATGCAGACCATGCCGGCCTTCGTCTATCTGATCCCGGCGGTGATGTTCTTCGGTCTGGGCCGGGTGCCGGGCATCCTCGCCACCGTGATCTTCGCCATGCCGCCGGCCGTGCGCCTGACCTCGCTGGGCATCCAGCAGGTTCCGGCCGAGATCGTGGAGGCCGGCAAGGCCTTCGGCTGCCATGACCGACAGCTTCTGTTCAAGGTTCAGCTGCCGAACGCCCTGCCCTCGATCATGGCCGGGGTGAACCAGACCATGATGATGGCGCTGTCGATGATCGTCATCGCCTCGATGATCGGTGCCGGCGGCCTAGGCAATGTCGTGCTGCAGGGCATCCAGCGGCTGGACATCGCGCTCGGCTTCGAAAGCGGGCTCAGCGTCGTTCTGCTGGCGATCATCCTCGACCGCATCACCCAGAGCTTCGGCCAGACCGCCGCCGCTCCGCGCCCGGTACGCTTCGCCTTCCTGCGCCGGTTCCTGCCGGTGCCGGCACGGTGAGCCCGGGGGCTCTTCCGGAAGGGGGCTCCGCCGCCGCTCTTCCGGCGCGGCCCCTGCCTCCTCACGGGCTGCGGCCGCATGCCGATAAACAGGCGCGCGGCCCGGGGCCGGGGTTGGAGTTGGGCGACATGCAGGTGGAGCGGCTGGCCGGCGTTGCCCTTGCCGACCGGCTGGAGGAGCTGGCCGCTCTGCGGCTGGCGGTGCTCGGCGAGTTCCCCTATCTCTATCGCGGGTCGGCCGCGTACGAGGAACGGTATCTCTCCGATCTCGGCAGCCTGCCGGGCGGGCTCATCCTTGCCGCTTTCGACCGCAACCGCATGGTCGCGGCGGTCACCGGCGCGCCGCTCGACCAGGAAATCGACGCCTTGAGCGATCCCTTCACCCATGCCGGCCGCGACCCGAGCGCGATCTTCTATTTCGGTGAGGTGGTGGTCCTGCCCTCCCACCGCGGGCGGGGTGTCGGAACGGCCCTGCTCGAAATCGGCGAATCCCATATCCGCGACGATGGCCGTTTCGCATCCGCCGCCTTCGGCGAGATCGTGCGCTCCACCGACCATCCCCGCCGCCCGAAGAGCTACCGGACGCCCGATGCCGCATGGCGGCGGCTGGGCTACCGGCTGGAGCCGGACATCGGCGGCACCCTGTCCTGGTGCGACTCCTGCGACCGGGAAGAAACCGCCAAACCCCTTCGCTTCTGGGTCAAGTCCTTCACCCCCAGCGCCGGAGCATGACGCATGCCGCATGACGGCCTTGTCTTCGACCTCCCGGCCGGGGAGAGCGCGGGCGACGAGTGTCCGCTGCTGATCCGCGAAATTCCCTACTGCGATCCGGTCGCCGCCTTCGCACCCTGGTCCGGCCAGCCTTTCGCCGCCCTTCTGCACAGCGCCGCGCAAGCCGGCGGCCGGGGCCGCTGGAGCATCGTCGCCGTCGATCCCTTCCGCACGGTCGAAGCGCGCGGCGGCTCCGTCACGGTGGATGGCGAGGCCGTCGTCGGCGATCCGTTCACCGTGCTCGAACGGGAGTTGGACGCCCATCGCCTGCCCCTTCCCGCCGACCTGCCCGTTCCCTTTGCCGGTGGCGCCGTCGGCTTCCTCGGCTACGAATTGGGACAGGTGCTGGAACGGCTGCCCGCACGGCATCGCGACGACAGCGGCCTGCCCGACATGACCTTCGGGCTCTATGACACGGTCATCGTTTTCGATGAACGGGAGCGGCGCGGCTGGATCCTGTCCAATGGATTTCCCGAACGCAGCCCGGTCCGGCGCCGGCGCCGCGCGGCAAGCCGCCTTCAATCCTTCACCGATGCGCTGGCAGCGGCACCCACCGAGTTGCCGCCGCCCAACCCCGCCACGGCGTCCTGGCGGCCCGAGATCGCGCGCGACGAGTATTGCCGCCGGGTGGAGCAGGTGCTGGAGTACATCCGCGCAGGCGACATCTTCCAGGCCAATTTCACCGGGCGCTTCCTGGCCGACCGGCCGGCGGGGCTGTCGATGCTCGACCTCTACCGCCGCCTGCTGGCGCGCAGCCCCGCCCCCTTCGCGGCCTGCCTGTCGCTGCCCGGCGACGCCGGTCTGGCCAGCGCCTCGCCGGAGCGTTTCATCAGGCTCGACGCCGACGGCCGCATGGAAACCCGTCCGATCAAGGGAACCCGCCCGCGCGGCGCCACCGTGGAGGAAGACGAGGCTCTCGCCCGCGAGCTTGAACACAGCGTCAAGGACCGGGCCGAGAACCTGATGATCACCGACCTGCTGCGCAACGACATCGGCCGCGTGGCGCGCATCGGCAGCGTCAGGGTGCCGGTCCTGTGCGGGGTTGAGCGCTTCGCCTCCGTCCATCATCTGGTGTCGGTGATCGAAGGGCGGCTGAAGCCGGGGCTGGGACCGGTCGATTTGCTGCGCGCCACCTTCCCCGGCGGCTCGATCACCGGCGCGCCCAAGATCCGCGCCATGGAGATCATCGACGAGCTGGAGTCCTCTCGGCGCGGCGCCTATTGCGGATCGGTGGCCTGGATCGGCTTCGACGGAGCGATGGACAGCAGCATCGTCATCCGCACCCTGACCGTCACGCCCGACCGCGTCATCGCTCAGGCCGGCGGCGGCATCGTCGCCGATTCCGATCCCGGCGGCGAGCATGACGAGATGATGGTGAAGATCCGCCCGCTGCTGCGCGCGCTGGATGGCGGCTGAGCCGGCGAAGACCGGCGCGGGTGCTGGAAAAAACCAAGGCCCCGGCCGGTTCAACGGTCGGGGCCTTCCTGTTTTGGGCGATGGCGGGCAAGGACCGCCGATGTCACTGGATATCGGTCGGCTGGACGACGACCCAGTTCCGGTCGGCGAGGACCGGCAGCTTCTGGTCCGCTTGGCCCGCAGCGGCGGTTTCCCACATCTGCTTGATCTGCTTCATATACTTGTCCTTGCGGTTGACCCAGACCCGCAAGCCGCCATTCGCCGCATCGGTGGAATGCAGCAGCATGTAACCGTCGCTGGTGGGGGTGTCTCCCGCCACCAGGACCGGCTTCTTCCACTGGTCGATGTAGGTGAGAATCGCCGCGTGCTTGCCGGCAAACCAGGTCAGCGGCGCCCACAGATAGGTGCCGAGTTCCAGGTCCATCGTCTTGGCCCAGTCGTATTTCCCCTCGGCGATCAGCTTGCGTGCCGTGGTCACTTCGCCGGTGGAGCGGTTCTTCAGCAGCATGGTGACGCCGATGACGTTCTGCGGCTTGACGTTGTAGCCGTATTTCGGATCGGACAGCACCATCCGGACCAGTTCCTCGCTGGCGGCGGTCACCACATAGACATCGATCCCGTTGGCGGTCAGATGGTTCACGAGCTCCTGCTGGCCGGTGTAGAATTTCGGCGGGCTGACCTCGACCGTCTTGACCGCGTCACCCTCATAATAGGTGGCGGGGATCGGCTTGCCGTCGGCCAGCATCTCGTCGACGAAGCCCTTCAACTGGGTCAGGGTGAAGCCGGAAAAGATCTGCGCCACCCACGGATAGCACACCTGATCGTCGATCTCGCACAGCCGGTAATAATAGCTGTTGAGGCTTTCCTTGTGCCCATTCACGTCCTTGAACGGAATGATCTTCAAGGACGGGTCCATGCTCTCGCGCGACAGCACGCCCTTGCGCTCCAGATAGGGCAGCAGGGATTCCTCAAGGTCGTAGCGGTACAGCGTGTTGTCGGCATCGAACACCGCATAGGCGCCCTTGCCGGCATTGGCGGACACCAGCGCCTTGAGGGTCGTCGCCGCCTCCGCCGGCCAATGGGCAAGCGGTTGAGGGGAGCCCGATTGCGCCATGGCGGCAATTGGAGCCATTGCGACCATGCCCGCAAGCAGCGCGGAGCGGAAAAGCGTCTTCATCTGTGCCCTCTCTTCCCTGTTCAAAGACACGATTCTTCGAGACCAGGACCACTCTGTTGGAGTGGTTCCGGCTGTTCTGGGGATTATCCCAAACTGTCCAAGATTTTTTCAGTTGAGGGTCACAGTTTATGACAGATTCTTTACACATGTCCACTGAATCTAATTTTCAAAATCCGTCGCGGATTGGCCTGAAGTCGTCGTCTATACAGAAGAATTCCTTGAGATATCTGTAGCCGCTCAATTCGGCGAGACCGAACGGATGATGAGGGACAGGGCTTTGCCTCGGCGCGGCCATTCCACCACGTCGCCGACCCGTCCACCGACCAGCGCCTCCCCCAACGGGGATTGCCAGCTGATACGGCCGGCAGCGGGATCGGCCTCTTCCCCGCCCACGAGCGTGAAGGTCCACCGGCGCCCGGTCTCATCCTCCGCCACGACGACGGAGCCGAAGCCGGCTTCCTCGGCCGGACCGGACGGGCGCACCACCACGGCGGCGGCCAGCCGGGCGCGCAGCAAATCGCCGCGCCGCTTGGCGCTGCTCATCGCCTGCCGGTCCTCCGGCGCATCCGAACCGCGCAGCTGCGCAACCTCCGCGTCGGCCGCGGCAAGCTCCTCCTGCCAGGCGGCGACGGTGGCGGCGGACACATGCAGCGGCCCGTTGACCTGGGGCAACGGTCCCTCGGTCTCGGCATCGCTTTCCTTGACAAAGGCGCGGCTCATCCCGGCTCCCTCAACCCAGCAGCGCCATGGCCGCGGCGGGGGCGCAGCATGCGACCCAACCCTGACCGGGGGCTCCCACCACATCACAGAAATCCAGGTAGGGGCGACCGAGCCGGGCAGCCACCTCCTTCACCACGGCGCGACCGACACCGGCCCCGACCACGGGCGCATCCTGCGGCAGGGGTGGCGCACCGGCCGACAGCACCCGCGAGGCGGCATCGTGGATGCGGCGCAGCTGACGTTCGACCAGATCGCCGGCCATCGCCCGCCAGACCGCTGGATCGTAATCGCCGGCATCATGGCCGACCATGCGCGCCAGACGGCGCAGGCTGGCCTCGACCGTCTTCTGCCCATTGTCGGCGGCTGGATGCTGGTCCGCAGCCTCGTCCAGCCGACCCAGCACGCGGTAGAGGTCAGCGCTGGTGGCGAAATACTCGGCCATCATCGGCAACCGCTCGCCAGCGACCAGGGCGTTGCGCTCCATCGCCATCACCGCGGTGCGGGTCAGCCCGGTATAGAGCAGCTCCTCCACCGCCATCCGGTCATGATCGGTGACGCCGCGCGCCACCACCCCGCCGTCGCGCACCGGCACGATATCGGTGGTGGTGCTGCCCATGTCGACCAGCAGCGCCGCCGGCAGCCGCTTGGCGACCACGGCGGCGGTCGCCATCCAGTTGGCCGACGCCACGTCCATCACCTGTCCGCGTGCCTCCTGCGGCGACAGCAGCCCGCGCCGCCCGGCATAGACGCGCAGCCGTCCCGGCGGGACGGCCGCGCCGATGCGGTCGATCAGTGTGTGCACGCCCTGCGTGCGGTCGTCGAACAGGTCGACCAGTTCGCCCGTCATCGTCACCACATGGTCGGCGCCGGCCGGCAGGCGCTCCAGAACCGTGGTCAGCGCCGTGTCCAACTCGCTCAGCCCTTGCCAGAGCCGGCACGGCACCTGCACGGCATCTCGCAGCCGGCCGTCCTCCGCCCAGGCGGCCTTCAGATGGGCGCCGCCGATGTCCCAGCCGATAATTGCCGTTCCATCGGGGGCTGTTCCATTGGGGGCCGTTCCACGGGTGTCAGACATGCGCATCCTCCCGGCCGGCATCGGCCGATCTGGTGTGGAACAGAACCAGGATGTCACCCGCCGGGTTCCAGCCCAGCACCCGCGACAGCCCGGAATAGCTGACGGACAGGCGCGGGTTCACCTCAACCACCACCGGGCCATTCGAATCCGGGTCATCGGGCCGGTCGATGAGGTCCACGGCGACATAGCCGCGCAAGCCCGGGATCGCGGCGGCAATCGCTCGCGCCAGCGGTTCCCAGGCGGCACGGCGGTGCTCCATCGCCCCGACCTCGACACCGTGGAAAGAGAAGCTCCCATCGCCACGCTCCACCTTCTGGCGGTTGCAGCCGAGCAGCCTCACTCCGCCGGTGTCGTCGACCAGCATGGACAGGCTGCACGCCTCCCCCTCCACCAGCGGCTGGACGATCCAGCGGCCGGCGTGCGGCGGCGTCCATGTGGCGATATCATCGACGATGAAGGTGTCGAGGCAGCCGGCGCCATCGTCCGGCTTCACCACATGGCGGGCGGCGGGCGGCGGCGGGGCACCGAAGGTGACGGTGGGAATGGTCGCGATGCCATGGGCAGCCAGCCGGGCCGCCGTCGCCGTCTTCGACGACGCCAAAGCGATGGCGTCGGGATCGCAGGCGACCACCGGCCGGCCGGTATCCCGGAACAGGGTGGTCACCTGCCCCAGAAGCCCGTCGCTTTCCGGCGCAATCGGCCAGACCACGTCGCACAGGGTGGCGGCCGCCCTCCAACGCGCCTCCGGCTCCTCGCCCTGCGCCACCGGGAACAGGGTGACCCGGCCCGCCGGGAAGGAAGGCGCGGCAAGTCGGTTGTCCCAGCAAAGCGTGACGTGTATTCCATCCAACGCGACCAGATCGCCGACCAGGGCCTCGACCATCGCGTTGGCCTCCGCCATCAGGTCGGTCGGAAGCGGCCCGTTGCACAGCGCGCCGCCGGTGACATACTCGCAGACCAGAACCCGACGAAGGCTGTTCTCCATGGACATCGTTCCCGTCATCGACCTGCTGGGCGGGCAGGTGGTTCATGCCAAGCGGGGGGAGCGCGACCGCTACCGCCCCATCGAAAGCGCGCTGACCGCAGGATCGGCACCGCAGGATATCGTGGCCGCGCTGCTGGCGCTGCAACCCTTCCGCGCCTGCTATGTCGCCGACCTCGACGCGATCCGCGGCCATGGCGACCATCGCTCCACCGTCGCCGCGCTCCAGGCACGCTGGCCGGAGGTCGCCTTCTGGGTCGATGCCGGGCTGGCGACGGCGGACGATTGCCGCCGCTGGTTCGATGCCGGACTCCGGCATCTGGTGATTGGCAGCGAAAGCCAGACCGACGGCACGACACTGGAAGCGGCGCTGGCGTTGACCGGCGGGGACCGGGTGGCGCTGTCGCTGGATGTCCGGCGGGGTGAACCGCTGGGACCGGCGGCGCTGCACGAGGATGCCTGCCGCTGGCCCTCGCGGGTGATCGCCATGACGCTGGACCGGGTCGGTTCGGGTGAGGGTCCTGACCTCGACCGCATCGCCACGCTGGCGGCCCGACGCCCGGGGGTTCGGGTGTGGGGGGCCGGCGGGGTGCGCGATGCGTCGGACCTGGAGGCGCTGGCGCGGCACGGAACCGATGCCGTGCTGGTCGCCAGCGCGCTCCACGACCGGCGCCTCGACGCCGGAACGCTGTCCCGCTTCGTCTCCGATCAGCCGGTTTCCGATCAGGAGGCGGCGAAGGGGTGAACCGCGGCGGCCATGCCGTCGAGCATTTCCTTGGCGGTCGGGCTGCCGGCGATGGCGCGCTTCAGCGCCAGCTTGGTGGCCTCGTGGTTGTAGTCCTGGATCTTGCGGTCGTCCTCCGCCTGCCAATGGATGAAGACGCCGACCGAGATGAACAGGTCGTCGGCCTCGTCCGCCGGAATGGTGCCGTCCTCGACGCATTCGGCGACCGCCAGGGCGACGGCACGCTGGGCCGGGCCGAACATCTGCACGGCCTGCTTGGCGTTCTTGATCGTCACCTTGTTGAACATGACCGTGGAGGGCTTGACCATCAGGTTCGGCGCCAGCACGGCCAGCAGGCCGTTCACCCCTTCCTTCTGGTTGGTCAGGGTCTGGCAGAAGGCGGTCTCGGCGGCGCTGCCGCGCGGGCCGATGATGAGATCGATGTGAGCGACCTCGTTGCCGTCGCCCACCAGAGCTTCGCCGACCATAACCTTGTCGATCTTAGGCATTGCGCGTCCCTTGCGATGGTTGGTTCGATCAGATTCCGCCGGTTGTCGTCCGGCGGCCACGGTCCGGCCGGCAGCTTGCCGGCCAGCCGAAGCACGAACAGGCAGGCCACCGTCAGATCGGCGGACGTGCCCGGATTGAGGCCGCGGCGCTTCAGCGCGCGGTCGAAAGCGAGGAGCCGGCGGGCGGCGCCGGAATGGCCGCCAAAAGCAGAACCAATGGATAGCCGCCGTTCCAGCCGGAACGCCTGCGCCCGCACCCGCTCCGCCACCGCCGCGCCATGCTTGCGGGCGATGTGGGTGTCGGGGTGCAGCGCCATGAAGCCCAGGTGGATGGCGCTCGCCGCCTCCGCCGGACTGGCGCCGCGACGCAGGGCCGAGCGTCCGCGCGCAACGCCGAAGGTGAAGACGTCGGCGAAGGCGGTGGCGTACTGCCGGGCGATCAGGTCGCGGTCGGCCGCCGCAGCCATCGCGGCGCGCAGGTCGACACGGGGGGCCGCGGCGACGTCATGCTGCCGGGCCTCTCCCAGCCCGGCCGGCAGAGCCAGACGGATGGCCGCGAAGGCGTCGGCGGCATCGGCGACGCTCAGCCCATCGAGCACACGCGCCAGCCGAAGCCGCAACGGCTCGCCCTTATCGCGGCACAGCGCCGCGGCGGCGAGCGGCACCAGCAGCAGGACGATGCCGAGATTGGTGTTGCAGCCGGCCACATCCCGTGTCGCCGCGACCGCGCGTAGGATCGTCTCCCCCACCCGGCGGCCCGGTATGGCGAGGATCGGGGCGATGGCCGCAGCGCTGTCCAGGAACTGCGTCACGCTCATCCCATGGCCTTCGGCATGGATGTGGACGTTGCCGGGCTTCAGCGCCATCAGTTCCAGCCGGCAGGCGGTGAACACCGCCTCCTCCACCAAGGCCCGGCAATCGTAGAGCGGGGTCGGCAGCAGGGCGCTCATCCAGCCCTCCGCGCGTCCGCCGACACCGGCAAGGCCGATGCCAGACGGGCCAGGACCAGATCGGCCAGCGCCTGCGCCACGTCGACCGGCGTCACCGCCTGCAGGCCGCGCCATGCCGGCATGCTGTTGACCTCCAGCACCAGGAACCGGCCGTCGGGCGCGCGGATCACGTCCACCCCGGCATAGTCGGCACCGACGGCAGCGGCGGCGGCCACCGCCAGATCGCCCAGCACGCCGCCCGGACTGGCCGGATGGCAGCGCGCCCCCTGCTTGACGTTGGTGATCCAGTGATCGCCCTGGCGGACCATGGCGGCCAACGGACGCCCATCCACCACGAAGACCCGCCAGTCGAACCAGCCGCCATCCGCCGCACCGACATATTCCTGCAGGTGATAGACGCCGGCGATCTCCTCCGGGCCGGGCAGAGCCATGCCGGGATCGAGCCGGCGCAGTCCCTTGCCCTGCGACCCGAACAGCGGCTTCAGCACCGCGGACCGCTCCTCGGCATGGAGGGCGGCCAGGATGGTGGTGGCCTGGATCGGATCGGCGACGCTCCAGGTCCGCGGGGTCGGCACGCGAGCGGCAGCCAGCCGGAAGGCAGTGGCGCTCTTGTCGACGCAGCGCTCGATGGACACTGGGGTGTTGGCAACCGGCACCCCGCCATGGACCAGCGCGTGCAGCACGGCAAGCCGCAGCGTCACCTGCTCGAAACTGCCGGCGGAGATGGTGCGAACCAGGCAGGCGTCGGGCAGCCCTCCATCGAAACCCGGAATCACCGGCCCTTCGGGGCCGAAGCCGCAGGCGCTGAGCGATACCGGGACAGCCTTGGCGCCATGGCGGGCGAAGGCGGCGGTCAGCCGCCGGGTATGCCAGTCGGCGCCGTCCACGAAGATGGCGATGCGGGTCCGCCCCATGCCCCGGCCTCCCCTACCCGCCGATGCCGAAGGAGCGGTCGAGCAGCAACGGTGCCAGCGCCCCGGCACTGAAGCTCCGTCCGCTCTCGAAGGCGGTGACGATCACGCGGGCCGGGCTGAACAGCATCGGGTCGATCTTGAAGAAATCGAAGCCGCTCGCCGCGAACAGGTCGGCGAAGGGCCGGCCATAATCGGCGGAGGCCGAGCTGGGCAGGCGGGCCGCCAGATCGGCCGCGTCATCGTCCGGACCGTCGACCAGCAGATGGACGGTGCCGCCGAACAGGATGGCATCGTTGGTCCGGCCCATCGCCTGGACGAAGTCGCGCCCCGGCGGCGGCAACGGCGCGCAGCCGACGCCGTCGCGCACCCGCTCCAGCGGAAAATGCAGGGCGTGCAGCTTGTGCAGCCCGACCTCCAGCACGCGGGCGACGATCTGGACGATGCCGGCCGGGCTGCGGGTCGGCGTCAGGATCAGGGTCACGCGCTCCGCCGGCACGCCGCAGTCGCGCGCCACCTTTTCCACCACCGATGCCGGCGGCCGCTTGTCCGTCTCCAGCACCAGCACGGCGCGGTCGGCCATGTCGCGGTAGCCGAGTTCGGCGAACAAAGGTTCCTTCACCGCCAGGGCGCGTCCCGGCCCCGATCCCAAAGCCGAGAATTTCTCGCCCGACAGGCTCCAGCCGGCATATTGGCTGCCGAGGCAGGCCAGGACCGGATCGGCAGCCGTCACCGTCACCTGCGCCGGCCAATGGGCGAAGGAGGAGTCCATGCCGATGCGCACAGTGCCGGCGCCGCCCAGGCAAATCTCGGCGATGCGGCGCCCGGCCTCCAGGCTGCCGGGCCGGTCGATGCCGGCATCGATCACGGTGCAACCGGCGGGGTGCTGCTCCACCCCGATCCGCAGCATGGCGGCGTCCGCCACCAGGGCATGGACCAGGGGTGCGGCAAGCCGGTTAACACTGAAGGGAAGGGACGACATCGGCGGTTCTCTCCACAAAACAGGCCCGCCGCGTGCAGTCCGCGACGATGCGTTCGATCCGGCAGGACAGGCGGCGCCGTGCCTCCTCCTCCTCGCCGCCCCAGGCGGTGACGCTGCACAGCGGCAGTCCGACCCCCACCGCGCTCCCGGCGCGAGGCAGGTCGGCGCACCAGGGGGGCCAGGGGAAATCCACCGGCACCGTCAGGGCGGAGGGGGCATAGGCCACCGCCCCGGCAATGACGCCTGGGCGCGCTTCCCCCAGCTTCCAGCCGCGTCCGGCGGCAGCGTCAAGATGGGCGCGCATCACCCCGCCCTGCCGGTGGCGTTCGAGCAGGTCGAGCGTGGCCCCCGGACGCGGATTGACCTCCAGCACCATCACCGATTTGCCGTCGACCAGCAGGTCCAGGCTGTTCAGCCCGACCAGCCCGAAGGCGGCAGCAATGCGGCGTGCCGCGTCCGCAAGCCGGTCGGCGAGGGATTGCGGCATCGCCGCCGGAAGCACCGCCCCGCCATAGCGGAAGGGCGCATCGGGCGCCGGATCGGCCCATTGCCGGCTGATCGCCACTGTTTCGCACCGGCCGGAGCGGTCGGCGATGAAGGCGACGGAGGTTGGCCGTCCCGCCGCCCGCCGTTGCAGGTAGTGGCCGTCCGGCAGCGGACCTCCAGTCCAGGGGACGATGTGACAGCCCCCGGCCGCTCCCGCCCGTTTGACCAGCCAGTCCTCGGAAACCTCATCGGCGGGCATCGCCATCCGCATCTCCGGATGCCCGATGCCCAACTCCTCCAGCCCCAGCGCCGCCAGCCGCGCGGCGAAGCCGGCCGGGTCCTTGACCGCCCGCACCACCTCCGGCCGGTTGCCGAGCAGCCGATAAGGACCGGCCTGCATCAGGGCGGCTAGCAGACCAGGCGCCTGTTCGAACCCCGATCCGACGACCAGACCGCTGCCCGGCGGAGCCAGTGTCCGGGCGGCGGCGATCAGCGCCTCCCGGTCGAAGCCGGTGACGGGATCGCCGGCGACGCAACGGGCGGGCGGCGGCAGATCGGCATCGCCGAACTGGTCCAGCGTCGCCACGGCGGCCCCGGTGCGCGCCACCGCCTGGGCGATTGCCCGGCCCGACAGGGCGGCCACCAGAATCACGCCGCTTTCCGGCATTGGGCGCGGGCCAGGGCAAAGGCATCGTCAAAGGCCAGATAGACCGGCTTCGCCGCCTCGCGCATCGCCTTGAACAGGCCGTGCTGGGTCTTGAACTTCACGTTGCCGATGGCGAGCGCGCCGATACCGACGGCGTCCGTCCCGTCGATGGGCACGCCATCGCCGAAGGCGTCCACCCCCTCCACGCCGGCCGGCGGCACGGCATTGACGTCGGCCACCACCCGCACCGACGGAGCGGCGGCGATCTGTGAACGGCTCAGCACCTGGACGCCGGCACGGGCGACCGCCAGCACCACATCGGTTTCCGCTAGGATGGCGGCCTTGTGGGCGTCGGTCGAGCCATCCACCGCACCCAACGTCACGCCGAACCGTTGACGGTAGGAGGACGCCCGCTCGGCAACGGACGCCGCACCGTCATGGCCGACCAGTTGAACGGACGCGCCGGCACGCGCGGCAAGCACCGCAGCGACACCGCCAACCGGCCCCTTGCCACCGAACACCGCGACCCGCGATCCGGCCAACGCCAACCCAACCTTCTCAAGCTGAGCCTCGACCTTCGCGACCATCGCCGCGGCGGTGGTATAGGCGCCGGACGGATCGGCGAAGACCGAGATTTCGAACGGCGGGACCATGGCCCGGCGCGCCGCCTCCAGCATGTCCAGCGCCATCAGGATGTCGCGGCCGGCGATGAACAGACCGGTCCGCTTGGCGTCGCCCGGAGCGCGGGAAAAGATCATGTCCTGGACAAGACCCGGCACCTCGCCAGTCTCGACAATGGTGTAAGGCACGATGACGCCATATCCGGCATCGCACGCCATGTTGATGTCGAATGGACTGACCGCCTTTACCGGAGTAATGGCGTGCATGATATAGGGCTTTTCCATGAAACGAAGTCCTTGGTTCGCTTCATGGCACTGTCTTTCACCTTACAAATTCACGCTGTCTTTTTTGCGACTGTTTCATATCCGGCAGCGACTGCGCTTCGATCAGAGAAAGTCTCCACCACCGCACCGTGATTCCGCCCCCGACAGATGACGAAACGCAGGTTGGGCCGCGTCCGCCAGCGCGCCTGCGCCCCCTCCGCCGCCCGCTCCGCCGATGCCACATCGCCGAAGATGGCAAAGCCGGTCGGCCCCCAGGAACTCTGCCCAACCCCCGTGGCGCCGGCCGACGGCAGCCACCGCAGAACCTCGGCTACATCCGGGCTGCTGAAGCGCCCACCCTGGGCCGGGGCGAAATGATCGCCGACCACGCTCTGGAGTTCGGTCACGGCGGCGCCGAACCGCATCGCATCCCCTTCCGCCAGCGCCGGCAATCCGACCATCAGCGCCAGCCGGCACAGATAGGCCGCCTTGTCCGCCGGAAAGGGCGGCAGATCGCGGAAGGCGACCGTCTCGGCCGTGCCGGACAGGCCGCGGTTGGCGTCATCGAACACCAGCAGCATGCGCCACGTCTCAGGCAAGGCCATGCGGCTGATCACCGGCGGCGGCTCGTCCAACGCGCCCTTGCCGCCGTCCAGAATGACGCCGCCCTGTTCGAAGGCGCCGACGCCGATGCCCGAGCGCGCTCCCCGGTCGAGCAGGCTGGCGACCCGGCGCGGCGGCAACGACCGGCCGGTCATCGCCGACAGGGCAGCCCCGACGGCCAAAGCCAGCTGGGTGCCCGACCCAAGCCCGGAATGGGACGGGATTGTCCGGCCCAGCCTCAGGGAAAAGCGATTTTCCAAATCCAGCGTACCGCACAGCCGGTCGAGATAGTCCGTCGCCCGGCAGGCCGGACTGACGGAGAGATCGCCTCCCGGCCTTCCGCGCATCAGCATCAGTTCCGTTCCCAGCCCGTCGAGCGTCAGGCCCAGGCTGCCGAAGCGCCGGCCCAGCCCGCCTTCCATGTCGAGGAACCCAAGATGCAGCCGGGCGGGCACTTCCACCCGCACCGTGTCGACCGTCATGCGCTGTTCGCCGCAAATCATGGCCTACCTGTCGCAAAAGCCAAGGCGACCAGCCGCCTTTCGCACATAATAAAATTGACGGCGACAAAATCAATGAGAACAACAACAGAAAATAAATTATAGTCTGAAAATCCCTAAATATCGGATCCGATTTATTCATTTCCGTAAAGGATATGAACTGACATTTCATGTCTAATATTATTTAATATAACCTTCCACACTCGACATCATGCGCGGGGTTTGGGATATGGACTATGGACTCGGCGGGAGCGACCTCCCACCGCCCATGAGCGATGTTGTTTGCCCATTCTGCGCAATGG
Source organism: Azospirillum sp. A23 (assembly GCF_042938965.1). Classification (NCBI taxonomy): domain Bacteria; kingdom Pseudomonadati; phylum Pseudomonadota; class Alphaproteobacteria; order Rhodospirillales; family Azospirillaceae; genus Azospirillum; species Azospirillum sp. A23. Next base: position 504,136 of record NZ_CP170666.1, on the reverse strand, counting down.
CCTGCGATGACCTTGCAATCGCACGCGATGGCACAGGACAGCTCAGGGTGACCGCCAACGGCTGCGCACGGGCGCGCACCCTGTTCGCCCTTCCGACATTGCCGGCCCACTGCTTTATCAAAGGCCGCGCCGTTCCACTCGACGAAGCGCTGGACGCCGCTGCGGTCTTGCTGCGCGATGCGGCCTCTCCCGCTGTCGGGGGGCTCGCCGCCGACACCGAGGGAGTCTCCGCGGCCCTGGCGCTGGCGGAGCGGCTGGGTGCGGTGGTGGACCACGCCGCGTCCGACAGCCTGTTCCACGGCCTGCGCGCGCTCCAAGTGACCGGCGCCATGACCGCCACCTTCGGCGAAATTCGCAACCGTGCCGACCTGTTCGTCCTGTTCGGAACCGAGTTCGAGCGCCATGCCCCCCGCCTGTTCGACCGCATCGTCCGCCCGCCGACAGCCCTGTTCCGCGATGCCGGCGCGGCGCGCGGCTTCCTGATCGGTCCCGGCGACGGCCCGGCACCGGACGGGTTCGAACGCCTGACCGCCGACCTGACGCACGCCCCTGCCATCGCCGCCGCCCTGTCGCAGTTGCTGGCCGGCGAAACACCCCGCGGCGATCGGGTGGGGGGTATCGCGATGGAGGACCTCGCCCGTGTCGCCGCAGCGTTGCGCGAAGCGCGCTTCGGCGTCGTCGGCTGGATCGCCGCCACGCTGGACCCGGCAGCCGGCGATGTCGCCGTCGAGGCCTTCAACCGCTTGGTCGTGACCGCCAACGCCTCGACCCGCTGTGCCGGACTGCCGCTGGGCGGCAAGGGCAACGCGCTGGGCGCCAACTACGTGTGCGCCTGGCAGTATGGCGTGCCGCTGCGCTCCCGCCTGGGGGCCGGCCCGCCGGAACACGATCCATTGCGCTACCGGCTGAAAAGCCTGCTGGCAGGCGACGAGGTCGATGCGCTGGTCTGGCTTTCGGCCCTGAACGGCGCGGAACTGCCCGACACCCGCAAGCCGATGGTCGTGCTGGCCCGCCCCGGACAGCCGCTGCCCCGCGACCCGGAGGTGCTGATCCCGGTCGCCATCCCCGGCCTCGACCATTCCGGCAGCATCCACCGCGGCGACGGCGTTGCCGCCCTGCCTCTGCGCCGCTTGCGAACGACCGCCATGACGCTGCCGTCGGCCGCGTCGGTGCTGAGCGCCCTGCTCGACCGCCTCCCCGCCTCCCCTGTCCCGTTTCGGGAGACAGCGCATGTCTGACGCCTATACCCTGCTGCGCGGCGGTCGCGTCTGCGATCCAACCGTGAGCACCGACGGCGGCGGGTTGCGTGACCTGTACCTGAAGGACGGCCGCATCGCGGCAGCCCCCCCGGAGGACGCCCGCATCGGTGAGGTGATCGACCTCGACGGCCGCATCGTCATGGCCGGCGCCATCGACATCCACAGCCACATCGGCGGCGGCAAGGTAAACCTCGCCCGCCTGCTTCTCCCGGAGGAGCATCGCGAGCACGCCAGCGGCCCCGACGGGCTGCGCCGCTCCGGCAGCGGCCTGTTCACCCCGTCCAGCTTCGTCACCGGCTACCGCTATGCCGAGATGGGCTATACCGCGGCCTTCGAGCCGGCGATGCTGCCCTCCAACGCGCGCCACACCCATCTGGAACTGGCCGACATCCCGATCATCGACAAGGGCTGCTACGCCGTCCTCGGCAACGACGATTTCCTGCTGGAACGGCTGGCCGCCGGGGCGACGCAGTCGGAGGTCAACGACTATGTCGCCTGGATCCTGCACGCCACCCAGGCGGTCGGCGTCAAGGTGGTGAATCCCGGCGGCATCAGCGCCTTCAAGTTCAACCAGCGCCGCTTGGATCTGGACGAGGCGCATCCCCATTACGGCATCACGCCGCGCCGCATCCTGACCACGCTGGCAAGCGCCCTGTCCGACCTGGGGGTGCCGCATCCGCTGCACGTCCACTGCAACAATCTGGGCATCCCCGGCAACGAAGCGGTGACGCGCGACACCATCGCCGCGCTGGACGGGCTGCCAGCCCACCTGACCCATCTGCAATTCCACAGCTACGGCACCGAGGGCGACCGCCGTTTCTCCTCGGCCGCCACCGAGATCGCCGAAGCGGTGAACCGCAGCCCGAACATCTCGGTCGATGTCGGCCAGATCATCTTCGGCCAGACCATCACCGCGTCGGCCGACATCATGTCGCAGTTCCGCAACAGCGGCCTCGCCAGCCCGCGCAAATGGGTGTGCACCGACATCGAATGCGACGGCGGCTGCGGGCTGGTCCCGTTCCGCTACCGCGACAAGGCCTTCGTCAACGCCCTGCAATGGGCGATCGGGCTGGAGCTGTTCCTGCTGATCGAGGATCCCTGGCGGGTCTATCTGACCACCGACCATCCGAACGGCGGCCCCTTCACCAGCTATCCGCATTTGATCCGGCTGCTGATGGACCGCAGCTTCCGCAACGAGCAGCTGGCGCGGATCAATCCCGATGTCGCCGCGCACAGCCGGCTCGGCTCCATCGAGCGCGAATACACGCTCGACGAGATCGCCATCATGACCCGCGCCGGCCCCGCCCGCGTGCTGGGGCTGCGCGACCGCGGCCACCTGCGCCCCGGCGCCGTCGCCGACGTGGTGGTCTATGACGACCTGCCCGACCGCGAGGCGATGTTCGCAGCCCCAGCCTGGGTGTTCAAGAACGGCCGGCCGGTGGCACGGAACGGCCGGCTGACCGCAACCGGCTGGGGCGACACCATCGTCGTCCGGCCGGAGTTCGACCCCGCCATCGAACGGCGGCTGAAGCCCTGGTTCGAGGATCACCAGACCGTGCGGCTCGGCAACTTCCGCATCGCGGACGGCGAGATCCTCGACCATGGCCGCGGCGGCCTGTCCATCGTTCCGACCCTGACGGCGTCCGACCCATGCTTCTGAACGGCATCCATATCGAAAACACTTATGCCGAGGCCTTCGACATGAAGGCGACCCGGCTGATCGTGACCGCCGACACGCCGGCCTGGGCGCGCCATGCCGGCGGGGCTGCCACCGGTTTCGCCACCTCGGTCATCGCCTGTGGCTGCGAAGCCGGGATCGAGCGGGAGTTGGCGCCGGAGGAAACCCCGGACGGGCGCCCCGGCGTGTCCCTGCTGTTCTTCGCCACCGGGCGCAGCGTGCTGGGAAAGCAGGTCGAGACCCGCGTCGGCCAGTGCATCCTGACCTGCCCCGGCACCGCCTGCTTTGCCGGCGTGCCGCGCGGGGCGAAGGAGGATCTGATCCCGCTGGGCCGGAAGCTGCGCTATTTCGGCGACGGCCAGCAGATGTCGAAGCTGCTGGCCGGCCGGCGCTATTGGCGCATCCCAGTGATGGACGGCGAGTTCCTGTGCGAGGAATCGAGCTGGAGCGTGCCCGCGGTCGGCGGCGGTAACCTGCTGATCCTCGCCGATGCGCGGATGGCGGCGCTGGAGGCGGCGGAAGCGGCGGCGGACGCCATGCGCGCCGTGCCCAACGTGGTGCTGCCCTTCCCCGGCGGGGTCGTCCGCTCCGGCTCCAAGGTGGGGGCGAAGTACAAGGGCATGCCGGCCTCGACCAACGATGCCTATTGCCCGACCCTGCGCGGCCTGCCCCGCTCCCGCCTGCCGGCCGAGGTCGAATCGGTGCTGGAGATCGTCATCGACGGGCTGACCGCCGCCGACGTCGCGGCAGCCACCACGGCCGGGCTGAAATGCCTGATCGAACGCGGGCGCGGCTCCGGCATCTGGGGCGTCACCGCCGGCAATTACGGCGGCAAGCTGGGCCGCCACCATTTCCACCTTCACGAGCTGCTGCCATGAGCGTGCTGAGTTTCCGTCTGAGAGGCCCGCTGACCGGCCGCATCGACGCCTCCCCCCTGCTGCCGCACCGGCTGGCGGAGTTGGCCTTGTCGGAGATCGCCGCCTTGCCTCTGCGGCTCGGCCGGGGACATGTTGTCGTGGGCGACCTGTTCGACCTGTCGGGCAACCCAGGCGACATCGTCGAACTGGAGGGCGACGAGCGGCTCGACTTCGTCGGGGCGGGGATGACCGGCGGGACCATCCGGGTTGCCGGACCGGTCGGCCACCGCGCCGGCACCGGCATGAGCGGCGGCTCCCTGCTGGTGGAAGGATCGGCAGGGCTGGCAGCGGGTGCGTCCATGCGCGGCGGCGAGCTGATCGTCCGGGGCGACGCCGGCAATGAGCTGGGCGGTGCCCTCCCCGGCGAGCGGGCCGGCATGACCGGCGGGCGGATCCTGGTCCATGGCGCATGCGGCGACCGCGCCGGCGAGCGCATGCGCCGCGGGCTGATCGCCGTCGGCGGCGATGCCGGCGCCTACGGCGCACTGCACATGACTGCCGGCAGCCTGCTGATCGGCGGCAGGCCGGGTGCCTTCACCGGCCATGGCATGCGCAACGGCACAATCCTGTTCCGCGGCGAGATCGATCCGCTGCCGGGCTTTGCCGACTGCGGCCTCAACCAGCTGCCCTTCCTGTCGCTTTTGGACAATCACCTGTCGGGGCTTAACGAAGCGCCGCCCACCTGCCGGGGACTGACCGGGCGCGCGCGGCGCTGGCTGGGCGACCGTGGATTCGGTGGGCGCGGCGAGATTCTGGCCTGCCTGTGAAGGCTCGCTCGCCGACCGTCGGCGAGCGGTGGCCGTTCACGCCAAGAGGGGCTACCTCATAGAGAGAGCGTGGTTGCTCCACCGGATGGTGCTATTGTTCGATTCTCGGGATGATTTGCACGAAAAACAATCCCGACTCGGTCAACGTCGCGCTCCTTCAAGGATTATGTCCGCTTTGTTCAATGTCGCAGGGGCCCGACCTGCGTAGGCTGCTTGTCATAAAAACTTGATGGTGCGCAAAGGGATCGATCCCCCGCCCGTCCGAACGCGGCCGCCACTGCAAACAAGGCCGCGGGTAAACAGCGTGTTCGCCGACCATTCGCGACCCACGATACGAACAGGAAAGCGGAAGAGGGGCACGGGACAATGAAGTGCAACGAGCAGCAATCCGGCGTTTCCCAGGCCGACACCATCGGTTTTCTCCTGGTTCCCGATTTCTCCATGATCGCGTTCACCGCGGCGGTTGAGCCTCTTCGCCTCGCCAACCACATCAGCGGAAAGGAGTTGTATCGCTGGGTGCTGCTCTCCCCGACCGGCGGCGTTCAGCGGGCCAGCAACGGCATCGGCATCTGCGTCGACCACGCCATCGCCGACTGCCCGCCGCTGTCCACCGTGATGGTGTGCAGCGGCATCGGCGGCCATTGGTACGAGGACAGGGCGATGTTCTCGTGGATGCGGCGTTCGGCCGCCCAGGGGATCGCCTTCGGCGCCCTGTGCACGGCCAGCCATATCCTGGCCCGCGCCGGCCTGCTGAACGGCTACCGCTGCACCATCCACTGGGAGAACATGGCCGGCTTCTCCGAAACCTTCCCGGAGATCGAAGCGACGGGCGAGCTGTTCACCATCGACCGCAACCGCTTCACCTGCGCGGGCGGCACCGCCGCCACCGACATGATGCTGCATCTGATCGCCGCGCGTCATGGCGAGAAGCTGGCGATGGACATCGCCGAGCAGCTTCTGCACACCAAGATCCGCGCCGGCAGCATCCGCCAGCAGGAGGAGCTGCAAGCCAATCCGGTGCTGGACCACGAGGATCTCCACGCCGCGGTGGCGGTGATGCAGGCCAACATCGAGGAACCGCTGGATCTGCTGACGCTCGCCGCGGAGCTCGGCCAATCCCGCCGCAATCTGGAACGGCTGTTCCGCAAATACATGAACTGCTCGCCGGCCAAATACTATCTCGGCCTCCGGATGAAGCGGGCGCGGCAGCTGCTGTGCCAGACCCGCATGTCGGTGATGGAGGTGTCGATCAGCTGCGGCTTCATCTCCGCCACCCATTTCAGCAAATGCTACCGTGACCATTTCGGCATCGCACCGCGCAGCGACCGCCAGAGCCAGCGGCACAGCCCGCTCGCCGCCGCGCACGAGTTCGCCGGCCTGACCTGATGCCGCAGCGGGCGGGCGGAAGGTCAAGCAGGACCGGATGGGGGAAAACAGGCATGGGGCGGCGGAAATCGCCAGATTGCTGTCGCTTTCGAACAGATGCCGCCCCCCGGATGTCGGTAAGGTATGAATGCGGCCCGCCCGACACCAGATCCACGCTCGGCCCCGCCGGACAACAGCCAGGAGGACGGCACCGATGCTAGACGCGATTCTTTCCGCCCAATGCGCGCGTGGCCTGACCGCCGCCGGCTCCGGCCCGTCCACCATCCCCGCCGGCCTTTACGAGCTGTTCCTGGAAAACGTCGTCCTGCCCTGCCGGATCGGCGTCTTCGATTATGAGCGCGACGCGCCCCAGCGGGTGCGCATCGACCTGCTGCTGCAGGTGCGTCAGGACGGCGCCCAGTTCTCAGACGACATCGGCGATGTGCTGTCCTACGACGATCTGCTGTCCGGGCTGAAGCGGATCCTGATGGACGAACACACCAACCTTGTCGAGATGCTGGCGGAAAAGATCGCCCGCATGTGCCTTGCCCACGAACAGGTGCAGTCGGCCCGCGTGTCGGTGGCGAAGCTGGACATCTACGACGGCGTCGCGGTGCCAGGCATCCGGCTGGAGCGGACCCGCGACCAGATGCCGGGCCAATCCCTGCCGGCGTCGCGCCGCCCGCTGGCGATGGCGGACCGGCGGATCTGACCCGATGACGGCCAACGCATCGCCTGAGGACGGATCCCCAGCCCCCGCGGCGCGGCCCTGGGTGATCAAGATCGGCGGCAGCCTGTCCGACTGGCACCGGCTGGGAACCTGGCTGGATCTGATCGCCCGGCCCGGCCATCTCCATCCCGTGGTCATCGTGCCGGGCGGCGGGCCCTTCGCCGACGCCGTGCGCGACGCCCAGGACAATTGGCGCTTCGATGACCGGCTCGCCCACCGCATGGCCCTGCTGGCGATGGAACAGTTCGGGCTGATGCTGCACGGCATCTGCCCGACCCTGCAAACGGCGGCGACGCGGGAGCGGCTGCGGTCGCTGATCCGGGCGCGGATGCCGGCGGTGTGGCTGCCGTCCGCCATGGCGCTCGACCAGCCCGAGATCGCCGAGAGCTGGGAGGTCACCTCCGACAGCCTCGCGGCATGGCTGGCGGTGGAGCTGGACGCGGCGGCGCTGGTGCTGGTCAAGTCGGGGCCCTGCCCCTGTGCGGCGACCGACGCGGCGTCGCTGGCCCGCGACGGACTGGTCGATGCGGCCTTCCCGCTCTGGCGCGCCCGTTTCGCCGGCGAAAGCTGGTGCATCCACCGCGACAACCACCTGCTGATGGAGGAGGCGCTGGCGGGCCGCGCCACCCCCGGCTGCGCCCTGCTACGCTGCCCCGAAGTCGAGCCTGTGCCCAGCGTGCGGGCATGAACAGCATCGCTCCCCCGCCGGTGCCGCCGCGGCTGGCCTGGGCGCTGACCGGGTCGGGCCATTACATCAAGGAGACGCTCGACCTGATGGCGCGGCTGGCGCCGCTCGACGTCTTCCTCAGCAAGGCGGCCGAAGAGGTCATGCGCATGTACCGCCGCCGCGACGGCAACTTTCCTCCCGGCACCCGCCTGTTCCGCGACCGGGCCGCCAGCGCCCCGCAGATCGGGCGGTTCTATTTCGGCGAATACCACACGCTGGTGGTGGGTCCGGCGACCTCCAACACGGTCGCCAAATGCGTGCAGGGGATTTCCGACACGCTGCCGACCAACGCCTTCGCCCAGGCCGGCAAATGCCGGGTGCCCTGCATCGTCTTCGCCTGCGACACCGCGCCGGAAATGATGACCGAGGCGCCGCACGGCATGGTGCCGGTCTATCCCCGGCGCATCGACCTAGAGAATGTCGAACGGCTGCGCGGGTTCGAGGCGACCACCGTCGTCGAAACCGTTCCGGAACTCGAATCCGCGCTGAAGGCGCGTCTGCAATGTCTGACCACCTCGTCTTCGTGACCGGAAAGCTGGCGGAGCCGCGTCTGCGGGCGATGCTCGACGGCATGGCGCCCGCCCCCTTCCGCTTCGACGTGGTGCAGATCGGCGTCAGCGTCGCCGCGCTGATGACCGAGGAGCTGATCAGGCGCCGCCTGCCGCCCCCGCCTCCAGGCGCGCGCGTGCTCCTGCCCGGCCGGACGCGCTGCGATCTGGCGGCATTGTCCGCTCATTTCGGCGTCGCCTTCGAACGCGGGCCGGAGGAGCTGCGCGACATCCCCGCCTATCTCGGCGGGAGGGCGGCACAGGCCGACCTGAGCGCCCATGCGGTGACGATCTTCGCCGAGATCGTCGACGCGCCCCGCCGTTCCGTCGACAATCTGCTGGAGACCGCCGCAAGGCTGCGCCGCGACGGCGCCGACGTCATCGATCTCGGTTGCCAGCCGGGCGAGCGGTTCGAGGGGCTGGAGACTGCCGTTTCCGCCCTGGTCGCCGCCGGCCACAGCGTCAGCGTCGACAGCGCCGACCCCGACGAACTGCTGCGCGGAGCGGCGGCTGGCGCCTCCTACCTGCTCAGCCTCAGCGAGGACACGCTGTGGGTGCTGGAGCGGACGGCAGCCACCCCGATCCTGGTTCCGGCCAAGCCGCGGGACCTGGAGTCGCTGTGCCGCGCCGTCGACCGGCTGCGGGCCGACGGCCGGCGTTTCCTGGCCGACCCGGTGCTCGACCCCATCCATTACGGCTTCACGGACTCGGTGGTGCGCTATCACGCCCTGCGCCGCCGCTATCCCGACATCGGGATGCTGATGGGCATCGGCAACCTGACCGAACTCACCGACGCCGACACCACGGGCACAACGGCACTGCTGATGGGCATGGTGTCGGAACTGTCGATCGGCGCCGTCCTCACCCTTCAGGTCAGCCCGCATGCCCGCACCGCGGTGCGCGAGGCCGACCGGGCGCGGCGGATCATGCATGCCGCCGCGGAAAGCGGCAGCCTGCCGAAGGGCATCGACGATGGGCTGATGGCCCTGCGCGACCGCCGCCCCTTCGCCGTCACTCCGGCCGAGATCGCGGAAACCGCCCGCAACATCCGCGACCGCTCCTTCCGGGTCGAGGTGGCGGAGGACGGGGTCCATGTCTACAACCGCGACGGCCACCATGTGGCGACCGATCCCTACAAGCTCTATCCCCTGCTCGGGCTGGCGGAGGATGGCGGACACGCCTTCTACATGGGAGTGGAGTTGCAGAAGGCCTTCCTCGCCTGGCAGCTCGGCAAACGTTACGTCCAGGACGAGGATCTCGCCTGGGGCTGCACGGTGGAGGAGCCGCCGGAAGACGAGTCGGGCAGCGCCCCCCACGGCTTCAAGGCGGCGGGCACGACCTTGCAGGAGCGGCGGCGGGCCTGCGGAAAGGCATCATGATCCTCGAAACCATCGTCACCACGCTGGGCGCCGACGGAACCCCGCACATCGCCCCCTTCGGGGTGACGCGGACCGTGGACGATCTGGTGATAGCCCCCTTCCGCCCCTCCGTCACGCTCAACGCGCTCGAAGCCACCGGCCGGGCCGTGATCAACTTCACCGACGATGCACGCCTGTTCGCCGGCTGCCTGACCGGACGGCGGGACTGGCCGCTGGTCCCGGCAACCGCCATCGCCGGGTTGCGTCTGGCCGACAGCCTCGCCCACTGGGAGGTGGAGGTGGTCCGGATCGAGGCCGACCCGGTGCGCCCGCGCTTCCATTGCCGGACCGTCCATCGGGAGGCGCATCGGCCCTTCGAGGGCCACAACCGTGCCGCCGCCGCCGTGATCGAAGCGGCGATCCTGTGCAGCCGGCTGCATATGCTGCCCTGGGAGAAGGTGGAGCGGGAAATGGCCTACCTTGCCATCGCCATCGAGAAGACCGCCGGAGACCGCGAGCGGGAGGCTTGGGGCTGGCTGTGCGACCGCGTGGCGGCCTTCCGGTCCGAAAGTCTTGCGGCGGAACCGCCCGCCGGCCCCGCTGCGGACGATATGGCAAAACAACAGGTGTCCTCATGATCCGCATGCTCGCCAGTGTGACCAATCCCGAGGAAGCCGGGATCGCCGTGACGGCCGGGGCCGACCTGATCGATCTGAAAAACCCGGATGACGGTGCCCTGGGTGCGCTGCCGGCCGGCATCATCGACGCCTGCTTGCGGACGGTCGATGGACGCAGACCGGTCAGCGCCACCATCGGCGACCTGGTCATGGACCCGGCAACCATAGCGGCGGCGGTTTCCCGGACGGCGGCCACCGGCGTCGACATCGTGAAGATGGGCATCATGGCCGGAGGCGATCCGCTTGCCTGCATCGCCGCGGCAGCACGGGCACGTGGCGGCGCCGCCCTGGTCGGCGTCATCCTGGCCGACCTGACCGATCCCACCCCCGATCTGGTCCGCGCCATGGCCGATGCAGGCTTTGCCGGTGTGATGCTCGATACCGGCTTGAAGGATGGCCGCACCCTGCGCGATCATCTGTCGGCTAACAGGCTGGCCGCTTTCATCGGGCAGGCGCAAGAGGCCGGGTTGCTGGCCGGATTGGCGGGGTCGCTGAGGCTCGCCGACATCGGTCCGCTGGCGGCGCTCGGCCCGTCGATCCTCGGCTTCCGTGGTGCTCTATGCCATGGCGGTGCGCGCCGCGACGCAATCGACCCGGACAGGGTTGCCGAGGTCGTCCAAAGCGTGCGCAACGCGGTTGCGCTGAGCGAGTGCCTCTGACCGGCAGACGCCTGCCCGGCATTTGCAGCTTTCCTCCTTCGCGTAACGAGTCCCCACGGTCGCTGGGGTGGGTTGCAGCGTGGGCGGGTTGACCCTGCGGGCAACCAATGGTCGATTGCTTGGCCCTGCCAACAAAACCGTTCAGGTTGTTCATGACCATCGACAGCGCCGCCGGCCGATCCGCCGATTCCCCCAGCGGCGGCCCGGCGGCCAGCCGGCCCGAACCTTATCAGGCGGAGAAGGCCGGAACGGAAATCCCGGCGCTTCATCATCCGTTGCTGGTCGCCGTTACCCTCGTGCTGGTGGCTCTGAACCTGCGGCCGGCGCTGTCGAGCCTTGCGCCGGTGATGGGCGATGTGGTGCGCGATGCCGGCCTGACTTCCGGGCAGGCCGGGCTGCTGACGACATCGCCCGTGCTTTGCCTCGGCCTGTTCGGGGTGATAGCACCGCGTCTGGCCCAGCGCTTCGGCACGGAGCGGACGATCTTCTTCACGCTGCTGGTCCTGGGGGTCGGCGTCGCGCTGCGCGGGGTCGGCAACTTCGCCGCGCTGTTCGCCGGGGCGACGCTGGCGGGTGCGGGGATCGGCATCATCGGCGTGCTTCTGCCCGCCGTGGTGAAGCGCGACTTCCCCCGCAAGATCAGCCTGATGATGGGGGTCTACACCATGGCGCTCTGCGCCGGGGCGGCGATTGCCGCAGGGGCGACGGTGCCGCTGGAGCGGGCGCTCGGGCAATGGACCGGCGCCCTGGCCTTCTGGGCGGTGCCGGCGGTTGTGGCGGCGGTGGCCTGGCTGCCGCTGACCCGCGGACGCCAGAGCCAGGCCGGCCCCGCCAGCGCGTCGGTGCGCGGCCTGTGGAGCAACCGCCTAGCCTGGCAGATCACCCTGTTCATGGGGCTGCAATCGGCTTTGGCCTACATCGTGCTCGGCTGGATGGCGCCGATGCTGCGCGACCGCGGCTTCGACCCGACGACGGCCGGACTGATCGTTTCCGGCTCGGTCATGGTTCAGGTGGTGGCGGCGCTGGTCGCCCCCATGCTGGCGACGCGCACCCCGAGCCAAAGTTTCGCCGCCGTTTCGATGCTCGGCTGCAGCCTTATCGGCATGGTCGGCTGCCTCTACGCTCCGCTCTGGACCATCGCGCTGTGGGCGGTGATCCTCGGCATCGGCCAGGGTGGGGCCTTCGCCGTCGCGCTGACCCTGATCGTGCTGCGCTCGCCCGACAGCCGCATCGCGTCGCACCTGTCGGGCATGTCGCAGAGCGTCGGCTATACCCTGGCGTCGGGCGGCCCGTTTCTGGTCGGGCTGCTGCATGGCTGGAGCGGCGACTGGCACGCCTCCGCCCTACTCTTCATCGCGATCGCGGTGGTGGCGGGGGTCTTCGGCTATCTCGCCGGCCGCCCGCGCCAACTCCGCCTCTGACTACGCCCGTCGATCAATCGTATTGAGTCGGGCGGCGGCCGCGCGGTGCCGCGAAGGGCGAAATCGACCGGTGCAGGAACCGGCCATCCCCGGACTTGCCGGTCTGCACGCCCTTGTCGATGATGACGGTGCCGCGCAGCAGGACGGTTTCGGGCCAGCCCGTCACCTCCATGCCCTCATAGGGCGTGTAGTCGGCCCCATGGTGCATCAACTCCTGGGTGATGGTCACCTTGCGGTCGGGATCCCACAGCACGAGGTCGGCGTCCGCCCCGATGGCGATGCTGCCCTTGCGCGGGGCAAGGCCGTACATCCGGGCATGGTTGGTGGAGGTGAGGGCGACGAACTCCTGCAGGGAAATCCGCCCCTTCCCCACGCCTTCGGAGAACAGGATCGGCAGCCGGACCTCGACGCCGGGGATGCCATTGGGAACCCATTTGAAGGCCGTCCGCTCGCCCTGCTTCTTCTTGCCGGCGGGGCTGTCGAAACGGAAGGGGCAATGGTCGGAGGAGAAGACCGAGAACAGCCCGGATTGCAGGCCGGTCCAGCAGGCGTCCTGGCTTTCCTTGTCGCGCGGCGGCGGGCTGCAGACGTATTTGGCACCCTCCATGTTCAGCCCCTTCAGGTCGTCGGCCGTCAGGGTCAGATACTGGGTGCAGGTTTCGGCATAGACCTTCAGGCCGCGGCTCTGCGCCCAGCGGATCTGCTCGATGGCGTCGGCGGACGAGACGTGGACGATCATGATCGGCACGTCGACGATCTCGGCGAAGGAGATGGCGCGATGGGTCGCCTCCCGCTCCACCGGGATCGGGCGGGATTCGGCGTGGTAGTAGGGATCGGTGCGGCCGGCGCGCTCCAGCCGTTCGGTCAGGAACTTGATGGCGTCATAGCCTTCGGCATGGACCATCACAAGCGCCTTCTCGCGGCGGGCGACGTCGAACACCTCCAGAAGCTCGCGGTCGTTCAGCTTCAGGTCGTCATAGGTCATGAAGACCTTGAACGATGTGTAGCCGTCCTGCACCAGCGCCGGCAGTTCCTGCCCCAGAACCTGCTCGGTGGGGTCGGAGATGATGAGGTGGAAGGAATAGTCGGTCAGGCACTGGCCTTCCGCCCGCTCGTGATAGGACTGGACAGCCGCGCGCAGCGACTTTCCCTTGGGCTGGAGCGCGAAGGGAATGACCGTCGTGTTGCCGCCGAAGGCCGCGGAGAGCGTGCCGCTACGGAAATCGTCGGCCATGATCGTGCCGTCGTCGCCGTCCTGCGCGATGTGGACGTGACTGTCGATGCCGCCCGGCATCACCAGCCTGCCGGAGGCGTCGAGGACCTGTCCGGACGTGTCGAGCCGTTCGGCCAGCGCCACGATGCGGCCGTCCTTGATGCCAATGTCGCAGCGGCTGACATCGGCGGCCGTGACCACCGTGCCGTTGCGCACCACCAGATCGAACTCAGCCATGTGCCTGATCCTGTTCCAGATGTGATCGGTCGGTCATCCTTCGGTCGGCCCTAGGCTCACCGCCGCTGCGGCATGGCATTGCCGAGGGCTTCGATGAGACGGTCAACCTCCTCCAGCGTGTTGTAGTGGACCAGGGACACGCGGATCACGCCGTTGACCGCGGCCAGCCCCAGCGTCTCGATCAGGCGCTTGGCATAGAAATCGCCGAAGCGGATGCCGATCATCGACGCATCGACCGCGCTCACCACCTCGTCGGACCGGTATCCGTCCACCACGAAGCTGATGGTCGGCACCCGCAGGGAGCGGTCGGCCACGGCGTGGCCGATAACCCTCACGTCGTTGCGTCCGCGCAGATAGGCGAGCAGCCGTTCGGCAAGCGCCTCCTCATGGGCGGCGATGGCGTCGAAGGCTGCCACAATTTTGGCCCGGCGCGGCCCGGTGGCGCCGCAGCGCTCGCCCAGCTCGGCAAGGTAATCGACGATGCCGGTGCAGCCGACGGCGAGTTCGTAATTCACGTTGCCGGGCTGGAGCTTGTAGGGAATCACCGAACGGTCGATGAAGTAATGGTTGAGGCTGGGCAGCGCCGCCAGATGCTCATGCTTGCCGTAGAGGACGGCGAAATGGGGGCCATAGACCTTGTAGAAGCTGAAGACGTAGTAATCGATATCCCAGCCGGCCACATCCACCGCGCGGTGCGGAGCATAGGCGACGGCGTCGACCAGCAGCTTGGCTCCGTGCCGGTGCACCAGCCGGGCGATGTTGGCCACCGGGTTGATGGTGCCGAGGATGTTCGAGGCATGGGTGACGCAGACGAGCCGCGTGCGCCCGTTCAGCAGGGGCTCCAGATCGTCCAGCGCCAGCTCCAGGCTGTCGGGGCGGACAGCCCAGGTCCGGATCACGGCGCCCTTCTCCTCCAGCTTGCGCCAGGGGCCGATGTTGGCTTCGTGGTCGCAGTTGGTGACGACGATCTCGTCGCCGGGCCGGAGCTGTCCGGCCATCGCCGCCGACAGGGTGTAGAGCAGGGCCGTGGTGCTCCCGCCCATGACCACCTCGTCCGGCCGGGCGGCGCCGATCAGCTCGGCGATGTCGGCATGGGCGTCGGCGACCCGCGCGCCGGACTGCCGCGACACGGCATAGCTGGCCCCCAGCTGCACGTTGCTGGTCAGCAGATAATCCCGGATGCGGTCGGCGACGCGCGTCAGGGTCTGGGAACCCCCGGCATTGTCCATGAAGATCCAGTCGCCGGCGAGTGCCGGGAACTGCGCGCGGACAAAGGACAGATCGAGCGGGGAGGTCGTCACGTTCGACACGGGTTCAGTTCCTTCGGTCAGATTGCCGCGGCATGGTCGGCGACCAGCAGCGGCACGGACAGGGAGACGACGCGGCAGTCGGCGTCGGGATCGGGGGCGCGCCACATCATCATGGCGAAGTCGGCGGTCTCGTCGAGAGCCACAAGCGGACAGTGCCAGACCCCTCCCGCATAGGTGATCGCCTGATCGGGACCGGCGATGAAGGCGCGGGCGGTTTCGGGATCCGGCTCGCCCCCGTCGTTGGCGAGGGCGGCCACCACCAGGAAGCGCCCTCCGGTCATGGGGACGAATGTCTGGCTGCTGAGCGGGTGCTGCTCCATCGCCGTCACGGCGAAGGGCAGCTGGGACGGCCTGATGCGGTAGAGCGCCAGCACCGGCGGCAGCGGCTCGCCGGCGAAGCCCAGCCCATGCTCGGCGTCGTAGCGGATGCCGCGCCCGTCATTGACCAGGGACGACCTGCCCATGCCGGCGGAAAGCACCGTGCCGAACGGGACGAAGGCGTCGCCGGTCAGCGGCACCGTCGGGATGATCCGGGCGGCGCTCAATGGTTCAGGACCGCTTGCAGGAAGGCGCGGGCGCGCTCCTCCTTGGGTGCGGAGAAAAAGGCTTCCGGCTCCGCCTCCTCGACGATCTGGCCGCGCTCCATGAAGATGACGCGGTCGGCAACACGGCGGGCGAACCCCATCTCATGGGTGACCACCACCATCGTGACGCCGGTGCGGGCCAGCGACTGCATGACGTCCAGCACCTCGCCGACCATCTCCGGGTCGAGTGCCGAGGTCGGCTCGTCGAACAGCAGGATTTTCGGTTCCATCGCCAGCGCACGGGCGATGGCGACGCGCTGCTGCTGGCCGCCCGACAGCTGGCCGGGGAACTTGCCGGCCTGTTCGGCGATGCCGACGCGGGTCAGCAGCTCCATGGCCCGCTCCTCGGCGGCCTTCGGTGCCAGCTTGCGCACACGGATCGGCGCCAGCGCGACGTTGCGGAGCACGGTCATGTGAGGGAACAGGTTGAAGCTCTGGAACACCATCCCGACCTCGCTGCGGACGGCAGCAAGATTGGGACCGGGCCGGACGGGGACGTTGTCGACCGTCACGGTTCCGGAATCGTAGGTCTCCAGCAGGTTGATGCAGCGGATCAGGGTCGATTTCCCCGACCCCGACGGGCCGAGCAGAACGACCACCTCGCCCTCCGCAACATCGAGGGTGATGCCGGACAGGGCGCAGAAGCTGCCATACATCTTGCGCAGGTCGCGGATGGCGATGATCGGCCGGCCGGCCGGGGGCACGGATTCTGCCCTGCCCGCTTCCCCCGCCTGCATGTTCTTGGTCTGCATGTCAGCGGCGCTCCCTGGCGAAGTGTTTTTCCAGCGTGCCCACGGCGCGCACCATCGGCAGGAGCAGCAGCACATACAGCGCGGCGGCGCCGATCAGCGGCGTCGGGTTCGCCGCCAGCGCCTGGGCCTGGGTCGCCTGCTTCAGCAGGTCAGGCATCGCGACGACGGAGGCGAGCGCGGTGTCCTTCATCACGTTGATGCAGTTGCTGGTCATCGGCGGAATGACGATACGGACGGCCTGCGGCAGGACGATGTCCCCCATCATGCTCCAGTAGGACAGGCCGAGCGCCTGGCTGGCCTCGAACTGGCCGCGGGGGATCGCCTGGATGCCGGCCCGCAGGATTTCCGCGCTGTAGGCTGCGCTGACCAGTGACAGGGCGGTGGTGGCGGATGCGAAGGGGGAAAGCCGGATGCCGACGAACGGCAGGGCGTAGTAGACGATGACCAGAAGCACCAGGATGGGAATGGCGCGGAACAGGTCGATGTACAGCACCCACAGTCCGCTCAGGGCTGGCGGGCCGTAAAGACGCAGAAGTGCCAGGATCAGGCCGCCGATCAGGCCGAGCAGGATGCTGAGAATCCCCAGCGACAGCGTGGTGCCCAGCCCCATCAGCAGGAGCGGCAGCGCATCCCACAGCACCCTTCCGTTGAAGAAGGTGTCGATCAAGTCCATGAGGGAATGTCCAGGCATGGGCCGGGCACGCGCAACTCAGGCGCCGTGTGCCCGGCCATGGGGTCCGATGGCGGGGAGACGGTCCGCGCTCAGGACTTCTTCGGGATGTCGAGAACCTTGACGGTGCTGCCGTCGGCGTCGGGCTTCACCCCGAACCACTTCTCATGCAGGGCGGCCAGGGTGCCGTCCTTCTTCATCGCGGTGATCTGGTCGTTGACGGCCGGCAGCAGCGGGCTGTCCTTGGCGAACATCACGGAATAGCGCTCGCCGGTCGGGATGCGCTGGACGACTTTGAACTGCGGCTTGTCCTTGGTGTAGTAGAGCAGCGCCGGAATGTCGCTGATGTAGCCGTCCAGGCGCCCGGCCCCGAGGTCGAGCATCGCCGGCTGCAGCCCCTCATAGCGGCGGACATCGCCGAAGCTGTATTTGCCCTGGTTCTGGTTCACCCACATATCGCCGGTGGAACCGGTATCGACACCCAGCGACTTGCCCTTCAGGTCATCGACGCTCTTGAGCGGGGTGTTCGCCCGCACGGTCAGCGACTGGTCGCTGTCATAGTAGGGCTGGGCGAAGGAGACCGACTCCAGCCGCTTGTCGGTGATGGTGATCGACGAGATCGCCATGGCGATCCGGCCCGACTGGACGGCGGAGAACAGGCCGTTGAAGGGGATGTTGACGATCTCCACCGTCTTGCCCAGGCGCTTGGCCGCCTCGTTGACCACGTCGATCTCGAAGCCGACGAACTTGCCGGACGCGTCCTGGAATTCCCACGGAACGTTGCCGATGTTGGCGCCGACGGCGAGGTCGGCAGCGTGGGCCGGTGCGAAGCCGCCCCAGACGGTGGCGGACGCCGCCGCGAGGAGAGCGAATTTGAGAATCTGTCTGCGCATGGCTGTACCTGCGTCTCCCTGCATGGGTGGGTGAATGCCTGACGCGAATCCCTGAAAGCCGGTTTTGTCGTTTTCTTTGGTCTGAGAGGCCATACCGGTCTGACCAGTTGGATTGCACGCCCTTTCCGGGTTATTGTCAAGGCGTCGCGTGGGGCACCCCGGCAAGAGCAACGACAGACAGGAATCGACAGGATGCGTGGACGGCTGTTGGTGCCACAGGCGGCGGTCGAGAAGATCCGCCGGATCATCGACGAACAGGGGCTGCGTCCGGGCGATCAGCTTCCGCCCCAGCGCGAGCTTGCCGAGAGGCTGAGCATCAGCCGGGCATCGCTGCGCGAGGCGCTGTCGGCGCTGGAAACCCTCGGCCTGATCAGGATCGAGGTGGGGCGCGGCGTCTTTCTCACCGATGGCAAGCCGCCGGACCCGGTCGCCGCCTGGCGGTTCGCCGACCTCTATTCGCCCCGCGAGGTTTACGAGGCGCGGCTGGCGTTGGAGCCGCAGGCCGCCCAGCTCGCCGCCATCGCCCTGCCCGACGCAGCACTCGAAGCGCTGTCCAGCACGCTGGTGCGGATGCGCACCGCCTTCGAGGCGCATGACTTCGCCCAGGCCGGGGTGGAGGACAGCAAATTCCACCGCCTGATCGTCGAAGGCTGCGGCAACCGCATGTTCATGGACCTGTTCCGCACCGTCGATGCGGTGGTCACGGAGATCCAGACGCTTCCCTTCGCCCAGGAGGATCGCATATGGGAAACCCTGGAGGAGCACCAACGGATTTTAAGGGCGTTGCAGACGCGCGACGGCGCCCGCGCAGCACAGGCGATGTCCGACCACATCACCGGTGCCGCGGGGCGCCTGGGCATCCTGCTGGGTGCCGGGAGAGCTGCCGAACCCGTGGCCGGCAGCTCTCTGTAGGGGATCGGCTCAGCCCGCGAACCAGCGGGCCGGGACCATGACCAGGGACGGGAACAGCACCAGCAGGGCCAGCACCAGAAGCTGCGCGAGCAGGAAGGGCCAGACGCCGCGCATCAGGGCGCCCATGTTCAGCTTCGCCACGCCGGCCACCACGTTCAGCACGGTGCCGACCGGCGGGGTGATCAGGCCGATGGCGTTGTTGATGATGAACAGCACGCCGAAATAGACGGGGTCGATGCCGGCCTGCTTGATCACCGGCATCAGAACCGGCGTCAGGATCAGGATGGTCGGTGTCATGTCCATCGCCGTTCCGACGATCACCACCAGCACCATGATGGCGGCCATCAGCAGGGTCGGGCTGCCCATGAAGGGTTCCAGCAGGTCGCCGACCTGGGCCGGCAGGTTGGCGATGGTGATCATCCAGGCCGACACCATGGCGGCGGCAACCAGGAACATTACCACCGCGGTGGTGGTGGCCGCCGAGGCGAACAGGTCGAACAGTTGCGACGGCTTTAGCTCGCGATAGACCACCACGGCGACGAACAGCGCGTAGACCGCCGCCACGACCGCTGCCTCGGTCGGGGTGAAGATACCGAACTTCAGGCCGAAGATGATGATGCCCGGCAGCATCAGCGCCCAGAAGCCGTCCTTCACCGCCACGGCCACCTCGCCCTTCGTCGCGCGCGGCGGCGGGGCCAGATTCTCGTGACGGACCACCAGCCACCAGGCGGCGACCAGACCCAGACCCAGCATCAGGCCCGGAAAGATGCCGGCCAGGAACAGCTTGGTGATCGACACGTTGGCCGCGACGCCGAACAGGATGAAGCCGATGCTGGGCGGGATGATCGGCGCGATGATGCCGCCGGCGGCGATCAGCCCGCAGGAGCGCGCCTTGTCATGGCCGGCCCGCACCATCATCGGCACCAGCAGGGCCGACAGCGCGGCGGCATCGGCCACCGCCGACCCGGACAGGCTGGCGAGGATGCAGGAGGCGAGAATCGCGACGTAGCCGAGCCCGCCGCGGATATGGCCTACCAGCGCCATCGCCACGGCGACGATGCGCCGCGACAGGCCGCCGGCATTCATCACCTCGCCCGCCAGCATGAAGAAGGGCACGGCGACCAGCGGGAAACTGTCGGCGCCGTTGACGACGTTCTGGGCGACGATCTGGGCGTCGAACAGGTCCATATGGAACATCAGCGCCACGCCGCACAGCAGCAGCGCGAAGGCGATCGGCGTGCCGATGGCCATGGCGCCCAGCAGCGAGCCGAGGAAGACGGTGACGGTCATGGGAGGAACTCCTTGCCGCTCGGGCTATCGCGGGATCAGGCCGGGGGAATCAGGCGTGCCGGCCGGTGGGCGCATGGGTGGCGTCGGCCGTTTCCTCGGACTCCGTCACCGTGATCAGCTCGCCGTCCTTGAGGCGGCCGGTCAGCGCGCGGACGAGGTTGAAGGCCAGGATCACCAGCGCCAGGACGCCGAACACCACGCCGGAGCCATAGAAGAACCCCATCGACAGGCCAGTGGCCGGCGCCGTCACCGACAGGTTGATCAGGGTCTGGTCCCAACTGCCGCCGAGCAGCAGGCCGGTCGCGTAGATCATCAGCAGATGGCTGAGGCAGAAGCAGACCAGCCGCCCCGTCCTGGGTAGAAGGGCGACCATGGTGTCCATGCCGAGATGGCCGTGCTTGTGCAGCGCCACCACCGCGCCCATGAAGGTCATCCAGACGAAGAGAAGCCGCGACAGCTCCTCCGACACCGTGATGCCGCTGTTGAAGCCGTAGCGCAGCACCACGTTGCCGAACACCAGCACCAGCATGCCGGCCAGACAGGCCACGATCGCGACCTTCAGAACGAAGACATACCCGTCGATGAAGCGGCCCATCCGTTCCTCCCCTAAAGCTCTTTTCGTTCAGGACCCCGTCAGGTCATTCGGCCGGCAGGGCCGCGATTTTGGCGCGGAAGGCGTCGGTGCCGGCGACCACTTTGTCGAGCACCGCGTCGAGCGCCCAGAAGCGTTCGCGCACGTCGTACTGGATCACCCGGCAGCGGATCGACCCGAAGGTGCCGAGGCGCTGGTGGTACATCTTGGCGAAGGCCGGATAGCCCAGGCTTTCCGACACCGCGGCCACCACCAGGAAGGTCGCCAGATCGTCCGCCAGTTCGGGATGGCGGTCGCCATGCAGCCGCATCCAGCGGTAGAGGTCGGGGTGGATGTTGGTGAAGACGCCGGTGAAGCCCGGCGACCCGCCCCGCATGGCGTCGCGCGCGATGGCGGCGTTGGCGTTGATGATGGCGAGGCCGGAGCCCTCGGCGATCTTCAGCCGGCGCTCGACCGTCGGGAGATCACAGCTGACGTCCTTCAGCAGGACGAAGCGGCCGCTGTCGATGCACAGCCGCAGTTCCTCGTCGCTCAGCAGCCGGCGGTAGGGGGCCGGGCACTCGTAGAGGCCCAGCGGGATGTCGCGCGGCAGCCGCTCCAGCAGATGGGACAGGTGACGGCGGAACGTCTCCGTTCCCTCGTTCTTCGGGTCGAGGTGGTTGGTCACCAGAACCAGTGCGTCGCTGCCGGTGGCGGCCATCGCCGTCAGCTCCTCGACCTGGGCGTCGAGGTCGTCGCTGATGTGGCCCGACACCACCACCGGCACCCGGCCGGCGACGGCGGCGACGACGAATTTCGCCAGATCCACCCGCTCCTCCAGCGACAGGAACTGCATCTCGCTGGATTGGCAGACGGCGAACAGGGCGTCGGCACCGTTGGCCAGATACCACTCGATCAGGCGGGTCAGCCCCGGATAATCGATCTCGCCGGCATCGGTGAAGGGGGTCAGCATCACCGGGATGATGCCGTCAATGCGCTGCGCCATGGGAAAACTTCCAATCGGGAGGGAATGCGAAAGCAAGGGAATGGACGGGTGGCCTGTCAGGCGACCGCCAGCCCGCCGAGTGCTCCGTCGGTTTCCGCCGCCGCCGGCAGGCTGGCCTGACCGCCGGCCCGCGTGCAGGACAGCGAGGCGGCACAGGCAGCGCGGCGGATGGCGGCGGCGAGCGGCCGGCCGCGGTCCAGTTCGGCCGCCAGCACCCCGACGAAGCAATCGCCGGCCCCGGTGGTGTCGCGCACGGCGACGGCGGGAGCCGGCTGCCGGCCGCTGCCATCGACCGCGCTGCCGTCCACCGACGACCATTCGACGCCGGCGCCGCCAAGCGTGCGGATCACCGTGCCGCCCAGCACGGAGCAGAGCGACGGCGCGTCGCCGGCGCAACCGAGATGGTTGCCGAGCCACGCCGCCTCATCCTCGTTGACCACCAGGATGTCGACGGACTTCAGCACCGGCAGCGGCAACGGGGCCGCCGGAGCGAGGTTCATGATGACCCGTGCGCCGAGCCGGCGGGCGCGCAGGATCAGCGCCGCGGTCTCGCCGGGATCGGACTCCATCTGCACGATCAGAGTGGTGCCGGGCGAGAGAAGCGCGTCCTCCACCTGATCGGCGCGCGCCTGGAGGTTGGCCCCGCCAGCGACGACGATCTGGTTGCGGCCCGCCGCGTCGGTGCAGACGGCGGCGGTGCCGGTCGCATGCCCAGCCCCATGGCCCGTCACCGCGACACGGGACAGATCGACACCGGCGCCGCGAAGCCCGCTCAACGCGGTTTCCTTCAGCCCGTCGCCACCGACGGCCCCGACCATGGTCACCGCGGCGCCATCGCGGGCGGCGGCGACGGCCTGGTTGGCCCCCTTGCCGCCGGGATGCAAATCCAGCGACCGCGCCAGCAGGGTCTGCCCGGCAAGGGGCAGATCCTCCATGGCGAAGATCATGTCGAGGTTGATGGATCCGAAGACGACGATCATGGCTCTGCTCCGCTGCCTTACCGCACCGTCACTGTGCGGCGCGCGCCTTGGCGATTTCGGCCTGGGCCTGCGCCATCAGGGCGGGATCGACCTTCTGCGAGAACTTCTCGACCACCGGGCGGATCTTGGCACGGAACTTCTCGACTTCCGCCGGGGCCAGCTCGGTGACGGTCATGCCCTTCGCCTTCAGCTCGTCCACCGCCTTGCTCGCCTGCTCGCGCGAGACGCGGCGTTCGTAATCGCGGGCCTCCAGCGTGGCGTCCTGGATCAGCTTGCGCTCGTCCTCGTTCAGCTTGGCCCAGAACTTGGCGCCGACCAGCACGGCCTGCGGGTTGTACATGTGGTTGCTGAGCGTCAGGTACTTCTGCACCTCGTTCAGCTTGGCGGTCAGGATGCTGGGGGCCGGGTTCTCCTGGCCGTCGACCGTCTTGCTCTCAAGCGCGGTGTAGACTTCCGGGAAGGGCAGCGGCACGGCGTTGGCGCCCAGCGTGTTGAACAGGTCGATGTAGATCGGCGACTGCACGACGCGGATCTTCAGGCCGGCGATGTCCTCCACGCTGGCGATCGGACGGCGGCTGTTGGTCAGCTGGCGGAAGCCGAGTTCCCAATAGCCGAGACCGACCAGCCCCTTGGCCGACAGCTTGTCCAGCAGGGTCTTGCCCACCGGGCCGTCCATCACCGCGTCGGCGACCTTCGGCGAGTCGAACTGGAACGGCAGATCGACCATGACGAAATTGTCGTCCAGGCTGGACAGAAGCCCGGCATTCAGCACCGTCATCTCGACGATGCCGCCCTGCAACGCCGAGATCATCTGCACGTCGCCGCCCAGCACGCCGTTGGTGAAGAGCTGGACCTTGATCTTGCCGCCGCTCTTCTCCTTCACGATCTCGGCGAACTTCGCCATGCCCAGCGCCAGCGGCGACCCGTCGGCACCGGCGCTCGCCAGCTTCATGGTGTGCGCGCCGATCTCCGCCGCATTGCCCATGCCGCTGAACAGCAGCATGCCTGCCGTGACGGCGCTCGCCAGAACTGCCTGAAGACCGTTGCGCATACCATTCCTCCTGATGCGGCCCGTTCGTCGGCGGGCCTTCGCGGGTTGCCATGGGAAAAACGGGCCGGGGAGCGTGAGAGCGTCACAGGGCCGGCGCCATTGATGTAAGCGCTTACATAGATCGCATCACGGACTGATGCAACAACAAACTTGACGTGGCATGGAGGATGTGTAACCGCTTTCAATGAAGCGGTTCCGCACAATCCTATGGAGATGCCGGCGATGTCAGAGCGCGATCCGAAGCCCGGACCTGCGCCCCGTGCGTCCGGTGCGCCCGCTGTATCCGGTGCACCGCGTGCGCCCCGTGCCGTGGATGTCGCCGCGGCGGCGGAGGTGTCGATCGCCACCGTTTCGCGCGTCTTCAACAATCCGGAAAAGGTCGCCCCGGCGATCCGCGAACGCGTGCTGGCGACCGCCAAGGCGATGGGCTGGATGCCGCATGCCGCCGGCAGCGCGCTGGCCCGCCGCCGCACCTCCATCGTCGGGGCGGTGATCCCCACCCTCGACAACGAAGTGTTCGCCGCCCAGGTCGGGGCGATGCAGGCCGCCTTCGCCGACCGCGGCATCACGCTGCTGCTGAGCTGCTTCAACTACGACCAGGATCAGGCGGCGCACGACGTCCAGGCGATGCTGGCCCGCGGGGTGGAGGCGCTTGCCATCGTCGGCGAGGCGCACCGGCCCGACCTGTTCGCCAGCATCCAGGCCCGGCACATTCCCTATATCGTCACCTACAGCCACCGGCCGGACAGCCCGCACCCCTGCATCGGCTTCGACAACCGGCAGGCCTTCTACACCATCGCCCGCCATCTGCTCGACCTCGGTCACGAAACCATCGGGGTGATCATCCAGCCGACGGCCGGCAACGATCGTGTCGCCGCGCGCCTGGACGGTGTGCGCGAGGCGCTGGCCGAACGCGGCCTCGGCATCCGCCCACAGCATCTGTGCGAAGGGGAATGGAGCATCGATTTCGGTCGGCAGAGCGTGCGCGCCATGCTGGCGACCGATCCGCCGCCGACCGCGGTGATCTGCGGCAACGACTACCTCGCCCTCGGCGCCCTGCTGGAGGCGCGGGCGATGGGGCTGTCGGTGCCGCATGACCTCAGCATCACCGGCTTCGACGACATCGCCATCAGCCGCCAGCTCGATCCGCCGCTGACAACCATGCACGTCGACAATCACGAGATCGGCCGGCGCGCCGCCGCCTATCTGCTCGCCTGCCTGGAGGGGAGCCGGCCGTCCGCTCTGCCGCCGCTGGTGCCGACCCTGATCCGCCGGGGAACGACGGCGGCTCCACGCCGTTAACGCGCCGCCACCCCTTGCAGGGACGCGAGGCAGCGCTCCTCCCACTGTCGGCAGGATTCCAACTCGTCGAACAGCCAGTCGCGGAAGAGCCGGACCTTCGGCAGGTCGAAGGACGACTTCAAGGTCACGAAGCCATGCCCCTGCGCCTTGAGCGGCCGGGGCGGAAACGGAATCACCAGCCTGCCCGACTCCAGTTCCCGCCGGGCGAGCAGCAGGCTGTCCAGGCAAACCCCCATCCCGTTCACCGCGGCGTTGATCGCCATGAAGGACCGGTCGAAGCGCAGGCCGCGCTCCATGTCCAGCTGTACGCCGCGATGCCGGCGGGCCCAGTCGCGCCAGCCGACGATGTTGATTTCCGAATGGATCAGGATATGCCGGCTCAGATCCTGCGGCCGGCGGATCGGGTTCAGGCCATTCGCCAGCTCCGGGGCACACATCGGCACGATGGTGTCCTCGGGAAACTGGGCCATCACGCAGCCGGACGGCGACGGACCGGGGTTGTAGCGGATGTCGATGTCCACCGCCCCCGTCGTCAGGTCGATGGGTGAGACCGAGGCCTGGAGCCGGATGTCGATGGCCGGGTGAAGCTCCTTCACGCGGTTCAGCCGCGGCATCAGCCATTGCGTGGCGAAGCTCGGCATCGAACGCACGGTCAGGATGGTGGTGCCGGCCCCGGCGGTGGTGGCGTTTCGCGTGGCGGTGTCGATGCGGGCGAAAGCGGCGATGATTTCGGCGGCATAGGCCCGCCCCGCATCGGTCAGCGTCACCGACCGGTGCACCCGGTGGAACAGCGGAAAGCCCAGCTGCTCCTCCAGAAGCTTCACCTGATGGCTGATCGCAGACGGCGTCAGCCCGAGATCCTGCGCTGCGGTTGCAAAGGATTGCAACCTCGCGGCAGCCTCGAACGCTTGCAACGCCTTGATTGAGACCCTCTTCCGCATCGCAGCATTTCAGTGAATTCAATTCATCCAATTGCGATCTTATTCGTTTGTCAGGCTCATCTCAAGAACATAGTATTTCCTCAACGGTCGGCTGAACGAACCATCAGCAGACCACGCTGAATACCCCGATAGCCCGACAAAACTCCCAACAAATCCGATGCTCCGTCGCGGCACCCGCATGGCCGCCACGGCGGAGCCTGCTTCGAGAAGAGGAAGCGACCATGCTGCTGTCCAACAAGGTCTGTGTGATCACCGGGGCGGCGTCTCGCCGCGGCATCGGCCGGGCGACCGCCAAGCTCTTCGCGCTGCATGGCGGGCGCGCGATCATCCTGGACCTCGACGCCGCCCAGGCTGCCGAAGCCGCCGCCGAACTGGGCGAGGCGCACCGCGGCTTCGCCTGCGACGTGACCGACCGCGATGCCTGTTTCGCCGCCGCCAACCGCGTGGTGGAGGAGTTCGGCCGCATCGACGTGCTGGTCAACAACGCCGGCATCACCCAGCCGCTGAAGTTCATGGACATCGGCCCGAAGAATTACGAGGCGGTGACCGACGTCAGCCTGCGCGGCACGCTTTACATGAGCCAGGCGGTCGTCCCCCACATGCGGGAGCGCAAGTCCGGCTCCATCGTCTGCATCTCGTCGGTGTCGGCGCAGCGCGGCGGCGGCATCTTCGGCGGTCCGCATTACAGCGCGGCCAAGGCCGGCGTTCTGGGGTTGGCCAAGGCGATGGCGCGCGAACTGGGACCGGACAATGTCCGCGTCAATTCGGTCACGCCCGGCCTGATCCAGACCGACATCACCGGCGACAAGCTGACCCCGGAGCTGCGGACGGAAATCCTCAAGGGCATTCCGCTGAACCGCCTGGGCGACGCCGACGATGTGGCCCGCTCCTGCCTGTTCCTGGCGTCCGAGCTGTCCTCCTACGTCACCGGCGCCACGCTCGACGTCAACGGCGGCATGCTGATCCACTGATCCCGAAATGCTGGAGACCCCTCCCGTGGACACCGCAACCGACACCACCCCGCTGGGGCACAATGTGCCGCTGGCCGAACGCGCCTACCGCATCCGCCGCAACGCCCTGCTGATGGGCGAAGTGCAGGGCCAGGGCTATATCGGGCAGGCGCTGGACATCGCCGACGTGCTGGCGGTCTCCTACTTCCACGCCATGACCTACCGGCCCGAGGACCCGCATTGGGAGGGGCGCGACCGCTTCCTGCTGTCCAACGGTCATTACGCCATCGCCCTCTACGCCGCCCTGATCGAGGCCGGCATCGTCCCGGCCGAAGAGCTGGAGACCTACGGCAGCGACGACAGCCGCCTGCCGATGTCGGGCATGGCCGCCTACACGCCGGGCATGGAGATGTCGGGCGGTTCGCTCGGCCTCGGCCTCGGCATCGCGGTCGGCATCGGGCTGGGGCTGAAGCGCAAGAACTCGGCCAGCCGCGTCTACGCCCTGTTCTCCGACGGCGAGCTGGACGAGGGCTCGGTGTGGGAGGCCATCATGTCGGCCGCCCATTACAAGCTCGACAATCTGATCGCCATCGTCGACGTCAACAACCAGCAGGCCGACGGCCCGTCGACCCAGGTGATGGCGTTCGAGCCGCTGGTGGACAAGCTGGAGGCCTTCGGCTGGTTCGTCCAGCGGATCGACGGCAACGACATGGACGCGGTGGTCGCCGCCTTCGACGCCGCGAAGTCCCACCCGGAGCCCAAGCCGCGGATGATCGTCTGCGACACCAAAATGGGCAAGGGCGTGCCCTTCCTCGAAGCCCGCGAAAAGAACCACTTCATCCGCGTCGACGCGCACGAATGGCAGCTGGCGCTGGATGCGCTCGACGCCGGGAGGACCGCATGAGCACCGCCACCACCACCCCCGGCTCCAACGCCGCCAAGCCGCGCCTGAAGACCTCCGCCATGATCGCCTCAATCGCGGCGGAAGGGCAGCGGACGAAACCGGCCCCCTTCGGCCATACGCTGGTCGAGCTGGCGAAGCAGCGGCCGGAGATCGTCGGCATGACCGCCGATCTCGCCAAATACACCGACCTGCACATCTTCGCCCAGGCCTACCCGGACCGCTTCTATCAGATGGGGATGGCCGAACAGCTGCTGATGGGCGCCGCGTCGGGCATGGCGCATGAGGGCATGATGCCCTTCGTCACCACCTACGCCGTCTTCGCCTCGCGCCGCGCCTACGACTTCGTCCATCAAACGATTGCGGAGGAGAACCGCAACGTCAAGATCGCCTGCGCCCTGCCGGGCCTGACCTCCGGCTACGGCCCCAGCCATCAGGCGGCCGAGGATCTGGCACTGTTCCGCGCCATGCCGAACATGGTGGTGATCGACCCCTGCGACGCGCACGAGATCGAGCAGGTGGTGCCCGCCATGGCCGCCCACAACGGTCCGGTCTATATGCGCCTGCTGCGCGGCAACGTCCCGTTGGTGCTGGACGAGTACGACTACAAATTCGAACTCGGCAAGGCCAAGCTGCTGCGCGACGGCTCGGACGTGCTGGTGATCTCGTCCGGCATCATGACGATGCGGGCGCTGGAGGTGGCGCAGCGGCTGGAGGCCGACAAGGTCGGCGTCGCCGTGCTGCACGTCCCCACCATCAAGCCGCTCGACACCGAGACCATCCTGCGCGAGGCGGCACGCACCGGCCGCATGGTGGTGGTGGCGGAGAACCACACCGTCATCGGCGGGCTGGGCGAGGCGGTGGCCGGCACCCTGCTGCGCGCCGGCGTCACCCCGGTCTTCCGCCAGATCGGCCTGCCCGACGAGTTCCTGAAGGCCGGCGCCCTGCCGACCCTGCACGACCTCTACGGCATCTCGACCGACGCGATGGCGGCCAGCATCAAGGGCTGGCTGTAAGGGCCCTTCGGGACGCGGGGAGGCTGCCTCCCCGCCCCTGCAACTGGCCCCTGCCGTCGTCCCCTGCCGCCTAAAAAAGCCGAACCCCAAAAAAGCAAAACCACAGAATTCCGGAGAGGAAACCATGCTCAAGATGCCGCCCTTCCGCGCGACCTCCTTCCGTCCCAGCCGCCGCGCAGTTCTGGCCGCCGCCGGCGCCATGCCGCTGGTCACCATCCTGAAATACCCGGCGGACGCCGCCGAGTTCCAATTCAAGTACGCCACCGGCCAGGACCCGACCCATCCCGTCAACATCCGCGCCCAGGAAGCGATCGACCGCATCCGCGAGGCGACCTCCGGCCGGCTGGACATCAAGCTGTTCCCGGCAAATCAGCTGGGCAGCGACACCGACCTGCTGGGTCAGGTGCGCAACGGCGGGGTCGAGATCTTCAATCTCAGCTCGCTGATCCTCGCCACCTTCGTCCCGGTGTCCGGCATCACCAGCATGGGCTTCGCCTTCAACGACTACAACGCCGTCTGGCAGGCGATGGACGGCGACCTCGGCAAGCACATCCGCGCCGAGATCGCCAAGACCCCGATCATGACGCTGGGCAAGATCTGGGACAACGGCTTCCGCCACGTCACCTCCTCCACCCGCGTCATCAAGACCGCCGAGGACATCAAGGGCTTCAAGATGCGGGTGCCGCCGGCGCCGGCTCTGACCTCGCTGTTCAAGGCCATCGGCGCCGCTCCCGCCCCGATCAATTTCAACGAGCTGTATTCGGCGCTCCAGACCGTGGTGGTGGAGGGGCAGGAAAACCCGCTGGCGATCATCGCCACCGCCCGCCTGTACGAGGTGCAGAAGACCTGCAGCCTGACCGGCCATGTCTGGGACGGCTACTGGGTGCTGGGCAACAAGCGGGCCTTCGCCAAGCTGCCGGCCGATGTCCAGGGGATCGTCGGCCGCGAGCTGGACCGCTCGGCCGACGACCAGCGCGCCGACATCGCCGCCCTGAACGACAGCCTCCAGAAGGATCTGGCCGCCAAGGGGCTGACCTTCCACACCGTCGACCGCGAGCCGTTCCGCAAGGCGCTGTCCTCGACCAGCTTCTATCAGGAGTGGAAGGACAAGTACGGCGCGACCGCCTGGGACCTGCTGGAGAAGGTGTCCGGCAAGCTCGGCTGAGACCGTCCGGGCCGAAACCGTCCAGGCCGAGGCCCTCCAGACTGAGACTGCCGTCCATTGAGACTGCCGTCGATTGCGACCCGGCCGATCCGCACCCCCGCCCTGAACCCGGTTCGAATGGCACCGGGTTCAGGGGCGGCGGGTCCAGGTCGGCCGTCCCGTCCACCGATCGTCCTTCCGAAGGGCTGGCCTCATGAACACTCCCATCAATGCGGCGGCAACCGTCGCTCACGGTTCCGGACAGCCGTCCGGCAGCCAAGCCCGCTGGCTCGGCCAGCTCGACCGGGGCATCGGGTTCCTCGTCGAACTTCCGGCGGCGCTGCTGGTGCTTGCCGAGGTCGGCGTGCTGCTGGTCGGCGTCGTCTGGCGCTATCTCCTCCACAGCCCGATCATCTGGTCGGACGAGCTGGCCTCCATCCTGTTCCTCTGGCTCGCCATGTTCGGCTCGGTCGTGGCGTTGCGCCGGGGCGAGCATATGCGGATGACGGCGCTGGTCGGCATGCTGGGGCCGCGTGCCCAGGCCTTCCTCGACGTGCTCGCCATGACGGCGGCGCTGGCCTTCCTGCTGCTGATGGCCGAGCCCGCCTATGAATTCGCCTCGGAAGAGGTGTGGGTCACCACCCCGGCGCTCGACATCGCCAACTCCTGGCGCGCCTCGGCGCTGCCGGTCGGCATCGTCCTGATGATCTCGGTCGCCCTGCTGCGGCTGGCCCGTGTCGGCCGCGCTGCCGACGTGCTGTGGGCGGCGCTGGCGGTGGCGGCGACCATCGGTGCGGCGGTGCTGGCCGGTCCGGTCTTCGCCGGGCTCGGCAACCTCAACCTGCTGCTCTTCTTCGTCGTCGGCGTCGGCGTGATGGTGTTCCTCGGCCTGCCCATCGCCTTCTCCTTCGGGCTCGCCACCTTCGGCTATCTGTCGCTCGCCACCTCGACCCCGGCCATCGTCATGGTCGGCCGCATGGACGAGGGGATGAGCCACCTGATCCTGCTGTCGGTGCCGCTGTTCGTCTTTCTCGGCCAGCTGATCGAGATGACGGGGATGGCCCGCGCCATGGTCGGCTTCCTCGCCAGCCTGCTCGGTCATGTTCGCGGCGGCCTGTCCTATGTGCTGATCGGCGCCATGTATCTCGTGTCCGGCATCTCGGGCTCCAAGGCGGCCGACATGGCGGCGGTGGCGCCGGTGCTGTTCCCAGAGATGAAGGCGCGCGGCGCAAAGCCCAGCGATCTGGTCGCCCTGCTGTCCGCCACCGGCGCCCAGACCGAAACCATTCCGCCCTCCCTCGTCCTGATCACCATCGGCTCCGTCACCGGCGTGTCCATCGCTGCCCTGTTCACCGGCGGACTGCTGCCCGGCATCGTTCTGGGCGTGGCGCTCGCCGCCCTGGTCTGGTGGCGCTACCGCGACGAGGACCTGTCCCATGTCCGCCGCGCCAGCCGGGGCGAGATCGGCCAGGCGTTCCTGATCGCCCTGCCCGCCATCGCCCTGCCCTTCATCATCCGCGCCGCGGTGATCGAAGGCGTGGCGACGGCGACCGAGGTGTCGACCATCGGCATCGTCTATGCCGTGATCGCCGGGCTGCTGGTCTACCGCCAGTTCGATTGGCGCCGCATCTATCCGATGCTGGTCGATACCGCGGCCCTGTCCGGCGCCATCCTGTTGATCATCGGCGCGGCCACCGGCATGGCTTGGGCGCTCACCCAGTCCGGCTTCTCCAACACCCTGGCGACGGTCATGCGCGAGCTGCCCGGCGGCGTGCCGGTGTTCATCGCAGTGTCCATCGTCGCCTTCATCATCCTGGGCAGCGTGCTGGAAGGCATCCCCGCCATCGTGCTGTTCGGACCGCTCCTGTTCCCCATCGCCCGCCAGATCGGCGTACATGAGGTCCATTATGCGATGATCGTCATCCTGGCGATGGGCATCGGCCTGTTCGCCCCGCCCTTCGGTGTCGGCTATTACGCCGCCTGCGCCATCAGCCGCATCAGCCCGGACGAAGGCATGAAACCCATCCTGGGATATCTGGCAGCGCTGGCGGTCGGGCTGATCGTCGTCGCGGCTTTCCCCTGGGTGTCGATCGGCTTCCTCGGCTGACCCGCTCCGGCACCGGCCTCTCTCCCCTTCACAGTCTCCGCATCCAAGGACACCGGACAATGACGACCGTCGGATTCATCGGCCTCGGGTCCATGGGAATGCCCATGGCGAACAACCTGCTGGCCAAGGGCTTCGCCGTGCAGGGCTTCGATGTCCGCGGCGACAGCGTCGCCGCCCTGGCGTCGCGCGGTGCCCGGACGGCGGCCAGCGCCGCTGCGGCGGCGGCCGGTGCCGATGCGCTGGTGCTGATGGTGGTGAATGCCGCCCAGGCCGAACAGGCGCTGTTCGCCGATGGCGCGCTGGAGGCCTTGCCGGACGGATCGGCGGTGATCCTGATGGCGACCTGCCCGCCGGGAGCGGTTGCCGCCCTGGCGGCGCGGGTGGAGGCGGCGGGCCGCCGCTTCGTCGACGCGCCGGTGTCCGGCGGCGTGGTGGGTGCGGTCGCCGGTACGCTGTCGATCATGGCGGCGGCACCGGCGGCGGTGGTGGAGCGGCTGCGCCCGGTGCTGGCGGCAATGGGGGACAAGGTCTTCCATGTCGGCGAGCGGCCGGGCCAGGGCGCCACGGTGAAGACCGTCAACCAGCTGCTGTGCGGCGTTCACATCGCCGTGGTCGCCGAAGCCTTCGCGCTCGCCGCCAAGGTCGGCGTCGATCTCGACATCCTGCTGGAGATCATGAGCGGCTCCGCGGCGTCGAGCTGGATGCTGAAGGACCGCGGCCCGCGCATGCTTCAGGCCGATCCCGGCATCACCAGCGCCGTGGACATCTTCGTCAAGGATCTCGGCATCGTGCTGGAGGCCGGCCGCGACACCAAGGCGGCCTTGCCGCTGGCTGCCGTCGCCCATCAGATGTTCCTCGCCGCCTCCGGCCGCGGAGAGGGGGCGATGGACGACAGCCAGGTGATCCGCAGCTATCACGCGCTCAACGGAACAGGCCAGGCTGCGGAACCGATTGGAAATCCCGGCCAGACCGGTTGATCCCGGCAGAAAGGAATGCGATCCTGCGCCCTCATCAGCGGGCGGGCAGGATGTCATCGAACACGTCACCGAATGTCGGCAGGCGTCTGACGATCGGGATCGTCGACGACGATCCTGATGTCCTCCAGATGGTCGCCGACCTGCTTGCCGGCGAGGGGTACGAGACGGTCCGCTGCCCCGACGCGGCGACGCTGATGACGGTGCTCGGCGCCGGACGGCTCGACCTGATCGTGCTCGACCTGCGGCTGCCCGACCGCGACGGCATCTCCATCGCCGCCCAGGTGCGGGGCACGATGGATGTCCCGATCATCATGCTGACCGGCCGCGGCGACGACATCGACCGCATCATGGGGCTGGAGGTCGGCGCCGACGACTACATCGTGAAGCCGTTCAACAACCGCGAGTTCATCGCGCGCGTGAAGGCTGTCCTGCGCCGCACCGCCCGCGAGAGCGTTCCCGTCCCGGCGCCCTGCAAGCGCGGCTACCGCTTCGCCGGCTTCACCCTGGACGAGGACGGGCGGCGGCTGTTCGATCCGGCCGGCAAGCCGGTGCCGCTGACGGTGGCAGAGTTCGATCTGCTGATGGCGCTGGTCCGCGCCCATGGACGGGTGCTCAGCCGCAACCAGATCCTCGACCTGACCCACCACGACCGGGACGACGTCTTCGACCGGACCATCGACGTGCTGATCCTGCGCCTGCGCCGCAAGATCGAGCGCAACCCGCAGCAGCCCTGGCTGATCCGCACCGAGCGCGGGCTGGGATATGTCTTCGACTGCGACATCGAGGCGTTCGGTCACTGACAGCCGCCCCCCCCAAGAGGGCTTCTGTTAACAAAGTTACAGCCACTCCCTTGAAGCGTGACATTCGCCGTTCACCCTGGCCGCTTACGCTGGGGAAGCGAACAAATGCGCGATCGTCAAAAATCAACCCGAACTCCAAGGGAGGAGTGTTCCGTGACATCCGCTGGCAACTGGATCAAGTCGGTCGGCCTCGGCATCCTGGCGGCCGGCTCCGTGATCGCCCTGACGGCGACCCCGGCCAAGGCGCAAGGCCCCCTCACCGTTCTCTGCGGCGTGCAGGAGGAATGGTGCAAGGCGATTGCGGTGGCCTTCGAAAAGAAGACCGGCACCGCCGTCGCCATGAGCCGCAAGAGCGCCGGTGAGGCGCTGGCGCAGATTCGCGCCGAGTCCGCCAACCCGAAGACCGATGTCTGGTGGGGCGGCCCCGGCGACCCGCATCTGCAGGCGGCCGAGGAAGGGTTGACGCTGGCCTACGAAAGCCCGCAGTTCGCGGACCTCCAGCCCTGGGCGCAGAGCCAGTACAAGCAGTCGCAGGGGCGCAGCGTCGGCATCTACGCCGGTGCGCTCGGCTTCGTCTACAACACCGAGCTTTTGGCAAAGCGCAAGATCAGCGCCCCGAAATGCTGGGCCGACCTGCTGCGTCCGGAATTCAAGGAAGAGATCCAGATCGCGAACCCCAACGCGTCAGGCACCGCCTACACCGCGCTGGCCACCCTGGTCCAGGTTCTGGGAGAGGACGGGGCGTTCGATTACCTGAAGAAGCTGAACGACAACGTCAACCAGTACACCAAGTCGGGCAGCGCCCCGGCGGCGGCCGTCGCACGCAGCGAAACGCTGGTCGGCATCATCTTCATGCATGACGGCATCAACCAGAAGGTGAACGGCTTCCCGGTCGATGTCGCCGCCCCCTGCGAGGGCACCGGCTACGAGATCGGTTCGGTCAGCATCATCAAGGGCACAAAGAACCTCGACACCGCCAAGGCCTTCTACGAGTTCGCCCTGTCGCCGGAAGGTCAGGCCACCGGCGCCGAGACCAAGCAGTTCCAGATGCCGTCCAACCGCAAGGCGGCGATCCCGCCGGAGGCGCCGAAGCTGGAGGCGATCCGCATGATCGACTACAACTTCCAGAAATTCGGCACCGCCGAAGAGCGCAAGCGCCTGCTGTCGCGCTGGGACGCCGAGATCAAGGCCGTCGCCAAGTAACGGTTGCCGAATGGCGGTTACAGCGTAACCGCGTCCGGCTTTTCCCACCGATCAGGACATCCGTCGCCCCCCTCCCCCGTCACGGGGGAGGGAAGGGGCGGCCATGCCCGGACCGCAAAAATTCGCAGGTGAAGTGATGCGTCCTCGTTCAGCAGTCTGGCTGGCGCTGGGGTGGGTGGGCTTCGCCCTGCTGCCCTGGTTCGCCGGCAGCGGCACCCAGCCCGCACTTGCACCACCGTCCCCAGGCCCGGCCGGCTCCGCCCTGATCGACGGATTGACCAACGGGCGCTGGTGGCTCCTGCCCGCCGCCCTGCCGCTGACCCTGGCGCTCGTCGCCACCGCCCTGCCCCGGCTCCACGCCCGGCAACCGGCGATCCTGCTGGCGAGCGGAGCCTTCGGACTGGCCTGGGTCGCCGCACAGGGCTTCGCCATCGGCCTCGATGGCTGGGCCTGGGGTTGGCTCGGCGCGCTGTTCGGCCCGCTGCCGCTGGGCCAGGGCGGCTTCGGCGCCGGGGCGGCGCTGACCGCGCTGTCCTTCCTGTTCCTGATGACCAACGGCTTCGCCGGGCTGGGCTTCATGAAGGGCGACCGCTTCACGGCGGGCGCCATCGGGCTGGTGCTGGCCGCAATCGCCGCCTTCGTCTTCCTGCCGGTCGGTTATGTCCTGAGCGGGGCCGGCGACACCGGAACAGGCGCCTTCTCGGCCGCGGCGCTGTGGTCACGCCTCGCCGCTCCCGACATCTGGCGCCTGTCCTGCCTGACCGAGGCGAAAGCCTGCGGGGTGGTGTGGAACAGCGTCTTCCTGGCGGTGATGACCGGCATCGCGACGACCCTGCTCGGGCTGGCCTTCGCCCTGGTGGCGGTGCGCACCGGCTTCCGCGCCAAGAAGCTGCTGCGCGTGCTGACCGTGCTGCCGATCATCACGCCGCCCTTCGTCATCAGCCTCGCCGTGATCCTGCTGTTCGGGCGCAACGGCACCGTCACGCTCGGGCTGGCGGAGTGGTTCGGCATCCCGGTCTCGCGCTGGATCTACGGACTGCCCGGCGTTCTGCTGACCCAGACGCTGGCCTTCACGCCGATTTCCTTCCTGGTGATGATCGGCGTCGTGCAGGGCATCGGCCCCTCGCTGGAGGAGGCGGCACAGACCTTGCGGGCCAGCCGCTGGGTCACCTTCCGCACCGTCACCTGGCCGCTGATGCGTCCCGGCGTCGCCAACGCCTTCCTGATCAGCTTCATCGAGAGCCTGGCCGACTTCGGCAACCCGCTGATCCTCGGCGGCAATTTCGAAGTGCTGTCGACCAAGATCTATTTCGCGGTCGTCGGCGCCCAGAACGACCCCGGCCGTGCCGCCGCACTCGGCATCATCCTGCTCTGCATGTGCCTCGGCGCCTTCTGGGTGCAGCGGCAATGGCTCGGCAAGAAATCCTACGCGACGGTCGGCGGCAAGGGCGACAACGGCATCCCGTCGCAGCTTCCGCGCGGCATCAAGATCGCCGCCTATGCCACCGCCCTGCCCTGGGCAGCCTTCACCTTCGTGCTCTACGGCCTGATCCTGTTCGGCGGCTTCACCGAGAACTGGGGCCGCAACAACAGCCTGACCCTGCGCCATTATCTGGCGGCCTTCGACCTCAGCTGGGGTCCGGGCGGGCTGATCTGGTCCGGCCGCGCCTGGGGCTCGCTGTTCACGACCATCGAGGTCGCCGCCCTGTCGGCGCCGCTGACCGCCGCCGTCGGTCTGCTGACCGCCTATCTGCTGGTGCGCCAGCGCTTCAAAGGCCAGGGCGCCTTCGAGTTCCTGACGATGCTGAGCTTCGCCATCCCCGGCACGGTGATCGGCATCAGCTACATCCTCGCCTTCAACCAGCCGCCGATCGAGCTGACCGGCACCGTCACCATCCTGATCGTCTGCTTCGTCTTCCGGAACATGCCGGTCAGCATCCGGGCCGGCGTCGCCGCCATGTCGCAGATCGACCGCAGCCTCGACGAATGCTCGCTGACGCTGGGGGCCGGCAGCATTCAGACGATCCGCCGGGTGATCTTGCCGCTGCTGCGCCCGGCCATCGTCGCCTCGCTGGTTTACAGCTTCGTCCGAGCCATCACCTCGATCAGCGCGGTCATCTTCCTGGTCAGCCCGAAATACGAGCTGGCCACCGCCTACATCGTCGGCCGCGTCGAGCAGGGCGATTTCGGCCTCGCCATCGCCTACAGCTCGGCGCTGATCGTGCTGATGTCGGTCGTCATCGCCCTCATCCAGTTGCTTGTCGGCGAGCGCCGCATCGGCCGCCGCACCGCCACCCCCGTCACGCTTCAGGAGAAGCCGGTATGAGCATCGCCAGCAAGCCCGCGGGCGTCGAGTTCCGCAACGTTTCCCGCCGCTACGGCAACACGGCGGCGGTGGACAACGTCAGCTTCACCATCGAATCGGGCACCCTCGTCACCCTGCTGGGGCCGTCCGGCTGCGGCAAGACCACCACGCTGCGCATGATCGCCGGGCTGGAGATGGCGAGCAGCGGGACCATCCTGATCGGCGGCAAGGACGTCACCCGGCTGTCGGCCACCGACCGCAACGTCACCATGGTGTTCCAGTCCTACGCCCTGTTCCCGCACATGAGCGTGGCCGACAACGTCGCCTACGGTCTGGTGGTCAGCGGCGTGCGCAAGCGCGACGCCGCCGCCAAGGCGGCGGAGGGGCTGGAACTGGTCGGGCTCGGCGGCTACGGCCAGCGCCTGCCGAGCGAGCTGTCCGGCGGCCAGCAGCAGCGCGTCGCCGTCGCCCGCGCCCTGGTGCTGGAGCCGGAGGTGCTGCTGTTCGACGAGCCGCTGTCCAACCTCGACGCCAAGCTGCGCCGCAAGATGCGCGACGACATCCGCGAGCTTCAGCAGAAGCTCGGCCTGACCTCCGTCTACGTCACCCACGACCAGGAGGAGGCGCTGGCCGTCTCCGACCGGATCATCGTGATGAACAGATCGGTGATCGCCCAGACCGGCACGCCGGACGAGCTGTACCGCCGGCCGAAGAACCGCTTCGTCGCCGACTTCATCGGCGGCGCCAACCTGATCGACGGCGAACTGGTGGGCCGCAGCGGTGGCATGGCCACGGTGGCGCTCGGGCCGCTGACGCTGTCGGTTCCCGATCCCGGACTGCCGGCCGGCGAGGTGCTGCTGGCCGTCCGGCCGAACGCGATCCGCCTGCGGACCGTGTCGGGCGGCGAGACTGGCGGAGAGAATAGCGGAGACGGCATCCCGGTGACGGTCCGCAAGGCGACCTATCTCGGCTCGCACATGGAGTATGGGCTGGTCAGCGAGTTCGGCGACCTGTTCGTGGTCGATCCGAACGTCGCCAACCCGGTGCCGGCGGGAGCCAGCGCGCTCGCGACCTTCACCGGCGACGGCATCGCCGCCGTCGCACGCTGAGACCTTCCGCCCCGTCTCCTACCGCCCCGTTCGCGCCGGCCGCTGATTTTCCCGCTGGCGCCGGCGGGGCGGCCGGCGCTAGCCTCCAACCCGATGGTCAGACGCATGCTGTCCCCCGTTAGTGTTCGCGGCCGGCTGCTCGCCGCCTTCGGAGCCATGGTGGTCCTGACGACCGCGGTCGGCGGGGTCGGCTGGTTCGGGCTGGGGGAGACGGAACGCGCCCTGCTCTCTCTCCAGCGCGAGGGGTTGGGCAACATCGCGCTGGCGATGCGGATGGCGGAGTTGAGCACTGGCCTCGCCGCCCGCGCGCCCTTCATCGCCGCCATCGAGTCCACCCCCAGCCTGGACGAGGAGCGCAGCCAGCTCGAACTCAAGCTTGCCGACCTGACGGGGCTGGTCAACCGCCTGCCGGGGCTGGAGCGCGCCTCGCTGCATGTCCCGTCCGACGTGCCGTCGCTGGTCCGCCTCGCCGGCCGGCTTGACGGCACGCTGCGCAACCTGATGGACGTCACCGGCGAGGCCATCGCCGTGCGGGCGGAGGCGTCGGCGATCCGGCTCGGGCTGGAACACCAGCGCATCCTCGGCGAGACGCTGGCCGGGGCCGCGGCCAAGACCTTCGAGCATCCCGGCTTTCCCGGCCTCGAGGGGACCGGGACGCCGCCCCTGCCCTTCTCGGTCCTGCGGCTGGCCGACCGCACACGCGACGCCGTCTCCGCCGCGTTAACGACGACCAACCCGGCTGACCTCGCCCGCTGGTACAGCGGCTTCGACGCCGACCGGCAGAACCTGCGGGCAATCGACACCACGGCCCCGGCGCTGGCGATCATGGCGCCCTCGCTCGACCAGCTTCTGACCGTGCTGGACAGCCAGTCGACCGTTTTCGACATCCGCACCCGCCAGCTCGGCATCGAGCAGCGCAGCCGCTTCCTGGTCGCCGCCGCCAACACCCTGTCGGTCCAGCTGAACCGCGAGGTCGAAAGCGTCACCAGCACGATGCAGACGGTGGCGCGCAGCCGGGGTGACGCGACCTTCTCCGCCCTGTCCTCGGGCAAGGCCAGCATCCTCGCCCTGGGCGCCCTGTGTGCGCTCGCCGCCATCGCCGCGGCGGTCTATGTCATGCGCGACGTTGCCGGCAACCTGCGCGCAGTGACGCGGGCGATGTCGGCGCTGGCCGGCGGCGACAGGCTGGTCAGCGTTCCCGCCACCGGCCGGCCCGACGAGATCGGCGACTTGGCCCGCGCCTTTAGCGTCTTCAAGGAGAATGTCGCGGAGCGCGACGCGCTGGCCCGCAAGCTCGGCGAGAACTCCCGCATGCTGGAAGCGGTGTTCGTCAACATGAACGACGGGCTGTCGGTGTTCGACGAGAATGGCCGGCTGGTCACCTGGAATCCGCGCTTCCTCGACCTCAACGGCTTCACCCCGGCCGAGGTCGCCGGCCGCGAACTGGCGGAACTGCAACGCAGCCTGTTGCGGCGCGGGGTCGGCATCCGCATGCTCGACGGCAGCAGCGTCGATCTCGACGCGCTGACCCGGCTGCGGACGGAACAGGCGGTCCGCTGCGAGCATCACTTCCCCGATGGCCGGGTGGTGGAGCTGCACAGCAGCCCGATGCCGTCCGGTGGTTTCATCACCACCTATTCCGACCTGACCGAACGCAAGGACATCGAGAAGCAGCTCCGCCACGCCCTGAAGATGGAGGCGGTCGGCCAGTTGACCGGCGGCATCGCCCACGACTTCAACAACCTGCTCGCCGCGATCATGGGCAATTTGCAGATGATCCACGACGAGTCGCCGGAGCAGGACCCGGTGCGCGGCAAGGCGCTGCGGGCGCTCGACGCCGCCGAGCGCGGCGCCACGACGATCCAGCGGCTGCTGGCCTTCTCGCGGCAGCAGGCGTTGCAGCCGCAGGCCGTCGACCTGAACGAACTGGTGGATGGCATGCTCGACCTGCTGGCCTACGGGCTGGGCGGCGGCATCGTCCTGAAGACGGCGCTGACGCCGGGGTTGCCCCCCGCCCTGGTCGATCCCGGCCAACTGGAGAACGCACTGCTCAATCTCGTCGTCAATGCCCGCGACGCCATGCCCGATGGCGGCACCATCGTCATCGCCACGGAAGCCGCCACGCAGGATTCCAGACAGGATGGGAGCGACGCCATCGTCCTGTCGGTCCGCGACGACGGCAGCGGCATGCCGCCCGCCGTACTGTCGCGTGTCTTCGAACCCTTCTTCACCACCAAGCGCTTCGGGCGGGGCAGCGGGCTCGGCCTGTCGATGGTCTACGGCTTCGTCCGCCAATCGGGCGGCAAGGTCGACATCCAGAGCGAGGCCGGCGTCGGCACGCTGGTCGCAATGGCCTTCCCGCGCGCCCGGATGCTGCCGGAAACACTGGTCCTGCCGCGCGACCCCGGCCCGGTCGAAGGCGGTCCCGAGCGCATCCTGGTGGTGGAGGACGACCCCGCCGTCCGCACGACCACGGTCGACATGCTGACGGCGCTGGGCTACCGGGCGGTACCAGCCGCCTCGGCGGAAGAGGCGCTGCTCCTGCTGGAGGGGACGGCGTTCGATCTCCTGTTCACCGACGTCATCCTGACCGGCGGCATGAACGGCCCCGCCCTGGTCGCCGTCGCCAAGGTCCGGCAACCGACGCTCCAGACTCTCTTCTGCTCCGGCTACGCGCGGGACTTCCTGGTGGAAAGCGCCAGCTTGCCGCTCGACATCCACTTCATTCAAAAGCCCTACCAGAAGCCCCTGCTGGCCGCCCAGATCCGCAACGTCCTGGGTGGTGCCCCGCCGGTGGCCCGCGGCCGGGCGGAGATTTCGGCCCTGCCGGGACAGGCCTGACACCGAACAGGCTCCCAAAGACGGAAAAGCCCGCCTTCCCCGGCATGGGGAAAGCGGGCTCGCCGAAGCCGGGGCGCCTGTTCAGTTGGCGGCAGACTTGATCTCGGCATCCCAACGGCTCAACAGCCGCTTGCGCTCCTCGACCATGCCGTATTTCTGGAAATTATAGTCGATCAGCCGGACATCCTCGAATTTCGGCGCGTCGGGCGGCAGCACCGACTGCTTGTTGGACGGCGTCATCTGGAAGTTGACGGCACCGTAGTCCTGCGCTTCCGGCGTCAGGGCGAAATCGTAGAATTTCTTGGCCGCCTCAAGGTTCTTGGCGCCCTTCAGGATGCTCATCGAACCGATCTCATAACCGGTCCCCTCGCACGGGGTCGAGATCTCGACCGGGAACTTGTTCACCTTCTGGATGACGCTGTCATTGACCCAGGAGATGCCGACCAGCGTCTCGCCCCGCGCCACCGCCGCCGCGGGTGCGGCACCGGACTTGGTGTACTGGTTGATGCTCTCGTTCAGCTTCTTCAGATAATCGAAGCCGGCATCCTCACCGAAGATCTGAACGAGGGTCGCCACCGCAGTATAGGCCCCCCCCGACGAATTGGGGTTGGGCATCTGGATCTCGCCCTTGAACTCCGGGCGCAGCAGGTCGGCCCAGCATTTCGGCGGCTGGATGCCCCGCTTGGCAAGCATCTCGGTGTTGTAGACGAAGCCGAGCGCACCGGCATAGACGCCGACGCTGCGTCCCTGCGACTGCTTGTACTGGCTCTCCGCCCAGGATTGCAGGTCCTTCATCTGCCCGCTCTCGTAAGCAACGCTCAGGCCTTCCTCGGCCGCCTGGAGATGCGGATCGCCCGAACTGCCCCACCAGATGTCGATTTTCGGATTGGCCGCCTCGGCACGGATCTGGGCCAGAGCCTCACCGGCGCTCTTGCGGGTCATGGCGACGCCGATGCCGGTCTTCTTCTCGAAGGCGACGACCATGGCCTTGCACCATTCCTCCTGGACACCGCACATGACGGTGACGCTTCCCTGTGCATAAGCCGGGATCGCGGCAAGCGCAACCAGCGCGCCGATGCCGACACCGACAGACTTCATCTTGGCAACCGCACCAACCATGAGAAGAATCCTCCGAGTGAACTTGTGTTCTTGTTTTCTCTGACGATACCGTGTCGCCCAAAAGCTTTGGCACATCAGGGATAAGGCTGGTATCAATGGCGAGGAGAGGCAAAGGCAACTTCCCGTGTTCCTTCGACCGCTCCGTATTTGTGCATGCCACATT
Organism: Azospirillum sp. A23; assembly: GCF_042938965.1. Taxonomy (NCBI): domain Bacteria; kingdom Pseudomonadati; phylum Pseudomonadota; class Alphaproteobacteria; order Rhodospirillales; family Azospirillaceae; genus Azospirillum; species Azospirillum sp. A23. Next base: position 461,683 of record NZ_CP170666.1, on the reverse strand, counting down.
GTTTGCCGGCACCATTGTTTCCAATTGTTCATACAAGGGCCGAATGAATGGCGGATGTCACCGTTATGGGAAATCGGCGAAACACTGTTAACCGAAAGCGCCCGTCTCTGCCCGGATCGAGGCGCGCGGAGGCCGGCGATCTTGAGTGACTCCCTCGTCGCCGCCGTCAACCGGGCGCGTGGATGCGCCGGTTTCCTGCCGGTCGAAGTGGTGGCAGCGCTCGCCGACGACGGCGTTCTGGTGCTCGATCCGTTTTCGACCCTGGTTTCACGGGGCGTCACCCTGGCGGCCGGCGTCACGCTCTGGCCCGGCACGATCATTCAGGCGGCGGGGGGCGGCGAGGTGACGGTCGGCAGCGGCACCCGGCTCTTTCCCGGCACACGCATCGTCGCTGCCGGCGCGCGGGTGACAATCGGTGCCGACACCGAAATCGGCGAAGAGGGTGGCTTCACCATCAAGGCCGATCATCCCGACGGCCTGATCGAGATCGGCAGCCACGTCCGGCTGCTCGGCGCCGGTTCGCTCGCACTCGACAACCACATCGGTGACGGAGCCCAGGTCCTCGGCGCGATCCGGATGCAGAATTGCAGGCTCCAGGCCGGCGGCAGCCACCGCGACCCGGACCCGGACCGGCGGGGTGGCGTCCTCAAGGGCAGCGGCGTCGCCCGCGGCCTCACCGTACCGACCGGAATGGTCATCCAGGCTTTCGGCCTGTTCAATGAAGTCCCTCTGCGCCCTCAGTCCTTCTTCCATCCGAAACAGCGGACGTGACGCCAAGTGAACCGGCCCTGGTCTTGCGGAGACCGACTTGCTTCGGTCACGCCGCTGACGCCACATCTTCGGTTTGGACCGGAGGGAGAGTTGCCGGCTTCAGGGTCGGTCGAGCGAAGCGGGGTCGCTCAATGCGGCACGCATGATTTCGATATGTCGCTGTGGGTGAAGGTGAAGGTGACGCCATACCCGTTCCCCGGCCGTTGCGTCGCCGAATTGATTGAGCCATCGCTCCAGGTTTCCCTGCTCGCGCACTGAAACCGTGCCGGTTTTGCCGGAGTGACCTGGAGCCGAAGCTTCCCCCTTCGGGCCGTGGATCAGGCAGCGACGGCCCCCCCATCTTCCGCGGGACGCTCGATGGCCAGAACGGTGAGGGTCTTCGCCTCGCCCGTGCGGGTATACCATGTGATGGATTGGCCGTTGGCGACGCCGATGAGGGCGGCGCCAATCGGGGTCAGTACCGACACCCGACCGGCCGCGAGGTCGGCGTCGTGCGGATACACCAGGGTGACGGTGCGCTCCTGACCGGTCACCTCGTCGCGGAACGCCACGCGTGCGCCCATGGTGACCGCCGCAAACGCGATCTCGCCGGCATCGATCACCGTGGCGCGATCCAGTTCGGCCGTGAGGTACTCGTAGACGTCGGGCAATTTATCGGAGACGGCCTCGACCAGGGCCGAAAGGCGGTCATGGTCGGTGGCGGTCAGCACGATGGGCGGAAACTGGTCGGCGGGACGCATCAAGGTCTTCCTTTGTTTTTGCCGGCAAGCACATGCACCGACCGCCCGGCGGCGCCCCCCCGGTGGGCTCCTCATCGGTCATGCAGCGGTGCACGCGATCGACTTGGCTGCCGCATGGGCGCGGATCGGGCGTATTTCTTCGATTTGGAGATTGCGCTGGCCCCGGACGGTCCGGGAGCCTTGCCTCAGGCGACCAGATCCGGGGCGGGCGAGCCTGCGTGAACGCGGCCTGCACGCAGGAAATTGCGGAAATGGCGGAAAGGCAGTGTCATGGTTTCCCGAACTTGGACAGGTTCGCCCTGAAATTCAAGGTTTACCCGATCGGGGTGTGGGCACGCAGGCCCCCCGGCTCGCTGAAACAGGCTTTTCCGGAGTGAGCATGCTGCAGTTGGGGACGAGAAAGACATTCCCGCAACGGTCAGGCCCCCTTTCGCGACACTCCGATCCTTTTGAATTGGAGTGTCCGCTATCCCGGCCATTCGACGGACACGGATGTCGGGGGCCGCTTCGCATGATTCACATATGAGTTCCGCTTTATCGGTGCCGTTCAGCGCGCGAGGCCGGATGGAGACCGTCATTCCGCTCGGCAAGCGCAGAAGTTCCCGTCGCCCTGGACAACAGCTTGGAGGTGGCCATGGCGAGCTGAGCCTGGGTATATGGTTTGGCAAGGCGTGGCAGATCCGCGACGATGCCCTCCGGCAGGTCGGCATAACCCGTCGCCAGAAGCACTGGCAAGTCGGGAACCGCAGCACGGGCCGCCTGGGCGAGTTCGACGCCGGTCATGCCGGGCATCGCGTAATCCGTCAGCAACAGATCGACCGCTTGCCCGCTGCGCAGAAGTTCGAGCGCGTCACTGCCGGAGTTCGCTTCGAGGACCGTATGCCCAAGATCGGCCAGCATGTCCATGGTGCTCATGGCGATCAGCGCATCGTCATCGACCACGAGGACCACAGCAGGAGACGCGTCGGCGGTCGGAGCCTGCGGCAGTTCGACCGTTTGGACCGACGACGTCGCCTTTGGCAACCACAGTTCCACGAGCGTGCCATGGCCTGGTACGCTCGAAAGCCGGAACGCGCCGCCGGACTGCACCGCCAAGCCGTGAACCATCGACAAGCCGAGCCCGGTGCCCTTGCCGATGCCTTTGGTCGAGAAGAACGGCTCGATCGCCCGCAAAAGCGTTTGCGCATCCATGCCCGTGCCGGTGTCCCGCACGCAAAGACGCGGGTAGGCGCCCGGTGCCAGTCCGGATGCCACGGAAACCGGCGCCTCGTCCAGCGACACAGTCAGCGTGCCGCCATCCGGCATGGCGTCACGGGAGTTGATGGCGAGATTCAGGATCGCAAGTTCGAGCTGGTTGGGGTCGATCAGGACCGGCGGCAGGTCCGTAGGCGCGTCGATCCGCAGCACGACGAGCGGTCCCACCGAACGCTCCAGCAGGGTCCGCATGCCCTCCAGCAAGCCCGAGAGGTCGACCGCCTGCGGCTGCAGGTCCTGGCGACGGGCGAATGCCAGGAGTCTCTGGGTCAGCGTCGCTCCGCGCTGGGCCCCCTGCATGGCGCCTTCGAAGAGGCGTTCCGACGTCGGATCGTCGGGAAGGCGTTTGCGCAGCAGCTCCAGGTTGCCGAGCACCGCCATCAGCAGGTTGTTGAAGTCATGCGCGACACCGCCGGTAAGCTGACCGAGGGTCTCCAGCTTCTGCGTCTGACGCAACTGCTCTTCGGCGCGTTCACGGTCGCGCATCTCGGCACGCAAACGCTCCAGTGTTTCCTCCAGTTCGCGGGTGCGCTCCCGCACCGTGGCTTCGAGCGTCGTCGTGAGACGCTGCAGGGCCTCCTGCGCCGCCTTCTGGGCACCGATGTCGACGATGACCGCGAGCGCGCCTTTCACTTGACCCGTGCCGTCACGCACCGGCACGCCGCTGACCCGGATCCAGGTTGTCGACCCGTCGGGCAGTCGATACGTGAACTCGACGCCATGAACCATCTCGCCGCGCAAGGCCCGCGCTCCGGGGAATTGGTCCTGGGACAAAAGGCGTCCCTGATCGTCGTGCCCGATCCAGCCATGGTCGTCGTGAGGTTGCCGGGACGGGATCACCGCGTCCGGCACGAACCCTTCGAAGGCCGGGTTGTACAGTATGATCCGGCCATCCTGGTCCATCAGCGAAACGCCGACCGGAAGATGCTCGATCAGGGTCGCGAAGCGTGCCCGCTCGCTGGCCAGATCGGCCAGGAGGCGGTCGCGCTCGACCAGATGGGCCTGAGCCTCGTATTGGCGCCGGCGCCCGCGCAGGCAGGTGCGCACCACACTGATCAGCGTGGTCGGGTGGAAAGGGCGCTCGATGAAGGTGACGTTGCCGAGCAACTCCGTCAAACGGGCGGCCTCCGGCGTACGTTCGGAGCCGTCGCCGCGCATGGTGAGCAGCACGACCGGAAGGTCCGACCAAGGCGGCTGGGCGCCGATCCAGGCGACAAGCCCCTGAAGGTCGGCGGTGCGCACAGCCTCCTCGACCAGGATGAGCAACCCCACCCCGTCGTCCAGCGCAAGGCACAATGCCGTCAGGTCGGGACAGGCCTGTGAGGCGATCCCGACCTCGCCCAGCAGGGCGGATGCGACGGCGGCATCCCGTCCGCGCGGCGCCAGGATCAGCGCGCGCTCTGCGGCCACCGCCCCCCTCACGCCGGATCGTCCCGCAGCAACGGGCCGCCTTGTCCGCTGTAGACGGGCACGCCGCGCAGCACTCCCTGGAACTCCTCCAGGGGAGGTCCGAGAGTGATGCCATGATCGGTCACCCGGTATTCGCGGATCGTGTCCTCATGCGGACCTGCCCGCTTCTTGATCACCGAAATCGCCCGGCGGACCCGGCCCAGCGCTTCGAAATAGCGCAGCAGCACGACGGTGTCGGCGAGATAGGTGACGTCGACCGGCGATTGCATGTCTCCGATCAGGCCATGCTGCGCGATGGTGAGGAACGTGGTGACGCCCTGCCGGTTCAGATAGAGCAGCAATTCGTGCAGGTGCAGGACCAGAAGCTGCTCCTCCGGCATCGCCGCCTGATAGCCGTTGAGGCTGTCGATCACCACGGTGCGGATCTGATGGTTGTCGACGAAGGCACGCACCCGGTGGGTGAACTCGCCGGGCGCCATCTCCGCCGCGTCCACCTGTTCGATCAGCAGGCTGCCGCGGTCGCGGAGCCCCTCGAGGTCGAAGCCCATCGCCTTCGTACGGGCAAACAGCAGACCAAGCTCCTCGTCGAAGACAAACAGCGCGGCACGCTCCCCGCGCGCGATGGCGGCAACGGTGAACTGAATGGCGAGCAGCGACTTTCCGGTCCCGGCAGGGCCGATGATGAGGGAACTCGATCCACGCTCCATTCCGCCGCCGAGCAGCGTATCGAGTTCGGCGATACCGCTGGCCAGACGCTCTCCGGTGAATCCGGTGCGATGCTCCGCGGCGATGAGCCGGGGAAACGCCCGAATGCCGCCGGTGGTGATGGCGAAGTCGTGAAAGCCGCCACGATAGACCTGGCCACGGTACTTGAGCACGCGCAGCCGCCGCCGCTCCGCCCCATAGGCCGGCGATACCATCTCCAGGCGGATCACCCCGTGCGCGATGCTGTGGACCGTCTTGTCCATGGTATCGGTGGTGAGGTCGTCAAGCAGCAGAACGGTGGCGCCATGCCGGGAGAAATAGTGCTTGAGAGCGAGGATCTGGCGACGGTATCGCAGCGAGTCCTGGGCCAGCAGGCGGATTTCCGACAGGCTGTCGAGAACGATCCGCATCGGTTTGACCCGCTCGATCGCTTCGAACAGGTGCCTGGTCGTCTCGCCGAGTTCCAGGTCCGCGGAATAGAGCAGGCTCTGCTGGTGGGCCGCGTCGAGCAGGCTCTCCGGCGGAACCAGTTCGAAGATGCTGATCTCCTCGCCGAGCGTCCAGTTATGGGTTGCGGCGGCGTCGCGCAACTCCTCCTCGGTTTCCGATAAGGTGATGTAGAGACCCGTCTCTCCAGCGGCAGCACCCTCCAGAAGGAACTGCAGGGCCACCGTGGTCTTGCCGGTGCCCGGACTCCCCTCGAGCAGAAAAACCCGGTCACGGGTGAGCCCCCCGGCGAGAATGTCATCGAGCCCGACGACGCCGGTTCGCGCCTTTCGCGGCAGTTCAGCAGGTGCAGCCATGGCGGGTCAGGATATCCGTTTTGAAGGGGTCGGGCAGCGCATGCTCCGGGAGCCGGTCCAGGGTTTCGGCAAGGGCATACTGGGCATGCCAGAGATCATGTGACAACTCCAGGTCGAGCCAGAAGTGGGCGGGTATGCCGCAGAGCCGGGACAAGCGGGCTGCCACGACCGGGGAAACGACCGTTCAGATGTAGCGCTTCGTGTGACAGAGGGCAGCCTGCGCGTTCCGCATCGTCCCTTTGGGGGAGGGGCGGCGATAATGCGCCGCCAACCGGTGTGCAAGATGCCATTAAGGTTACTATTCAGACTGTATGAACTGACGTGGCGGACGGCCTTCCACCGTCCTGAATCGGTGGCAAGCCGATGCCGTCGAAGAAACCAGCTGACCGTCATGACCGGCTTGGGCATGCCGGTCACCCACAAGGCCGTCCGTTTTACCTCCGCCCCGCGAAGGACGCCGCCAGGACGCCCATTCGCGCACCGAAGCCGCCTACAGGTTGACCGATCGGCAAGGTGCCGTCGAGGCGCGTGGGATCAAGGTCGGGGGAGCCACCCGCATCCGGTCATTGACCGACTTTGCGCCTCGGGACAACAAATCCAGAGCCTCTGCCGCAATCTTGTCGAAGGGCACGCGGACGGATGTCAGTGGCACCGATAGCCGGCTGACGATGGGAATGTCATTGTAGCCGACCAGGGACACATCCTCCGGAACCGACAAACCAAGCTTGACCAGCGCTGACAATGCACCGATCGCCGTGTTGTCGTTCATGGCGAAAATGGCAGTCGGCCGCGTGGCGCCGCTCATCAGGCGTTCGGCGGCCTCGGCACCGGAGTCGATCCCGAAGGTCGACTCGACGATCCAGTCCGGATCGATCGCGGCGCCGGCCTCGGTCATCGCCCACCGGTAGCCGGCGAGCCGGCCACGGCTGCTCGAGGCGTAGCTGGGGCCGGCAATGATGCCGATGCGGCGATGCCCAAGATCCAGGAGATGCCGGGTGGCCAGATAGCCGCCGAGTTTGTCGTCCCCCACCGACGACATGCTGCGTCCATCGCTTCGCAGAGCCAGGACATAGGGAACGCCGCGGGTTTCCAGCTGAACGGGAAAATCGTCGTCTTCCCGTGCCGTCGACAGCACCAGACCGTCCACGCCGCGCTGAAGAAGGCTCTTGGCTGCGGCACGGTCCGCCTGCGGTTCGTCATCGGTCGTTGCCACGATGGCGAAGCGTCCGGTGCGGGCGCAGGCGTGCGCCAGTGCCTCGTAGAGCATCGCCATGACAGTGTCGGTCAGCCTCGGTACGATGACGCCGATCGTATCCGTGTTCCCCCGACGCAGGCTGGCCGCCGAGACGTCACGCACATAGCCGAGTTCCGCCGCAACCTGGCGGACGCGGCGGGCCGTTTCGCTATCGGATCGAGGCAGGCGCTCGTCGAGGATCCGCGACACCGTCGACTTCGACACGCCCGACGCGGCGGCGACGTCGTGCAGTGTCACACGGCTCTGCTTCTCTTGTGGCTCATCGCGGCTGAACACAGCGTGTCCTTCATGAATCGGCTTGTCCGAACAAGATAACGCTTGACTCCCCAATTGTTCAAGCCATACGTTGGGAACGTTCCCGGTAACGATCCACACCGCCGTTGAAACGGCGTCGCCGCCGGGAATTCCCCAACGCAGACAACGATCCTCTAGGGAAAGCATTGCAACCATGGCTATTGATTGGAAGGGTCTGAACCCCGCGCCCGTCACGCTGTTCAAGGACAACGGCGACGTCGATTTCGATGGCAACGCACGCCTGGCGAAGTGGCTGGCGTCCATTCCCGGCGTGAAGAGCCTGGTCATCCTCGGCCATGCCGGCGAGGGCACCTTCCTCACCCATGACGAGCAGATCGAGCTGATCCGCGTCTACAAGGACGCGACGCCGCTGCCGGTCGTCGCCGGCATCACCGGCGAAGGCACCAAGGTCGCCGAACTGGAGGCCAAGGAGAAGTTCGAGGCCGGCGCCACCGGAGCTCTGGTCTACCCGAACCACGGCTGGCTGCGCTTCGGCTATCAGAAGGGCGCCCCGGTCGACCGCTACAAGGCCGTGGCCCAGTCCGGCCTGGAGTGCATCCTGTTCCAGTATCCGGCCGTGACCAAGGCCAACTACGATCTGGACACCCAGCTGCAGATCGCCGCTGTGCCGGGCGTCACCGCCACCAAGAACGGCGTGCGCGACATGAAGCGCTGGTACAATGAAATCCCGGCGCTGAAGAACGCCTTCCCGGACCTCGCCATCATGTCGTGTCATGACGAATGGCTGCTGCCGACGATGTTCGACATCGACGGCCTGCTGGTCGGCTATGGCAACATGGCGCCGGAACTGCTGATCGAGTATCTCGCCGCCGGCAAGGCGCAGGACTATCCGCTCGCCCGCAAGTACCATGAGCAGCTGCTGCCGATCACCCGCGCGGTCTACCATCGCGGTTCGCACATGGAAGGGTCGGTCGCGCTGAAGCACGCCCTGCGCGCCCGCGGCCTCATCGACAACGTCAATGTCCGCGAGCCGCTGAAGGCGTTGGGCGATGGCGCCGACGAGGAAATCCGCGCCGCGGTGAAGGCATCCGGCCTGACCGTGATCCAGAACGCTCTCGCCGCGTAAAGGCCGGGGGCCACCCCGACGGTGGCCTCTCCTTCGTCCCATTACGCCATTGGCGGCGACCCGGGATTTTCGGGGTCGCCGCCGCGGAACCAACTCTGGGAGGCCTCCGGCAGCCAAAGGCTTCCGGCAATAAAAAAACAAACAATCAGGCTTGAGAGGAAACGCCATGCTCATGCAGACATCCGAGGATGTCGCCACCAATACGCGCGACGCCGCGGCAGGCACGTTCGATGGACAGGCGGACATCAGCGCCCGGCTTGAACGGCTTCCGATCACCCGGCGGGTGTTCTGGACCCGCAACATCATCGGCGCCGCCACCTTCTTCGACGGTTACACGGTGATCGCAATCGCTTACGCGATGCCGGTGCTGGTCCGCGAATGGGGGTTGGGGCCGGAACAGACCGGCCTGGTCCTGTCGATGGGTTATCTGGGCCAGCTCATCGGTGCCGTCTTCTTCGGCTGGCTCGCCGAGCGGATCGGCCGGCTGAGCGTTCTCCTCTTCACCATTCTGCTGTTCGTCAGCATGGATGTCGCCTGCCTGTTCGCCTGGGGCGCGGCATCGATGATGGTGTTCCGTTTCGTCCAGGGCATCGGAACGGGCGGCGAGGTGCCGGTTGCCAGTGCCTACATCAACGAATACATCGGATCGAAGGGGCGCGGCCGCTTCTTCCTGCTCTACGAGGTGATGTTCCTGCTGGGCCTCGTGGGCGCCGGCCTCATCGCGCGGGCGCTGGTTCCGGTCTATGGCTGGCAGGCGATGTTCCTCGTCGGGCTTGTTCCGGCCGCCATTCTGATCCCGTTCCGCTTCTTCATGAGGGAATCGCCGCGCTGGCTGGCCTCCAGGGGCCGTTACGAGGAGGCCGACCGGATCGTCAGCCAGCTCGAGGCGAGCGCTGTCGCTTCGGGCCACAGCCTGGAACCCCCGAAGCCCGTCGCCACCCGTGCGAAGGCCGGTTCCAACTGGCGCGAGCTGTTCTCCAGCTTCTACCGGCGCCGCACCTTCACCATCTGGGCGATGTGGTTCTGTTCCTACCTCGTCGCCAACGGCATGATCACCTGGCTGCCGACGCTGTATCGGCAGACCTTCAACCTGCCGCTCGAAACCAGCCTGCTGTATGGGCTGCTGACCTCGGTCGCCGGCGTCGTCGCATCGGTCGCCTGCGCCCTACTGATCGACAAGGTCGGACGCAAGCGCTGGTACATGATCGCCTTCTTCGCCGCCCCGCTGCCGCTTCTGGCACTCGCCTTCCTTGGCGCCACGTCGCCGCTCGAAGTGCTGGTCCTCGCAGGGCTGGCCTACGCGATCCTGCAGACCATCACCTTCTCGCTCTATCTCTACTCCGCAGAGCTTTACCCGACCCGCATGAGGGCGCTCGGCACCGGGCTTGGCAGCGCATGGCTGCGCCTCGGCTCCTCCACCGGCCCCATTCTGGTCGGCGTGCTGATGGGATCGGCCGGCGTCCAGTATGTGTTTGCGACCTTCGCAGCCGTTTCGCTGATCGGCGCGGTCGTCACCGCTCTCTTCGCGATCGAGACCAACGGCCGGGTTCTGGAAGAACTGTCCCCCTGAGCCGGTCGGCTGACCGATACGTGCCGATGCGAAACAGCTGCGAACGGGTTCTCAGAGTCCGCCGGCGCATTCCGTCGCTTCTCTGCCGACCGGCATGTGGCGCGCACCGGCCCAAGTCAGGATTGCAGCTGCGCTGAATGCTGCTCCCAGTATCGAAACGCCGTGCCAGCCGGCATGGGCATAGGCCATGGTCCCTGCACTCGCTCCCATGGCACTGCCGATCGAATAGAAAACCATGTAGCCGCCGACGAGGCGGCTACGCGCCGCCGGGTGGCGAGCGACGATGATGCTCTGGTTGGTGACGTGGACCGCCTGCACGGCAAGATCGAGCAGGACGACACCGATCAGCAGAAGCGGAATGGACGACGGCAGAAACGCGATCAGCCCCCATGACAGCAGCAGGAGCGTGAGAGAGAGTGCCGTCGTCCATTGGCCGAGACCGTGGTCCGCGAGGCGTCCCGCACCAGCCGCAGCTGCCGCCCCTGCCAGACCGACCAGACCGAACAGTCCGATCTGCGTGTGCGAGTGGTGGAAGGGAGCGGTGCTGAGCGGCAGAACCAAGCTGGTCCAGAATGTGCTGAAGGCCGCGAAGATCAGCAGAGCGAGAAGACCACGAGCCAGCAAAACACGGTCGCGCAAAAACAGGGCGGGAATGGAGCGCAGTGTCGCAGCGTAGCTGTCGGTGCTTTCCGGCAGCGGATTTCGCGGCAGAACACGCGTCAGCAGCCCGACCATGGCCGCCATCAGAATGGCCGATGTCAGATAGACCACCCGCCAGCCGCCGACATCGGCGAGCAGCCCGGCGACAAAGCGGGCGGCAAGGATCCCGATGACGACGCCGCTCGTCACCGTGCCGACCGCCCTGCCCCGCTCGGCCGGCACTGCAAGTGTCGCAGCGAAGGCGACCAGAACCTGCACCACGACGGCGAGCAGGCCCATCGCGGCAAGGCCGGTGAATAGAACCCCTTCGGTTTTCGCTGTCGCAACGGCGACCAACGCGACGATCGACAAAAGGCCTTGGCCAATGACAAGCCGCCGACGATCGAGCAGGTCCCCGAGTGGAACGATGAAAATCAGTCCTAATGCATAGCCAACCTGTGTCAGCGTCACAACAAGACCAATTGCAGCGGGCGAAATCCCAAAATCCCCTGCAATCGCATCGAGCAATGTCTGAGCATAGTAGATATTTGCTACACTGAGACCAGCCGCAATAGCAAAAATCAGCGTCGTAACTCTTGATAACCCGCTATCCGGCTGATGCCGCTCCCTTGGCCCTATTGCGCTCTGCATGGTGATCCCGTTCGTGTGGCCAATCTGGTTTCATATCGAGACCACTTGCGCACACAGAATTCCAGTTCTATTTTAGGACCAGATTTGTGCGGTGGAGGCCGGTGGCATGGTCAAGCGGGTCAGTCTTTGGGATGCGGGTTGCCCGGTGGCGCGGGCGCTCGATGTCATCGGCGATTGGTGGTCACTGCTGATCATCCGTGATGCTTTCGACGGAGTGCGGCGATTCAACGAGTTTCAGGGCGGCCTTGGCATTGCCAAGGGAATGTTGGCGACTCGGCTGCGTGATCTGACCGAACGCGGGATTTTGCAGACCGCGCCGGCATCGGATGGCAGCGCCTACAAGGAATATGTGCTGACCGAAAAGGGGCGCGGCCTCTTTCTCGTCATCGTCGCGCTACGCCAGTGGGGCGAAGACCATCTTTATGGGCCTGATGAACCGCGATCCTCGTTGATAGCCGCGGAAACGCGTGCCCCGGTCGCCCGGCTGGAACTGCGTGCAGGAGACGGGCAGGTTCTGGCATGGAGCGACACAGAGGTGATAAAAATCAATCCGAAATGATCGAATGCAGATGATGCAAATTCCGGCGCGCGTCGTGCCTGCCTCCTTCACCGTTCCGAGCGGTTTACCCGGCGAAGCCGGTTCCCGGTGGCAATGCGGAAAAGCGGATGAGCCGGCTGTCGGCAACTCCAGCCTGACGGTGCGCCATCGCTTCGCGATAGCGTGGGTCGCGGAGCATCGCCACGAACGCCGCCGGCCTGGGATACTCGGCGATGAAGGCGATGTCCCACACCGTATCCGGCGGCCCCACCAGGGAGAGCTCGAAGCCTCCGCGCCACAGGATGCGCCCGCCAAGCTCGGCCAGAACCGGCGCGCTCAGCCGGCTGTACGCGTCATAGGCCTCGAGACCCGTGGTGTCGCGACCATCCCCGTAGGCGGCCCGCCCGTGCAGGCGGATGAGATTGAGCATGTGCACGGGGCCCGGCCGATCGGCGGCCGTGAACGCCTCGAAGACCTGCTTCGTGAAGCTGGTATAGCCTTCCATTGTTCAGCTCCTGACCGCGGAGGACCAGGTGCCCGGATAGGCCGGCGCCCGCCGGGCGATCCAGGCGTCCAGCCCCTCGCGCAGGTCGGCGGTCGGCGCCATCCGGGCGAACTGCTCGGCCTCGACAGCCAAGCCTTCGGCGATGGGCAGATTGATGCCCCGCGCGACCGCGGTGAGGATGGTGGCAACGGCGAGCGGCGAGTGGACGAGGATGCGCTCCAGCAGCATCCGCGCCGCCGGCAACAGTTCGTCATGAGGAACGACCGCGTTGACGAGGCCCAGTTCCAGCGCCCGATCTGGCGAAAAGGTCTCGCCGGTGAGCAGCAACTGCATGGCGCGCTTGCGCCCGGCGAGCCTGGGCAGGCGCTGGGTGCCGCCGAAGGTGGGCGGCATCCCAAGGCGGATCTCGGGCTTGGCGAAGACGGCGCGCTCGCTGGCGATGGCGAGGGGAGCGGCTTCGGTCACCTCGCAGCCCCCGCCGTAGGCAAGGCCGTTGACCGCCACCAGGATGGGCTTGCGGAACGCCTCGATGCGGGCGGTGAGCCGCTGGCCGCGCGCCACGAAGTCACGAAGGGCCGCTTCGGGACTCTCCGCCACGGAGCGTGAGAACTCGGGGATGTCGCCACCGGCGGAGAAGGCGCGCCCTGTTCCGGTGAGGATCACCCCACGCACATGGGTGTCGTCCTCGATGCCGTCGAGAACCGCGAGCAAGGCGTCGATGGTCTCGTAATTGAGGGCGTTGAGCTTTTCCGGACGGTTCAGCGTCAGCGTCGCGACCGCTCCGTCGATCTCCTTCAGGACACACTCGATCATAATCATCTCCTCTTCGTCGGTGAGGAGGGCAGGATGGCTGCCGTGGCGGCTTGAGTATACTCACTGTACGGTATACTTTGGCCGTCATGCCAAGACATGCAGACACGCGCGGACGGATCATCCAGGCGGCCTCCAAGCTCTTCTATGCGGAGGGGATCGGGCGCGTCAGTGTCGATGCCATCGCCGAGAAGGCGGGCATCACCAAGCGCACACTCTACTATCATTTCGAGAGCAAGGATGACCTCGTCGCCGCCTATCTCGACGCGCGCGACCAGCCCAACCTGAAGCAGATGGTGAGCTGGTTCGCCGGTGCCGAAGGCGGGGCGGCGGAGAAGGTTGCAGCCATATTCGCCAGCCTCGCGCGCAATGCACGCCACCCGAAATGGAAGGGCTGCGGCTTCCTGCGGACCACGGCGGAACTTGCCGCCATGCCGGGCCATCCCGCCGTGAAGATCGGCGCGCGTCACAAGAGCGCCTTCGCCTCATGGCTTGCGGGCGAACTGGAGCTTGCGGGCTACAGCGATCCGCAAGCTCTCGCACGCCGGATCCTGTTGCTGCTCGATGGCGCCTTCTCCGCATCGCTGGTGCACCGCGACGCCAGTTGGTTCGAAGAGGCCGGTCACGCCGCCCGTGCTTTGGTGGACGGCCATCCACGGAAGCAGGAGGACCAGCAGTGAACCGCACCGGGTTTCCCGGCAACCGTATTCAGATCTGCTTGACCAGCCATTGCCAGAGCAACCGAAGGGAAGATCAGGCGGTTCCCGGCTCCAAGGACTGGTCCGTCAGGGCGTGTCGTATCGCAGTCAACAGAGGCTCCGGGCTCAGTGGCTTGTGCAGCAACAGGAAGCCGCTGGCGCTCGCCTCCCGGATGCGCGCGGGCGAGGTGTCGCCGGTCAGAAGGATTCCGGGCAGCCGGGCGGCGAAATGCCGCTCCAGCCGGCGGATTGCCTCCGATCCGGTTTCCGTGCCCTTCAGCCGGAAATCGGCGATGACCAAATCCGGCACCCCGTTCCCCAACCGCTCCACCGCCGTGTCGCCATCGGACGCCGCCACCACATCGTAGCCCAATTCATGGAGGAAGGCGGCGACCCCGTCGAGAACGGTCGGGTCGTCGTCGATCACCACCACCCGCTCGCCGTTGCCGCCGTCGGATACGGCCATCTCCTCGTCCTTCGGAAGGGAATCGACCGGACTGGCCAGCGGAACCAGGATCTCGAACATCGATCCCTGCCCTGGCGCCGATTTGACCCGTATCGGGTGATGGAGCAGCGCGGCGAGGCGTTCCACGATGGAGAGGCCCAGCCCCAGCCCCTGCCGCCGGTCACGCTCCGGATTGTCGACCTGATGGAACTCCTCGAAGATCGATGCCAACTGGTTCGGCGGAATGCCGCGCCCGGTGTCCCAGACCTGAATGCGCAGGTTCGGCCCGGCACGGCGGCAGCCCACCACGATGCGACCCTGGTCGGTGTATTTGATCGCATTGGCGATGAAGTTCCGCAGGATGCGCTCCAGCAGCTTGGGGTCGCTCTGCACCGACAGGCTGGTCCGAACGCTGTGCAATGTCAGTTCGGCAGCCTCGGCCAACGGCGATAACTCGGCGCACAGCGAATCGATCATCGTCTGGACCGGACATGACCGGAGCGTCATCTGGATGGCGCCGGCGTCAAGGCGCGACACATCCAAAATGTCGTCGAGCATGGCGGTCATGGCGCCCAGCGCGTTGCCCATGCTGACCAGCAGTTTTGCCGCCGTCTCGCCCTGCGACTGCATCGCCACCAGATGATGGAACATCAGCAGGGCCTGGACCGGCTGTCGCAGGTCGTGGCTGGCAGCGGCAAGAAACCGGGTTTTGCTGGCGCTTGCCAGTTCGGCGGCAGCCTTGGCGGCGGCGAGGGCTTCGCGCACGCGCACCTGCTCTGTGACGTCTTCCATCGCCAACAGGATCAGCTGGCCCGCCTGATTGAGCCGGCGGGCGTTCAGCAGCAGGGTGCGGCGTCCCCCGGCGCCTTGGTTGCCGACACCCTGACCGATGGTCAGTTCCAGCGCATCGATGACCGTGCCATCGGGTATGATCCGTTCCAGTGCCCGGCGCAGTTCGGGATCGGCCAGCAGACCGCCGGCCGTCTCGGCCAGTTGGATGCCGAGCACGCCGTCCGGCGTGGTGGCGAAGGATCGATGGAAGGCCGCACTTGCGCCGACCACCCGCAGCATCTCGTCCAGCACCAGCAGCGGTTCGCGGACCGTGTCGACGATGGCCTGGGCGAAATCGCGCTCAGCCCGCGCCGTGCGCAGCACCCCCGCCCGTTCGATGACCAGCCCCAGCACGCTGGCGATGGCCTGGACGAATTCCAGATCGGCATCGCTGAACCGTCCGGCCTTGCGGCTCAGAACCGCGAGAATGGATGGTCCGCGTGCCTCGCCGCCGAAGGGAACCGACAGACCGCTGACGAAGTGGCCGCCCGATAGCGCCATGGAGGAGCGGACACGTTGATCGGTGGCGAAATCCTCGACGATCGACGGCTGCTGGGACCGGAACACCCGTCCGACCAATGTCGACATGTCGCTGGGGATCCTGACGGCAGGCTCCTGTGGAACGGGGAGGCCGGCACTGCCGAACAAGATCAGATCGTCAGCGTCCCCGGTGCGCCGGCCCGATGGATCCTCGCTGGGACCGAGGATGGCGACGCCGTCCGCTCCCAGCCCTTCGGCAATCAGACGGGCTGCTTCCGCCAGCGTCTCCGACCCTTCCGCTCCGATGAGGTCCTTGCGTCCGAGATCGGCGATCAGCTTGTACTGGCGGGCCTGCAGAGCCATGGCCAGGCTGGTGCGCTTCAGCGGCGTCACGTCGCTGAAGGTGATCACGACCCCCTCCCCCCGGCCTTGCTGCGTCCGGTAGGGCTGGATGCGGCGAAGGAAGGTCGCATCGTCGTCCGTCGACACTTCGCGTTCCAACGGCATCAGGGATGACAGCACCGACCGGATGTCGGGCAGCAGGCAAGGATCGGAGAAATGTCGGGCGATGTCGGTGATCAGGCGTCCGGCGTCCTGCGGCAGCAGAGCGAACAGCCGGGTCGCCGACGGCGTGAAACGCTTGATCCGCATGTCTGACGACAGGAAGACCGTGGCGATGTCGGTGCTGCTCAGCAGATTGCCCAGATCGTTGGTGGTCGCCTCCAGCTCGTCGACCTTTTCATGCAGCTGGGAGTTCAGCGTGCTGAGTTCCTCGTTGAGGGATTGCAGCTCTTCCTTTGATGTCTCCAGCTCCTCGGTGGTCGACTGGAACTCCTCGCCGATCGATAGGATCTCCTCGTTGGCGACCCGCAGCGCCTCGCTGGTGGCGCCGAGTTCTTCGATGGTGTCGTTCAACTCCTCACGGGTCATGCGCAGTTCGTTTTCGAGCTGCTCGACGCCGTCAATTTCCATCGGCAGCGGCGCGGTGTCGGCGACCGGTGTGCTTGGTGCAGCGTGGTCCGCCGTGAATGTCACCAGAAGCAAGTCATTGCCGGCCCGGGGGAAACGCACCGGGATAACCAGAACGGTCACCGGCATCACAACGCCGTGACGCTTGTGCCGGATTCCGGAGATCTGAACCCGGCCATGCAAGGCGAGCGCCTGTGCGACGGCGCGGCGGAGTTGCAGGCGCAACTCTCCGCGTGCCATCGCCGTCAGATCCCAGGGCGGTTCTCCCGTCGGCAGGTCGAGGAAATCGCCGGTCGGACCGAAGAGATACTGGATGCGATGCAGCCCGTCGATCAGAACTGCCGCCGGCGCGTATTCAAGCAGCAGGGCCTGTCGGATGATGTCCGCCGGGCTGGTGCCGCGCAAAGGGGTGGGCAGTGTCGGCACCGGGACCGCAGACCGCCCGCCCGTCGGCGGGACTGCCATCGCACTGCTGCGCGTCGCACCGATTTTCCGGTAAACGCGCCATTTTTTTGAAAGAGGCGCGAACAGGTTGGAGAGCGTGTCAAGGTTCTCCGCCGTGCCGAGGAACAGGCCGCCATTACCCAACAAGGCGAAATGGAACAGGGCGAAGAGGGCCTTCTGCACGTCCGGCTCGATATAGATCAGCATGTTGCGGCAACTGATCAGGTCGAGCTTGGAAAAAGGCGGATCGCTGAGCAGATCGTGCTGGGCGAAGGAAACCACATCGCGCAATGGCTTGGCGACCTTGTAGCCGCCCTCGACCTTTGTGAAGAAGCGGGCGAGCCGGTCGACCGACACGTCGACCGTGATGGTTTCGGGATACAGGCCGGTGCGGGCGACGGTCAGCGCCCGATTGTCCACGTCGGTTGCGAAGACCCGGAAGCCGGGGGATACGCCGCTCCGTGTGCAGGCCTCCATCAACAGGATTGCGATGGAGTAAGCCTCTTCCCCGGTGGCGCAGGCCGGGACCCAGACACGGATCGGCTTGCCCGCCGGCTGGTTCCGCACCAGCGGGACGACGTACTCTCCGGCCAGGATGTCGAACGCCGGACCATCGCGGAAAAAGCGCGTCACGCTGATCAGGATGTCGCGGGACAGCAGTTCGATTTCGGCCGGGTGGGTGCCCAGAAACGCCCGGTATTCCGTCATATCGGCGATATGGTGAATCCCCATCCGCCGCTCGATGCGGCGGGTCAGCGACCGCGGCTTGTAAGCCCTGTGATCGCGCTTGGTGTGCGCGCTCAGCAGATCTAGGATGCCGTCCAGTGCGCCGTCCGGCGCTTCGGCCTTCTGAACCGTTGCCGGGCCGATATAGGGTTGGTGGACGAAATCGACGATGGCGCCAGGCATGCGCTCCGGCGGCAGGATATAGTCGGCCATGCCGGTGGCGATGGCGCTGCCCGGCATGCCGTCGAAGTCGGCGGTCGTCGGATCCTGCACGACCACCAGTCCACCGCATTCCTTGATCGAACGCAGTCCATTGGTGCCGTCGGCGCCGGTACCGGACAGCACGACGCAGATCGCCTTCTCCTGCTGGTCGGTCGCCAGTGTGCGGAAGAAGACGTCGATGGGCAGGGTCGCGTCGACAGACTGCCGCGATTCGCGGATGCGCAGTTGGCCGGCCTCCATGGTCGGCAACCGACCCGCCGGAGCGATGTAGATGTGATCGGCCTCCAGCGGAATCCCGTCATGAGCCGTATGGACCGACAGCACCGTCACATTTCTCAACAGGTCGGCAAGCAATCGTTCATTGTTCGGAATCCGGTGCTGAATCACCACAAAGGCCAAGCCGCTGTCAGCCGGTACCGCTCTAAGCAGGGCCGTGATGGCTTTGAGGCCGCCAGCCGAGGCACCGATACCGACGATCGCCAAAGGGCCGGGCCGCAGGCGCCGCTGTTCATCCTGATCCATAAGGGGAATGTCCTGACAATGACGATCCGTGCCTTCATCCGCCGACATCATGATCGCCTCCTGCCAATACGATGATCCCAGCCAGCGAAACTTATAGCCAAGCCTCTCCCCGCCGGATTTCATGGCAGGAGAGCATGGATCTGGCCTATAGACACTAAACAATTAGAGTGCTTATAAATTTGCTGCATGATCTCAAACAGACAAAAGTTAGAATAATTGCGTCCACAAATTCACGGTATTTTCAGAATCATCATACAATAAATATAAGGTTAATGCGCAAGTTATAATCTGTCAATCAATAATTTTTATAACTCTGTTATTTTCGATCTTCGTGAGGTTCAGCAAAAATAGATGTGTTATCCTGCAAAGAAACGCTACTCGGAACGGGAAAATATTGATTGCGCACCGACGCGATCCAGCGAATATGTGGCTCAGCCACACCTTCTATAACAACAGGTTGGCAGAACCTGCGCCTGGACCAACGGGATAACCGGCTGATCTGTCCGGTTGCGGCCAACCGCTTCGCAATGGGCCGGAGGACGTCTAGCCCCTTGCGGTGAGTGTCGCGTCGCCGGCTTTACGCTTCCATCCATGGCCGGCACGGCGGCAATCCCAACATGCCGCCGGAGAAAGTCAGGTCATTCTGCATCCGCAAAGCCGTTGTTGCGACCCCAGAGGGCGGCCTGGGTGCGGTTCGAGACGTCGATCTTGCGCAGCAAACTCTTGAGGTGGATCTTGACGGTCGCCTCGGTGATCCGGAGGTGGTTGGCGATCATTTTGTTGGAGCTGCCATTCTGCAGGCAGCGCAGAACCTGCGCCTCGCGCTTGGAAACACCTTTGTGCGGCGCCGCCAGATCGGCGGCACCACTCAGGCGACCGCCGATCAGCAGTGCGGCCAAGGCGCTGGGGAAGACCGTTTCGCCGATCATGACAAGCCGCAACGATTGCGCCAGCGCCTCCATGGAGATGTCCTTCATCAAGAATCCGTCCGCACCGGCATGGATGGCCTTCGTCATGATTTCCGGGTCCAGCGTGCCGGTAAGCACCACCACATGCGTGTCCGGACAGGCCACCTTCAGTGACCGGAGAAGATCCGTGAAGTCGCCGATGCCGACAGGGTCGATCAGAATGACCTGCGATGCGTCGCCCTCCTGGACGACCTGGAGCGCCGACTTGAGAGACGAGGTCTCTTTGGCGATGTGAAAGCCCTGCTCCGCGAACATGGCTTTCAAGCCATGGCGAAACAGATTGTTCGCGTCTATCAAGGATACGGAAACAAGAGACATTACCAGATACTCCAGTTTTCTAAAATAATCTGGCAGAATTGCACTCAAAATATTGAAATGACGACCCGATATTTTGAGAAATTTCCAGCTTATAATTAAGAAAATATTTTGGAACTCATATCTGAACAAACGAAGGAAACCTTGGCCCGGCTGGTCACGCCCGGCCAGCGACCGCAGAATCCGGGATCATGGGGTGCAGAGCCGTCGAAAGAAAGGCCGGGACCGGTATGCGTGTGCGTTCGCGCCGCGGCAGCTGTGCAATCCGATGCAACTCCTCCACCCAGGGCGACGGGTAGCTGTCCACGCCGAATATCCAGACGGCGCCGGTCCGGCCATCCGCCATACGCAACAGCACGCGGGCATCGTGGCCGTCCTTTCCGGCGTGGTTGGCGGCCTGTACGGCGGCGATCAGGGCACCGACCTGTCCGTTGGGAAAGGGGCCGTAGCGTTCCCCCTCAAGCCCGACGAACCACCCGTCCGTACGGCATGACACGGTATAATGGGCTGATAGGCTCATGGGATCACCGTTCCTTGATGGCGGCCGCACCAACCGCGGCACAGGCTCTGGTAAGGCGGGTCAGCGTGGCACCCTGCGGCAGGCTGACATGGCTCGGTGGTGTAAAGGCGGGGGGACGCTGGTCCGGCGATACGCCGTAGACAGTTGGATGCCAGCGGCGCTCGGCATTCATCCAGCGCAGCTGTTCACGCAACGCATCGGCGCCACAGGGGCACCGCCCCTCGATGGAATGGAGAAGGGGGGTCACGGACGTTCCTCCGATACCGATCCCGGCGTCAGGAGGTCAGCCATGGCCGGAATTATTGGATAGGGAGGCTTCATAACCGCCTGTGCCGCCCCGTCATTGCCGGCACAGCACCAGCGGACATGGCAGGGCTCCCCTGCCGCCGATTGCGCCAGCACGACGCTGGCGAAGCCGAGGCGTTCCGCTGCTTTCGCTTCCCGAATGGCTTTGGTGAGCGCATCGATCTGGTCGGCGCAGGGCGGATAGACGAAGCCGTCCGCACGGACGATCCATCCGGCGTGGGTTTTAAGAATGAAGAAGGCCAGCCTTGTCCGGGAATTCATAAAGCGTCTCCGATGTGGGCCGGTTTGTCGGCAATGGCGGCAGCCATGCCATCCGGATCGAGTCACGCCAGGAAACACCTCGGATTTGCGATCCTCGGCAAAAATGAGCAGGCCTGGGGTGGCTTTGAAATAATTAAAGTGGGGTTCTCAAAGGTTTCTACAATGGTATATCCCCGAAATGCATAAGCAGACATTCGATATTTTAAAATCTCTTTGTGTTTCTATTGAGAGAAATATACCGATAAACGATAATTGAATCTGTGAGTTATTTCGAAAGACCTTCAACCGCTCCGCCGCAGGTTATATCCGCTGCGGCGGGGGCGGCCGAACGGCCGCCCTATCTGTTGTGCACGCTTCAGATCAGCGCTTGTTGCCGGGCTTGTTTCCGACGGGCTCCACTTTGACATCGCTGCGGCGGGCGACGGTTTCCACGGTCTTTTCCTGTTCGGAAGCGGTCTTGGACAACACGACCTCCCCGACCACGCGGGCTTCCTTGGTGATTTCCGGCGTTTCGGAGGTCGCCGTCAGTTCGATGGTCTTCTCACCGAAGGCGGCCTTCTCCTCGTCGGCGCTCAGGGGCCGGTCGACCTTGCGGTGTTCCACATCCACCGTTTCGTCGCGCAGCGTCACGGTTTCCCGGACCGGCGTCTCGGTAACCTCCGACGTGGCCTTCACCCCGCCCTTGGCGACCCGGCGCTTGCCGATCTCGACCTCCTCCTTCACCGACTGGAGGGTCTCCTGCTCGATGCTGCCGCCGTTGCCCGCCTTCTGGGCCGGCTTACCCGCCGCCGGGGGCTCGGGCAGGTCAACGGACCCGTTTTCATCGAGGATGGCTTCCGCCGCGTCGGCATCCTGGTCGGCGATGTCGGCCGCCACCAGGGTGTGGCCCTGGCGGATGGCTGCACCGTACTGCTCGGCCAGTTCCTTGTCGAAACCGTGCCCCAGCAGGCCCTGGGCGGCCTTGTCGGCGCTATCGGCGCCGCCGAAGGTCTCGATGTCCGCTTCCTGGCAGCCCGCCGCGACCAAGGCCTGGAAGGCCTTCTTGGCGGAACCGCTTTCCTTGTAAAGTCCAACGATGATCGTGCTCATGATAGTCTCCAGTAGGATTTAAAGTATTCAATTTCTTGAGGTAAGTCAGGCCGCTCAGGTCACGGGGGTGTCCAAAGACGGCTCCTGTTCGATGACGACCTCCTGACGGCGCAGCGTGACGTGGTCGGTCATCTTGCGGCTCGCGGTGCGGCGGGTGATCCGGACCTCCTCCACCAGCTTCAGGCGGACCTCCACCGTCGCCACCTCCTCGATCACCGAGATGACGGTGGTGTCGCCGTCCTGGCGGTCGGGGATCGGGCCATCGACGAACCGTCCGATGGGAAGCCGCTCGACCTCCAATGTTTCCATCGACAGGTCGGCTTCGACCGCCTGTTCCCGCTCATGGCTGAAGGTGCTGGCGCGGACGGTCCCGGTGACCTGTCGGCGTTTGCGGACGCCCACCTGCTCTTCGACGGTGAGAAGCGTCTGCGTCTCCTTTTCCGAACCGGTCAATGGAGATCCTCCCGAAATACTGTCATGCGGCTTTGAAGAGCGCCGGCGGCCTCAGGCGCCAGGCCGGGGCGGGCTGTGCGCGGTGTCTTGCGACAGCCGGGACGCAGCCTGGGCGACGCGGACATTGGCCTCGAAGAAGGCCAGCCATCCGCCGAGCAGGTAGCGTTGTCCTGCCGTCATGATGTCCTGTGGGCCGCGGGCCTGAAGCATGCTGCCCAACAGTTCGTTCTGGCGTTCCGCGGCTTGGCCCATGAAGGAGACCGCCTCTGAAATGGCCGTTCCATAGCCTGCCATCAGGGCACCGCCGAGTGCCGTGGCCCGACCGCCACCCTCGTCGAGACCGTCTTTGAGAGCACGGTCAAATCTCTGGCCGGCGGTCCGGACGGATTCCGGAAAGCCCTGGTTGTCTGAAGCGCCGGGCAGCCTCGGCGGCCAGGGCCTCGGCTGCTGACCAAGCTCGCGGGCAGGTTTCGCCGTGTGCTCCTCGCTGGCGCTGCGGATGCCGGCGCCCTTCGGCGCGTCGTTACCCGCCGCGGCTTCGTCGCTGGCACTGCGAATGGTAGGGCGATTGGTCGGGCGAATGGTGGGGGTGGGATGAGTGCCGTCGTCCATGACGTCTCCATGACTGTTTGGGGTGCGAGAGCTGAAAGGGAGCGCTGTGCTCTACCTCGATGACTTAATCCAATATTATACCGCACCGCAAAATATCAATGGCTTTGAAAACATAAACTGAAATTATGAACTATAAATTGCCGGTTATAAAGGAGATGTTCTTTTGGTGTTCGTAAATCTATATTTTACATACGCAAGAAGATCAGGAGATTTTTGCCGTGAATCAATCGGTATATTTTTCCATTTGGCGCCAATCTGGCGAACAGGCTCTGCCACTTCTTCGCCTGGGAAGGCTGCATTCAGCGGCTATATCCTTTTCGAATAATGGATCGGACGAAGGAGCGCTGCATGCCCGATAATCCCCGCGACCAACAGGACGCAGAGAGAATGGTCAGGATGGAGGCAGCGCGCGGAGGCCCCTTCATGGTGGCCGCGGAAACGACCCTGATGCCCATGCTGATCGCCGATCCCACCCTGCCGGATATCCCGATCGTCTTCACCAATGCAGCATTCACCAGGCTCAGCGGCTATGCGCGCGAACAGATTCTGGGCAAGAGCTATCACCTGCTGTCCGGCTCCGGCACCGACCCGGCGGTGGCGCGCGCCATTGGCCTTGCCCTACGCGCCGGCGAGCCCATCGTGCGTCAGGTCCGTCTCTATCGGAGGGACGGAAAGCCGCTATGGGTGCTCCAGCATGTCGCACCCGTTTTCGAAGAAGACCGTATCCGCCACCATTTCGTGTCCTTTGTCGACATCACCGAGCGCAAGGCGGCGGAAGACGGATTGCGCCAGCTCAACGAAGAACTCGATCACCGTGTGTCGGTGCGTACCGGGCGGCTGGATGAACTCAATCGCCAACTTGCCGCCGAAGTTGAGCGCCGCACCGAGGTGGAGCGTGTGCTGCGCAACACCCTTGCCGACAAGGACGTACTGCTGCGCGACAAGGACAACCTGATGAAGGAGGTGAACCACCGCGTCAAAAACACCCTCCAGATGGCCTCGTCCTTCCTGCGCATCCAGTTGGACCTCACACATGGCCGGGAGCCGGCCGTGCAGAAGGCGCTGCACAGCGCCGTGGAAAGGCTGGACCGCATGGCCGAGATCCACGAGAAGCTCTACCGGACGCAGGGGCTGCAGGAGATCGAGTTCGGGGGATATCTGCGGATGCTGTGCCGCGACCTGCTGGCGTCCTTCGAGCCTGCACAGAGTTTGCATGTGGTGCTGGATGTCGACGCCGACGAGGTGTTCCTGAAACCGGATCGGGCCATCCCGCTGGCCCTCATCGCCAACGAGGCGATGATCAATGCGCTGAAATACGCTTTCCCGGACGGGCGATCCGGCCGCATCGCCGTCTCGTTCCGGGAAATCTCGTACGAAGTCCTGCGCATGAGCATCAGTGACGATGGCATCGGCATGGCCGAAAAACGACGCACGGGGTCGCTCGGCCTCACCTTGATGGAGTTGCTGGCCGAGCAGGTCAAAGGCGGTCTGACCGTCGGGTCCGGCGCCGGCACGACCGTTACGGTGTCGATCCCGGCATGACAGGCAGGTATCGTCCCACCGAAACGGCAGGAGCGATGCGGTCATGACCGCGGTCTTGCCTCCGCATATCCCGACATCCGAGGTTTTGCGTGGCCTGCTCGCAGAAGCTCCGGCCGAGGGCGTTACATTCGGCTGGCTGCTGGACAGGCTGCACAAGCGCTCTTTCGGCGTCGTTCTGCTGTTGCTGGCACTGATCGGGCTGACTCCGGGAACATCGCCGGTCGTCGGGCTGCTGCTGACCATTCCCGCGTTCCAGATGATCCTCGCACGGGAAACGCCGGTCTTTCCCAGGACGATCATGTCGCGGCGTTTCTCGACACAGCGCCTGGTCGGTATGGTCGATCGTACCGTGCCGGTGTTGAGGCGCATGGAGACGGTCATACGCCCACGCTGGAAGATGCCGTTCGAGACGACGACGCGCGTGGTCGGATTGGTCGTCCTCGTGCTGGCAGGCGTCTTCTTCGTTCCCATTCCGCTGAGCAACGTCGTCCCGGCGGTGACGATCATGCTGATCGCCTTGGCCTATCTGGAAGAGGACGGGGTGTTGCTGGCAGTGTCGTTGGCGATGGCCGCCGCCGTTCTCATCGCCACGGCAATCACCGTCTGGCAGTCGGTCGAGGCGGTCCGGTCCATGTTTTTTTGAGCCGTGGCTCACATCGGTCAGGGCCGCGTATGGCAGGTTTTTGCCGCGTGCTTTGGCATGCAAGTCGTTGCTCCATCGCACCAAATGGTGAGAAGGCAGCCTGAGGGACGCTCAAGAATCATCTAGGTAGAGGATCCTGTCCAGCGGAGGCTGGCGGCAGTCCGAATCAAATAAGCATCAATGTAATTATTTGCCCCTCTCCATTGTAATAAAATTTGGCGACACCATATTTCGAAGCAAATATCCGGAAGGAGATCGCCATGTCGCTCACGCACGGGACGTTGTCGGAGTGGATGGTTTCAGAGCGTGCCGCCTGGGCTTTGTCAGCGCCGAAATGGAAGAACATGGCTTATCTGACACTTGGCGTCTCAGTCGGCTTTCTTGCCGGGCTGCTGTTCTCCAGTTCGGGCGGATAGACAGCTGCTTTCAAGGAAATCCGCCGGACATGAATGGGAGCACCCTTCGATGACCACCGCATTCACCCGCACCACCAGCAGGACCGTAACGTTCGCCCATCCTTTTGCCTTGAGCGGCGTCGACGGGGTGCAACCGGCGGGAAGCTATATCGTGGAGACCGACGAGGAGTTGATCGACTCGCTCTCCTTCCCTGTGTATCGGCGCAGCGCGACCTGGCTCCGTCTTCCGCATTCCAATCGCGGAATGGCCATGGAGCAGACGGTGCTCATCGACCCCGATGAACTGGACCGGCTCCTGGAACCGGCGGGAAACGGAACTCTCCTGCCCGGATGAACATTGTTGCGAGGACCGGGCGGAGCAATGCTCCGTCTATCGCGGAAAGCCGTTCCGCACCGAACTTTACCGCAGAAGAGGTGTCGTCATGCAAACCGTACAACTGAAACAACGTTCGTCGTCAGTCCATTTCCTGAACGGGAAAATGTTCATTGAAACCGCGTCCGTGCCACCGGTGACCGTGAGGATCAACGATGAGCGTCTACTCCAGCGGGAGCGCGGCACTCTGCTTCGCAACTGGGACGATGACGGTGGTGCCCAACCAAAGGAAGGTGCTAGAGAGTGAGTTGACCGTCCGCGTCAGAATTTGGCATCGACTGTGAGGAAGAACGCCACCAGGGACGGCCGGCCATCGTCCCGAGGGGGTGCTCCAGTTGAAATGTAGAAAAGCTCATCGCCGACAAGAGCGCCATCCCCGGCATCCTCAAACGACATCGATCCGGATCGTCAGGATCTGTGGAAGGGCAGCAGCAGCATGAGCGACAAGGCATCCTTCCCAATCGTCGGGATCGGCGCATCCGCTGGCGGGGTGGAGGCCTTGGAGGGGCTGTTCGGCGCCGTTCCTGCCGACAGCGGCATGGCCTTCGTGGTCGTGACGCATCTGTCACCGGAACACGAAAGCCTGCTGGCCGACATCATCGGCCGATGCACGCCCACGCCGGCGCATCAGGCCTGCGACGGGGATTTGGTCGAGCCAAACCGCATCTACACCCTGCAGCCAGGAACCCTGCTGACCATCGACAGCGGCCGGCTGCATGTCCGGCCGGACAGCGCCTCCCGCCGCGAGCGCAACCCCATCGACCTCTTCCTCAGCTCGCTCGCCAGCGACTGCGGTGAAAGAGCGGTGGGCATCATCCTGTCGGGCGGCGGCAGCGACGGCACCCTGGGCGTCAAGGCGATCAAGGAACGGGGCGGCTTCACCATCGCCCAGGGGCATGACGGAATTCCCCGCCATGACGGCATGCCGAACAGCGCCATCGCCACCGGCGTCGTCGACCTTGTCGCGCCGGTGGAAACGATGGCGGCGACGCTGGTGGACTACGCGCGAACCGCCACGTCGCTGGGCGATCTGACGGGTGAGAAGGATGTTCAAGAGGATGCGCGGCTGGAAGCGGCACGCAGAAACATCACCACCATTCTGCGCAATCAGATCGGGCACGATTTCCAGGGCTACAAGCACAACACTTTCCTCCGCCGTGTCCAACGCAGGATGCAGGCCCTGCGGCTGACGGACATCGACAGCTATGTCGAACACCTGCGTGACGACCGTACGGAAGCCGCGGCACTGTTTCGCGATCTGCTGATCGGCGTCACCACCTTCTTCCGCGACGGCGAGACCTTCCAGGCGCTGGAGGAACTCGTCATCCCGCATCTGTTCGCCGGGAAAAGCGCCGGCGATGCGGTGCGCGTCTGGGTACCGGGCTGCGCCACCGGCGAGGAGGTGTACTCCATCGCCATGCTGCTGTCCGAATATGCGGAAACCCTCCACAGCGTGCCGAAGATCCAGGTCTTCGCCACCGACATCGACGAGCATGCCCTGGAAGTGGCACGCACCGGGCGCTATCCCGCCAATCTGGTGCGGGATGTGCGGGCGGACCGGCTCAAACGCCATTTCACTGAGGACGGCACCAGCTATCTCGTTCGCAAGGAGGTGCGCGACCTGTGCATCTTCTCGGCGCACAGCGTCGTCCGTGACCCGCCCTTTTCACGCATCGACCTGATTTCGTGCCGCAATCTGCTCATTTACCTGGGGATGGGACTTCAGGATCAGGTGATCCCAATGTTCCACTATGCATTGCGCCCCAGCGGCTATCTTTTCCTCGGCGTGGCCGAGACCATCGGGCAGCATCAGACGCTGTTCGTGCCCATAGACAAAAAACATCGCCTGTTCCGCCGGCAGGATGCGGTTTCCGTGACCATTCCCTTCGCCATGGCGGAGCATGGCGGCCGCACGCCTCGCGGATCGGCCGAGACCCCCCGCTCGATCCAGTCCAACGCCGCCAATCTGCGTGGGCATGTGGAGGCGCGCGTGCTGGAGCGTTTCGCTCCGGCCCATGTCGTCGTCAATCAGAACAGTGAGGTGGTCTATTATTCCGCCAACACCGGCAAGTACCTTCAGGCGCCTCCCGGCGCCCCGAACCGCCAGCTTCTGGCGATGGCCCGCAAGGGACTGCGGCTCGATCTTCGCGGCGCCCTGCACGAGGCGATGCAGACCCACAAGCCGGTAACCCGCAAGCACCTGGCGGTGGAGGTGGACGATCGTGTCCAAATGCTCGATCTGACGATCGAGCCGTTCGACCGCGACGGGGAACCCTCCTTCCTGGTCCTGTTTTCCGATGTCGGAGGTCCAAGTCCTGCGGAGGAAATCTACGGCAAGGAGCGTCACTGGGGCCAGGATCCCGGTGCGGTGGAGCAGCTGGAACGTGAACTTCGCGATACCAAGGAGCGTCTCCAGAGCACGATCGAAGAGTATGAAACCTCATTGGAGGAACTGAAGTCCGCCAACGAGGAACTCATCTCGGTCAACGAGGAACTGCAATCGACCAATGAGGAGCTGGAAACAGCCAAAGAGGAAACGCAATCCGTCAATGAGGAGCTCCACGCTGTCAACATCGAACTCAACAGCAAGGTTGAGGAGCTGGATCAGTCCAACAGCGATCTCCAGAATCTGTTCAACAGCACCCAGATCGGGATCATCTTCCTGGACCGATCCCTGCTGATCCGGAGTTTCACGCCGGCGATCACCCAGATTTTCAATCTGATCGCGAGCGACCGCGGTCGTCCGCTGACCGATATCGTCAGCCATCTCGATCAGGTCGATCTGGATCGGGATCTGAGACATGCGCTTACCGACCCGGCGATCGTGGAAAAGGCGGTTCGGTCCAGGGACGGGACCAGGCACTACATGATGCGTATCCTGCCTTACCGGAAAGCCCGCAACGATCTGGAAGGCCTGTTGTTGACTTTTGTGAACGTGACGTCGCTCAAGGACGCCGAGGAGCAGCAGCGCCAGCTCATCGGTGAACTCGACCACCGCGTCAAGAACATGCTGGCCGTCGTCACCGCCTTGGCCCAGCAGACGCTGAAGGCGATTGCCGAGGCACCGGAATGCACGGCGTTTCTCGGGCGCCTGCAGGCGGTTGCCAGCACCTACGATCTGCTGACCCGTGACGGTTGGGGGAATATTCCCCTCAACGACGTCGTGCTCAATGAGGTGAAGCCTTATGCCACCAGCGAAGGTCGCTTTGCCGTCGATGGACCTGCCGTTCAACTCCGGCCCAAGGCCGCGTTGGCGCTCGGCATGGTGATCCACGAGTTGGTGACCAACGCGCTGAAATACGGCGCACTGTCCGTGGCGGAAGGGCGCGTCGTCGTGACCTGGGAATTCGGGCAAAGGGATGCCGATGCGGTGCTGCTTGTCCATTGGCGCGAGACGGACGGTCCCCCCGTGTCGCCTCCCACCCATCATGGCTTCGGCTCCAAGCTGATCACCCAGCAAATCCGCTACGAACTGCGCGGCGATGTCATGGTGGATTACGATCCGACCGGCCTCCAGGCGACGTTCACCGTACCGGTCGCCCAGACGAGGAGCGACGACGAAAGCCCCGCCTCCCTTGAGAATGCCCGATGACCGGAAAGCACCTGGAAGGCTGCCGGATCATGATCGTCGAGGACGAGTTGCTGATCGCCATGGCGTTGGAGGAAATCCTGCAAGGGAGCCACCATCGTCGGCATGGCCAGCTGCGTGGCGGACGCTCTGGCGCTGATCGAACGGGAAGATTTCGATGCCGCCATCCTGGATGTCCGGCTCGACGATGAGCGGGTGACTGCCGTCGCCGACGCGCTCGAAGCCTTTTGTCTTCCACTCGGGATACGGGCCGGAACTCCTTCCGCAATGACACCGACAAAGACCGCTGCTCCGGAAGCCCTGCCCCCCGCTGCCATCGTGCGCATGTTGTGCACTGCCATGGCATGAACGGGCACCGACGAGCCCATCAAAGTGGAAAACCTTGAAAGGCATGGCGCAGGATAGCCGTGTCCACCGTCGACCCAACGATGATGGGGGACATAACCGAACCATAAGAGGCCGGCAGAGAGTCGGCGTCTTTCGCTGCAATGGGCCTTCCGCCCGGTTCCAGCTATTTCATCGCCTCGTACAGTGCATGGACGACACTGGATGAAAGTGATGGCTTACGGAGCAGGGGGCGATGACGATGGCTGCTTGGAAGATGTTCTGGTCCATATCCCGAATGGAAAACGAATGGAATGCCTCGCTTTTCCAAAGCCTCGGCAACGTCAGCGACCGGCTCTTCATCCAATCGGGCGTCCAGAAGCGCAACATCGAAGGGTTCGGCTTCAATCAGTGCAAGAGCATCCACGGTCGAAGCGGCAAGCCGAACCACACTGGCGCCTGCCTCTTGGAGCGCCGCCTCCAGAACGACGGTGACGAGGAACTCGTCCTCGACAATGAGGACACGACGGTCGTTCAGCAGCTTATGGGACATCCGCCGCTCCCTTTAATCATGTTTCACGTAGAGCATAAGCTTTTGGCCATCGATTTACAGTTGGACAAAAGCAATGGCTATGCACGCTGATGGGGAGTCCGTCTTCTCATATTGGCGGCACCAACATATGGAAGCACTACAACTGGTGGTATTTGAGATTTGAGAGGGGAAAAATAATTCATCCCCTGCAATTTTTCGTTGCCACCCCCCCCCAACGTGCCGGTTCCGAAGAGAGTTTGGTCTTTCCTTTCCAACCCAGCAACGATTGGATGGACTTGCCCGGAGAAAATGAAGGACCTCCATCCATAGCCTGAGGGACTGGGAGGTTTGGCGGGTAACGGTCAACGGCGTAAGGTGACCAAAGAGTTCAAGCGAGAAGCCGTTCGACTGATCGCGACGGGTTGTCGGACTCTCCCGACGCGGAACGTCGAGGCCCGCGTCGGCTGCAAGGTTTTCAACATCATGACCGGCCTCGGGAGGCCAGTCTCCCGCGGGGTCGCCTGAACGCCAACTTCTCAGGATGGAGTCCGCCGACGCCCCGAGTTCCGCATCACCGTCGTGGAGCGATGTAGTGGAAGAACACCCGCTTGACGATCTCCACGAGAACCAGATAGGTGACGACGGCGGCCACCAGGAACAGATAGAAGGAGGCTGGAGGAACCACAAAGCCGAAGAAGGATGCCAGCGGCGTCAGCGGCAGCAGCGCGCCGACGGCGGCAGCTCCCAGCGACAACCCGGCCAGAATTGCGTTGGGTCGGCTGAGCCAGGGGCTGCGGCGGGTGCGGATCACGAAGATGACCAGCACCTGGGTGGCAAGGCTCTCCACGAACCATCCGGTCTGGAAGAGCGCCTCATCGGCGTCGAACAGGTGAAGCAAGGCGTAGAAGGTCAGGAAATCGAACAGGGAGCTGACTGGGCCCAGCACCAGCATGAAGCGCTGGATCAGCCGCAGATCCCACTGCACCGGCAGGGCCAACGCCTCCGCCTCCACGTTGTCGAGCGGAACGCCGGCCTCCGACGCATCGTAGAGCAGGTTGTTGAGCAGCACCTGGGTCGGCAGCATCGGCAGGAAGGGCAGGAACAGCGACGCACCCGCCATGCTGAACATGTTGCCGAAATTCGAACTGCTTCCCATCAGGATGTATTTGGTGACGTTCTGCACCGTCCGGCGCCCCTCCATCACCGCCTGGTGCACCACCGACAGATCGTGGTCGAGCAGGATCAGGCCGGCTGCCTCCTTTGCAACGTCGGCGGCGCTGTCGACCGAAATGCCGACGTCGGCAGCATGGAGGGCGGAGGCGTCGTTGATCCCGTCGCCCAGGAAACCCACCACCCGGCCGGAGCGCTTGTACGCCAAAAGCACGCGTTCCTTCTGGGCCGGCGTCACCCGGCAGAACACGTTGACCTTGGGGAGGCGGGCACGCAACGCCTCTTCGCTCATCGCCCGCAGATCGTCGCCGGTGATCAGGCCGATGACGGGCAGGCCGAGTTCGGCGCAGACGTGACGCGTCACCCGCTCGTTGTCGCCGGTCAGAAGGCGCACAGCCACCCCGGCCCCGGTCAGATCGCGGATCGCCGCCATGGCACTCGCCTTGGGGGGATCGAGGAAAACCGCATAGCCGGCGAAGGCCAGTTCGCTTTCATCTCCCAGCGCGGCAGAGGTATGATCCCGTCCCATCGCCTTGGAGGCGATCGCCAGCACCCGGAACCCATCCTCTCCCAGTTTCTGGAACAGGGCATCCAGTTCTGCCCGGGCCGCCGGGTCGAGCGGCTTCTCGACGCCACCTTCGCCTTCGTAATGGGTGGACTGCCGCAGAACGTCTTCCGGCGCCCCCTTGACCACCAGCAGCCGCTCGGTGCCATCGGTAACGAGAACCGAGACGCGCCGCCGCTCGAAGTCGAAGGGCACCTCGTCGATCTTTTGCCAGCCGGTCACGTCGAGGGAGCGGAAGGCGATGATGGCTTCGTCCAGCGGGCTCTTGATGCCGCTTTCGAAATGGCTGTTCAGGTAGGCCAGCCGAAAGACGCGCTCGCTCTCCGCGCCACGGAAATCCAGGTGCCTGACCATCCGGATCGTCGCTTCCGTCAGTGTCCCGGTCTTGTCGGTGCACAGCACGTCCATGGCGCCGATGTTGTGCATGGCCGCCAGCCGTTTGACGATGACACGGCGCTCCGCCAGCCGCATCGCTCCGCGCGCCAGCGTGACGGTGACGATCATCGGCAGCAGTTCCGGCGTCAGCCCGACCGCCAGGGCCAGGGCGAACATCAGGGATTCCAGCCAGGGCCGCTGGAACAGCACATTCACCGCCAGTACGAACAACACCAGGAAGATTGTCAGGCGCAGTATGAGGAAACCGAACTGGCGGATGCCCAGTTCGAAGGCGGTGGGAGGTGGAGGCGCCTGCAGGGTGCCGCTCAACTGACCGAACGCCGTCGCGTCGCCGGTCCGGCAGACCAGGGCGGTGGCGCTGCCGCTGATGACCGAGGTCCCCATGAATATGGTGTCGAGCGCCTTCTCCGCATCTTCGGCCGGGATCGCGACGGCATCGATGCGCTTTTCCGCCGGGTAGGGCTCCCCGGTCAGCATGGCCTGGTTGACGAACAGATCGCGCGCTTCGAGGAGGCGGCAGTCGGCTGGAACCAGATCGCCGGCGGCCAGACGGACCACATCGCCTGGAACCAGTTGATCCACCGGCTCCGATACCTCCACCCCGTCCCGGCGCACCTGCACACGCACGGCGACGGTGCGGCGCAGCGCCTCCACGGCGTTCTCGGCCCGCATCTCCTGAACGAAGTCCA
The DNA here is from genome assembly GCF_042938965.1 of Azospirillum sp. A23. Lineage (NCBI taxonomy): Bacteria > Pseudomonadati > Pseudomonadota > Alphaproteobacteria > Rhodospirillales > Azospirillaceae > Azospirillum > Azospirillum sp. A23. The sequence continues at coordinate 428,551 of NZ_CP170666.1, read as the reverse complement.
GGGTGACGCTGAGCACGACCATGACGATCACGATGACGAAGCTGGTGATGTTCCCGGTGGCCGCCGACAGGCCGCTGGCGAACAGCAGGATCAGCACCAGGGGATTGAGGAAGCGGGTCAGGAATTGCAGCCACAGCGGCCGGCGGCGGCGCGCCAGCGGCTGGTTGAGGCCGTATCTGCGCCGGCGGGCCTCCGCCTCGGTTCGTCCCAGCCCGGCGGGGGTCGCATCCAGGTTTTTGAGTACGACGGAGATCGGTTGTTTCCAGATCCCGTCAGCGATGGTGCCTTGGTCCAAAGCTCGTGTCCTCGGCAGTTCCATCAGTGTAGGCGCCGGCCGAGGAAAGAGAAACGACGCGAACGATATCCCGCAATTCCATGGTTGGGACTGTTGTTCACGCGGTTCCTCGGTCTGGGTCTGGGCGACCGGGTTCCGGACCGCACGACGCGACGGCGCGCGGTTGCCGGGCCTGCTCAACCCGGAAGCCTTGCGACAGCCGGGTGTGGACGGACAGCCCCTACCGCTCGAAGGCCAACGAAGCGGCCATCGCAGCGGCGGGCCGCCACAGCATGGTGCATTTCCGCAAGCCAAAGGGGCGGCCGATGGTACCCCTCCGCCGAGCGCCGCCTTGTGACCGAGCGGGGAAGCTGAATCATGGGGCCTGTCCCTATGGCTATCCCTATGGCAGTCCCTATGACTATCCAACGCGTCGAGGTGATTACGGGCCTGGAGAAGCGGCGGCAGTTCACTGATGAGGGTACCCCTCCGCCGAGCGCCGCCTTGTGACCGAGCGGGGAAGCTGAATCATGGGGCCTGTCCCTATGGCTATCCCTATGGCAGTCCCTATGACTATCCAACGCGTCGAGGTGATTACGGGTCTGGAGAAGCGGCGGCAGTTCACTGATGAGGAGAAGCTGCGGCTGGTCGAAGAAGCGTTCCAGCCCGGCGTCAAAGCGACTGAGGTTGCCCGACGCCAAGGCGTGGACGTCAGCCTGCTGTACCGCTGGCGCCGCCAGTTCTTCGGTCCGCAACCCCGGCTGCCGGCCTTCATGCCGATCACCGTCGCCACCGATGAGCCGTCGCTGGAGGACGCGCCGGAACCGACCCCAGCCTCCTGCACTCCGCCCGACGGCATCATCGAGGTTGAGTTCGCTGCGGCCCGCCTGCGGATCACCGGCCCGGCCGATCCGGCTCTGGTCGGAACGGTGATCGCCGCGTTGTCGGGACGGTCAGCATGATCCCGGTGCCGTCAGGCGTGCGGGTCTGGCTGGCCGGCGGGGTCACCGACATGCGTTGTGGAATGAACTCGCTGGCGCTGAAGGTCCAGGAAGGGCTTGGCCGGGACCCTCATGCCGGCGATCTATACGTCTTCCGTGGGCGTCGCGGCGACATGGTGAAGTGCCTGTGGCACGATGGGCTCGGCATGTCGCTGTACGCGAAGAGGCTTGAGCGAGGCCGCTTTATTTGGCCCAGTCCGGCTGACGGAGCCGTGGCCATTTCCGCGTCTCAGCTCGCGTATCTGCTCGACGCAATCGACTGGCGCAATCCCCAGCAAACCTGGAGGCCACGCTCGGCCGGATAGGCTGCGGCACAGTGAATCAGCCCGCCGTCATCCGGCAGGAAGAGCAAGGATTGATACGGGTTTCAGGGTATAATCCGGCCCTATGGACGCCTTGCCCGACGACATTGCCAGCCTGCGCGCCGCCTTGGCGCAGGCCGAGGCGCGGGCGGACGCGGCCGAAGCCGAAGCGGCGCGGGCCAAGGCGATAGCGTCGAATACCGAGGCGCTGATCGCCGGCCTGAAGCTGGAAATCGAGAAACTCCGGCGCGAACTCTATGGCACGCGCTCCGAGCGTAAGGCGCGCCTGCTGGATCAGTTGGAGTTCCAGCTCGAAGAGCTGGAAGCAACGGCCAGCGAGGACGAGTTGGCGGCCGAGCAGGCCGCTGCCAAAACCACCGCGGTGGCGGCCTTCACCCGCAAGCGGCCGTCGCGCCAGCCCTTTCCCGACCACCTGCCGCGCGAGCGCGTCGTTGTGGCGGCTCCGGTGAGCTGCCCGTGCTGCGGCTCGGACAAGCTGTGCAAGCTGGGCGAGACGATCACCGAGACGCTGGAGGTGATCCCGCGCCAATGGAAGGTGATCCAGACGGTGCGCGAGCGGTTCTCCTGCCGGGCCTGCGAGACGATCAGCCAGCCGCCGGCGCCTTTCCACACCACCCCGCGGGGCTGGGCCGGCCCCCACCTGCTGGCCACCCTCCTGTTCGAGAAGTTCGGCCAGCATCAGCCGTTGAACCGGCAGGCCGAACGCTTCGCGCGGGAGGGTGTGCCGCTCAGCCTGTCCACCCTGGCCGACCAGGTGGGCACCGCCGCCGCGGTGCTGAAGCCGCTGCACGACCTGATCGCCGCGCATGTGATGGCGGCGGATCGCCTGCATGGAGACGACACGCCGGTGCCGGTGCTGGCCAAGGGCAAGACCGACACCGGGCGGCTGTGGGTGTATGTGCGTGATGACCGGCCGTTTGCCGGCCAAGCCCCACCGGCAGCACTGTTCCACTATTCGCGAGATCGCAAGGGCGAGCATCCCGAACGGCACCTGGCCGGCTTCACGGGCTGGCTGCAGGCCGATGCGTTCGCCGGCTACAACCGGCTGTACGAACCCGACCGCAAGCCGGGGCCGATCCGCGACGTGCTGTGCTGGGCGCATGCCCGGCGGGGCTTCTTCAAGCTGGCCGACATCGCCGCGAACACCAGGCGCGGCAAGGACGCCCCGCCGCTCTCACCGCTGGCACTGGAAGCCGTGAAGCGCATCGACGCCATCTTTGATCTCGAGCGCGCCCTGAACGGCAAGCCGGCGGCCGAGCGGCTGGCGGCCCGCCAGGAGCACGGCGTCGCCCTGGTAGCCGCGCTGGAGGATTGGATGCGGACGGAGCGCGCCCGGCTCTCCCGCCATGCCCCCGTGGCCAAGGCGATGGACTACATGTTGACCCGATGGGACGGCTTCACTCGGTTCCTCGGCGACGGCAGGCTATGCCTGACGAACAACGCCGCCGAACGCGGCCTGCGTGGGATCGCTTTGGGCCGGAAAGCGTGGCTGTTCTGCGGCTCCGATCGCGGCGGGCAGCGGGCGGCGATCATGTATGGCCTGATCACCACGGCCAAGCTCAACGACGTTGACCCGCAGGTGTGGCTCGCCAACGTGCTGGCCCGCATCAACGACATCCCCCAAACCCGCCTGCACGAACTGCTGCCCTGGAACTGGAAGGCAATCCGCGAGCAGACGAAAGTGGCCTGACAGCGGCACTCACCGGATGCTTACGGCCGATGCCAGGGACGCACCAGCGCGCCAACCGCACCCGCTCGGCGGTACGATCCGCCGTCGAGCATCGAACGGCAAAGGACTGGAAACGGCAAGAAGCCCGCCGTGCGTGAGCGCGGCGGACTTCTTGTAGGTTTGGTTGCGGGGGCACGCACCCACCGAGAGTTGACGTTGCCGCCGGTGGCGGTGTAACTCCCCTACGATGTCAACGTAGCGTCCTCCTGTTGAGCTACTTGCTCATCGTTGACAAACCACTTTTGATCCAAGCAGTTACGCCGAAACAATTCGATATATATAACTGTTCAACAAAGTCCAACAACTTTATTGATATGGGTAGATACACCATCCATCTCAATAAGTTTCGAGAAAAATGCGACCTCCCAATGATTGCACCCTGCCCCATTTTTGTTTAGGCCGGCAACCAATTTCTCCCATTTTTCTTTTATCTCTTGCTCCTCAAAAGGCTGAGATGCCCACGTTGATATCTCGATGTAAAGGTTAGATATTCGGCTTGCTACGGCAGCACCAAACAAATGACGCAGCCCAAACTCTTCAAAATGCCTGCATGCTACATCATACAAATATTCGTCAGCTCCGTAATCCCTCGTGATTGAGTAGCTTGCTTCTATAATGTCTCCGATTGCGATGTCGCACCTCAACAATTTACAGGAGTCAAGGCCATCGAAATATGGATTAAGAACACTCCTGCGTGGCTTTATAAGTCTATTTCCTTTCGAGAGATTACAAGTATAGCATACATCAACCAGATTTGCTGGATGGATAGAAAAATCTGGCCAATAATCTTTAGGAAGGAAGTGATCTCGTGTTTGGACATGCCGCACAAGACAGTACGGGCAGAAAGCCTGTACCCTCTTCAGAGATGGAAGCAATATTGACGATATTTTCTTTAGAGGGCTCTCATAGCAGTGTATAAGCGCTTCCTTTTCTTCATTGCTTCTGACTGTTTCTGTCACATACTCCAACGATTTACACTTTTGCTTGTATTCATCGTATCGTATGTTAAGCTCCGGTAGAAGGCGCTCTAATATCCCTTTGCGTGGCGGCTCTTTGCCTTTAGTCGTTGTAATCAGAATATCCCAACATTGATCAAAATTCATTTCCAGGTGTTTCATTTTTCCGCCTTCGAAATAGAGCGCAGAAACAGTTGTGCGTTTAGGCTAAGTTCGTTATCAAACAATGACAATACCGCTTCAATATTGTTATTGTTCTTCTTCAGAAGTTCTTCCAACGCATCTGTATAATCTCGGTCCCCCTCAGCAGCACCGAATAGCTTTTGCGTTATCGCGCTAAGGCTTTCTCCAAAGCATTCGAGTCCAGGTGGGGATATAACAGGCACATCCCCATTTCTTGACACAACACGGATACTCCGGCTCGGAATTTGTTGCGCAACAATAGGAGAATGAGTTGATACAATGGCAAAGGCTTTGTATTCATTTAGCAAGTCATTCACCACAGAAACCAACGTTGTCATAAGCGTCGGATGAAGATGAACTTCGGGCTCATCGAACAAGATCAGCGATCTCTCGTCAATATTCGCGATGATATGAGTAACAATGTTAAGTATAATCCGTTGCCCAGCGCTCAGCCCTGCATAGATTTTGGCGCCGCTCTCTGGTTTGATAGCAATCATTGCCGCTTCCGCATTGCCAATGATGCGAGGCAAAATATCTCTGAGCTTGTTAATTCTCTCCTTACTCATTATTCCAATCGCATTTACAATTCGCGTAACTAACTCCGTTGAGCTACAAAGCGAACCATCTTCCTTGCGAATACCACAGTAGGTGTATCTTATATTTCCACTAAGTTCTCTGAGTTTAGGGAGCTCAAATTCATCAAAAGCATTAAATGAAACAGCTATAACTGAATAAAATGATGGAGGAGGACTAAGAACGCCTGCTGCCATTAGTTTTTCACGAATGCTAGCTTCAATAAGATCTTTCTTTCTGCTAACAGCATCCGAGGTAGCGTGCCCGCTCACAGCAATAGCCAACTTCGCTAGAAGTTGAGTCTTTCCTACCCCGTTAACACCGGCAAGCATAAACATTCGATAGGGAAGACCATCGTGCGATTCAAAATCAAAATCCACTTCGTGATCGGCTTGCGCTTCGCCGATCCTGACTTTGTACGTAAAATTATCTACCAGCTTGTTATCAGGGTTGAGAATGCTATTGAGCATATCTCTGGTACCAATTACGTCGCCGCGGTACCTCAACAGCGACGTCTGAAAACACTCATCATTCTGAAATTTCTCGAAAATTTCTGGATTATACGCAGCATCGCATAGTGATACCAATATTTCCTTTGCCAAGTCCACACCAAGATCTACAATATTCTTGTAATATTCTTCACTTCCAGAAATCGAGCAATAAATTTCTTTATCAAGGCAAGTGAAAGGTTCAGTTGCATCGGAAAATGTCCAAGACCCAAGCCCTTGCCCAATTTTCATAATCTTCGTCTGACCGAGATTGGTGCCAGCATCGTCCTTGTCGCGAAATAATACGACGTCACATAGCGTCCGATAGCCGTAATCATTCCAGCCATCCCTAACTATTAGAACCAATGGCCGCGGCAAAGAAGCATCTGGCTTCCGGAAGTCCCGAATATGCCGCACGTAAAAATTAAGCGCATTTTGTTGATTGCTCACTGTTATTTCCCTGTATGGCATGTTTGGGGATTGGACTACGCAGGCGCCAGAGACATGTTTCTTAGAAAGACTCAAAAATTTTCGGAATCTACCTACATTCTTTTGGTTTTTCTATCTCCTAAAAAACTCAGGGCACCTCAGCACAAATCCATTCGAGAATTTGTGCAAAATCAATACCATCGACTTCGCAAGACCCAGGAGAAAGCGTTCCTAGTCGACCTGTTCCAAGTCGGCTTCTTCCCTGGTAGCCTCGCTTGGAGTTGGCGCACTTGGATCGACGTCCGTCAGTCCAAGCTTTCGGAAGAAGATGGCGTTCCGCATCTTCGCGTCGCCCAACATCTTTGTGTAGGAGACGATCTCGACATAGGCATCGGGGTTCCTCAAGTACCCGACAAGCCCCTCTCCATCCGGGGTTGGGTGGAACGGATAGCCGTGACAGGCGTCGCGCAGGCTGTCTGTGATGTCGGCCACCACGTAGCAGTGGAAGGCCGCGTTCTTGAGCCTGGGGGAGAATACGCGCCCCTGGGCGTCGCGCAGCGAGGTTGAGCCCTGGATCTTCGTGATGTAGCCGATGAGTTGGCGTATGGGGTTCTCCGCCCCGTTGTAATCGTCGCGCCCCGGCCGCTTGAACTCGACGAGGACCACCGTGTTGCCTGCTTCCTGCTCCTGCCAAGCGAAGCAGGTGTCGTAGAAGAAGGCAATGTCGGGGCGGTCCAGAGATGAGTCGTCCGTGTAGGTCTTCAGCGCTTTGTCGGAGGCGAAGTAGGCGAAGAAGGCCAACCGGTCGTCCAGTAGCCAGAGCTGGTGGTCGGCGATCTCAAGACGGGACGAGTCCGTCCGCATCGGGACGACCAGCTTATGGATGGCCTCCTCCAGGAAGTGCGAGTCGCGGTCGTCGCGGAACCCCATGTACCTGTCGAGGATGTCGATGACAGACTTGCGGAGCAGCACGTATTCGGCCAGGACGCCCTGCTGCTGCTTCTCCACGAAGCGCTGGTACTGCTCCATCCGTGCCTTCACCTCTCCGGTGTAGGCCGGGGCGCTTCTGAGGGCCGCCGCGTCCTTATGGGCGGCGTTCGTCTTCCGAAAGCGGTCGCGGCACATCTCGACGAAGACCTGCTCCCTCGACCCGGCGCCCGGCGCCAGCTTGTCGATGAATGCCTCCATCTCGCCCTGCAGGTAGAGGAACTGCGGGTACTCCCCCATGACGCGCCGGGCGACGGCCCGCTTGCGCTCCTTCACCTCCGCCACGTAGTCGCCCAGGTACGCCATGATCGAGTCCACAAGGGCGCGGCGGATGGCACGTCCCTCGTCCGATCCGAAGGTGAAGGCCGTCCGCTCGGCGTTCACATGCGCGTCCAGATAGTCGCCGTACACACAGCCGACGTACACCTCCTCGCCGCGCAGGGACTTCAGCCCGATGGCCTCGTCGATGGGCGCGTCGTCGACGGCACGCTGGTGTGCCGACATGAACAGCCAGTTGTAGTTCTTGTGGTTCGCGTCGGGCCTGATGGACTTCGCGGCGCGCATGTGCCGCACCGTCAGGATGATCTCCTGGCCGTCTTCGGCCACGACCGTGACCGCCTGCTCGCTGGTGTCCCTGACGAGGTCGTCGAACGCCGCCCGCAGGTCTGTGACCTCGCCGCCGTCGATGACAGTGATCACCGGCGCGGCGCCGGTGGCCAGCACCTGCATGAAGTGGCCTATGATCCGCTGCCGTATGGCGGCCGCATCCACGGGACATTTGTTCCCGTAGATTGTATCGAAGCCCCTCAGACTGACGCGGGTCCCAGGGCCAGTCGCCGAAACGGACGCGCCGTCCCGCAGAGCCACCTGCTCGTCCTCCCGGAGGACAAAGTCGAACGATCGCGCACTCAGTCCGACGGCGCTTCCGTCCTCGGCTTCATAGGTACTGTCGACGCGGATGTCCCTGAAGACCTTCAGCCAGCCGAGCCGCCCGACTCCTTTCCCCCCACGTCCGATCTTGTGCTGGGAATCAGGTCGTAGAAAGGACTTGTAGTTGTCATCATTGAGGCCAATGCCGTTGTCGGTCACGACGAAGCCCGCTACGGCGGAGGAGGCCACGCCAGGATCCGCGCGCAGCACCTCAATGTCGATCCGCCCCCGCCGCCTTGCGTCCTCGCCATACCGGTCGTCGATGGCGTGCAGTCCATTGCTGACCGCCTCGAACATGGGCAACAGTGCGGCCATCGCCGACGGCTTCAGCGGCAGGCGCTTCACTCGTCCGATGAGGTCTGGGCTTAGGGTCGGCATGCGTTACTCTGTATCAATGCGGCGGCGCAAAAGGCGCTATCCCGGCCCCAGAAACAACCTGGAGGACAAGAACGGCAAGTAGCCGCATAGCACAGATTACAGGACCGACGCGATAGAGTGGCAGGAGAAATATGGTGCACAGGCGCCGAGCCTAACGGGGCGGCATCGCCTTCAGCCCTTTCACAAGTTCCGCCAAACGCTCCGGGCGTTCAGCCTCGCACTCCCATATGACGACGACATGCCACCCGGACGCCTCAATGGCGGCGCGCACCTCGTCGTCGCGTGCCTTGTTGCGGCCAAGCTTGGCCGTCCACCAATCAGTCCTGGTCTTGGGGATCCTGAAGCGGTTACAGCCCTCGTGGCAGTGCCAGAAGCACCCATGGACGAAGACGGCGACGCGCCTCCCGGGGAACACCAAGTCGGGACGGCCGGGGAGCCGCCGATCATGCAAGCGGTAGCGCATACCGGCCGCCCACGCCGCGCGGCGCACCAGCAGCTCGGGGACTGTGTCCTTCCCCTTGATGCGCGCCATCATCTCCGAGCGGGACAGCGGAGGGGGCTTGGGCTTCTTTCCTTTCCGCGTCCTCGCCATGTGCAGTTCACGATATGTAGCCAGGGTTGGCTTGACGGACGACGCCCAGCGCCTCGTCGAAGTCCAGTTCGGGCAGGTTCGCCAAGTCGATCGTGTACTTGACCGCGACCACCCCCGAGGGCGGCGCGAAGTCGTCCGGAAGCCGCGGAAAGTCGTCGTCCACGGCGTAGACGGACGCGCCACGCACGGAGAACCGCAGCAGTTCCCCGGAGTTCCGCATCTCTTCGGACCAGCCCATGGCCACCATCCTCGCCATGAACGCGTCCAACGCGGCGGCGTCCCCGCGCAACTGCTCCACGGTGGCGTCGAGCTGGGTTGCCAGTGTCTCCGCGCCGGCGGCCGACTGCTCGATCATCACGGACACGAACAGCAGCTGGCGCCCGCCGGGAACCCGCAACTGGTCCAGGCGGGAGATCTCATGCTCCGACCTGCCCTTGCGCGTGGTCTTGACCTCCAGGTGCAGGCGCTCGCCGACGAAATCGTGCCGCTCGGCGTCCGGGCCGCTCCACTGGTAGACGGCGGCGGACCCGAGGGCCGGGATCATGAGGGAACGGAGCACCAGCAACTCGCCGACCAAGCCGACCTGGACCGTCTTGTCCATGCCGGAACGCAGCGGCCGGAAGGCCGATTGCCAGTTGCGGACGGTCGCCGCGACCGCCGCCCACGGCTCCCGGCACTCGACGACGACGGCGTCGGCGACCTCCCGGCAGAACGGGGTGAAGACGGGCTCGTGCGACGGCGGCGCGGACAGCTCGATCACCTCACCCGTCTCCAGACGGCGGTGCCGGACCCTCAGTCCGTTCAGGTCAGGCGGCGGCGCACCGGCCGGGCCGCGCGTTACCGGGATCAGAAGGTGGAGGACGCCGGCTTGGTCCATCGCGATGGAGAGCGTCGTGTCCTGTCCGTCGAGGGTGACCGGCAAGGTGGCAAGCGCATCCTCGCTGACAGGCCTGCTGGCGCGGAGGTCGGCCCACTGCCCGGGGATGGGGCCGTCAACCATTGGACACCATCCCGTTCACGATCCACGTCGAGCCCTCGTCGGACGTCTGTGGGAGACTGAGGGCCAGGGCGATGACCGGGTCGGGCTGCGGGACGCCAAGGTACCCTGGGTCCAGCGGGTATACGATCAGAAGTCCCTGGGCCGGTGGCCTTGCCCCGCGCATGGCCTCGGCGTCGTAGGCCCCGCTGTCCCGGCGGTAGGCGTCGGGTCCTCCCGGCAGGTCGACGCCCTCGTGGCGCGGGTCGGTCAGGATGCCGATGCTCTCGCTGCTGATGCGCTTGCGGCGGACGAGACCGAGTTCCAGCCCTCCAAGGACGACGGGACGGCCGTCTTCCGGAGACGCGATGAAGACCGACCAGTCGATGAGCTCTCCGGCAGCGGCCCGGCCCATGATCCAGTCGGCGAGGAGGTCGCTGCGGAACGCCACGATGTCCTCGTGGATCCGGTAGGCGCGCAGGAAGTCGCATACGGTCTCGGGGGCGACGTCCCTGGCCAGGAGCCCGCCGTGGCGCCTCACCGAGGGGGTCACCCGTGAGATGAACATGTCCGCCAGCGCCCGGTTGGCCGCCAGCTTCGCCCCGTCGGTCAGCGGCAGCAGGACGGTCTGCGGGTGCCCACCCGACCAGGAGTCCTGCTGGGACAGCGCGGTACCGGACTTGTTGCGCGCCGTGAGCAGAAGCTCGCTGTGGGCCCGGAGCCGGATGGCCATCTGGTCCGGCCTGCGCCCGGCGCGCCCGAGGGCGACGATGGAGTCCCGCAACGACTGCTCGACGAGAGCGAGTTCGGAAAACCACCGGGCGATCCCGTCCGTCGTCCAGATGCGGATGAGGTCTTCGTAGCCACGGCGGAACCCGTACCAGCGGGCCATCTGCAGCAGGGTGTCGCACATCGACGCGGTGCGCAGGAAGTAGGAGACGGTCAGCCCCTCGAGGGTCAACCCGCGGGAGAGGCGGTTTCCACCGACCGCGACGATGTGCCGGCCGGGCTTTTCGTCATACTCCAGGTCCTCGCCCTTAACGCTGTTGAGCTCCAGGACGACAACTTGTCGGAGGACCGCGACCGAGGCGCGGATGACCGCTTCGTCGTCGGCCGGTGCCTCGACGTCGCCCTTCATGGCCGCCCAGGCGGGGCCGAGCACGGCCTCAAGCCGTTGCCCCTGGCGCTCGGCCTCGCGCCATAGGTCCAGTTGCTCGCGGATGGCGTTGGCGATCCGCTCCTGGTCCGCGGTTCGCTGGCTGACGTGGACCAGCATGGTGTGGGCCTTGCCCGACAGCCCGGGGCGGAGGGAACGGACGCCGCCGGCTAGGCAGAAGGAGACGAGCGCGTCGGCCAGGGAGCCCGGCAACGCCCCACCATCGGGACCGATGACGACCTCCGCCGCCTTGCGCCGGCGCGGCGCGCGCAGCGCCCGGACGTCCTCGTCGGCGACCGTCCGCAGCACGTCGCGGTTCTTGGCCGAGACGCCGAACAGCTCCTCGGTCCCAGTGTAGCCCTTCGGGCGCGGTAGCTGGATGACGAAGTCCTTTGGGAACAGATCCTCGCCCACGCAGCGGTCGACGGCGTCCGGGTTGATCAGGATGTTGGCGAACGGCGTCGCCGTGTAGGCGACGTACGCCGCCTTGGACGTCCGCGTCAGTATGGACCGGATGAGAGCGTTCGTCCTCGACGGCGCGACGTTCTCGTCGCCGTCCTCGTCGTCGCCGACCGCCAAGTCCGGCGGGCGGTTCCCCCTGGTGTTGATGGATGCTTGGTCGGCCTCGTCGTCGATGAGCAGGACGGGCATGTCGTCCAGGTAGCGCTCCGCCGATCCCAGCCAGCGGTCAAGCTTCGCCAGGACGGGGACGTTCTTCTTCACCACAGCCAGGAACGGCGCCGGGGACTGGAGGATGCGGACATCCTGCTCCTTGAAGTCCTCGGTGGGCGTCGTCAGGGCGATCCACTCCCGGCCGCGTTGTGCCGGGGGAAGGCCGCCCGCTTGGTGACCGGTGAGCTCCCTCTCCAGACGGTTCTGCGTCTGGTTTCTGAGGGAGTCGTGGATGCCGGACAGGATGATGACGATCCGGTATCCCGCGTCGACCGCGCGCGCCGCGAGCGCCGTGTAGTTCGCCGTCTTGCCGCTCTGGACGTATCCGACGACCAGCCCCCGGCACTGGAACGGCACATCCTGCCGGGGGTCCCGCAGGCTACGCAGCACCCTGAGGGACTCGGCCGCGACCGAGACCACCTGTTGCGGCTCCCATTTCGGGTCGGCGCGGAGCAGGGATTCCAGCCGCCCCCAGTGGTACCAGGACTCCGGGCTCAGGCGGTCGGTCCAGTTGGACCTCGGGGGCACCGCCCCGATGACGCGGACGGTGTCCATCAGGCGTCCCCTCCGGCCATCAGGCGGCTCTGTGCGTCCACCTCGTCCAGGCGCCCCAGGAAGGCTGCAAGGTGGGCCACAGCCAGCGGGTCGTCGCGGATCTGCTGGACCAGCGCGGAGAGGCTGGGGTTCAGGTCACTGACCTGGACGTCGAGCGTCCCGGTCATTCCCTTCGTCACCTTCCAGAAAAACTTCTCCGTCTTCACGGGCTTCACCGCAATCCGGGACGGCGGGAGAGCCGGGGTGGCGGGGGTGGCAGGGGACGTCGGCGCCGTCCCGGCCGATGGTGCCGCAGGCGCCGGGTTCGCGGGCGCAGGGGCCGTGGGCATCGGAGCCGTAGGCGTCGAGGCTGCGTCAACGGCCCCCGCCCCAGTCACGGCCGGCGCAAGACCTCCGAGCACGGATCCCGCGGCTCCGGCGGGAGCGGGCGCCGCACCCTTCCGGTACTTCCTCTGGCTGTCCCGACGCGCGACGTCGGCGACCTTCTTGATCTCCTCCTGAAGCTGCTGCGGCAGCAGGACGATCCGCTTGCTGACGTTGATCTTGAACGCGTCGTCCAGCACATGGTCGAAATCGACGACGACCCGCGCCAGCTTTGTCTTCTCGTCGGTGGTGTTCCACATCTCGTGCCAGCCGCCCCACTTGATCAGGCGGTCGTGACGGTAGATGAACAGGCCCTGCGTCTCCGTCCGCTTGCCATGCAGGCCGATCAGGTCGAGCGCGCGCCGGACGGCGTCCTGGCCCTCGGGCGCGTGGTGGCTGCTGATCTCGCCCTCTGAGGGAAGCAGGTAGGCCTGCACCAGAACCCGGCCGTCCTCGCCGCCGGTGGGGATGCGGATGGTCTTCGCGTCATAGGCCGAGGCCAGCGGATGGCCGAAGGGGTTGTTCGGCTCGACGCGCTTCCCGTTGATCAAGATGGCCACGGTCTTCCGCCCGACAGCCCGCCCCTCCAGGAAGCGGTGAAAGACCAGGGCAAGGTGCCGCTCGAGCTGCCTAACCTCGGAGGAGTAGGGGTCCAGTCCTCGCATGTTCGGCATCGTCTGCGGCGGGCGCATGTCCTTCCACAGGACGACCGTCCCGTGGCCGCCAAGGGCGGTCGCCTCCTCCTCCCAGCGTTCCAGCGGATCGGACTTGGCCACCCAGCCGTCCATGTCGTTGACGTCCCAGGTCAGATGGCACGCCGGGGCGCCCTCACTCTTGCTCACGACGGTCAGGACCTTCGCCTGGGACCACGAGGCGCCCTTGAGGCCGTAGCCGTACTTCCCCAGGCTCCGCTGGTCATAGTCGGACGCGCTGCCGACCCTCATCGCCTCCTCCAGCGTCGCCCGGTCCATGCCAACGCCGTTGTCCGCGATGCCCATCCATCGGCCGTGACCACCGTCCGGCCGTCCGAACGTGATCGAGACCTCGGTGGCGTCCGCGCTGATCGCGTTGTCCACCAGATCGGCGACAGCGTCCGGCAGGGAGTAGCCCACAGAAGCCAGGATGGACACCGTTCTGGAAGGGTTTGGGGGCAACGCGACGCCGTTCCCCCCGTTCCTGGCGGCGGCCGTCGTCATCGTGCTCTCCCTGTGCTTCGCGGTAAAAAGATCCGGGCGAGCCTCGCCCAGCAAGCGCCAGACGCGCTCGCCCTCCTCGTCATGGAGAGCGATCATCGCCGACTTCGCGAGGCGGCAGCTCTCGCCGTCGGCGAGAACGGCCCTCGTGACGGGATGGTCCGCTGGGAACACCGCCCAGGCGCCGGAGCCGGGCGCCGTTCCCGCGTCGATCTCCATGGCGAAGAGGCAGCCCGGATCAACGAAGTGGTAGAACTTGTCCTTGGGACAGTTGCCCTCCAGCCGCCAGTTCTTCTCCTGGCGCTTCAGCCACTGCCGCGCCCGCCCAACGCCTTGGTCGGTGTCGTACAGGAGGTTCATCTCGACGCGGTCGGTGTCCTTGGCGGCCGGAAAGACGCGGTCAACCACGTCCCAGTCGAAATTCACCGCCCGCTGCTTGGACCCTTCCTTCCCCTGGCGCCGGTACTCATGGAACATCCCGAGTTCGCTGTGGGTCAGGATGCGCAGGATCAGAAACCGCATTTCTCGACGCCCCTCTCGGTGGCTGGGTCCGGCCGCCTATCCAGGCTGAGCAGTTCGTGCCTGATGTCGACGGCGGGCCGGCAGCCGATCATCGACCGCATCTCCATGGCGATGGCATAGGCGACGAGCGGCGGGACGGCGTTGCCAATCTGCTTGAAGGCGGGATTCATGCTGCCGCGCAGGACGAACCCGTCCGGGAAGGATTGCAGCCGTGCCGCCTCGCGGACGGAGATCGTCCGGGCCTGCTTGTCGTCGTAGTGGATATGGCTGTACGAGTCCTTGCCCAGGTGCGCCAAAAGGGTCCGCGAGGGCCTGTCCCGATAGAGCTTCCACCACTTGTTGGGGAACTTGCCGGGGTCGTACGGCAGCGTCCACTCCCTGACGAACGCCTGCGCCTGCAAGGTGCTGGCGGCTTTGTCCTCGCCGGACTCCCAGCGACTGTCCATCAGTTGTCGGCGCTTCTCCTCTACAAAACGCCATACCTCGGGGTACTGCCAGCCTTCCTCCATCATGCGGAAGATCTTGTAGTCGCGCGGCAGGTAGCGGATCACGTGTCCCGTTGTATGGTCCGTGGTGCCGAAGTTGGGCCATTCGCGCATGAGCTTGGACCATGGAGTCGTCGGCTTAGCGGACGTGTAACCCACAGGCTCCGATGGGTCCTTGCGGCCGCGCGCGATGCGCCCGCTCTCCAGCATGTCCAGGGCGTAGATCGGGGGAAGGTCCGCGAACGCTTGGCCGGCCGTTGTGGCCCGCGGCAGGCCGTCCTCCTCCAAGGGGTCACCAATCCAGCAGTGGCTGTGCTCTGCGTCCGCGTGCATCGCGTTGATCAGCTTCCGAGCCGTCGCGCGCGTCCCCTCGTATCCGGCCGGCAGGACCGAATAGTGGGTCGGCGACGGGAAGACCACGTCCTCGTCCAAGTCCTCATGCACGCCCACCAGGAACATGCGCTCCCGCGTCTGCGGGACGCCGAACCAGGACGCATTCAGAAGGGTATACCGGACCCGGTAGCCTTCCCTGCGGAGGTGCTCGGACACCGTCTCGGCGACGTTCTTCCCGCCATGGTTCAGGATGTCCGGGACGTTCTCCATCAGGAGCGCGAGAGGCTTGGTTTCGCGGACATAGTGCAGGTACCGCTGCCAAAGGTTCACGCGGCCATCTACAAGGAAGGCGACGTCGGCGTCGTCCTCCTCCCGGCGATGGGCCTCATGACGGAGCTTTGCCCGCCCGACCCGGGCGAAGGCTTGGCAGGGCGGGCCGCCAACAAGGACGTCAACCTGCTCGTCCACAGGACCGTCGATCCCCAGGTCGCGGAAGATCGAGCTGGGATCCTCGCAGTTGATGTCGTAGGCATTGTTGTGGGCTTGGCGATTCCTCCCGCGGCTGATGGCTGCGAAGTTGGCACCATGGGACTGGGCGGCCCAAGGATCGGACTCGACGGATGCAACGAGTTCAAACCCGGCGGTGGCGAAGCCAAGCGTGATCCCGCCACACCCTGCGAACAAATCCATCAACCTTGGCGGTTCCCCGCCTCTCAACCGGGCAATCTTGCGGCGCATTGTTATTGATGCAACCATTTGCCCCATACTCTCGTGTCATTGTGCATTTGGCGCCACACTGGAAATTTGCCGAACAAAGGAAGGTTGCAACGGTTGAGACGGCACAGGTTAATGCGCCGCCCCACCAGGCGCAATGGCGACCGCGCGGAGAAAGGCGCCGCCGGGTTGCACACCCGCCTCAGGCGCCACCTTACCGCCGTCCTTCCACCCTTCCACTTCCCGGCAGAGTACCGGCGCCGGAAGAGGCTGTCACACCCCGAACTCCACATCGACCGGCGAGCCGTCTCCGGTCCACCCATCCCGTCATTACGCGGCTAATCGCTTGATGTGCAGCCGTTTGTCCGGCAATTTAGCGGATGTCCTGGAGCGCCGGACAAATCCTTTCTAATCAGCGGCTTGGTGGTTCCAGTCTCTGCGGGATCGGCGCCGAACTGGATAGGCAGAGCAAACTTCTGCTGTGATGTGTCAGGTCCAAATCACGACTGTTGAACTGACGGAACGGACGACTTTCCACCACCTGGGTCGGAACCAACCCGACGTTGAGGAGACAAGCTTTCCTGAACGCAGAGCGCATCTCCGACGCCGCGGCGAGGATCGGCAAGGCTGGTAGACTGGAACCTCAGAATCTCTCGCGCGATCAAAGGCTTGCGGATTGAACATGGATCGGCAGGCACATCGGCAGAATCCTGGACGCTGTCATGGAAACCAGCAACTGGGCCAAGGGATTAGCGAACTTGATGATCGGCAGATGTTGAACGGAGGAGCGGGACAGTTCGGCTGGACACTCCCTTCCCGCCGGAATGGCCGCCCCTTCCGCTTGGTTCTGTATGCAGCCGCGTTCGGGGCCAGCAACGTGCCCTGCCGAAAAGAAGGTGCCATGCCCGGTTGGTCGAGGCAGGGAGCCCGTATCAGGAGCCGAAGCGCGGTGGGTCCTTGGAGCGTGACCCACCGTGACGCTCGGGCGCCCCCTCCTACTGCGCAACGTCCTTGCTCACGAGGTGGACACGGATGACCGGGCGGTCGAAACCGCGGAGGAGAACCAAGCCGGCATCGAGGGCTGCGTCGAGGTCTTCCACGACGTCGAAGATGTCCTGTACGGTCAGGGAAAGCCGGTAGTCCATCGCCTCCGCTGCCTGGACGATCATGTCCAGTTTCCGGCGCTCGGCGGCGCCGCGCTGACCGCAGGCCCAGCGCTGCAGGGTTTCCTGAAGCCAGTCCACGAACTTCATGGTCGCCGCGCTCTGTTCCGCCGGAAGCACACGGATGATCGCGTCGTCTTCGATGCACGCGGCCAAGCCGGCGCCGCTCCGAACTGGGGTGGCCATCATCACGGGTCGTCCTGAGTTGCGACCGCCCGGTGTGGCGGCCCGCAGGGCAAGCCGCCACACCGGGTGGACGCAACGCCGACGCGTCCCAACCGTCACCTGTCACCGCGCATACTCGTCGCGGATCCGGGGCTTGGAAGGCCGGAGGGGCTGCAGGGCGACACCACGCTGCCGCGCAACCCTTGCGATGACCGAGTAGGCGTGCCGGTGTTCGTTCCGGCGCCTCTCCTCGCCCGCCTCGCGCGCTGCCCGTTCGGTCGCCAGCGCGGCCTTCAAGAGGTCGTCCTTGCTTATGACCTTGAGCTGCGCCTCCAAGGCCTTGACGGCCTCGGTCGCGGCGCTGGTCAACCGGATGGCGCCCGCCACTGCGTCCGATGGCCGCGACTTCTCGCCGGTCATGATCTCCAGCGACTCCCGGATTGTCGCGGGTGGCTTCACGCCGCCCATGATGGGCGCCGCTTCCGCGTCGGGCTTCACCTTGTCGGTGCGGCCAATCCGTTGGCCTTCCGGCCGCGGGTTCCTGTTCGGCGCCTCACCGCGCGCTTGAGCATCATTGCGCCGGCTGGGGAGCGCAGAGGAAAGATCTCCCGGCTCCTTGCCATGACTGATGGCATCCATCAGCCGACGCCACGCCGCCTTCGCCGGTTCGACCAGTGCGGCCTGCCGGGCAAGGAGCATCACCAATCGCCGGCCGTGGCGAACCAGAGCCTCGTAGGCGCGTTTCCATCCCTGCGCTTCCAGTTCCGCCTGCTCGCGGCTGGCGCGCTCCCGCGCAAGCTCCGCATCCCGACCTTCGATCGCCGTCGTGAGGATCGCCAGAGCCGCCGGAACCCGCTCGGCAGCGGCGCCGCGGAGGTGCACACCAAGCGCCCGCACCGGCGCGTCCAACAGGGTGGCCACCTCATCCAGTGCCCGGTCGCGGTTCGCCTGCGCAATCGCCCGCAGCCGGGCGCCGGGTTCACTGGGCAGGACCTCCGGCGTCAGACCTGCTGACCGCGCCGCGTCCTCCACGGCGTCGGCCTGTTGGCTGGCTACCTGCAACCGCTTGCGCAGCTCAAGCGCCAACTGTTCGTCGGCAGCGTCGGTGTCGATCATCCGGCGCACGAGGCGGAGTGCCTCTTCGGCACGGTGACGCGCTTGCCGGTCTTCGTCGGCTTGCCGGGCAGCAGCCGCTCCCGTGACGGTCGCAGACTCGGCGCTGCGCTTCGCCTCGGCCAGTTGCTGCCGCAGTGAAGCCCCTTCCGCGCGCAGGGCACCACAGTCCGCTTCCATTGCCTGGCGCTTCTCCTGCTCCAGCGCCAGGGCGGCCTTCGTACGTGCCAAGTCCACGGTGAGTTCCTCAGCACGCGTCTCCGCCGACGCACGCGCTTGCTGCTCACGCGTCAGCGCGCCGCGCGATCTCTCGTACGCGGTCGCCATGGCGCCGCGGGCGACGGTGACGATGCCATCGGCCAGAGAGGCCGCGGCATCCGGCTGCGCCTGCCCGGTCGCCGCAGCGATGGTCGCGACGCTCCGCGAGGCAGCATCGAGTTCTTCCCGCAGCCGCGCCGCCTCCGCCGTCGGCTCCGGCATCGTCACCGTCCTGTCGCTTGCCTCAGGAACGGCGGTCCCGACGGAGCCCGGTTCGGGCGCGCGCGCTTTCCGTTCCGCGTCGCGGGCCTCCAGGTAGTCGAGCACCATCGCGTGTATTCCGCTCCACAAGGCGCGGTCATGCCAGTCAACGACCACACCGGAAGGAGCTTCGACCCTCACCATCCCACCCGTTTCCCGGCTGAAGCGAACCCCTTGCGCTTCCAGCTCTTCGATCCGGACAACGGCACGAGCCAGACGCGCCGATTTTTTGTCGGGCGCTGCGCGTCTGGACTTTTCGAGTTCCGCCACAATGGCATTGAATTCATGAGGCATGACGTCCACTCCTCCAAAATCCAGAGCGCGCCCCTCGACGACCGGGTGATAGGCCGGACCGAGCGGCACCTGGGAAAGCGGTTCAGGGGTTGGCCCAGCGGCGCCGAGGTCCTGCTGTTGACGGTGGCGATGCCACTTCGACCGCTGAGATACGCGATGGGTCGCCCCGGTTTCGGCCAAGACCTCGTTGCACAGCTGCTCCCACAGCTTGCGGCTTCCGATCAGAAAGGCCTTCCGCGACAGGTCGCGGTCCTTCGGGCCGAGGGCGCCGTCGACGAGCGGGCGCGTCGTCGCCAGAACGTGGGCGTGCGGCTGGTAGACGACGAGGCGCCCGTCGGGCAACTCCAGGGCGTGGGGGCCGTCCACTGGTGGAGTGCTGGGGACACTGGCCACCGAGATCACCGGCCACGCGAGATCGACCGTGTTCGCCAGCCTCTCGGCGGCGGCCGGCACCCTGGGGTCCAGGGGGCGCCCGTACAGGTGGACCGCAATGTCGGCGATCAGGCTGCGTGCCACGAGGTGCTCATCGACGAAGCGCTCGACCGACTGGATCGACGTCGCGATGGGGACCTCCCGGCTGAGCGACAGCGTGTATTGCAGCGCCAGCGTCGCGTCACGGCGCCGTTCGCTGAGTTCCACCCTGGTCCACAAGGTCTGCCGGTCGGCGCACCAAGCGGGCGCGCCCGCGGGCACGCGGATGTCGGTGTGGTGGACACCGGACTTGGCCGTGAAGTCCACGACCGCCGACACAGGGTCCTGCCCCTTCGCCGCCCACACCTCCCGCAGGTCGGCGCCGATGGTCAGACCGACCCCAGCCTGGTAAGCGGCCG
The DNA here is from genome assembly GCF_042938965.1 of Azospirillum sp. A23. Lineage (NCBI taxonomy): Bacteria > Pseudomonadati > Pseudomonadota > Alphaproteobacteria > Rhodospirillales > Azospirillaceae > Azospirillum > Azospirillum sp. A23. The sequence goes on along the minus strand of NZ_CP170666.1, from coordinate 408,655 downwards.
CCGCGATGACGGTGCGGAACCGGCCACCGGACTGATAAGCCGCCGACGCTCCGGCCTTCGCGCCGGCGCCACGGGAGAGCATGCCCTGTTCGATGCGAAAGTATCCCAAGTCCGCCACGGCATCGGCACCTCCCCGCCGTCGTCGTCGATCCGGCAACCGGCCCCGGCCGGCCCCGGAGGCGTTGCGGCCCGCCGCAACGCCTAACTGCACACTTCTTCGCTCGAGGATGCCCGTGGCGAGGGCCGGAGGTCCGACGCCCGGGCAGCCTGGTTCGGAAGGAAGCGTATGGAGGGTTCCGCCCCGCCGCATCGGGCGCCGGGCAATTTTCTGCACCGCCTGGGTGAAATGGTCGACCTGAGCGGCCCGCAGGCGGAGGGGTGGGCTCGAAGTGGATTTCGGCGGTAACGCCGGTATCAGGTGCCGCTACTTGGTATCGCTACCGCGGTATCACCTCACCATCGACCGGCCTGGACCGGAACCGTCAAGATTCCGTCGCCGCAGCCCTTTCCTGGCATCGCAACTCATCCAGATACTCAGCCGGCCGACGGCACGGCCGCCGAAACCATAGTCCCCGCAGAGGTTCTGGATGTCCTGCTCCCAGCCCACCCATCCCCTGATCACGCACGAGTCCGTCTTGGAAGCAGTCAGCAAGATCGTGTCGAAGGACAGCGCCTATCCGTCATACCGGCGCATCCGCGCCGAGATTGGCGGAGGTTCCCTGCGTGACGTATCGCGCTTCATCCATGACATCAGGAAGACCGCCCCTCACCTCTTCGTCATTCAGAAGGGCGCGGTCAGCGCGTCGCGCGATGCGTTCGCAGGAGGGCCGGTTGACGTCCAGTCCTGCGCCGCGGCCGAGCAGATGCGGTGCGCCATCGACGGCGCCTTGACGGCCTTCATCGCGTCGATCGACACCATGCGGCAGGAGGAGAGGCGCCTCGCCGCGGAGCAGCACACCACCGCGCTGACAGCCCTGCAGAGCGAAAGCGCGGCTTGCCGGAGAGAACTGCACGCCCTGACGGCCGAGATCGCTGAACAGGAGCAGGGCTATGAGGATCTGGCGCAGGAACACGACCGGATCATGGAAGACCGCAACCAGCTGGCGGTGACGGTCGCCCAGCAGGGCGCGGCGCTGACCCGGATGTCCGCGGAGA
>NZ_CP170666.1:0-397500 GCF_042938965.1 Azospirillum sp. A23 | reverse complement strand
CATCGGTCACCAGCGCGACCTTGAAGCCCTTGTCCTGCAACACGCCCAGCGGCGGGGTCAGCTTGTGCAGTTCCGGCATGCCGTTGGCGCCGGGCCCTTGGTAGCGGACGACGACGATCACATCGCGGTCGAGTTCGCCGGCGCGGAAGGCGGTCTGGACCGACTCCTGGCTGTCGAAGACGCGGGCCGGGGCCTCGACAAGACGATGCTCCGGCTTGACCGCCGACGTCTTGATGACGCCACGGCCGAGGTTGCCGGTCAGCACGCGCAAGCCCCCTTCGGCGGCGAAGGGCGCCCCGGTGGTGGCGACGACCGACGGGTCGCCGCTCTGGTCGGTGGCGGCACGGGTCCAGGTCAGGGCACCGCCCTCGTCCAGTTCCGGCATGCTGCGGTACGGCTCCAGCCCACCGTCGCCATGGATGGTGGAGATGTCGGTGTGAAGGAGCCCGGCGTCGATCAGTTGACCAATGACGAAGGGCATGCCGCCGGCCTGATGGAAGCGGTTCACGTCGGCGCTGCCGTTGGGGTAGACGCGGGCCAGCAGCGGGACGACCGCCGACAGCTCCGAAAAATCCTCCCAGTTCAGTTCGATGCCGGCGGCGGCGGCGATGGCCGGGATGTGCAGGGTGTGGTTGGTCGAACCGCCGGTGGCCAGCAGCCCGACGATGCCGTTGACCAACGCGCGCTCATCGACGATGCGGCCGATGGGGGTGCCGGCGCCGGGGACGGTCATCGCCACCACCCGGCGGGCGGCGGCATCGGTCAACGCATCGCGCAGCGGCGTGTTGGGGTTGACGAAGCTGGCGCCCGGCAGGTGCAGGCCCATGATCTCCATCAGCATCTGGTTGGTGTTGGCGGTGCCGTAGAATGTGCAGGTGCCGGGGGCATGGTAGGACTTGGACTCGGCCTCCAGCAGTTCCTCGCGACCGACCTTGCCCTGGGCATAGAGCTGGCGCGCCTTGGCCTTGTCGGCATTCGACAGGCCCGACGGCATCGGACCGGCGGGGACGAAGATCGTCGGCAGATGGCCGAAGGCGAGCGATCCGATCACCAGGCCGGGAACGATCTTGTCGCAGATGCCCAGGCACAGGACACCGTCGAAGGTTGCGTGGGAGAGTGCGACGCCGGTCGCCAGCGCGATCACGTCGCGGCTGAACAGCGACAGCTCCATGCCCTCGTAACCCTGGGTGACGCCGTCGCACATGGCGGGCACGCCGCCGGCAACCTGCGCCACGCCGCCGGCCGCGCGCACCGACTCACGGATCATCGCGGGATAGCGCTCGTAGGGCTGATGGGCGGAGAGCATGTCGTTGTAGGCGGTGACGATGCCGATCGACGGCTGCGTCTCGCCGCGCAGCGCCGCCTTGTCGTTCGTGCCGCAGGCCGCGAAGGCGTGGGCGAGGTTGGCGCAGCCCAGGCGATGGCGGCGCGGCTTTCCGCCAGCGCTTTCCAGCCGCGCCAGATAGGCAGCACGGCGATCGCGGCTGCGCTCCGCAATACGCTCCGTCACGCGGGCGACGACAGAATTCAGGGGGGCGGGCTTGCTCATGATCGCGTCTCGACCGTTTGTGGGAGGCGATGATTTCCGGAACGGACCATACGCCTGGGAGGGCTGGCTGTGAAGAAAAATTTTTTCATAAATGGGATGGCTCGGCTGGATTTCTCGCCATCCACGGCAAAATTCTTCATAGTGACGGCAGCGCCGCTCCGGACGCTGCCGCTTTCGCGATGGTCCAGCGGCCGGTGCCTCGCGGAATCGGCCCTTTCCAGGGAAGTAACTTTACGCCATGACATCCCCGGTCAACAGCACAGCCGCCTCCCCTACACCATTGGATATATTGGATGAGATCCGCCGGTTGCGAGGCGAGCTGAAACGGTCGGAAGGGCAGATCGCCGATCTGGTGCTGGCCGATCCGCGGCGGGTGCTCGACCTGAACGTCACGTCGCTGGCACAAGCGGCGGAGGTCAGCGAGGCGACGGTGGTGCGTTTCTGCCGCAGCGTCGGCTGCGCCGGCTTCCCGGACTTCAAGCTGCGGCTTGCCGAATCCCAGGCACGGGATGCGTTGCGCGACGAGGTGCGCGGCGGTACCCCCTATGTCAGCAAGGATGTCGCGCCGGACGACGATGTCGGAACATTGGCGCGAAAAATTTTTTCATCGAGCGCTGCGGCTTTGACCGCGGCATCGTCCACGCTGGACGACGAAGCACTGGAGCGCGCCATCGCTCTCCTGGCGGGCGCGTCGCGGGTGTTGTGCGTCGGCACCGGCGGGTCGAGCGCGCTGGCCCAGGACGCGGCGCACAAGCTGCTGCGCTTCGGCGCCGACGCCCAGCCCTGCGCCGACCCGGTGCTGGCGCGCATGCTGCTGGTCAACATGACGGCCGGCGGGGTGCTGCTGGCGCTGTCCAACACCGGGCGCAGCGGGACGATCAACGAACTGGCGGCGGCGGCGCGGTCGCAGGGCACGGCAGTGGTGGCGATCACCGCGCCGCGGTCGCCTCTGGCCGCGATGGCGAGCGTCGTCATCGCCAGCCGGCCGGTGGAGGACACCGAGATGTACACGCCGATGGCCTCGCGGCTGGTGCACCTGACGCTGATCGACGTGCTGTCGACGGGGGTGGCGCTGCGGCTGGGCGATCCGGCGGTGCGGCAGCTGGCGAAGGTGAAGGCGGCGATCAATGCCGGGCGGCTGCCGCCGCTGACCTGACTGCGGGTTCCCGGCGGGTTCCCGGTGGCTTGCCCTTTGCGTCATCCGACCATAGACCAAGCCGCCGCGGCGCAATTCCGACCTTGCTGGCGGGTCTTGTACCATCGTCGAATAATTAAGCGAACGAACGATTGCTATCCTCGGCCGCAATCCGGCCCTGCAACCGTCAAGCACCTCCACGAAACGCGGAGTCTGCGGCACGGCACAAAGCGGGAGCCCAAAGACGGATGCAGGAAGAGGACGCAAGAGATGACGCAGAGGCCCGCCAAGCCGCCCATCCGGTCCCGCCGGCTCGCCCCCTTTGCCCCGCTTGCCCTGGCCGGCCTGTTGACGGTGGCACTGTGCGGCCAAGCTCTCGCCCATGGCGACGTCGTCCCGCAGCCGGTGGACACCACCGGGCTGGAGAAGCTGGGCGAGACATGGCGGGACAGCAATCCCTACCGCGGCAACCCGCGCGCGGTGGAGATCGGCGCCTCGGCCTTCAACCAGAACTGCGCGCGCTGCCATGGGCTGGGGGCGGTGTCCGGCGGCATCGCCCCCGACCTGCGCTATCTGGAGAAGGGCGACGGCGGCGACGAGTGGTTCAAGGAGCGCGTCACCAACGGCTCGATCCGCAACGGCGTCACCTACATGCCGAAATTCGGCGACGCCTTGGGGCAGGAGGCGCTGTGGTCGATCCGCTCCTGGCTGGAAACCGTGCACGAGGAGTGACGGCCCACTCCAACCGAAGGGGAGTACATCCGATGGCGGTGCGACATGTTCGCGCACAAAACAATTCGGGTCGTTCGCGTTGTTGCGCCCGTCCATTTCGCTCTGACACAATGGAGGCGGGACGCTGTCCCAGCCTTCATCTTTTCTGCTGCTGTGCAAGGAACCGCAGGCCATGACCCGGATCCTGATTGCCGATGACCATCCGATGGTGCGCGACGCTTTGCGCAGCGCGGTGCTCTATTCCTGCCAGGCGACCGACGTGATGGAGGCGGACCGGCTCGACAGCGTCATGCAGGCGCTGGAGGAGCGGGGCGACCTCGATCTCGTGCTGCTCGACGTTAACATGCCGGGCATGAACGGCCTGGGCGGGCTGCGCACGTTGCGCCAGCGCTTTCCAGCGACGCCGGTCGTCGTCGTCTCCGCCCACGAGGAACGCCGCTGGGTGCGCGAGGCGATGGAGAGCGGGGCCGCCGGCTTCATTCCGAAATCGACCCCGCGCGACGCCATCGCCGCCGCCCTGCGCCAGGTCCTGAACGGCGAGCTTTACGTTCCTCCCCAAGCCGCGGACGAGGCGACCGCCGACGAGGCCGAGGATGCTGAGACCGCGGAGATCGCGCGGCGCATCTCCACCTTGACCGCGCAGCAGCTGCGGGTGCTGGAGCTTCTGGGCACCGGCAAGTTGAACAAGGAGATCGCCTTCGACCTCAGCATCACCGAGACGACGGTGAAGGCCCATGTCTCGGCGATCCTGCAAAAGCTGAAGGTCTACAGCCGCACCCAGGCGGTGGTGATTGCCAACCGTGTGCTGGCCGACCGGCGGTGAGGGCCTGTGCGCACTTGTCCCCACCCCGCCCGGCGAGGGAGGTCAGGTGGGGATCCACCCTCCCAACAGTCGCCGTTCTTCTTCTCACCCTCGCCCTCACCACCCCCACCCTTGCCGCCGGCATTCCACAGCCGGACGGCTACCGCCTGTCAGACTACCGCTCCCCCACGCCGGACGGGGTCGTCGGGGCGGAAACGGTCGACACCCCTGCGGTGCAGGCGCTGTTGTCGCAAGGCCGTCTAATTCCGGTCTTCGTCCAGCGCCTGGAGCGCAGCACGCTGCCCGGCGGCCCCTGGCTGCAATCGAAGCCCTACCGGCAAATACCCGGCAGCGTCTGGCTGCCCAATGTGGGGGTGGGCGCCCCCGATCCGGCGACGCTGGCATGGTTCGAGTCCCAACTGGATCGGCTGACCGGCGGCGACCACTCCCGCGATCTTTTGTTCTACTGCCTGTCCGATTGCTGGCTGTCATGGAACGCGGCCAAGCGAGCGGTGTTGCTTGGGTATGCCCGTGTCCATTGGTACCCGACGGGCATCGACGGCTGGATGGAAGCCGGTCTGCCGACAGAGGAGGCCCATCCGCTACCGCCTCCCGCTGCCCCCACCCCCTGATATCGGGGGCGGGTCGGCACCGAAGGAGATGGCGGATTACACCATGGTAGCATGGCGGCCCTCCGCCTCCGACCGCTACTCTTCATCTTGCCAACCATCCTGGTAAGCAACAGTCAGCAAGCAGGAGTATCACGCGATGAAGACCTGGCGCAAACCGAAGACCACCGAAATCGCCGTCGGCACCGAAATCAACGCCTACGCCTGCGCCGGCCTGTAAGCCGGACGAACCGGGGCCGGGGAAGCACGGCGTGACAGCTCTTCCCCGGACCTGCCTTCCATAGGGCCTTTTTCCCAAGGACCGCGCTTAAGACGCGCTCAAGACGGTGGTCATGAAGATTCTCGTACTCGGTTCGGCAGCCGGCGGGGGCTTCCCGCAATGGAACTGCGCCTGCGAGGGTTGCCGCCGTGCCCGTTCCGGCGATCCGGCGGCCAAGCCCCGCACCCAATCGTCGCTGGCGGTGACCGCCGACGGCGAACGCTGGCTGTTGCTGAACGCCTCGCCCGATCTCGGCGCGCAAACGCTCGCCAACCCGCAGCTGCATCCCCGGAATGGCCTGCGCGGAAATCCGATCGGCGCGGCGCTGCTGACCAATGCAGACATCGACCATGTGGCGGGCCTGCTGACCCTTCGCGAATCCCATCCCTTCGCCGTTTATGCCACCCCGCGCGTCCATGGCGTGCTGGCCGGCAACAGCGTGTTCAACGTGTTGAATCCCGAACTGGTCGCGCGCCGCCCGATGGCGCTGGGCGAACCCTTCCAGCCCGCCGGCGCCGACGGCCGGCCGCTGGGACTGGAGGTCGAGGCGTTCGCGGTGCCGGGCAAGGTGGCGCTCTATCTGGAAGACGCGTCGGCCGGCCCCGGCTTCGGCTCCGTCGCCGAGGACACGGTGGCGTTGCGCATCCGCCCAAGCGACGGGTCCAGCGACGGCTTCTTCTACATCCCCGGCTGCGCCGGCATGCCGGGTTGGCTGGCCGACCGGTTGCATGGGGCGCCGCTCGTGCTGTTCGACGGCACCACCTGGACCGACGACGAGATGATCCGCAGCGGCACCGGGGTGAAGACGGCGGCACGCATGGGCCACATGCCGATGTCGGGACCGGCCGGCAGCATGGCCGCCTTCGCGCCGCTGAGCGTCGCCCGCAAATTCTACATCCACATCAACAACACGAACCCCGCCCTGCTGGAGGATTCGCCCGAACGGGCGGAGGCCGAGGCGGCCGGCTGGCGCATCGCCCATGACGGGCTGGAGCTGACCCTATGACTGAGCTGATGTCCCGCGAGGAGTTCCGTGCCGCGCTCTATGCCATCGGCGAGCGGCAGTATCACGACCTCCACCCGTTCCATCAGCTGCTGCACGGCGGCAAGCTGCAGAAGGGGCAGATCCAGGCCTGGGCGCTGAACCGCTTCTATTATCAGGTGTCGATCCCGCGCAAGGATCTCACCATCATGTCGCGCATGGACGATCCGGCGCTGCGCCGCGCCTGGTTGCAGCGCGTGCTGGACCATGACGGGCTGACCCAGACCGGTGAACTGGACGAGACCAAGGTCGGTGGCATCGAGCGCTGGCTGCGGCTGACCGACGGGCTGGGGCTGGATCGCGACTATGTGAAGTCGCTGGAGGGTCTCCTGCCCGCCACCCGCTTCGCCGTGGATGCCTATGTCAACTTCGTGCGCGACCATTCGCTGCTTGAGGCGGTGGCATCCTCGCTGACCGAGCTGTTCGCACCGTCGATCCACCGTGAGCGCATCGCCGGGTTCGAGCGCAACTACGCCTTCGCCAACGACAGCACGCTGTCCTATTTCCGCAAGCGTCTGGACGAGGCGCCGCGCGACGTGGAGTTCGGGCTGGACTATGTGCTGACCAATGCCCATACGGCGGAGCAGCAGCGGCAATGCCTGCGCGCCCTTCGCTTCAAGACCGAACTGCTGTGGGCGCAGCTGGATGCCCTGCACCATGCCTATGTCACCCCCAATCTGATTCCGCCCGGCGCCTTCGTGCCGGTGGACATGGAACCGACACGGTACAGCCGGTGAACGCCGTCGCTCCCCACATTGCCGAGACCGACCGGTTGAGGCTGGCCCCCGGCGTCATGCTGCGCAACGACCGCCGCCGCGACCAGTGGATGCTGATGGGGCCAGAGCGGCTTCTGGTGCTGGACGAGATGGCGCTGGCGGTGGTGCGCACCTGCGTCGGTGCAGAGATCGCCGATGTGGCCACCGGTATCGACCGGCTGACCGTGGAATACGACGCGCCGCGCACGGAGGTCGCCGCCGACGTGCTCGAGATGCTGACCGACCTGCGCAACAAGGGTTATGTCGTCACATGAGATGCCCCGGGAGGTGTGTCTCCAGGAGGTGTGTCCAATGAGCTGCGCCCTGCCCGCCTTCGCGGCATCTTCGGCCGCCGAACCGGCTCCGCCCTTCGCCGTGCTGATGGAGCTGACGCACCGCTGCCCGCTGCGCTGCCCCTATTGCTCCAACCCGGTGGCGCTCGAGTCCGCCAGCGCGGAACTGGACACCGCCACCTGGAAGCGCGTGCTGGACGAGGCGGCGGAGGTCGGTGCGCTCCAGGTGCATTTCTCCGGCGGAGAACCCTGCGTCCGCAAGGATCTGGAGGAACTGGTCGCCCACGCGACGGAGATCGGGCTCTACAGCAACCTCATCACCTCCGCCGTGCTGCTCGACCGGGCCCGGTTGGAGCGGTTGCAGCGCGCCGGGCTTCAGCACGTGCAGATCAGCCTTCAGGATGCCGAAGCGACCGGCGCCGACCGTGTCGGCGGCTTCAAGGGCGGCCACGTGAAGAAGCTTGAGGTGGCACGGGCGGTGGTCCGGCAGGGTATGGCGCTGACCATCAACGCGGTTCTGCACCGCCACAACATCGACCGGGTGAATGACGTAATCGATCTGGCGATGGATCTCGGTGCCGGACGGATCGAAATCGCCAACGTGCAGTATTACGGCTGGGCGCTCGCCAACCGCGCGGCCCTGATGCCGTCGCGTGAGCAGTTGCTGGCGATGGACGCGGCGGTGCGCTCCCGGCTGCCCGAACTGGCCGGGCGGATCGTCGTCGATTACGTCGTGCCGGATTATTACGCCCGCCGGCCGAAGAGCTGCATGGGCGGCTGGGCGCGCCGTTTCATGAACGTCACCCCGCGCGGCCGGGTTTTGCCCTGCCATGCGGCGGAGACGATTCCAGGGATGATGTTCGAGACGGTGCACGACCGCAGCCTGTCCGACATCTGGCGCGATGGTCCGGCCTTCACCCGCTACCGCGGCACCGACTGGATGCCGGAGCCCTGTCAATCCTGCGACCACAAGGAAGAGGATTGGGGCGGCTGCCGCTGTCAGGCCCTGGCGCTGGCGGGCAGCGCCGATGCGACCGACCCGGTTTGCGAGCTGTCGCCGGCCCATTCGGAGGTCGCCGTGCTGCGCGACCGCGACGCCGCGGCACTGGGGACGGAGTGGACCTATCGCGGACTGTAGAAGAGTTTGGCGTCAGGGGGAGTATCGGCCTCGATCCTCCCCCTACTTGACCGCCCTCGTCACTTGTCGTGCCCCGACCCGCCCTTCTTGCCGCCGCCATCCTGCTTGTTGACGGTCGCCCAGGCGCGGCTTTCTGCCTCATCTTTCGACACGCCGCGCTTCTCGTAACTTTCTTCGATATGCTCGGCCTTGCGCTTCTGCTTGTCGGTGTATTTGTCCTTGTCGCCCTGGGACATCGGATCCTCCTGTTGGGCTGTGGGGGTTTCCCGCTCAACAGTTTCGCCGGATGGGAAGTTCCTCAGGGAAATAGGCGAAAACTCATATCCGGGACAGGACAGACGGAAAGCGCGGCTTGCCGTAAGCGCAGCCGTCACCCATCCTTTTCCCAATGCTTTCAGGGGGAGGTTCCGGGGTGTTCACGATCTTCAACAAGAGCCGCGCCTTCATGGGTGCGGCCATGGGTGCGGCAATTCTGGCGGTCGGTCTTGCCGCCGGCACGGCACAGGCGGCGGATGCGGTCCGCGTCGGCTCGAAGCTGGATGCCGAAAGCGGTCTGCTCGGCACCATGATCCTGCAGGTCTTGCAGGCGGGCGGCATCCCGACGGAGAACAAAATCCAGCTGGGTCCGACCAAGATCGTGCGCGGCGCCCTGCTGTCCGGCGAGATCGACATCTATCCCGAATATACCGGCAACGGCGCCTTCTTCTTCAATGTCGACAGCGATCCGGTCTGGAAGAATGCCGGCGCCGGCTACGACAAGGTCCGGCAGCTCGATCAGGAGAAGAACGGCATCGTCTGGCTGAAGCCGGCCCCGGCCAACAACACCTGGGCGCTGGCCGTGCGGCGCGATGTGGCCGACGCCAACAAGCTGAAGACCATGGAGGATTTCGCCAAGTGGGTCGGCGGCGGCGGCAAGGCCAAGGTCGCCGCGTCGGCGGAGTTCGTGGAGAGCCCGGCCGCCCTGCCCTCCTTCCAGCAGACCTACGGCTTCGCGCTCAAGCCCGACCAGATGCTGATCCTGGCCGGCGGCGACACCGCGGCCACCATCCGTGCGGCGGCCGAACAGACGTCCGGCGTCAACACCGCCATGGTCTACGGCACCGACGGCGCCATCGCGGCACTCGACCTAGTCGTGCTGGCCGACACCAAGGGCGCCCAGATGGTGTATGAGCCGGCGCCGACCGTCCGCGCCGCCGTGCTGACCGCCAACCCGAAGATCGCCGATCTGCTGAACCCGGTCTTCTCCAGCCTCGATGCAGAGACCCTGCGCGGGCTGAACGCCAAGATCTCGGTGGACGGCCAGGACCAGAAGCAGGTCGCCACCGAGTATCTGAAGTCCAAGGGCTTCCTGAAATAAGCCGGCGACGTGACCAGCCGACTTCTCGTGCACAACCGCGTCGCCCTGCTGATGGTGCTGGCCGCGGCGGTCGCCGCCATGGCCTTGCCCTTTCTCGGCTTCGCACCCAACCGTCTGCTGTCGGGACGGCCGGTGCCGCTGTGGGCGGCGGTGCAGGGGCTGGACGGGGCGGCGGCCCTGCTGCCGGGGTTGGTGCTGCTGGCGACGCCGTTCTTGCGGCCCACCCGTGCCGGGCTTGGCCTGACCGTCGCGGCGGGCGGACTGTTCACCGCCGGGCTGGTCTGGCTGGCGGGCGCGCAGGCGGTGGCATTGGCGCAGGGAGCGTCCGCAGCGGCGCGGACCTCCTTCGCCTCCGGCTTCTGGGTGATGGCGGCGGCGGGTCTGCTGACCGCCATCGACGCGGCGCGCCGGCTGGAGCTGGGCGCCATCGGCCGGATGGCGGTCGGGGGAGCGGTCGCCGCGCTGGTGGCGCTGCAACTGGCATCCGGTCATCTCGACGCGCTGTCGATCCTCAAGGAATATGCCAACCGGCGCGAGATTTTCGCCGACGCCGTGCTGCGCCATGCCACGCTGGTGGCGGCGGCGCTGGTCCCGACCCTGCTGATCGGCATTCCTCTCGGCATCGTGGCCCACCGGGTGCAGGCGGTTGGGCGCGCGGTGTTCCCGGTGCTGAACGTGGTGCAGACCGTGCCGTCCATCGCCCTGTTCGGCCTGCTGATGGCACCGCTGGCGGCGCTGGGTGCGATGCTGCCGGGTTCGGGGATCAGCGGGGTTGGCCCGCTGCCGGCGGTGATCGCGCTGACGCTCTATTCGCTGCTGCCCATTGTCCGCAACACCGCGGTCGGGCTGGACGGCGTTCCCGCCCCGGTACGGGAAGCCGCCCGGGGCATGGGACTGACACCGCGCCAGATCTTCCTGCGTGTCGACCTGCCGCTGGCGCTGCCGGTTTTCCTGTCGGGACTGCGCATCACCGTGGTCCAGGCGGTCGGGCTGGCGGCGGTGGCGGCGTTGATCGGAGCCGGCGGGCTGGGTGCCATCATGTTCCAGGGGCTTTTCGCCAACGCGCTGGACCTTGTGCTGTTGGGCGCCGTTCCCGTCATTCTGCTGGCAGTGGCGGCCGACGCCCTGCTTTCCATCGGCATTGCCGCCGCCACCCACAGCATCGGCGTCCTGCCGGGAAAGAGTGCGCCATGATCGAATTCGAGCGGGTGACCAAGCGCTTCGGCTCCTGGACGGCGGTGGATGCCGTGTCCTTCACCGTGGCGGAAGGGGAATTCCGCGTGCTGATCGGGCCGTCCGGCTCCGGCAAATCGACGGTGCTGCGGATGATCAACCGGCTGATCCCCGCCGACGAGGGCGCCATCCGCATCGACGGCGAGGACATCGCGTCCCTGAAGCCGGAGGAATTGCGCCGCCGCATGGGCTACGTCATCCAGTCGGTCGGTCTGTTCCCGCACTGGACGGTGGAACGCAACATCGCCACCGTCCCCGGCCTGCTCGGCTGGCCCAAGGCGCGCATCCGCGACCGGGTGACGGAACTGCTGGAACTGCTGAACCTCGACCCCCGCCGGTACCGCGGCGCCTATCCGCACCAGCTGTCCGGCGGACAGCAGCAGCGCGTCGGCGTCGCCCGCGCCCTGGCGGCGGAACCGCGCATCCTGCTGATGGACGAACCGTTCAGCGCGCTAGATCCGATCACCCGCGCCAGCCTTCAGACGGAACTGTCGGCCATCCACCGCCGCACCGGCACCACCGTGGTCTTCGTCACCCACGACATGGACGAGGCACTGCGTCTTGGCGACAGCATCGCGGTGATGGACCATGGCCGGCTGATCCAGTGCGCCACGCCGCTGGACATCCTGACCCATCCGGCCAGCCCGCTGGTGCGCGACCTCGTCGGGCGCGAGGAATGGGGTCTGAAGCGGCTGGCGGTCGAGACGGTCGGCGACCGCGCCCGCCGGCAGGAGAGCGTGACCGGCGAACCGCTGACTGCGGAGACCCCGCTACACCGCGCCTTGTCGGAGATGGTCGCCCGCGGCACCGAACGGCTGCCGGTGGTGGACGGCGATGGCCAGCCGGCCGGCGTGCTGCACCTCTCCGACCTCGTCCGTCCCACCTCCGGCGGAACGGTCCCCGGCGGCACCGCATGACCGGCGCCGGCATGGCCCCACGGGATTTTCTGACCGACCGGCTGATGCTGGGTCTGATGGTGCTGGTGGCGCTGGTGCTGGGCATGCCGTCGCTGAAGCCGCTGTTCGCGACGTTGTTCCCCCGCCTGGACCGGCCGCTGTACGAGGCGGAGAGCTTCGTCAGCCTGACGCTCGACCACATGGCGCTGGTCGGCGCCTCCAGCCTCGCCGCGATCCTGCTGGGCGGCGGTGCCGGCATCGCCGTCACCCGTCCCTGGGGGCGGGAATTCCGCGGCCTGCTGGAAACCGTCGCCACCATGGGCCAGACCTTCCCACCGGTGGCCGTGCTGGCGCTGGCGGTTCCGGTGATGGGCTTCGGCCCCGAACCGGCGCTGATCGCCCTGACGCTCTACGCCCTGTTGCCGGTGGTGGAGAACACGGTCGCCGGGTTGGACGGCGTCCCGGCCCCGGTGCTGGACTCGGCCCGCGGCCTGGGCATGGGGCCGGCGGAGGTGCTGTTCCGCGTCGAGCTGCCGCTGGCCGCCCCGGTGATCCTGGCGGGCATCCGCACCGCCGTCATCATCAATGTCGGCACCGCCGCCATCGCCTCCACCGTCGGCGCCAAGACCCTGGGCCTGCCGATCATCGTCGGGCTGAACGGGTCCAACCAGGCCTATGTCATCCAGGGCGCGCTGATCGTCGCCGCACTCGCCGTGGTGATCGATGCCGGGTTCGACCGGCTCGCCGGCTGGCTGACCCGATGGTCGCAACGCTGAAGACAGACCGGGCACGACTATATTTGCGAATGACTTGCATTCGCATTTTGAGCATCCTACTCTCCGCTGATCCACCCCAAGCGGAGTCCGCCATGTCCAGCATGCAGTTTCATCGCCGCGCCGCCCCTCGTCGCGAGCGCTTCCAGGATCTGTGCGATGCAGAGACGCTGGTCGTCTCGGTGCTGCGGCTGTGGGCGGAGCCTCTGCGCGAACCGGAGCGGCAGCATCCGCATTGGCAGGATGGAATGACCGCGGCCGGACTGTCGAACGATGCGGCGGTGGCGTTCGACACGCTGATGCGCATCGTGCTCGCCGCCACCAACCGCCCGCTCGACCTCCACCGTCCGCCCTGCCCGGCTCTGGGCACCGACGAGGCGCTGCTGCTCGACATGTTGCGGCTGGCCCAGCAAGGGCTGCATGGCGAGGCCGGGGTGCTGATGAACGACTGGCTGTCGCTGACCGCCGTGCGCATGGCGATGGCGCCGCTCTGCGTCCTGGCCGCGGCCCTCGCCCGTGCCGGCCTGACGCTGCCGGACCCTGCGCAGGCGTCGCCGATGCCGAGCCGGCCGACCGCCTCTCCCATCGACAGGCAGCGGGACAGGCCGCGGGACAGGCCGAGCCCCACCGCCGACCGCGGCGCCACCCTGCTGCACTGAGGCGGTTCCGCGCGTGCAGCCTAGTGCCGCAATCCCGCGGCAATGCGATCCGCCAGCCGGCCGACCGCCTGGCTCATCGTCCGAACCTGCGCATCGGCCTCTGCACCGCCGGACGGCACCTCGACGGTTTCGCGCGCCGGCGCGATCCTGCGCCCGCCGGACCCGCTGCCGGACGACAAGGTCCATTGCACATCCAGAACCACACGCCCGGTGGCGTCGGCATCGAAGCGCAGCACGGTGACGGCCAGCACCGGCGTCCCCTCGGCCAGCCCGCTGCCGGCAACCGGCAGCACCGTCGTCCCCGGCAACCGCGCCGCAAGATCGCCGGCCAGGGTGGAGCGCAGGCCGTCGGCCAGCGGCTCCGCCCAGCGGTCATACTCCAGCGTCTCCACCCGGTTGCCGTCGATGCGGCGGACGATCTGCGGCCGATCGATCAGCATGGGCAGGTCGAGCGAGCCCAAGGCCAGGGTCCGGAACGTTGTCGCTGCCGGCTGCGCCGAACCGGCCGGCGGGATCACCGCCAGCGTGTAGAGCCGGCTGTCCGGCGTCGACTGGCAGGCCGCCAGCATGAAAAGCGGCAGCGCCAGCGCAGCATTCCGGAATCCGCGCATCACCTTCATTCCCTCTGCTCCCCGTCCCATTATTTCTTGCCCCGCAGCAGCGCTTCAGGGTGACGTTCCAGATAGTCGGCCAGCACACGGAAGGACCGCGCGGCATCGTTCAGCTGCCGCATCACGCCCGGCAGGTCCGCCTGTCCGCTCCCACCGCCGAGCAGCCCGTTGGCGTTCTTCAGCGTGCCTTCCGCCGCGGTCGCCACCCCGCGCAGGCTCTTCACCAGTTGCGGCAGTTGCCGGTCGGCGTCGCGCATCAGCGCATCGGCGCTGCCCAGCGCCTTGGCGAGTGCGGCCAGCGACCGCGCGAGGTCCGGCGATCCGGCGAGCCCGCCCACCGACTGCAAGGTGCCGCGCAGGTCGGCGATCAGCGCGTCCAGCGGCAGGGCGGAGATCTTCTCCATCACCACCCCGGCCGAGGCCATGATCGAATCGAGGTCGCTGGAGGCCACCGTCGGCAACTCCGACCGCTCCGACCCCGGCGAGGGTGGCACCCCGGGAGCGTAGTCGAAGGACACCAGCTTCTGCCCGGTGATCAGGTTGCCCGAGGCCAGCCGGGCCCGCAGCCCCTTCTGCACCTGCATTGCGACCAGCTTGCGCACCGCCGCCTCGTCCATCGGCTTGCCATCGATCACGGCATAGGTCCGGGCGACCAGATCGGGTTCGAAATCGATGTCGACGGGGATGTGCAGTTCCTCCTTGGCCTCGTCATACACCAGCCGCACGGCGGCGACATGGCCCACCGTCAGGCCGCGCATCAGCACCGGTGCTCCGGCCTGCAACCCTTGCACCGAACCGGGGAATTCCAGCCGGTAGCGCACGCGCAGCCGGTCGCGTGCCGCAGCGGCGGACGCCTGATCCTCGTAGAGCGTGAAGCTGGCCCAATCCAGCGCCTGTGCCCCGGCCTCCGGATCGGGCGGGGTCTCCAGCACCACGCCGCCCAGCGCCAGCGACTTCAGCGATTCCGTCTGGAACTTGATGCCGTCGGCCCCGGCGGAGAACTGGATGCCCGACGAGCGCCAGAAGCGGCTTCCCTCATGCACCAGGCCCTCATAGGGGGCACGGACGAAAATCGCCACCGACACGCTGCGGTCCTGCGGCGACAGGTTGTAGCCCATCACCTCGCCCACCTGGACGCCGCGGAAATAGACGGGAGAGCCCTGGGCCAGCGACCCCAGTTGCTCGGTCTTCAGGTTGAAGCTGCGGCCCGGCACGTCGGCGCGGACCACCGGCGGCTCGTCCAGCGCGTCGAACTCCCGCCGGTCATCGCCGCCGCCGGGCTCCATCTCCACATAGGTGCCGGATACCACGGTGCTGAGCCCCGACACCCCGCCGAGGCCGAGGCGCGGCGCCACCATCCAGAAACGGGTGCCATCCTTCAGATGGCGGCCGGCGGTGCGGTCCATGCGCGCGGTGGCGATCACCTGCGACAGGTCATCGGACAGCCGCACCGATTCGATCACGCCCAGATCGACGTTCTTGTGCTTGATGCGGGTCCGCCCGGCCTCCAGCCCGTCGCCGGACTGGAAGGTGATGACGATCTGCGGCCCGCGCTCCTCGAACCAGCGCCAGCCGAGCCAGCCGGCGATCAGCGCCGCCACCAGCGGCAGCAGCCACAGGGGTGACAGCCGCCGGCGCGGCGGTGTCGCGACCTCGGGCGGATGATCGGCAGGCGGGTGGCCGGCAGACGGGCGGCTTTCCGGCGAATGGGTGTCCGGCCGGTCGTTGTCTCGGGTCTCGTCAGCCATGCCGCGTCATTCCAGCCTGTTCGTTCTGCGTCGCATCGGGCGCGCCCTCTTCCGCACGGTCCCACATCACCCGCGGGTCGAAGATGTGGCTTGCGATCATGGTCAGCACGACCACGCCGGCGAAGGCGATGGCGCCGGGATCGGCGCGGACGGAGGCGACGGCGCCGAACTGCACCAGCGCCGTGAGGATGGCGATCATGAACACGTCGATGTTGGACCAGCGCCCGATGGCGTCGATGATACGGTACAGCCGCGTCCGGGCATGCAACCTCGCGGCCGAACGCCGCCATGCGGCCAGGAGGAACCAGCCGAGCCCCACCAGCTTCAGCACCGGCACGGCGACGCTGGCGACGAAGACCAGCAGGGCGAGCGGCCACAACCCGGCCTCCGCCAGTTCATGCACGCCGCTGAGGATCGTGCTGGGGGCACCCTGGCCGAAATTGACGACGGTCATCACCGGCAGCAGGTTGGCCGGGATGTAGAGCACGGCACCGGCGGACACCAGCGCCGCGGTGCGCTCCAGGCTGTTCGGTTCGCGCGGGTGCAGGCGGCTGTGGCAGCGGGTGCAGCGGTCCGGTGCCGGCCCATGGTCGCAGCCATGGACCCGCTGGCAGACGGTGCAAGCGACCCAGCGCCTGGGCGCCGGCGCATCGCTGGGCGGCACATGGTCGATCGCCTGCCAGACCCGGCGGCTGTCGAGCGCCAGATCCATCAGCGTGCCGGCCAGCACGAAGCCGCCCAGCGCCAGCCCGCCGGCCAGGAATTCCGCGTTGGCAAAGCCCTTCAGCCGCGAATAGCCGACCAGCAGCCCGAGCAGGAAGACGTCCAGCATCGCCCAGGGCCGCAGCTTCTCGGCCCAGGCGAACAGCCGTGCCGTCTCCCGCACCTGGGCGGGAGGGCGCCCATCATGCAGCCGTTGCAGCACGGCGATCACCGCCATGATGCGGGCGAAGGGGGCGGCAAGCACCAGCGCGCCGACCAGCAGCGACAAGGGCCACATGCCCTGGTCGGCCAGAATCTCGACCCCGGTGGTGACGAGGCTGGTCCGGTCGTTGCCCTGGATGTTCACGCCCATCAGCGGGTTGGCGGCGATCAGCAGCAACATCAGGGCGCTGGCGACCGCCATTGGCAACGCGTGGCGGACGCCGCCGCGCCCATTCCGGAACAGAACTGCGCCGCAGCGCGTGCATTCGGCCCGGCGCCCCGGCGCCGGCAGGCGGACGCGGTGCAGGCGGCCGCAGTCGGGGCAGGCGACGAGATCGTCACGACTCTCCACCGCCGGCACCCTCAACCCTTCCTTGCCCGTTCCAACCGACATGCACGCACGCAAACCTTCCAGCCGACGAAACCCGCTCTCCAATTGGCTTTTATCAGCGTTGGCGCAAGCCCCCGCGAAGCGGATAGGCGGAATTCCGCCGCATTGCAACATGGCCTGTGTCACGTTCGGGAATTCGCGATTGACCGAAAGATTATGTACATACATTATCGCCGAAACGTCACATCGCAACGCGGCGCGGAGAGCGGGGTGCAGGGGTTGGTACGGCAAGGCCTGACCGGACAGAACCGCGGTAACGGACCGGCGTCCCCGCCGGAACATCCGTTGCAAGCCGGCCCGGCGCAGACCGGCCTCGCTCCGGACAGCGTCCCGAAGGACAGCACCCTCGACGGCCGCGGCCCCCTGTTCGACCAGATCAAGCGCGCCGTCGCCGGCCAGATCCTGCGCGGACGCTGGCAGGCGGGCCAGCGCCTTCCCAACGAGGCGGAACTGTCCAGCCTCTACGGCGTCTCCCGCCAGACCGTACACAAGGCCATCGCCCTGCTGGCGCGGGAGGGCTTCCTGGTCCGCCGTCGCCGTGCCGGCACCTTCGTCGCCACCGGTCGCCGCGACCGCTTCGCCCTGCCCATCGAGGACATCGGCGACGTGGTGGCGCGGGATGGGCGTGTCTACGAATTCCGCATCCGCGACCGCAAGATTTTTCGCAACGGCGAGGGCATCCGCTGGCCCGACCTGCCCGACGGAACGCCGATCCTGACGCTGGAATGCCTGCATTTCAGCGACGGCACGCCGATCCAGCACGAACGCCGGCTGGTCAATCTCGACGTCGTGCCGGAGGTGGTTGACGAATCCTTCGATGTCGTGGCACCCAGCCGATGGCTGGTCGACCGGGTTCCCTGGTCATCGGCCGACCACACCGTGCGCGCGGTCAACGCGACGGCGGAGATGGCTGCCTTGCTGGGGGTGGAGGCGGGCGCGGCCTGCCTGTCGATCCGGCGGCAGACCATGCATCTCAGCCGACCGGTGACGCTGGTTCATTTCCTCTCGGTCGGCGACCGCTTCAGCCTCAGCGGATCGTCGATCACCGACAGCGCGACCGAGTTGAATTTGTAAACACAAAAGGACCGGCGACAGGCGCCGGCCGCAACAGGGGTGTGTTCATGATGGAGAGCAAGGCTATGGTTCGGACGATGCTCAAGACGGCGCTGCTGGGCGCCACCCTGCTGGTCGCCGGTGCCGCTGCCGGGACCGCGATGGCCGACACGCTGGCCGACGTGAAAAAGGCGGGCGTCTTCACCGTCGCCACCGAGATGCAGTTCCCGCCCTTCGATTTCCTTGAAAACAACGAATACAAGGGCGTCGACAAGGATCTGTTCGACGAAGTGGCGAAGGAGCTGGGCGTCAAGGCCAAGTACATGGACCTGCCCTGGACCAGCGTGCTGCCGGGCCTGGAAGCCAAGAAGTTCGATCTGGTCATCGCCCCGGTCACCATCACGAAGGAGCGTATGAAGCGCTACTCCTTCACCGTTCCGATTTCCGAGGCGACCGCCGCCCTGATGAAGCGCGCCGACGACAAGACCATCAACAAGCCGGAGGACATCGCCGGCAAGAAGGTCGGCGGCGGCAAGGGCACCTCGCAGCTGGCCCAGGTGAAGGAATTCGGCCAGACGCTGCCGACCCCGCCGGACGTGCGCGAATATGTCGACAGCAACCAGTCCTACGCCGATCTGGCCGCCGGCCGCGTCGACGCCTCGGTCAACTCGCTGCCGAACCTGAACTTCGCCGCCGCCCAGCGCAAGGAGACCTTCGCCGTCGTCTTGCCGCCCTTCGGCAAGCCCTCCTACTTCTCGTGGGTCGGCCGTCCCAGCGACGACGACAAGAGCCTGATCGAGGCGGTCAACGCCGCCCTGGTCAAGATCCAGAAGGACGGCCGCATGGCCGCCATCCAGAAGAAGTGGTTCGGCGTCTCGCAGGAGCTGCCGACTACCGTTCCGGAACCGCAGCTCTAAGGAACGCATGACCTTCCCTCTCCCGCCTTTCGGGCGGGAGAGGGACAGGATCGCCCGACCAAGGCCCACACGATGAAGTTCAGCGTCATCATCGACGCCTTTCCCTATCTGCTGGGAGCGGCCGTCACGACCATCTGGGTCTCTCTGCTCGGCGTGCTGCTGGGGCAGGTGATCGGCGTTGTCGTCTGCGTGGCGCGCCAGTCCGGTGGCCGGGCTGCCGACATGGCCGGCGGTGTCTATGTCAGCTTCTTCCGCGGTGTTCCGCTGCTGATCCAGCTTCTGCTGATCTACTACATGCTGCCGCTGATCGGCATCGACGTGCCGCCGCTGGTCGCCTCCATCGCGGCGCTCGGCCTCGCGTCCGGCGCCTATGTGTCGGAGATCTACCGCGGCGCGCTGAATGCCGTCCCGCACGGCCAGTCGGAGGCGGCGCTGGCGCTGGGTTTCCCCGGATCGTCGATCTGGACGCGCATCCTGCTGCCGCAGGCTTTCCGCATCTCGGTCCCTGCACTGGTCAACGAGCTGATCCTGCTGCTGAAGGCATCCTCGCTGATCTCCGTCGTCGGGGTGGCGGAGCTGACGCGGACCAGCCAGACCATCTCGGCCAGCAACTACCGCCCGCTCGAGATTTATCTGGCGGCCGGCCTCATCTATCTGGCGATCAACGGCGCGCTGGCCCTGTTCGGCACGCTGGTCGAACGCCGCCTGCAACAGGCCTGACCCGATGTTGGACCTTTCCCTTCTCGTCCAGTACGGCCCGGCGCTGCTGCGCGGCTTCGGCGTCACCATCCTGTGCTGGGGTGCCGGCTGCCTGATCGGCATGGTGCTGGGCTTCGCGCTCATGCTGCTGCGGCAATTGCCGGTGAAGCCGCTGCGCTGGATCATCCGCGCCTATATCGAGGTGATCCGCGGCACGCCCTTCCTGATCCAGCTGTTCCTGCTCTACAGCGGCGGCCCGGCCATCGGCCTGCGGCTGGAGGCGACGACCGCCGGCATCCTCGGCCTCGGCATCTATGGCAGCGCCTATTTCGCCGAGATCTTCCGCGCCGGCTATCAGGCGGTGCCGAAGGGGCAGGTGGAGGCGGCGCTCAGCCTCGGCATGTCCTACGGTGCCATCCTGCGCCGGGTGATCGTGCCGGCGATGCTGGTGTCGACCATCCCGGCCATCGTCAACATGATGGCGATCCTGACCAAGGAGACGGTGGTGCTGTCGATCATCACCGTGCCGGAGTTGATGTACGAAATGCAGACGATGGCGGCGGAGACCTTCGCCACCTTCGAGACCATCCTGGGGATGGCGCTGTTCTACTGGCTGCTGGTGGAGGTGGTGTCGCGCCTGGGCCGCCGGCTGGAGGCGCGCGTCACCCGTTTCCTGACCCACGCCTCGCCGCAAGGGTCGTCCGAGACTGCAACCGCGAGGGCGTGATGACCGCCGTTTCCCAAACCGCCACCCCATCGCGCACTGTGGTCCAGGGCGATACCGTGCCAATGGTCTCCATCCGCGGCGTCGGCAAGAGCTTCGGCACCAACGAGGTGCTGCGCGACATCGACCTGACCGTCAACAAGTCGGAGGTCGTCTGCCTGATCGGCCCCAGCGGATCGGGTAAGAGCACGCTCCTGCGCTGCATCAACTTCCTGGAGGTCTACGACCGCGGCGAGATCCGCATCGAAGGCAAGCTGGTCGGCTATAGCGAGGACATGCCGCGCCGCCGCCTGTCCAACCGCGACCTGCGCGATCTGCGCCGCAACGTCGGCATGGTGTTCCAGCAGTTCAACCTGTGGCCCCACATGACCGCGCTGGAGAATGTGGCAGAGGCGCTGGTGCAGGTCCGCGGCATGGACAAGGCCGCCGCCACCGCCCATGCCCGCCGGATGCTGGACCGGGTGGGCCTCTCCGCCAAAGCCGACAGCTATCCTGCCCGCCTGTCCGGCGGCCAGCAGCAGCGCGTCGCCATCGCCCGCGTCATCGCGATGGAACCCCACCTGATGCTGTTCGACGAACCGACCTCGGCGCTCGACCCCGAACTGGTGGGCGAGGTGTTGCAGGTGATGCGCGATCTGGCGGCCGACGGTATGACCATGGTGGTGGTGACCCATGAGATGGGCTTCGCCGCCAATGTCGCCGACAAGGTCGCCTTCCTCGACCGCGGCCGCATCGCCGCCTTCGGAACCCCGCGCGAGGTCTTTCACGAATCGACGGAACCGCGGGTGCAACAGTTCTTGCAGACCTATCACGAGCGCAATAGCTTCTGATCGCCGTTCGCTGATGAAGAAAGGCCGCCCAAATTGGGGCGGCCTTCGTGGCGGCTCAGTAATGATACCGGCAGGCCAGTATTTCAAGCGACTGAGCCTCGCCGCTCCCGGTCACCCGATAGACCAGCCGATGCTCGCCGGTGATTCGGCGCGACCACCAGCCGGCAAGTCCTTCCTTGAGAGGTTCAGGCTTGCCCAATCCTGAAAATGGATTGCGCTCGGTATCGCGGATCAGATCGTTAATCTTCTTTAATAAGGCTCGATCATTCTTCTGCCAGTATAAATAATCCTCCCAGGCGCCGTCAGTCCAAACTTTCTTCATTCAGAATATCCCGCTCGACGCCTTTTCCAGCATCGAGTTGGACGATACCCTTGAGCAGCCGTTCCGCATTCTTGGGGCTTTTCAGGAGATGGAGCGTCTCCATCAGTCCTTCGAACTCCTCTTCGGAAATCATCACCACCGAACGCCCCTTTTGTCGGGTGACGGTCAATGGTGCACGGCTGTCGCAGACCTCGTCCATCACGCTGGCAAGGTTGTTTCTAAGATCGGTGTAGCTGATGTGACCCATTTTAAAGCGCCTACCAAATCCGTAAGGCCGCGCAGCACTTCAATTTTCATCGAGGCTTCTGCCGATCGCACTATGTACAGAAATATGGACATCTTTCAAGTCTCCTCTGCCACAGCCACGCTCCCCCTGGAACCCAGCCCGCAAACCCGCTAAGAACCTTTCGCACGCGCAACAGAACTGCAACGCGAAAGCCCTGGCTCCGTCGATGATCGAACTCCGGTCCGTCACCCACGCCTATGGCGACCGCCCCGTGCTGCACGACCTGTCGCTGCGGCTGGCCGAGCGGCGCATTGCCATTCTCGGCGGCAACGGCTCGGGCAAGAGCACCCTAGCCCGCCTGTTGAACGGGCTGATCGTGCCGGCCGCCGGCACCGTCACGGTCGATGGTCTGGATACCCGCAGCGACGGCCGGGCTGTGCGCCAGCGGATCGGTTTCGTCTTCCAGAATCCCGATACCCAGATCGTCTACCCGACAGTTGAAGAGGACCTCGCCTTCGGGCTGAAGGCGCGCAAGCTGCCGAAGGACGAGATCGCCCGTCGCGTCGCCGGGGCGCTGGAGCGCTATAACCTAGACCGCTACCGGCACCAGCCGGCCCACCGGATGAGCGGCGGTGAAAAACAGCTGCTCGCCATCGCCGGGGTGCTGGTTCTGGAACCAGCCTACGTGATCTTCGACGAGCCGACCACGCTCCTCGACCTGCGCAACCGCCGCAAAGTGATCGACCTGCTGCGCGGCCTGCCGCAGACGGTGATCGTCGTCACCCACGACCTCGACATGGTGAAGGATTTCGACCGGGCGCTGGTGCTGGAGGATGGCCGCGTCGTCGCCGACGGCCCGCCGGCGGAGACCGTGCCGGCCTACATCGAGCGGCTCGGCTGATGCTGGGCCTCTACCTGCATCGGGAGTCGGTCGTTCACCGCCTGCCGGCAGGGACGAAGCTGGGCGGCCTGCTGCTGTTGACCATTCTGGTGCTCGCCCTGCCCGGTGGCTGGGGAGCGCTGGCCGCCGGATCGATCGGTGCCGCGGTTCTGGTGGCGGCAAGGCTGCCGGCCAGGCGGGTGCTGATGGAGCTGCGGGCGCCGGTGCTGATGCTGACCCTGCTGTTCGGCTTCCAGGCGCTGCTGGCCGGCGGTGGGTGGGAGGAGACGGCGGTCGCCGTCGCCCGCTTCGCCGCCCTGATCCTGCTGGCGACCCTGGTCACGCTGACCACCCGCGTCATGGACATGGTCGATCTGTTCGAGCGGCTGTTCGGCCTGCTGCGCCCGGTCGGGGTCAACCCGGCGAAGATGGCGCTGATGCTGGCCCTGACCATCCGCTTCATCCCGCTGCTGGGCGAACAGGTGCGCGAGGTGCGGATGGCCCAGCGCGCCCGCGGCGTGGAGCGCAACATAGCCGCCCTGTTCGTTCCGCTGCTGGTCAAGATCCTCACCATGGCCGATGATCTGACCGCCGCACTGGAAGCGCGCGGTTATGACCCGGCGGATGCCGGTACGAACGACACCAAAGCCAAAAACGATACTCAACGATAACGTCACCAGCCGAAGGAAGCGTTCGCCATGTTGTCCACCCGCGACCTCGTACTCTGCGCCCTGTTCGCCGCCCTGCTGGGCGGACTCGGCATGGCGCCGCCGATCCCTCTCGGTTTCCTGCCGGTGCCGGTCACCGCGCAGACGCTGGGCGTCATGCTGGCCGGTACCATCCTGGGCGCCAAACGCGGTGGCATCGCGGCATTGCTGTTCGTGCTGCTGGTCGCGGCCGGCCTGCCCCTGCTGGCCGGAGGTCGCGGCGGCATCGGTGTCCTGATGGGGCCGACCGGCGGCTTCGTTCTGTCCTGGCCGGTCGGTGCCTTCGTCACCGGCTGGCTGGCCGAGCGTTTCGCCACCACCGCCAACCCGATCCGCCTGTTCGCAGTCAGCGTGTTTGGCGGCATCCTGGTCGTCTATGCCGGCGGCATCCCCTGGCTGTGGCTGGTCGCCGGCCTGCCGATCGACAAGGCCGTGTTCGGATCGCTGGCCTTCGTGCCGGGCGACCTGATCAAGGCCGGCATCGCCGCCGTCGCCGCCTCGGGCGTCCGCCGCGCCGGCATCCTGCCGATCCATGCCTGAGAGAATGGCGCCTGAGAGAATGGTGCCAAAGGGAATGGTTCCGGAGCAGCCCTTGCCGACCGGCAGCTATTTGGGGGCGGACAACCTCGTCCGCCCCTTTGCGCTGGCCGCCGAACGGGTACACGACCGTCCGGCGCTGATCCTCGGCGACGAGACGCTGGCCTATGGCGCGCTGCTGGAGCAGGTGCGGCGGGCCGGTGCCGGTGTGGCTGCCCTGCGCCGGGATGGAGCACCGCCGCGCGTGGCGCTCAGCCTGGGCAACCGGCCGGAACTGCTGGCGCTGTTCTTCGGCATCGTCGCAGCCGGCGGCATCGTCGGTCTGCTCGACCCGAAATGGAGCGCCGCGCAGACCGCCGCCGCCATCGAGACCTTCCGCCCCGATCTGCATCTGACGGCCGGGACTGCCGCCACCTGGATCGCAGCGCAGCCGGCAGGCTGGACCATTCCCGCCGTCGATCCGAAAACGCCGTTCCTGGTCGGCTTCACCTCGGGCACCACCGGCCGGCCCAAGGCCTTCATCCGCAACCAGGGCTCCTGGCTGGCGACGCTGGAGGCGAGCCGGGTGGAGTTCGGCATCGGCGCCGAGGACGTCATTCTCGTGCCGGGTCCGCTGGTCCATGGCCTGGGCCTCTACGGCGCGGTGGAGGGGCTTTCGGCCAGCGCCACGGTGCGGGTGCAGCTAAAATTCGACGGAACCGACGCGGCGGCGCAGTTGGCGGAGCGCGGCATCACCACGCTGGTGCTGGTGCCGACGATGCTGGTCGGCATCCTCGACGCTGCCGAGCGCGACGGCCGACGCTTCCCCGCCCTTCGCCGGGTGGTCTGTTCCGGCGCCAAGCTGTCGCCCGCGGTGCACGAACGGCTGGCCGCCCTCTGCCCCGACGCCGCCGTGCTGGAATATTACGGCGCATCCGAGCTGAGTTTCGTCAGCCTGCGCGCGTCCCGCGAAGGAGCCCCCGCCGACAGCGTCGGCCGACCCTTCCATGGGGTGGAGCTGAGCCTGCGCGACGATGACGGCCATCCGGTGGAGCGCGGCCGACCCGGCACCGTCTGGGTGCGCAGCGGCATGCTGAGCGACGGCTACCTTGGTGTCACCGACGGCGCCGGCTACCGCGAGCGGGACGGCTGGGGCACGGTCGGCGATTACGGCTGGATCGACGGCGGGGGCTGGCTGCGGCTGGTCGGGCGGGCCGGCGACATGGTGATCACCGGCGGCCTGAACGTCTACCCGGCGGAGGTTGAGGCGGCTTTGCGCGCCCATCCCGCGGTGGCGGAGGCGGTGGTGTTCGGCCTGCCCGACCCCTATTGGGGCGACGTCTTGTCCGCCGTCGTGTGGTGGCGCGGGAGCGCGCGCTCCTCGCTCACCGACCTGCGCGGCTGGTGCCAGGACCGGCTGGAGGGCTACAAGGCGCCGCGGCGGATCTTCGCCGCGTCCGACTTACCCCTGACCGGCAGCGGCAAGATCGCCCGCGCCGATGTGCGCGAGCGGGCGAATGCGGGCGAGCTGGAGGTGGTGGCATGACCAGCCACCCCATCATCGTTGCCGCCCGGCGAACCCCGGTCGGCCGCATCGGCGGCAGCTTGCGCGAGCTTCCCGTCGAGGATCTGGCCGCCCCGGTCATCCGTGCCGTGCTGGCCGACGCCGGCCTCGATCCCGCGGAGGTGGATGAGGTTGTGCTGGGCAATGCGGTCGGTCCCGGCGGCAATGTCGCACGGCTGTCGGCTCTGGCGGCCGGGCTGCCGGTATTGGTGCCCGGCGTCACGGTGGACCGGCAGTGCGGATCGGGGCTGGAGGCGGTCAACCTCGCCGCCCGGCTGGTACAGTCCGGCGCCTGCGACGTCGTCCTGGCCGGCGGTGTGGAGAGCACCAGCACTGCCCCGTGGCGCGTCGCCAAGCCGTCCAGCCTCTACCGCAGCCCGACCTTCTACGACCGCGCCCGCTTCGCCCCCGACGAGGTCGGCGACCCGTCGATGATCGAGGCGGCGGAGACTGTCGCCACGGCCTACGGCATCGACCGCGCCCGCCAGGACCGTTACGCGCTGGACAGCCACCGCAAGGCCGTGGCCGCGCAGGCCGCCGGTCGCTTCGACCGCGAGATCGTTCCGCTGGGTCTCCGTGACGGCCGCTTCGTCGCCCTCGATGACTGCCCGCGCGCCGATACCAGCCTCGAAAAGCTGGCGGCGCTGCGGCCCATCCTCCGGCCCGATGGCACGGTCACCGCGGGCAACGCCTGCCCGGTCAATGACGGCGCCGCCGTGGTGGCGGTGGTGTCCGAGCGGAAGTTCCGCGCGCTCGGCCTCCGCCATGGGCTGGCGGTGGTCGACAGCACCGCGGCGGGCGTGGATCCCAAGCTGCTCGGCACCGGCCCGATACCGGCGGTGGGAAAGCTGCTGGCCCGCAATCCCGGCCTTACAATCGCCGACATCGATCTCGTCGAATTCAACGAGGCCTTCGCCGCCCAGGTGCTGGCAAGCCTCGATGCGCTTGGCATCGACCAATCGCGCGTGTCGGTCGGCGGCGGCGCCCTGGCACTCGGCCATCCCTATGGCGCATCCGGGGCGATCCTGGTGACGCGCCTGTTTACCGAAATGCTGTTCCCGGCTGCGGGCCGTGCGCCCCGCCGGGGCCTCGCCACGCTCGGCATCGGCGGCGGGCTGGGGCTCGCCACACTTCTGGAGCCAGTTTGAATGACCAGCGCCCCTGCGGCCGGGGATAGTTTCCGGTCGGCCTTCCGTCACCGCGCGTTCGCCCTGTTCTGGAGCGCGCGGGTCTGTTCGATGCTGGCGATCCAGATGCAGGTGGTGGCGGTCGGCTGGCAGGTCTATGCCATGACCGGCGACCCGCTCGACCTCGGGCTGGTCGGTCTGTTCCAGTTCCTGCCCTCGCTGGCGCTGGTTCTGGTGGCCGGCCATGTGGTCGACAACAACGACCGCAAGACGGTCCTGTTCGGCGCCCTGTCGGTCGAGATGATCGCGGTCGCCGCCCTGTTCCTGCTGACCATGGCCGACGCCCTGTCGCCCCACGCCATCTTCGCCGTGGTGGCGCTGATCGGCCTCGCCAAATCCTTCGAGGGTCCGGCCAACCAGGCGATCCTGTCCGCGACCGTCCCGGTGGAGGATTTGCCCAACGCCGTCGCCTGGCAGTCGTCGGGCGTGCAGGTGGCGCAGATCTCCGGTCCGGCGCTGGGCGGACTGCTCTACATCGCCGGTCCGGCGGCGGTCTATGGCGTCAGCACGGCGATGCTGCTGCTGTCGGTCCTGCTGATCGCCGCCTGCCGGCCGCGCCCCGTCACCATGACCAAGCGTGCCATGAGCCTGACCAGCATGCTGGCCGGCGCCGCCTTCATCCGCAGCCGGCCGGAGATTCTGGGCGCCATCTCGCTCGATCTGTTCGCGGTGCTGCTGGGCGGGGCGACGGCGCTGCTGCCGATCTATGCGCGCGACGTGCTGCATGTCGGACCGTGGGGGCTCGGCCTGCTGCGCTCGGCGCCGGCGCTGGGGGCGCTCGCCATGGCGATGGTCATCACCCGCTGCGGCGTGAAGCGCCATGCCGGGCGTTGGATGCTGATCGCGGTGGCCGGGTTCGGCGTCGCGACCATAGCCTTCGGTCTGTCGGCCGATCCGGTGCTGTCCTTCATCGCCCTGCTGGCGGTAGGCGCCACCGATCAGGTCAGCATGTTCGTCCGCCAGACGCTGGTCCAGTTGTCCACCCCCGACGAGATGCGCGGCCGGGTCGGCGCCGTCACCTCTCTGTTCATCGGCGCGTCCAACCAGTTGGGCGAGTTCGAATCCGGCAGTGTCGCGGCACTGATCGGTGCGGTGCCGGCGGTTGTGCTGGGCGGCGTCGGCGCAGTCGGGCTCGCCGGATTGTGGGCGGCGATGTTCCCGGCGCTGCGGCGGGTGGACCGGCTGCTCGGACGGTAGCAATGAAGACTTCATTACACATTGCAGCATATGAATACAAAGCGCTCTTCAACCCTAGAATTTTAAAACAATGAAGTTTATACTTGAGGTGTATTCGGCGCGCAGCATTCTTAAAGCCATGTCGAGAACGGAAGGAGAGTGATGTCGCCAAGCAGCCCCATCGTAAATTCAGTTCGATTCCCAAATAATCATACTCTCGCCTTGTGAAATAATGAACACTGAACAGGGCGAAAGGTTCTGGTCAGAGTTCGAATTTAGAAATTCAAAAAGGGATTCAAGATGAGCATTGTTATCGGTAATGTTGCCATCAACTTGTCAGAAAGCGGGGATATCGCCGGAATTAACTATGATAACTACTACCTTGTTTCCCAAAGTCCTTCACAAATATCTTTCCGCTACACGCTGAACAGCGCGCCGGTTATGGACGTCTCCATCGGCGGAGTTCTGAACATCACCGACTACAGTGCTTCGGGCAGAATAACGTCCCTGACGGCGACTCAGCCGAACGGCACACTCATGGTCTCGTTCAGCAATGCCAATCTGAGCTTTTCCAGCGTCTATGGCCTTGCAAACGCTCTGACTTCATCGACGATATTGTCGGGCAACGACCAGATCTTCGGCTCGGCCCAATCCGACACCCTCTATGGTTATTCGGGCAACGACTATATCGCCGGTGGCGGCGGTAACGACACCATCAACGGTGGGAATGGGTTCGACATCATCGACGGCGGCGATGGCACGGACATCGTCATCAGCAACCAGTATTACACTCCTGACAAGCTCATCGCCTTCAATGGGCAACTCGCCGTTCTCGACCGCAGCAATGGCACGGATTTGCTGACGAACGTAGATTACATTCGCTTCTACGACCGGACGGTGGCGCCTACAAGCGCCACGGGCTTCGATGCCCTGGGCTATCTGGCAAGCAACCGCGACCTTGCGGCCGCACTCGGCACAGACGAGGCGGCGGCGTTCAACCATTATGTCCAGAGCGGCTATACCGAAGGCCGTTCCACCAGCTTTGACGCGGTCGGGTATCTGGCGGCGAACCGGGATCTCGCTGCGGCCTTCGGGACGAACACCGTTGCCGCCACCCGGCATTACATCATCACCGGGTGGCTCGAAGGACGAAGCTCGTCCTTCAACGCGATGAGCTATATCGCGGCGAACCCGGACCTGATCCGCGCTTTCGGCGGAAACACCGCAGCCGCGGCCCTGCATTATGCCACAAGCGGACGGCTGGAGGGACGGGCCACGGCCTTCAACGCCACGGCTTATCTGGCGCGAAACCCCGATCTACAGCGTACGCTGGGTGGCAGCGAGACGGCGGCAACTGCTCATTACGTGGCGTTCGGCTATCGCGAAGGGCGCTCGATCACGCCGCTGACCACCACCGGACGGGGGGCATCGATGCTGGCATCTGATGTGCCGTCCACAATGCTGGCCGCCGCCACCTGAACATTGCCCCAGTGCGGGCGGAGCAGCCATCCCCGCCCACGCTGGCCGAAATGAAGCCTCACAAATACCGGATCGTCACCTTGCCGGCGGCCTGCTTGGCCCGTGCCCGCGCATCGTCGGTGTCGGTGCCGGTCGCCAGCGCCACGCCCATGCGGCGGTTCTTGCGGGTGGTCGGCTTGCCGAACAGGCGGACGTCGACCTCCTGCTCGGCGGCCCCCAGGCGCAGCGCGTCCGCCAGCCCCTCGATGCGGAAATTCTCCGCCTCACGGTCGGCCAGGATGACGGCGGAGGCCGACGGGGCATGGCACAGGATGTTCGGGATCGGCAGGCCCAGGATGGCGCGGGCGTGCAGTTCGAACTCCGACAGGTTCTGCGACAGCAGCGTGACCATGCCGGTGTCGTGCGGCCGCGGCGACAGTTCGGAGAAGATCACCTCATCGGCGGTGACGAAGAACTCGACGCCGAAGATGCCGTAGCCGCCGAGATTGTCGACGACGCGCGCCGCCATCGCCTTGGCATCGTCCAGCATCGCCTGCGGCATGGCGACCGGCTGCCAGGATTCCTGATAGTCGCCGCGCTCCTGCCGGTGGCCGATCGGCTCGCAATAGAGGATGCCGTCGCGGGTGCGAACGGTCAGCAGCGTGATCTCATATTCGAAGGGAACGAACTCCTCGACGATCACCTTGCGGCGGTCGCCGCGCATGTTCGCCACCGCATAATCCCAGGCGGCCTCCAGCCCGGCGGCGTCCTGCACCGTGCTCTGCCCCTTGCCGGACGACGACATCACCGGCTTGACGACACAGGGGAAGCCGGTGTGCTCCGCCCCGGCGCGCACCTCCTCCAGGCTCTCGGCATAGCGGTAGCGTGAGGTGCGCAGACCGAGTTCCGTCGCCGCGACCTCGCGGATGCGGTCGCGGTTCATCGTCATGGTCGCGGCACGGGCCGACGGCACGACAATGGTGCCGGCATCCTCGAATTCGTGCAGCACCTCGGTGCGGATCGCCTCGACCTCTGGCACGATATAATCGGGACGGTGCTTGGCGATGGCGGCGCGCAGGGCGTCGGCGTCCAGCATGGAGAACACCTCCGCCTGATCGGCGACCTGCATCGCCGGCGCGTTGGCGTAGCTGTCGCAGGCGATGACCTCGCAGCCCAGCCGCTTGGCGGCAATGACGAATTCCTTGCCCAGCTCCCCGGAGCCGAGCAGCAGGATCCTGGCGGTGAACATCGACGCACTCCCGATATTGGCGACAGCTGGCGATATTGGCGACAGCTGACCGACCATAGGGCTTCCGGCCAGCCGGGCCAAGCCCCGCCGTAAGCCCCCCGTATGCAGCCGCCAAGCGGAAGCGAGGCTGCATAAATATTTCTAAAAAGAAATTATAATGGTAGCGGATGAAAAACTCCGCTCATGTGTTCATGCGTAAATGAACCCCTGTTTCGGGAGGCGACAATGGCAACGACCACACAAGCGGCAGCAAGGCGCGGGTTCTTCGGCGGCAGGACCCTGATGGCCGTTTGCCTGGCCGGCTCGCTGGCATTGCCGGGCTGTGCCGGCAACGGCAACGACGACATGGCCGGCGCCCTGCTGATCGGTGCCGCGGTGGTCGGGCTGGGCGTGCTGGCCGCCACCGCCGGCGGGGACGACGACGACGGCGACCGCAACCGCGGACGGCATCAGCGCCATCGCGGCGGCTACGACAACAGCGGCTATTATGGCAATGGCTATGCGAGCGGCTATGAGGGCCGCGGCGGCTACAACCGCTATGCCGGCAACGGCCAATGCGACGATTCGCGCTACCGCACCTCCAATGGCGGGCGGGCCGAAGCCGGGACCGACGAACGGGACTGCCGCCGCTTCGGTGACGGCCGCAAGTAGAAGGCAGCCGTCCGAATAGGGTTCAGCGCCGCCGCCCCTCCAGGTTCTTGCGGACGATGGCGCCGATGATCAGCAGGAAGGCCAGCAGGCGCAGCACATAGACCCAGCTCTGCTCTTCGCGCTCCAGCCCGCCGAGCGCCAGCACGATCTGGTTCAGCGCCAGCAGCAGGAAGGCCAGTGCGAAGCTGACGAACAGCGCGTCCCTCGTCCGTTTCCAGAAACCGAGAAAGAACAGCCCGGCCACCGCATAGAGCGCCGCAAGCACGCCGGTGAAGAAGCTGGAGGTGGTGGGCAGCATCACTCGGCATCCCAGATGAAGCCGTACAGCAGCACGCCCACGCCGGCCATGGCGGAGAGTTGGCGCAGTGGCAGCAGGTCGACCTGCGTCGGCAGAACGACGACATCGATGAACAGCAGCAGATTGTTCACGGCCAGCCCGACGAAGCACAGCGTGCTCCACAGCAGAAGCCGGCTGCGGGAACGCAAATAGCTGCGCAGCAGCAGGACCATGCACAGCAGGCTGGCGGCGAAGCACAGCAGATAGACCGCCGACTTCACGACATCCATGTCGCTGCTCCCACCCCGCTCTCCCCCCGCAGAGGACGGCACGCATTCCTGACTAGGTAGTCCGCAGTCATTTCATTCACTGAGATCAATCGTTGAGGCGGAAGCGGAAGGAATCGGCAAAGATCTGCACCTTGTTGCCGGGAGCCGCGAAGATCTCCCGGATGATGGCGGACGGACGGGTGGCGTAGGCCTGCTCGATCTCCTCCACCCACTGGTCCAGCAGCGGGGAAGCCGGCCGGTAGCGGTGGCGGCCGTCGGTCTGTGCCACCAGCAGGCCAGCGCCGAGGAACCCGGCCAGCGCCTCCTGCACCACCACGTCGCTGCCACGCAACTCGCTGACCAGATCGCCATTCGACCAGTCCCGGTCGGGAGTCCGCCGCAGAAGAAGAAGAAGCTCCAACGCCCAGACAGACCGGATCGAACCTCGCAACAGGGTAAGCGCATCATCGGACAAAACCATGAACCAGAACCTGACCTGATATGCACAACCGGCGGCGTGGGGTAACGCCGCCCTCGATCCCCCTCATCACCCCCGGACGGCCTCCGCCGGGGCGAGAGGGGCCTGCAGATCCAGCGCGCGCCGCAGGGCACGGGCCAGATCGCCGTCACGGTATGGCTTGGACAGCGTTTCCGCCCGGCTCAGCACAGCCCCCAGAACGGCGCCGGGATCGGCGGTGCCGCCGGCGTCGGTGGACGCGCCGGCCTCCGGTCCCGGCGCAGAGGTTCCGTTGGCATAGCCCGAGGCGAACAGCACCCGCAAAGAGGGATGGCGGCGCAACCCCTCCAGCGCCAGCTCGCGCCCGTTCAGACCGCCGGGCATGACGATGTCGGTGAACAGAAGATCGACCGGCTGCCGGTCCAGCAGGGTCAGCGCCGCTTCGGCACCGTCGGCCTCCAGCACACGATACCCCAATGCCGACACCGCCTGCACCGCGACCGACCGCACATCGGCATCGTCATCGACCACCAGCACGGTCTCGCCACGGCCGGCGAAGGCTTCATGGCCGTCATCCTCGTCGGCCGACACGCCATGGGCGCTGTCCATCGCCGCCCGCGGCAGGTAGAGGCGGAAAACGGTGCCACTGCCGGGCTTGCTGTCGATACCGATCAGTCCACCCGACTGCTTGACGAAGCCATGGATCATGGCAAGGCCCAGACCGGTGCCCTTCCCGGTCTCCTTGGTAGTGAAGAAGGGCTCGAAGGCCCGCTCCAGCACGTGCGCCGGCATGCCGCATCCGCTGTCCGCCACCGACAGCATGATATAGTCGCCGGCCGGCACCGACATGCCGTTTCCGGTCTGCGGCTCTGTGAACCGGGTGTTCGCCGTGCTGATCCGCAGAGTGCCGCCGCCGGGCATGGCGTCGCGGGCATTGATGACGAGGTTCAACAACGCCGATTCCGCCTGGGAGCGGTCGACTGAGGCGATCCACAGCGGTTCGGCATCGGCCGGCGGCGCTTCGATGGCGATGGCGACACCGCCGCCCAGCGTGCGCTCCATCAGCTCGCCCATACCGGCGACAAGATCGCCGAGATCCACCGGTTCCGGGTGAAGCTGCTGGCGCCGGGCGAAGGTCAGCAGCCGCCGCGTCATGTCGGAGCAGCGCAGCGCCGCCTGGAGCGCCATCTCCGCCCGCCGCGCCGCCTTGGGATCGTCGGCAAGGCCGGGAACCAGCCGCTCCAGGCTGCCGATCACCACCATCAGCATGTTGTTAAAATCGTGGGCGATGCCGCCGGTCAGCTGGCCGACCATCTCCATCTTCTGCGCGTGGGCGAGCTGCTGCTGGGCCTGGCGCGTCTCGGTCACGTCCATGATGGTGCCGAACAGCTCGGCCGGCCGGCCGTCCTCGTCGCGCACGACAACAGCCTGGTCCAGCAGATGACGCTCGCCGCCGTCCGGACCGCGCCAGCGATATTCCACCGTGGTCAGCCCGGCATCGTGGATCGACGCCAACTGGCGCAGCACGCGGTTGCGGTCGTCCGGATGCAGACCGGATTCCCAGAAATTCGGATCCTCGATGAAACGGGCAGCGGGGCAGCCCAGCACCGTCTGCGTCGTGTCGGACAGGTAGCGGAACGGAATGCCCGGTGTCAGGTCGGCGGTGTAGAGCACGATGGGAAGCTGGCCCAGGATCATCGCCTGCCGCTCCTCCGACCGGCGCAGCGCCTGTTCGGCCTGCCGCATCTCGCGCCGCACCCGCTCGTTCTCGTCCAGCAGGCGCTGCTTGGCCTCGACCTCGCGCTTCACCTCCTCCGTCTTGCGGTAGAGGTCGACGAAGACCGACACCTTGCATTTCAGGATCTGCGGGTCGACCGGCTTGAACATGTAATCCACGGCGCCGGTGGCATAGCCGCGGAAGATGTGCGTCTCGTCCTTGTTGATGGCGGTCAGGAAGATGATCGGGATATGGCGTGACTTCTCGCGCAGGCGGATCAGACCCGCCGTCTCGTAGCCGTCCATCCCCGGCATGTGCACGTCCAGCAGGATCAGGGCGAAGTCCTGGCGCAGCAGATGCTTCAGCGCCTCTTCCCCCGACCGGGCGAGCACCAGCTGCGCCCCCAGATCCTCCAGCGTCTCCCGCACGGCGAACAGGTTCCGCGGGTCGTCGTCGACGATCAGGATCGCGACGTCCGCCTTGTCGGGCTGCGGGTGTGAGTCGGTGGTCATGGTTCCGCTTTCGCATCCCGCGGGAACGGCGGCCGGCGGTGGCGTCACAGTGGCGGGAGGAACAGCCGCAGGGGCCGGCGCCGCTTCCACCGCGGCTGCCGCCGGCGGCAGAGGTGGCTTACAGACGGCGTCGACGCCGGCCGGCTGGGCGCTGGCGGTGCCGAGCAGGCGCGACCGGCGGGCCGCCGGCACCGGGCTGGCGGCCGACGGGACGAACGGCGCGCGCCGCACCGCCCGAACGGGCTGGAGCTTGCGCCGGGTCATGCCTGCACCCCACCGCGCTGTTGCTGCCGGTTGTTCTTGGCGGTCCAGATCCGCAACAGCGACAGCAGATGGTCGATGTCCACCGGTTTGGCGATGTAATCGGTCGCGCCGGCCTCGATGCACTTGTCGCGGTCGCCCTTCATCGCCTTGGCGGTAACGGCGATCATCGGCAGCGTCCGGAACTCGTCGATGCTGCGGATCGTGCGCATGGTCTCATAGCCGTCCATTTCCGGCATCATGATGTCGACCAGCACCACGTCGACGCCAGGGTCGGCACGCAGCCGCTCGATGCCCTCGCGTCCGCTCTCGGCATGCAGGACCTCGATCTT
Source organism: Azospirillum sp. A23 (assembly GCF_042938965.1). Classification (NCBI taxonomy): domain Bacteria; kingdom Pseudomonadati; phylum Pseudomonadota; class Alphaproteobacteria; order Rhodospirillales; family Azospirillaceae; genus Azospirillum; species Azospirillum sp. A23. Next base: position 362,590 of record NZ_CP170666.1, on the reverse strand, counting down.
GTGGGCCTCCATCACGCTGGCCAGCGAGAAGATGTTGCGGATGTCGTCGTCGATCACCAGCACCCGCTTGCCGGCCAGCGACGGGTCGTGCTGGCGCAGGTCCAGGATGCTGCGCCGCTTCTCGTCGGGCAGCCGGTCGACGGCGCGGTGCAGGAACAGCGCGGTTTCGTCCAGCAGCCCGGCCGGCGACCGGGCGCTCTTGAGCACCACGGTTTCGGCCAGCCGGCGCAGCCGCGCCTCGTCCTCCGCCGCGATGTCGGCGGCGACATAGATCACCACCGGCATCCAGGCGAGCGTGTCGCGGGTGCGCAGCCATTCGATCAGCTCGAAATCCACCGTCACCGGACCGGCCAGGGTCGGGCTCGACAGATCCAGCACCATGCAGTCGAAATGGTCGGCGCTCAGTGCCGCCATCGCGGCCTCGATCGAGGTGACGGTGTGCGTCTCCACATCGCCGTTGCCGATCAGGGCGGCGACGCCGCCCGGCTGCGGGCTGTCCTTCTCCACCACCAGAAGCCTGCGGTGGTCGCGCTCCCGGAAGCTCTTGACCCGGTTCAGGGCGTCGAAGATCGCCTCGCGCTCCACCGGCTTTTCCGAATAATCGAAGGCGCCCATCGCCAGACCGCGCCGCCGCTCGTCCTTGGCGGAGATGACATGGACCGGGATGTGCCGGGTCTGCGGATCGCGCTTCAGCAGGTCGAGCAGCGCCCAGCCATCCATGTCCGGCAGCCCGATGTCGAGCAGGACGGCATCCGGCCGGTATTTACGCGCCAGCGGCAGCGCCGCCGAGCCACCGCTGGACAGGATGGTGCGGAAGCCCTTCTCCCGCGCCAGATCGATCAGGATGGAGGCGAAGGTGTTGTCGTCCTCCACGATCAGCACAACCGGTTCACCGGGCCGCAGGCGCTCGCGGTCGTCGCCGGCCGGCTGCTGCATGTCCAGGAGCGCCAGCCCCTCCTGCGGGCCGGAGGCCACCACCGGGCGGGTCGCCGTCTCGGTCCGCTTGGGCAGCAGCGCGGTGGGCGGCATGGCGGCGCTGGCCGCGGCGATGACGGGCGTGCCGAGCTGCGCGACCGGTTCCGCAACGATGTCGTAGCTGCGCGGGACGAACAGCGTGAAGGCACTGCCCCTGCCCGGCGTGCTGGCGACGCGGATCTCGCCGCCCAGCAGACGGGCGATCTCGCGGCTGATCGACAGGCCGAGGCCGGTGCCGCCATATTTGCGGCTGGTGGTGCCATCGGCCTGCTGGAACGCCTCGAAGATGATGCGCTGCTTGTCCTCGGGGATGCCGATGCCGGTGTCGATGACGGTGAAGGCCAGCACCGAGGATGCGGCGTCCAGCGTCGGGTGGGCGGCACTCCACCCTTCCGTCGCCGGGGCGACGCGGAAGGTGATGCCGCCGCTTTCGGTGAACTTGAAGGCGTTGGACAGCAGGTTGTTCAGCACCTGGGCCAGCCGCTTCTCGTCGGTCTGGATGCTGGCGGGGAGCGCCTCGTCCATCTCGATGGCGAAGTTCAGCTTCTTCTCCTGCGCCAGCTGCGAGAAGGTGCGTTCCACATGGTTGCGCAGGTCGCCCAGCACGACCTCGCCGATCTCCAGCGTCACCGTGCCGGATTCGATCTTCGACAGATCGAGGATGTCGTTGATCAGGCCGAGCAGGTCGGAGCCGGCGGAATGGATGGTCCGGGCGAACTCCACCTGACGGTCGGACAGGTTGGTGTCGGGGTTGTCGGCCAGCAGTTTCGACAGGATCAGCAGGCTGTTCAGCGGCGTGCGCAGCTCATGGCTCATGTTCGCCAGGAACTGCGACTTGTATTTGGAGGTCAGGGCAAGCTGTTCGGCCTTCTCCTCCAGCGCCGCCTTGGCGAACACGACCTCGCGGTTCTTACGCTCCACCTCGATGTTCTGCTTCTCGAGCTGCTCGGCCTTCTCCTCCAGCGCTTCGTTGGTGGTGGTCAGCTTTTCCTGCTGGGCCTTCAGCAGCTCTTCCGACTTGCGCAGCGAGGCGGCCTGCTGCTCCAGCCGCTCGTTGGTGGTCTTCAACTCCTCCTGCTGGCTCTGCAGCTCGGTGGTCAGGCGCTGCGACTGCTTCAGCAGGCCCTCGGTGCGCATGTTGGCGGCGATCGTGTTCAGCACGATGCCGATGCTCTCGGTCAGCTGCTCCAGGAAGCTCTGGTGCGTCTCGCTGAAGCGGCCGAAGCTCGCCAGCTCGATCACCGCCTTCACGTCATCCTCGAACAGCACCGGCAGGACGATGATGTTCAGCGGCGGCGCCTCGCCCAGGCCGGAACTGATGGAGACATAGTCACGCGGCACGTTGGTCAGCAGGATGCGCTTCTTCTCGTAGGCGCACTGCCCGACCAGACCTTCCTTCAGGTGGAAGCGGTTGGACAGGTTCTTGCGTTCCTTCAAGGCGTAGCTGGCGACCAGCTCCAGCAGCGGCTCGTCGCGGTCGCGGGTGGCGACATAGAACACGCCGTGCTGGGCGTTCACCAGCGGGGCGATCTCCGACAGGATCATGTTGGAGACGGTGACCAGATCGCGCTCGCCCTGCAGCATGCGGGTGAATTTGGCGAGGTTGGTCTTGAGCCAATCCTGTTCCGCATTCTTCAGCGTTGTGTCGCGAAGGTTGCGGATCATCTCGTTGATGTTGTCCTTCAACGCCGCGACCTCGCCCATCGCCTCGACGGTGATCGAGCGGGTCAGGTCGCCCTTGGTCACCGCGGTGGCGACCTCGGCGATGGCGCGCACCTGGGTGGTCAGGTTGGCGGCCAGCTGGTTCACGTTCTCCGTCAAATCCTTCCACAGCCCGGCGGCGCCCGGCACGCGGGCCTGACCGCCCAGCTTGCCTTCGATGCCCACCTCGCGCGCCACGTTGGTGACCTGATCGGCGAAGGTCGCCAGCGTGTCGATCATGCCGTTGATGGTGTTGGCCAGCGCCGCGATCTCGCCCTTGGCGTCCACCGCCAGCTTGCGCTTCAGGTCGCCGTCGGCGACCGCGGTGACGACGCTGGCGATGCCGCGCACCTGACCGGTCAGATTGGCCGCCATCATGTTCACATTGTCGGTCAGATCCTTCCAGGTGCCACCGACACCCTCGACCTTCGCCTGACCGCCCAGCTTGCCTTCCGAGCCCACCTCGCGCGCAACGCGCGTCACTTCCGACGCGAAGCTGTTCAGCTGGTCCACCATCGTGTTGATGGTCGATTTCAGCTCGAAAATTTCGCCCTTCACATCGACGGTGATCTTCTTCGACAGATCGCCCTTGGCGACCGCGGTGGTGACTTCGGCGATGTTGCGGACCTGACCGGTCAGGTTGGCCGCCATCATGTTCACGTTGTCGGTCAAATCCTTCCAGGTGCCGGCAACCCCCTTGACCTGGGCCTGACCGCCCAGCTTGCCCTCGATGCCGACCTCGCGCGCCACGCGGGCGACTTCCGACGCGAAGCTGTTCAGCTGGTCCACCATCGTGTTGATGGTGGATTTCAGCTCGAGGATCTCGCCCTTCACGTCGACGGTGATCTTCTTCGACAAATCGCCATTCGCGACCGCCGTCGTCACCTCCGCGATGTTGCGCACCTGCCCCGTCAGGTTGGTCGCCATCGCGTTCACGTTGTCGGTCAAATCCTTCCACGTACCGCCGACGCCCTTGACCTGGGCCTGACCGCCCAGCTTGCCTTCCGAACCCACCTCGCGCGCAACGCGCGTCACCTCCGAAGCAAAGCTGTTCAGCTGGTCCACCATCGTGTTGATGGTAGATTTCAGCTCAAGAATCTCGCCCTTCACGTCGACGGTGATCTTCTTCGACAAATCGCCATTCGCGACCGCCGTCGTCACCTCCGCGATGTTGCGCACCTGCCCCGTCAGGTTGGTCGCCATCGCGTTCACACTGTCGGTCAGGTCTTTCCAAGTGCCGCCGACACCCTTCACCTGGGCCTGACCGCCGAGCTTGCCTTCCGAACCCACCTCGCGCGCAACGCGCGTCACCTCCGAGGCAAAGCTGTTCAACTGGTCCACCATCGTGTTGATGGTGTTCTTCAACTCAAGGATCTCGCCCTTCACCGGCACGGTGATCTTTTTCGACAGGTCGCCGTTGGCGACGGCGGTCGTCACGTCGGCGATGTTACGAACCTGACCGGTCAGGTTCGCCGCCATCAGATTAACGCTGTCGGTCAGGTCTTTCCACGTCCCACCGACGCCTTCCACTCGCGCCTGACCGCCCAGCTTGCCTTCCGAGCCCACCTCGCGCGCCACGCGCGTCACCTCCGAGGCAAAGCTGTTCAGCTGGTCCACCATCGTGTTGATGGTCGATTTCAGCTCGAGGATCTCGCCCTTCACGTCGACGGTGATCTTCTTCGACAGGTCACCCGTCGCGACCGCGGTGGTCACATCGGCGATGTTGCGGACCTGACCGGTCAGGTTGGCCGCCATCATGTTCACGCTGTCGGTCAGGTCCTTCCAGGTTCCGCCGACGCCCTCGACCTTCGCCTGACCGCCCAGCTTGCCTTCCGAGCCCACCTCGCGCGCCACGCGCGTCACTTCCGAGGCAAAGCTGTTCAGCTGATCCACCATCGTGTTGATGGTCGATTTCAGCTCGAGGATCTCGCCCTTCACATCGACGGTGATCTTCTTCGACAGGTCGCCCTTGGCGACCGCGGTGGTCACTTCGGCGATGTTGCGCACCTGACCGGTCAGGTTTTCCGCCATCATGTTCACATTATCGGTCAGATCCTTCCAGGTGCCACCGACACCCTCGACCTTCGCCTGACCGCCCAGCTTGCCTTCCGAGCCTACCTCGCGCGCAACGCGCGTCACTTCCGACGCGAAGCTGTTCAGCTGGTCCACCATCGTGTTGATGGTGGATTTCAGCTCAAGAATCTCGCCCTTCACGTCGACGGTGATCTTCTTCGACAGATCGCCCTTGGCGACCGCCGTCGTCACCTCGGCGATGTTGCGGACCTGACCGGTCAGGTTGGCCGCCATCACGTTGACGTTCTCGGTCAGATCCTTCCAGGTGCCGGCAACGCCCTTGACCTGGGCCTGACCGCCCAGCTTGCCTTCGATCCCCACCTCGCGCGCCACGCGCGTCAGCTCGGTGGTGACGGTGACGAGCTGGTCCACCATGGTGTTGACGTTGCGGGCGGTGCGCAGGAATTCACCCTGCAGCGGCCGGCCCTCGATCTCCAGCGCCATGGTCTTGGACAGGTCGCCCTTGGCGACCGCGCCGATGACGCGGGCGATTTCCGTCGTCGGCTGGATCATGTCGCCGACCAGCGTGTTGATGCTGTCGACGCAGGTTTCCCACCCGCCGGACGCATTGTTCAGCTTGGCGCGCTGGCTGATGCGGCCTTCCTTGCCGATGGCGACGCTGAGTCGGCTGACCTCGGCGGTCAGGTTCTGGTTCAGTTCGACCACGTCGTTGAAGGCGGCGGCGATTTCGCCGTCGATTCCGGTGAGGTCCAGCGGCAGCCGCACCGAGAATTCACCCTTGCGCAATTGCCGCAAGGCCATCAGCAGAACCTTCGGATCCAACGCGTCCGCCGTCTCGACCATCGCCGTCATGCCGTTCCCCAATCCGCGCGCCGTGCCCACCATGGACCGCGCTCTGCCCATCCCCAGGACCGCTCAACTGCGCGGTCGAAGAAAACGTAGGCCAACACAACCGGGATTCCGAACGTCCGCACCGACAGTGTGCGCACTCCATCCTCATCCGGAGCGTGACTGCGCAGTCCTACAGCCCCGCACGATGAAGTAAAGGCTATTCGGGTCAACTTGGCCTTTCGTAGGCACTCCGCCTTCCGGCATAAGGACTATGCCTATAACTTAGGATGAAGTGAGCATTTTCTTGACCTTAGCCGGCCTTGACACCGGCTTAACTCAGTTGACCGTCCATAATGCGAAGCTCAGGCTTCGGAACGATTCGATGGCGGACATCGTTATGGATCCAGTCATGGCGGGATATTTCGGCGCCGGCCGCCTTCCGCAGGGCAAGACGACCCGACACATTACAAGCTGGGGCTTGGCGATGAATCTTTGGACGTTTTCCATGCAGGCTTCGATGTGCTGCATGCTCTCTTGGATGCGCGCCTGCCAGCAGGGAGCTGCCCTTGCCCATTCCTTCACCGGAATGCCGCTCCTGCCCCCGCCGCGCCCACCGGCCGACGTGCTGCCCTTTCGCACACGGCGCACGGCGCGTGGCGGCGGTTTCAGCGGTCCGGCCGTGGTGATCCCGCTCGGCCGGCGCTGATCGCGTAGTGCGCAGATCCGTTCACGCAATTGTGTAGACCCTGTGATTTGCCGACGGCCGGCCGCAGCCCTATGGTTAGTGGCAGGAATGGTCCGTTCGGGAGAGGGTCGATGCTGTTCAAGTTTCCCACCGCGTCGCAGGCACGCGAAGATGAGGTGACGCCGCGGGAGCTGTTCCTGTCGCGCCGCAGCCTGATCGCCGGTGGCGCCGCCGCCATGGCGCTGGGCAGCCTGCCGGTGTGGAGCGGAAGCGCGCTGGCAGGCCCCTTCCAGGCGGCGACCACGATCAAGCCGGCCGATCCGAAATTCGATCCGACGACGCCGATGAAGTCGGCCACCACCTACAACAACTTCTATGAGTTCGGCACCGGCAAAAGCGATCCGGCCGAGAATGCCGGCACGCTGAAGACCCGCCCCTGGGAGATCGCCATCGGCGGCGAGGTCGGCAAGCCGATGACCATCGGCATCGAGGATCTGCTGAAGGTCCCGATGGAGGAACGCATCTACCGCCTGCGCTGCGTCGAGGGCTGGTCGATGGTGATTCCCTGGGTCGGCTTCCCGCTGGCGGAACTGCTGAAGCGGGTGGAACCGACCGGCAACGCAAAATATGTCGCCTTCCAGACCCTGAACGACCCAAAACAGATGCCGGGCCTGCGTTCCTGGGTGTTGGACTGGCCCTATACCGAAGGGTTGCGGCTGGACGAGGCGATGCATCCCCTGACCATGTTGGCTGTCGGCATGTATGGCGAGGTGCTGCCCAACCAGAACGGTGCCCCGATCCGGTTGGTGGTTCCTTGGAAGTACGGCTTCAAGTCGATCAAGTCGATCGTCAAGATCTCGCTGGTGAAGGACCAGCCGGCGACCGCCTGGAACAAGTCGCAGCCGCGTGAATATGGTTTCTATTCCAATGTCAATCCGGACGTCGACCATCCGCGCTGGAGCCAGGCGACCGAGCGGCGGGTCGGTGAATTCTCGCGCCGCAAGACCCTGCCCTTCAACGGCTATGGCGAAGAGGTCGCGTCGCTCTATGCCGGCATGGACCTGAAGGCGAATTACTGACCATGGCCGCCCCCCTCGCCTCCGCTGGCGGCGTCGATGTACGCGCCGCCGCGAACGCCGCCCTCACCTCGCGCTGGGCAAAGCCCGTCGTCTTCACCATCGCCCTGGTTCCGCTGGTCTGGACCGTCTGGCTCGCCTACACCGGCGAGCTGGGGGCGGAGCCGGTGCTGGAAAGCGTCAAGGCGAGTGGGCTGTGGGCCTTGCGTTTCCTTTTGATCGCGCTGGCGCTGACACCGCTGCGCATGCTGACGGGGGTGGCCGGGCTGGCGCGATTCCGGCGGATGCTGGGACTGTTCGCCTTCTTCTATGCAGCCGTCCATTTGTCCACCTACGTCGGGTTGGACCAGTTCTTCGACTGGCCGGCGATCTGGAAGGAGATCGTCAAGCGGCCCTACATCACGGTCGGCATGGGGGCCTTCCTGATCCTGACGGCGCTGGCCGCCACCTCCTCCGACGGCATGGTGAAGCGGTTGGGGGGCAAGCGCTGGCGTGCGCTGCACAAGGCCGTCTTCGTCGCCGGGCTGGCCGGCTGCCTGCACTTCATCATGCTGGTGAAGGGCTGGCAGACGGCGCCGCTCGTCTATGCGCTGATCTGTGTCGGGCTGCTCGCCTTCCGCCGCTGGCCGATCCGGCTCGGGCAGCGGAAGGACGGTCGACGGAAGGAAGCCTCGGTCAGAACACGGCCCGCAGCAGCCCCACGGTCCGGCGAAGCGCCAGCACCGCACTTTCCGGATGGAAGCTCCCCCGTTCGTCGCAGTTGAATCCGTGGCCGGCCGGATAGACATGCACCGGCACCCACGGATAGCGGGCCTTGACCCCCTCGGCGACCGACAGCGGGATGGCGTGGTCCTGCTCGCCGAAATGCAGCAGGGTCGGAACCCGCGGGGCGCTGTCCAGCGACTTGCCGATCTCGCCGCCGTAATAGCCGATGGCGGCGCGCACCGGCAGCGCCGCCGCCGATGCCCAGGCGATGCTGCCGCCCCAGCAATAGCCGACGATGGCCGCGGCCCCGTCACCGCCGAGATGGGCCAGCGCCGCAGCGATGTCCTGCAAGGCGTCGGCGGTCGCCACCGCTCCCTTGAGCACGATGCCCCGCTGAATGCCGGCATCGTCATAAGGCAGCTCGACCCCGCGCTCGGCCCGGTCGAACAGGTCGGGCGCCACGGTGGTGAAGCCCTGCTGGGCGAAGCCGTCGCAGACGCTGCGGATGTGATGGTTGATGCCGAAGATTTCCGGAGCCACGATCAGGCGCCCGATCTCCTCGCCCTTGGCCGGCGCGCGATAGGCGCGCATCCGGTGGCCGTCCGCCGCCGTCAGTTCGATCCAGCCGGCAGCCGTTGCGTCACTCATGTCCTGACCCCTCATCTTGGGAGACCGTCCAGGCGGTCATTGCCGATGATCATAAGGGGATGAAGCGTCAGGGCAACTGGAGACAGGGCAGCGTGTGACCCAATGGTCATATCCGCCACCCCGTTCGCGTTACCGCTCCGAAGACAGTCGGGCGGCGCCTTCCCCGATGCCAGTTCAGGAACCATGGCAGAGGGCATGCATCGTTCGGCGCTCATTTCCCTCCGGAACCCGAACGCGGTACGCAGTATGTACAGTTGTTATGCGCTAAATATATATGATATACTCTTGTTAGAGAGTATTCATTCATGTAGCGTGACCCGAGCCGTCCAACGCCGGAACAAGCGTCGGCCGCAACGTGCCGAAGGCGGCGAACCAACCCAACCCATTCAAGAAACACCGGGCATCAACCGATGAAATGGCTGAAATCGCTTCTCGTCGCCGGCCTTATGCAGGTCGCCGCCGTCGCCGCCGCCCACGCTCAGGCCGACCTTGACCGCATCAAGGCCGACGGCGTGCTGAAGATCGGCACGGAGGGCACCTATGCTCCCTTCACCTACCACGACGCCTCGGGCGCACTCGTCGGCTTCGATGTGGAGATCGGGCGCGAGATCGCCAAGCGCATCGGCGTGAAGGCTGAGTTCCTGGAAGGCAAGTGGGATGGGCTGATCGCCGGCCTGGACGCACGCCGCTATGACGCCGTCATCAATCAGGTCGGCATCACCGAGGCACGCAAGGCCAAGTACGACTTCTCCGACCCCTACATCACCAGCCGCGCCGTGCTGATCGTGAAGGGCGACAACAGCGCGATCAAAAGTTTCGCCGACCTCAAGGGCAAGAAGTCGGCCCAGTCGCTGACCAGCAACTTCGGCAAGCTGGCCGAGGCATCCGGTGCACAGCTGGTCGGCACCGACGGTTTCGACCAGTCGATCCAGCTGGTGCTGAACGGCCGGGCCGATGCGACGGTCAACGACAGCCTGTCCTTCCTGGATTTCAAGAAGCACAAGCCCGACGCCAACGTGAAGATCGCCGCGACCCAGGACAATGCCGACCAGTCAGGCATAATCGTCCGCAAGGGCGAGGCCAAGCTGGTCTCCGCCATCAACGAGGCGCTGACCGCCATGAAGGCCGACGGCACCTATGGGACGATTTCGCAGAAGTATTTCGGCGCCGACGTTTCCAAGTGACGTTTTCAGACTAGTTTCCCGTCTCACGTTAACGCCCGCCACAATGCCCCCAGCCCCATCCGGGCCGGGGGCATTGTCGTTCCATCTTCACGAGAGGCACCTTCCCCGTGCTGCACTGGCTTACCCTGATGGCGGACTCGCTTCCGTCGCTGCTGTGGGCGGCGCTGGTCTTCACCGTTCCGCTGACGCTGGCCTCCTTCGCGCTCGGCCTGGTCGTCGGCCTGGTGGCCGCGGTGGTCCGGCTGTTCGGGCCGGCTCCGCTGGCCGCCATCGTCCGCTTCTATGTCTGGATCATCCGCGGCACGCCGCTGCTGGTGCAGCTTTTCCTGATCTTCTACGGCCTGCCCAGCGCCGGCATCGTGCTGGACGCCTTCCCGGCCGCCCTGATCGGCTTCACGCTGAATGTCGGCGCCTACACCTCGGAGATCATCCGCGCCGTCATCGGCTCGGTGCCGAAGGGCCAGTGGGAGGCCGCCTATTCCATCGGCATGAGCTGGTCGCAGGCGATGCGCCGCACAATCCTGCCGCAGGCCGCCCGCGTCGCCGTGCCGCCGCTGTCCAACAGTTTCATCTCGCTGGTGAAGGACACCTCGCTCGCCGCCGCCATCACCGTGCCGGAGCTGTTCCAGGCCGCCCAGCGCATCGTCGCCACCAGCTACGAACCGCTGATCCTGTATGTGGAGGCGGCGCTGATCTATCTCGCGCTCAGTTCCGTCCTGTCGGCGTTGCAGGTCCGGCTGGAACGGCGGCTCAACCAGTATGGCGGTTTCCTGGAGGCCAAGTCGTGATCCGGCTGTCGAACATCGAAAAGCGCTTCGGCGACCTCACCGTGCTGAAGGGCGTGTCGGTCACCGTGGCCGAAGGCCGTGTCACCGCCCTGATCGGTCCGTCCGGCGGTGGCAAGAGCACGCTGCTCCGCTGCATCAACCTGCTGGAAATCCCGACCTCCGGCACCGTGCGCATCGGCGAGGAGGAGCTGTCCTTCCAGCCCGGCGGCAAGCCCGGATGGAAGGACATCCAGCGGCTGCGCGGCCAGACCGGCATGGTGTTCCAGAACTTCCAGCTTTTCCCGCACCGCACCGCGGTCGAGAATGTGATGGAAGGGCTGGTGACCGTGCAGAAATGGCCGGCGGAGAAGGCGCGCGACCGTGCCATGGCTCTGCTGCGCAAGGTCGGCATGGACCACAAGGCCGATGCCTGGCCTGCGACCCTGTCGGGTGGGCAGCAGCAGCGTGTCGCCATCGCCCGCGCGCTTGCTCCGTCGCCGCGCGTCCTGCTGTGCGACGAGCCCACCTCGGCCCTCGATCCCGAACTGTCGGGCGAAGTGGTGGAGGTGCTCGGTACCTTGGCGGCCGAGGGCACCACCATGGTGATGGCGACCCACGATCTGCGTCTCGCATCGCGCATCGCGCATGAGGTGGTGTTCCTCGACGCCGGACAGGTGGTGGAATCCGGACCGTCGCAAACGCTGTTCACCCATCCAACCCGTGAACGCACCCAGCGCTTCATCGCCACCTTGACCCAGCAGGGACAGCAGGGGGAAGGCGTTTAAGGGACGTCACCGGGGGTCCAGTGGAACCGGCGGCAAGCAGCATTCGACAGAGGAAAGCTGCCTCGCCGGCCTCCGCCGGATCATCTTTTCAAGCAATCTGGCAGACAGCCGTTATTCAAGGCACATTGTTGCTCAGAGAAATGATGGCATTCCACCGTCTGCGGTGGCACCACATACTGAATGAAGACAGGTTTATGCGTATTATACCCAAAGATACTTTATCTTTGGTCGCAGGATTGTAACGGATTTTACCCCTTATTCGTCCATTCCATGGAAAATGCCTCACTATTGCCCCAGCCGACTTGACCATCTTGGCGCCGCATCAAAACCGCTAAGGATACGGACCAATGGCCACGACCTCCGGGAACTCGACCATCACGGTGAGCGCGAAGGGCACCCTCGACGCGCATTTCAACCTGCTGGTCGACGGCAAGAAGATCGGTGAGGGCACCACGGATGCCACGGCCAAGGATTTCGTCTTCAAGACGGACATCGTCGAGGGCCAGGGCCACAAGGTGCAGGTCCAGTACGACAATGATGGTATCTTTCACGGGACCGACCGCAACCTGATCGTCAACGAGATCACGATCAACGGCAAGTCGGTCCTGCCGACCGACGACCATGTTACCTATGACAAGGGTGCCCTGGACGGCCACGACGTCGCCGACGGTCAGGCCGGCATGTGGTGGAACGGCACACTGGTCGTCGATGCCGACAAGAGCTATTTCCCCACCTCCAGCGTGACGCCCCCCACCATCCCACCGGTCAGCGAAGCGCCGTCGAACGACCCGACGCCGTCCACGCCGGCGCCGACCGTCCCGAAGCCGACCGATCCGGGATTCTATGTTGCCACCAACGGCAACGACAGCTGGTCGGGCAAGCTTGCGGCTCCGAATGCCGACGGGACCGACGGCCCCTTCGCCTCGCTGCAAAAGGCGCAAGCCGCGATGCGCGCCGACCCCAACATCGACACCACCTATATCCGCGGCGGCGACTATCACCAGAACGGGATGTGGCTGGACGGCCAGGATTCCGGTGTGACCTTCACCGGCTACGGCAGCGAGAAGGCGGTGATCCACGGCGGCTCCAACGCCAGCGTGTCCTTCGGCCTCGGCGGCGCCAAGAACGTCACCATCGAAGGCCTGACCTTCGCCGATGGCGTGGTGGGCGGCCACTATGTCTTCGCCGACAATGCGTCCGGCCTGACCTTCGCCAACAATGCGGTCAAGGGCGGCGGTTACGGCATCACTGTGCAGAACAGCGCCGACAGCAAGGTCATCGGCAACCAGTTCGACAGCACCGGCGCGGAGGCCATCTTCGTCAAGGCCGGCTCCAACGCCACGGTCGTCTCCGACAACCACATCACCCACCCGAACGCTGCCGACCGCGGTGACGCCGGCATCTGGATCAACGGCAGCTCCGACGTGCAGGTCACCCACAATCTCGTCGAGGATTCGCCGGAGAAGGCCATCGCCGTCGGCTCGGTCCAGACGGACGGCAGCGATGCCACCCACCGGGTCACCATCGCCAACAACAAGGTGGTCGACGCCAATCTGGAGTCCAACGACGGCGGCGGCATCTATCTGATCAACCGCCAGCAGGATCTGACCGACCATACCGTGGTCAACAACGAGGTGACCGGCACCACCGCGACCAACCCGTCGGGCGACGTCGCCAGCTGGGGCATCTATCTGGACGACTGGACCAGCGGCGCCACGGTGAAGGGCAACATCGTCCACGGCAACATCGGGGGCGTGTTCCTGCATGGCGGCTGGGACAACAAGGTCACCGAGAACGTGATCGCCGACAACAGCGGCGCCCAGATCGGCCTTCAGCAGCCGGTCGCCTGGAGCGGCTGGCAGGGCCATCAGATGAGCGGCAACGACATCTCCGGCAACGTCGTCGATGTCCGTGACGGCACGGCCGTCCATATCTACGGCCCGGCCAATGTCGGCAACATCCACAACAACTTCTACAGCAACCTCGACGCCTCCAAGGATATGTTCGATGTGTGGCCGCAGGTGATGTCGGGCGGCGGCAAGGGCGATCTGGCGGAATGGAAGGCCGCCGGCTACGACAGCGGTTCGGTGCAGTTGGACCCGAGCTTCGTCAATCCGGGTGCGCACGATTTCAGCTTGGCATCGGACTCCGCGGTGTACGGGTTGGGCTTCGACCACATCCCTACCCATGACATCGGGCTGCTCGGCTGATTGCAGCCGGTCGCTTCCGAGCATAACGATCCGATCAAGCGCGGTCCTTCAGGACCGCGCTTTTTTATTGCCGCCTTTGTGGCTGACACCGGGCAGCAGTCTGCCGAATTGGCGGGCGCGCTCTTGAATGAGTCACGAGCGCCATCTATATACCATCCACACGGATGGTTTATGGATGGCAAAGCGATGGCCGAGACTGAACAGAGCTTGAAATCGAAAACCGGCGACAGCGAGAAGATCACGATCAATCTCGGCTATGTCGACCTTGGCCACATCGACCTGCTGGTCGAGGAAGGGTTCTATTCCAACCGCACCGACTTCATCCGCACCGCCATCCGCAATCAGGTCGACCGGCACGCCGACGTCGTCCGGCAGACGGTGGCACGCAAAAGCGTCGATCTCGGCCTGCGCCACTTCACCCGGGCGGATCTCGAAGCGGCTCAGGCAGCGGGACAGATGCTGGATATCCGTGTCCTCGGCCTCGCCACCATCGCCCAGGACGTGACCCCCGAGCTGGCCCGTGCCGCCATCGCTTCGCTGAGCGTGCTGGGCGCGCTGCATGCGCCGACCGCGGTCAAGGCGGCCCTCGCCGACCGCATCCGCTGAAAGTCTTTCGGCGCGGGCCACCGCCTGCGCCCGATGCGAACCAGGAAAGTATGGACATGCGCCACACCACACTACCCGGCATGCTTCCCGGCATGGCCGAAGCTGCCCGCCTGACACGGGCCGGCAAGCTCGGCGAGGCGACGACCCTCCTCCAGCGCTTGCTGCGGGGGGACGGCAAGGGCGAGCCGGCGCCGGCACCGGACACAACCGCACCTGGGGCCACCCTGGAGGGGGAGTTCGTAAGGCTCGACCCCACGCCTTCGGCGAAGGACGCCGGCCCGCAGCCCGCCAACGACAGTGGGGGGCAGAGGTCCAGAGCCAAGCCGCGCACCGGACTGGGCGAGACCCTGCGCGGCCTCGCCGCACGCTTCACTCCGAACGGTCTTCATGGCGGCACCCCGCGACCGGCCCCCGCCCCATTGCCTGACGGAGCGTCCTTCGCAACGCTCTCGTACAGCGGGCCGGCCGGAACACGGGCCTACAAGCTCTATGTGCCAGCCGCGGCAGACGACCGACCGCGCCCGCTGGTGGTGATGCTGCACGGTTGCACCCAGTCGCCCGACGATTTCGCCTCCGGAACCCGGATGAACGCTTTCGCCGAGCGGCACGGCATCCTCGTCGCCTACCCTGAACAGCCGGCTTCGGCCAACGCACAGCGCTGCTGGAACTGGTTCAAACCGGAAGACCAGCGGCGCGACCAGGGCGAACCTTCGCTGCTTGCCGGCATCACGCGACAGATCATGCGTGACCATCGGGTCGATCCGGAACGAGTCTACATCGCCGGACTGTCAGCCGGCGGTGCGGCGGCAGCGAATATGGCGGCGGCTTATCCGGATCTCTACGCCGCGGTCGGCGTGCATTCCGGCTTGCCGGCCGGCGCCGCGCAGGACCTACCATCCGCCCTCGCCGCGATGCGCCAGGGTGGCAGCCGAAGCCCGCGGGCGGCGATTCGGGGCAACCGCAGGGTACCCACCATCGTCTTTCACGGCGACCGCGACCATGTCGTCCATCCCAGCAACGGCGACGGCGTTATCGCACAGGCCACCACCGGCTCCAATCTGCGGCCGGAGGTGCAGCAGGGTCAAAGCCCGGGCGGCCACGCCTACAACCGCAACATCCTCCGCGATCCCGATGGGCGGACCTTGTGCGAGCACTGGACGATCCACGGCGCCGGGCACGCCTGGGCCGGCGGCAGTCCATCTGGCTCCTACACCGACCCGCAAGGTCCGGACGCGACGGCGGAAATGCTGCGCTTCTTCCTGGACCATCAGCTGGAGACCTCCCCGCGCTGAACGGGGCCGCGACCGAAAGACCCGCCGACGCGACAGAGCTTGGCAAGCGGAATCAGCCCCGGTCCTTCACCGCGCCGATCAGGAACTCCTTGTTCCCTTCCGGCCCGGTGATCGGGCTTTCGGTGATGTCCAGCACCCGCCAGCCCGGCAGCGAGTCCAGCCAACCGCGGATGCGGTCGCAAACCTCCTGGTGCAGTTCGGGTTCGCGCACGACGCCGCCCTTGCCGACACGCCCCTTGCCGACCTCGAACTGCGGCTTGATCAGGGCGACCAGCCGGCCGCCCGGCACCACCAGATCGAGCGCAGCCGGCAGCACGATCTCCAGCCCGATGAAGCTGGCGTCGCACACCACGAGGTCGATGGGGTCGGGGATTTCGGCGGCGGTCAGGTGGCGGGCGTTGGTCTTTTCCAGAACCGCCACGCGCGGGTCGGTGCGCAGTTTCCAGGCCAACTGGCCGTGGCCGACATCGACGGCATAGACCTTGGCGGCATCGCGGGTCAGCAGCACATCGGTGAAGCCGCCGGTGGAGGCGCCGACATCGACCGCGGTCAGGCCGGTGGGGTCGATGGCGAAGACATCCAGCCCCTTCACCAGCTTCAACCCACCGCGCGACACCCAGGGATGGTCCTGCCCCTTGACCGCAAGCGGGGCCTCCGCCGCGATCTGGTCGCCGGCCTTGTCGATGCGCCTGGTGTCGGAATAGACCAGCCCGGCCAGGATCAGCGCCTGCGCCTTGGCTCGGCTCTCCGCCAGCCCACGCTCCACCAGCGCCACATCAACCCTTACCCGTGCCATGCCGCCGCCCTTCGCAATCCCGCAATGGCGCATTCCTGACGCGGAACGGCCGGAAGGGCAAGCCCCGCTTCCTGGGAGCGAACGTCAGGCAAGGATCAGGCGGGCGGGAACTCCACCGCCACACGGGTGCCGTAGGGGCTGCTGTCCGCCGTCAGTTTCCCGCGCAGCTGGCCGACAAAGGCACGCACCACCTTCAACCCCAGCGTGGTCGCGCGGGACAGGTCGAGGCCGGGCGGCAGGCCGGCGCCGCGGTCGACCACCTCCAGCCGGATGCTGCCCCCTTCGCTGCGGCCAAGCCGCACGTCGATGGCCCCAGGCGTGCCGGAGGGAAAGGCATGGCGCGCCGCGTTGCTGACAAGCTCGCTGACGATCAGGCTGAAGGGAATGACCGCCTCGGTCGGCATTTCGGTGGAGTCGGCGGTGACCTGAACGCGGTGGGCACCGGGCAGCGTCGCCTCAAGCTCCTGGCACAGCTCGCGCAGATGGACCGCCATGTCGAGGGTGCCGGCGCGCAGGGAGCCGTGGGTGCGCTGATGGGCCTGGGTCACGATACCGACGCGGCCGCCGGCGCTCTGCAAGGCCCGCCGCACCTCCGGATCCTTGCTCGACAACGTCTGAAGTGTCAGCAGGCTGGAGACCAGTTGCAAGGTGTTCTTCAGGCGGTGGCTGACGTCGCGTAGGCGGCGGTCGTGCTCGGCCACCGACTCCGGCGTCTCCTCCGCTGTGACGATCAGGGCGCGGACGACGCCGTTGACGCCCAGCATCGGGGTGACGCGGACATCCCAGAATCGTTCCCCCTCAGTCGAGCGGTCGCCGGCGGCGCGGTTGCGCTGGGGCTGTGCGGTCCGCCGCGCCTCGGCGAGCAGCGAGGCCGCCAGGGCCGGGAAGCGCTCCGTCAGGCCGGTCCCCGCAACAACCCCCAGCGCCCGGAACGCGGCGTTGGCGAAGACACAGTGATCAGCATCCCCCTCCACCAGTGCGGTGGGCGTCGGCGTCTGATCCAGCAGACAACGCAGCATCGCAGGATCATCGATGCCGGCACCGCCGGCCGCAACATCGGTGCCGACCACCCGTCCTGGTCCCGGATCGGTGCCAAACTCCGCGTTACGGAATGCCGTGACCGCCATGATATGCGCCATCGCCCCTGACCCCGTAGCCATCCTGCCGCTGGCTTTTCCCTCCGGTGTCGGTGGGCTACCATTTCAGCCTGGACAGTGTAAGGCGTGGCTCGCGCTCCGCACCAGTCCAACAACCCGAAACCTTGCTAGACAAATGGCATTACGACGTTCGGAAGGCGTACTGCCATTGAGGGTCAGGCTCGGGCGGCGGCGCTCTCGATCCCCAACGCCTGGAGCGCGGTGTGGACGATGTGCTGGGCGCTCAGGCCAGCCGCCTCATACTGCTTGGCCGGCGAGTCATGGTCGAGATAGGTGTCCGGCAGAACCATCGGCCGGATTTTCAGCCCGCCGTCGAGCAGCCCGGCCGTCGCCAGGAAGTGCAGAACGAAGCTGCTGAAGCCGCCGACCGATCCTTCCTCGATGGTGATCAGCACCTCATGATCGAGCGCAAGGCGGCGGACCAGATCCTCGTCCAGCGGCTTGGCGAAGCGGGCGTCGGCCAGCGTCGTCGACAGTCCGCGCGCCGCCAGCTCCGCCGCCGCGCGCCGGGCCTCGCCCAGCCGGGTGCCGTAGCTGAGGATGGCGATCTTGGTGCCTTCCTGAAGAATGCGGCCCTTGCCGATGGGCAGGATGCTGCCGCGGTCGGGCAGTTCCAGCCCCACACCCTCGCCGCGCGGATAGCGCAGAGCCGAGGCGCGGTCGTCGATGGCGGCCTGGGTCGCCACCATGTGCATCAGCTCCAACTCGTCCGCCGCCGCCATCAGGACGATGTCGGGCAGACAGCCGAGATAGGCGGTGTCGAACGACCCGGCATGGGTCGCCCCGTCCGCGCCCACCAGACCGGCGCGGTCCAGCGCGAAGCGCACCGGCAGATGCTGAAGCACCACGTCATGGATGACCTGATCGTAGGCGCGCTGGAGGAAGGTGGAATAGATGGCGCAGAAGGGCTTGAACCCCTCCGTCGCCATGCCGGCGGCGAAGGTCACCGCATGCTGTTCGGCAATGCCGACGTCGAAGCAGCGGTCGGGGAAGCGCTCCCCGAACAGGTCCAGCCCGGTGCCCGACGGCATGGCGGCGGTGATGCCGACGATGGTCGGGTCGACGGCCGCCTCGGCGATCAGACTCTGGGCGAAGACGCGGGTGAAGGTCGGGGCGTTGGACTTCGGCTTGGACTGGGCGCCGGTCACCACATCGAACTTGGCGACGGCGTGCAGCTTGTCGGCCGACTCCTCCGCCGGGCCGTAGCCCTTGCCCTTCTTGGTGACGACGTGAATCAGCACCGGCTTGTCGTCGTCGGCGTCGCGGACGTTCTGAAGCACCGGCAGCAGATGGTCCAGATTGTGCCCGTCGATGGGGCCGATGTAGTAGAAGCCCAGCTCTTCGAACAGGGTGCCGCCGGTGACCATGCCGCGGGCATATTCCTCCGCCCGGCGGGCGGCATTGCGCAGCGGGCGCGGCAGCTGGTCGGCGATCTCCTTCGCCAGATGGCGCAGGGACAGATAGGGCTTGGACGAGATCAGCCGCGACAGATAGGCGCTCATCGCACCGACCGGCGGGGCGATGGACATGTCGTTGTCGTTGAGGATGACGATCAGACGCGACTTGGTCGAGGCTGCGTTGTTCATCGCCTCGTACGCCATGCCGGCGCTCATCGAGCCGTCGCCGATCACCGCGATGACGTTGCGCTGCTCGCCCTTGATCTTGCTGGCGACCGCCATGCCGAGGCCGGCGGAGATGGAGGTCGAGCTGTGGCCGGCACCGAACGGATCGTATTCGCTCTCCGACCGCTTGGTGAAGCCGCTCAGGCCGCCGCCCATACGGAGCGTGCGGATGCGGTCGCGGCGCCCGGTCAGGATCTTGTGCGGATAGCACTGGTGCCCGACGTCCCAGATCAGCCGGTCGTAGGGCGTGTCGAAGACGTAATGCAGCGCCACCGTCAGCTCGACCACACCCAGACCGGCGCCGAGATGGCCGCCGGTCACCGAAACGGCATCCACCGTCTCGGTGCGCAACTCGTCTGCGAACTGGCGGAGCTGCTCGGGCTTGAGGGCCCGCAGCTTGGCTGGCGTCGGACAAAGGTCGAGCAGCGGGGTCTTGGTGGCGGTCACGTCGTGATGGTCCTCAAAGCTCTGGTCAGGCGCGGCGCGCGACAACGAAGTCGGCGACGGCCTTCAACATATCGGCACGCCCATCGAAAATGTCCAAGTGCTGCGAAGCCTGATCGGCAAGCATTTCCGCCTGGGCCCGGGCACGGTCGCGGCCGAGGATCGACACGAAGGTCGCCTTGCCCGCCTGGGCGTCGCGGCCGACGGTCTTGCCGGTCTCCTCCGCCGTGCCTTCCACGTCCAGCAGATCGTCGACGATCTGGAAGGCGAGGCCGAGATCGTGGGCATAGGCGCGCAAGGCGGTGCGCTGCGGCGGGTTCGCCTTGCCCAGGATGCCGCCGGCCTCGCAGGAGAAGGCGATCATCTCGCCGGTCTTCATTCGCTGCAGCCGGGTGGTGGTCCCCAGGTCGAACGTCTCATGCTCCGCGATCAGGTCCAGCATCTGACCGCCGACCATGCCGTGGCCGCCGGCCGCTTTGGCCAGCGCCGTCACCAGCTGGCAACGGATGTTGGGGTCCTCGTGCGTCGCCGGATCGGCCAGCACCTCGAAAGCGAGCGTCAGCAACCCGTCGCCGGCCAGGATGGCGGTCGCCTCGTCGAACTGGCGGTGGCAGGTCGGCCGGCCGCGCCGCAGCTCGCCGTCGTCCATCGCCGGCAGGTCGTCGTGGACCAGCGAATAGCTGTGGACCATCTCCACCGCCGCAGCGGCGCGGATGGCGCAGTCCGGGTTCACCCCGAACAGGGCGGAGGACTGCATCACCAGGAAGGGGCGCAGACGCTTGCCGCCGTTCAGGCAGCCATAGCGCATGGCGTCGAACACGCGCGCCTCGGCCAGGTCGGTGGTCGGCAGCAGGGCGCCGATCTTCATCTCGACGGCCTGGGCGATCTCCGCCATGGCGGACTTCAAATCGGATTGGGAAATGGTCTGCACGTCAGTCGATCCGGGCGGGTTCGGTGCCGAGGGAGCCGTCGGCGCTTACGGTGATACGGTCGATCTTGGCCTGCGCCTCGCGCAGCTTCATCTCGCAATGGCGCTTCAGCGCCGTGCCCCGCTCGTAGGAGGAGATGGCATCGTCGAGCTTGCCGCGGCCTTCCTCAAGCTGGCGGACGATCCGCTCCAGTTCGGCGAGTGCATCCTCGAAACTGAGGGCGGCGATGTCGGGCGGAATGGGAACAGAGGCGGCGGAAGGGGGCATGTCGGACAGAACCATCGATGGAACCTCAAGCCCGCGAAGGTATGCCCCGCCCTCGTCCGGCGCAAGGCCCGAGGCACTCCCGTACCCCGGCCCTTGCGGACTATGTTCGGCCGCTGGGCGGCCTATGCGTTCGGGCGGAACTACCCCTTTCGGGAGACGAAGGCCGCCGTCCCGCGGGGAAGGCTCCGGTCAGCAGTACATCAGTTCCCGCACATGGGCCGCACTTGCCGAGGCCAGGGCGCGAAGGTTGTATCCACCCTCCAGCACCGAGACGATGCGCGCGCCGCAATGGGTGCGGGCCAGTTCGCCCAGCTTGCGCGTGGCCCAGACGAAATCGTCGTCGATCAGGTGCAGGCCGGCCAGCGGATCGCGCGAATGGGCGTCGAACCCGGCCGAAATGATCAGCAGGTCCGGCTTGAAATGGTCGATGGCCGGCAGGATGACGTGCGTCATCGCGTGGCGGAACTCGGGCGATCCCGCCATGGCCGGCAGCGGCGCGTTGACGCAGTTGCCGTACTCGCCCTTCTCACCGGCATCGCCGGTGCCGGGATAAAGCGGCGACTGGTGGGTCGAGCAATAGAGCATGTCGGGGTCGAACTGCAGGATGTCCTGCGTGCCGTTGCCGTGATGGACGTCGAAATCCATCACCGCCACCCGCTGCAACCCATGGGCGGCGCGGGCATGGAAGGCGCCGACGGCGGCGTTGTTGAACAGGCAGAAGCCCATCGCCTTTTCCCGCTCCGCATGGTGGCCGGGCGGGCGGACGGCGCAGAAGGCGTTGCGCGACTGGCCGGTCGCCACCGCATCGACCGCGGCGCAGACGGCCCCGGCCGCGCGCAGCGCCGCCTCCCCCGATCCGGGCGAGACGACCGTGTCGGCATCGACGCCCGCATGCTCCACATCGGGGATCAGGGACAGCACGCGGTCGATGTGCGACTGCGGATGCGCCCGCAGAAGCTGTTCAACCGTGGCGCGCGGCGCCTCCTGCCGTTCCAGCATGTGGAACTCTTCCGTCTCCAGTGCGGCGAGCACGGCGCGCAGGCGGTCGGAGCATTCGGGATGACCGAGACCCGTGTCGTGCTCCAGGCACGCCGGGTGGGTGAACAGGGTGGTGAACATCGATTTTTCGGTCGTTATCGTTGATTTTCGGGCGGCAAAGGCGGCGTTTCCGAAAACCATTCTTCCCGCATCGCTAATGAAAGTACAGGCTGAATCCAGGACGATTCGTCACAGCCCACTTTCGGGAGCGGCGGCAATCCGTGACACGGCACGATTGGGGTACGAACGGATGCGATGCCGGTGGCGCAGCGACCGGCCGTTCGGGTCAGGCCGCCCGCTCGATGACGAAACGCAGGACACCCTCCTCCTCCACGACCGACAGCAGGCGGTTGCCTGTCGCCTCGCAGAAGGCGGGAAAATCCTTGCGGGCACCGGGATCGGTCGCCTCCACCGTCAGAGTATCGCCGATGGCGATGGCCTTGATCGCCTTGCGGGCGCGCAGGACAGGGAGCGGGCACTGCAAGCCCTTGGTATTCAACGGATGGTCGGTCATGGCGAAAATGCTACCCGACTCGCCATGCGCTGTCACGATGCATGGTGGGAGGGCCGCAACGCCCAATGCGGTTGATTATCGATCACAACCGGTGGCTGATACAGCCCCATCGGCTTTGCTTCGCGATGCGAGAAAAAGCCGGAGCACAGTGAGGATCGCGACGCTCAAGCCTACGGTGGCACCAAGCAGCGGCATGTTCCGCATGCTGGATTCCCACAGGTGGACAAATCCCGCGAGGTACGAATATACTAGGATACGAGCATTTTTCTTTGCCAAGCCGCGCAACGACGGCTCGGGCGCGAAACGAATCGGAACGGACAGGGCGACGGTAAAGCGATGAAGATCGAGGATTTGCAGGCCAACGCCCGCCGGGCGAGTGCGCTGTTGAAGGCAATGTGCAACGAGCGGCGCCTGCTCATCCTGTGCCATTTGAGCCAGGGCGAACGGTCGGTGGGCGAACTGGAGGATCTGGTCGGCCTCAGCCAGTCGGCGCTGTCCCAGCATCTGGCCCGCCTGCGCAACGACAATCTGGTCCGCACGCGGCGCAGCGCCCAGAATATCTACTATTCGTTGAACGGACATGAGGCGCAGACCATCATGACCACGTTGCACGGCCTCTACTGCACGCAGGCCGCCGAGGAGATCGCCGAAAGCTCGGATGAGGAGGAGCGCAACATCGACCAGACCACCGACCGTTCCGACCTGCGCGCCGCCGCAGCCGGCTGACCGCCCGAGACCGAACGGGCGCCGCCGATCGAGCGCCCTTGATTGTAAGCTGCGGGCCTCAGCCGCGCGTCCGCAGCGCCGCGGCCGCCAATGCCACCCAGCCCAGCATGAGGCACCATCCACCGGCCGGGGCCGTCATCGGCACCGGCAGCGGCCCGACCGTCGCCAGCGCATAGAGCGTGCCGCAGAACAGCAGGATCCCGGCGACGAACAGCCAGCCGGCGATCCGCAGGGTCAGACCTCCTATCCGCCCACCCAGCGCCACCAGCAGGACGAGCGCCAGCGCATGGGCCATTTGGTACTGCCCGGCGATGCGGACCCATTCCTGGGCCTGCGGCTGGGCGGCCAACGCGTGGCTGGCATAGGCGCCGGTGCCGACCGCCACGGCGCCATTCAGAGCGGCGAAGACGATCCAGATGCGGTCGATCAGTCCCAAGGGGCGTCCTTCCCGTTCTCACGCCGCCCGGCCCATGTGCAGGGCCGGGGAGCGGTGCTATCCTGTCGCCTGTCTACACGCAGGCCCTGCGCCCGAGCAAGAAAGCACGATGTCCTCCCCTGCATCCGCCCCCCTGGTCAGCGCCTCCCTGGTCAGCATTGTCACGCCCACTTGGCAGCGGGAGGAGTTTCTGCCCCGCCTGCACGCCTGCATCCAGGCGCAGACCCATGGCGAGATCGAGTGGCTGGTGTTCGACGACAGCCCGCGTCCCTCGGCCTATCTGAAGCCATTGGCAAATCCGCGTCTGAAGTATTTCTATTCTCCCAGCCGTTACGCCATCGGTGAGAAGCGCAACATCCTGGCCGAGCATGCCAAGGGATCGGTGATCGTCCACATGGACGACGACGATTTCTATGCGCCGGTCTATGTGGAGCGCATGCTGGGCTGGCTGGAACAGGGATACGATCTCGTCAAGCTGTCGGGCTGGTTCCTCTACAGCGTGCCGCATCGGCGCTTCGGTTATTGGGATACGGCACTCGGCGGATCGCATCATCGCTGGGGCCGGCAGACTTGCGGCTATGTCGAAGCGCCGGATGCCCCTTTCTTGCCCGACAATCTCGACGGGTATGGCTTCTCCTACGCCTACCGCCGGCCGGTCTGGGAGACTGCGCGCTTTCCGGCGGTGAACGCCTGCGAGGACGCGCCTTTCGTGAAGGCTGCCCGCGAGCGCTTCCGCGTCGGCGCTTTTCCGGATGCGGAAGGGCTGTGCCTGCACACGCTGCATGCCCGCAGCACCAGCATGTGCCTGCCGCAATACGAGCTGCCGCCGCGGCTGATCGAACGGCTGTTCGGCCCGGAAGCCGCCGCCTACACCTGAACGTCGAGGAACATGCCGCGGCGGTAGTTGCGCGGCAGGGTCAGCACGCCGTTGACCACCAGGGCGGCGAGTTCGCGCAGGGTCGGAACCCGCTGCCGCCCCTGCTGGACGGCGCCTTCCGCCCGGGCGCGCGCACCGGACGCGGGGACGCGCCCGCCACCGGAGTCGGGGCGGATCGGCTCGTTCGAACGGTCGCCGGTGCGTCGGGTCTCTACCATGCCCGATCATTTACCATAAATGCCCGGACCGGAAAAGAGGGGCGCGCGGTGACATCCGCGGCCCACCCCTCATAACCAAAGCAATAGGACGAAATCTTTTGCGGCCGGGTGGAATGAAAGC
The DNA here is from genome assembly GCF_042938965.1 of Azospirillum sp. A23. NCBI lineage: Bacteria > Pseudomonadati > Pseudomonadota > Alphaproteobacteria > Rhodospirillales > Azospirillaceae > Azospirillum > Azospirillum sp. A23. The sequence continues at coordinate 337,946 of NZ_CP170666.1, read as the reverse complement.
GGGAGTGGCGACGTTCATCGGCTCATGAGGGGACAAGATACCCCCGACACCAGGAGGACGCCGGAATGACTGGCCGCATTGGTACTGGATTGAAAGCCGTGGTTCTGGGCGCTCTGGTCGCCGGATCGATGCTGGGTGCTTCCGTCGGCACGGCCGCCGCCCATGATGGCTGGCGCGACGGCTGGCGGGGCGATCGTGGCCGCGAATGGCGGGGTGGCCCGCCGGACTGGCGTGGCGGCTGGGACCGCCCGCACCATCGCCACTGGCGGGAGCGCGGCGCCTATTACGCCCCGCCCCCGGTGATCTACGCGCCGCCGCCCGTGGTTTACGCACCGCCCCCGCCGCCGCGGGTGATCTATGCCCCGCCGCCCGTCGTCTATGCGCCGCAGCCGATGGTTCCGGGTTTCGGCCTGAGCGTCAACATCCGCTGATCCACTGCTGACAGCACACCGGCACCAAAAAGGACGGCTTCCGGCGGAGCGCCCACCGCATTATGGTGCGCGCCGTTCGGTAAAGCCGCCCCGCCGGGGCGCAGCAGCCAGGGAGACGGCATTTGCGGGTTCTTAGTGTGTGCGCCGTAGTGGCGGGCAGCCTTTCGATTGCCTGCGGGATCGCGACCTCCGCCAGTGCGGCGGAGCCGCGCCTGATGGCGGCGCTGGGCAACACCGTGCTGACGATGACCGACATCGGGCCGAAGCACACCCAGGTGGCGGTGAACGACAAGCCGGTGTTCGACGACAAGGAGAGCGACCTGCTGTCCTTCGTCGGTGCCTATTCGATGAAGGATCGCTGGATCGCCCTGTTCCAGTCCGATACCGGCGCCAAGGACTGCCCGACCCGCTTCCGCATCCTCGAGGTCGGCGGCCCGCAGCCGACGGTCTCCTACCCCTTCGGGTCATGCAGCGATGCCGCCCAGGTCACCATCGACAACGATACCCTGACGGTTTCCATGCCCCAGCCGGGTGGCGGGGCGGACGCCGCCTGGACCTACCGCAACGGCAGGATCGGCCGCAGCAAGTAGGCGGCAACCGGTGCGGGACCTGCGGCCGAGGCCATGCTGGGTCCCGTATCCTTCGCCACACCCTCGATTGACGACGACAGGCGCAGCTTTTAAGGTCCGGACCTCCGCACATTCCCGTTCCGGGACAGGAAGTTCGCCCAATGACTGCCAGCAGCGCCAGCCGGCCCAGCCGCCGGCCCAACACTCCGCTCTTCTCCTCGGGCCCCTGCGCAAAGCGTCCGGGCTGGTCGCTCGACGCGCTGGACGGCGCGCTGCTCGGCCGCTCCCACCGCTCCAAGCCGGGCAAGGCCAAGCTGAAGGAGGTCATCGACCTCACCCGCGCGGCGCTCGGCATCCCCGGCGACTACCGCATCGGCATTGTCCCGGCCTCCGACACCGGTGCGGTGGAGATGGCGCTGTGGTCGATGCTGGGCGCCCGCGGCGTCGACATGCTGGCCTGGGAAAGCTTCGGCAAGGAATGGGTCACCGACGTCGCCAAGCAGTTGAAGCTGCCGGACGTGCGCAATCTGATCGCCCCCTATGGCGAGCTGCCGGACCTGTCGACGGTCGATTTCAGCCGCGACGTCGTCTTCACATGGAACGGCACCACCGCCGGCGTCCGGGTGGCCGATGGCGACTGGATCGCCGACGACCGTGAGGGGCTGACCATCTGCGACGCCACCTCGGCCGCCTTCGCCATGGCGCTGCCCTGGCACAAGATCGACGTCGCCACCTGGTCCTGGCAGAAGGTGCTGGGCGGCGAGGCGGCGCACGGCATGCTGGTGCTGAGCCCGCGCGCGGTGGAACGGCTGGAGAGCTTCCAGCCCGACCGGCCGCTGCCGAAGATCTTCCGCATGACCAAGAATGGCAAGCTGATCGAAGGCATCTTCGAAGGCGACACCATCAACACCCCGTCGATGCTCTGCGTCGAGGATGCCATCGACGGCCTGCGCTGGGCCCTGTCGCTGGGCGGCCTGACACAGCTGATCCGCCGGTCGGAGCAGAATCTGCGCATCGTCGCCGAATGGGTGGAGACCAGCAGCTGGGCCGGTTTCCTGGCGACGGATCCGGTCAACCGCTCCTGCACCTCGATCTGCTTGCGCTTCACCGATCCGGAGGTGACCGCCCTGTCGGAGGAGGCTCAGGCCGCCTTCGCCAAGAAGCTGTCCGCCCTGCTGGAGAAGGAGGAGGCCGCCTTCGACGCCGGTTCCTACCGCGATGCGCCTCCCGGCCTGCGGCTGTGGGGCGGCGCTACGGTGGAGAATGAGGATATGGAGGCGGTCCTGCCCTGGCTCGACTGGGCTTACGCCACCGTGAAGGCTGAGACGTTCGGTCCCAAGCAGGGCTGACGCCGGAACGGGCACAGGCGGGCAAGCGCAAGCCGGACTGTCGTCCACAGCATCTTCCGCAGCCATCGAACGGCCCCGCCGTGGCACAACCGCCACAGCGGGGCTTTTCGCGTGGGGTGGCATTGTGCTTTGCAGCAAAGGATCCGGTCAGGCAACCGTTCGTACACAGCAGCATTTCTGCACCAGTGTGACCGACGTGACTCGCGTTCGAACCTCACAAGCTTGACCATGGTTATCCACAGAACCGTGGACAAGGTGGTGGATAACCCTGTTGAACCATCGGTCCCGCCTGTCCGGAAACTGTCATGGAGGAAGTGCGGCCGATTCGCCCCCGCCGTCACCGGACGGGCGACGCTGCTTCCCCTGTTGGGGACCCACCCTATCCCGAAGATGGTCTGGCAAACCGCCGGTTGTGTCCCGACTCTTGAAGGGGATTTCCGGCGACCCCGCTGCACTGCGGCAAAGCCGGTGCAACAAAGGAAGGGCTTGGACCGACCATGGCGCACTACCTCATCACCGGCGGCTGCGGTTTCATCGGCTCGCATCTGGCCGACCGGCTGCTTGCCGACGGGCATCGGGTGACGATCCTCGACAACCTGTCGAGCGGCAGGCTGGAGAACAAGCCAAGCGCCGCGAAGCTGGTGGTGGGCGACGTGGCCGATCCCGACGCGGTGCGCGAGGCGATGGCCGGCGATGCCGGCGAGGGGGTTGACGGCGTCTTCCACCTTGCCGCCGTGGCGTCGGTCCAGAAATCGCGGGAATTGTGGGCGGAAACCCACCGCACCAACCTGCTGGGCACCGTCACCGTGTTCGAAGCGGCGCGCGATGCAAAGCGCGGCGGTCCGATCCCGGTGGTCTACGCCTCTTCAGCCGCCATCTATGGCGACAACGGCAACACCCCGCTGAACGAGGACGAGTTGCCGCGCCCGTTGTCCGCCTATGGCGTCGACAAGCTGGGGTGCGAGATGCACGCCCGCGTCGCCTGGGCGATCCAGGGGGTGCCGACGGTCGGCTTCCGCTTCTTCAACGTCTACGGCCCGCGCCAGGATCCGATGTCGCCCTATTCCGGCGTGATCTCCATCTTCGCCCGCCGGGTCGCCCGCGGCGAGGATGTGGAGATCCATGGCGACGGCCAGCAGGTCCGCGACTTCGTCTTCGTCGGCGACGTGGTGCGCATCCTGGCGCTGGCGATGGAGCGGCGCTTTGCCGGGGCGCAGGTCTACAACCTCTGCACCGGCCGCGCGACGTCGCTGGTGATGCTGCTGGAGGTGCTGCAGGAGCTGTGTGGCAGCAAGGTCCGCCGCCGTCACACCGAAGCGCGGGCCGGCGACATCCGCGTGTCGATCGGCGACCCGTCGCTGCTGCGCTCCACCTTCGACACCGTGTGCCAGGTCGGCCTGCTCCAGGGATTGAGCGCCACCCTGACCGGCCGCATGCCTTGAGGTTGGATCCGATACCGGGGTATGAGGAGGCCGATCAGATCGGATCGCGTAAAATCGGACTCGATTTGAAGCGTGAATCCGATCGCCAACCATAAACTCCGTCTCCCGCCCCGGGAGAGGACGCCGCCATCAGGATGAGCGAACCATGGCCCGCCGCCGATCCCTTCCCATCCGGGCGCTGCTGATCGTCCTCGCGATCCTCGCCGTCGTCGCGGTGGCCGAGCGGCTCCACATCATCCCGCCCGGCACCCTCGACCGTCTGCTGGGCGAGGAAACACACCGCCCCCGCCAGCCGCGCAAGCAGGAGCCCGCCGAACCGCCGCCGCCGGTCGTCGCCCGCCCCGCCGACCGGATCGACTATGCCGAGGTCGCCCGCCAGCTCGACGGCATCCGGGTGGAGGCCGAAAAGCGCAAGGGCTATCAGCGCGAGGAGTGGCCGCACTGGCTGGCGCTCGACGGCGGCTGCCTGAATGCCCGCGAGAAGGTGCTGATCCGCGATTCCCGCCGTCCGCCGACGCTCGACGCCAAGGGCTGCGGCGTGAAGTCCGGAGACTGGCTCGATCCCTACACCGGCGAGCGCTACACCGACCCGCAGATGGTCGACATCGACCACCGCGTGCCGCTGGAGGAGGCCTATGCCAGCGGCGGCTATGACTGGAGCCGGGAGAAGCGCGCCGCTTACGCCAACGACACCAGCGACCCGCTGACCCTGCTGGTTTCCAGCCGCGAAGCCAACCGCGCCAAGGGCTCCAAGGGGCCGGAGGATTGGCTGCCGCCCAAGCGCGACGGCATCTGCCTCTATGTCGCCGACTGGGTCCTGGTGAAGGCGCGCTGGAGCCTGACCATGGATGAGCGGGAACGGGTGACCGTCGGCAACATCCTGAACGACTGCCGCGCCTCGGCCGGGCAGCAGCGCTGACGCAGCCCTCCGCTGTGCTTTTTCAGGCAAATCAACGGCTCCGCGTTACTTTCCGCCTGAAAATCGCAAGGCCAAAAGTTGGAAGGTTGAAAACGAAAAGCGGGCGACAACAAGCCGCTCCCCACAGCCATTGCAGGCGGCTGACCCATAGGCTATGCACCCCCGCATGAGCGCCGACACCCTTCCCGATTCCGCCCTGCCCAGTTCTGTTCTGTCCCGGTCATCCGCCGCCACACCTTCGATGGCGGAGGTGCGGCGTGCCACCGGCATCGGCTCCATCGCCATCCTGCTGTGGGCGACGGCGGCGCTGCTGACCTCGATGTCCAGCGCCATGCCGCCGCTGCAACTGGTGGCGGTCACCTTCGGGCTCGCCTTCCTGACCGGCAGCGGCGCCGCGGTTCTGCGCGGCCGCAACCTGATCGGAACCCTGCGCCAGCCGCTACCCGTCTGGCTGGTCGGAGTCGGCGGACTGTTCGGCTATCACGCCTGCCTGTTCCTTGCCTTCCATCTGGCGCCATCAGCGGCGGTGGAGGTCAATCTCATCAATTATCTCTGGCCGCTCTGCATCGTCCTGTTCTCCGCCCTGCTGCCGGGGGAGCGGCTGAAGGCCGCCCATGTGGCCGGCGCGCTGTGCGGGCTGGCCGGCACCGCGCTGATCGTATCGGGGAGAGGCGGCGGGCTGCACCTGGATGCCGGCACACTGGGCGGCAATCTGCCCGCCTACGGTGCGGCCCTGGCGGCGGCGCTGATCTGGGGGGCCTATTCGGTCCTGTCACGCCGCTTCGGCTCGGTCCCGACCGAGGCGGTCAGCGGCTTCTGCCTCGTCACCGCCCTGCTGGGCCTGACCGGACACCTGCTGTTCGAGGATGCCGCCGTCTGGCCGCAGGAGGCGCTGGGCTGGCTGGTCCTGCTGGCCCTCGGCATCGGTCCGGACGGGCTGGCCTTCTTCGTCTGGGACCATGGAATGAAGCGCGGCGACATCCGGGCGCTGGGTGTGCTGTCCTATGCCGTGCCGCCGGCCTCCACCCTGCTGCTGATCCTGTTCGGGCAGGCCAGCGGCGGCTGGGCCGTCTGGGCCGCCTGCGCGCTGATCGCCGGCGGGGCGCTGATGGCGAGCTGGGACATGATCCGCGGCAAGTGACAGCGATTTCATGCCCCGGCCGCGGCAAAGGGTGGTAATCGGCAAGCATCGTCCAGACCGCTTGCGAGTGCCCAACCAATGCCCGCGCGTGCGTATTCCCCACCGTCCTCTTCCGGACGCCTGTCCGCCGCCCGCCAATTCCTGTCCGATGTCTGGCGGCTGACCAAGCCCTATTGGTCGTCGGAGGAGAAATGGGCGGCGCGCGGCCTGCTGGCGGCGATCGTCGTCCTCAATCTGGCGGCGGTGTTCATGGAGGTCTGGTTCACTCAGATCAACGCCGACATCGTCAACGCTTTGCAGGAGAAGGACGAGAACGGCTTCATCCAGGCCCTGCTGGTGTTCGGCGGGCTGGCGCTGGTCTTCATCGCGGTGGCGGTCTATCGCCTCTACCTGAACCAGATGCTGCAAATCCGCTGGCGCCGCTGGCTGACCGAGCGCTATCTCGGCGACTGGCTGGAGAACCAGACCTATTACCGCCTGCAATTCGCCAACACCGGCACCGACAACCCCGACCAGCGCATTGCCGAGGATCTGCGCAGCTTCGTTCAGCTGACGCTGAGCTTGTCGCTGGGCTTCATGACCAATCTGGTCTCGCTGATTTCCTTCCTCGCCATCCTGTGGAGCCTGTCGGGATCGGTCAACATTCCCTGGCTCGGCATCGACCTGCCCGGCTACATGGTGTGGGTGGCGCTGGTCTATGCCGTCGGCGGCACCTGGATCACACACAAGATCGGCAAGCCGCTGGCCCGGCTCAGTTTCGACCAGCAGCGGTACGAGGCCGACTTTCGCTTCTCCCTGGTTCGCCTGCGCGAGAATGCCGAGAGCGTCGCCCTGCAACAGGGTGAGGTGCAGGAGGCGCGCGGCTTCGGCGACCGCTTCGCCCGTGTCGTCGCCAACTGGTGGTCGCTGATGCGCACGCAGAAGCGGCTGGTCTGGTTCACCTCCGCCTATGGGCAGATCGCCATCATCTTCCCGCTGCTGGTCGCCGCCCCGCGCTATTTCAGCGGTGCTCTGCCGCTGGGATCGTTGATGCAGACTTCGCAGGCCTTCGGGCAGGTGCAGGGAGCAATGTCCTGGTTCATCGACGCCTATGTGAACCTCGCCGACTGGCACGCCACCACCAGCCGCCTGACCGGCTTCCACCACGCCGTGGAGACCGTCCGCGCCGATTCCCGCGACCATGCCGGGGTGGAGCGCACTGCGGCGACCGATGGCGCCCTGACGCTGGACCGGCTGGCCCTGACCCTGCCGGACGGCGGCACGCCGCTGGTCCGCGCCGACCTGACGGTGCAACCGGGCGAGTCCCTTCTGATCACCGGCCCGTCGGGGTCGGGCAAGAGCACCCTGCTGCGTGCCATCGCCGGCATCTGGCCCTTCGGCCGCGGCCGGATCGCGCTGCCGGGCAACGGTGCCACCGCGGCCAACGGCAGCATGGTCCTACCGCAGAAGCCCTACCTTCCCATCGGATCCCTGCGCGCCGCCGTCACCTACCCCGCCACTCCCGATGCCTTCCCGAACGAGGCGGTGCGCGAGGTGCTGGATGCCGTCGGCATGGCCGGTTTCGCCGGCCGTCTGGCGGAGGAGGACCACTGGTCGCAACGCCTGTCCGGCGGCGAACAGCAGCGCATCGCCGTCGCCCGCGCCCTTCTGCACAAGCCCGACTGGCTCTATCTCGACGAGGCGACCTCGGCCTGCGATCCGGAGACGGAGGAGCGGCTCTATGGCCTGCTGCGCGCCCGCCTGCCCGGCACGACGCTGGTCAGCATCGGCCACCGTCCCAGCCTCGCCGCTTTCCACGACCGGCGGATGACAGTCCGGCGCAACGGAGACGGGGTCGGAGAGTTGGCGGCGGTGTGAGTTACGCCTGAGGCTGTTCCCCCCGCGCCTCGGCCAGCAGCCATTGCCGGAAGGCGGCAAAGGGCGGATGGTTGGCTTTGCCGCGGGGGTGAACGAGGTAATAGGCCCGCGCGCTGCGGTGGGGCCGGTCGATGGCGGGGAGCAGAGTGCCGTCGTTAAGCTCGGCACGAACGAGCAGGGTCGGCAGCAGGGCGACGCCCAACCCGGCTTCGGCCGCCTGGGCGGTGGTGGCGAACTGTTCGAACACCATGCCGGCACCGGGCCGCGGAGGCAGCCCCTGTGCCGACAACCACTCGTTCCACGCATCGGCGCGCGTGCTCGTGTGCAGCAGCGGCAGGGACAACAGGTCCCCCGGCTCCGCCACCGGATGCGCCTTGAGGAATGCAGGGGAGCAGACCGGCAGCACCTCCTCGTCCAGCAGATGGTCGCAGACGGCGTCGGGCCAGTCGCCGAAACCGTAATGGATCGCCGCATCCAGATCGTGCAGGCGGAAATCGAAAGGCGCCAGTTTGGTGGTGAAGTGGATCGTCACCTGCGGGTGCGCTGTCTGGAAGGCCGGCAGCCGCGGAACCAGCCAGCGCGTGCCGAAGGTCGGCAGGATGGCGAGGTTCAACACGCCCCCTTTGGGTGCTGCGATGGTCCGCACCGTGGCCGCCGCGATCTGGCGCAGCGCGTCGCGGATCGGATCGGCATAGAGCGCCCCGGTCGGAGTCAGCGTCACCCGCTGCCCCTTGCGGATGAACAGGGCGGTGCCGATCTGGTCCTCCAGCGCCTTGATCTGCCGGCTGACCGCCCCTTGCGTCAGCGACAGTTCCGCCGCCGCCGCGGTGAAGCTGCCGGTGCGGGCCGCCGCCTCAAAGGCGGACAGCATGCTCATGGACGGGAGAAGGCGGCGTTGCAGATCCATGACTACCTCATTACCAAAGCTCATGACCTATGGAAAGAAAGTCGTTTGCGCCTTGGCGCGCGGCACGGCACGCTCGATATCCTGGAGATCCGGAAAATTCCCATTGGCGGGGCGGGGGCGCGATGAAGACCGGTGGTCAGTTGATCGTCGAGGCGCTGGAGGCGCAGGGCGTGCGGCGGGTGTTCGGCGTGCCGGGCGAGAGCTATCTCGCCGTGCTGGACGCTTTGCACGACAGCCCGATCGAGATGGTCGTCGCCCGCCATGAAGGCGGTGCGGCGATGATGGCGGAGGCGCAGGCCAAGCTGACCGGCCGCCCCGGCGTCTGCCTCGTCACCCGTGGCCCCGGCGCCACCAATGCCGCCTCCGGCATCCATGTCGCCCAGCAGGATGAAACCCCGCTGGTCGTGCTGGTCGGCCAGATCGAGCGCGGCATGCGCGGCCGCGACGCCTTCCAGGAGGTGGATTACGGCAAGCTGTTCGGCGGCATGTGCAAGTGGGTCGCCGAGATCGACAGCGCCGACCGCGTGCCGGAGATGATCTCCCGCGCCTTCCACACCGCGATGGCCGGCCGCCCCGGCCCGGTCGTGCTGGCCCTGCCGGAAGACACGTTGACGGAAACTGCGGACGTCCTCGTCGCCCCACGCGCGGAGCCGGTCGACGGCGCCCCCACGCCGGCGCAGGTGGCGTCCTTCGGCGCTCTGCTAGCCAAGGCGGAACGGCCGCTGCTGGTCGTCGGCGGCTCCCGCTGGACCGAGGAGTCGGTCGCCGAGCTGCAGCGTTTCGCGGAACGGTTGGCTCTGCCGGTGGCTGTGACCTTCCGCCGCCAGATGCTGTTCGACCATTGCCACCCGCTTTATGCCGGCGACATCGGGCTGGGCATCAACCCCAAGCTTTCGGCGCTGGTCAAGGACAGCGACCTGCTGATCCTGCTGGGCGACCGTTTTTCCGAAGTGCCGTCGCAGAGTTACGCCCTGCTGGGCACTCCCAATCCGGGCAAGGCGGTGGTCCACATCCACCCCGGCGCCGAGGAGATCGGCCGCGTCTATCGCCCGACGCTGGGCATGGTCGCCACGCCGGCCGCCTTCTTGGAGGCGATGGCCGGGCTGAGCGTGACGGCCAAGCCCGGCTGGGCCGCCCGCGCCGAAGCGGCCCACGCCGCTTACGATGCCTGGAGCACCCCGCCCAGCGCCATCCCCGGCGACGTTCAGATGGGCCGCATCATGGCCTGGCTGGACGAGCGGCTGGAGCATGACGCCATCTTCACCAACGGCGCCGGCAACTACGCCACCTGGATCCACCGTTTCCACCGCTTCCGCCGCTTCGGCACCCAGGCGGCACCGGTCTGCGGCTCGATGGGCTACGGCCTGCCGGCCGCCATCGCCGCCAAGCTTCAGCATCGCACCCGCGATGTCCTGTGCTTCGCCGGCGACGGCTGCTTCCAGATGACGGGGATCGAGTTCGGCACCGCCGTGCAGGAGGGGGCCGCCGTGATCGTGCTGGTCGTCGACAACGGCATGTACGGCACCATCCGCATGCACCAGGAACGCGAGTATCCCGGCCGCGTGTCCGGCACCCGACTGCAGAATCCCGATTTCGCCGCCTTCGCCCGCGCCTATGGCGGACATGGCGAGACGGTGGAGACCACCGAGCAGTTCGCTCCGGCCTTCGAACGCGCCCGCGCGTCCGGCCTGCCGGCGATCATCCATATCAAGCTCGACCCCGAGGCCCTGACCCCCAGCCGGACGCTTTCCGAGATCCGTGCCGCCGGGAAGGGAAAATGATCTGAGCGAATACCTCCCTCTCCCGGCATGGGACAGGGAACATCATATGCCTCGCTTTTTGACCCAAGGAGCCACCCCGGTGCAGCACAGCGACATCCTCTCCCGTTTCGGCCTGACCTCCAGCGGAGCCGGGCTCACCGCCCGTTCGCCGGTCGACGGCGCCACGCTCGCCACGGTGGCGGAGACCGCGCCGTCGCAGGTTTCGGACATCGTCGCCAACGCCGCCCGCGCCTTCGAGGCGTGGCGCTCGGTGCCGGCCCCGCGCCGCGGCGAACTGGTCCGCCTGCTGGGCGAGGAACTGCGCGCCGCCAAGGAGGATCTGGGCCGTCTGGTTTCGCTGGAAGCCGGCAAGATTTACCAGGAAGGCCTGGGCGAAGTGCAGGAGATGATCGACATCTGCGACTTCGCCGTCGGCCTGTCCCGCCAGCTCTACGGCCTGACCATCGCGTCGGAGCGTCCGGGCCATACGATGCGCGAGACCTGGCACCCGGCCGGCCCCTGCCTCGTCATCTCCGCCTTCAACTTCCCGGTGGCGGTGTGGTCGTGGAACGCCGCCCTGGCGCTGGTCTGCGGCGACCCGGTCGTCTGGAAGCCGTCGGAAAAGACCCCGCTGACCGCCGCCGCCTGCCAGGTGATCTTCGACCGCGCCGTCGCCCGCTTCGGCGACGCGCCGGCTAACCTGTCCCAGATCATCCAGGGCGGCCGTGAGGTCGGCGAGGCGCTGGTCGCCCACCCCGGCTTCCCCATCGTCTCGGCCACCGGCTCGACCCGCATGGGCCGCGAGGTCGCCAAGGTGGTGGCTGAGCGCTTCGGCCGCTCGATCCTGGAGCTGGGCGGCAACAACGCCATGATCGTCGCGCCGTCGGCCGACCTCGACATGGCGCTGCGCGCCATCCTGTTCTCCGCCGTCGGCACCTGCGGCCAGCGCTGCACCACGCTGCGCCGCCTGATCGTTCACCGCTCGGTCAAGGACCAGCTGCTGCCGCGCCTGAAGGCGGCCTACGCCTCCGTTCCGATCGGCAGCCCGCTGGAGGCCGGCGTGCTGATGGGTCCGCTGGTCGACGCCGACGCCTTCAAGGCGATGCAGCGGGCGCTGGAAGCCGCCAAGGCCGAGGGCGGCACGGTGGCCGGCGGCGAGCGCACCCTCACCGACCGCTTCCCCAACGCCTATTACGTCACCCCGGCCATCGTCGAGATGCCGGCCCAGACCGAGGTGGTCCGGCACGAGACCTTCGCGCCGATCCTCTATGTCCTGACCTACGACACGCTGGAGGAAGCCATCGCGCTTCAAAACGCCGTGCCGCAGGGGCTGTCCTCCTGCATCTTCTCCACCGACCTGCGTGAGACGGAGCGCTTCCTGTCGGCCGCCGGGTCCGATTGCGGCATCGCCAACGTCAACATCGGTCCCAGCGGTGCGGAGATCGGCGGCGCCTTCGGCGGCGAGAAGGAGACCGGCGGCGGCCGCGAGTCCGGGTCCGACTCGTGGAAGGCCTACATGCGCCGCCAGACCGCGACGGTGAACTACTCCTCCGCGCTGCCGCTCGCCCAGGGCATCAAGTTCGAGATCGGCTGAGGGCTCTCATGGGCTGAGGCTTTTCCGGCCGGGACGGAGCCGCCATTGGCGAGCCTGTCCCGGCCGGATCGGCACGCGTATCAGATCGCCAGCCGCCCCCGGACCGCTTCGGCCTTGGCCGTCAAATCCTGGGGAGGCAGCCGGCCGATCAGCAGGGCGGCATGGTCCGGCCCGTTCCAATAGGCGATGGACAGCCCGCCACGCATTTCCTGCTCCACCCCGCGCACGGTGCCGGAGCGGCGCAGGATGCAGAGCGCCAGCGGGCCGCTGCGCGGATCGAGATAGGTGATCTGGGCGAGCGGCATGTCGTCGTAGGACAGAATTTGCGCGCGGCGGAATTCCGCTCCGGCGACCTCCACCGCCTCCGGCGTCAGGGACAGGTTGAGCGGCCGGTTCAGGGCAGCGAGCTGTGCCGACTGGGCGTCGTGGCCGGGCGTGGCGGCGCCCAGCGTTTCCCGCGTGTACAACCCCATATATTGCGCGACCACGCCATGCCAGTGGTGCTCCCGGTCAGGCCCGCCGTCATCGTCGGCCAACTCGTCGCCGTCGCCGGTTCCGAACAGCCGGACCAGAAGCCGGTCGCCCAGCACGCCCGCCATCACCGACGCGGCGATGGCGCCGAACAGACGGCGGCGTGTCAGCGGAACGACCGCGTTGGCGGCAACCGGCGGCGCGGCCACTCCGTCGAGCATGCGTTGCAGGTCCGCCGTCGGGGCGACGTCGAGCAGGGGCTGGAATGCCTCGCTATAGGGCAGGCTGGCGCGGGAAAGATGCTCCACCCTCGCGGCGACCGCCGGATCGCGCTCGATCAGGTCGAGCAGGCGGGCGCGATGCTCCTCCTCCAGTTCGCCGTCGATGAAGGCGGTCAGTTCCTCGTCGGAGGGCATCGGGGGGTCGTCGTTCTCTCCGGTCATTTTACCGCTCCGTCGCTCATCCTGTCCGCCAGCTTTGCCCGCGCCGCCGCCAGACGGCTCATCACCGTTCCGACCGGCACGTCGAGAACCGCAGCGACCTCGCGGTAGGTCAGACCCTCCACATAGGCGAGAAACACCGCCGCCCGCTGCGCTTCCGGCAGATCGCCGACCAGCCTCATCACTTGGCCTGCCAGAACCTTCGCCTCGGTCTCGCGCGCGCCGTCGACTTCCAGGCTCGTCTCCGCCTCGACGGTTCCCTGGCCGAAGCGGACCCGCCGGGCCCGGACCTCGTTCAGCCAGACCGAATTCAGGATGGCGAACAGCCAATGGTCGATGCGGGACCCGGGTTGGAATTGGCCGTGCCGCTCCAATGCCCGCAAGCAGGTCTGCTGCACGAGATCGTCCGCCCAGTCGCGCTGCCGCGACAGGACGAAGCCATAGCGCCAAAGGCGCGGCAAGGTGACGGACAAGCCGTGCCTGACTTCCGCTTCGCTTGCGATCTCACCGCTCCCTCGCATGGCATCCGGGCCGATCCGGTCCTTTCGGCACTGTCCCGGCCGCGACCAACCATATGCCTCACGACCGCTCTCGACGATAGCCATCATCCGCCTTTCCGGTGACCGAACAAAGCGGCGGGAACGCCCCCGCACGGGGAGGTAAAGCGCCCCCGCCGGTGACGTCAGCCCCTGGCCGGCGCGGCGATGGCCTCTTCCAGGTCGCGATACTCCTCGCATCCGGTGCCGCAGATCGAACGGATCGCCGCCAGTTGCTCCCGCGCCAGATCGGAACGCCCCTTGAGCATGTAGGCTTCCCCGAGATATTCCCGGACCTTGGCGTAGGAGGGGTCGGCAGCCACCGACTTCAGGTAATAGCCGATGCCCTCGTCGACGCGGCCCAGCTTGCGAGTGGCATAGCCGCGGTAATTCAGCACGACCGGGCTGTCCTGATTGCGCGCCATCGCGAGGATGTTCAGCGCCTCCTGATAGCGCTCCGCCTTCGCCAGCGAATAGGCGTAGTCGGCGATGTTGTCGTCGGTGAGGTTGGCACCGCTCTGCTTCACGCACTGCTTCGTCTTCTTGTCATAGACCTCCCCCGGCTTGCAGGTCGGGGTGGTGTCGTCGCCCATGGCACGGGCGGAGACGGAGACCAGCAGACCGGCGCCGAGAACGGCGGCGCACAGCAGGCCGGCAAGGACGCTGCTTCCAGCCTTGGCGTAAACGCTCTTCATGACTTCTCCTGGAATTCGGGGGGGACGGTTCGCCGTATCGCGGCGCTGGCGGACAACACGCCACCCCCGGCGGCTATTCGGTCGCAGATAAGTTTTTTCGGGCCCTCGGCGGCAGCGAATAGACGGCCCCACCGGCGTGTTCCCCACCCGCCGCACCGCCAGCATCCCGCTTGCGACCGCGATGTCCTGAATGGAGCCGCCCCCCCGTGTTCCCACCCGTGGCTTTGCTTGGCTTGGGCCTCGGCCTGCCGCCCCATGTCCTGTCCCAGGAGGAGGCCGCCCTCCTCACCACCCGCATCTTCGGCGACCGGCTTGCCGGGTTCCCCCAGTTCGAGCGGGTTTTCGCCAACACCGGCATCGCCCGGCGGCACTGCGCCCGTCCGGCAGACTGGTACGCCACCCCCCATGGCTGGAGCGACCGCATGGGCGCCTATCGGCAGGCGGCGGAGTCCCTGTTCGTCCAGGCGGCGAGCGCGGCCCTGGCGGATGCCGGCGTCGCTCCGGCGGAGGTCGATTGCGTGGTCGTCTCCTCCTCGTCCGGCTTCGCGGTGCCGAGCCTGGAAGCGCAGCTCGCCGAGGCCATGGGCTTCCGGCCCGACATCGAGCGGCTGCCGCTGTTCGGGCTCGGCTGTGCTGGCGGCGTGGCGGGGCTGGCGACCGCCGCGCGGCTGGCGGCACCCCCCGGCCGCACCGTGCTGTTCGTGACCATGGAGCTGTGCAGCCTCGCCTTCCGGCAGGATGACGGCAGCCGCGCCAATCTGGTGGCGACCGCCCTGTTCGGCGACGGTGCCGCCGCCTGCGTGCTGCGCGGCGGTGCGGAAGAGCGCGCCTTCGCCGTCATCGACGGTGCCGGCCAGCATCTGTTCCCGCGGTCGCGGGACATCATGGGCTGGCGCATCGACGATGGCGGTTTCGGCATCGTGCTGTCGGCGGCGCTGCCGCAATTCCTGCAGACCCATCTCCGCCCCGCCCTTGCCCGGCTGCTCGCCCAATGCGAAGCGGAGGAGGAGCGGATCGGCCGCTTCATCTGCCATCCCGGCGGCACCCGCGTGCTGGCGGCGCTGGAAGAGGTGCTGCGGCTGGAGACCGGCAGCCTCGACCATGAACGGGCGGTGCTGGCCGATCACGGCAACATGTCCGCCCCCACAGTGCTGTTCGTGCTGGACCGGGCGCGCCGGGCGGGGTTGCCGGACCGGGTGGCGCTTCTGGCGCTCGGCCCCGGTTTTGCCGCCAACCTGATCACGATGCGGCGGGGTCCGCAATGACGGCGCAGGCCATGACAGTTCCGATCTTCGTCATGCTGCTGGTGACGGCGCAGCGCCTCAGCGAACTGGTCATCGACCGGCGCAACCGCGCGGCGCTGTTGGCCCAAGGTGCGCAGGAACATGGGCGCGGCCATTACCCGTGGATGGTGCTGCTGCATGTCGGGTGGCTGGCCGGCCTCTGGGATGCCGCACTGGGAGGCCCGCTGCGGACTCCGGGAACGGCGGGCATCTTACCCGTCGCGCCGGCTTGGCTGGCGGTCCTCCTCGCCATGCAGACGATCCGCCTCTGGGTGCAGGCGACGCTGGGGCGGCGCTGGACCACCCGGATCGTCGTGCTCGACGGAGCGCCGCCGGTCCGCACCGGCCCCTACCGCTTCACCAACCATCCCAACTATCTGGAGGTCGCGGTGGAGATCGCCGCTCTTCCGCTCGCCTTCGGCATGGCCGGCTAGGCTCTTCTCTTCTCCCTCCTCAACGCGGCGATGCTCGCTGTGCGAATCCGGGCGGAGGACCGGGCGCTCGGTCGAAGACAGGAGGCCGCTCTCCGCGCCGGCTAAGACAATTTGTGGGCACAGGGTTTGATTTGACGCAATGCCGCAATGCGGCGAAGGGGTCTATTCTTGGGTCTGGTGGTCGATCTGGTTGACGCGTTGCCCTCCACCCCGACGGCGCCGCTCCCCGGCGCCCCTTCCCCCGCCCAACGGGGGAAGGCCGGGTGGGGTTTCTTTCCGCAACGCCGCCGTCGCCACCGCCATCCTGCACGGTTCCCATCCTGCCCAACCGGCCGGAGTGACCATGTCCGTTCAGTCTTCCGCCGAAGCCTCCGCCGACAGGCCCGCCGCCCCGGATCCGCATCCGGAACCGGGACAGGTGGTCGCCGTCCGCGGCTCCGTCATCGACCTGCGCTTTCCTGAATCAGCCCTGCCGCCGTTGTTCGACGCCGTGGAAATTCTGTGGGACGGCCCGGAGCGGCTGGTGGCGGAGGTGCAGAGCCATCTGGACGCCCGGACCGCTCGCGCCATCGCCCTGCAGGGCACGTCAGGCCTGCGGCGCGGCACACTCGCGCGACCCACCGGCGGCCCGCTGACCGCCCCGGTGGGCGAAGCGGTGCTGGGCCGTCTGCTCGACGTGATGGGGCTTGCGCGCGACGACGGACCGGAGCTGCCGCCCGGCACGCCGCGCTCGCCGATCCACCGTCCGCCACCGCCGCTGGCCCGCCGCAGTCCGCGCCGCGACCTGATGGAGACCGGCATCAAGGTGATCGACCTGCTGGCCCCGATGGCCCGCGGCGGCAAGGCGGCGATGTTCGGTGGCGCCGGTGTCGGCAAGACCGTGCTGGTGATGGAACTGATCCGCAAGATGGTGGAGCGCCACACCGGCATCTCCGTCTTCGCCGGCATCGGCGAACGGTCCCGCGAGGGGCAGGAGCTTTGGGAGGAGATGAAGCGGTCCGGCGTGCTGGGCCGCACGGCACTCGTCTTCGGCCAGATGAACGAGCCGCCGGGCGCGCGCTGGCGCGTCGGCCTGACCGCCCTGACCATCGCCGAGCATTTCCGCGACGAGGAGATGCTGGACGTGCTGCTGCTGATGGACAATGTCTTCCGCTTCGTCCAGGCCGGCGCGGAGGTGTCGGGCCTGCTGGGCCGCCTGCCGTCCCGCGTCGGCTACCAGCCCACGCTGGCCAGCGAGATCGCCGAGCTTGAGGAGCGCGTCGCCTCCACCCCCGGCGCTGTGGTGACGGCGATCCAGGCGGTCTATGTCCCGGCCGACGATTTCAGCGATCCGGCGGTGGCGGAGCTGTTCAGCCATCTTGACAGTTCCATCGTGCTGTCGCGCGCCATGGCGGCGGAAGGGCTCTATCCGGCGGTCGATCCGCTCGGCTCCACCTCCAGCCTGCTCGACCCGCTGGTGGTGGGCGAGGCGCATTACCGGCTGGCGGAGGAGGTGCGCAAGACCATCGCCCATTACCGCGAATTGCAGGACGTCATCGCCCTGCTGGGAATGGAGGAGCTGAGCGCCGCCGACCGGCTGGCCGTGCGCCGCGCCCGTCGTCTGCAGCGCTTCCTGACCCAGCCCTTCCTGGTGACGGAGGCCTTCACCGGCCATGGCGGCGTCAGCGTACCGCTGGAGGAAACGCTGAAGGGATGCCGCGCCATCCTCGACGGCCAGTGCGACGACTGGGCCGAGAGCGCCTTCTTCATGACCGGCACCCTGGACCAGATCCGCGAGCGCGACCGCGCCGGGAGGACGGGATGAACGACCTTTCCCTCATCGTCACAACTCCAACCTCCGTCGCCGCAAAGCTCACCGGCATCCGCCACCTGCGGGCGGAGGATGCCAGCGGCGCCTTCGGCATCTGGCCCGGCCATGCCGATCTGCTGACCGCCCTCGCCATCTCCGTCATCAGCTGGCGCACCGCCGACGGCCGGGAAGGTCATTGCGCCGTGCGCGGCGGGGTGCTGACCATCCACGGCGGCGCGCAGGTCGCGGTGGCGACGCGCGAGGCGGTGCCGGGCGACGACCTGCGTGTGCTGGAGCGCGACGTGCTCGCCCGCTTTCGCCGCACTGTGGAGGAGGAGGGGGAGGCCCGCTCCGGCGCCCGCCGCATGCATCTGGCGGCGGTCCGCCACATCCTGGCCTATCTGCGGCCGGACCGGCGCCCCACCGGTCCATTCGCACCCACCGCGGACGGCGGGGAGGACAGGCCATGACCGACGACAAGGACCCGCTTCCCGGCAACGTTCGCCGCCACCGCGAACGGCGGGAGCACTGGCAGCGCGAGGGCGAACGGCCGATAGGCCGCAACCTCGCCCTGATCGGGGCGCTCGGCTGGCTGGTGATCGTCCCGACCCTGGCCGGGCTGTTCGCCGGACGCTGGCTCGACGAGCGGGCCGGCGGCGGGATCTTCTGGACGGCGGCGCTGCTGGTCGCAGGCGTCGCGCTCGGCGGCTGGCTCGCCTGGAACCGCATCGAACAGGAACGCTGACATGACAGTGCCGCCCTACCTGCTCCCGATCATTGCCGGGGCCCTGGCCGGCCTGACGCTCGGCACCCTGTTCTTCCGCGGGCTGGCGGCGACGGCGCGGCTCTATGCGGTGGGCGGGGTGCGGCGAGCGATGCCGCTCTATCTGCTGCGGCTGGCCGGCGCCACCGCCGGCTTCACCATCGCTGCGGTCTGGGGCGGGGCGGAGGCGTTGCTGGCGATGCTGGCCGGTTTCCAGCTGGCGCGCAGCGTCGTGGTCCGGCACGAGCGGCGGATGCAGGAGGGAGCGCTGGAGGGGCCGCAGGAGAGGATGCCATGACGGAATCCCCGCTGACGACGCCGATCGTCTTCCTGCTGGGCCCGGTCCCGGTGACGTTGCCGGTCGTCGTCACCTGGGGACTGATGGCGGCGATGGCGCTGGGCTCCGCACTGGCAACCCGGCGGTTACGGGTGGAGCGGCCCGGCCCGGTCCAGACCGTGCTGGAACTGGTGGTGGAGACGGCGCGCCGGCAGATCGCCGAGACGATGCAGACCGATGCCACCCCCTTCCTGCCGCTGCTGGGCACGCTGTTCCTCTATCTGGCGGTCGCCAACCTGTCGGGGCTGGTGCCGGGGTTGAAGGCACCGACCGCCTTCCTGGAGACGGCGGCGGCGCTGGCGCTGATCGTGCTGCTGGCATCGCAGGTGCTTGGCATCCGCCGGCGCGGCCTGTGGAGCTATCTGAAGGGCTTCGCCCACCCAACCCCGCTTCTGCTGCCGCTGAACCTGCTGTCGGAGCTGACGCGCGCCTTCTCTCTGTCGATCCGCCTGTTCGGCAATGTGATGAGCGGGGAGTTCGTCATCGCCATCGTGCTGTCGCTGGCCGGGCTGTTCGTGCCGGTGCCGCTGATGGCGCTGGAGCTGCTGCTGGGCCTCGTCCAGGCGTACATCTTCACCATTCTCGCCGCGGTCTTCATCGGCGGCGCCGTCGGCACCATCGAGAAAGGGTAGCAACCATGGACGTGCATGCCATCAGCATCCTGGGCGCGGCACTGGCGGTGTCGGTCGGCGCCATCGGCCCGGCGCTGGCCGAGGGCCGCGCCGTCGCCGCCGCGATGGAGGCCATCGCCCGCCAGCCGGAGGCCGCCAGCACCCTGTCGCGCACCCTGTTCGTCGGTCTGGCGATGATCGAGACGATGGCGATCTACTGCCTCGTCGTGGCGCTGCTTCTGCTGTTCGCCAATCCGTTCGCCTGAGTGCCGCAACCGCGAGGTCCGTCATGCACATCGACGGTTGGACCCTTCTGCTCCAGGCGGTCAATTTCCTGATCCTGGTCTGGCTGCTGCGCCGCTTCCTCTACCGGCCGGTCCTGGCGGTGATCGCCGAGCGGCAGGCCGCCACCGAGCGCGTCCGCAGCGAGGCCGAGGCCGCGCGCCAAGCCGCCGAAGCCGCGCGCCAAAGCCTGGAGGACCAGCGCACCGCCCTGCCCGCCGAGCGCGACCGCCTGATCGCCGCCGCCCGCGCCGAGGCGGAGGCCGAACGCGCCGCCCTGCTGGAAAAGGCCAGGGGCGAGGCCGACCATGCGCTGGAGGAGGTGCGCAGCCGGCTGGCCGAAGAGCGGGCGCAGGCGCTGGAGGCTTTGCAGCGCCATGCCGCCGATCTCGGCATCCGTCTGGCGACCCGGCTTCTGCGCGACGCCCCCGCCGCTGTCTTGACCGTGCCGCTGCTGGACGAGGCCTGCGCGGCGGTGGAGTCTTTGAGCCCGCCCCAACGCCATGCCCTGGCCGATGGGACCGACCCGGTGCCGGTGCGGCTTGCTGCCGCCGCCCCGCTGCCGGAAGGCGACACCGCCCGGATGCGCGACCGGCTTGCGGCGGCACTCGGCCGGCCGGTGGCCCTGGAGTTGGTCGGGGACCCGTCGCTGATCGCCGGGGTGGAGCTGCATTTTGCCCACAGCGTCGTCCGCCGCAGCTGGAAGCAGGCGCTGGCAGAGGCGAAGGAGGAGATGATGCGTCATGACTCCGCAAGACACAGTGCCGACGCCGTCGCTTGAGGAGGCGCTCGACGCCTGGATGCCGGGCACGCTGCGCCGGCTCGATGGGCTGGAGACCGCTGCACGGCTGGAATCGGTCGGGCGCGTGGAGTCGGTGGGCGACGGCATCGCCCATGTCTCCGGCCTGCCCGACGTCCGGGTTGACGAACTGCTGCTGTTCCCCGGCGGGGTCGCCGGGCTCGCCATGGATCTGGACGACCGGATCGGTTGCGTCCTGCTGGGCGATGCTGCGGCGGTCATGGCCGGCGGCACTGTCCACGGCACCGGGACGGTGCTGCGCGTACCGGTCGGCGACGGGCTGATGGGCCGGGTGATCGATCCGCTCGGCAACCCGCTGGACGACGGACCGCCGTTGGAGGCCGAGCGCTGGGAGCCGGTGGAGCGCCCCGCCCCGACCATCGCGGAGCGGGCGGCGGTGTCCGAACCGCTGCTGACCGGCACCGCGGTGATCGACGCCATGTTCCCGCTCGGCCGCGGCCAGCGCGAGCTGCTGATCGGCGACCGCGCCACCGGCAAGACCGCCATCGCGGTGGACGCCATCCTCAACCAGACGGATGATGACGTGTTCTGCGTCTATGTCGCCGTCGGCCAGAAGGCGTCGGGCGTCCGTGCGGCCATCGAGGCGGTGCGCCAGGGCGGGGCGGCGGCGCGCACCCTGTTCGTCGTCGCCGCCGCCGATTCCGCCCCCGGCCTGCAATGGCTGGCCCCCTATGCCGGATTCACCATGGCCGAGCATTTCCGCGACAGCGGCCGCCACGCCCTGGTCATCGTCGACGATCTGTCCAAGCATGCGGCGGTCCACCGCCAATTGTCGCTTCTGCTGCGCCGCCCGCCGGGGCGGGAGGCCTATCCGGGCGACGTGTTCTACCTGCACAGCCGCCTGCTGGAGCGTGCCGCCAAGCTCAGCCCGGCCCGGGGCGGCGGGTCGCTGACGGCGCTGCCCATCGCCGAGACCCAGGGCGGCAACCTGTCGGCCTACATCCCGACCAACCTGATCTCGATCACCGACGGTCAGGTCTGCCTGGACGCCAAGCTGTTCTACGAAGGGCAGAAGCCGGCAGTGGACATCGGCCGCAGCGTGTCGCGCGTCGGCGGCAAGGCGCAGCCGCCGGTGCTGCGTGCTCTGGCCGAACCGCTGCGGCTCGACTACGCCCAGTTCCTGGAACTGGAGGTCTTCACCCGCTTCGGCGGGCTGGTGGACGAACGGACCCGCAAGGCGGTGGCGCACGGCCAGCGCATGCGCGTCCTGCTGGCCCAGCGCCACCTGTCGCCCCGGCCGCTGGCGGTCCAGGCGGCGCAGCTGCTGGCGCTCGCCGACGGCACGCTGGACGGAATGCCGCTGGAGGCGATTCCCCGCTTCCAGGCGGCGCTGGCCGGACTGGTCGCCGCCCGCCCGCCGAAGATCGGCGAGTCGCTGGACGACGCCACCAAGACGGCGCTGCGCGACCTGATCGCCCAGGCCGCCGCCCAAGCCGCCGCCGGGCTTGGCGGAGAGACAGGCGGAGAGATGCCATGAGCGAGCGGCTGGCCGATGTCGAGGCCCGGCGGGCCAGCGTGCAGGAGCTGGAGGCGGTGACCGACGTCATGCGCTCCCTCGCCGCCATGCGGCTGCAGCAGGCGCTCGGCACGCTGGCGGGAACCCGCGCCTATGCCGAGGTGATCGCCGGGGCGCTGGCCCAGGCGGCGGCCCTGCTGGACGACGTGCCGGTCCAGTGGCCGGCGGACGGGCAGCACGGTCATTCGGCGCTGGTGCTGTTCGCGCCGGAGCACGGCTTCGTCGGCGCCTTCGCCGAAAGGCTGGTCGATGCCGCGCTGGTCGCCCCGCCCGGCTGCGCGCTGTGGGTGGTGGGGTTGCGCGGCGCCATCCTGCTGGAGGAGCGCGGACGCCCGCCGGAGTGGAGCACGGCGATGGCGACCAACACCGATGGTGTCACCGCCACTGCCCGGCACATCGCCGAGGCGCTCTACCGCGCCGCAGCGGAGGGGCGGCTGGGCCGGGTGGAACTTCTCTATGGCCGGACCGAGGGCGGTGCGCCGCCGGAACCGGTGCGCCGACCGCTGCTGCCGCTTGGGCTACCGCGGGACGGCGCCCGGCCGGTGCCGCCGCTGATCAACATGCCGCCGCGCGAGCTGATCGCCCGGCTTGTGGACGAGTATGTCTTCGCCCTGCTTGCCGATGCCGCGATGGAGAGCTTCGCCGCCGAGAATGCGGCGCGCCTCTCCACCATGATGACGGCCCGGCACAACATCGAAACCACGCTGGACGGATTGACCGCCACGGCGCGCCACCTGCGCCAGGAGCAGGTCACGAATGAGCTGATCGAGCTGGTGTCGGGGGCGGAGGCGATGGGATGAGAGGGGTGCCCTTTCCCGCCAAAGTCCCTTCTCCCCCCGCTCACGCGCAAACTTCGTTTGCGCTGACGCGACAGGCGGATCGAAGATCCGCCGAAAGCGGGGAGAAGGTTAGGATGAGGGGGTTCGGCGCAGCCGACGAGATCCTCGCCATGCATCCCCCTCACCCCGACCCTCTCCCCGGGGGGGAGAGGGGGATTTGGGAGGGCTTCGCCAGCGCCACCAGCAGTTCCGCCGCGGCGAGGGCCGCGATCACCTCCGGACGCTTGTCGCCGATCAGCGCGGCACCGATGGGACAGGTCAGGCCCGCCAGCGCGTCCACCTCCCGCCCGCGGGCCCGGAACCAGCGTTCGAACTTCGCGCGCTTCGTCGCCGAGCCGATCATGCCGACATAGGCCGCATCGCCGCGCCGCAGGGCCACCTCGGCGATCTCGAAGTCCAGCGCGTGGCTGTGGGTCAGCACCAGATAGCCGGACCCGGACGGTGCGTTCGCCAGCGGGTCGAGCGGGCTGTCGGTCAGGATGCGCTCCACCCCCGCAGGGATCGTTTCGGGAAACTCCTGCGCCCGGCCGTCGATCCACAGCAGGCGCAGCGGCAAGGGCGCGAAGGCCGTCGCCATGGCGCGTCCGACATGGCCGGCGCCGAACAGCAGCAGGGTCGGCCGCGCCGCCAGCATCCTGCGTTCGAGTTCCTCCAGGGCGGCGACGGTGCCGGCGTCAGCGCGCTCCAGCCGCAGCACCACATGCCCGCCGCAGCACTGCCCGGTCGCCGGCCCCAGCGGAAGGTCGAGCGTTTCGGCGGCGCTGCCATCCTCCAGCATCCGCCGCGCGGCGGCGATGGCGGTCCATTCCAGCCGGCCGCCGCCGACGGTGCCGGCGCAGGCTTCCCGCCCCACCAGCATGCCGGCCCCTTCCTCCCGCGGGGTGGAGCCGCGCGCCTCGGCGACGGTGACGAGGATGGCGGGAGCGCCCTTGGACAGCCAGTCGGAGAGAATGGTGGAGAGGGATATCATGGTTGGGGAGACGCCGCCTCCCGACCCCGCAGGGCGGCGATACAGGCCAGCACGCGTTCCGGCGTGGCCGGCGCATCCAGCCGCGGACAGAGGCGATGCCCGGCGAGGCTCGCCACCGCGTCGGACAGGGCGTGGAAGACCGACATGCCCAGCATGAAGGGCGGTTCGCCCACCGCCTTGGAGCGGAAGATGGTGTCCTCGCGGTTCGGCGCGTTTTCCAGGAGCGCCACATTGAAGATGCGCGGGCGATCGGAACAGGCCGGGATCTTGTAGGTGCTGGGGGCATGGGTGCGCAGGCGGCCCTGCCCGTCCCACCACAGCTCCTCCATGGTCAGCCAGCCCATGCCCTGGACGAAGCCGCCCTCGATCTGGCCCTTGTCGATCGCCGGGTTCAGCGACCGGCCGCAGTCATGCAGAATGTCCACCCGGTCGACGACATATTCGCCGGTCAGCGTGTCCACCGTCACCTCGGCGCAGGCGGCGCCATAGGCGAAATAGTAGAAGGGCGTGCCGCGTCCGGCCGCCCGGTCCCAATGGATCTTCGGCGTCTTGTAGAATCCGGTGGCCGACAGCTGCACCCGCGCCATGTAGGCCGCGCGCACCAGATCGGCGAAGCTCATGTCACGGTCGCCGACCAGCACCCGGTTGCGCTCGAACCGCACCGCGTCCGGCGCCACGCCCCAGTTCTCCGCCGCGAAGGCGACCAGCCGCTCCTTGATGGTCCGGGCCGCCGCCTGCGCCGCCTTGCCGTTCAGGTCGGAGCCGGAGGATGCCGCGGTGGCCGAGGTGTTGGGCACCTTGCCGGTGTTGGTGGCGGTCGGGCGGATGGTGGCGATGTCGACCTGGAACTCCTCCGCCACCACCTGGGCGACCTTGGTGTAGAGCCCCTGCCCCATCTCGATCCCGCCATGGTTCAGCTGGATGCTGCCGTCGGTGTAGACATGGACCAGGGCGCCGGCCTGATTGTAATGGCTGGCGGTGAAGGAGATGCCGAACTTCACCGGCGTCAGCGCCAGCCCCTTGCGCAGGATGCGGCCGCCGGCGTTGAAGACGCGGATCTCCTCCCGCCTTGTCCAGTAGCCGCTGCTCTCCTCAAGCTGCGCCACCAGTTCGGGCAGGATGTTGTCGGTGACGGTCTGGTGATAGGGCGTCAGGCTGCGGCCGTCCGTCCCGGGATCGGTGCCGTAGAAGTTCCGCTTGCGGATCTCCAGCGGGTCCTTGCCCAGCGCATAGGCGATCTCGTCAATCACCCGCTCCGCCGCCACCATGCCCTGCGGGCCGCCGAAACCGCGGAAGGCGGTGTTGGACACGGTGTTGGTCTTCAGCGGCAGGGAGGCCAGCCGCGCCGCCGGGTAGAAATAGCCGTTGTCGGCATGGAAGAGCGCGCGGTCGGTCACCGGGCCGGACAGGTCGGCGGCATAGCCGGCGCGGGCGGCGAACAGCATGTCGACGCCCTGGATCAGCCCGCTGCCGTCGAAGCCGACGCTATAGTCGATCTCGAAATCATGGCGCTTGCCGGTGATCTGGAAATCGTCGTCGCGGTCGGGGCGCAGCTTGGCGGCGCGTCCGGTGCGTTTGGCGACCAGGGCGGTGCAGGCGGCGAACAGGTTCGACTGCGTCTCCTTGCCGCCGAAGCCGCCGCCCATACGGCGCACCTCCACCGTCACCGCGGCGCTGGGCAGGTCCAGCACATGGGCGACGATGTGCTGGACCTCCGTCGGATGCTGGGTCGAGACGTGGATCAGCACCTCGCCATCCTCGCCCGGCACCGCCATGGCGATCTGGCTTTCCAGGTAGAAATGCTCCTGCCCGCCGATGGCGAGCCGGCCTTCCACGCGATGCGCCGCCGCGGCCAGCGCCGCATCGGCATCGCCGACCCGGAGAGTCATCGGCGGGGTCACCAAGGTCCGCTCGCCGTCGCGGGCGGCGGCGATGGTCAGGATTGCCGGCAGATCCTCATACTCGACCACCGCCAGCTTGGCGGCGCGGCGGGCCTGGTCGCGGGTTTCGGCGGCGACGGCGAAGATCGGCTGGCCGACATGCTCGACCAGGGATGACGCGAACAGCGGCTCGTCATGCTTGCCCATGCAGCCGATGTCGTTGACCCCCGGCACGTCTTCGGCGGTGAAGACCGCCACCACGCCGGGGGCCTGCCTGACCGGCGACAGGTCGATGGCGCGGATGCGCGCATGGGCCCGGCTGCCGAGGCCGAGATAGACATGCAGCAGGCCGGCGGGCTCGGCGATGTCGTCGACATAGACCGCCTCGCCGCTGACATGCTTGTGGGCGCTCTCGTGCCGGCGGGAGTCGTGGACGGCGCCCTTGATGCGCTCCGGGATCCGGTCCGGGGTGGCAGCGGGTGCGATGGGGGTCGTGATGTCAGGCGCCATGGAATCAGGCATGTGCAAGCCTCCGGTCGCCGACCAGACGGGTCTCCGCCGCCGGGTCGCTGGTCTCGACATACAGCTTCATCAGCAAATTCGCGGCCACGGCCGACCGATAGCCGGCACTGGCCCGCCAGTCGGACAGCGGCGCGTAGTCCCCCGCCAGCGCCTCCATCCCCAGCCGCACTGTTTCCTCGGTCCAGTGGCGACCCAGCAGCACCGCCTCGGCCCCGGCGGCGCGTTTGGGCGTGCCGGCCATGCCGCCGAAGGCGATGCGGATGTCGGCCACCCGGCCCTCGCCGTCGAGCGTCAGGCGGAAGGCGCCGCAGACGGCGGAGATGTCCTGGTCGAAGCGCTTGGCGATCTTGTAGGCACGGAACCGCTCCCCCGCCGCCGGTTTGGGCAGGATCACCGCCTCGACGAATTCGCCGTCGCGGCGGTCCTGCTTGCCGTATTCGATGAAGTAGTCCTCCAGCGGCAGCTCGCGCGTCTCCTCGCCGCGCCGCAGCCGCAGGGTGGCGCCGCAGGCGATCAGGGCCGGCGGCGTGTCGCCGATGGGGGAGCCGTTGGCGACGTTGCCGCCGATGGTGCCCATGTTGCGCACCTGCTCCGCGCCGATGCGGCGGATCAGCTCGCCGAAATCGGGATAGAGCGCCGCGATCCGCTCCGCCGCATCGCTGTAGGTGACGCCGGCCCCAATCACCAGCGCGTCGCCGCGATCCTCGATCCGCCGCAGGGCGCGGACCCGGCCGGTGTAGACCACCGTTGCCAGCACGCGCTGGAACTTGGTCACCCACAGCCCGACATCGGTCGCCCCGGCCACGATGGTGGCGCCGGGGTTGTCGAGCAGGAGCTGCGCCAGCTGCGGCACGGTGGCCGGAGCCAGGAAGCGGCGCCCGGCGGCGCCGACGCTGAGGATTTCCTCGTCGCGCAGGGCCTTCAGCTTTTCCGCCATGGCGGCGCGGTCGGCGAAGCGGTCGCCCGACCGGTCGGCGATGTCGTACATGGCGTGGGCGGCGCGGACAATGGGCTCGTAGCCGGTGCAGCGGCACAGGTTGCCGGCAAGCGCGTCGTCGATCCGTTGGCCGTCCGGCCGCTCCTCGTTCAGGTAGAGCGCCAGCAGCGACATGACGAAGCCGGGCGTGCAGAAGCCGCATTGCGAGCCGTGGCAATCGACCATCGCCTGCTGCACCGGATGCAGCGCGCCGTCCGGACCCTTCAGATGCTCCACCGTCAGCAGGCGGCAGCCGTCCAGCGTGGCGAGGAAGCGGATGCAGGCGTTCACCGCCTCGTAGCGCAGGGTATCGCCGTCCAGCCGCCCGACCACCACGGTGCAGGCGCCGCAATCGCCCTCGGCACAGCCTTCCTTGGTGCCGACCCGCCGTTCCGACAGGCGCAGCCAGTCGAGCACCGTCAGGGTGGGATCGACCGCATCGATCTCCCGAAGCTCGTCCCCGAGATAGAAGCGGAGGCGCTGGCGCATGGCTGCTCCCGTTGAACTGGTGACGATGTGACGCAGTATTTCACTGACGTTAACTCTGTCACCAGATCGGCAGCACGGGAAAGAGTTTCAAACGATTTGCAAAAGAGCGGCGGGGCAAAGGCCTCCTCGGGGACGATGCGAAGCGTAGCCGGCGGGGGGCCGGCGGGAGAGGTGGAACAGCGTGGAACGGTTTTTGGCGGCTGTTCCATCCGCCGCCTACCGGTGGCGCGGCAGAGCGGTTGGGCAAGGCGACAGCTTATAAGCCCTCTCCCCCCTGGGGAGAGGGTTGGGTGAGGGGGGCAGCGCGGACGGAACGACCGCGCCAGGGGATTGCCAAGGGGCAGCATGCCCCTTGGCGGCGCGCGGATCGCGCGCCGGCCCCCTCACCCTCCCCACGCCTGCGGCGTGGGTCCCCTCCCTCTCCCCGCTTTCGGCGGACCGAAGGTCCGCCTGTCGCGTCAGCGCAAACTCCGTTTGCGCGTGAGCGGGGGAGAGAGGGCAATCCGCGGGGATGTCGTCGAGTTCGGGGGCGGCGACGGGGACGGGCTGACGAACCGGTTGCATGGTGTGTCGCTTAGCGGCTGGAGCATCGAGACCGGCGAAGAGACCGAGCCGCTCGGCGAGCCAGCGCACGGTCGAGGGATCGCCGGAGGAGACCAGCCGTTCGATCTGCTCGACCACCAGACTGCGCAGCGACGACAGGCGCAGGTCGGCCTCGCGGTTCAGCGCCTGCCGCTCCCACCAGACCCTATGACGGAAATCCTTGGAGCCGTAATAAGCGCGCCACAGCGTCGTCCGGCTGCATCCCATGGCGCGGGCGACATAGAGGAAGCTGCTGCCGCGCGCCAGCATGCCGGCGGCCATGATCCATTGTTCCTCATGGAACTGCGAACCGGGGACCAGAGAGCCTTCGGACGGCACCGGCGGCTCCTCCGCCCACACCGGGAAATGGTCGTTTGCAAGGGTACGGCTGTCGAGGGCCATGGCGTCGCTCCGCAGGCAGGGGGGAATCCTGCGGAGATTATAGGAATTATTTCTTGCATCGGTGGATTTTGTGCAAAAGCGGGAGCGGAGGCTGCCCCCGGTACCTTTACGCATTCCCCTCCGGCGTCATCCCGGCCAATCCCCCGGCCGCGCCGCTGGCGGCGCGCACCGACGCCCCAGCGCCGCCTGCGGCGCGCACCGACGCAAGGGTCAGCGCATGCCAGTAGAGGTCCAGCAGGGCCGCCGGCATGCCGCCCTGCTCATGGCCCTCCATCGGCAGGATGGCGGCGGCATGAGCCAGCGCCGCGGTGGCGGCATTCGGGCTGCGCGACACCGCATCGCCCAGCAGCGCCAGCGTCTGGCCCAGCGCGGCGGCGTCGAAGCGCAGCAGGGCGGGCGGCACGGTGATCTGCGCCTCGCCGCCGCGCAGGCGGCCGACGGCGATGTAGACATGCAGCAGGTCGGGCCGCTGCTCCGGCCGCAACAGGGCGGCGACGATGCGGTTGCCGGTCAGCGGGCCGGTGCCGTCGAACTCGTACATGGTGGCGCGCTCGCCCTGGCGGGTGGCGGCAAGGCCGGCGAGGCGGGCGGTCAGCGGCTCGCCCGCGCGGCGGTTGGCCTCGTCGAACAGGGCGGGGTGGCTGCCGCCCTCGCTTAGCACCACCAGCGGCGCGTCGGTCGCCGCGGCGGCGGCCAGCAGGCGGGCCAGCACGGCGAAGGGATCGCCGCCCGGCGCATCCGCCTCCGCGTCCAGCAGGCCGGCGCCACGGCGCAGCATGGCCTCGGCGAAGCTGATGTCGTTGTCCATGGCGGATCCCTTTCCCGTCCGAAGGCGCCCTTTTTATGCCGGGGCGCCTCCTCCGCTCAATGGTATCCGAAGGCCCCCGTCACCTTTCCGCGGAAGACCCAGTAGGAATAGGCGGTGTAGCCCAGGATCGACGGGATCAGGAAGGCCATGCCGACCAGCAGGAACACCTGCGTCCTGGGCGGGGCCGCCGCCTCCCACACGGTGACGCCGGGGGGGATCAGATGCGGCCACAGGCTGATGGCGAGGCCGAGGTAGGACAGGGCGAACAGCGCCATCGACAGCACGAAGGGGGCCACCTCCCGGCTGTTGTCGATGGCCCGCCACAGGGCGAAGGCCAGCACCGCGGTGACGATGGGCACCGGCGCCAGGAAGAACAGGTTGGGCAGCGAGAACCAGCGCTCAGCGATCTGCGGCAGCAGGAAGGGCGTCCACAGGCTGACCGCGGCGACGCCGACGAGAACCACCAGCATCAGCCGCCGCGCCATGCGGAAACACCAGTCCTGCAACGGCCCGATGGTCCGCCAGATCAGCCAGGTCGCCCCCAACAGCGCATAGCCGACCACCAGCGCCGCGCCGCAGAACAGGGCGAAGGGGGAGAGCCAGTGCAGCATGCCGCCGACGAACTGCCGCTCATAGACCGGGATGCCCTGGATGAAGGAGCCGAGCACGACACCCTGGGCGAAGGTGGCCAGCAGCGACCCGACGAAGAAGGAGCGGTTCCACCAGTGCCGGCCCGCCCGCGCCTTGAAGCGGAATTCGAAGGCCACGCCGCGGAAGATCAGGGCGATCAGCATGACCAGCAGCGGGATGTACATCGCCGGCAGGACCACGGCATAGGCGATGGGGAAGGCTGCGAACAGCCCCGCCCCGCCCAGGACCAGCCAGGTCTCGTTGAAGTCCCAGACCGGCGCCACCGTGTTCATCATGGTGTCGCGGTCCTCCTCCGTCGGGGCGAAGGGGTAGAGGATGCCGATGCCGAGGTCGAAGCCGTCCATCAGCACATACATGAACACCGCGAAGCCGACGATCCCAACCCAGATCAGGGTCAGCAGGCTTCCTTCCGCAATTTCCTGCATGGGGCTCACTCCGCGGCTTCGATGGACGGGTCGGCGGCCGACAGTGGGCGCTTCGGGCTCTGCGCCTCCGGCGGCGGCCGGGCGTCGTGGACAAGCGCCGGGCCGGCGCGCAGCAGGCGGATCAGGTAATAGGTCCCGGCGCCGTAGATGATGGTGTAGGCGACGACGAAGGAGACCAGCGAGACCAGCGCCGCCTCGGTGGTCAGCGACGGGGTCACCGCGTCGGCGGTGCGCAGATGGCCGTAAACGACCCAGGGCTGACGCCCGATCTCGGTGGTGAACCAGCCGGCCAGGATGGCGACGAAGCCGATGGGCATGCAGCCAACCAGGATGCGGTTGAACCAGTCGCTGCTGTAGAGCCGGCCGCGGAAACGCAAGCCCAGATGCACCGCCGCCACCGTCAGCATCAGGAAGCCGATGCCGACCATCAGGCGGAAGGTCCAGAAGACGATGCGCGGGTCGGGGCGCTCGTCGGCCGGGAACTGCTTCAGGCCGGGAACGCTGCCGTTGAAATCGTGGGTCAGGATCAGGCTGGACAAAGCGGGGATGCCGATCTCCAGCCGGTTGGTTTCCGCCTCCACGTCGGGGATGGCGAAGAGGACCAGCGGGGCGCGCGGACCGCCCTCCCAATTGCCTTCCATCGCCGCGATCTTGGCCGGCTGATGCTCCAGCGTGTTCAGCCCATGCTCGTCGCCGAGGAAGATCTGCAGGGGCGCCAGCACGGTGATGAGGGCGAGCGCCATGCCGAGCCCCAGCCTGGCATGGTCGAAATGCCGGCGCTTCAGCAGGTAGAAGGCGCTGATGCCGGCGACGACGAAGCTGGTGGTCAGGAACATCGCCGTCACCATGTGGGCGAGGCGATAGGGGAAGGACGGGTTGAACACCACCTGCCACCAGTCGGTGACGAAATAGCGGCCGTCCCTGATCTCGAAGCCGGCCGGGGTGTGCATCCAGCTGTTGGCCGACAGGATCCAGAAGGACGACAGCAGCGTGCCCAGCGCCACCAGACAGGCCGCCATCAGGTGGATGCCGCGCGGCACCCGGTCGCGCCCGAACAGCAGGATGCCGAGGAAGGCGGCCTCGAGGAAGAAGGCGGTCACCACCTCGTACTGGATCAGCGGACCCAGCACGTTGCCCACGGTGTCGGACCAGCGGCTCCAGTTGGTGCCGAACTGGTAGGACATGACGATGCCCGACACCACGCCCAGACCGAAGGACAGCGCGAAGATGCGGGTCCAGAACTCCGACAGGCTGCGGTAGATGCCCTTGCCGGTGCCGACCCACAGCGCTTCCAGAAGCGCGATCCAGCAGGCGAGCCCGACCGTGAAGCTGGGGAACAGGATGTGGAAGGAGATCGTGAACGCGAACTGAATCCGCGACAGGATCAGCGGGTCGAGGTCCATGGCCGCCGCCTCTTGTGTTTGGGCGCGTGGATGGGCGAACGCCGGGCGAATACCCGGCGTCGACTGTGGCAGGACCCCATGTAGGCTGGGCGGCCGGACCGGAAAGGGGATTAGTCTTTCGGGCTTGGGCCGGACTGCGGGAAGCGGTAGCGAGGAAGTGCCGGCGGCGGCGCGCTGCCCCTTTGGACGATTTTGCCGGGTTGGCCGGATGTCAGTGGGGCGGATACACCGCGGTGATGCCGGAAATCACCGTCTGCGCGGCCAGCGCCGCCAGCACGATGCCGAGCACGCGGCTTACCGTGTGGATCACCGTGCGGCCCAGCAGCCGCCCGACCCGGTCGGCCCCCAGCAGGATCAGCGTCACCCCGCCGATCACCGTCGCCGCCGCCCCCAGGACGCTGACCTGTCCCGCCGCCGTGGTGCCGACGCGGTCCATCAGCAGCAGGATCGAGGTGATGGCGCCGGGCCCGGCGATCAGCGGAACCGCCAGCGGGAAGACGGCGATGTCGTGCGCGTCCTCGTCGGTCATCGCCTCGCCGGTGTCGCGCTCCTTGCGCTCGGAGCGCTTGGCGAACAGCATTTCGAAGGCGATCCAGAACAGCAGCGCCCCGCCGGCGATGCGGAAGGCCGGCATCTCGATGGACAGCGTCTCCAGCACGACCTTGCCGAAATAGGCGAAGAAGACCAGCACGACGAAGGCGATGGCGGTGCCGCGCAGCGCGATGATCCGCTTGTGCCGGTCATCGAAGCCGCGGGTCAGCGCGATGAACAGCGGCACCAGCCCCGGCGGATCGACGACGACGAAAAAAACGACGAGATTGCTGATGTAGTCCGACAAAGCGGGCTCCAGCCTTTTGTGATCGTGGATTGGGTGGCGACGATCATAGGCTTGGCGGTGCGGAGTGTCACGCCTCCGCCAGGGCATGGGCGAAGGCCTCGACCCCCTGCACGCCGGCCGGGGTCAGCGCGTAGGTGCCGCGCCCGACCCGTTCGAACCAGCCATAGACGTTGCGCAGCAGCATCGGTCCGACATCCTTCGGCGCCCCCGCCTTGCGCAGAGCCGCGACGGTCAGCGGCCCGCCGCGCAGCAGGCGGGCGATGCGCAGCGCGTCCTGGCGGTAGGCGGTGACGATGGCGACGCGGGTGGAGCCGCCGCGGTTGGGATCGCCGACCCGGCGGGCATGCTCGCCGAGCAGGCGATGAGTGCGCTTCTTGTCCTTGCGCGGGGTGTAGGGGATGGGGTCGAGCAGCACGGCGACCTGCCGCCCCTCGGCCAGCCCCGGATCGACCATCAGCAGGCCGAGCCCGAGCCGGCGGCAGAGCTTCTTAACGTCGCCGTCGAGGGGAGACAGCCCGGTCGCCTTGCGCCCCGGCTGCGGCACGGCGAGATAGACGCTGTCGCTGACCGCCAGCCGGTCCACCCCTTGCAGCACGAGGTCGAGGGTGAAGCGCTTTTTCAGCTCTACGATCACCGGCGGCTCGTCCCCGCGCGTGGCGACGAGATCGCAGCCGCGGATCTCCGCCTTCACGTCGTAACCTTGGGCTTCGAGGAAGGCTTTGACGGGAGCGTAGAGGTCGGTTTCGGCGGTGACGGTCAAAAGTCGCCTGTCAGGACGTCGATGGCACGGCGGATGTCGGAATGGGCGTCGGATGCGGACGCCACGACAGCACCGATTTGCGCAACGGGCAAAGCGATGATCTGCGGCGTCGCGACGGCGAATTGCTCGTTGCCGACCATGATTGACGGCATGATTTTGGGAATCGGAGTTTCAACTTCGGACGACCGGATCAACGGAACGACCACACGGGTTCTGTCGATCCCGACATAATCACCCTGAACGATCAAGAGATAGGGAATGGGGTGATTCTTCTTTCCCTTCGCCGCCGGATTGAGGCAAACGTCGAGAAATCTCATTCGAAGTTCCGGTACTCTTCACCAAAAAGACCAAGCCGGTCCACCAACGCATCGTAGGCTGCAAACGCCGCCCGATTGTCTTCCATCCATTTCTTCTTTTCGGCATCCATGGACGACACAGGGGATGCGTTTTCCAGCGTATCGGAAACGGGATGCTCACTCTTCTTGGCTGGATCGATCCTGAACATCGAAATGGCTCCCGACCATGCGTCACCATCCTAAGGATAGTGACGCAGCTCTATCCTGTCCAGTTCATGGCGACCCGGGTGGTGTCTCAGTTTGAAATCTGCGGAGTTTGCCCGGCCCATCCCAGGTTCCGAAACGGGGGGATGACGCCGTCCTGAACCGCGACTACAATACCGGCATGACGAATTTGGTCGCCTCTCCTCCCAAGCCACGATAGCCCCGGCAGCGCCGTCCAATGTTGAACGGGACGCGCCGGGGCATCGAGCTAGGAGAGGCAAGATGTCTAAAGACATGATGCGGGCGCGCCGCCGGCATGACCGGGCTCGTATGGTCGCGAAGGTTCGGCGCATTCTCCCTTGGGCCGACGTTCCGCAGAAGGTCGCCGACAATATGGCAGTGTGCAGTTGCTGGATGTGCGGCAATCCACGGCGCTACAGAATTGAGCTGACCATACAGGAGCGGCGGCAGGACATCAGGGATCTGGATTGGGATCACTGAAATCGACGGGGCGATGCCGCCACCGCGCGTCGCCCCATCAAATCTCACAGCGGGGCACAGCCGCCTGACTCAAAAGAGGGAAGAGCCATGCTCTTCCCTCTTTTGCCGATCACGCCGCCGCCCGCTGCTTGCGCAGGATGCCCAGGATGTCCGACGCCGCCTTCGGGATGTTGGTGCCCGGACCGTAGATGGCCGCGGCACCCGCCTTGTAGAGGAAATCGTAATCCTGCGGCGGGATCACCCCGCCGCACACCACCAGGATGTCGCCGGCGCCCTGGCGGCGCAGCTCCTCGATCAGCTGCGGCACCAGCGTCTTGTGGCCGGCGGCCTGGGACGACACGCCGATGACGTGCACGTCGTTTTCCACCGCCTGCCGCGCCGCCTCGTCCGGGGTCTGGAACAGCGGGCCGATGTCGACGTCGAAGCCGATGTCGGCGAAGCTGGTGGCGATCACCTTGGCGCCGCGGTCGTGGCCGTCCTGGCCCATCTTCACCACCAGGATGCGCGGCCGGCGGCCTTCGTCGGCGGCGAAGGACGCCACCTCCTCCTGGATCTTCCTGAAACCCTCGTCGCCCTCATAGGCCGAGCCGTAGACGCCCGACACCGAGCGGATGACGGCGACATGGCGGGTGAAGGCCTTTTCCAGCGCGTCGGAGATCTCGCCGACGGTGGCGCGGGCGCGGGTGGCCTCGACCGACAGGGCCAGCAGGTTGCCGGTCTTCGCCGCGGCGGCCTCGGTCAGCGCCGCCAGCGCAGCCTGGCATTTGGCTTCGTCGCGGGTGGCGCGGATCTGCTTGAGGCGGGCGATCTGCGCCTCGCGGACGGCGGTGTTGTCGATGTCCAGCACGTCCACCCCCTCCGGGTTCTCCGGACGGTACTTGTTGACGCCGACGATCACCTCCTCGCCGCGGTCGATGGCGGCCTGACGGCGGGCGGCGGCCTCCTCGATCAGCAGCTTGGGCATGCCGCTCTCGACCGCCTTGGTCATGCCGCCCATCTCCTCGACCCGGCCGATCAGCTCAAGGGCGGCGTTGGCGAGGCTGTGGGTCAGATGCTCGATGTAGAAGGAGCCGCCGAGCGGATCGACCACCTTGGTGACGCCGGCCTCCTCCGCGATGATCAGCTGGGTGTTGCGGGCGATGCGGGCGGAGGTCTTGGTCGGCAGGCCGAGCGCCTCGTCGAAGGCGTTGGTGTGCAGCGACTGGGTGCCGCCCAGCACCGCCGCCATCGCCTCGATGGTGGTGCGGATGACGTTGTTGTAGGGGTCCTGCTCGGTCAGCGAGACGCCGGAGGTCTGGCAATGGGTGCGCAGAGCCAGCGAGCGCGCGTCCTTGGGCTGGAACTTCTCCTGCATCAGAGAGGACCACAGCAGGCGCGCGGCGCGCAGCTTGGCGATCTCCATGAAGAAATTCATGCCGATGGAGAAGAAGAAGGACAGGCGCGGCGCGAACTTGTCGACCGGCAGCCCCTTCGACATCGCGGCGCGGACATATTCCAGCCCGTCAGCGATGGTGAAGGCCAGCTCCTGCACCGCCGTCGCGCCTGCCTCCTGCATGTGGTAGCCGGAGATCGAGATCGAGTTGAACTTCGGCATGTGCTGGGAGGTGTACTCGATGATGTCGGCGATGATCCGCATCGAGGGTTCGGGCGGGTAGATGTAGGTGTTGCGGACCATGAACTCCTTGAGGATGTCGTTCTGGATGGTGCCGCTCAGCTTGTCCTGGGAGACGCCCTGCTCTTCCGCCGCGACGATGTAGCCGGCCAGGATCGGCAGCACCGCGCCGTTCATGGTCATCGACACCGACATCTTGTCGAGCGGGATATCGGCGAACAGGACCTTCATGTCCTCGACACTGTCGATGGCGACGCCGGCCTTGCCGACATCGCCGACGACGCGCGGATGGTCGCTGTCATAGCCGCGGTGGGTGGCGAGGTCGAAGGCCACCGACAGGCCCATCTGGCCGGCCTTGAGGTTGGCCTTGTAGAAGGCGTTCGACTCCTCCGCGGTGGAGAAGCCGGCATATTGCCGGATGGTCCAGGGCTTCACCGCATACATCGTGGCGCGCGGGCCGCGGGTGAAGGGGGGGAAGCCCGGCAGCGTGTCCAGCTCCAGCCCTTCCAGATCGGCGGCGGTGTAGAGCGCCTTGACGTCCAGCCCTTCCGGGGTCTTCCAGACCAGCTTGGAAATGTCGCCGTCGGCGCCGAGATCCTTGGCGGCCAGCTTGTCCCAGTCGGCAAGGGTCTTCTGCGGGAACTCGGTCATCGACGCCTCCTGATGGCTTCTTATGGCGCTGGTGAAACTGCAAGGCAATCGGATGTGGAACTTAAATTCCTTGGAAGGGCCTTCCGTCATCCCCGCGAAGGCGGGGATCCAGAGTTCGCAAGACGAATCTGGTGGGAAAGCCTGGATCCCCGCCTTCGCGGGGATGACGAGCTTCCTTTGAGAAGAGCACGATCTTCATATGCGATTGCCTTGGGCGAAACTAATACTGGCAGTGCGGTCCCCCCGATGCCCCCTTCCATCGGACGGACGGCCGGTGGAAGGGGGCAGGGGCGACGCTTCCTCTCGATTGCGTTTCTTCTTATTATACGGTTACGCGAATTCCACGATCTTCTGATCGACCGCCAGGCTGCTGCCCGGCGCCGCGTGGATTTTCGCGACCGTCCCGTCCTGCGACGCGCGCAGAATGTTCTCCATCTTCATCGCCTCGACCACGGCCAGCACCTCGCCGGCCTTGACCTCCTGGCCTTCCGACACCGACAGCGACACCAGCAGGCCCGGCATCGGCGACAGCAGGAACTTCGACATGTCCGGCGGCGCCTTGACCGGCATCAGGGCGTCCAGTTTGGCCGCCTTCGGCGTCAGCACCTTGACGATGGCCTGCGAGCCGCTGTGGTGCAGGCGATAGCCGATGCCGACGCGGTCGATCTGCACGCAGACATGCCGGCCGTTCACCGTGCCGCGGAACAGCGGCTCGCCGATCTGCCAGTCGCTCCGCACCGTGTGGTGCGTGCCGTCGACATCGACGGTGTAGCCGATGCGCTGCCCATTGCTCTCGGCGGCATGCAGGTGAACCGGATGCTGGGTGCCGTCGAGCACCACCACCCAGTCGCCGCGCACCGCCACCTTGTTGCCGGGCATCTTGCCGGAGATCTGGTTGTCGCGGTCGTTCAGGCTGCGGTGGATCACCGCCGCCACCGCGACCAGCACCGCCGGATCTTCCGGCGGCAGGTCCGAGGCGTGGAAGCCGTTCGGATATTCCTCGGCGATGAAGTTGGTGGTCAGCCGCCCGTCGACGAAGCGCTGGTTCGCCATCAGCGAGGCCAGGAACGGGATGTTGTGGCTGACGCCGCGGATGTAATACTGGTCCAGCGCCTCGCGCATTTCGGCGATGGCCTCGTCGCGCGTCTGCCCCCAAGTGCAGAGCTTGGCGATCATCGGATCGTAATACATCGAGATCTCGCCGCCCTCGAACACGCCGGTGTCGACGCGGACATGGCTGTCGGCGGCCGGCGGCCGGTAATGGGTCAGGCGGCCGGTCGAGGGCAGGAAATTGCGGAAGGGATCCTCGGCATAGACGCGCGCCTCGACGGCCCAGCCGTTGAGCTGCACGTCCTCCTGACGGAGCGTCAGCTTCTCGCCGGCGGCGACGCGGATCATCAGCTCGACGAGGTCGAGGCCGGTGATCAGCTCGGTGACCGGATGTTCGACCTGGAGGCGGGTGTTCATCTCCAGGAAGTAGAAGTTGCGCTCGGCATCGACGATGAATTCCACCGTGCCGGCCGACTTGTACTGCACCGCGTTGGCCAGAGCCACCGCCTGCTCGCCCATCGCCTTGCGGGTGGCGGCGTCGAGGAACGGGCTCGGCGCCTCCTCGATGACCTTCTGGTGGCGGCGCTGGATCGAGCATTCACGCTCGTGCAGGTACAGGCAGGTGCCCTGCCCGTCGGCCAGAAGCTGGATTTCGATGTGGCGCGGCTGCTGGATGTACTTCTCGACGAAGACGCGGTCGTCGGCGAAGCTGGAGCGCGCCTCGTTGGTTGCCGAGCGGAAGCCCTCGCGCGCCTCCTCGTCGTTCCAGGCCACGCGCATGCCCTTGCCGCCGCCGCCGGCCGAGGCCTTGATCATCACCGGATAGCCGATGTCGCGGGCGATGGTCACCGCCTCGCTGTCGTCGGCGATGACGCCGAGATAGCCGGGGACGGTGGAGACGCCGGCGGCCTTCGCCAGCTTCTTGGACTCGATCTTGTCGCCCATCGCCTGGATGGCGTGGGCGTCCGGCCCGATGAAGGCGATGCCGGCAGCCGCCAGCGCCTCCTGGAACTCGCGCTTTTCCGACAGGAAGCCGTAGCCGGGATGGACGGCCTGGGCGCCGGTCCGCTTGCAGGCATCCACGATCCTGTCGATCAGCAGATAGCTCTGGGCGGACGGGGCGGCGCCGATGTGGACGGCCTCGTCGGCCATCTCGACATGGAGCGCGTTCCTGTCGGCGTCGGAATAGACCGCGACGGTCTTGATGCCCATGCGGCGTGCCGTGCGGATGACGCGGCAGGCGATCTCGCCACGGTTGGCGATGAGGATCTTCTCGAACATGCTGCCGGCCCTCACAGCGGAATGTTGTCGTGCTTGCGCCAGGGGGTCTGGAGCTGCTTGTTCTTCAGCATGGACAGCGCCTTCGTGATGCGGCGGCGGGTTCCGTGCGGCATGATGACGTCGTCGATGTAACCGCGCGACGCGGCGACGAAGGGATTGGCGAACTTCTGCTTGTACTCTTCCGTACGTGCCTCGATCTTCTCGGCGTCGCCGATGTCGCTGCGGAAGATGATTTCCACCGCGCCCTTGGCGCCCATCACCGCGATTTCAGCCGACGGCCAGGCATAGTTGAGGTCGCCGCGCAGATGCTTGGACGACATCACGTCGTACGCGCCGCCGTACGCCTTGCGGGTGATGACGGTCACCTTCGGCACGGTGGCCTCGGCGTACGCGTACAGCAGCTTGGCGCCATGCTTGATGATGCCGCCATATTCCTGGCTGGTGCCGGGCATGAAGCCGGGGACATCGACCAGGGTCAGGATCGGGATTTCGAAGGCATCGCAGAAGCGGACGAAGCGCGCCGCCTTCTTGGAGCTGTCGATGTCGAGGCAGCCGGCGAGCACCATCGGCTGGTTGGCGACGATGCCGACCGTGGAGCCGTTCATCCGGGCGAAGCCGATCAGGATGTTCTTGGCGTATTCCGGCTGGAGTTCGAAGAAGTCGCCCTCGTCGACGATCTTGAGGATCAGCTCCTTCATGTCGTAGGGCTTGTTCGGGTTCTCCGGCACCAGCGTGTCGAGCGAGAAGTCCTCGCGGTCGAGCGGGTCGGCGCAGGGACGGACCGGCGCCTTCTCGCGGTTCGACGACGGCAGGAAATCGACGAAGCGGCGCAGCTGGAGCAGGGCCTCGACATCGTTCTCGAAGGCCAGATCGGCGACGCCCGACTTGGTGGAGTGGGTGACGGCGCCGCCCAGCTCTTCGGCGGTCACCACCTCGTGGGTGACGGTCTTCACCACGTCGGGGCCGGTGACGAACATGTAGGAGCTGTCCTTCACCATGAAGATGAAGTCGGTCATGGCCGGCGAGTACACCGCGCCGCCGGCGCACGGCCCCATGATCAGCGAGATCTGCGGGATGACGCCCGAGGCATCGACGTTACGCTGGAACACCTCGGCATAGCCGCCGAGCGAGGCGACGCCCTCCTGGATGCGGGCGCCACCGCTGTCGTTCAGGCCGATGACCGGGGCGCCGACCTTCAGCGCCTGGTCCATGATCTTGCAGATCTTCTCGGCATGCGCTTCGGACAGCGCGCCGCCGAAGACCGTGAAGTCCTGGCTGAAGACGAAGACGAGGCGGCCGTTGACGGTGCCGTGGCCGGTGACCACGCCGTCGCCCGGGACCTTCTGGTTTTCCATGCCGAAGTCGATGCAGCGATGTTCGACGAACATGTCGAACTCCTCGAACGACCCTTCGTCGAGGAACAGCTCGATCCGCTCGCGCGCGGTCAGCTTGCCTTTGGCGTGCTGGCCGGCGATGCGCTTCTCACCGCCGCCCAGCCGCGCCGCGGCGCGCTTGGACTCCAACTTGGCCAGAATGTCTTGCATCGGGCGTTCCCATTCCTTGTCGTCTCAATGACCGTCCCCGTTCCGGCGGCAGGCGACGCAATCGTTCACCGGAACGCCGCGGATTATTCACAAACTTCGCAGCGCTTCAAACAGCCTCTTCGCAAAAACGTGCGAAGTTGCGAAGCCCTTTGCAATTGCGGCTTTGCGCTTGCTAAGATTGCGAAGAATGGCGGATTTCCAAGGCCGGCGCCGGGCAGGAATTTATACGCATGCAAAAGAAGCTGTTCCTTGGCTACAAGCTGCGCCGCCTGCGCGAGCAGCGCGGCCTGACCCAGGCGTCGCTCGCCAAGACGCTGGAGCTTTCCCCCAGCTATCTCAACCAGTTGGAGAACAACCAGCGCCCGCTGACCCTGCCGGTGCTGATGCGGATCGCCGCCACCTTCGAGCTGGAGCTGTCCGCCTTCCTGGAGGACGAGGACAGCCGGCTGGTCTCCGATCTGCGCGAGGCGCTGGCCGACCCGCTGTTCGCAGGCGCCCCGCTGACCGCGGCGGAACTGCGCAGCGTGGTGGGGTCCAGCCCGGAACTGGCCCGCCGGGTGCTCAGCCTGCATCAGGCCTATCAGAAGCTGCATGAGCGGGTGCAGTCGCTGACCGACAGCCTGTCCAACACCGAACAGGGCGACAGCTTCGCCGGTCCGCAATTCCCCTATGAGGAGGTGCGGGACTATTTCCATTACTGCAACAACTACATCGGTCCGCTGGACGAGGCGGCGGAGCGGCTGTGGGACAGCGAGAAAATCCATTCCGGATCGCTGCTGAACGAACTCGCCGCCTATCTGAAGCGGCGCCACGACGTGCGGGTGAAGATCGTCGCCGACGAGGCGGGCGACACCGCCATGCGCAGCTACGACGCCACCACCGGCACGCTGCGGCTGTCGGCCCTGCTGACCAGCTCCAGCCGCGCCTTCCACATGGCGAACCAGATCGCGCTGCTGGAGTTCGGCGACCAGATCGACGATCTGGTGGAGCAGGCGAAATTCTCCAGCGAGGACGCGCGGTCGATCTGCCGGGTCGGGCTCGCCAACTATTTCGCCGGGGCGCTGGTGCTGCCCTACCGCGCCTTCGCGGCGCAAGCCCGCGCCCTGCGCCACGATGTGGAGCAGTTGCAAAGCCGCTTTTCCGCCAGCTTCGAGCAGGTCTGCCACCGGCTGTCCACCCTGCAACGGCCGGGCGCCCGCGGCCTGCCCTTTTATTTCGTGCGGGTCGACATGGCCGGCAACATCACCAAGCGCCATTCGGCGACGCGCTTTCACTTCGCCCGCTTCGGCGGCGCCTGCCCGCTGTGGAACGTGCATGACGCCTTCGCCCAGCCCGGCAAGATCCTGGTGCAGTTCGCCCAGATGCCTGACCGCACCGCCTATATCAGCATCGCCCGCACGGTGACCAAGCGCGGCGGCGCCTATCTGAAGCCGTCACGGCAGTTCGCCGTCGGGCTGGGCTGCGAGGCGAGCCACGCGCCGGAACTGGTCTATGCCGCCGGCATCGACATCACCGACATGAAGGCGGCGGTGCCAATCGGCGTCAACTGCCGCCTGTGC
Organism: Azospirillum sp. A23; assembly: GCF_042938965.1. Lineage (NCBI taxonomy): Bacteria > Pseudomonadati > Pseudomonadota > Alphaproteobacteria > Rhodospirillales > Azospirillaceae > Azospirillum > Azospirillum sp. A23. The sequence goes on along the minus strand of NZ_CP170666.1, from coordinate 295,757 downwards.
GAGCGCACCGACTGCCAGCAGCGCGCCTTCCCGCCGATCGGCAGCGAGCTGCGGGTGAACGAGCATCACCGCAGCTTCGTGCCCTACCTGTTCAATCCGCCGGACACGCCGTCCGGCTGAACGCCCTGCCGGGCCGACCGCCGCCCTCGCCGCCGTCGCTGTCGTCGCTGTCGAGGACGACGCGGTCTCGCCCCTCGTCCTTCGCCCGGTACAGCGCGTTGTCGGCCCGGATCAGCAGGCGGTCGATGCTGTCGCCGTCACGGACTCCGGCGACGCCGAAACTGCCGGTCTGCCGGTGGCCGTTGGAGAAGTCGTAGCCGCGGATCGTCCGGCGCAGCCGTTCGGCCAGGGCGAAGGCCGCTTCCGGACTGGCCTCCGGACACAGGATCAGGAATTCCTCGCCGCCCCAGCGGCCGACCGTGTCGGTGGCGCGCAGCGCCTTGCGGGCCAGTGCGGCGAACTCGATCAGCACCCGGTCGCCGAAGACATGGCCATAGCGGTCGTTGACCTGCTTGAAATGGTCCAGATCGACGAGGATGATCGAGAACGGCCTGCCGTAGCGGGCGGCGCGCTCCATCTCCGCACGGCAGACGTCGTTCAGATGGCTGCGGTTGGCGAGGCCGGTCAGCACATCGGTGCGCGACTGCACCCGCAACCGCTCGTTCACCCGCATCAGCGTCACGATCCAGAACAAGCTGGTCAGGATCACCGCCGCCGGGATGGCGAGCAGCTTCGCCAGCGTCCACGGATCGAGCGGCGACTGCACCTGGATGGCGACATGCCGGTTGGCGATGGCGGTCCGTTCGGCGGCGGAAATCGTCCGGACACCGCGGTCCAGCGCCGCCAGCAGCTCCGGCTCGTCCCGGCGGACGCCGATGCGCAGCAGATTCTCATAGCCCGGCAGGTGGCCGGCAACCTTCAAATTGAACCAGCCGGCCGTCTTGATGGTGAAGACGGCAACGGTCAGCGACCGCAGCGTCATGTCGGCCTTGCCGTGGGACACCATGGCGAAGGCTTCCGCCTCGCTGTCGACCATGACGATGCGCAGCTCGGGAAAGTCGCGGCGCACCCGCTCCTCGACCGAGGTTCCCTTGGGAAGCACCATCGTTTCGCCGCCGAGGCCGGCGAGATCGGCGATGAAGTCGTGGCTTTCCCGCGTCACCAGCACGTTGGGATCGACGAACAGCGGCTCGGTGAAGGCCAGCCATTCCTCCCGCTTCGGCGTCCGATTGAGAAAGCTGAGGAAGCGGCAGCGCCCGTCCCGCACCGCCGCCAGGCTGTCCTCCCAGTCGCGGGTCGGCAGCGGACGCATGGCCACCCCGGAGCGTTCCGACACCAGGGCCAGCAGGTCCGCGGCGATCCCCTGGTGCTTTCCGTCCGCGGTGATGGATTCGTAGGGGGGCCAATCGGGGTCGGCGCAGTAGAGAACGCTTTCGGCACCGTAAGCCGTCGCAGCAATCAGGAGCTGAACCGGAACCGCCAGGACCGCCAGACAGTGCAGCAGCCGCCTCGCCGCTCTCCCGGACCACGAATCTGCCATACAGCCACTTCTCCGGTGTCGGTCGACGGACCCTGGACAGCGTACCCAAGTATGTGCCGACAGGATAACGCTGTTTGCCGCGCGCGGCGCGCGAAATGATGCGCCGCTGGCCCGCAACTTGCTGAGAATTGGTCGCAAGATCGGCCGGAGCGCGGACCTCGGTCCTTTTCTGACCCGATCGATGCAAGCTGCTTTGCATTTTGCCAATGGCGGGCCATGAACGGTGACATTCTGCATCACGCCCCCCACCACAGGGGGACGGCGTTCGCTCCGGAAGCGATGGCCCGCATGCTGGCGGTTTCCACCACGGCCCTGGCGCAGGGGCGGGGAATCGCTCTGGATGTCGGCGTTCTGACCGGCACGCCGCCGCGCCTGATCGGCAATGCGGAAACGGTCAGCAGCCTGTGCAACGCACTTGCCGCGAGCGCCATCGCCGCCGCAGCACCGGGCCGGCTCGACCTGCGGCTGTCAGCGCTGCCCAGCGGTGAAGACTCGGTCGTCTTCCGGGCGGAACTGCATGGCCGCTATGAGGCCAGCTGCGGGGCCAAGTGCGAGGACGGGTTCAACAAGGATTTCATGCGGCGGCTGCTGGCGGGCCTGGGCGCGCAGATGAGCGTGACCGAGGAGGCCGACGGATCGCGGCGCGCGGTGCTCGACATGCCGGCGGCCCTGCCCTCCCGCACCACCGACGGCGAGCTTCTGATGAACTGGGCGCGGTCGCGCGGCGGCCGGCTGCTGGTGGTGGACGACAGCGCCACCAACCGCATGGTGGTGGCCGGGCTGCTCGCCAAGGCCGGCTTCTCGGTCGAGACCGCCAATGGCGGGGCGGAGGCGGTGGAGGCGGTCGCCCACGCGCCCGTGCCGCCTGAGGCGGTGCTCATGGACGTGGCGATGCCCGACATGGACGGGGCCACCGCCACCGCCACCATCCGCCGGATGAGCGACGACCGGGCGCGCATCCCGATCATCGCCGTCACCGCCAACGCCCAGCCCGAGGACCGCATCCGCTGTCTGGCGGCCGGGATGAACGACTATCTGACCAAGCCGGTCCGCCGCGCCGACCTGCTGGGCGCGCTGGAGCGCTGGCTGGCGCCGCAACCTGCTTGATGTCGCTGCCGGCCTGACCTCACATCTTCAGAAGGAGGAGTCGGGTTCCTTGAGGAACGCCTCCTCCTCCGGCGTGCTCACACGGCCGAGAAGGGCGTTGCGGTGGGGAAAGCGGCCGAAGCGCCCGATGATCTCGCGGTGGCGTTCGGCATAGCGGATCGTAGTCTCGTCGCCCACCCGTTCGGTGAACAGGGCGACGGAGCGCTCCTGGCTGCCCATGTCCTCGTGATGCTCGAAGGGCAGATAGAGGAAGGTCCGCTCGTCCTCGTTGCATTCCAGATCGAAGCCGTTGGCGACGGCATGCTCGCTCACGCCCCGCGCCTTGGCGTCGGTGGCGAAGGCACGCAGGTCGTCGCGGAACATGTTGCGCGGCACCTGATCGAGCAGCACGCACAGCGCGATGCAGCCGTCGACATCCTCGATCCAGTCATCGTAGTCGCCGCGGGCCGCCGCCTCGTAATGCGGGCCCAGCGTGTCGGCCACCGCACGGTCGAAGCTGGCCGACCTGCGGAACCAATAGGGCTTCATCGCCTCGTCGAACCAGAAATCGACGATCTCGTCGATCAGACTGTCCATCATTGTCTTCTCCGCCTTGCCTTGCGTCGCCCGACGACACGCTCCCCCAAACAAGAACAGGGCGCCCTAAGGGGCGCCCTGTCCAGATACCAATTGCCTCAGCCGAACCGTCAGGCTCAGTGCAGCGTGCTCCACAGCTTGCGCTTGGCGGCGTACATCAGGCCGGCCAGCACCAGCAGGAACAGGATGACCTTGACGCCCATCTGCTTGCGGGCATCGAGGTGCGGTTCCGCGACGAAGGTCAGGAAGGTCGCCACGTCGTGCGCCTGCTGCTCCACCGTCGCCTTGGTGCCGTCGGCGAAGGTGACGCCGTCGGGCTGCAGGATGTTCGGCATGCCGACCTGATGGCCGGGGAACACCTTGTTGTAGTTCATGCCGGGCATCACATGGACGTCGGCCGGCGGCTCCTCGAACCCGGTCAGGAAGGCGTAGAGGTAATCCTCGCCGCCGACGCGGGCCTTGGCCATCAGCGACAGGTCCGGCGGCAGGGCGCCGTTGTTCGACGCGCGGGCCGCCTGGTCGTTGGCGAACGGCGACGGGAAACGGTCGGCCGGGAGACCCGGACGCATGAACATCTCGCCCGCGTCGTTCGGACCGGCCTGCACCTCATAGCCGGCGGCGATGCCCTTCAGCTCGTCTTCCTTGAAGCCGATGCCGGCCAGCGTGCGGATCGGCACCAGACGCATGGAATGGCAGGCCGAGCAGACTTCCTTGTAGATCTGGAAGCCGCGCTGGGCCGCCGACTTGTCGATGGTGCCGAAGATGCCGGCATGCGCCCAGGTCTGCTTGGGGATGTGCACGCCTTCGGAGGCCTGCGCGGCCCCGGCGATGCCGAGAGCCAGCGCCGCCGAGAGGATTGCAGTCTTCAACGCGCGCATCAGGCCTTCTCCATCGGCTTGGCATGGGCGCCGGCGGCGATGCTGCCCCCGCCCTTCAGAATGGACTCGGAGATGCTGTTGGGAAGCGGACGCGTGCGTTCCAGCTTGCCCAGCACCGGCAGCAGGACCAGGAAGTGGAAGAAGTAGTAGAAGGTGCCGATGCGCGCGATCAGCAGCCAGGAGCCCTCGGCAGGCATGGCACCGGCATAGCCCAGGATCAGGGCGTCGATGGCCAGGATCCAGAAGAACTGGCGGTAGACCGGGCGGAACTTGCAGCTGCGGACCTTGGAGCGGTCGAGCCACGGCAGGAAGGCCAGCAGCGCGATCGAGCCGAACATCGCCAGCACGCCGCCCAGCTTGTCCGGGATCGCGCGCAGCATGGCGTAGAAGGGCAGGAAGTACCATTCCGGCACGATGTGCGCCGGGGTCACCAGCGGGTTGGCCGGGATGTAGTTGTCCGGATGGCCCATGTAGTTCGGCATGAAGAACACGAACACCGCGAAGACGATCAGGAAGATCACCACCGCGAAGCCGTCCTTGAGCGTGACGTACGGGTTGAACGGAACGGTGTCCTGCGGGCCCTTCGGGTCGATGCCGAGCGGGTTGTTCGAACCGCAGACATGCAGCGCCGCCGTGTGCAGGATCACCAGACCCAGCAGGACGAAGGGCAGCAGGAAGTGCAGCGCGAAGAAGCGGTTCAGCGTCGGGTTGTCGACCGAGAAGCCGCCCCACAGCAGCGTGACGATGGGGTCGCCGACGATGGGGAAGGCCGAGAACAGGTTCGTGATGACGGTGGCGCCCCAGAAGCTCATCTGGCCCCACGGCAGCACGTAGCCCATGAAGGCGGTGCCCATCATGACGAGGAAGATGATGACGCCCAGGATCCACAGGATCTCGCGCGGGGCCTTGTAGGAGCCGTAATAGAGCGCACGGAACATGTGGATGTAGACGGCGATGAAGAACATCGACGCGCCGTTGGCGTGCACGTAGCGGATCAGCCAGCCGTAATTGACGTCGCGCATGATGCGCTCGACCGAATCGAAGGCCAGCGAGGTGTGGGACGAGTACTGCATCGCCAGGAACAGGCCCGTGGCGATCATGATCATCAGCATGATGCCGGCAATCGCACCGAACGCCCACAGATAGTTGACGTTCCGCGGCATCGGGTAGTGGTTGTACTCGTGATCCAGCATCGTGAAGATCGGCAGGCGGCTGTCGATCCAGTTCACGACCGGATTCTTGAACTTGGTGGCTTGAACCTGAGCCATCTCGGGGGTCTCCAGAACCGTTGGGCCGCGTTAACCGAGCCGGATCTTGGTATCGCCGGTGAAGGCGTACGTCGGAAGGACAAGGTTGGCGGGGGCCGGGCCCTTGCGGATGCGCCCAGCGGTGTCGTAGTGCGAGCCGTGGCAGGGGCAGAACCACCCGCCGTAGTCGCCGCGCGGATCGGTGACCTTCTGCCCGAGCGGCACACAGCCCAGATGCGTGCAGATGCCGATGACGATCAGCCATTCAGGCTTCTTCACGCGGGCATCGTCGGCAACCGGATCGCGCAGATCGCCAAGATTGACCTTCTTGGCGGACTCGATCTCCTCGGCGGTGCGGTGGCGGACAAAGACAGGCTTTCCGCGCCAGGTGACCGTGATCGCCTGACCTTCGGCCACGGGGGCCAGATCGACGTCGATGGAGGCAAGCGCCAGGGTGTCGGCCGCCGGGTTCATGCTGTCGATGAAGGGCCAGGCCGCCGAGGCCGCCCCGACGACACCGACCGCACCGGTGGCAAGATACAGAAAATCGCGGCGGGAACCCCCCTCGCCGCTGGAGGCCGCGTGGCCACCCGTCCCGGGCGGATGCGTGGTCTGAGCCATAAGCCTGTTTCTCCTCAAGGCATGCCCGACGCCCTTTGCCCGCGCCGGACGACCGATGGACCATTTTTATGCATGACACGGCACGCCCGCCCGCCGAAGGAAAAACCCTCAGGCATGCCGCATCGGTCCGGAGTGGGTATCTCCAGCTTCTGCGCTGCGGTATACCGTCGCGTCGACATCTTGAAAAGTCCTTGGCCGGGAGACAATTTGTCGCGTGTACAGGGGCAAGAACATTTGTATGCAAAACAAACACTTCGAGGCAAGGCCCGCGTTGCGCCTTGTGCTGTTCGAACCCGACATTCCGCAGAACGCCGGAACGCTGATGCGACTCGCAGCCGGGCTGGGGGTGGCTTTGGATCTGATCGAACCCTGCGGTTTCGTGCTGGATGACCGCCGGTTGCGCCGTGCCGGAATGGACTATCTCGACCATCTCGACTGGACCCGGCACAGCTCGTGGACCGCGTACCGCGCGGCTCCGCAGGCCGGCCGGCTGGTGCTGCTGACCACGCGGGCGGCGATCCCCTACACCGATTTCCGCTTCGCCCCCGGCGACCGCCTGCTGGTCGGCCGCGAGAGCGCCGGGGTGCCCGACGAGGTGCATGACGCCGCCGACGCCCGGCTGGTGATCCCGATGGTGCCGCCCGCCCGCTCCTTGAACGTTGCGGTCAGCGCGGCGATGGTGTTGGGTGAGGCCTTGCGGCAGACTGCCGCATTGGATGGGCGGCAGTCTGCCGCGCTCCGCTCCGATGCTCCCGCACAGCCGGATACGCCATGACAGCCGCAACGACTGCCGACTCCAGCACCGTCGAAGAGCGCAAGGCCCGCGCCGCCGCCTGGTTCAAGGAGCTGCGCGACCGCATCTGCGCGGCCTTCGAAGCGCTGGAGGACGAGCTGACCGGCACCCATGCCGACTTGGCCCCCGGCCGGTTCGAGCGCAAGAGCTGGAACCGCCCCGACCATGCCGGCGGCGAGGGCGGCGGCGGCACCATGTCGGTGATGAAGGGCCGGGTGTTCGAGAAGGTCGGGGTCAACATCTCGACCGTCCACGGCACCTTCAGCCCGGAATTCCGCGCCAACATCCCCGGTGCGGCCGAGACCGGCGCGTTCTGGGCGGCTGGCATCAGCCTGGTGGCGCACATGCGCTCGCCGCTGGTCCCGGCGACCCACATGAACACCCGCCACATCGTGACGACCAAGGGCTGGTTCGGCGGCGGCGCCGACCTGACGCCGATGATGGAGGACGAGCGGGACACCGCCGACTTCCACGCCGGCCTGCGCGCCGCCTGCGACCGGCACGACCCGGACTATTATCCGCGCTACAAGGAGTGGTGCGATCGCTATTTCTTCCTGCCGCACCGGGGCGAGGCGCGCGGCGTCGGCGGCATCTTCTTCGACAACCTCGAGTCGGGCGACTGGGAGGCGGATTTCGCCTTCACCCGCGATGTCGGCACCGCTTTCCTCGACAGCTACGCCGCGCTCGTCCGCCGGCACATGAACCGGCCCTGGACCGCCGAACAGCGCGAACACCAGCTGGTCCGCCGCGGCCGCTATGTCGAGTTCAACCTGCTCTACGACCGCGGCACCACCTTCGGCCTGAAGACCGGCGGCAACACCGAGGCGATCCTGATGAGCCTGCCGCCCGAGGTGAAGTGGCCCTGACGCGGCGGCTCGCCTTCGGCTACGCTGCCCGGCTTGCCCGGTCCGCAGCCGGATGCGCCCCGCCGGGATTGTCGACGCGGCCGGCGCCGGTGCGGAAGTAGCCTGTCGGCGTTGTCCCCATCGCCTTCTTGAACATCACGATGAAGGCGGTGACGGACTCGTAGCCCAGGTCGCCCGCCACCCGCTGGACCGTCGCCCCGCCGGCGAGTTCGCGCAGTGCGACGACCAGATGGAGCTGGCGGCGCCACTGGCCGAAGGTCAGCCCGGTTTCCTGGACCATCAGCCGCTTCAGGGATCGCTCGCTCATGGCGACATGCGCGGCCCAGCCGGCAAGCGTGCGGCGGTCGCCCGGATCCGCCGTCAGCGCCCTGGCGATCATCGCGATCTTCGGGTGGCCGGACACGGGCAGCCTCAACCCCTCCCTCGGCATCAGCGCCAACTCGTCCAGCAGGACCCGCACGAGGCGGCCGGTATGGTCATCCTCAGAGTAGCCGCCCGGCACGCCGGCGAGGCGGAGGACCATCTCGCGGAGCATCGGCGAAACCGACAGCGTGCAGCATTCCAGCGGCAATTCCACCGCGCCGGGTTCGACGAACAGGTAGGACAGGCGGGCGTTGGGCGTGACCTGATTGCTGTGGGGGACGCCGCCCGGAATCCAGACCCCGCAATCCGGCGGGACGAGCCAGAGGCCGTTCGCCGTCGTGCAGGTGACCGCGCCGTGCAAGGCCAGGATGAGCTGGCCCTGCCGGTGACTGTGCTGCGGCACTTCGGCCTCGTAATCGCTGAAGTCGAGATGCAGGGCGACCGCCGGACGGTCCGAGCGGTCGGAGTCGCAGTCGAAGTCGAAGTCGTCGATGCAGGGACGCGGCGTCACCGCCGATGTGGCCGCCGATTGGCCCGCTTTGGAGATCATATGGCATTATCTCCAAATTCATGCGGACGGCAATCCGCTATCACTGGGGAACGACAGCGCGGTCGCCGACCAGGGACCGGGACCCCGCCGCCGCCAAGCCGGCCGGCCCACCCTCCCGATGCGACCCGGAACAGCTGACCGCCATTGGAGATTGCCATGCGAATTGCCGTCGTCGGCGCGACCGGAAGGATCGGCGCCACGCTCACCCATACCCTGCTGGGCGCCGGACATCAGGTAAAAGCCCTGTCGAGAGGCGGTCCGGCCCTCGACGCCTTGGTCGCGGCCGGCGCGGAGCCGTTCCTGGGAAGCTTCGACACCGGCGCCGGAGATCTCGGCGACTTCTTTCAGGACGCCGATGCCGCGTTCCTGATGGTGAAGACCGACTGGACCAACATTCACGGGCATTATCCGACGGTCGCCCAGCGCTTCGTCGATGCGCTTCGCGGCTCTCCGGTCAGGCTGGCCGTGAGCCTGACCGCCATCGGATCGGAGGTCGCTGGCCGCACGGGCCATTTCGAAAGCTTCCACCATCTGGACCGGACGCTGAACCAGCTCGACGCCATCGACCTCGTGCATCTGCGGGCCGGCTGGTTCATGGAGAACATGCTGTTCTTCACCGATGCGGTCGCAAATCATGACCGGATCGGCTGGTCGCTCGCCCCCGATGTGGCGCTGCCCTGGGTGGCGACGCAGGACATCGCCGGTCTGGCCGCCAGGGAACTGACCAACCCGACGGGTGGACACCGCGTCGTCCGCGAGGTCGGGTCGGAGGATCTCACCATGCCCGAGGTGGCGGCGCTCATCGCCCGGGAGATCGGCCGGCCGGTGGAGTATCGCTTCGTCGACCGGAACCGGCCGGAGGTCGAAGCCGAGTTTCTCGAACGGTTCGGCACGCCGGACCGCTGGCTCGACGACAGCCTGACCCTGGACGCGCTGAACAGCCGGCGGGTGCGCTTCCATGGCAGCCGCAGCCCGCTACCCACCAGGATGGACAGCTTCCTCAAGGATGTCTGGAAGCCGGCCTATCTGCGGGCGCTCGCCGGGTCCCGGGATACCGAGACCTTCTTCACATGGTGCTCCCGGACCTGACGACGGAGGCCGTCAGCGCCGCGGCGCGGAACCGCCCTGGCCCCACGGGCTACCCTGGAGCCAGGGCGCCCAGGCCTGCCGCACCATCTCGCCCCACAGCCGCATCGGCGCCAGCCACAGGTCCGCCATCCCGGCGGCAGACCCCATCGGGTTGGCGCCGCCCTGCCCGGTCCACTGGCCGCTCCGCGCACCGAAGGCGGGGCCGGCCAGCAGCAGCGGGTTCATCATGGCGGGTGCCAGCATGCCGGCGACCGCGTCGAAGGACGGCGTGGCGCGCAGTTGGATGGCGATGACCTCCGCCCCGTCCTCCCCGGCTTCGCGGTGCCGGATCTGGATTTCCAGGTTCGGCAGATGGGCGGTCAGAATCGTCTCGTCCGGCTTGCGGTCCATGGTCTGGCGCTCCAATCGGAATCGGGTCGGGATCTACTGGGGATCTTGCGTCGCAACACTACGGTTTTTGCAACTGCGAAGAAACCCTCTCCGAAGGGGGTAGCGGAAACCAACGCCCGTTCCGGCCGTTGTTGGCCTTATGGACAGCCCCCTCCCCCCGCCCGATGGCGCCGCATCCGATGCCGCATCCGATAAGGACGGCCCCTCTCCCGAGCAGGAAGCCGCCTGCGCCGGGCTGACCTACAGCGCCGACGAGACGCCCGGCATCCGGCGGCGGCGCTACGGCAAAGGCTTCCGCTTCCTGTGGCCCGACGGCACCCCGGTGACGGAGGAGGACACGCTGGCGCGCATCAGGAAGCTGGCGATCCCGCCGGCCTACAAGGACGTCTGGATTTGCCCCGATCCCGATGGCCATCTCCAGGCGACCGGCCGCGACGCCAAGGGGCGCAAGCAGTACCGCTACCACCAGCGCTGGACCGAGCTGCGCGAGGGCACCAAGTTCGGCCGCATGGTGGAGTTCTGCCACGCCCTGCCGAAGCTGCGCGAGCGGGTGAACGCCGACCTCGGCCGGCGCGGCCTGCCACGGGAGAAGGTGCTGGCGGCGGTGGTGCGGCTGCTGGAAACCACGCTGATCCGTGTCGGCAACGAAGCCTATGCCCGCGAGAACCGCAGCTATGGCCTGACCACCCTGCGCGACGACCATGCCGAGATCGAGGGGACGGAGGTCCGCTTCTCCTTCAAGGGCAAGTCGGGCAAGGAATGGAACGTCGCCTTGAAGGACCGCCGGCTGGCCCGCGTCGTCGCAGCCTGCCGCGATGTGCCGGGGGACGAGCTGTTCCAGTATCTCGACCGCGACGGCCAGCGCCACGCCGTGACCTCGGGCGACGTGAACGCCTATCTGCGCGAGGCGACCGGCGCCGACTTCACGGCCAAGGATTTCCGCACCTGGGCCGGCACCGTGCTGGCCGCCATGGCATTGCGGGAATTCGAGAGCTTCGACAGCGCCAGCGCCGCCAAGCGCAACGTCACCCGCGCAATCGAACAGGTCGCCACCCGTCTGGGCAACACCCCCAGCGTCTGCCGCAAGAGCTATGTCCACCCCGAGGTGCTGGACGCCTATCTGGAAGGCGGACTGCTGGCCTCGCTCAAGCAGGAGGTGGAAGCGGAGCTGCGCGACGATCTGGCCGGGCTGAGCGGCGAGGAGGCCGCCGTGCTGGCCTTCCTGCGCGAAAGGCTGGAGCGGGAAACGGCGGCGCGGGCGCGGGAAGGCGCGCGGCGGAAGAAATAGGGGGCGGGTGGGAGCGTCGGCCGGCCGACGCTCCCACCTCAGACTGCCCCGGTTCTCAAACCGCCTCGGCCGTCTCGGTCACCGGCAGCAGGCGGCGCATGACCAAGCAGACCAGATCGCCGGCGAGAATCCCGTTGGCGCCGACATGCGCCTGCACCGTGCGCAGAACCATCTCGGTGCGGTCGCGGACGGACATGCCGCGGCTGTGGGCCAGCGCCGCGGCAAGGCGGGCCTCGCCGAAGGGCTCGCGCTGGCCGTCGACAGACTGGAGCACGCCGTCGGTGCACAGGAACAGCGTGTCGTCCTGGGTCAGCACCGCCGTCGCTTCGCCATAGGGGGCGCCGCGGCGCACGCCGAGCGCCGGACCGCCGGCTTCGGAAAGATATTGCACCGCGCCGTCCGTCGCGACGCGGGCGGCGCCGCGATGGCCGGCGGAGGCATGCACCAGCGAGCCGGTGACGCGGTCATAGATGGCGACGAAGGCGGTGGCGAAGCCGTTGAAGGGGCTTTCGCCGCACAGACGCTCGTTGGCATGGGTCAGGATGGCGCCCGGGCCGACGCCGGGACGGGCGGCCTCGCGGATGGCGCCGCGCACCATCAGCATCAGGAAGGCGGCGGGCACGCCGCCGCCCGACACGCCGGCGGCGACCAGCAGGCTGTGCCGCTCGTCCAGCTCGACTACGTCGTAGAAGTCGCCGCTGACGGTGTGTCCGGGCAGCAGGATGCCGTAGAACTGGCTGTCGCGGCCGACCGGAAGCTGGCGCGGCAGCAGGCCGGACTGCACGTCGCGGGCAGCGCGCTGCTCCTCCTCGATCAGCTGTTCGGCGGCGGCCAGCTTCTCGCTCTTGGTCTCAAGCTCCGCCCCGCGCATGACCAGCTGGGCGTCGAGGGTCTCCTCGCGCGCCGTCGCCTCCATCGCCATGCGGCGGAAGACGCGGGACAGGCGGCCGAACTCGTCGTCACGGTCGGCGGCCTCGTTCAGGGTGAGGGGGTTGAAGCGGCCGGCCTCCACCGCCTTGACCGCCTCGCCCAGCCGCTCCACCGGGGCCATCTGGTCGCGGGCGAAGCGCATGCAGGCATAGACGCCCAGCGCCAGCACGAAGATGCCGACCAGCCCGCCGATCTTCAGCTGGCGGCTCAGCATCGCGCCCGGCTCGCTGTAGGCCACCCGCACCGCGGCGACCGCCGGGACGCCGGCCCCGGATGAAGAAGTGGCGGCAGCAGGGCCGGCATATTTGATCGGCGCCAGCGCCAGCAGGCTGTTGCCCGAGACGCGGACGGTCACGTCGCCGCCGGGCGTCACCGCCTTGGCCGCGGCGGTGTCGGCATCGGACAGCGGCGTGCCGTCGGCCGCCACCGCGCCGCGGGCCAGCACCCGGCCGTCGCGGTCGAGCAGCCACGCCGCCTCCACCGCGCGGGTGGCGATCAGCCCGTCGACCAGCCCGTCGGCCCCCGATTTGCGCAGCAGGTCGCCCAGCCGCCGCAGGTCGGCGCCGACCTGCACGATGCGCGGCTTGTCGACGCCGGCCACCCCGGCGAACTTCATCAGCTTGCCGTTCTCCATCGCCGGTTCGGAGACCACCGACGCCGGGGAGCGGTTGAGCAGGCCGGCATAGGCGCCATGGCGCGGGCCGCCCTTGGCATCCTGGCCGAACAGCGGATCGGGGCCGGACAGGTTGTGCAGATAGGCGCGGCCGCGGTTGTCGGTGATCCACATTTCGTCGGGACCGCCGGCCTCGGCGATCTGCTTCAGCCGGTCGTTGATGGCGCGGGGCGCCAGCTTCGCCGTTTCCGCCAGCGCCACCAGATGCGCGGTCAGCGTCGCTTCCGACAGCAGGCGTTCCGACAGCAGGGCGTCGACTTCCTGCGGGATGTCGCGCGACTGGGCAGCACCGCGGGCGAGCAGGCCGGCGGCCAGCCGCGCCTCCGTCTCGATCCGTTCGGTCAGGGCGGCGCGCGTCGTCCAGGCCATCGTCGTGGTGACCGCCGCAACCGCCAGCAGCACCAGACCGGTGACCAGCAGGATCAAACGCTGTTGGAACGTCATGGGATTGCGCCCGCCCCCCGTCGTTGAAGAAATGGCCGATGCCACCGCTTCTACCGGTCCGGGACGCGCAAGTCCAGGCGCGGGGCCGCTGCACCGCTCATGTCACGGCGACGGATGGCCGCAGCGGCCCGGCGGCCGTCTTAGTGCCGGATCGGGGGCAGATCCACGCAAGATTCGACCGCGGGCGCGACATTATCTCTTTCGTAACCAGATAGCCGGTAAGACGAAAAATCCCGCCGCCCTCCCGCTGGTGCACGCCGATGCCGATGAATGTCCTGGAAATCGCCATCTATGCGATGGTCCTCACCGCCGGCCAGCCGCAATCGTTCGAATGCGTCGCGGTCAAGCCGGAGGGGGTGAACTGCACCAACGGCCTGTCGGCGAAGCCCGACGGTCCGAACCTGCTGTTCAACACCGGCATCCAGGTGATCAAGGACCGTCAGGGCCGGGTGCAGCTGAGCAACGGGGTGCAGACCCGCTTCGACAGCTCCGCCTGGGTGGAATTCCAGGATGCGGGGAAGAAGCCGGTGGTCAGCGTCCGCAAGACCGGCCCGCTGCGCTTCAAATTCTCCAACGGCTTCCAGTGCGAGGCGATGGGCAACCCGGAAGACATGGCCCGCTGCTACAAGCCCTGACGGCTGGCCCAATTCAATGGTGGTTTTTTAGCGGTTGATGCCGCGGCGCTCCATCTCGTCCTCGATGGCGCGGCGGTTCTGCCGGAGCTGGCGCTGTTCCTCGCCCAGCCGGTCATACTGGCTGCGCAGGTCGCGGTCGGAATAGTCGCTGTAGGCGTTGCCGCGGCGGTTGCCCGACGATCCTTCGGTGCGGCGGTTATCGCGGTTCACGTCGCGGCTGGCATCGCGCTCATCCGCCGCGCGCCCGTCGCGGTCCTGCGGATAGGCGTTGGGGTTGACGGCGCGGTTCAGCTGATCGAGCGCGCCGCCCCAGCCATTCTGGCCATTCTGGGATTGCCCGCTCTGGGCCAGGGCCGGCGACGACAGGGCCAGGACGGCGGCGGCAGCCAGGATGACTGTACGCATTGGACGAACTCCCTCATGCGGTTGTCGTTTCCTTCTGACAACCGCCGGGGAGCCGATCCGTCACGCCTCAGACGGGATCGGGTCCAAGGCCGCCGCGCCCGTGCGGCGCATCGAGGTCGAGCTTCGGCCCCTTGGGCACGATGCCGGTCGGGTTGATGGTGGCGTGGCTGCCGTAGTAATGGCGCTTGATGTGGTCGAAATTCACCGTCTCGGCCACGCCCGGCACCTGATAGAGGTCGCGCAGATAGCCCGACAGGTGCGGATAGTCGGCGATCCGCCGCTGGTTGCACTTGAAATGCCCGACATAGACCGCGTCGAAACGCACCAGCGTGGTGAACAGCCGCCAATCCGCCTCGGTCAGGCGGTTGCCGACCAGCCAGCGCTGCGTCGCCAGCCTGGCGTCGATGCCGTCCAGTGCCGCGAACAGCGCGTCGAAGGCCGCCTCGTACTTGTCCTGGGAGGTGGCGAAGCCGGCCTTGTAGACCCCGTTGTTGACGGCGTCATAGACGTGGGCGTTGACGCGGTCGATCTCCTCCGCCAATTCAGCGGGGTAGAAATCGGTGCGGACGTCGGTGAAGGCGTCGAACGCGCGGTTGAGCATGCGGATGATCTCCGCCGACTCGTTGTTCACGATGCTGCCGGTCTTCCTGTCCCACAGGACCGGGACGGTCACCCGGCCGCTGTAGCCGGGATTGGCCTTCAGATAGACCTCGTAGAGGCGGCTGGCTTCGGTGACAGGCTCCGGCTCGGCGAAGGTCCAGCCGTCGGCCAGCATCAGCGGATCGACGATGCTGACGCCGATCACGTCGTCCAGCCGCTTCAGCTTGCGGAAGATCAGCGTGCGGTGCGCCCAGGGACAGGCCAGCGACACCATCAGGTGATAGCGCCCGGCTTCCGCCGGATAGGGGGTGGAGCCGTCGGCCGACACCCGGTCGCGGAACTGCGCCTCCGTCCGGACGAACGCGCCGCCTGTCTTTTTGGTGTCGTACCACTGGTCTTGCCACTGTCCATCGATCAGCAGGCCCACGGCTCCCTCCCCTTTTTCACTGTAGACCGGAAATCAACCGTGCAGCTTGGTCGTGATCTCGGCGACATGGCGGCCCTGGTAGCGGGCACCGTCCAGTTCGACCGCACTCGGGCGGCGCGAGCCGTCGCCGTCGGCGATGGTGCTGGCACCGTAGGGCGAGTTGCCCATGACTTCCGAAACACCCATCTGGCCCTGGAAGGAATAGGGCAGCCCGACGATCACCAGACCCAGATGCAGCAGGACGGTGTGGGTGCTGAGGATGGTGCTCTCCTGCCCGCCATGCTGGGTGGCGGTGGAGGTGAAGACGCTGCCGACCTTGCCGACGAGCGCGCCCTTGGCCCACAGCCCGCCGGTCTGGTCGAGGAAGTTCTTCATCTGCGAGGCCATGTTGCCGTAGCGCGTCGGCGTGCCGATGACGATGGCATCGTACTGGGCCAGCTCGTCGACCGTGGCGACAGGGATGTTGCTCTCGTCCTTGTAATGGGCGGACTGGCGGACGGCTTCCGGCACCAGCTCGGGCACGCGCTTCACCGCCACCTCGGTCCCGGCGACGGAGCGGGCGCCTTCGGCCACCGCCTGCGCCATCTCCGACACATGGCCCCAGCTGCTGTAATAGAGGACCAGAACCTTCGCCATCGCCGTCACTCCCTGTTGGTTTGCGTGAATGGGTCGTCGATTTTCCGGCCGCCGCGGGCCGGTGCCGGCGCGGCGGTGACACCAGAAATAGGGCGCGGCGGCGCTTCCGGTAATCCCGGATCTTGGCACCTCATTGTTTCTGGGTGTACAACAATGCCATGGATCGCCTCGACGACATGCTCGCCTTCATCAAGGTGGTGGACACCAAGAGCTTCACCGCCGCCGCCGACCGGCTCAATCTGTCGAAGTCGGTGGTCTCCCGCCGCATCGGCGAGCTGGAGAACAGGCTCGGCGCGCGGCTCTTGAACCGCACCACCCGCAAGCTCAGCCTGACCGAGGTGGGTCAGGCCTATTACGAGCGCTGCACCCGCATCCTCGCCGATCTGGAGGAGGCGGAGCAGGCGGTCGCCGACCTGCATGCCGCCCCGCGCGGCCGGCTGCGGCTGAACGCGCCGGTCAGCTTCGGCATCCTGCATCTGGCCCCGGCGGTGGCGGAGTTCCTGGAGCGCTACCCGGCCATCGAGATCGACATGGACCTGAACGACCGCACGGTCGATCTGGTCGACGAGGGGTACGATCTGGCGGTGCGCATCGGCCGGCTGCGCGACAGTTCGCTGATCGCCCGGCGGCTGGCCCCGGCGCGGATGGCGCTGTGCGCCAGCCCGGCCTATCTGCAAAAGCACGGCGTGCCGCAGACGCCGGACGAGCTGAGCAATCACGCCTGCCTGATCTACACCAACGTGCCGACCCCGGACCTCTGGCAGTTCATCGTCGATGGGGAGACGCGCAGCGTCCGGGTGTCAGGCCCGATCCGCAGCAACAACGGCGACCTGCTGCGCGAGGCGGCGGCGGCCGGCGTCGGCTTCATCATGTCGCCGACCTTCCTGTGCGGGCAGGCGCTGTCGCGCGGCGAGCTGGTCAGCATCCTGCACCGCCATGTCCCAACCGAGGTGAGCGTCAATGCGGTCTATCCGCAGAACCGCCATTTGTCGCCGAAGGTGCGGGTGTTCGTCGATTTCCTGGTTCAGCGCTTCGGCCCGCGCCCCTATTGGGACTGCGCTCTGCTCGACACGCTGCCGGAGGAAGCATGGCCGGGAGGGGAAAGGCCCGAAAGGGCCGGCTGAGCCAACTCGGGTAGGCCAACTCGGGCGGGGTTGCCCAGATGGGTGGGCTCAGGTGGGCGAGTTCGGCCGGCGGCGGGAGCGCAGGTTCAGCGCGGTGATGAAGTTGGGCTGCTGGCCGACGACCTGCCCTTGGGGAACCGGCTTCTTCGGGGCGGTGGACAGGAAGCCGCCGACCCGGCCGCGCAGCTCGACCGAATGATGCGCCGCCTCGTCCGCGGTTTGCGCCACCTGGCGGCGGACCGACGGTTCCAGCGTGTTGAAGGCGCGGGAGGCGAATTCGAAGGCCGGCTGCGATTTGGTGGCGATCACCTGACGCAGCGCCTTGGACACCAGCACCGTGTCGAGACCGCCCGGCCCCTCGACCCCATCCAGCACGTCGGCCAGGATGCCGATGGCCTGGAGCGTGCGGTTGTCGTCCAGCGAAAGGTCGTGAGCGTCCATACGGGTCTTCCGATCGTCTCAAGCGGTACGGGTCTCGCCCCTGAGGACACCCGGCTTCTACCGCTTGAATCATAGTGTTTGCCCCGGCATCTGGCAATGGACGGCAGCGCGGGACGGCAGTGGATTCGTTAAGACCGTGGCGGCCACGCTACTCGGCGACGGTGGTGAGGACGGCGGAGCGGACGGCCACGGCGCCCCTGGCGTCGGCCGGCAGCGCCGCCAGCGCGGCGCGCAGGCCCGCCAGATAGGGGCCGGCGGGCTCGACCTCCTCCCGGTCGGCAGGAAACAGCGGGTCGCGGGTCACCAGCGCCAGGATCATCGCCGGGCCGAAGGGCGGGGCGATGGTGTAGATGCGGTCGGTCGCCGACTTCGCGACGCCGAGCGTCACCGGCCGCCCGGCCTCCACACGGTCGTCGCGGCGCAGGCGCATCGGCACCATGTGGATCACGCTGCCGTCGGTGTCGATGTAGTCGACGGTCAGACGGCCCGTCATGCCGGCGGTGACCGTGATCTCCAGCGTCTCGCCCTTGCGGTAGACCAGAGACGGCCGGTTGAAGCCGAGCGTCGGGGCGTCGGACCCCTGCCCTTCCGGACTCTCCTTCGGCCCGCCAGCCCGCCCGGCGATGCTCAGCGCCTCGCACAGCGGCCAGGGCCGCACGGCCACCCGCGCATCGAGATCGATGCCGGGAGGCAGCGCGGTGAGCGCCGCCTTCAGGACACCGGCATCCTCGTCGCTGCCGACATAGCCGGCGATGCGCAGCCCCTTGCCGGTCTCCGTCGTTTCGACACCGGCGCAGGTCAGGCGGCCGACCGCCGCATCCACCTGCTCGCGAGCCTCGGCGGCGGTCGGACGCGGCGTGTCCACAGCCGCCGCCGGCGGGGACTGGGCCTGCGACACTCCGGCCATCAGGAAACCGGCGAGGCCGGCCGCCAGAGGAAGCCGGGCTCCCCAAAGTCGCGGGACCGACGGACCGGAAAGGACGCGGATCATGACGGGCGCTTTCCAAACGGGCGTTCAGGGCTTCGCCGGTTCGGGCGCCGCCAGCGGGAAGGGGTTCAGCTCGTTGCCGCCGGTCTTGAAGATGGCGGACTGGTTCCAGCGCTTCTCCCGCGCCAGACGCGGCACGGCGCGGTTCACATACTGGCCGAGCGTCAGGTTATAGACCGCCTCGTCGCCCGGCAGCAGCGCCTTGCCCCTCAGCCCTTCCAGCACCGCATGGGCGAAGATGCCGTTGCGGCCGTCATAGCTGTCGAGCGCCTCCTCCTGCTCCGATGAAGCCGCCAACAGATAGCGCTGGCCCATGTCCTGGTACAGCTTGTCGACCGTGCCGGCGGACACGGCACCCGAATGGCAGGTGTCGAGCAGGACCAGCACGTTGCGGGCGGCAATGGCGCTGACCAACCGGTTCAGATCCTTTTCCGACAGGCCCTGCCGGGTGATCGCCTCGGCGGTGGTGGCGGCCACGTCCTGGGTGATGAAATGATACAGCTTGACCGACGGGTCCTTCGGCGACGGCACGATTACGCCATGGCCGGCCAGGTAGAGCACGACCGTGTCCTGTTCCCGCGCGGCGGCGGCCAGCGCCTCCAGCCCGGAGACGACGGCGTCGCGGCTCGCCTCCTCGTCATAGAGCGTCCGCGACAGCGCCAGCGACTGCTCCCGGTCGTAGGTCGCGGGAATGCGGCCACGCACCGCCTCGGCGAAGGAGGTGGCGTCGGCACGGGCGAAGCGCAGCTGCGAACCCGCCGGCCGGTACTTGTCGATGCCGACGACGAAGGTGATCAGCCGCGGCCGGTCCGGCACGTCCCGCGCCTTGCCGTCCTCCGCCTCGGCCTCTGCGACCGGCACCGGCGCCGGCAGAACGAAATCGACCAGAGCCGAGCGCTCGTAGATGGCGTCGGACCCGCTGTAGGCACGGATCTGCACGCGGTTGCTACCGGGATCGAGCCGGACGGTGCTGACCCGCTCCTCTGGCGCCGGTCCCTGGTTCTTGGCAGCGTCGGCTGCGGCAGGCGAGGATGGCGACGGCGGGGAGGGCTGTGCGGCAGGCTGCGGCGAGGGGTCCTTGGCGCGGGCGAAGGCGCGGGACTTGTCCTGGCCGCTGACGTTGCGGCCATTGCGGAACAGATCGACCGACCCGATGCCGCCGCCGGTATCGGCGACACGGTAGCGCAGGCGCACCGCACCGATCCCCTCCGGCAGCGTCACGGTCAGGCGGGGCGAGTCCGCCGTGCCGTCGGGATCGGCCCCTTGCGCCGTCCCCTGGATCGCCCCTTGCAGCGGCGTCTTGGCGGCGGCCGCCGCCGGTGCGGGGGCCGGCTCCTTGGCGCGCGCGAAGGCGCGGCTGACCGGCGTCATGTCCAGCGGATGGCAGGTTTCGGCATCCGCCGTCACCGCCGGGGCCGGGGCCGCAGTTGGCGCGGTGGCCTCAACCGCACCGGTGCCGAGCGCCAAACCGCGGGAGGCGGCGGGGACGGTGCAGTAGTCCAGCAGGGTCACCTGCGGACGGCGCTGAGTCAGCAGGCGGATGTCGCCGATGGCGGACAGGCGCGCCGCGATCTCCGCCTGCCCGGTCTGGCGCAGCTTGGCGCGCACCAGTTCGGGGGCGTCGAACACGCGGTAGACCTGCTTGAACTCCACCCATTGCAGCCCCTTCTTGTTGGGGTCGTTCAGGTGGAAGCCGACCAAAGTCTCGCCGCCGCTCTCGGAATGGTCGAAGAAGGCCTCCGGCGTCCACAGCACCCAGCGGCGGCCGTCGCGGTGCGGGAACAGCGCCGCCAGCTCCTCCAGCGGGCGGGCGCCGCCGGACAGGGCATACCAGCGCAGCGTGCCGTCGCCCAGCGCCGCCACGGCGACCCGGCCGTCGGCCGACGCGACGACGCCCCACACGGCGGCCGGCACCTCGGCGCGGGCAAGCTCGGCCCCGGCGGAATCGAGCAGGCGCAGGCTGAACTCGCCGCCCAGCAGGACGCGGCGCTGCGCGCCCAGCACGGTGACGCTGCGCGCCCACTCGCCGCTGTCCAGCTTCACCGGCTGGCCGTTGACCTTGGCCGCCCGGCTGTTGCGCCAGTCGGAGACGCCGATGCCCGGCCCCTCGGCCGACGGGCGGTTCAGGCCGGGCAGCGCGTCGGGCGCCGGCGTCAGGCTGCGGGCCAGCACGTCGAAGCGCATCGGCCGCCGGCCGCCCTGCTCCATGCCGAATTCCAGCACCAGCCCGTCGTCCGACAGGCCGAAACGGCCGAGATGGATGTCGCGGTAATCGGCGATGTCGCCGATGCGGGCGAACAGCAGCCGGCCGGCCGGATCGAGCACGCCCCATCCGGGATCGGCGGCGGCGAAGGCCACCCCGCCGCCGGGCAGGCCCAGCAGGTGGGTCACCGAATCGCGCGCCACGGGGGTGTCGGCGAAGGCACCCTTGCCGCCATCGGCCCAGCGGCGCACCACGTTGCGGGTGCCGTCCTGCGTCGCGGTGCCGGCGGCGACCAGGGCCGTGCCGTCCCAGGCGACGGCGGCGAAGCTGCCGCCGGTGATGCCGGTGGTCTTGGGCGACAGGCGCGCCTTCAGGTCGCTGCCGGACAGCACATCGACCCGCGTCTGGTCGGCATAGCCGACCGCCAGCAGCGATCCGTCGGGCGAGAAGGCCACCGAATAGGGCATGCCGCTGCCCGGCTTGCGCTTGGCCTTCTGCTTGAAGCCGGCATCGTAGAGGCGGATGTTGCCGTCGAAGGACGCGGTGGCGAGCCGGCCGTCCGGCGAGAACGCCAGCGCCGAAACCCGCGCGCCGTAGCCGGCATCCTCGGCGACCGGCTTGAAGCCGGCGCTGTCCCACACCCGGATGCCGGCGGTGCCGCCGAAGGCCCCGGCGACGAACCGCCCGTCGGGCGAGAAGGCCAGATCGTTCAGCACCTGCGGCTGGCCGGCAAGGCGGGCCTTCAGCCGCTGGGCCTTCACGTCGAACAGGTAGAGCGTGACGCCGTCGCCCCAGCTCGTGCCCGTGTTGCCGGCCGCCACGGCCAGCGACCCGTCGGCGGACAGGGCGACGGCATAGAGCGCCCCTTCGTCCCCCGCCTCCATCGGCACGCGCAGCACGCCCAGCGGCTCGCCGTCGCGGCTCCACAGCCGCAGGGACTTGTCGTTGGACACGGTGGCGATCAGCCGGCCCTGGGCATCGCTGGCCAGCCGGTTGACGCGGGCGGTGTGGCCGCCGGTCTCGATGCGCAGGAACGCGCCCGTCGAGGCGTCGCCCGCCAGCGCGCTTCCCACCGCCAGCCAGCCCAGCAGAAGGCCGAGGAGGGCGGCAAGGAGAGCGCCGGAGCGGATGCTGCACCGCAGCAGCGCGATTCTGTGAGGGAGACAGCCGGCCATCGTCGGTTCCGCTTGCACTGAATGTCGAAGACCCGCCCGGCCGCAGCACCTTTGGAGATGCTGCGGCCGGGCGGATCCTGTCGGACCTTGTCGGATCGCGCCTCAAACCGCGTCGAGGGTGGCTTCCTTCTGGGCGATCTGCTGGATGGCGTTGGTCGAGGCGTTGATGCGCTCCGACGTTTCGAAGGCGGTGTTGGTGCGCTGGACCACCTGCGACGGCGAGGCGGCGGCGGCGGTCGTGGTCTGCTTGGCCGGCTTCTTCTTGGTCTGCGCCTTGACCGCGGTCTTGGTGCGGATCTTGGCGGCGGCACCCGGCTCGATGTTGTCGGCGGCGATCAGATACTCGTCGCGGCGCTTGACGATGTTCTGGTTGATGGCGCTGGCGATGGTGTAGTCCTTGTCCAGCTGGCCGCGGATCAGGGCGAGGCGCTGCTCGGCCTCCGGCTTGCCGATGCGGTTCGCCTTGTAGTCGGCCTTGACCCGCGCGATCTCGGCGCGGCGGCAGTTCACCAGCTGGTCGAGCGCGACCTGGGTGCGGTCCAGGTTCTGGTTCTCGGCGTCGAGATCGTTCGCCACGCCCAGGATCGCCTGATCGCGGCCCTGCTGCATCCTGGAGTTCCAGTAGCCGCCGAGCGTGCCGACGGCGGCCCCGGCCGCGGCGCCGATCAGGGCGCTCTTGAGGTTGCCGCCGGCCAACGCACCGGTCAGAGCCCCGGCGCCCGCACCGATGGCGGCACCCTTCAGCATGTCCTCGGCATAGTAATTGCCGGTCGAATCGAGGGCGACCCGGTACTGGTAGCAGGCATCGGACCCGTCATTGGCGCCGATGCGGTCCTGCTGCGTGGTCACGCAGCCACTGAGCGCCATGGCGACGATGGTGACGGAGAGGAGGCTTGCCCTGACACGGTTGCTTCGCATTGCCTGGATTCCCGTTTGCTTTTCTGTTCGATCGCGTCTTGCGTTTCAGATCCGAAACCGTGACCATCGGCGCCACCCCCCAGCGGCTGCATCGTCACGGCGGCTCGAACCCGGCTGCAACGCTGCCACAGCAACAACCCTGAAGGAAGGGGTCATTGCTACCAATTCGTGCAGTCTTTTAACTATCATCGGCCGTAACCCGTTCGGGCGGGCCGTCCTCTTCCGGGGTATCGGGGGCATCGAATGATTGCAGGATTGCGGCGGCTGACCGTGTTGGCGACGGTGTTCGCGGGCCTCTCGCTCGCCGCCGGACCGATGCTGGCCGCGGGCCCGGCGCGGGCGGAAATTGCCGCGCTGGTGATCGGAATCGACAAGTACAGCCGGATCAATCCGCTTCAGGGGGCGGTCAACGACGCCCGCGACATCGCCGATGCGCTGAAGGGGCTGGGTGTGCGGAAACTGCGCCTGTTCGTCGATGGCGAGGCCGAGCGCAGCCGGATCATCGCCGCATGGCGGCAGCTGATCGCCGAAACCTCCCCCGACTCGACGCTGGTGCTGACCTTCGCCGGCCATGGCGCACAACAACCGGAGCGTGTGCTCGGCAGCGAGGCCGACGGGCTGGACGAATTCCTGGTGCTGGCCGATTTCGCCCCGCGCGGCCCCGGCACCGCGCAACGCCTGACCGACGACGAGGTCGCCGTCCTGTTCAAGGAGGCGGCGCCGCGCCGGGTGATCTTCGTCTCCGATTCGTGCCATTCCGGAACGATGACCCGCGCCTTCGACGACCGCGCCGGCAAGCTCGGCACGCGGGCGGCGACCATCGACGGCGTGCCGGTCGACCATATCGAGGACGACGCTCTGCCCCTGCCCACCCGCGCCGCCTTGCAGGCGGAGGCGGAGGAGCAGCCGAACGTCACCTTCTTCGCCGCGGTGGCCGACCACGAGCTGGCGCCGGAGGTGCTGATCGACCGCAAGCCGCGCGGCGCGCTGAGCTGGGCCTTCGCCAACGCGCTCCGCGGGCAGGCCGACCGCGACGGCGACGGCGTCGTCACCAAGGGGGAGCTGGAGGCGCACATCCGCGGCGCCGTGCGCATGGCGCTGGAAGGGCGTCAGCATCCGCAGGTCCAGCCGCGCGGCCGGGGCGAGGTCCCGCTGATCGACCCGGTCGCCGGCCGGCCGAAGCCGCCCTCCCTGCTGCCGGCGGCAGGCGCCATCCCGCTGCGCATCCTGGGCAAGCCGGCGGCGGCGAAGACGCTGGTGGCGGGCTTCACCGGGGTCGAGCCGGCCGGAAAGGACGATGCCGCCCTGGTCTGGGACAGCGCCTCCGGCGAGGTGGTCAGTTCGACGGGCGACGTGCTGGCCAGCATTCCCGGCGATCCGGCGGCAGCGGAGACCCGGCGGCGGGTGCAGGGGGTGATCGACAAATGGGCGCTGGTGCTGCGGGTGAAGGCGGCAGCACAGGAGCGGTCGCTCGCGCTGGCCGTCGAGCCGGGCGACCGCGATTACCGCAAGGGGGAGACGGTCTCGCTCGACATCGGCGGCAACAGCGGCACCTATTTCACCCTGATCAACCTCGCCGCCGACGGCACGGTGAACTACCTCTACCCGCTGGCCGACCGCAAAGACCCGCCGCAAATCCCGCGCGGCGGCCCCTACCGGCTGGCGCTGACGGTGGAGCCGCCCTTCGGCGCCGACCATTTCCTCGCCATCGCCTCGCCCAAGCCGATGGCGGCGCTGCAACGCGACCTCGCCGCACTCGACGGCAAGCCGGCCGCCGCGGAGGTCGCCACCCTGCTGAACCGCCATCTGGCCGGACAGCCGGTGGAGTTCGGCATCCACGGCGTCTACAGCACGGCGCGCTGAAGCAGGGCGCGCCGGCCGGCCGTCGCCGTGCCGTCAGCCGAGCGCCGGCAGTTGCGGGGCAAGCGCCAGATGCAGTTCGTGGCGTCCATCCTGCTGGCCGGGCCGGTGGCCGAAATCCAGCGCGATGCCCGACAGCGTCAGCCCGTTCGCCGCGGCATGGGCGTGGAGCCGGGCGAAGCCCTCGGCAATCGCCGCCTGCGGGCCGTCCTGCGCGGTGCGCAGGTAGCGGCCGGCGTCGAGGTCGAGGCGGACCATGCCGTCCGGGATCTCGCTGGCCCTGGCCGCCATGAAGCCGACCAGCCGGCGGCGGAGCCCGGTCTCGTCCGGCAGCGACACCGCGGCGTAGGCCGCCGTTCCGACATCGGCAGCGAACACGCGCTCCCACGCGGCGGCGACGGCGGCGGGCAACTCGTCGCCGCTCGCCTCCACCATGCAGCCGATGATGGTCAGTTCGGGAAAGCTCACGGTTTCGATCATCACGGTCCCTTGGATGGCGACGGATTACAGGTCGGGGTCGGCCAGCAGGCGGGCCAGAACCGGGCCGGGAGAACCGGAGCCGATGGAATGGCCGTCCACCGCCACCAACGGGCGCAGGCCCAGGCTGTTGGTCAGGAGGGCTTCGTCGGCGCGGGCGAGGTCTTCCGGGGTGAGCGGCGCTTCCTCGGCGCCATGGCGCTCCAGGATCAGGGCGCGGCGGATGCCGGGAAGGGCACCGTCGGCCAGCGGCGGGGTCAGCAACCGGCCGCCAACCGATAGGAACAGGTTGGCGACGCTCGATTCCGCCAGTCGGCCGGCGGCGTTCAGCAGCAGCGCCTCGTCGGCGCCGCGCTCCGCCGCCTCCTGCCGGGCCAGGATGGAATCCAGGTAGTTCAAAGACTTCAGGCGCGACAGCGGCGAATGCTCGTTGCGGCGGGTGCTGCGGGCGACGATGGCGGCCACCGGCGCGGTCATGTGGGCGGCGGGCGCCGCGGTCATCAACAGGGTCGGCCGGGCATCGGCCGGAGGCAGCACCCCGCGCGCGCCGGTTCCGCGCGACAGAGTCAAGCGCAGCACGCCGTCGGCGATGCCGGCTGCCTCGATCAGCGCCGTCATCGCCCCGGTCAGTTCCGCGGCGCTGTAGGGCAGCGGCAGGCGGAGCAGTTCAGCGCCCGCGCCCAGCCGGTCGAGATGGCGCGGCAGGTGGCGCGGCAGGCGGTCCTTGATGCGGATCGTCTCGAACAGCCCGTCGCCGAGCGTGAAGCCGCGGTCGGCCGGGTCGATCCGCGCCTCCGCCGCCTGGATCAACCGCCCGTTCAGCCAGATCGTCATGGCGTTCCCTCCCCCACCGGTTCCCCCGCCGCGCGCAGCTGGGCGCGGGCCTTGACCAGCATTTCCTCATGTTCGTCCGCCGGATCGGAATCGGCGACGATGCCGCCGCCGGCCTGGGCGATCACCGCGTCCGGCGTCACCGACAGGGTGCGGATGACGATGTTGCTGTCCATCGCGCCGTCGAAGCCGATCCAGGCCACCGAGCCGCAATAGGCGCCGCGGCGCGCCACCTCCAGCTCGTCGATGATCTGCATGGCGCGGATCTTCGGCGCGCCGGTGATCGACCCGCCGGGACAGGCCGCCCGCAGCAGATCGACCGGTCCCAGCCCCGGCAGCAGGCGCGCGGTGACGACGGACACGAGGTGATGGACGGTGGCGAAGCTCTCCAGCCCGAACAGCACAGGCACCTTGACGCTGCCGATTTCCGACACGCGCGCCAGATCGTTGCGCAGCAGGTCGGTGATCATCAGGTTTTCCGCCCGGTCCTTGATGCTGGCCGACAGTTCCGCCGCAGCGTCCGCGTCGGCCGCCGGGTCGGCGTGGCGCGGACGGGTGCCCTTGATCGGCCGCGTCTCGATCCTGCGGTCGGCGCCGAGCCGGATGAAGCGCTCCGGCGACGCCCCGGCGAGCCGCAGCTTGGGACCGCAGTTGAGGAAGGCGGCGAAGGGCGCCGGGCTCAAGGCGCGCAGGCGTTCGTAGAGCGCATAAGCATCGACGGAGCCCGGCACATCGGCCAGGAAGCGCTGGGTGAAGTTCGCCTGATAGATGTCGCCGGCGCGGATATAGTCCAGGACCCGCCCGACCCGGTCGAGATAGTCGGGGCGCGACAACTCCGACCGCCAGCGCAGCGGCGCCGGGCCGGCCGATTGTTCCGGAGGCGGAACGGACAGCCGCACCGCCATGCGGCGGGCGCGGTCCTCCGCCTCCGGCCGGGCGGCGATCACCCAGGCACGGCCCTCCTGCCGGTCGAAGGCGGCGACGACATCATAGAGCCCGAAGGCGAAGTCCGGCTGGCCGCCCGGATTGCCGTGGCGGGAGATCAGGCCCTCCAAAGCCGTTCCGGCTTCGTAACCGACCAAGCCCACGGCCCCTCCGGTGAAAGGAACCGGGCCGGCGGAGGGAAGCGGATGTGCTGCCAGCGTCCGTTCCAGCGCATCGAAGGGGCTGCCGCCGACCGGCCGGCCGTCGACCAGGGTCTGCCCGTCGGTGGCCTCCACGGTTTGGAACGGGTCCGCAACGATGTAGGAATAGCGCCCGTTCTGCGGGTGAGGGGCGGCGCTGTCGAGCAGCATCGCCCAGGGCTCGGCGCTCCAGGGACGGAACAGGGCGGCGGGATCGCCGCAGGAGATCGGGATCGTCAGCATGGCGGTGGGCAGTCGGCCGGCGGCTTACATCAAGATGGTGGCGCCGCCATCGACGACCAAGACATGGCCGTTGACATAGGACGCCGCGGCCGAGGCCAGGAACACCGCCGCCCCGGCGATCTCCTCCGGCCGGCCCCAGCGGCGCAGCGGCGTGCGGTTGGCGAAATAGGCGCCGCGTTCGGGATCGCCGGCAATCCCCGCATTCGTTTCGGTTGCGAAAAAGCCGGGGGCGATGGCGTTGCTGGTCAGGCCCTGCGCGCCGTACTCGGCGGCCAGCGCCCGCACCATGCCGTTCAACCCGGCCTTCGCCGCGGCATAGACGCTGTCGTTGGCCCGCGCGATCTGCCCGGCGACGGAGGTGACGGCGATCAGCCGGCCGCTCCCCCGCGGCAGCATCAGCCGCGCCGCTTCCCGCGCCAGAATCAGGCTGGAGGCCAGATCGACGTCGAGAAGGGTGACGATCTCGTCGTCGGTCAGGTCGGCCAGCGGCTTGCGGTTGCGCTGCCCGACATTCTGCATCAGCACGTCGAGCCGGCCATGCTCGCGGTCGATCCGCGCAAAGGCGTCGCGCACCGCCGCCCGGTCCGACACGTCGAAGGCCAGGGCCGACGCGCTGCCGCCAGTGGCCTCAATCTCGGCGACGCGGGCCTCCAGCGTCGCGGCGTCGCGGCCGTTCAGCAGCACATGCGCGCCCGAGCCGGCCAACGCCCGCGCGATCTCCAGCCCCAGCCCGCGCCCCGAGCCGGTGACCAGCGCCACCTGACCGGCAAGCGAGAAAGTCGACAGGTAGGCCAAATTGGAAGGCGTCGTCGCGGTCATGTCCTGCCCCCTGTCCGGTGCGGCGTTGCAGCGGTCATTTAGCAGACGCAGCGGCGCAAGGGCAGCCCCGGAAATGGAAAAAGGGGCGCAAAGCCTGCGCCCCCCTTCCCCATTTTACGCAACCCCGGTCAGTGGACCGAGGCCTCGCGGCTGGCGGCGGAACTCGCCACCGGCGGCAGGGCGAAGCCGAGCGGCGGGCGTTCCGGCGCCTTGAAGCCGTGCGCCCGGTCCTCCTCGACCACCACGCCGTCCAGCGCCAGCTGGCCGTCGACCACCGACAGGGTCATTGTGGTCTTGCCCTCCACCTCCTCGTCGAGCAGACGCTCGGCGATGGGGTCCTCGACAAGGCCCTGGATGGCCCGCTTCAGCGGGCGGGCGCCGAAGGCGGGATCCCAGCCCAGATCGCCCAGCCGCCGTTTGGCCGCCGCATCCGCCGCCAGGGTGACGCCGCGCTCGGCCAGCCGCTCGTTGACGCGGGACAGCTGGATGTCGACGATCCGCGACATCTGGTCCCGGCCCAGCCGGCGGAAGATCAGGACGTCGTCCAGCCGGTTGAGGAACTCCGGCCGGAAGGCCTTGCGGACCGCGTCCATCACCTCCACCGTCACACCGGCCATATCCTCGTCGTCGCCCAAGGCGCTCAGCGCCTCGGCCCCCAAATTGGAGGTCATGATAAGGATGGCGTGGCGGAAATCGGCGGTGCGGCCCTGCCCGTCGGTCAGCCGCCCGTCGTCGAGCGCCTGCAAGAGGACGTTCAGCACGTCGGGATGCGCCTTCTCCACCTCGTCCAGCAGCACGACCTGATAGGGCCGGCGCCGGATGCGTTCGGCCAGCGAGCCGCCGTCGTCATAGCCGACATAGCCCGGCGGCGAACCGATCATGCGGCTGACCGCGTGCTTCTCCATATACTCCGACATGTCGAGCCGGGTGATCGCCGTCTCGTCGTCGAACAGGAAGGACGCCAGCGCCTTGGCAAGCTCGGTCTTGCCGACGCCGGTCGGTCCCAGGAACAGGAAGGAGCCGGTCGGGCGGCTGGGGTCCTTCAGCCCGGCGCGGGCACGCCGCACCGCCTTGGACACCGCACGCACCGCCTCCTTCTGGCCGACGACGCGCTCGGCCAGCTTGTCCTCCATGCCCTTCAGCCGCTGGCGCTCGCCCTCCAGCATGCGTTCGACCGGGATGCCGGTCCAGCGGGTGACGACGGCGCCGATGTCCTTGGCCGTCACCTCGTCGCGCTCCGTGCTGGCGCGCGATTCGGCGTCGGCCAAACGCTTTTCAAGGTCGGGCACCACGCCATAGGCAAGCTCGCCGGCCTTGGCCCAGTCGCCGTCGCGCTGGGCACGCTCCAGCTTGGTGCGGGCCTGGTCCAGTTCCTCTTTCAGGCGGCGGCCCTCGGTGCGGCGGGACTGCGAGGCGCGCCATTCCTCCTCCATCGAGGTCTGGCGGGCTTCCGCTTCGACCAGCTCGCCTTCCAGCACATGCAGGCGCTCCTGCGAGGCGGCGTCCGGCTCGGCCTTCAGCGCCTCGCGCTCGATCTTCAGCTGGGCAACGCGGCGGTCGACTGCGTCGAGCGCCTCCGGCTTGCTGTCGATGGCCATGCGCAGGCGGCTCGCCGCCTCGTCGACGAGGTCGATGGCCTTGTCGGGCAGACGGCGGTCGCCGATGTAGCGCGCCGACAGGCTGACCGCCGCGACCACCGCCGCGTCGGCGATGCGCACGCCGTGGTGCACCTCGTACTTGCCCTTGATGCCGCGCAGAATCGACACCGCGTCGTCGGCCGACGGCTCGTCCACCGTCACCGGCTGGAAGCGGCGGGCGAGTGCGGCGTCCTTCTCGATATACTTGCGGTACTCGTCCGGCGTGGTGGCGCCGACGCAGCGCAACTCACCGCGCGCCAGGGCGGGCTTCAGCATGTTGGCGGCGTCCATCGCCCCGTCGGTGCGGCCGGCGCCGATCAGCGTGTGCAGCTCGTCGATGAACAGGATGATGCGGCCGTTGGCCTCCTGTACCTCGCTCAACACAGACTTCAGCCGCTCCTCGAACTCGCCGCGGAACTTGGCGCCGGCCAGGAGCGCGGTGAGGTCGAGCGACAGCACGCGGCGGTCCTTCAGCCCTTCCGGCACATCGCCGGAGGCCAGGCGCTGGGCCAGCCCCTCGACAACCGCGGTCTTGCCGACGCCGGGCTCGCCGATCAGGACGGGGTTGTTCTTGGTGCGGCGGGCCAGCACCTGGATGGTGCGGCGGATCTCGTCGTCACGACCGATGACCGGGTCGAGCCGGCCCTGCCGCGCCTCCTCGGTCAGGTCGCGGGTGTAGCGGGCCAGCGCCTCGCCGGCCGTCGTCTCGGTCTCCTCGTCGGCGGGATGGTCCTTGCGCTGGGCATCGGCGGCGGCGGCCAGCGCGTCGGCATCGACGCCGGCGCGGCGGAACAGCGCGCGCAGCGGGCCGCTCTGGCGGGCGAGGCTCTCCAGCAGGCGCTCCGCGGTGACGAAGCGGTCGCCGCCGGTGCGCGCCGAGGCGACGGCGCCCTGCAACACGGCAGCCAGCGCCGGCGACATGTAGAGCGGCTGCGGACCGTCATTGGCGCCGGCCTGGACCGGGGCGCGGGACAGCTGCTCCTCGGTCGCGGACTTCAGCAGATCGGGGTCGCCGCCGGTGTCGCGCACCAGACGCGCCGCCACGCCGCTGCCCTCGTCGATCAGGGCCTTCAGCAGATGTTCGGGGAGAAGCTGTTGATGCCGCTCGGCAAGGGCGGCGATCTGCGCGGCCTGAATGACGCTGCGCGCACGATCGGTGAATTGACCGAAGTCCATTCGGCACTCCGTTTCCATGGTCTTCCGCCCAGTCATCCGGCGCGGAACGGCGCCCCCGACAGTCCGCGAATGCGCGACCGCCCGGTGCCTGATGGGTAAATGGTTAACGGATTTGCGGCGATCAAGAGGGGGGCCTGCGGGGAGGCGTCGCCTCATGCGTGAACGGTGAAGCCATATTGACACACGATCCCCACCGCTCCTTTCATAGCGCCACGGTATGGACGGCAGGGGTTCCGACGGGATGGATGTGCGGCAGCTTCGCTATTTCCTGGGCATCGTCGAGCATGGCTCGATCTCCCGCGCGGCGGATTCCCTGCGGGTGGCGCAGCCGGCGCTCAGCCTGCATCTGAAGCGGCTGGAGGAGGATTTCGGCTGCCAGCTGGTACTGCGCACGGCACGCGGCGTGGTGCCGACGGAAAGCGGGCGGCGGCTGGCGCAGCGGGCGGCGGCGCTGATCGGCCAGATGGATGGGCTGCGCGACGAGGTGAGGGCGGTGGAGGCGGTGCCGGCAGGGCCGGCGACCGTCGGCATCCCGACCTCGCTGGGGCCGGTGCTGACCGTGCCGCTGGCGCTGGCGGTGCGGCGCACCCACCCGCAAATCCGCCTTCGGGTGGTCGAGGGGCTGTCCGGCCACATGCTGGAATGGGTGCTGTCGGGGCAGCTCGACCTCGCGCTGGTGTTCGGCACCAAGGAGATGGGCGGGCTGGAGACCGAGCTGGTGGCGCGGGAGAAGCTGCATCTGGTCGGACCGGCCGACGACCCGCTGCTGCGCGGCCGCAGCGCCATTCCCTTTGCCGAGGCGCTCTCCCTGCCGCTGATCCTGCCCGGCCGCCCGCACGGCGTGCGCGAGGAGGTGGAGCATGCCGCCCTGCTGGCGCGGGCCAGCGTCACCGTGGCGCTGGAGATCGATGCGCTGGAGCAGATCAAGGCGCTGGTGGCGGAAGGCTGCGGCTACACCGTGCTGTCGGACCGGGTGGCGCGCCACGGCGTGGCGGCGGAGCGGCTGACCGGCCTGCCCATCGCCGATCCGCAGATCGACCGGACCATCCTGCTGGCCCATGCCGCCGGCCGGCCGATGTCGGCCGCCGCCCGCGCCACCCACGCCATCCTGACGGACATCCTGTCCGGTCTGACGAAGGACGGCGGCTGGCGGTGAGGCCCGGATAAAGGGAGGGGGGATACGTGGGAGCGGGATGCCCCCCTGCTCGCGGCCGGCGCATCGCTGCGGACCATTTTTGCCGCAGGAATCTGCGGCCCATGGCCTTGCCCCCGCCACAGTGCGGCGATACCGTGCAGCCCACGCCGCAGCCGTTCCGTGGAACCATGCACGACATCGTCATCCAAGTCCTCGGCGTTGCCGGGCTTCTCGCCCTCGTCAGTTTCCTGCCGCCGCTCGCCGCCCGCTTCCAGGTGCCCTACACGGTGCTGCTGGCCGGCGTCGGCGTGGCGTTGGGGGCCGTGATCCAGACCTTCGCGGGACCGGGCAAGGATCCGCTGCACGATTTCCTGAATTCGCTGGCCGAGCTGGACGTTTCGTCGGACGTGCTTCTGCACGTCTTCCTGCCGATCCTGCTGTTCGAGACGGCGCTGGCGGTCGATGTGCGGCGGCTGTTCGAGGATCTGGGGCCGATCCTGCTGATGGCGGTGGTGGCGGTCTTCGTCTGCACCTTCGCCGTCGGCTATGCCGTCAACCTGTTCACCCCGCTGCCGCTGGTCGCCTGCCTGCTGCTGGGCGCCATCGTCGCCTCCACCGATCCGGCGGCGGTGATCGGCATCTTCCGCGACCTGGGCGCGCCAAGACGGCTGACCACGCTGGTCGAGGGCGAGAGCCTGCTGAACGACGCCGCGGCCATCGCGCTCTTCACCCTGCTGCTGGAAATGCTGACGCGCACCTCCCACGGCGGGGCGGCGGCGGCGGCGGTGGATTTCCTGCGCGACTTCTCCGGCGGCGTCGTCACCGGCTATGTCTGCGGCCGCATCGTCTGCATGCTGGTGGAGCCGGTGCGCAACCAGCCGATGGCGGAGATCACGCTGACGGTGGCGCTGGCCTACCTGTCCTATGTGCTGGCCGACCATTATGTCGGCGCGTCGGGCGTGGTGGCGACGGTGACCTCGGCGCTGGTCATCGGGTCGGTCGGGCGCACCCGCAT
The DNA here is from genome assembly GCF_042938965.1 of Azospirillum sp. A23. Classification (NCBI taxonomy): domain Bacteria; kingdom Pseudomonadati; phylum Pseudomonadota; class Alphaproteobacteria; order Rhodospirillales; family Azospirillaceae; genus Azospirillum; species Azospirillum sp. A23. Next base: position 262,533 of record NZ_CP170666.1, on the reverse strand, counting down.
CTCCCCCGCCACCTGGGGCGCCATGGAGCATGTCTGGCAGCAGCTGGGCTTCTGGGCCAACTCCATGATCTTCCTGCTGACCGCCATCCTGGTGCCGCGCCTGCTGGCCGACGCCGGCTGGGCGGAGGTCGGGCTGGTGGTGGTCGTGGTTCTGGCGGCCTTCGCCGCGCGCGCGGTCATGCTGTTCGGGCTGCTGCCGGTGCTGTCCTGGGCCGGGCTGGCGCAGAAGGTCAGCAATTCCTACAAGTCGGTGATGCTGTGGGGGGGCATGCGCGGGGCGGTGTCGCTGACGCTGGCCCTGGCGGTGACCGAGAATTTCCGGGTGCCCGACAAGCTCCAGAGCTTCATCGCGGTGATGGTCACCGGCTTCGTCTTCGTCACGCTGTTCGTCAACGGCACCACGCTGCGCTGGCTGATCCGCCTCTTGAAGCTGGACGAGCTGACGCCGGTGGAGCGCGCCATGCGCAACCGGGCGCTGGCGCTGTCCACCGACAGCATCCGCGACCGCGTCTCCGCCGTCGCCCAGACCTATGAGGTCGACGGCGCGGTCAAGGACGTGATGATCGCCCGCTACGAGGAGCGGCTGAAGAAGATCGACCGCGACAGCCAGGAAGAGGCCAAGCTGACCGACGAGGACCGCGTCACCATCGGCCTCGTCATCCTGGTGAACCGCGAGGAAGAACTCTATTACGCCCACTTCTCCGAAGGGGTGGTGTCGCGCGCGGTGATGGAGATGCTGGCCGGCCGCAGCGGGCGCCTGCTCGACGCGGTCAAGAGCCAGGGCCGCAACGGTTATCGCGCCTTCGAGGAGCCGTTCATCGCCTTCTCCCCCTGGATGCGGACCGCCAGCTGGCTGCAACGCCGCTTCGGCATCCACAGCCCGCTGGCACGGCGCCTGTCGATGCGCTTCGAGGTGCTGGTCGCCGTGCGCACCGTGCTGCGCGAACTGCTGGCCTTCACCCGCGACCGGCTGGCCCGCGTGCTGGGCCAGGAGGTGGCGTTCGTGCTGGAGGGCATGCTGGTCGGCCGGCTGGGCATCGTCGAGCAGGCGCTGGCGGCCCTGAAGCTGCAGTATCCCGACTACGCGGTGGTGCTGCAAAGCCGCTATGTCGGCCGGGCCGCGCTGCGGCTGGAGCACGCCGAATACCGCGCCATGCACGCCGAATCGATCATCAGCCAGGAGGTGCTGACCGACCTGGAGCGCGATTTGGAACAGCGGCGCCGGGTGCTGGAACGGCTGCCGAAGCTGGATGTCCGCTTCGACGTGGCGGAGCTGGTGCGCCGGGTGCCGCTGTTCGCCGAACTGCCGGCGGAGCGGGTGGCGACCATCGCCACGCTGCTGCGCGCGCAGCTGGCGCTGCCGGGCGAGACCATCCTGCGCAAGGGCGACCGCGGCGACGCCATGTTCTTCATCGCGTCGGGGGCCGTCGAGGTGCTGGTGCCGATGCTGGCGGAGCCGGTGAAGCTCGGCACCGGCGACTTCTTCGGCGAGATGGCGCTCCTGTCCCGCCAGCGGCGCAATGCAGACGTGCGGGCGCTGGGCTATTGCCAATTGCTGGTGTTGGATGAGAAGGATTTCCGCCGGCTGGTGCAGAAGGACGCGGATTTGCAGTCCCACATCCAGGCGGTCGCCGAAGCGCGCCGCCAGCCGACCCAGTCGTCTCCGGCCGTTCCGGCGGTGAGCTGACCGGACGGGGAAGGATCTGAACAATGGGCGGGACCGCGACGGGCGGCCAGACCTGGCTGCGCCTGATGCCGGGCCTTTTCGTGCTGCTGTGGAGCACCGGCTTCATCGGCGCGAAATACGGCCTGCCTTATGTGGAGCCGCTGACCTTCCTGCTGATCCGGCTGGGGCTGGTCGCCGTGGTGCTGGCGCTGGTGGCGCTGGCGAGCCGCGCGCCCTGGCCGAAGGACTGGGCGACCGCCGGGCGGATCGCGCTGGCCGGACTGCTGGTGCACGGCGTCTATCTCAGCGGCGTCTTCCTCGCCATCGCCCACGGGCTGCCGGCCGGCGTCACCGCGCTGATCGTCGGCATCCAGCCGCTGCTGACCGCCGCCCTGTCCGGCCCGCTGCTGGGCGAACGGGTGAGCGGCCGGCAGTGGGTCGGGCTGCTGCTCGGCCTTGCCGGCGTCGGGCTGGTGGTGCGCGAGAAGCTGTCGGTCGACGCCGAACATCTGATCGGCATCGGCTATGCCATGGCGGCGCTGGTCGGGATCACGCTCGGCACGCTGTACCAGAAGCGCCACGGCGGAGGCATGGATCTGCGCAGCGGCACCGCCATCCAATATGCCGCCACCGCGGTCGTGCTGGCGGTGGTCGCCCCGCTGACCGAGACGATGCAGGTGCAGTGGACGGGCGAGTTCATCTTCGCCCTGCTGTGGCTCTGCTTCGTGCTGTCGGTCGGCGCCATCTTCCTGCTGTTCGCCCTGATCCGCCGCGGTGCGGCGGCCAAGGTCGCCAGCCTGTTCTACCTGACCCCGCCGGTGACGGCGCTCGTCGCCTGGATGCTGTTCGGCGAGAAGCTGGGCGTCGCAGCATTGGCCGGCATGGCGGTGGCCGTCTGCGGCGTGGCGCTGGTCAACAAGAAGTGAGATTGGAGCGGCGGGAGACGGTGGGGCGTCAACCCCACTTCATCTCGCCGGTCGCCACCTTGGCGCCGATGTCGAGCGCGATGCCCATCCCGGCGTCGGGATAGCGCCGCGTCATGGCGGCGATCAGCTCGGCGCTGGTCTTCGCCTTGGCAAGCTCCTCCTCGAAGGCCAGAAGATAGCTCCTGGTGTGGGCGATGGCGGCCGCATCGGGCACTGCACCCGGTGCTGCATGGCCGGCGACGACCACCGCCGGCTTGCGGGCGGCCATGGCGTCCAGCGCCTTGACCCAGGCGGCCCGCGCCTCCGCCGTCGGGGTGTCGGCGGTCCAGACATGCAGGCCGGAGAACACCAGAACTCCGCCGAAGATGGCCTGCAACGACGGCACCCACAGGTAACGGCGGTTGGGCAGCCCCTGGGCATCGACGATCTCGACGGTCTGGCCGCCCAGCGTCAGGGACGCACCGTCGAACGGCTGCGGCATCACCACCTCGGCCAGCGTCTGCGGGCCGTTCTCCTTCAGCTTCGGCCCCCAGACCGCCAGCTTCTTCTCGACATTGCCCTTGATCGCCTCGACGGTGGCGGGGGCTGCGATGACGCGGGCATCGGGGAAGGCCGCCTTCACCGGCCCCAGGCCGAAATAATAGTCGGGGTCGCTCTGGCTGACATAGATGGCGGTCAGCCGCTTGCCGGTCGCCTTTATGGCGTCGGCCAGCGCCCTGCCGTCGGACAGGGTGAAGCCGCCGTCGATCAGGATCGCCTCGCTGTCGCCGGACAGCAGGACCGGAGACCGGAAGAAGCCGCCCTCCCCGGCGGGGAACGATTGCCAGCGGAGCGGAGCAGCCGTGGCGGCGAGCGCGCCGGCCGGAGCCAGGAGGGTCGCGGCCCCCGCCAGCGTCAGGGCATGCGCAGCGGTGGCAAGGAGGTCCCTGCGTGTGATCATCGTCGATGTCCTAGGGTTGGGTGTTCGCTGTCAGCCGGCGCTGAGAATGGCGGCCAGCCGGCCGGGCTTGGAGAAGAGGATTTCGGAGTCGAGCTTGCGCCGGTGCGATCCGTCGTCGAACAGCAGGGTCGGCACGCCGCTGGCACGGTGGGCGGCCATCAGCTGCCGGCCGCGCTCCACCCGCGCGGCGTCGGCGACCGTCAGTTCGTCAGCTCCCTCGGCAAAAAGGGAAGCGGCGGCATCGAGGCCCAGGCCGGTCAGGATGTCGGCCAGCGTCGCCGCCGCGGTGATGTCGCGCCCGTCGGCATAGCGCGCCGACTGGATGGCAACCAGTGCTGCGAATTCGCGGTCGGGCGCGGTCAGCGCGACCGCCGTCAGGGCCAGCGTCGCCGGACCGCTGTCGATCCTTTGGCTCCGGTCGCCCAGAACGCCGGTGCGGTAGCGTTCGCTGAAGACCTGCCCGGTCAGGGCGTGGATGCGCTGGTCGTAGGCCCAGGCATGGGCGGCGAAGCCTTCGTCCAGCGGCCGGGCGCCCGCGCCGGAAAACAGGCCGGTCGGCAGCAGCTCCAGCGCAAGATCCCCGACCTCCGACAGCGTCGCGATTGCCGGCGAAGCGCCGTAGCACCAGCCGCAGAGCGGGTCGAACAGATAGGTGACGGTCCTGGTCCGGCTCATGAAAGGCATCCGTGGCTGGCGGTGGGGCGATGGGAATGACCTTACCCGCAGCCGATTGTGCTGGGTAGCCGGCACAAAACCGACATATCGTATGCCATCGGCAAACAATCGTCAGGCGTCCGATGAGCGACCCCAGGCATCTGAACCGCATCGCCTATTTCGCCGCGGTGGTGGAAACCGGTTCCTTCACCGCGGCGGCGGCGCGGCTGGGCATCACCAAGGCGGTGGTCAGCCAGCAGGTGGCGAAGCTGGAGGAGGAGGTCGGCGCCAGCCTGCTGGTCCGCACCACCCGCAAGGTGCGGCCGACCGAGGCCGGCCTGGCCTTCCACCGCCGCTGCGTCGTGATCCTGCGGGAGGCCGAGGATGCCTTCGGCGAGCTGGCGGAGACCGCGGCGGCGCCGTCCGGGCTGCTGCGGCTGACCGCCCCCTTCGATTACGGGGTCGCGGTCGTCGTTCCGGCCATCGCCGCCTTCGTCGCCGCCCACCCTGCCTGCAAGGCCGACATGGCCCTGTCCGACCAGTCGCTCGACCTCGTCGGCGGCACCTTCGACCTCGCCATCCGCGTCGGCTGGCTGGCCGACACCAGCCTCCAGGCCCGCCAGTTCGGCAGCTTCCGCCAGCTTCTGGTCGGCACCCCGGCCCTGGCTGCCCGGATAGACGAAGGAGCCGGACCGGAGGACATCGCCGCCCTGCCCTTCGTCGCCAACACGGTGCTGCGCAACCCGCTGACTTGGCAGCTCACCGCCGCGACGGGAGAGGTGCGCACGGTGTCGCCGCGGGCATCCATCGCGCTGGACGCCACCTTCGCCGTGCGCGAGGCGGTGCGCGAGGGGGCCGGGCTGTCGGTCCTGCCGGATTACTGCGTGGCCGACGATCTGGCGTCCGGCCGGTTGGTCCGCCTCCTGCCGGGCTGGAGCCTGCCGCCGGGCGGCATCCATGCCGTCTTCCCGGCCGCCCGTTTCCGCCCGACCAAGGTGCGGGCCTTCGTCGATCTGCTGACGGAGCGCGAGCGGCGGCGGATGGCGGGGTGAACGGCGAGACGGCGGGGTCCGCCGCGAAGGATGCCGCTGCGGCGAAATTTCGCTGGATCGTTCGCCCGGTCAGCAATCTAATATGTCCGACAAATCAACAGATCCCCTGGGGAGGGACGCGAATGGCGGACGGGATGGCGGGCGTGCTCGACTTCGGCAGCTTCGACTACATCATCGCCGGGGGCGGCACGGCCGGCTGCGTGCTGGCCAACCGGCTGTCGGCCGATCCCGACGTCTCGGTCCTGCTGCTGGAGGCCGGCGGCAAGGACAGCTGGATCTGGCTGCACATCCCCGCCGGCTACCTGTTCTGCATCGGCAACCCGCGCACCGACTGGTGTTTCAAGACGGAGGCCGAGCCGGGGCTGAACGGCCGCAGCATCCATTACGCCCGTGGCAAGGTGCTGGGCGGCTGCTCGTCGATCAACGGCATGATCGCCATGCGGGGGCAGGCACGCGATTACGACGAATGGGCCGCCCTCACCGGCGACAGCCGCTGGAGCTGGAACGAGGTTCTGCCGGTCTTCAAGGGCAGCGAGGATTACTGGCGCGGCGCCGACGAGATGCATGGCAGTGGCGGCGAATGGCGGGTGGAGCGGCAGCGGCTGCGCTGGGACCTGCTCGACCGCTTCGCCGAGGCGGCGCAACAGGTCGGCATTCCCCGCAACGACGATTTCAACCGCGGCGACAATCTGGGCGTCGGCAGTTTCGAGGTGAACCAGAAGGGCGGCATCCGCTGGAGCGCCGCCAAGGCCTTCCTGCGCCCTGCCCTCGACCGCCCGAACCTGAAGCTCGCCATCGATGCGGCCATCGACCGGGTGGAGATCGCCGACGGCCGCGCCACCGGCATCCGCTTCACCGTGAATGGGCAGCCGGCGCGGGCGACTTCGAAGATCGAGACGGTGCTGGCCGCCGGGTCCATCGGCAGCCCGGCGATCCTCCAGCGCTCCGGCATCGGCCCGGCGGCGCATCTGAAGTCGCTCGGGATTCCCGTGGTGCTGGACGCGCCGGATGTCGGCGCCAATCTGCAGGACCATCTGCAGCTGCGCATGATCTACAAGGTCGACGGCATCGTGACGCTGAACAAGCGGGCGGGCAACCTGTTCGGCAAGGCGATGATGGGGCTGGAATATGCGCTGTTCCGCAAGGGGCCGCTGACCATGGCGCCCAGCCAGCTCGGCGTCTTCGCCAAATCCTCGCCGAAGGTCGGAAGCGCCGACCTGGAATACCATGTGCAGCCGCTGTCGCTGGAGAAGTTCGGCGATCCGCTGCACGGCTTCCCCGCCTTCACCGCCAGCGTCTGCGACCTGCGCCCGGCGTCGCGCGGCTGGACCCGCATCACCAGCGCCGATCACCGCGCCAACCCGGCCATCGCCCCTTGCTACCTGTCCGATCCGGCCGACCGGGCGAAGGCGGCCAAGGCGCTGGCGCTGACCCGGCGCATCGTCTCGCAGCCGGCGTTGGCCCCCTACCACCCGCAGGAATACAAGCCCGGCCCCAGCTTCCAGACCGAGGAGGAGTTGGCGCAGGCCGCCGGCGACATCGGCACCACCATCTTCCACCCGGTCGGCACCTGCCGGATGGGCGGCACGGACGACGTCACCGCCGTCACCGATGCGGAGATGCGGGTGCGCGGCGTGCGCGGCCTCCGGGTGATCGACGCCTCAGTCATGCCGACGCTGACCTCCGGCAACACCAACACGCCGACGGTGATGATCGCCGAACGCGGCGCCGCCCTGATGCGGGCCGACCGCCGCGCCGCCCTGCGGGGGTAACCCCGTCCGGACGCGGCGGTGCCGCGCAAAAATTTCGCTGACTCATCCAACAATCCGCAACAGGATTTTCCGAACACCCCCGATCCCCGGCCAACCCGCAAAATCATTTGCCTGCGAAAGGCGCAGACTTGTTCCCAGAAAAGAAATCCGAGGGGACGAGAGATGGACGGCATGCCGAAAGGTCTGCGGCCTGAGCAGGTGGCGTTCGATGACGGCTATCGCCTGGACGACCGCTATGGCCGGGCCGAAGGCCAAGTCTATCTGTCCGGCACCCAGGCGCTGGTCCGGCTGCTGCTGCTCCAGGCGGAGAGCGACCGGCGGGCGGGGCTGAACACCGCCGGCTTCGTCAGCGGCTATCGCGGCTCGCCGCTGGGCGGGCTGGATCAGGCGCTGTGGCAGGCCAGCCGGCATCTCGATACCCACGCCATCACCTTCGTCCCCGGCGTGAACGAGGATCTGGGCGCCACCGCCGTCATGGGCACCCAGCAGGTCGAATCCTCCGGCGAGGCCACCGTCGATGGCGTGTTCGGGATGTGGTACGGCAAGGGGCCGGGGGTGGACCGCTCCGGCGACGTGCTGAAGCATGCCAACGCCTATGGCAGTTCGCCGCGCGGCGGGGTTCTGGCGGTGGCCGGCGACGACCATGGCTGTGTGTCCTCCAGCATGCCGCACCAGAGCGACCTTGCGATGATCGCATGGTCGATGCCGGTGCTGAACCCGTCGGGCGTGCGCGAGTATCTCGACTTCGGCCTTTACGGTTACGCCCTGTCGCGCTTTTCCGGGGCGTGGGTCGGGTTCAAGGCGATCTCGGAATCGGTGGAAAGCTCCGCCACCGTCCGGCTGCCGTCGCTGGAGCGCGGCTTCCTGCCGGTGGCGTTCGATCCGTCGCCGGGGGGCCTGCATTACCGCTGGCCCGACCTGCCCAGCCTCGCCATCGAGGAGCGTCTGGCCGCCAAGGTCGCGGCGGTGAAGGCCTTCGCCCGCGTCAACCGGATCGACCGCAGCGTGCTGGGGACCGGTGGGTGGCTGCGCATCGTCACCACCGGCAAGGCGCATCTCGACCTGATGGAGGCGTTGCGCCTGCTGGGTATCGGCCCGGCGGAGGCGGCGGAGATCGGGCTGTCGGTCCACAAGATCGGCCTGTCCTGGCCGCTGGAGCCCGACTTCGCCCTGACCGCCGCGCGCGGGGCGGAGGAAATCCTGGTGGTCGAGGAGAAGGCCCCCGTCGTCGAGGGACAGCTGAAGGACCTGCTGTTCCACCTGCCGGCCGGCGAGCGCCCGCGCGCCGTCGTCGGCAAGACCGACGAATTCGGCGCGCATCTCCTGCCCGCCACCGGCGAACTGCGCCCCTGGATCGTCGCCAAGGCGCTGGTGGAGCGCATCCGCCACCGTTTCCCGGACCGTGATTTCTCCGGCAGGCTGGCGGAGCTGCTGCCCGGCGAAGCGTTGGCCGCCCCTGCCCTGCCCCGCACGCCCTATTTCTGCTCCGGCTGCCCGCACAACAGCTCGACCAAGGTGCCGGAGGGCAGCAAGGCGATGGCCGGCATCGGCTGCCATTTCATGGCGTCGTGGATGGACCGCGACACGGTGGGGCTGAGCCAGATGGGCGGCGAGGGCGTCAGCTGGATCGGACAGGCGCCCTTCAGCAAGCGCCCGCACATCTTCCAGAATCTGGGCGAGGGCACCTATTTCCATTCCGGCCTGCTGGCGATCCGGCAGGCGGTGGCCGCCAGGATCAACATCACCTACAAGATCCTGTTCAACGACGCTGTCGCCATGACCGGCGGCCAGCCGGTGGACGGCCCGATCTCCGTCGACGCCATCACCCGCCAGCTGGCGGCGGAGGGCATCACCCGCATCGCCGTGGTCAGCGACGCGCCGGAGAAATACGACAGCCGGTCCGGCCTCGCCCCCTTCACCACCGTGCATCACCGCGAGGATCTCGATGCCGTCCAGCGCGAGATGCGCGAGATTCCCGGCGTCACCGCCATCGTCTATGAGCAGACCTGTGCCGCCGAGAAGCGCCGCCGGCGCAAGCGCGGCACCATGGCCGACCCGGCACGCCGGATGGTGATCAACGATCTGGTCTGCGAAGGCTGCGGCGATTGCGGGAAGAAGTCGAACTGCCTGTCGGTGCAGCCCAAGCAGACCGAATTCGGCGTGAAGCGCCAGATCGACCAGTCCAGCTGCAACAAGGACTATTCCTGCGCCGACGGCTTCTGCCCCAGCTTCGTCTCGGTTGTCGGCGGAACCTTGCGCAAGCCGGACCCCGACAGCGTCGCCGCCCGCTTCGCCGACGATCTGGCGGCGCTGCCTCTGCCGCACTGCTCCACGACCGCCGATCCCGCCGAGATCCTCATCGTCGGCGTCGGCGGCACCGGCGTCGTCACCATCGGTGCCGTGCTGGCGATGGCGGCGCATCTGGAGGGCAAGGCGTCCTCGGTGCTCGACTTCATGGGATTCGCGCAGAAGGGCGGTGCGGTCTACAGCTACCTGCGGGTGGCGGGCGACGCGGAGCGGCTCAATCAGGCGCGGATCGATCCGAAGCAGGCGCAGCTGGTGCTGGCCTGCGACACGGTGGTCGCGGCCTCTCCCGACGCGCTGAAGACGGTGCGGCTCGGCCGCACGCGGGTGGTGGCGAACGCCCATGTCGCCCCCACCGGCGCCTTCACCCGCGATCGCGCCAAGCTCCCCGATGCCGGATCGCTGCTGCGGTCCCTGCGCCGCGCCGCCGGACCCGACCGGGTGGAGGTGGTGGACGCCAACCGGGTGGTCACCGCGCTGTTCGGCGACAGCATCCTCGCCAACGTCTTCCTGATGGGCGTCGCCTTCCAGAAGGGGCTGCTGCCGGTCGGGCTGGAGGCGCTGACCCGCGCCATCGAACTGAACGGCACCGGCGTTCCCGCCAACCTGCGCGCCTTCGCCTTCGGCCGCCTCGCCGCACACCGGCCGGAGCTGCTGGCGACACTGGGTGCGGAGGAGGAAGCGCCGGCCACCGATCTGGCCGCCATCGTCGAGCGGCGGGCGGCGTTCCTGGCCGACTATCAGGACCGCGCCTATGCCGACCGTTACCGCGCGCTGGTGGAGCGGGCGCGGCAGTCGGAGACCCGCGTCGCCCCCGGATCGACCGCGCTGGCCGAAGCGGTGGCGCGCAGCGCCTTCACGCTGATGGCCTACAAGGACGAGTATGAGGTCGCCCGCCTGCACAGCGATCCGGCCTTTGCCAAAAGCCTGAAGGACCGTTTCGACGGCGACTGGAAGCCGGTCTTCCACCTCGCCCCGCCCTTGCTGTCGCGCGACACCAACGGCTATGGCGAGCCGCGCAAGATGGCGCTGGGCGCCTGGATCCTGCCGGTGTTCCGCGGGCTGGCGGCTTGCAAACGGCTGCGCGGCACGGCGCTCGACCCGTTCGGCTACACTGCGGAACGGAAGATGGAACGCGCCCTGGTCGCCCGCTATGAGGCCACGGTGGCGGAGATCGCCGAGCGGCTGTCGTCCGACCGCCTCGCCACCGCGGTGGAACTGGCGGCCTTGCCGCAGGAGATCCGCGGCTTCGGCCCGGTCAAGCAGCGCGCGATGGAGGCGGTCGAGCCGCGCTGGCAGGCACTGGAGCAGCGGTTGCGGGAGCGGACGGCGCAGGCGGCGTGAGGCCGCCTCACTTTTCGAGGAAATGCAGAAAGGGGAAGGCTTCGAAGTCGAAGCGGATCAGGGCCGGCGCTCCGCCGCTGCGGACCAGATGGTCGTAGGTGCAGTAGGGGGCCGCCTGATCCAGCCCCCAGAAGGCCCGGCCCTCGTCGAAATGCCGGCCGATATAGGCGACGACAAGGTCGAGGTAACGCTGGGCCGCCGGTGTGCGGTTGAAGGCGAGGAAGCCGGCGAGGAAATCGCGGGTCGGCCCGCGGCCGCGCCGGTCCTGCATCACCGCCACGTCCCAGGACGGCGACGCCGCCATGGCGAGGCCGGGATCGGCGAGCAGCAGCGCATCGACGTCGATCTGGATCACCGGCCCGGCCCCTGCCCGCAGAAGCTGCTGCGTCACCGCGAAGCGGGCGGAGGCGTAATAGGTCAGCCGCACCGACTCCGGCAGGGCGCCGAGATCGACGGCTTCGAAGGAGACCGACAGCGGCAGGCCGCCGCACTGCTTCGCCCGCGCCAGCCGCATCAGCTCCGCCTCGATGTCGGCCGGCGGGTTGACGACATGGACATGCAAGGCGCAGGACGCGGCCTTGCCTTGCCATGTCTCAAGGAAGCCGGCGCCGAAGCGGCGCCAATAGCCGCCGTCGCAGCCGACCAGCAGGATCGGCCGGCCGTCGGACTTCGCGGCCACCGGCATGCGGCGGGCGGCGCGGGCGAAGCAGTCCGGCGACCCGGCGGCCAGCGCTTCGAAGAAGGCCGGCCCGCTGCGCACCATCGACCACAGCAGCATCTCGAAATCGGCGGCGATCTCCGCCGCCGTCCAATGGCGGGCGAACTTGCGGAAATAGCGCTCCGCAAGGGCGAGCCGCTGCCGCCGGTAGAGGGCGTAGCAGACCACCGACAGGGCGACGCTGTCGCGCGGCTCCCTCATCAGCCGGCGGCGGGCGGCGGCGGCGACCCGCTCCAGCGTTGCGTCGTCCATCACGCCGGTCTGGACCGCGACGACCGCCGTCCCGAACAGGTTCCTGCCGGCATCGCCATGGCCGCCGTCGGCGGCACGGCCGAAAGCGGCGATGGCCTCGGCCAGGGCACCCCGGTCGACCAGCCGGCCGGCAGCGGCGAGCGCGACGCCCATCACCCGGCTCACCGCCAGCCGGCACAGCCCCAGACGGTACAGGCAATCGGGCCGGCCGGGCTGGAGCGCGTCCAGCCGCCGGTACTGCGCCTCGGCCTCCGCGGTCCGATCCTGGGCATAGAGACAGTCGCCGAGCCGCAGCAGGTAGCCCTCATTGTCCGGCGCCAGCCGCAGGGCCCGGCCCAGCGCGTCCGCCGCCGCGGCCCCGTCGCCGAGGTCGGTCAGGGCGCCGGCGAGGTTGCCGAACGGCTTGACCCAGGCGGGATCGAGCGCCATCGCCGCCCGATGCTGACCGGCCGCCCGGTCCGCCTGCGTCGCCGCCCGCAGCGCCGATCCCAGATTGTCGCGATAGGCGGCGCACAGGGGATCCCGGCCGATCGCCTCGCCGATCAGCCGCACCGCTTCGGCATGCTCGCCCGTCTGGTGGCGCAGCACGCCCAGCAGGTGCCACGCATCGGCCACCTCGGGTGCGGCCTGGAGGATCTTCCGGTAGATGTCCGCCGCCTCGGCCAGCCGGTTGTCCTGGTGCAGGCCAACGGCGATACGCAAGGCTTCGGATACGGTGGTCATCGCGGGCGCGCTCCTAGAGTCCCCCCAGATCCTGCGCTTCCAGGATCGTCTCCGGCAGGGTCAGGGTCAGGCCGTCGAAGGGAGCCAGCAGGGCGCGGATGTCGGAGCCGACACCGCAGACCCTGTACTCCAGCCGAACCGCCTCGATCCGTTCCGGCAGCATCCGCTTGTGGTCGGTGATCAGCTGCCAGGCGAGCACGCAGCTGTTCACCGCATCCTGGGCGGTGGCGTAGTCGTAATCGCCGTAGCGGTTGCGGCGGGCGCCGTCGGCGACCTTCACCTTCATGTCGGGAAACTCGCGCCGGGTCGTCACCGTCAGCGTTTCCATGGTGTAGAGCGGCACCGGGAAGACGCGCGGCGGCTGGACCAGGGCGCCGAACAGGCTGTCCGGCAGGGTCTGCACGTCGACGGTCAGGCGGTTCTCCCCGGCCAAGGAGGTCGGGTTGCCCAGCGCCACGTTGTAGGTCTTGTAGACCGTGCCGGTGTCGCGCATGCGGGCGGCGACGATGGGGAAATCGCGGCTGTCCGGCAGGGTCACCGGCAGCGCCGCCGGCTGGATGCGGCGCCAGGGGGTGGCCGACTGGGTCAGGTTGTCGCGAACCCAGCCGGCGCAGCCGGAGGTCAGCAGCGTGGCCGCCGCCAGCGCCGCCCACAGCGCAGCGCGCCTCGCGATCCGGGGCATGGGAGTCAGGGCCATCCGCATCACGGCCATCGGGGCTTCCTTACCAGTCATGGTAGATCGTCTTCCAGGCAGTGGAGAGGCCTTCGCGCGATTCCTCGGTGCTGAGCCGGTCGTCGATGGACTTGAACTGGACGTAGGCTTCATCGAAGCGCATCAGGTTGTACAGCGCCCAGCCGCGCACGATGCCGAGGTTGCGCGGCTCCGGCTCCAGCTCCTTGCGGGCATCGAGCAGGCGCAGCACGTCGTTGTAGCGCTTGTCCTCCAGCGCCCGGCCGGCCTCCGTCGCCATCAGCGAGGCGCGGATTTCCGCCCGTTGCGTCGCGGTCAAATTGGCGCGCGGCAGGTCGCGGGTCAGGCCGGTCACGTCGCCGGTCGCCAGACGCGCGATGGCCTGCCCATAGGCGTTCTCCTGGGCCGGCGTCGCCGTCTGCGGCAGGCCCGATGCGGCGGGGCTGCGGCTGCCCGCCTTTCCGGCCGCCGAAGCCCCGCCCTTGGCAGGTGTTGGGGCAGGTTCGCGGGCGGCCAGGGTCTGCGCCTCGGCGAAGGCGGCCTCGGCCTCCGACGGGCGCTTCAGCTCCAGCAGGCACCAGCCGCGCTGCTGCAACAGGGAGGCGGTCGGGCCGCTTCTGGCGATGGTGCCGCGGATGATGCTGATGCACGCGGCGAAGTCGTGGCGGGCCAGCGCGCGGTCGAGCTCGCTCGGGCCCTGCGGCGCGCTGCGTCCGCCGCCGGGGCCGGAGGGGCCGCGCGGCGGATCCACCGCCTTCAGCGCCTGATCGATGCGGCTCGACTTGCCCTTCCAGGGGGCAGCGGCGGCACGGGCCTGCGCCTTGTCGCCCAACCCGTTGTAGGCCAGAACCAGCCCTTCCGCCGCCTTGTCCGACGGCGTCCACTCATTGGCCTGGGTGAACCAGCTCTGCGCCTCGGCGAAATTCTTCTGCTTCTGGAAATACCAGCCGAGCGCGATGGCGCCGTCGGCGTCCTGCTTGTCGCGGACGATGCCCTGGACGCGCGACAGGTCGCCCGCCGACAAGGCGCCGGGCTTCGCGTTCCCGAGACGCTCCAGCAGGCGGCCGGTCTCCAGCTCCGCCTCGGCGCTGCGGACGGCGGAGTAATCCTCCCCCGTCGCGGGGTTGGCGGTGGCGCCGAGCGCCGACAGCTCGCGCAGCCGTTCCGGGCTGAGATGGCGCGACGCCTTGAAGATGGTGTCGCGCCGCTCCTTCGCCTTGGGGCAGGTGGAGACAATGGTCTTGTAGGTGTCGAAGGCGCGGTCGGTCTGCTTCAGCTCGGCATAGGCCTCCGCCAGACGCCAGGCATTGTCGAGCCGGTTGCAGGCCACCGCCTCCGGCTGGGCGGCGGCGGCATCGACCACCTCCTGCCAGCGCTTGGTGTCGCTGGCGGAGCGGATGCGCCCGGCGCTCTCGGCCAGTTCAAGTTCCTGCAAAAGCTTGTCCGACGGCTGCCAGGACGGCGACTTGCGCCGCTGTTCGGCGATGGCGGCCCGCGCCTCCGCCACCTTGCCGGCGGACATCAAAGTCCAGAACGGCGTCTCGTCGACGCCGGCGGTCGTCGGCTGCGGCGCGAACAGATCCTTGGGCGGTTCCCAGCCTGGGTCGAGAGCGCGCAGGCGGGCGATCTCCGCCTCCATCCGCTCGCCGTCGCCGATGCGGGCGTAATAGCGCAGCGCCGTCTCGTCCACCTTGCCGGCGGCGGGTGCAGAGCCGCTGCCGGGAGCCGGCGCCACCTCCACCTTCACGCCGGGAGCCAGCGCCCGCGCGCCGCCGTTCGACTGCGCCCAGGCATCTGACCCACCAGCCACGACGATGCCGGCGAGGAGAAGGGCGGAAAGGAGGAGAGGACGGGTCACGGATCGATCCCCAGGCTTTGCGCCGCCAGCGCGGAAAGATGGGCCAAGGTGGTGGAGTAGTAATCCTCGTCGGGCGCCAGCGGCGGCACCGTCACGGCGTCGCCGGCCCCGGCCCCGGCAAGCTTGCAGGCCAGCCGGTAGACCGCCAGCATGCCGACCGACGCCGCCACCTGGGTGGTGGTGCCGCCCGGCAGCGACACGGTGGCGGGAACCGCCGAGGCGCCATACTTGGTCGCCAGCGTCGCGAAGGGGCGGAAGTAATAGGGATCGCGATAGCCGTCCATCGCCAGATAGAGCGGCACCCGCACGGCGTCGTAGCCATACTGTTTCTTGAAGCCGTCGGCGATGCCCACCGTTCCGGCGGCGTCCAGGGTCATCCAGTCCGGCGGCAGCTGGAAGCCGCCGAAGCGGGCCTTCGACAGCAGGACCAGCCCGGCGTCCGACAGCTTGCTCCAGCGCTCGCCGCCGGCCAAGGCGGCGAAGGCGCGGATGGCCGGAAAGATCCAGTAGCTGGGGTTGAGGACCAGCGTCTCGCCCTTGCGGAAGCCGTCGCGGCCCGGCAGCAGCACGGTCAGCCCGGCCTGCTCCACCAGAACCCCGGCGGCCAGCGCCTTGACGATGGCGGCGGCGGCGGTGCGGTAGGCCTCCGCCTGCCATGTCTCGGCGGCGCGCAGCAGCGCCCAGGCGATCAGCATGTCGCCGTCGGATGCGTTGTTGCGGTCGGCGACCCCGCCGTCGGGCGTCCAGCGCCACGCCGCCAGCCCGTCGCCGCGCACCATCAGCACGCGCTGGGTCCAGCCCCACAGCCGGTCGAAGGCGGCGCGGTCGCCCCCCGCCACCGCCAGCAGCATGCCGTAGCCCTGCCCTTCGGAATGGCTGATGCCCTTGTTGCCGGTGTCGACGATACGGCCTTCCGGCAGCAGGAAACGCTCGGCATAGCGGCGCCACGCCGCCCCGTCATAGGGGGCGGCGCGCGAAGTCCCCGGCACCGCCGCAGCCAGCCCGAGGGCGGCCGTCCCGATCAGCATGCCGCGCCGCGATGTTCCGACAGGGGACGTCATGACCCGCTCCGTTCCCGATGCCCGCTCTTCAGCAGAAGGCGCATGCTGACCGTCAGCACCACCGCCGTCCCCAGCAGCAGGGCGAACAGAAGCTCGATCCGCTGCGACAGGTTGCGGGCCAGAATCAGGATCAGGTTGCCGATGTCAAAGGGATTGAGAATGATCTGGTAGGGACGCGACACCTCCAGCGTGGTGATGGCCGGCGCGGCACTGCTCCACAGCGCCCCGCCGCCGCGCAGCTTGTCCCACAGGCCGGCTTCGCCCAGGCTGCGCATGGCGCGGTCGACGGCGCGCGGATCTGCCGCGGTCAGCAGCGTCCAGGTCAGCGGCTCGGCACCCGGTGCCCGGTATTGCAGCAGCGCCGCTTCCGGCAGGGTTTCGGCATTCTCGGTCAGCGCGACCACGTCGACCGGCGCCTCCTCCACCGTCCAGCTGTTGATGTAGCGCGCCGCCGCCGCCATCACCCGCCGCGCCCAGTCGGGCACCCAGCCGCGCCCGGCGGCGGCCGGGTCCTTGGCGTCGCCCGCCATCCGCTGCCAACGGTTGGCCGCGCCGCCGTCGGTGGCCAGCGCCGAGCCCGCGATGCCCATCTGCTGCCCCATCCCCTGCGGCACCCCCCCCGGCCGCGCCGGCCCCGGACGGGCGGCAGTGCCGGACCAGCCGAGACGCAGCCGGTCGGCCAGGGCCCGGCGGTCGGCCGCCGCCATCGGCTCGCCACGGGCCTTGGCCTGGGCGATCAGGGCGCCCGCCTCCAGGAGACCGGCCAGCCGGTCGGCCGGCAGCGGGGCCGAGGTGAAGACGGCCTGCGGCAGCGCCGCGACCGGACCGACGATCAGCGCGTTGTCGTTCGGCAGCCCGTCCCAGCCGGTGTAGGGCACCACCGCCATCAGGTCGCCGGCCCGCTGCGCCAGCTTGGCGGTCAGGCTCCAGGCGGCGCCGAACCAGGCGGGGTCGCGCCCGACGACGACCAGATCGAAGGGCGGCGCCTGCTCTCCCCCGGCGGTGCCTCCATAGGGAAAGGCGGTGTTGGCGAAGCCGCCCAGATTCGGCAGCGTGACCAGACGGGCGAAGCCGGGGATCTCGATGCTGGAGCTGTCCAGCAGGGTGAAGGTCGGGCGCCGCACCGCGAAGACGCAGTCGGTGCCGCCGGCCGGCGGCAGCTCCGCCTCCAGCTCGATCAGGTTGGGGCCGGGACGGAACAGCGCCATCGGCAGCGGCATCTCGCCATTCTCGATGATGCCGCTGGAGCGCTTGTCGATCTCCATGGCGCCGGCCGACTTGCCGTTGACCCGGACGTTCAGCACCGCGCCGGGACCAAGGTTGCCTTCGAACGCGGCGTTGACGTGGAACAGGATGGAGCGGTCGCTGACCGGGGCGAAGCCGGCCGGCAGGGTCAGGCCGAAATGGCCGGTGTAGCGGTAGCCGCTGTGCTGCACCGTCTGGAAACCGAGGTCCGACAGGCGGTAGCGCCCCTCCACCTGCACTGGCGGGGCCGGTGGTGCGGCCGGGACCGCCGCGTCGGTGACGATCATCGCGGTCTGGGTCGGCAGCGGCCGGGTCACGTCGGCCAGCCGCATCACCGCCTGATCGACCTCCTGCTGGGTCCGTCCCGAGGCGACGGCGACGAAGCCACCGCCGCCTGCGCCGCTTCCCTCCGGACCGCCCTTGTTGACGGCATACGGATAAACGCCGAGGAACGGTCCGCCGATGGCAGCCGCCCGCGCCTCGCCCAGCAGGGGAGCGAGGCGGTCGCGGGTGCCGATCAGGATGTTCTTGCCGCCCGGCAGCGGCAGGTTTTCCAGCGTCGGGGCGGGAGTGCCGGGAGGGTTGCCCTGGGCATTGCCTTGGGCATTGCCGGCGGGTTTCACCGGCACCGCCACCACCCGCGGGGTCTGGTCGCCCAGCAGCAGGCCGTAGGACTGCGCCACCATGGAGCCCCAGCCGAGATGATCGGCGTCGATCTCGCTGCCGGGCTGGACGATGGCCAGCGGCTCCCGCGCGCGGTCAGCGGAGGCCAGAAGCTGGCGCACCATGGCGAGGTCCGGCTCCGGCACGCCGCCGTCGGACATCAGCGTCAGCGACGAGGCGACAAGGTTGACCCGCGCCCACAAATCGTAGGTGCCGCGGACCGTGCAGATGGCGCGGTGCTGGGCGCTGGTCTGGAAGACGATCTGGTTCTCGCCGGGGCGGATCAGGCTGCCGGGCAGGGTGATGGAGGCGTTGACCGGCCCGCGGAAGGCGGCGAGCGGCAGGTCGGCCACCGGCGAGCCGTTGATGAAGACCGACATCGACCCCTTTTCGGGCAGGATGTCGATGCCGTTCTCGTAGGTCAGCGTCAGCATGGCGCTGGTCAGCCCGATCACCGGCGGCAGGACGGCGCGCAGCACCACCGTCTCCGTCTCGCCATGCAGCGTGACCTCCGGCTGGCCGTCGCGCAGGTTCGACAGCGGGATCACCCGGCGGTCGGCGGCCTGCGCCGGCGACGCCCAGCCGGCGCATAGGCCGATCCACAGCGACAGCAGCGCGCTCAGGGCCGCCAACAACGTCAATGGCGACGCCCGCAGCATCCGGCTTCCGCCGGTTTGGTTTCCCTGGACCGCCATCGCCGTTACGGAGCCTGGAAAGTCAGGATGCGGCGCAGCGCGCCCGGCAGGGCCAGCAGGACATGGCCCAGCCGCGGAACCACGCGGGTGGCGAAGAACAGCAGCCCGCCGAAGAAGGTCGGTGCGGCCACCCGCTTGCGGTCGAGGAAGATGTCCCAGCCGACGCTGTTGCCGAAGACGAAGCGCGCCATCTCCACGATGTCCTGGCGGTCGCGCGGGGCGAAACCGGCGCCGACCGCCAGTTCGCCGTTGCGCATCTCGATGCGGAAGAAACGGACGCCGGTGGTGGTCGCCGCCTCCGTCTCCGTCGCGGCGATGGTCAGCACCGGCGTCTGGTCGGGCCGGCTCAGCAGCTCGCGCCATTTCGGATCGACGATCAGCCCGACGCCGCCGGCCGACACGTCGGCGACCGTCAGGTCGATGCCGGTGCCGTCCTCGAACTTCAGCACCGCGGGGCGGTCGACGGTGAAGCGTTCCTGCCGGCGGACGCGCTTGCGCTCATAGACGACGGCGAGGCCGCCCAACGCCAGCAGCAGGCTCAGCGAGCACCAAACCGCCACCGGAACGATGGCCGCCCGGTGTTCGGGGAAGATGGAATAGCGCCACGCGCAGGCGCCCAGCCCGGCCGCCAGCAGCAGCGTGGTGACGATGAATGGGGTGGCGAGCGGCGAGAAGCCGTCCTCCTCCACCGACTGGCCCTTGGCGGTCACCTTGAACACCGGATCGCGCGGCCGGATCAGCGTCGCCAGCGCCGCGCGGGAGACGTGGAAGGATTGCAGATACTCGTACAGCTCCGAGAACAGCGGCCAGCGCATCCGCCCATGCAGGAACTGCGACAGGAAGGCGGCGGCGAAGACGTGCGGAATGACGAAGCAGCCGAAGTCCGGCAGGTTGATGCGGTAGATCTCCAGCCCGAACAGGGCATAGCACAGCGGCGACAGCAGGAAGATCGGCCGCCAGAACCAGAAGAACCAGTAGAGCATGGTGCTGAGGTAGCACAGCCGCTGCGAGAATGTCAGGCCGCGCTTCAGCAGCGGATTCTTCAGGAGGAACAGCTGGATCATGCCCTGGGTCCAGCGCGACCGCTGGGCGATGAAGCTGTCGAAGGTCTCCGGCTGCAATCCGGCGATCAGCGGGCGCGGCAGATAGACGCTGCGCCAGCCGCGCGAGTGCAGCTCCAGCGCGGTCTCGCAATCCTCGGTGACCGTGTCGCCGCTGAAACCGCCGACCTCCTCCAGCGCCGCGCGGCGCAGGATGGCGGCAGATCCGCAGAAGAAGGAGCCGTTCCAGCGGTCCAGCCCAGGCTGGATCGAGTAATAGAACATCTCGTTCTCGCTCGGCATCCGCTCGAAGGTGCCGAGGTTGTATTCGACCGGGTCGGGATTGACGAAGAAATGCGGCGTCTGGACCAGGAACAGGCCGGGGTCCTGCTGGAAGAAGCCGACCGTCGCCTTCAGGATGCCCACGGTGGGCACATGGTCGGCGTCCAGGATCAGCAGCAGATCGCCCGAGGTCTTATGAAAGGCGTGGTTGATGTTGCCGGCCTTGGCATGCTCGTTGCGCGGCCGGGTCATGTAGGTGACCTGCAACCGTTCGCACAGCGCGGTCAGCGTCTCGCGCCGGGCCAAAGCCGCCGCGGCCTGTTCGGGGTTGCTGTGCGCCAGCTTCTGGTCGGTGCCGCCGTCGTCCAGCAGATAGACATGCAGCTTGTCGCGCGGGTAGTCGATGCAGACCGCAGCGGCCAGCGTCGTCTCCAGCAGCTCCGGCTCCTCGTTGTAGGAGGGGATGTAGACGTCGACGCTGGGCCAGAAGGCGGGATCGCCCGTCGGTTCCGACGGCTCGCGGGCGAGCGGGTCGATGATGACGAACAGCGAGGTCAGGAACAGGACGAAGGACAGCGCCTCGGCCGCGAACAGGGTCACGCCGGGAATGAAATTCACCAGATCGTCCGCCGGCGGCAGCGTGCCGGTCAGGCGCCAGAAGAAATAGCGGAAGGTGACAAAGGCCAGCAGCAGGACGGTCAGCGTGCGGGCATGCCAGAAGCGCTGGGCGAAGCGCCCGAGCACGAAGGCGGCGGCCACCACGCCGGCCGAGATGGCGGCGCTTGCAAATCTTCCAACGGGCAAGGCGGCCAGCGCAAGAAACAAACCCGCCGACAGCAACAATAGAATCCAGAGCAGAACCGAACGCAGGGAGAATCGGCGGCTGTTCAGGTTCGGCTGTCGTTTGGATTGCTGCGCCTTATTGTTCAGGGGCCGAACAACGGTCTTGGCGCCGGGCGAGGTTGTCATGCAAATCCGCAGAATGAGGCCATTGCACCCTAGTGGGTGCCCCCTTATGGCTCAAGCTTCGTTACAAATCGTTACTGACTTGAGATAAAGCCCGCTCAGAAGCTGTATTCCGGCGGACCTGTGTCGTTCCGATAACGGTAGGTCCGCAGCCGTTTTCATCGCCGCCGCATGCGAATGGGTGCGACTCGGGGGGGGATGTGCCGCAAGGGTCCGGGAACGCCCCAGCGATCCGAGCCCTGCCGAGCCCTGTCGCGCGGCTGCCCTGCGTCCCGGCTTGGGCTTGGGGGGATGACGGCGGGCGGGAATGCCGCCATGGTGGCCGACAATTCGCCTACCCATCGGTTGCAGCACAGGGTTCCGCCAGCCTCCATGCCCATCTCCGCCCTTCTGTCCGACGCCTTCGCCGTGCTGGCCCCGGTTTTCGTGGTAGCTGCACTCGGCTATGGCTGGACCCGGGGGAAGCTGCCCTACGACAGCGCCTTCATCACCACCTTCGCCATCAACGTGTCGTCGCCCTGCCTGGTCTTCGCCGCCCTGACGCGGCTGCACCTGTCCGCCGACGTGATGGGGGAGATGGCGCTGGCGGCGACGCTGTGCATGGCGCTGACGGCGCTGGCGTCGGTCCCGGTGCTGCTGGCGTCGGGGCTGTCGCTGCGGGTCTATGTGCCGGCGATGGCCTTCCCCAACGCCGGCAACCTGGGCCTGCCGGTCTGCCTGTTCGCCTTCGGCGAGAACGGCCTCAGCCTTGCCGTGCTGTTCTATGCGGTGATGTCGGTGGGGCAGTTCACGCTGGGGCCGGCGCTGGCCGCCGGGCGCTTCGACCTGGGGCAGATGGCGCGCACCCCGACGATCTACGCGGTGGCGGCGGCGGTGGCGATCCAGCTGTCCGGACTGCCGCTGCCGGTGTGGATCGGCAACACCACCACGCTGCTGGGCAACTGCGCCGTGCCGCTGATGCTGTTCTCGCTGGGGGTGGCGCTGTCGAAGCTGCGCCTCTCCGGCGCGGTGCGGGCCCTGTCGATGTCGGCCTTCCGGCTGGCGGTCGGCTTCGCCATGGGGCTGCTGGTGGCCTGGGCGATGGGGCTGACCGGAGCGGCGCGCGGCGTGGTGCTGGTGCAAAGCTCGATGCCGGTGGCCGTCTTCAACTATCTCTGGGCGCTGCGCTACGGCAACGCGCCGGAGGATGTCGCCGGCATGGTCCTGGGGTCCACCGCCATGGCCTTCGTCGGCCTGCCGGCGCTATTGATGTTCGTGATGCAGTAGAAGGGAGGAACTCCATGGCGCACAAGGAACACCGCTATGCCGTCCGTCTCGACTGGACCGGCAATCTCGGCACCGGCACCTCGTCCTACCGGGCCTACAGCCGCGACCACACGCTGAGCGCCGGGACCAAGCCGGCGATCCCCGCCACCTCCGACGCGGCCTTCCGCGGCGATCCGGCGCGCTGGAACCCGGAGGAGATGCTGGTCGGCGCCCTGTCCTCCTGCCATCAGCTCTGGTACCTGCATCTCTGCTCGGCCGCCGGGATCGTCGTCACCGGCTACAGTGACGATGCGGACGGGATGATGGAGGAGGAGACCGACGGCGGCGGCCAGTTCACCGCCGTCGTTCTGCGCCCGCGGGTGACGCTGGCGCCGGGGTCCGACGCCGGCAAGGCGCTGGCCCTGCATCACGAGGCGGCGGAGAAATGCTTCATCGCCCGGTCCGTCAATTTCCCGGTCCGGCACGAACCGGCGGTGGAGGTCGAGGGAGAAATGGGGGGAGAGGCGGCCGGCGATGAGCGCTGACCCCACGGCCCTGCCCGTGCTGGACGCCGTCGCCGGCCGGCGCAGCATCCGCGCCTTCCTGGCCACGCCGGTGGAGCGGGAGACGGTGCTGCGCATCCTCGACCTCGCCGCCCGCGCGCCGAGCGGCTCCAACATCCAGCCCTGGAAGGTCCACGCCATCGCCGGGGAGGCGCGCGCCGCCCTGTCGGCGGAGCTGCTGGCCGCCCATGAGGCCGGGGAGCCGGAGGTGCCGGAATATCCCTATTATCCCGAAAGCTGGCGGGAGCCCTATCTGGGCCGCCGGCGGGCGGTGGGCTGGGCGCTCTACGGCTCCATCGGCATCGGCAAGGGCGACCGCGAGCGGATGGCGCGCCAGCATGGCCGCAACTGGCTGTTCTTCGGGGCGCCGGTCGGGCTGTTCTTCAGCATCGACCGCGACATGGGCAAGGGGGCGTGGCTCGACCTCGGGATGTTCATGCAGAATGTCATGATCGTCGCCCGCGGCTTCGGGCTGGAGACCTGCCCGCAGGCCGCCTTCTGCTACCGCCACGCCATCACCGCTCGGCATCTGGGCCTGCCCGACGGCGAGATCATCGCCAGCGGCATGGCGCTGGGCTTCGCCGACTGGTCGGCACCGGAAAACAACTTCCCGACGGACCGCGAACCGGCCGAAGGCTTCACCCGCTTCACCGGATTCTGAGGGCTCGCACTCTTAGAGCGTGACGAACCCGTGGGGCGCCGCCGCGGACGGCGCGCAGGGCGACAGCGTGCCGGCGACGAAGGCGGCGGTCTGGACCAGCACGCGCGGCGAGAAGGGCTTGGCGATGTAGCCGAGCCCGACCCCGCCGGCCTGCGCCCTGTTGGGCGGGTTGCCGGTGGCGAAGACGCAAGCGATCCCCATCGCCTTCAATGCGCGGGCGACGTCGAGCCCGTTCGAGCCGTTGGCCAGCTTGATGTCGACGAAGGCCATGTCGGGCTTCTCCTGCCCGGCCAGGGCAAGGGCGGTCGGCAGATCCTCGGCGATGCCCGTCACCGCGTGGCCGGCCGACTGCAAAGTCAGCGACACGCCCTCGGCGATCAGGAATTCATCCTCTATGATCAGTATCTTCATTGTTTTTCTTGTATATTTTGTGGATCCGCCGGAAGGATCACGCCTGAGTTGGAGCAGACGGCTTCATTGGGAAAGTTAAAAGGAAACGGGTCCCCGGTGTCAAACGTTCGATCTCCAGACGCCCCCTTAATTGCCTCGTAAGATTGCGGGCCGTGTTCAGGCCGAAGCCGCCGCCACTGCTGCCCGCGACCTCCTCCGGCAGGCCGATGCCGTCGTCGGCGACATCGATGCGGACCTCGTTCCCCGCCACCGCCATATCCACCGTGACCCTGCCGCGCCGCCCGTCGGGAAAGGCGTGCTTGTAGCTGTTGGTCAGCAGCTCGTTGACGATCAGCGCCACCGGCACCGCGGTGTCGACCGGGGCCGACAGCAGCGTGCCAGCCGCCAGGGTCATCGCCGGCTCGGCCCCGCCAGTGGGCGGGACGGCGTTCTCGGCGATGCTGCGGATCAGGTCGGTCAGTTCGACGGTGTCGTACACCGCCCCTTCGCCATAGAGGCGGCGATGGACCTCGGCAATCGCCAGCACCCGGCTGCTGCTGTCCAGCAGTTCCTGCCGCACCTCCGCACTGCGATGCCGCATCGCCTGGGTCCGCAGCAGGTTGGCGACGATCTGCAAGGAATTCTTGACCCGGTGGTTGACCTCGTCCAGCAGGATCCTGTTCTCCTGCAACGTCGCGGCCAGCACCTCCCCTTCGGCCCGCTCGGCCTGATAGTCCCGCTCCAGCCGCCGGACGGTCGAGAAGCAGAGCCAAGCGGTGACCGTGACGAAGATGCCCCCATAGGCAATCATCAGCAGCTCGAGGATGGTGGCATGCCGGCTGCGCCGGGCAAGCAGCAGGTCCTCTTCCGCCCGCATGGTGGCGGTCAGGCGCCGGATCGCGGCCATCGTGGTGGCGCCCTTTCCCTCGCGGATGGTCGCCAGTGCCTGCTCCAGTCCTTCTTTGGTGGCCTGCCGCAGTACCTCGGCTATCTGGTCCAGCCTGTCGGCGGTCAGGGAACGCAGAGCCTTCAACTTGTCCTGCTGCACCGGGTTGTCGGCGGTCAGCGACCCGATACTGTCCAGCAACCGTCGGCTGCGCTCGCTCCCCTCCTCGTAGGCGGCGAGATGAACGGGGTCCGGCAACAGCAGATATCCGCGCTGGCCGGATTCGGTGTCGGACAGAGTGGATTGCAGTTCCCCGACCGCGGAGATGACCTCGTGCGTGTGGTCGATCCAGTCGATGGCGCGTCGATATTCGATGAAGACGACGACGAGCAGCAGGAAGCCGACGAACAGGCCGCCGAGCAGCATCGCCGATACTCTTGCGGCCCGGGCGCGCACCGTCCGGCGCGCAAGGCTGGCATCCGTGTCGATGGGCATGAGCCATCCCCGTCCTGCGGAGTCGTTCACCTCTTAAACAATTCGAATAGCATGGATCTTCACCTGCCCCGGGCATTGACGTGAATCAAAAAAAGCTACGTCGGCAAACCATCGTGACACCATCGCATGAAGCGATCGCATCCTAGCCACTCAACGCCGCCGCCAGCGTATCGTGCAGACGGCCGGGCTGGATCGGCTTGTGCAGCAATGCGCATTGGGCGCCGGCCGCCTCCCGCAGCCGGTCCGCCGAGGTGTCGCCGGTCAGGAGCACGCCGGGAATGTCGCGCGACAGGCGGCGGCGGACCATGTCCATCACCATCAGCCCCGTCGTCCCTTCCGGCAGGCGGTAATCGGCCAGGATCAGGTCGGGCTCCTCCCCCGACTCGATCAGGTCGCCCAGAAGCTGCTCCGCCTCCGCCCCGCTGCCGGCCTCCGCCACGCGATAGTTCCAGTCCTCCAGCATCAGCACCAGCGCCATACGGATGACGGCGTCGTCCTCCACCAGCATGACCAGCCGCCCGGCTTCGTCATCGGCTCCGCTGCGGCCGGCGCTGCCGGACCGGTCGGTCATGTCCGGCCTGGTTTCGGTCAGGGGCAGGCTGACGGTGAAGCGGCTGCCTCGGCCCAGCGAGGAGGTCACGTCGATGGTACCGTCCAGCATGGTGACCAGCCGCTTGGCGATGCTGAGCCCCAGCCCGAGCCCCTCGCGCCGGTCGCGGGCGGCGTTGCCGACCTGGTAGAAGTCCTGGAAGATGCGGTCGATGTGCTGGTCGGCGATGCCGATGCCGGTATCCCACACCTCGATCTGCACATGGTCGCCGCGCTGCCGCGCACCGATCAGCACCCGCCCGCCGGGGGCGAAATGCAGTGCATTGGTCAGCAGAGCGCGCAGCACCCGCTCCAGCAGCCGCGGATCGGTGCGTGTCGTCAGAGGTGGCGCCACCAGACGCAGGGTCTGCCCCGCCTTCTCGGCCGCAGGCGCGAATTCCCCATGCAGCCGGGCTAGCAGGGCGGCGATGTCGACCGACTCCGGATTGGGGGCGACCAGCCCCGCCTCCAGCTTGGAGATGTCGAGCATCCCGTCCAGCATGCCGCCCAGCCCGCCGAGCGAGGACTGGATCTGCTCCGCCATCCGCCGGGCGCCGGGGGAAAGCGCTTCCTTCATCAGCAGGTCGGAGAGCAGCATCAGGGCCTGCACCGGCTGGCGCAGATCGTGGCTCGCCGCCGCCAGGAAGCGCTCGCGCGCGTCCAGCGCCACGTTCAGCTCGCGTTCCAGCGCCTTCACCGCGGTGATGTCGGCGACGCTGGACACCACCGCCTCGACCCGGCCGGCGGGATCGGCGACCGGGCGGCTCGACACCCGCAGCCAGCGGGTGGGGGCGGTGGCCTCCTCCCCCTCGACCACGCCGATGATGCGCTCGACCACCGGCTTGCCGCTGCGCACCGCCTCCGCCGCGGGGGGAAGCCCATGCAGCCGGTTGCCGTTGGCGTCGATGAAGCGGCGGCCGGCGGTGGTCGGGACCATGGTGGACGGGGCGGTTGCCGGGACCAGTTGCCCGTCAGCCCGGCTCTCTGCCTTGCCATTTGCGTCGAAGGCCGACGCCATCGGGTCGAGCAGGGCGCGGGCGGGGCCGTCCAACAGCCGCTCGGCCATGGCATTGGCCAGCAGGCTGCGGCCATCGACGGCGGTCATCGCCAGCGCATCGTGCAGCGACTGCACCAGCACCCGGTGCCGCCGCTCGCTGAGGTTCAGCGCCGCTTCAGCGGTCCGCCGCGCGGTGACGTCGCGGAAGGCGACGACGGCGCCCTGAATGCGCTCCTGCATCGGGGCGAGGCGCATGCCGGACGCCAGCATGGAGGAGATGGTGACCTCCACCAGCAGCGTCCCGCCATCCTCCCGGCGGAGCTTCTCGCAGGCGACGCTGCGCGGCCGGCCATCGGTCAGCGACAGGGCCAGCGCACGGGCCGCCCCGCCCGCCTGGGATGCCGCCGGATCCGTTTCGCCGACCGGCAGCCCGGTCCCGGCCTCCGCCGGTCCGGCAAACAGGTCGGAGGGCGGGCGGCCGATCAGGTCGAGGTCGAGATGCCCGGTCATCGCCGTCGCCGCGGCGTTGACGAAGCGGATGCGGCCGTCGGCGTCCACTCCCAGGATGCCGTCGCCGACCGACTGGAGGATGTGGTGATAGTCGGCGCGCGCCCGCTCGGCGTCGTCGCGGGCCTGCTGCACCTCGCGAAGCCAAGCGTTGCGTTCGGTCAGGTCGGTGATGGTCAGCAGCACGTCGCCGCGGTCGCTGTCGTCCAGCGTCACCCGGCGGGCGTCGGTCAGCCCGTCGATGATCGTGCCCTGGGGCCCGAGATAGCGGAACTCCTGCCGGACCCAGTCCCCATGGTCGCGCAGCCGGCCGAGCGCGGTGAACAGCCGGCCATGGTCGACGCTGTCGAGCAGCAGGGTCAGCGGGCGGCCCTTCAGCCGCAGCATCGGCAGGCCGAACTGCCGTTCGGCGGCGGCGTTGGCCTCGCCGACGATGCCGGCGGCGTTCACCGCCAGACAGGCCAGCGGCACCGACTGGAAAAGCTGGAGATATTGCAGGCGGGACGCCTCCAGCGCCTGCTGGGCGCCGCGCAGCTCCTCGTTCTGGATCTCAAGCTCGGCCTGATGGACATACAGCTCGTGCAGCAGTTCCTTCATCGAGGTGGCGGTGACGTCCGTCGCCTCGAAATTCCCGCCGTTGAGAATGGTTTCGGCACGGCGCCGCAGTCGGCCGGAGGATTCCTCGGTCATTCCCCGCCTCCGTCACCCCGGTCGCCAGTGCCGGCTCCGTCGACCTGCAATTCCATCAGCTTGCGGTTGGTTATGTTGATGTGGCTGACGACGATGCCGCCGTCATGGTCGTTCATGCGGGTGGCGTGCATCAGGAACCAGCGCTGTTCATCGGGCGAATGACAGGGATATTCGATGGAGAAATCGTCGGCTTCGCCGTCCAGGATGCGGCGCAGCCCGTCATGCACCGCCCGGGCGATGCCGTCCTTCTTCGCCGCCTCGGGGTTGAGGCAGACGTCGAGATAGTTGGTACCGACGCCGCAGCGCTCGGTCGCCGCGGCGCCGTTGCGCTGGGCAAAGCCGCGCCAGGCGGCGTTCACCATGACGATCCGGCCGTCCCGGTCGGTCACGGCGATATGCTCCGGCAGGCTGTCCAGCACCTTCTGCAGCCGCTCCTGCGCCTGCTTGGTCTCCGTCACGTCGACGAAGGTCACCACCACGCCGCCGATCTGATTCTTGTCGGTCAGGTAGGGCAGGATGCAGGTCAGCACCCAGCGGCCGTCATAAACCCGGACATGGCGTTCCACCGCCTCCTGCCCGTCGAACACCTTGCGGATGTCGCCGAGGAAATCGGGATAGTCGATGTTGGTGGACAGATGCGCGATGGAGCGGCCGATGTCGCGCGGGATGATGTTGATGAAGCCGGCCGCCGCCGGGGTGAAGCGGCGGATGACGAAGTCGACGTCCAGGAACACCGTGCCGATCTCGGTCGAGCGCAGCAGATTGTCGAGGTCGTTGGTGATCTCGGTCAGCTCCTCCACCTTCGCCTGATATTCGGCGTTTACGGAGTAAAGCTCCTCGTTGACCGATTGCAGTTCCTCGTTGGTGCTCTGCAACTCTTCATTCGAGGCCAGCAACTCCTCGTTGGTGGCCTGCAATTCCTCGTTGGCGGTCTCCAGCTCCTCGATGGTCGCCTGGAGGTTCTCGCCGCGCGACAGCAGTTCCTGTTCCAGCCCGCGGATGCGCTCGGCGGCGTCAGCGTTCAGGTCGAAGTCGGAATCCGGAACCGACAGCGGCAGCATGTTGGCGCGGTCCAGCACCACCAGGGCGAAGCGGTGCCCGGTCTTGCGCGCGACATAGGGCTGGACCCGCAGGCTGATCGCCGCCACCCCCTCGCGGTCCTTCACCGGGATGTTGGACAGCGCGAACTCCTCACCGGAGCGGAAGGCGCGGTTCAGCGCGGTGCCCGTCACCATGGCGACCGAGGAGGGCAGCAGCTTCAGCACGTTCAGCGTCGCCTCGCCCGCCGGCACCTTCAGCAGGGACGAGGCGTCGCCGAACACATGCATGATGGTCATCTGTTCGTTGACCAGCAGGCAGGGCGGCACATAGGCCTTCATCAACGCGCCGATGGCCTCGTCGATGACCGCCCCCTCCTCCATGCCATGGCTTCCGACATCCTCGCCATGACGGGCCAGCGGAGCCGCCACCGTCGGCACCAGCAGGCGCGACAGCCGGAAGGAGCCGGCGCGCAGGCTCTGGAACACCTTGTTGCGGCTGTCGACGGTGTGGAAATCGGACTGGAGGTCGCCCAGCGTCTCGCTGGTGCCGAGGAACAGGAAGCCGCTCTGGCGCAGGGCGTACTGGAACAGGCTCAGGACCTTCCGCTGCAACGGCTGGTCCATGTAGATCAGCAGGTTGCGGCAGCTCAGCAGGTCGATCTTGGTGAAGGGCGGGTCGCGCATGATGTTGTGGGCGGCGAACACCACCATGCGGCGGATGTCGCGCGACACCGCATAGCTGTCGCCGCGCGCGACGAAGAAGCGGCTCAGCCGGTCCGGCGACACGTCCTCGGCAATCGCGCGCGGATATTCGCCGAGACTTGCGATCTCGATGCTGTCCTGGTCGATGTCGGTGGCGAAGATCTTGACGTCGAAGCTGCGCCCCAGCTTTTCCTGCGCCTCTGCGAACAGGATGGCGAGGGAGTAGGCCTCCTCCCCGCTGGCGCAGCCGCAGACCCAGACGCGGACCATGTCGGTCGGGCTGCGGTTGGCGAGCAGGCTGGGGATCACCCGGTCGGCCAGGACGCGGAAGGCCGCCTCGTCCCGGAAGAAGCGGGTGACGCCGATCAGCATCTCCTTGTAGAGATTGACCGTCTCGGCGCTGTTCCGCCGCAGCAGGGCGGCATACTCGTCCATCGACTCAAGACCGGCGCCCTGCATCCGCCGCTCGATCCGCCGCAGCAGGGTCGCCAGCTTGTAATGCGAGAAATCGACGCCGGTGACGGAGCGGATGACCGCGATGATCTGGGCCAGCGGGTCGTCGCCGTCCTCGCGCCGCTGGCGCGGCGGCATCGGCCGGGCGCGCGCCAGCGCCTTGCGCGCATGCTGGATCAGGCGGGCCGGCAGATCCTCCGGCGCCAGGGTGGCGTCGATCTGCCCGGTGGCCAGCGCGCTGCGCGGCATGCCGTCGAACTGCGCGGTTTCCGGCTGCTGGACAGCGGTGAAGCCGCCGGCCGA
The DNA here is from genome assembly GCF_042938965.1 of Azospirillum sp. A23. Taxonomy (NCBI): domain Bacteria; kingdom Pseudomonadati; phylum Pseudomonadota; class Alphaproteobacteria; order Rhodospirillales; family Azospirillaceae; genus Azospirillum; species Azospirillum sp. A23. The sequence goes on along the minus strand of NZ_CP170666.1, from coordinate 232,161 downwards.
CTTGATCGCCATCAGGCCGCGCGTGCCGTCCGATCCGGTCCCCGACAGGATCAGGCCGATGGCGAAAGGCCCCTGGTCGCGGGCGAGTGCGGTGAGGAAGATGTCGATCGGCAGGCTCATGCCGCCGCTGGCGTCCTTGGCGGTCAGCCGCAGCCGGCTGTCCTCGATGCTCAGATGCTTGCCCGGCGGCAGCAGATAGACGGTGTTGCGCTGGACCGGCACGCCTTCGGTCGCCTGCACGACCTCCATCGCCGTGTGCTTCGCCAGCAGATCGACCATCAGGCTCTTGTGCACCGGCGACAGGTGCTGAACCACGACATAGGCGAGGTCGCTGTCGCCGGGCACCGCGTCGAAGAAGCGCTGCAACGCCTCCAGCCCGCCGGCCGAGGCACCGATGCCGACGATGCAGCAGGCCTGCTCCGGCGGCGCGCCCGTTTCCGCCGGCACTCCCCCCGCGTCCGCATCGGGCAATGCGGCGGCTGTCGGGTCAGGCTGCGTGGCGGGCGTGTCCGTTGGCACTGTGATAAACGAGTCCTTCTGGCGTCGGCCTGCCGGCTCTCTGCGCAAGCGAGCCCCTGCCTATATCCAACGCTGTTGGTTTGGTCAACTTGACTGTCGTAGGGCATCGTCCTCCAACATCATCATTTTATCTGGAATGTCCGCATCTTCCCATCGATTTGACTTTGGTTTTATAACGAATGTATCGTGTCTTAAGCATCGCCCGGGCGAGCCTCAGCATCTATCCCTCCGAACGGTCCGAAGCCAAGGGATCAGACAGAGCGCGAGCGGGACGGGGGACCTGACGTGCGCGAAATTCCTGCTATGTTTGCTGCCCCCGGGCGTCGCATCCTGGGGCGTCAATGGCATGCAAGGCAGCGGGAACGGGTCATGAGCTTCACCTCGATCTATCGCCACGGCTTCGCGCGGGTGGCCGCCTGCACCACGCGCAGCACCCCCGCCGACCCGGCGGCCAATGCCGCGGCGGTGCTGGAGGCGGCGCGCGCCTGCCACGACAAGTCGGTGGCGGTGGCGCTGTTCCCCGAACTGGCGCTGTCTGGCTACGCCATCGACGATCTGCTGATGCAGGATCCGCTGATCGACGCGGTGGAGCAGGCGATCCTCGATCTGGTGCAGGCGTCGGCCGGGCTGATGCCGCTGCTGCTGGTGGGCGCGCCGCTGCTGTATGACGGGCGGCTCTACAACACGGCGGTGGCGATCCACCGGGGCGAGTTGCTGGGCGTGGTGCCGAAGCAGCATCTGCCCAACTACCGCGAATTCTATGAGCGGCGCCAGTTCGCGTCGGGCGCCGGCACCGAAGGCGGGACGATCCGCATCGGCGACCTGACCGCGCCCTTCGGCCCCGACCTGCTGTTCTCCGCCGAGGACCAGCCCGGTCTGGTCGTCCATGCCGAGATCTGCGAGGATCTGTGGGTTCCGGCCCCGCCCAGCACCATGGCGGCGCTGGCCGGCGCGACGATCCTCGCCAACCTGTCGGCCAGCAACATCACCATCGGCAAGTCCGACACCCGCCGCCTGCTGGCGAAATCGCAGTCGGCGCGCTGCCTGGCAGCCTATCTCTATTCGTCGGCCGGGGCGGGGGAATCGACCACCGACCTTGCCTGGGACGGCCAGACCTCGATTTTCGAGAATGGCGAGAAGCTGGCGGAAACCGACCGCTTCCCCGACGGCGCCCAGATGGCGGTGGCCGATGTCGATCTGGACCTGCTGCGGCAGGAGCGGCTGCGCCAGGGCACCTTCGACGACAACCGCCGCCTGTTCCCCGGTGCCACCGACAGCTTCCGCACCGTCGCCTTCCGTCTCGACGCGCCAGAAGAAGATGTCGGCCTGCTGCGCGTGGTGCCGCGCCTGCCCTTCGTCCCGGCCGCCGCCGAACGGCTGGAACAGGACTGTTACGAGGCCTACAACATCCAGGTTGCCGGCCTGGTCCAGCGGCTGCGCGCCACCGGAATCAGGACGGTGGTGATCGGCGTGTCGGGCGGCCTGGACAGCACCCATGCGCTGATCGTCGCCGCCCGCGCCATGGACCGGCTCGGCCTGCCACGGACCGGCATCCTCGGCTACACCATGCCGGGATTCGGCACCAGCGAGGGCACCAAGTCCAACGCCTGGAAACTGATGACGGCGCTGGGGGTGACGGCCAGGGAACTCGACATCCGGCCGGCGGCCAACCAGATGCTACGGGACATGGACCACCCCTTCGCCCGCGGCGAGGCGGTGTACGACATCACCTTCGAGAATGTGCAGGCCGGCCTGCGCACCGATTACCTGTTCCGCCTCGCCAACCAGCACAACGGCATCGTTCTGGGCACCGGCGACCTGTCGGAACTGGCGCTGGGCTGGTGCACCTATGGCGTCGGCGACCAGATGTCCCATTACAACGTCAATGCCGGCGTGCCGAAGACGCTGATCCAGCATCTGATCCGCTGGGTCGGCCGCACCGGCCAGTTCCAGCAGGAGGTGTCGGCAACGCTGGACGCCATCCTGAAGACGGAAATCTCGCCGGAACTGGTGCCGGCCGGCTCCGACAAGGCGCTGCAAAGCTCCGAATCCGTGGTCGGACCGTACGATCTGCAGGACTTCACCCTGTTCTACGTGCTGCGCTACGGCTTCCGCCCGTCGAAGCTCGCCTTCCTGGCCCGCCATGCCTGGTCCGATGCCGAAAAGGGCGATTGGCCGGAGGGCTATCCGCTGGAGAAGCGCCGCGCCTACAGCCCGGCCGAGATCCGCGACTGGCTGCGGGTGTTCCTGCGCCGCTTCTTCGGCTTCAGCCAGTTCAAGCGCTCGGCCATGCCGAACGGCCCGAAGGTGAGCGCCGGCGGTTCGCTGTCCCCCCGCGGCGACTGGCGCGCCCCGTCGGACGGCAACGCCCGCATCTGGCTGGAGGAGCTGGACCGCGAGGTTCCGGCGGAGTGAGCGGACAAAAAAAGGCCGGCGCCCCATCGGAGCGCCGGCCTTTCTCCTGTCGGTTGCGACAGCGATCAGATCGAGATGCGCAGGGACTCGCGGTTCACCGGGGCGGCGTCCGGGGCGGTCATCGGGCGCGGCGGCACGGCGGGGCGCATGCCGGCCGGCGGCTGCCCCGGCGCCGGAGCGGCCTGCGGTGCCTGGGGCGCTTGTGGAGCGGCCGTCTGCGGCGTGCCCGGATGCGGCTGGGTCGCCTGCTGGGCGGCGATGAACTGGCCCTGGGCGGTCAGGCCGCTGGCGACGTTGCGGTTGATGTTGACCAGCGTGTCGATCTTGCCGAAATCCAGGTCGATCAGACGGTTGGTCGTCTCGCGGTCGACCAGCAGCGACAATGCTGCGATGTTCGTCCGGACTTCCGGCGGATGGCCGCAATCCTCTTCGGTGATCGCCGCCTGGAAGATCGTCCACAGGCGCTGATTCAGCTGAAGGGCCTCGCGGTAGGCCTTTTCGTCCTTGGCATGGCTGGCGGCGATGATACGGCGCGCCGCTTCCGCCAGGGCCCAAGCCTCGACGTCGCGCGGATTGTCCGAGGTCGGCTTGTTGGCGTAGGTGGGAGTCGGCTTCATTCCAAACCCTCGGGGGAAAACCCATCCGGTGGGGGCGGACCCGCCCCTTTGCTTCGTCCCGGAAGTGTCGGTTATCCGACCGGCTTTGTCAACGCAACGGGGGTAGTTCGGCCGGTGCGGAAGACCCTGACGCAAACTGGTCACAAGTTCTATGCGTTTCGGCGAGGAGTGACGCCGCCGTTTCGGCCACCCGGTCCTCGTCGATGCCGTCCATCAGCCCGCGGGCGTTGGGGTCGACGGTGACGCGGGCCAGCAGCTCCGGCTGGGACACGCTGCTGACCACCACCCGGCCAAGTGGCCCCCAGGGACCGTAGATTGCGGGATAGCCGGGGCCGAACAGCCCGACGGTCGGCACGCCCGCCGCCGCCGCGATGTGCATCAGCCCGCTGTCGTTGCCGACATAGAGCGCCGCCCGCTCCAGGCAGGCGGCGGCGGCCATCGGGTCGGTGCGGCCGGTCAGGTCGATGGCCCGCGGCCCCAGCGCCGCCAGCACCGGCTGCGCCCGCTCCCGCTCCGGCCCGGCGGCCAGCACCGCCACCCGGGCGCCGGCCAGCGGCCCGCCCTCCCCGGTCAGGCGCAGGGCCAGCCGGGCGAAGCGCTCCGCCGGCCATTCCTTGCCCAGCCAGTTGGCCGTCGGCCCGATGGCGAGGAACGGCCCGGTCCCGGCGGGGATGAGGGCGTCGGCCTGCCGCGTCGCCTCCGCGTCGATCCACAGGCGCGGGGCCGGCGGCGGCGACAGGCCCAGCACGGCGGCATTCTCCTCCACCTTGTGCATCGGGCGCGCCGCCTTGGCGTGGAAGGCGCGGCGCCGCGCCGGCACCAGCCGCCCGACCGCCGAATTGCGCAAATCCACCACGAGATCCCAGCGCGTGCCGACGCAGTCCAGCCACAGCCGCAGCCAATGGCGCGCATAGGAACGCTTCGCCAGCGGGATCAGCCGCTCCAGCCCCGGCACCGACCGGAACAGCGGCGCCGGCAGCGGCCCGCAGGCGACGGTCAGCCGCGCCCCCGGATAGGCGTCGGTCAGATGGCCGAGCAGACCGGTCGACAGCACCGCGTCGCCCAGCCGGTTGGAGGTGATGAAGAGGATGCGGCTCATGACGCCGACGACCCGGCCGCGCCTGCATCGGGGCCGGTATGGGGGTCGGCATCGGGCGCACCCTGCCGGCGCCCCGGACGCAGGCTGAGGCCGCGCGACATCACCCACAGCGGCGGCAGCAGCATCGCCAGCGGCATGGCGTACATCAGCGGCACGAAGACTGTGGCCTTGCCGGCGAGGCTGGTCAGCCCCAGCGCGCCCGCCTGCAACCCCATCACCGCCAGCACGGCGATGGTGACGCGGGAGGATTGGCCGCGGCGGTTGAACTCGCCCGAAAGCAGCGCCGACAGCGCCACCAGCGCATAGGTCAGGGCCAGCAGCGGCGAGGAGAAGCGGTGGTGCAGCTCGGCGATCAGGCCGCGCCGCATGCGGTCGTCCTGCGCCGGGACGTTGCCGTCCATCAGCTCCGCCGTCGTGCGTTCGCGGGCGTCGGGCCAGCGGTCCGCCGCCTGGGGCGCCACCGCCTTCAGGTCGACGGCATAGCGGTCGAAGAACAGCTGCGACAGCCGGTTGGTCTTGCGGTCCAGCTCCTGCCGGTTGCCGTCATAGACGACGAAGCGCGTGCCGTCCGGGCCGGTCTGCATCACCGCGCGGTCGCCCATGATCGTCACCGGCTTGTCCGGCTGGCGCCCGTCATGGATCAGCACCTTGTGCAGGTTGCCGTCGGAATCGCGGTCGCGCAGGAAAACGCTGAAGCGGTCGCCGACCTCGTTGAACACGCCCTCGCGCAGGAACAGCTGCGAATAGTCGCTGCGCACGGTGTATTCCATCCGCACCAGCTCGCGGTGGGCGGCCGGGGTGATCCAGATGTTCAGGGTGAAGACGACGGCCATCACCCCCACCGCCAGCGCCAGTGCCGGGGTCGAGAGCGAGAAGGGGCCGACGCCGGCCGCGCGCATCACCACCAGCTCGCTGTCGGTCGCCATCTTGTTGTAGGTGAACAGGATGGCCCCGACCAGCGCCAGCGGCAGCACGATCCCGAGGAAGGTCGGCACGGTCAGCAGCAGCAGCCACAGGAACATGCCCATCGGCGCGCCGGCGCTGACCACGATCTCGATCAGGCGCAGCGACTGGCTGAGCCAGATGGTCAGCGTCAGGCCGGCCGTCGAATAGAGCGTGGCGATCAGCAGGTTGCGGAACAGGTACCGTTGCAGTCGGTTCATCGGGGATCGGCCGGGGGCTGTATACGGCCGGCAAGCTGACCGTCCCAGCCCGCCGGGTCAAGTGTTGAAAACCGCGCGCGCCCACACGGGGGCCCGCTTGGGCGCCCCCTCGGACTGGGAAAGCACTGGCGCCCGCCCGCGCCAGCCGGTATGACGGTCGACATGGCGACGATCCAGGAAGCGATGGCTGCCGCGGTGGCGCATCATCAGTCCGGCCGGCTCGGCGAGGCGGCGGCGCTCTATCACGCCGTCCTGGACGCCCTGCCTAGCCATGCCGACGCCGCCCATCTGCTGGGCGTCGTCCATCTGCAATCCGGCCAGCCCGACCGCGCCGTCACCCTGATCCGCAGCGCCATCCAGCACAACCACCGGGTCGCCGACTATCACGACAATCTCGGCAGCGCGCTGAAATCGCTGGGCCGGCTGGAGGAGGCGGTGGCCGCCCACCGGCAGGCGGTCCGCCTGCGGCCGGAGTTCGCCCAGGCGCTCTACAATCTCGGCAACGCGCTGGAGGCTCAGGGCCGTCTGGAGGAAGCGGCGACCGCCTTCCGGCAGGCGGCGGCGCGCCGTCACGGCTATGCCCGCGCCCGCTTCAACCTGGGCAATGTGCTGGCGGCACTGGGCCGGCGGGCGGACGCCGACGACGCCTATCGCGCCGCCCTGGCCGACGAACCGACCTTCGTCGAGGCGCATGCCAACCGCGGCGCCCTGCTGCTGGCGCTGGAGCGCCCGCGGGAGGCGGCGGCGGATCTGGCCCGCGCCCTGGCGCTGCGCCCCGACCATGCTCCGGCCCTGTCCAACCTCGCCGCGGCCCGGCTGGCGCTGGGCGACCGCGACGGTGCCGAGCTTGCGGCCCGCCATGCCGTGGCCGCCCGGCCGGATCTGGCCGACTGCCTGCTGCGGCTGGGCGAGGTGCGCCAGCGCGCCGACCGGCTGGGGGCCGCCGCCGACGCCTACCGGACGGCGCTGGCCTGGAATCCGGCGTTGGCGGAGGCGCAGGCCAACCTCGCTTTGGTCCGCCAGGGCCAGGGGCTGCTCGACGCGGCGGAGGTCGGGAACCGGCGGGCGCTGGCGCTCGATCCGACGCTGGCCGACGTGCGGTCCAACCTCGCCTATCTGCTGCTGTTCCGGCCGGGGGTGACGGCGGCGGCGGTGCTGGAGGCGCATCGCGACTGGGACCGGGTGCATGGCGCGCCCCACCGCGGGCGCTGGGTGAAGCCGGGAAAGGCAGGCGCGCGGAAGGGGCCGCTGACCGTCGCCATCTTGTCCGGCGATTTCCGCCGCCACCCCGCCGGCCTGTTCGCCCTCCGCACGGTGGAGGCGCTGCCGGGCCACGACATCCGCCTGCTGCTCTATGCCAACCAGAGCGAATCCGACGATGTGACCGGCCGCTTCCGCAAGGCGGCGGCGCAATGGACCGCGGTCGCCGGCCTGACCGATGCGGAGCTGGCGGCGCGGATCCGCCACGACCGGCCCGACGTGCTGATCGACCTTGCCGGCCACAATGCCCGCGGCCGTCCCGGCGTCTTCGCCCGCAAGCCGGCCCCGGTCCAGGTGGCGTGGTCGGGCTATATGGCGACGACCGGGCTGGCGGCGATGGATGCGCTGGTCGCCGACCGCCACCATGTGCCGGACGGGATGGAGGCCTTCTATGCCGAGCGTGTGCTCCGCATGCCCGACGCCTTCATCGCCTACGATCCGCCGGACGTTGAGGAACTGCCGCTGACGCCGCCGCCGTGCCTGTCGGGCGGGCCGGTCACCTTCGGCAGCTTCAACATCCTGACCAAGCTGAACGACGGCGTGCTGGCGGCCTGGGCGGCGATCCTGGGCCGGGTGCCGGGATCGCGCCTGCTGATGAAGACAAAGGCGCTGTCCTGCCCCGATACCGCCGCCCTGTGGCGCGGCCGGCTGGCCGCCGCCGGCATCGACCCCGGCCGGGTGACGATGGTCGGCGCAACCAGCAGCCTGGACCACATGCGCCGGTGCGCGTCGGTCGATGTGGCGCTCGACCCCTTCCCCTTCTCCGGCAGCACCACGACGCTGGAAACGCTGTGGATGGGGGTGCCGGTCGTCACCCTGCCGGGAGAGACCTTCTCCAGCCGCCATTCGCTGGCCTTCCTGACGGTGGCCGGCGTGGAGGGCTGCATCGCCGCCGATCCGGCCGAGTACGTGGAGCGCGCCGTCGCCTGGGCCGCCGATCCGCAGGGGCTGGCGGAGTTGCGCCGGAGCTTGCGGAGCCGCATGGTCGCCGGGCCGCTGTGCGACGGCGGAAAGCTGGCCGCCGCCCTGGCGGCGGAACTGCGGGCCCTGACCCTGCCGCACTGAAGGCGGAACCAACCCGGATGCGCCGGCGTTGAGCGTGGGTACTCCCTCCACGCTTACAGACGCGGGATTTCGGCGCATGCACAGCACCACACGGCTCGCCTTCATGCTTTCGGCGACGGTCGCCGTCCTGTCGCTCGCCGGCTGCGGCGATCAGGCGTCCCTGCCGGTGTCGGCCGGCACCGGCCCCAACCCGACACTGCCGGCGCCGAAATCCACGCTGATCCCGACGGTCAACATCGCCGACGCCATCGGCTGGCCGCAGGGGGCGCAGCCGGTGGCGGCCAAGGGGTTGAGCCTCACCGCCTTTGCCACCGGCCTGGACCATCCGCGCTGGATGCTGGCCCTGCCGAACGGCGACATATTGGTGGCGGAGACCAACGCCCCGCCGAAACCGGAGGACGGCAAGGGCATCAAGGGCTGGGTCATGGGGCTGGTGATGGGCAAGGCCGGCGCCAAGACGCCGAGCGCCAACCGCATCACCCTGCTGCGCGACAGCGACGGCGACGGCAAGGCCGATGTCCGCGAGCCCTTCCTCGAAGGGCTGAACTCGCCCTTCGGCATGGCGCTGGTCGGCGGCGACCTCTACATCGCCAACAGCGACGCCGTGGTGAAGGTGCCCTACAAGCAGGGCTACACCCGGATCGCCGCCAAGCCGGTGAAGGTCGTCGATCTGCCGGGCGGGCCGATCAACCACCATTGGACCAAGAACATCATCGCCAGCCGCGACGGCACCAAGCTCTATGCCACCGTCGGCTCCAACAGCAATGTCGGGGAGAACGGGATGGAGGCGGAGCAGGGCCGCGCCGCCATCTGGGAGATCGACCTGAAGACCGGGGCGCACCGCATCTTCGCGTCGGGCCTGCGCAACCCGAACGGCATGGATTGGGAGCCGACCTCCGGCGTCCTGTGGACCGCCGTCAACGAGCGCGACGAGATCGGCAGCGACCTCGTCCCCGACTATATGACCTCGGTGAAGGACGGCGGCTTCTATGGTTGGCCTTACAGCTATTACGGCCAGCATGTCGACCAGCGGGTGGAGCCGCAGCGCCCCGACCTCGTCGCCAAGGCGATCCCGCCCGACTATGCGCTGGGTCCGCACACCGCCTCGCTCGGCCTGACCTTCTCCCGCCAGGGCGACCTGCCGCCGAACCTGCAGGAGGGTGCCTTCATCGGCCAGCACGGGTCGTGGAACCGCGATCCGGCCAGCGGCTACAAGGTGATCTTCGTGCCGTTCCGCAACGGCAAGCCGGCGGGCGAGCCGGTGGACGTGCTGACCGGCTTCCTCGACAAGGACGGCAAGGCGCAGGGCCGCCCGGTCGGCGTGATCCTGGACAACAAGGGCGCCCTGCTGGTCGCCGATGATGTCGGCAACGCGATCTGGCGCGTCGGCGGCACCGCCACCGCACAGTCGGCGGAGCGGCCGGACCAGCCGGCGAAGTGATCGACCGGAAAGGGGAGGCGGGCATTCCCCTCCCCTTCCGCCCGCAATGGCGCGATACTGCGCCATGATCTACCTCGACCATCTGGCCTCGACGCCGCTCGACCCGCAGGTGCTGGAGGCGATGCTGCCCTGGATGCGGATTGAGGCGGCCGGCAACCCGCACGCCGCCCATCCGGCCGGCTGGCGCGCCGCCGATGCCATCGAACAGGCGCGGGCAGAGGTCGCCGCCCTGGCCGGCGCGCAGCCGGGCGAGGTCGTCTTCACCTCCGGCGCCACCGAGGCCAACGCGCTGGCGTTGCTGGGCGGCGTGCCGGCGGGCGGCGGCTGCGTCGTTTCGGCGGTGGAGCATGCCAGCATCCTCGGCTGCCTGCCTGAGCTGCGGCGGCGCGGCCATCCGGTGACCGTCCTGTCGGTCGACGGCAGCGGCCGGATCGATCCGGCCGCCCTGGACAGCGCCCTGGACGGCCTGCCGAAACCGTCCCTGGTCTCGGTGATGGCCGCGAACAACGAGGTCGGAACGGTCCAGCCCCTGGCGGAGCTGGCCGCGGTCGCCGCACGCCATGGCGCGACGATGCACAGCGACGCGGTGCAGGCACTGGGCACGCTCACGCTCGACATGGCGGCTCTCGGGCTGCATGGGCTCAGCCTGTCGGGGCACAAGCTGTATGGGCCGATGGGCATCGGCGCCCTGATCGTTCGTCCGCCCTTCCGGCCGGTGCCGGCCTCGGCCGGCGGCGGGCAGCAGCGCGGCTTGCGGGCGGGAACGCTGCCGACGCCGCTCTGCGTCGGGCTTGGCGCCGCCTGCCGGCTGGCGCGGCAGAGGCGGGAGGAGGATGCCAGCCGCATCGGCGCGCTGCGTGACCGGCTTTGGCAGCGCCTGCACCAGCGGCTGCCCGGCATCCGCCGCAACGGAGCGGCGGATGGGCTGGCCGGCTGCCTGAATGTCACCATTCCCGGCATCGATGCCGCCGACCTGCTGCTGGATCTGCCGGAGCTTGCCGTCGCCACCGGATCCGCCTGCCACAGCGGACAGGGCGAGCCGTCGCATGTCCTGCTGGCGCTCGGCCTGTCCGCGGCGGACGCCCATGCCAGCCTGCGCTTCGGGCTGGGCCGCGGCACCACGGCGGAGGAGGTGGACGAGGCGGCCGACCGGTTGGCGGCCGCGCTGGGATCAGCAAATCCAGGGGAATGAATCGCCCTGCCGGAGCGTCCTCCTTCAACTGGCTCCGCCGGCAAGGGCTGATCTGGCGGGGAAAACAACGGCAAAGGGAGAGAAACCATGATCGGTGCGAGCATCCGGACCGCGGCGGCGGCCGCCTTCCTGTTGGCGATCCCGGTGGCTGCGTCGGCGCAGCAGGCCGGCCCGTCCGCCATGACCTTCTTCGTCACCAGCGCCGGCACCGGCAAGGGGGCCGATCTCGGCGGGCTGGCCGGTGCCGACCAGCATTGCCAGCAGCTGGCCCAGGCGGCGGGCGCCGGCAGCCGCACGTGGCGGGCCTATCTCAGCACCCAGGCCGCCGACGGCCAGCCGGCGGTCAACGCGCGCGACCGCATCGGCAAGGGCCCCTGGCAGAACGCCAAGGGCGAGGTGGTCGCCCGCTCGGTCGAAGAGCTGCACGGCACCAACGCCCTGACCAAGCAGACCGCGCTGAACGAGAAGGGCGAAACCATCAATGGCCGCGGCGACCAGCCCAACACGCACGACATCCTGACCGGGTCGCAGCCCGACGGCACCGCCTTCGCCGCCGGCCAGGACATGACCTGCGGCAACTGGACCAGAAGCGGGACCGAGGGTGCGGCCATGCTCGGCCACCATGACCGGATGGGCCTGGACGAGCAACCGCCGGCGAAGTCCTGGAACTCGTCGCACGCCTCGCGCGGCGGCTGCAGCCAGGACGCGCTGAAGAGCACCGGCGGCGCCGGGCTGCTCTATTGCTTCGCGGCGAACTGAGCGGTTCGCCACCGGCTGCGGGCGGGGGGATGGCATCTCCATCCCCCCGCCCCGTCCGTCGCGGTCAGAACACCAGACGCGCGCCGACCTTGACCACCGTGCCCATGGACTCGGCACCGGTGTCGATGTTGGTGTCGGCCATCACCTGCCAGCGCGGCGTGATGCGGTAGGCCAGATCGGCGAGGTAATGGTCGCTGGCCGCGCCATTCTCCGGCAATGTCCGCCGCGCCCGGAAGGACAGGGTCATGTCGCCGCGCCCATAGGCCAGCGCCGCGTTCAGGCTGCGCACCGACACGCCGTCGGACTCCTGCTGCTGGCGCAGATCGCCGTCGAGCGTCACGCTCTGCCATGCGAACTGGGTGCCGACGATCCAGGACTGGCGCGGCAGGCGGCGGCTGTCGCTGCGCACCCGCGCCCGGCTGGTCCCGGCGGAAAAGCGGGTGCTGACGCCACCCATCAGGATGGTCTTGCGCACCGCCGCCTCAACCAGATGCATGGCCTCGCGCGGGTCGGGCATGTCGCCGGCGCCGCGCGGCATCGGGGTATAGCTGGCGCCCAGTTCGAAGCCACGCAGCGGCGGGGTGTAATAGCTCAGCTTCGCCGTCCGGCTGCCGGCCCCGGTGGAGGCCGGCACGGCCGCCGCCCCGACCAGCCGGTTGCGGGCGCTGTCGGCCTGCCCGATCTCCAGCTCCCCCCACGAGACATCGACGGCCAAGAAATGCCGCTGATCCGAAAAAATACCCTTTTGGTATAGGATATCCGCAGACGCACCGGTTGCCGATAAAATCGTCATTGCCGCCAGAATAGGCATGGAAATGCTTCGTTTCATTTGGCAAGCCCTGTGCTGTTCGGCCGATGGTCGACTGTCCGTTTGGTCGATACGGCCCTATGTATCCTTTCCGGTTTGAGGGATGTTCGTCTAAAATTCTGACAAAACTGTGACCCGCTCTTTGCATGCTGCGATGCAAAATGGCGGGATCACTCGCTTTATGCGTGAGGTCGGTGCGGGCGGATATCCACCGCGGTGGCGATGAACACCGACAACCGCCGCATCGGCGCGGAAAAAGCAGAACTTAGCGCCTTTCAACCTCCAGTCTTCTCGGCCAGGAAGAGGCCGCGACAAATCCCCACCGTATTCACAAAAATTTTCATTGAGTAATCATTCCACACGTAAGCATACATACGGAAATATTGAAGATTACTCAGGAAACTAAACGCGAGAATATTGAAAAATTGAAGATTATTATTTCGAATCTCCAAAATAATAATGCACAAAATCGCGATTTGTTCGTTTTCCAGAAACGGAAATGACATGCCGGGATACTCAAACCCCTGACGTGCAACATGCAATAATTCCGAAATCGATATGACGGGTGCGAGATGAACCAGATTCTGCGCCGGACGCTGCTTGGGCTAGCCGCCATGACGACCATGGCCGTCGCCACCACCTCGGCGATGGCTGCGACCATGACGGTCTATGTGAAGAACGACACGACGGCCACGGTAGAGTTTCAGGCCGGCGGCGGCTTCCAGGGCGTTCCGTCGCCCAGCTTTCCGACGACCATCATTCCAAGCGGCACGACCGCCGCGATCAGCGTGACCAGCCCCTATCCGACCTCCACGGGCGGCAGCTTCTACTATCGCCGCCAGGACAATCTGAAGCGGTGCTTCTTCGTGCCGTCGCGCACCATGTCCGGCTCCGTCTGGAACTGGCCGACGACCAACGCCACCCCCAGCGCCACGGGCGTGAACTGCTCCGGCACCGCGAGCAACGTCAACAGCAACGGCGACTGAACCGTCAACTTCCGAATTTATTGATCGACCATCAATACAGCCTGAGGTACAGTAAATATGCTGTATCGTTACTGAAAAGTGTCATGGCTTGTCGGTGCATCAAGGCGCCGGCAAGCCGGCGGCAGCGGGAGAGTGACCGATGAACGTACTGAATCCCACGGGCACAAGTCGGCAGCCGCCCGTTCAGTTCGCCAGCACGCCGCCCACCTCCAAGGGCACGGCGGAGGCAACGGGTGAAAGCGGCGGCCCCACCGGCGGTGCGCGCGACACCGCCGCGGTCGTCACGCTGTCGAAGACGGCCCAGACCTCCCTGTCCGGTCAGGCTGCCGCCCAATCCGCCGGGAAAAAGGATTTCGTAACCGTCGCCAAGGACGCCCGGACGACCATCGATGCCAAATACGCCGAGTTGGCCGCCAAGGACAAGCCGATGGACTATATGCACGCGACACAGGAGAGTTGGGACACCGTCTTCGGCGGACTGGACCGCCGCTCCCTCTACGCCATCGCCAGCAACAGCGACGGCAGCTTCTCGAAGGACGAACAGGATACCGCCCAGTCGATCATGTCCCAGCAGCAGGGGCAGGCCATGATGGCCGCCGACCCGACGGGCAACAATCCCGCAGCCCGCTATCGCGCCGGAGCATCCTTTCTGGACGGCGCCAGCGACGAGGAGAAGACGTCCAACAACTGGGCCGTCCAACGTGCCGCCGTCCAGTTCGGGTATGAGCAGTCGATGCGCGACAGCGGCCAGGAACCCGATACCCTCGACAGCGGCAGCCCGCTGGTCCGCATGATCAAAGGCGCCCTGGACAGCCTCAAGGACAAGGCGCCCGGCGCCGTCGCCACAGGCGGCTATGTCAAGGATCTGAAGGATATGCCGCTGTTCCGCAACGGCGTGCCGCCGGTCGCGGACGGTGCGGACAGGCCGCTCGACATCAAGGCCTGATCGGGCGGACATAAATTGCCAAGCATAAATTGCCGGACTGGGATCGACGCAACGGGGGCTTGGTACCGGTGAGGGGCGGGTCGGCTGGGTGGCGCATCAGGCGATTGGTCGCGAAGAGCGGGGCACCGGCCGCATCCTTCCCGGCTCGCGTCGACCTTCCCGCCCTGTCGGACGATCAGAGGCGTCGGATCCGCATCGGCATGACGGCCAATCTGGCGGTGGTGGACGATGACCACGCGCTCCGGGCGGCAGGGGACTGATGCCTGCGGCCTTTCGATCCTGATGAACCAGATCGGATCGCGTAAAATCGGGATCGATTTGAAGCGTGAATCCGATCGTCAAACATAACGCTATAGCTCCGTGCGTTTCATATTAAACGCACGATGCTATAGGTCGTCCAAGTGCCGATGATCGCCGAGCCGTGGGCGTCGTCGGCGCAACCGGTTGGCAAAGGTCTGGGCGAACTTGCGACACCAGCGCCGAACCACCTCACATGAGACCCCGACACCGCGCTCGACTGCTAGACCACCGCCGCCACCAGGACGCCAGCCGCCTCCAGCGCGCGGCGGACGGTCGCTGCCATGGCGACCGCGGTCGGCGTGTCGCCATGCACGCAGATGGTGTCCGCCACGATGGGCAGCCGGGTGCCGTGCCGGCTCTCCACCGCTCCGTCCAGCACCATCCGCACCACACGGGCGGCGGCCAGATCCGGATCGTGGATCACCGATCCGGCCACCGAGCGCGGCGTCAGGGTGCCGTCATCCTCATAGGTCCGGTCGGCGAAGGCCTCGCGCGCCACGCGCAGGCCGACATCCTGCCCGGCGCGCTCCATGGCGCTCAGCGGCGGGACGACGAACAGCAGGGCGGGGTCGACCGCCTTGACGGCGCGGGCGATGGCGCCGGCCAGATCCGGCTCCACCGCCGCCATGTTGTAGAGGGCGCCGTGCGGCTTCACATGGGTCACCCGCCGGCCCGACAGCGCGGCACAGGCCTGGAGCGCGCCGACCTGATAGGCGACCAGCCGCTCGACCTCCGTCGTCGTGATGCCGCGCATGACGCGGCGGCCGAAGCCGGAGCGGTCCTCGAAACCGGGATGGGCGCCGATGCGGACCCCCTTCTCTCCCGCCAGTTTGGCAGTATCGGCCATGATGGTGGGATCGCCGGCATGGAAGCCGCAGGCGATGTTGGCGGAGGTGACGATGTCCAGCATCGCCCGGTCGTCGCCCATGGTCCAGGCGCCGTACCCTTCCCCCATGTCGCAGTTCAGATCGATGCTCGGCATGGCGTTTCTCGCTCGTTCAATCGTCAGAAGACCCCGGCGTTCTCACGCCGCATCCGACTGTCGCAGGGAATGGATGAAGCCGGCAACCTCGCTGCGCATCGCCCCCATCTGGTCGGCCAGCATGCCGGCGGCGGTGTCCAGTTGCGCCGAGGCGTCGCCGGTCTGACCGGCCACTTCGGAGGTGGCGTTCACGTCCCCCAGCAGGGCGCGCACGCCCTGGGCGGCCTCGCTGACACCGCGGCCGATCTCTGCCGTCGCAGCGTTCTGCTCCTCCACCGCCGCGGCGATGGAGGCGCTGATCTGGCTGAGGCTCTCCACCACGCGGGCGATCTCGACGATCTCGTCGGCGGCGGAGCCGGTGGAGCCCTGGATGGCGCGGATCTGGGTCTCGATGTCCTCGGTCGCCTTGGCGGTCTGGGTCGCCAGCGCCTTCACCTCGCCGGCCACCACGGCGAAGCCTTTCCCCGCCTCGCCGGCGCGGGCCGCCTCAATGGTGGCATTCAGGGCCAGCAGGTTGGTCTGCTTGGCGATGGCATGGATCAGCGTCACCACCGCCGACACCCGGTCCGACGCCTGGACCAGCCCGGCCACCTGATCGGTGGCGCGGCCGGCGCGGCGCGACGCCTCGTCGGCGATGGACTGAGAATGCTGGGCCTGGGCCGAGATCTCGCGGATGGAGGCGACAAGCTCGTCCACCGCGGCGGCCATGCCGTCGACCGAGGCGTTGACCGCCGCGGCATTGCCGGCGGCCTGCCGGCTGACCTGCCCGTTGTGATCCGCCACCCCGGCAAGGCTGCGGGTGGCGAGCCCCATGCCGTCGGTGGTGCGCATCACCTCGCCCAGCGTGCTGCCGACGCGCCGTTCGAAATCGTCGGCGACCGCGGCGATGGCGGCATGGCGTTCCGCCTCGGCCTGCCGGCGCAGTTCGACCTGTTCGGCCTCCAGCCGCTGCTTGGCGGCGCCCTGCTCCTTGAAGACCTGCACGGCTTCGGCCATGCGGCCGATCTCGTCGCGGCGGTCGAGCGACGGCACATCCACCGCGCGCTCGCCGGCGGCCAGCCGGGTCATCACCCCGGTCAGGCGGACGATGGGCCGGGTGGCGCCGCGCACCATCAGGAACAGCACGCCGCACAGCGCCACCAGCGCCGCCAGCCCGCCGCCGGCCAGCAGCCACGCCCGCTCCGCCGCCTGCCGTTCGGCCCGGCGGGGCGACAGGTGGATCTCCACGGTGCCGAGCTTGTCCATCCGGCTGCCGGCCTTGCGCAGGATGTCGGCATGGCGGACCAGCACCGACGGGTCGCCGTCCGACACGTCGCCGCTCTTGGCGAAGACCTGTCCCTTGGGATCGAGGACCCGGCTGCCGAGATAGTCGGGATCGTTGGTCAGAGCGGCGAGCTGTGCCGCGGCGGAGTCGGCATCGACGTTCCACAGCGGCTCCGCCAGCCCGCCGGCGATGACACGGACGGTGACGGCGGCCCGGTCCTCCAACGCGGTGCGGGCATCCTCGCGGTTGACGGTGACGACGGCGGCTATGCCGGTCGCGCTGATGATTGTGACCATCAGGGCGATGGGAACGACGACACGCATGGCAAGGGTACGGCCCACACGCTGCAGCATCAGGTCCACTCCATTGTGGGTGTTCGGGCATTGGAAAGCGAACGGTCAGTCCCAGCCGGTGACGGCGCCGCCGATCAGGTTGAAGCCGAGCAGCCGGCCGCTGTCGTAGAGGGCGAAGCCGCCGGCCGATTGCAGAAGTGCCGGCAGTCCGTCCACCAGCTCGCGATGACGGGCCTGGATGCGCCCGGCCTCCGCCGCGTCGACGGCAGCGAAGCGCAACCGCTCGCCGGGCCGCATCTGCGCCAGCGCCGCCACGTCCGGCCCGACGACGCAGGCGATCTTGGGATAGCCGCCGGTGGTCTGGCGGTCGGCCAGCAGCACGATGGGCCGCCCGGTGCCCGGCACCTGCACGGCCCCCAGCGGGATGCCGTCCGACGTGATGTTGAAACCGCGGGAATGTTCGATCACCGGGCCGTCCAGCCGGCAGCCCATGCGGTCGGCCTCGTGGCTGAGAGCGTAGTCCTCCTCCAGGAAGGCTTCGATCCCGGCGGCGGTGAAATAGTCCTGCTGCGGTCCGAGCATGACGCGAAGCCGCCCGCCGCGCGCCGGCAACAGGGAGGGGTCGAGGCAGCGCTCGCCCCGGTCGGCCGCCTGGTCGAGGGCCAGCGGCAGCCGGTCGCCGGCCTTCAGCACGCCGCCGTCCAGTCCACCCATACGGCTGCGTATGTGGGTAGCGACGCTGCCCAGCACCGGCTGAAGCGCGAAGCCGCCCTCCACCGCCCAATAGCCGCGCATGCCGCTGCGCAAGTTCCCGACGCGCAGGGTCTGGCCGTCGGTCAGGCGCAGGCTGGTCCAGCCCGGCACCGGATCGCCGTCCACCGTCAGGTCGGCATCGGCGGCGACGGCGACGCGCACCGGCCCGCCCTCGACCGTCACGCTGTCGCCGGCCAGGGTGAACTCCACCGCCCCCTCCCCCGGCCGATTGCCGACCAGGGCGTTGGCGGCGGCATGCAGCAACGGATCGGCCGCTCCTGCGACCGAGACGCCGTAGCGCTGATAGCCGACCCGTCCGCGGTCCTGAATGGTGGAGCTGGGACCGGCTGCCGCCACGCGCAGATGGGTGGTCATGCGGCGGCTCCCTGCATCAGCGCGACAGAGGGCGTTACTGTTTCGCAGTCCGGCAGATAGCCGCTGATACTGTCCAGGCGGTCGTATTCGGCAGCACTGATCGCGGTGAAGCGGATGCGGTCGCCGGGGGCGAGCAGGAAGGGCGGCTCCCTCTTGAGATCGAACGTCCGGGCCGGGGTACGGCCCAGCAGGTGCCAACCGCTGGGCATGGCGATGGGGGAGATCGCCGCCTGCGCCCCGCCCTGCATGACGCTGCCGGCCGGTGTGACCATGCGTGGGTTCTCGCGCCGGGGCTGGTGAAGCATCTCCGGCAGGCCGCCGAGATAGGCGAAGCCGGGGGAGAAGCCGAGCATGTAGACCCGGTAGTCGGCGGTGCAGTGCAGCCGCACCACCTCCTCCGTGCCGAGGCCGGAGCGGCGGGCCACCTCGTCCAGATCCTCGCCATGGGCGCCGCCGAAGCAGACCGGCACGATCCAGCGCAGCTGCGGTTCCGCTGCCGCCTGTGTCAGCTCGGTTGCCAGCCCCAACAGGGCTTGGCCCAGCGGTTCGGCCGCCGTCACCGCCGGGTCGAACTGCACCAGGATAGAGCGGTACGTGGGCACCGTCTCGACGATGCCCGGCAGTTGGGCGTCGGCGATGCGGCGGTCGAGCCGGTGGACGGCGGCGTTCAGATCCGGGGCGATGCCGTCGCCCAACTCGACGATCAGGGCACTGTCCCCGGCCGCCCGCAGAACGGGGGCCGGAACCGGGGTGGTCACGCTCATGGCGGCTTCTCGAAAGCTGGTCGAAGGGGAAGGCAACCGACGGTTAGCGGGCGTACTTGTCCAGAATCTGCTGATAGGCGCCGCTGGCCTTCATCGCCGCGACCCCGGCGTCGAACTCGTCGCGCAGCTTTGCGGTGTCGCGCGCCTTGGTGAAGGCGATGTAGCTGGGGATGTCCTGCACCGCCGGGGTCAGTTCCTTCACCTTGTCCAGGGCGCCGGCCTGCTTCAGGAAATACTGCGCGACATAGCGGTTGCTGGGCATGACCTCGAAGCGGCCGGAGACCAGCTTCTTGACGTTGCTGTCGCTGTCGTTGGACTTCTCCACAGCCGGCAACACGCCGGTCTTGATCGCGTCATCGACGATGGGGCCGTAGCTGATCTGGTTGACCACGCCGAACTTGCGGTCGGCCAGCTTGGACAGATCGCCGTCGAAGCTGACCGGGCTGTCCTTCGCCACGAACAGCGAGACCACCTGCGGCACCAGCACCTGGGTCGAGTAATTCAGGAACTGCTCGCGCTCCGGCGTCTTGTAGGCGGTGAAGACGGCATCGGCGCCGCCCTCGCGCACGGTGTCGAGCGCACGGGCCCACGGCATGATCTCCACCGTGACGGCATGCCCGGCGGCCTTCATCGCCTCGGTCACGATGTCGTAGGCGATGCCGGCCGGCTTGCCGCCGTCGTCATAGATCAGCGGCGGGAAGCTGAGCGCCACCATGCGCAGCTGGTCGGCCGAAGCCGGCGCCGCGACGGCAGTCAGCAGGCCGGCGGCCAGGGCGGCTTTGGAGAGCAGACGGACGGAGAATCGGATTGGCATCGGGCAAGCCTCCACCGTGTCCGCGCGGGGCGGAATGCCCGCGCGGCGGCCGGTATCGCAGGGGATGAAGCGGGGGAAAGGAGCGGTCAGAGCACCGACAGGTGCGTGTTCAGCAGGTCGGTGATCAGCATGGCGCCGGGGCTGTGGCTGATGGCGATGGGCGGGCGGGCGTTGCGGATCGCGACCTGTGGCGTCACCCCGCAGGCCCAGAAGACCGGCACCTCGCCGGGCTCGATGGGAACCGCCTCGCCATGTTCCGGCCGGGCGATGTCACGGATGCCGATGGCGGCCGGATCGCCGAAATGCACCGGCGCACCGTGCACCGACGGGAAGCGCGAGGTGATCTGGATGGCGCGGATGGCATCCTTCGGCACCATCGGCCGCATCGACACCACCATGGTGCCGCCGAAGCGGCCGGCCGGGGTGCAGGGGATGCTGGTCTCGTACATCGGGACATTGCGGTTCATCGCGATGTGCCGCACCGGCAGCCCGTCGGCCAGCAGGGCCTCCTCGAAGGAGAAGGAACAGCCGATCAGGAAGGCGACGAAATCGTCCTGCCACAGGTCGCCGATGTCGGTCGGCTCGGCGGAGAGCACGCCGTCGCGATAGACGCGGTAGCGCGGCACGTCGGTGCGGATGTCGATGTCATGGCCCAGCGTCGGCAGGCGCGGGTCGCCGACCTCCGACACCGCCAGCAGCGGACAGGGCCGCGGGTTGGCCTGGCAGAAGCGCAGGAAGTCGCCGGCCCAGTCCGCCGGCAGGATGGCGAGGTTGGCCTGGACATGGCCGGGGGCGAGACCGGCGGTCTGGCCGCTGTTGGCGCCGCTGCGGATGCGCAGGCGTTCGGCGGCGGCGGAGAGGGGAGTGGTCGTCATGGGGATGGTCCGGGGTTTTGGTTGTTCCCTCTCCCCCCCGGGGAGAGGGTCAGGGTGAGGGGGATGCATTGCGAGGCTCACTTCGGCTCCGCCGAACCCCCTCATCCCAACCTTCTCCCCAGGGGGGAGAAGGAGCAGAGGTCCGGCAATGGACTAGGCTCTCTCACATGCCCAGATACGCCTGCCGCACCTCGTCGTTGCCCAGCAGGTCCTGGCCGCTGCCTTCCATCACGACGCGGCCGGTCTGGATGACATAGCCGCGGTCGGCGATCTCCAGCGCGCGGTGGACGTTCTGTTCGACGAGCAGCACGGTGATGCCGCGCTGGCGGATCAGCTGGATGGTCTCGAAGATGCGGGTCACCAGCTTCGGCGCGACGCCCCAGGACGGTTCGTCCAGCATCAGGAGGTCGGGCTGGCTCATCAGGCCGCGGCACATCGCCAGCATCTGCTGTTCGCCGCCCGACAGGGTGCCGGCCTGCTGGCGGCGGCGTTCGCCGAGCACGGTGAAGGTGTCGTAGGCGAATTGGAGCGTTTGCTCGCGTTTGGCCGCATCGCTGGTGGTGAAGCCGCCGAGCATCAGGTTCTGTTCCACCGTCAGGCGCGGGAACAGGCGGCGGCCCTCCGGCACCAGCACCAGCCCGCGCTTCACCCGCTCGTGGGCGGGCACCGCGGAGATGTCCTGGCCCTTCAGCAGGATCGACCCGCCGTCGAGCGCGTTCAGCCCGGCGACGGCGCGCAGCGTGGTCGACTTGCCGTTGCCGTTGCCGCCGACCAGCGCGACGATCTCGCCCCGGTTCAGGGTCAGGCTGATATCGCGGATCGCCGGGACGCGGCGATAGCTGGACTGGATGTTGCGGACCTGCAGCATCGTCTCGCCCGCGGGAGCCGGAACGGGGGCGACGGGGCGGACGGGTTCGGACAGCGTCGGTTGGAGCATCGTCTCACTCCCCCAGATAGGCGGCGATGACCGCCGGGTTCTCGGCGATCTCGGCCGGGGTGCCGTCGGCGATCTTCGCACCGTAATCGAGCACGAGCATCCGGTGGGCGATGGGCATGATGCCCTCCATCACATGTTCGACGATGATGCTGGCGATGCCGCGCTGGTGGATGCGGTGGACCAGGGCAGAGGCCTCGCGCACCTCGGTCGGGTTGAGGCCGGCCATCACCTCGTCCAGCAGGATCAGCTTCGGTTCAGTGGCAAGCGCGCGGGCGACCTCCAGCCGCTTCTGTTCCGACACCGTCAGGTCCGACGCCGGGGTGTCCGCCCGGTGCGACAGGCCGACGAAGGCCAACTCGTCCTCCGCCCGCTCGCGCGCCTCGGCCACCCGCTTGTTGCGCAGCATGGCGCCGACCATGACGTTCTCCAGCGCCGTCATAGACTGGAAGACGCGGACGATCTGGAAAGTGCGGGCGATGCCCAGCGCCGCTGCCGCCTCCGGCGTCGAGCCGGTGATGTCGTGGCCTTCGAAGGCGATGCGGCCGGTGGTGGGGGTGTGGAAGCCGGCGAGGCAGTTGAACAGGGTGGTCTTGCCGGCGCCGTTCGGGCCGATCAGCCCGATGATCTCGCCGTGATGGACGATGAAGCTGATGTCGCGGTTGGCGACCAACCCGTCGAAGGCCTTGCCCAGGCCGTCCACGGCAAGCAGGGGGGCGGTGTTCACGGGCGGATCTCCTTGGCGCTGGTCTTGGCCTCGGCCGGCTTGGCGCCGGGCAGATGGCGCCGCAGGTCGCCCAGCAGGCCCAGCACGCCGGACGGGCTGAACACGGCGACCAGGATGATCATGGCGGCGTAGATGATCATGTCGGTGCCGGAACCGGTGCTGCCGAACAGGGTGCGGCTGTATTCCTCGATGGTGATGAGGATGACGGCGCCCAGCACCGGTCCCATCAGCCGGCCGACGCCGCCCAGGATGGCGATCAGCGCGATCTTGATCGAGATCGTCGTGGCGAACACCGAACCCGGATCGATGAACATCTCCTTCTGGGCGTAGAAGCTACCGCCCATCGCCGTCAGGAAGGCCGACACCGTCAGGGCGATCAGCTTGTAGCGGGTCAGGCTGACGCCCAGCGCGCGGGCCGCTTCCGGCTCGTCCTTGATGGCGCGGAAATAATAGCCGATGTGGCTGCGCTCGATGGCCCAGGACACCAGCACCGTCAGCACCAGCAGGCCGAGGATGACGTAGTAGTAGGGCAGTTTCGACAGGAAGATCAGCACGCCCCAGCCGCTCTGGTCCATCGGCAGGTAGAGGCCGACGGCCCCTTCGAGGGCGTCGCTGTTCGTGACCAGGATCTGCATGATCTCCGCCACCGCGATGGTCGCCATGGCGAAATAATGCCCCTTCAGCCGGAAGCAGGGCCAGCCCATGGCGAGCGCGAAGGCCGCCGCCACCAGCCCTCCGGCGAGCGCGCCGATCCAGGGCGTCAGCCCCAGGGTCAGCAGCAGCATGGTCGAGGTGTAGGCGCCGATGCCGTAGAACACCGCATGGCCGAGCGAGACCTGCCCGGCATAGCCGCCGACGATGTTCCAGGCCACGCCCATCTGGGCGCCCATCAGGATCAGGATCAGGAAGTTCTGCTGCGACGGTTCGGTGACCGCCAGCGGCAGGACGGCGGCGAGCGCCAGCAGGGCGGCGGTGCCGGCCATCTTACGTGAGGAGTTGGTTCCGGTCGTCATCAGGCTTTCCCCAGCAGGCCGCGCGGACGCACCAGCAGCACGATCAGCAGCAGCGACAGCACGATGGCGGTCTTGTATTCCGGGCCGACCAGGAAGCCGCCCAGCACCTCGATCAGCCCGACGATGATGCCGGCCAGGAAGGCGCCGGTGACGCTGCCGAAGCCGCCCAGCACGACCACCACGAAGGCGATCAGGATGAAGTTCGATCCCACCTCCGGGAAGATCGGGAAGAAGGTGGCGATCAGCCCGCCGGCCAGACCGGCGCAGGCGGCGCCGATGCCCCAGGCGAGCGCGAACATCTTCTGGCCGTCGATGCCCATCAGGGTGGCGGCCTCACGGTCGATGGCGGTGGCTTCCAGCGCGGTGCCGAGGCGGGTGCGGTGCAGGAACATCCACAGGGCACCGGTCACGCCGACGGCACCGAGCGCGGCGACGAATTGCGGCAGGCCGAACTGAACGGGACCGAAGGCAACGTTGCCGCTGACGAGGCTGTGCGGGATCAGCCGGTGATCGGGCTTCCAGAAGAACTGGGCCAGACCGCGCAGCAGGATCATCAGGCCGAAGGTCGCGAAGATCTGCGACAGCATCGGCGCCTTCAGGATGCGGCGGATCACCGTCTGGTAGACGATGACGCCGACCGCGAACAGCAGCAACGCCGTCAGGGGAAGCGCCACGATGGGGTCGATGGCGAAGAGGGCGAAGGCCCAGAAGCTGGCATACATGCCCAGCATCAGGAATTCGCCATGGGCGAAATTGACGATGTCCATCACGCCGAAGATCAGCGTCAGGCCGACCGCGACCAGGGCGTAGATCAGCCCGATCAGCAGGCCCGAGACGAGCACTTGGAAAAGAATGTCTGCGGTCATTGCCGCGCCCCTTTTTCGGTCAGGGTGGGCCGGAGGAGCTGTGCGGGAAAAACCCCTTTCCCATCCCGGAAAGGGTGGCGCCGATGGCGCCGGGCGGGAGATGCATCGTGGATCGAAGCGCGGAACCGACTGAACATCTCCGTAGCCCTACCCGTCGCGACGCGACGGGCTCCCCCTTTTCCGGGAAAGGAAAGGGTAAGCAGCAGCCCGATGAAAGACGCGGTGATCAGCGACCGTCCCAGGCGGGCATCGGGTAGACGACCGGCTTGGTCGCCACGTCGAACGGCCACACCGTCACATACTGGCCGCCCTGGACCTGGACGATGATGCCGGTGCCCAGCTCGTTCTGGCCGCTGGCGTCGAACTTGACGCCCTTCCACGGCATGATCAGGCCGCTGGCCGGGATGTCGGTCTTCTGGAGCGCTTCGCGGATCGCGTCGGGCTTGGTCGAGCCGGCACGGTCCAGCGCGTCGGCCAGCACGGCGATGCCGGTGAAGGCGCGAGCCGAGTTGCCGTTGAAGTTCACGCCCGACCGCTTCTGCATCAGGTCGTTGACCTGTTTGATCAGCGGGTTGCGTTCGGCCTGATCGAGCGCCCAGACCTCGCGGCTGATGACGAACTCGCCATCCTTGCCCATGGTCTTCAGGAACTCGCTGTCGTTGAAGCCGGCGTCGTTTGCCAGCAGCATCTTCGGCAGGAAGCCCAGCTCCTTGTAGGTCTTCATCGACAGGATGGCGTCGCCGAGATAGCTGGACTGCATGATGACCGCCGGGGCGGCGGCCTTGATGCGCTGCACCTCCGACGTCATCTGCGTCGTCTTCGCCGGGTAGAGGATCTTCTCGGCGATGGTGAACTTCTGCTCCTCCGACAGCTTCACCTGAAGCTTGGTCGTCTCGTTGCCCCACAGCGTGTTCTCGTTGAACAGCGCGATGTTGCGCAGCTTGTCGCCGGTCTTCTTCTCCATGTCGCCGAGGAAGGTGAAGAAGTTGCCGACGAACAGGTCGTCATGGGGCGTGGTGCGGAAGAACCATTTGAACTTGCGCTGGGTCAGCGAGGCCGAGGACGACTCGCCGTTCAGGAAGGGCACGCCATAGCGTTCGGCGACCTGGCTGGCGGTGGCGGTGACGTTGGAGAAATAGGCGCCGGTCAGCGCCACGACCTTCTCGCTGGTGATCAGCCGCTCGGCCTCGGTGGCGCCGACCTGCGGGTTGCCCTGGTGGTCGCCGAAGATCAGCTTGATCTTGGCCCCCTTCAGGTTCGGCAGGCCGATGCCGGCGACCAGACCCGGCGGGGCGGGGATTTCCTTGTTGACGATGGCGGTGGCCAGTTCAGCGGCGGCCTTCAGTTCGACGCCGGTCGAGGCGGCGGCACCGGTCAGCGGATAGATCACGCCGATGCGGATTTCATCCTCGGCATGGGCCGGGGCGGCGCCGAAGCCGATGCCGGTCAGCGCGGTCGTCGTCAGCAGGGCCGCCGCGGCAAGCATGCGCTTGATCGTCTGACGGCGGGTGGGCATGCGGGTGGGTTCGGTGATCGCTGCCGCGAACCGCATCGTGAAATCTCCTCTGTTCGGTGCCTTGGTGGCTTGCGGCGCCTGCCTTTGCGGCTGGTCGTTTGCGCCTTCTGAACAGGATGATGCCACGAACAGTCTTGGGTCCGTCCAATCGTAAGTTTTGATCTGGATTGATAAGCTGCGGCGATCAATCGCCTTCTAATGCGTTCCGGCTCGCCCCTGTGGCGTGCGGCGCCTCGTTGCCGGTCGTCGCTTCGTAATCGGCCGCCACCGCGGCGGCCAGATCGGCGACCACCGACGCCATGTGGTTCTCCGCCGTGGCGGAATGGGCGGCGCAGAAGGTCATTCCGGGCAGGGGCGCCTGCGAGCGGATCAGCCGAAGGCGGCCTTCCGCCAGTTCCCGCTGGACGATCACCGTCGGGATCACGCTGACGCCGACGGCGTCCACCGCCATGCGGACGACGCTGGCGAGCGAGCTGTTGCCGAACATCCGCACCTGCAACCCGACGGAGGAGAACATCTCGCGGATCACGCCATAGGGCTGGGTGGTGCGGGAAAAGGTGATGATCGGCCAGGCCGCCAGATCGCGCAGCGACACCGGCTCCTCCGGCAGAGGCAGAGACGGGCTGACCACCCAGCCCAGCGGATAACTGCCGACGGGGATCGCCCGGAACCGCACGTCGGTGTAGGAGGCCAGCATCACCGCCACGTCCAGCTCGTGCCGGGCGAGCGCATCGCGCAGGCTGGGCGAGGTTTCGACTTCGATCTCCAGCGACACCGCCGGATAGAGGGCGTTCAGCCGTTCGATCAACTGGCTGAGCCAGGTGTGGACCACCGTCTCCGCCACGCCCAGCCGGATGACGCCGCGAATCGCGCTGCGGTCGGCCACCGCAGTCAGCAGCTCCGACCGCAGCGCCATCATCTTCTCGGCATAGGTCAGCAGCACCATCGCCTGCGGCGTCGGCGCCACCCGCCGTCCGACGCGGTCGAACAGGACGACGCCCAGCTCGTCCTGAAGCTGGGCGATGCGGGCGGAGATGGCGGGCTGGGTGGTGTTCAGCCGCTCCGCCGCCCGGCGGAACCCGCCGAGCCGCATCGTCCAGATGAAGGTCTCCAGCGACTTCAGGTCCAGCATGCCTCACTCATCCCCGTTTCGGATCATCGCACGCCGGACTGTCGCCGCAGCCCTGTCAGTCCCGGCCGTCCAACGCCGCCAGTTCAACCTCGATCACCGCCAGCCGTTCCCGCAGCCGGTCGCGCTCGGCCTCCAGCGCCTCGCGGCGGCTGACATGGTCGAGGGCGCGGTTGCGCAGGTCGCGCTTGAACCGGACGATCTCCGGCCGGGTCACGTCGGGCCGGATCAGGTTGCTCTGGTCGGCCAAACGCAGCTGCTCGCCGGTCAGGGTGGCAAGCTGGTAGACAGTGGCGTAGCTCGGCGGCAGCTTCGCCCCCGGCAGGCGACCGCTGTCCACCGCCTCCGCCACCATGCGCAGCTGGTAGGCGACCTGATAGCCGAAGGGCAGCTCGTTCTCGACCATCGCCTGGAATTCGCCATGCGGCAGGCGCGCCCGCGCCTGGACCAGATAGCGGCCGATCAGCAGGAACTTCTCCTGCGCGCTGCGCCAGAGGGTGGAGATCTCCTGGACGAACTCCTCGCGCCGGACGAGGTCGACCGTCGCCTCCGCCATGCGCTCGATCCGCTCGTCCACCGCGATGTGGCGACGGGCCTGGGCCTTGGAAACCTGCTTGAACCCGCTCATTGCGCCAGCTCCAGTTCGTGGCGGACGAAGGCCCAGACGCCGGCGACATGCTCGGCCCCCTTGCCTCCCTTCAGCTCCAGCAGGCCGAGCCCGCGGCCGGCGGTGAACTGGATGTCCTCGTAGTCGGGAACCTCGACCGGGCAGATCCGGCCGTCGCCCAGCAGCTTGCGCTGCGCCTCGGTGAAGCCGCGGGTGCGCGGCTTGACGCGGTTCATCACGAAGGCCGCGTTCTTGCCGTAGCGGCGGACGAAGCGCATCCAGGGCCGGACGGAGTCCAGATCGTCGTCGCTCTGGCCGGTCGGCACGACGATCAGGTCGGACGACAGGGCCAGCAGCTTGAACTCCTCCGGATGGTCCTCGATGGACGGCGGCGTGTCGATGACCAGCAGGTCGAAGCCCGCGATGCCGTCCAGGGCCGCCCGGATGTCGAGCGGCGTCATGCCCGCCTCGAAATGGGTGATGGACGCCATGCCGTCCGGGCGCTTGGCGAACCACTTGGTCAGGCTGCGCTGCGGATCGAGGTCGAGCGTCGCCACCGCGCAGCCATCGAGCGCCGCCGCCACCGCGATGTTGCGGCTGAGGGTCGTCTTGCCGATCCCGCCCTTCGGGCCATTGACCAGCAACCGCTTCACCGGCCCGTGTCCCGTGTCGTTGCTCATTCCCGTGCCCCTTATCGCCATCGGCTGTGGGCCCCTTTTACCAAAGCCCGGCCGTGGCGCAAATCTAAGACATGTCTTAGCTTCGCAGCAGCCGGACAGGGTGTCGCCCCTGCCACAGATTGGCGATCTAAGACAGAAAGTCCCCTCATCATCGCATACGGTGCATCGCCGACGCCAGCACCGGGCGCACCGCAGCGGTCGGGTTGCCGGTCTCCCCGTCCCGCTCGCCTGCCATGGCGATGGCGCGCAACCGGTCGGCAAGGGCATTTTCCTCGGCGCAGGCCTCCTCGCACAGGGCGCGGATCTCGGCGATGCTCGGCCGCCATTTGCGGGTGCGCCGCCACCGGCGAGCCGCCTGATCGATGGCCCAGGCCGGGAACTCGCCCAGATCGTCGGCCCAGTCCATCGCGAGCAATTGCTCCACCTCGGGGCTGGTCGCCTTCGCCGGAAAATGGCTCAGCAAAGCCAGCACCCGCCCCAGCAGATGGTTGGCCGATGCCGGCGCCAGGATGGTGTCGGCGATCTCCGACAGAGCGCGGCGGGCCAGTGCGGCATGGCGCGGCGTCACTCCGTCCGGTGGTGTCCAGTCCTCCACGACATCGGCAAAACCGTCTTCGGTGAAGCGGCTGTGGCGCCCGACCTGTCCACGGTCGAGAAGCCGTTGCAACGGTTCCGGCAGGGCGTCGCGCAACATGCGGCTGCGCAGGGCCGGCGCCATCGCCGGGTCGAAGGGCAGCGGCAGGCCGGGCGGTGCGGCGACAGAGGAGGATGTGGGGAACTGGTGCAGGTTGCTCATGCGATCCCCCAGGGGTTGGCTGGTGCGTTGGACGGCGTGTTGTTCAGACGGGCGGCAACGCTGGCCCAGGCCGACAGGCGCTGCTCGGCGTTGGCGGCTGCGGAATTCGGCCCGGAAGCGGCGATGCGGGAAGTTGTTC
Source organism: Azospirillum sp. A23 (assembly GCF_042938965.1). Classification (NCBI taxonomy): domain Bacteria; kingdom Pseudomonadati; phylum Pseudomonadota; class Alphaproteobacteria; order Rhodospirillales; family Azospirillaceae; genus Azospirillum; species Azospirillum sp. A23. Next base: position 203,064 of record NZ_CP170666.1, on the reverse strand, counting down.
GCGGAGTGCGGTTGTTCTGTCCGCGCACGGTTGCCGCGGGCTGTTGCGCCATACGGCCGGCATCCTGCAGCAGCCAGGACCGCCACGCTGCGGCCGGATCCCGGTAGCGGTAGCCATGGGCCCGGCATTGCTGGACGAAGCGCTCGGCATGGCTGTCGACGTCGATGTCGGGAAAGCGCTCCGCCGCCCATTGCCGGTCGGCCGGGGGTGGGACCCAATCGGCGGTAACCGGTTCGGCGGCGCCGGCAGAGCTGAACGACATCCCCTCGTCCGCACGCCGGCGGAGCGTGTCAGGAATCTGTTCTGGTTCAGGCTGTTCGTGACTCGCTGCTGAACAGGGGGAGTCCGCGGATGAGTCAGCGGGGATGTCCACCCCTGCACCGTCCTGCGTTCCGTTCGGGGAGATCAGCATCAGCCGGTAGCGGCAGCTGAGACGCCCGCCATTGGCCGAGCGGCGGTGTTCGATGCCGACCAGCCCGAGCGCCTCCAGCCGGCCCAGGATCCGGTTGACGGTCGGGCGGCTGCGTTTCAGCTTGTCGGCCAGCGTCGCTTGCGACGGCCAGCACACCCCCGCCTCGTCGGCGTAGGTGCTGAGCGCCGCCAGCACGGCGAGACCGTCGGCATCGAGATCGGGATGGTCGAGCCACCAAGCCGGGATCCGGCCCCAGCGGTTTTGCCCGGTGTGGGTTTGCTGGCTGTGGGTTTGCTGGCTGTGGGTTTGCCTGGGGCGGTTCGGGCTTGCAGTCCGGTTTGTCATCTGTGGCGATACTCCTCCGCGCCCTGGACGCGAGATTTGGCGCAAGATTGGCCGCATGATCGGCCGTCGCGATTGGCGCAGAGGATTCGGAGCGGTCGGCGGAAGAGTCGAATCGCGGGCTCGCACTCCATGGAGCCGCAGCCCGCGGATAGTCAGCGACAGCCCGCGACCGTAAAGCCCCTGCCCGCGACCATGGAGCATCGGCCCGCGATTGGCCGGCGATGCCGCGCCGAATCGGGATCCTGGCGCCTTTGGCCGCGGATGTGGAGCCATTGCCCGCGATTGCCGGCGGTCCGCGTTCCGCGATGCTGGAGCAACAGCCCGCGATTGGCCGCCGATGCCGTGACGATGGTGCGAATCGCGGGCAATCCGGCGCCGAAGCGATCCGCCTCCGCCCCCTATGGAGCGGCAGCCCGCGGTTCGACCCACCGCGATTCCCGGCGGCTGGGCCGATTCTCCCCGATTCTTCAAGGGCTCGCGGAGTTCGGCCCCGGCGATGCCGCGTCCGGGCGGCAATCGCGGGCTATCGCTCCATGACCGCGGGCCGTTGCTCCATCATCGCGGGGTGCGGCACCATATCCGCGGGCTGTCGCTCCATCCCGGATGCGGTAAACTCACTGCGTTCTGTTGCACCGGCGGGTCCGCCGCGCCATGGTTACTCCCGACATCCGGAGACGTTCATGACCAAGATGGCCCCGACCAGCGCCGCACAGCTCATCCTGTTCGAGCTGGAAGACCGTTCGCAATCGCATCTGATCGCGCTCTACGATCTGGCGCCGCGCTTCGTGTTCGTCTCCCGCGACAACGACAAGGAAAAGACCGCCAAGGACAAGGGCGAGCTGGTCACCAAGGACAACTTCATCAAGTCGGTGCGGCGCGAGTTCGCCTTCCGCGGCCGCAATTACCGCCTGACCGTCCAGCCCGCCCGTATCGACCGGCTCAGCACCGCCAAGAAGGACGACCGCGCCCCCGGCGCCGGTCCGGATCTGGTCGAAGTCGAGATCTTTCCGTCGGAGCGCGAACAGGTGGTGGAGCAGGTCGTCCGCCGCCTCGCCATGGACCGCTCACGCCTGTCGCTGACCGGCGAGAACCGCGACAAGGTGCAGATGCGCTTCAGCCTCTACGAGATCCAGCGGGAACTGCGGGCGGTCAACCACACCTTGTCGATCCAGGACATCCGCGAATCCCTGACCATCCTGGCGCGGTCGCGCATCATCATCTCCACCGGTGGCAGCGCCGAGCCGGGCAAGAAGAGCCGCGGCCAGAACCTGCTGGAATCGACCGCCTTCCCGGTGCTGGCGATCCGCTCGCGCCCCGATCTGGTCGATGAGGACGGTGGGGTCGAGGAGACCTATCTGGAATTCAACCCGCTGGTCTCCGCCGCCATCCGCGACCTGGAGTTCAAGCCGGTCTCCTACGCCTGGTTGATGAAGCTGAAGTCGCCGGTGTCGCGCTGGCTCTACAACCGCCTGTCCATCGAGTACGACACCGCCGACGACGAGGCGAAGCCGGTGTCGATCAGCGCCGACGAGATCATCAAGAACAGCGGCATGAACGAGTGGTCGCGCCGCCGCGACACCCTGCGCGTGGTCACCTCCGCCGTCGATGCTCTGGTGGACGAGGGCATTCTCGACATCGCCGACAAGGAATACACCAAGGTCGGTAAGCGCATCGACGCCATCGACTATGTGCTGACCCCGTCGCAGAAGTTCCTCGATCAGGTCCGCCGCGGCCGCCGGGTGCAGATCACCAACATCGATCTGCTCAAGCAGATCGTCGGCAATGCCATGCGGCCCGACGGCTTCGTGCCGTTGAAGGCTGGCGAGGTGGCGGAAATGCGCAACAGGCGCGCCAAGCGGCTGGCCGATCCGGCGAAGGCCGAACAGGCCAGCCTGCCGCTGCCGAAGAAATAACCGCTCAGCGCGCCAGCAGGCGGCGCGCCACCAGCGTGATGGCGGTCCCCAGCAGGGCGCCGGCAAGCACGTCGGACGCCCAATGGCGGTGCTTGACCACCCGGCCGCTGGCCATCGCCGCCGCGGCGCCGTAAATCATCAGACTTTGCGCCGGCGACCGGCTGACCGTGGCGAGCGCGGTCGCGGCGGCGAAGGCGCTTCCCGCATGGCCGGACGGCAGCGAGCGGGCGCTGATCCGCTTGCCCGGCCGCTGCCGCGGCTCGCATTCGTCGGGGCGGCGGCGCTTGACGTAGCGTTTGATCGAGCGGCTGGCCGTCGCCGTTGCCACCAGCCCGAGGACGCCGACGCTGCCGGCGCGGCGCAGATCCTCCTGACCGGTCAGCAGTCCGACAAGTCCGGCGATGGCGAAGCTGGGGATCAGAACCGGCCGCTTTATGACGTAATGGCCCGCGCTTGCCAGCACCTTGCTGACTGGGCCGGGATCGCAGGTGACGATGTCGTGGACCTGGGCGTCCAGCGCGTCGACTGCCGTCAGGGCCGGCTGAAGGACCGCCGGTGCGGGCCGCCCGCCATAGCCGATTCCGCCACCGGGATTCTCGATGCCCCGATTCTCGATGCCGCCCTGGTCGCTGTTCTGTTCGGTGATGTCGCTCAACGCCGGTCCCCTGCATGCCGCGCCGCGAAAACCGGCGCCGCAGAGGAACGCGGCGGATGCGGGGGCGGTTCCGCGCCCCCGCATGCCTGTCCGCTCGTATCAGCCTTGCGCCGGCCGCCAGCCGGTGAAGGCGTCCAGCAGCGCGGTCAGCACCCGTTGCAGGCTTGAAGCCCGGTCCGGACGGTAGGCGAAGGGCGGCGCCTCCTCGTCCATATAGCGGTCCTGCGCCAGCTCCATCTGGATGGCATGGACGCCGTTCGCCGGCTGGCCGTAAGCGCGGGTGATGTGGCCGCCGACGAAGCGGCCGTTGGTGACGCAGGTCATGCCCTCCGCCGCCGCGGCACTCTCCATCGCCGCGACGACCCGGGCGGCCAGCACCGGATCGATGCTGGCGCCGCGCGCCGTTCCCAGATTGAGGTCGGGCAGACGGCCGTCGAACAGCCGCGGCACATGGCTGCGGATCGAATGGGCGTCATAGAGCAGGGCGAAGCCATGCCGTGCCTTCACCCGCTCCAGTTCCGCCGCCAGTGCCTCGTGGTAGGGGTGCCAATAGCCTTGCACCCGCTGCGCCACTTCGGCCTCGTCGGGAGCCTGGCCATCGCGGTAGAGCGGCGTGCCGTCGAACAGCACGTCCGGGCAGAGGCCGGTGGTCGCCTGTCCGGGATAGAGGCTCTCGCCGGTCGAGGCCCGGTTGAGGTCGACGACATAGCGGGAATAGCGGGCGCTGAGCAGCGTGGCGCCCATGTCCTTGGCGAAGCCGTACAGGCGCGGGATGTGCCAGTCGGTGTCGCGCAGGGTCAGCGCCTCGTCCGTCAGCCGCTCGGCCAGACCTGGGAAAAGGTCCGTGCCGCAATGGGGCATGCTGATGACCAGCGGCCCGTCGCCTCGCTCCAGATCGAAGATGGTGTCGGTCATTGTGCGGTCTCCAGGGATACCGGCATCAGATGGTCGAGCGACCCGTCGCGCACCAGGGTGCCGATGGCGGCCAGATCCGGGGCGAAGTAACGGTCGACCTCGTAACGCGGCACCTGGGCGCGGATGGTGGCGATGGCCTGCTCCAGCCGCTCCGTGGTCTTCAGCGGGCGATGGAACTCCAGACCCTGAATCGCGGCCAAAAGCTCTATACCGACGATGTCGGCGACGTTGCCGGCGATGTCGCCCAGCCGGCGCGCCGCGAAGGTCGCCATGCTGACATGGTCCTCCTGGTTGGCGGAGGTCGGCAGGCTGTCGACGCTTGCCGGGTGGGCGAGCGTCTTGTTCTCCGACGCCAGCGCGGCGGCGGTGACATGGGCGATCATGAAGCCGGAGTTCAGACCCGGCTCGGCGACCAGGAAGGGCGGCAGGCCGCTGATGGTGGTGTCGATTAGCATGGCGATGCGGCGTTCGGCGAGCGCCCCGATCTCCGACGCGGCAATGGCGAGCTGGTCGGCGGCCATCGCCACCGGCTCCGCATGGAAGTTGCCGCCGGACAGCACCTCGTCGGTGTCGACCAGCACCAGCGGGTTGTCGGTGACGCCGTTGGCCTCGATCACCAGCGTGCGTGCCGCCTGCCGCATCTGGTCGAGCACGGCGCCCATCACCTGCGGCTGGCAGCGCAGGCTGTAGGGATCCTGCACCCGGTGGCAGTCGGGCCCCTGGTGGCTGGCGTTCAGCTCACTGCCGGCCAGCATGTCGCGGAAGGCGGCGGCAACGGCGATCTGGCCGGGCTGGCCGCGCAGCGCGCTGATGCGGGCGTCGAACGGACGATGGCTGCCCATCACGGCCTCGACCGACAGGGAGCCGGCGACCAGCGCCGCCTTGAAGGTGCGCTCGATCTCGAACAGGCCGGCGAGCGCCAGACCGGTCGAGACCTGGGTGCCGTTGATCAGCGCCAGACCTTCCTTGGCCTTCAGGTCGAAGACGGCCAAGCCGGCGATGCGCAGACCCTCTTCCGCCGGCAGGGTGACGCCCTGCACCCGGACATGGCCGATGCCGAGCAGCACGCCGCACAGATGGGCCAGCGGCGCCAGATCGCCCGAGGCGCCGACGGAACCCTTGCCCGGCACGACCGGCAGCACGTCGGCCTCATAGAGCTTCAGCAGCGCATCGACCAGCGCCGGACGGACGCCCGAGGCGCCGACGGCGAGGCTGACCGCCTTGATGACCAGGATCAGACGCACCACGCCGTCGGCCAGCGGGGCGCCGACGCCGGTGGCGTGCGACAGGATCAGGTTGCGCTGGAGTTTTTCCAGATCGCTCGCCGCGATGTGGGTGTGGGCCAGCTTGCCGAAGCCGGTGTTGACGCCATAGACCGCCTCGTCGCCGCCGGCGATCCGGTCGATCAGCGCGCGCGAGCGCTCCATCCGCGGATAGGCCGCCGGGTCGAGCGTCAGGGCCGGACGGTCGCGGTAGATGCTGCGCAGCGTGTCGAGCGACAGCGCGCCCGGAACCAGAGTGATGGTCTCGCTCATCCCAGAAGTCTCCCAAGTGTCTTTTTGAAGCGGTCGGCGATTTCGTCCTCGCGCGGGTGGCGGCGGTCGCGGACGATTGTGCGTCCGGCGATCACCACGTCCCGGACGAGGGGAGTGTTTCCGGCGAAGATCCAGCCGTCCAGCAGCGCATCGCCCTTGCGCGCCGCCAGCAGCGGGTGGTCGGTGTCGAGCACGACGATGTCGGCGCGGAGGCCGGTGGCGATGCGCCCGGCATCGAACCCGGTCGCCTGCGCGCCGCCGGCCTGGGCATCCTCGACCAGCCGGCGGGCGGTGGAGCGGCGGGGGCCGCCGGCCAGCACGGTGCGCCGTTCGCTGGTCAACCGCGCGCCGTACTCCAGCCAGCGCAGTTCCTCAACCGGGCTGACGGAGATGTGGCTGTCGGAGCCGATGCCCCAGCGCCCGCCCTGCGCCATGTAGGATTGGGCGGCGAAGAAGCCGTCGCCGAGATTGGCTTCGGTGGTCAGGCACAGGCCGGCGATGGCGCCGCTGGCGGCGACGCCCGCCACCTCGGCGTCGGTCATGTGGGTGGCGTGGATCAGGCACCAGCGGCCATCGACCGGCTGGGTGTCGAGCAGATGCTCGACCGGGCGGCGGCTGCGGTAGGCGACGCAGTCCTCGACCTCCCGGCGCTGCTCGGCGATGTGGATGTGGATCGGGCCTTGCGGGTTGGCGGCGACGGTCTCGGTCAGCAATCCGTCCGGCACGGCGCGCAGCGAATGCGGGGCGATGCCGAGCTGCACGTCGGATGATTCGCCATAGGCGCGGCGCAGGGCCCCGGTCAACCGTTCGAACCCTGCCCCGTCATGGATGAAGCGGCGCTGCCCGGCGGTCGGCGGCGTGCCGCCGAAGCCGGACGCGTTGTAGAGCACCGGCAACAGCGCGATCGGCAGCCCGGCGGTCCGGGCGGCGGCAATGGCGCGGTGGCTCATCTCCGCCGGGTCGGCGTAGGCGCTGCCGTCGCGGTCGTGGTGCAGGTAATGGAATTCGGCGATGGCGGTGAAACCGGCCTTCAGCGTCTCCACATAGAGCTGGGCGGCGACCGCCTCGAAATCCTCCGGACCCATGCGGTCGAGCGCGCGGTACATCACATCGCGCCAGCTCCAGAAGCTGTCCGACCCCTCGCCGGAGGATTCGCCCATCCCGGCGATGGCGCGCTGGTGGGCGTGGGAATGCAAATTGGCGATGCCGGCGACCGCCGCCCCGGCAAAGCGCTCCGCATCGGCCGGGCAGGCGGCACCGGGCGTCACAGAGACGATCCGGCCCCGGCTGTCTACCGTGACCAGCACATCCTCCGCCCAGCCGTCCGGCAGCAGCGCCGAGGCAAAAAACAGGTTGCTCATGAGGGCGCCCTCGCTATTATAGACAACACTATACAAGTATAGGCAACCTGATGCCAAGAGGGTTGCTGCACGAACTTGTAGGAAGGAGCCGAACCGATGCCGACCAGCGCGCCGTGGGATTCCCTGTGGATCGACCTGTCCGTTGCCACGATGGATGGCGCCGCGATGGGCGAGGCCGACGGCTACGGCGCCATCGCCGACGCCGCGGTGGGCATCAAGGACGGCCGCATTGCCTTCGTCGGCCGCCGCGCCGACCTGACCGATGAGCCCGAGGCGCTGGCGACCGAGGTGCATTCGGGGCAGGGCGGCTGGATGACTCCCGGCCTGATCGACTGCCACACCCACCTCGTCTATGGCGGCAACCGCGCTCGCGAGTTCGAGATGCGGCTGAACGGCGCCACCTATGAGGAGATCGCGCGGGCCGGCGGCGGCATCCTGTCCACCGTCACCGCCACACGGGCCGCCAGCGAGGACGAGCTTCTGGCCGCGACCCTGCCGCGGCTGGACAGCCTGCTGGCCGAGGGTGTGACGACGGTGGAGGTCAAGTCCGGCTACGGCCTCGACACCGAAACCGAGACGCGGATGCTGTGCGTCGCCCGCCGGCTGGCCCAGGTCCGTCCGGTGGAGGTGCGAACCACATATCTCGGCGCCCACGCCCTGCCGCCGGAGTTCAAGAACGACCCGGACGGCTACATCGACCGCATCTGCGCCGAGACGCTGCCGGCCATCGCCGAAGCCGGGCTGGCCGATGCGGTGGACGCCTTCTGCGAGGGGATCGGCTTCTCCGTCGCCCAGACCCGGCGGGTGTTCGAGACGGCGAAGCGGCTCGGCCTGCCGGTGAAGCTGCATGCGGAGCAGCTGAGCAACCTCGGCGGCGCCCGGCTGGTGGCGGAGTTCGGCGGGCTGTCGGCCGACCACATCGAGCATCTGGACGAGCACGGCGTCGTCGCCATGGCGAAGGCCGGCACGGTGGCGGTGCTGCTGCCCGGCGCCTTCTACGCCCTGCGCGAGACCAAGCTGCCGCCCATCGAGCTGCTGCGCCGCCACGGCGTGCCGATGGCGCTGTCCACCGACAACAACCCCGGCACCTCGCCGGTGACCTCGCTGCTGCTGATGCTGTCGATGGGCTGCACCTTCTTCCGCCTGACCCCGGCGGAGGCGCTGGCCGGTATCACCCGCCATGCGGCGAAGGCGCTGGGGCTGGACGACCGCGGCGTGATCGCTCGGGCCAAGCGCGCCGATCTGGCGGTCTGGCGCATCGAGCATCCGGCGGAGCTGGCCTACGCCATCGGCCTCAACCCCTGCATGGCTGTGGTCAATGGCGGGGTGGTCCGCAAGCCGCGGGTCGAAGCGGGGGCCGCATGAGCGACACCATCTCCACCGCCCAGCCGCGTTACGCCCAGATCAAGGAGGCCATCCGCCGCCGGATCAGCTCCGGCGACTGGCCTGAAGGCTTCCAGATCCCGTCGGAGCACAAGCTGCTGGAGGAATTCTCGGTCAGCCGCATGACGGTTCACCGTGCGCTGCGCGACCTGACCGATGAGGGGCTGCTGACCCGTGTGCAGGGGCTGGGCACCTTCGTCGCCGAACGGCCGCCCAGCACCGACGTGGTGGAGCTGCGCAGCATCGCCGACGAGATCGCCGAGCGCGGCAATGTCCACGCCTGCCGGGTGGAGCGATTGCTCGCGGTTGCCGCCGATGCCGTTCTGGCCCGCCGCTTCAACCTGCCGGTCGGGGCGAGGCTGTTCCACTCCGTCGTCGTCCACAGCGAAAGCGACGTGCCGGTCCAGCTGGAGGAGCGCTGGGTCAACCCGGCGGTGGCGCCCGACTATCTCGACCAGGACTTCACCCGCCAGACGCCGGGTGAATACCTGATCCGGCTGGAAGCCTCGCCGCAGGTCGAGCATGTCATCGAAGCGGTGTCGCCGACGGCGGAGATCGCCCGCCTGCTCGACATTCCCGTCATCGAGCCCTGCCTGCGCGTGACCCGCCGCACCTGGGTCGGCGGGCGGGTGGTGACGGTGGCGATGCTGGTCCATCCCGGCAGCCGCTACCGGCTGGGCGCGCGCTTCCAGCTGCCGCCCCATTAGCAAAACCGATCCCCGAACAGCACATCCCTCCCACCAGGAGCCATCACCAGATGTCATCCCGCCTCGACAACCAGCGCGTCATCCGTGCCCCGCACGGCCCCGAACTGAGCTGCAAGAGCTGGCTCGCCGAGGCGCCGATGCGCATGCTGATGAACAACCTCGACCCCGACGTGGCGGAACGGCCGCAGGAGCTGGTCGTCTATGGCGGCATCGGCCGCGCCGCCCGCGACTGGGAAAGCTTCGACCGCATCGTCTCGGCGCTGAAGACGCTGAATGACGACGAGACGCTGCTGGTCCAGTCCGGCAAGCCGGTCGGCGTCTTCCGCACCCATGCCGACGCGCCGCGCGTGCTGATCGCCAACTCCAACCTCGTCCCGCGCTGGGCGACCTGGGAGCATTTCAACGAGCTGGACCGCAAGGGTCTGGCGATGTACGGCCAGATGACCGCCGGCAGCTGGATCTACATCGGCAGCCAGGGCATCGTGCAGGGCACCTACGAGACCTTCGTCGAGGCCGGGCGCCAGCATTACAACGGCGACCTGAAGGGCAAGTGGATCCTGACCGGCGGCCTGGGCGGCATGGGCGGGGCGCAGCCGCTGGCCGCCACCATGGCCGGCGCCTGCATGCTGGCGGTCGAATGCCGCCCCAGCAGCATCGAGATGCGCATCCGCACCGGCTATCTCGACCGCCACACCGCCGACCTGGATGAGGCGCTGGCCTGGATCGACGAGGCCTGCGCCAAGGGAGAGGCGATCTCCGTCGGCCTGCTCGGCAACGCCGCCGACGTCTTCCCCGAACTGGCGCGCCGCGCCGGCACCGACATCAAGGCCCGGCCGCACATCGTCACCGACCAGACCTCCGCCCACGATCCGGTGAACGGCTATCTGCCGCAGGGCTGGACGCTGGAGGAGTGGGAGAGCGCCCGCGAAAGCCAGCCGGCCGCGGTGGCCGCCGCCGCGCGTAAGTCGATGCGGGTGCAGGTTGAGGCCATGCTGGCCTTCCACGGCATGGGCATCCCGACCGTCGATTACGGCAACAACATCCGGCAGATGGCGAAGGAGGAGGGGCTGGAGAACGCCTTCGACTTCCCCGGCTTCGTCCCCGCCTATATCCGTCCGCTGTTCTGCCGCGGCATCGGTCCCTTCCGCTGGGCAGCATTGTCCGGCGATCCGGAGGACATCCGCAAGACCGACGCCAAGGTGAAGGAGCTGATCCCCGACGATCCGCACCTGCACAACTGGCTCGACATGGCGGCCAAGCGCATCCAGTTCCAGGGCCTGCCGGCGCGCATCTGCTGGGTGGGGCTCGGGCAGCGCCACCGCCTCGGCCTCGCCTTCAACGAGATGGTGAAGTCGGGCGAGCTGAAGGCTCCCATCGTCATCGGCCGCGACCATCTCGACAGCGGCTCGGTCGCCAGCCCGAACCGCGAGACCGAGGCGATGAAGGACGGCACCGACGCCGTGTCGGACTGGCCGCTGCTGAACGCGCTGCTGAACACCGCCAGCGGGGCGACCTGGGTCAGCCTGCACCATGGCGGCGGCGTCGGCATGGGCTTCTCGCAGCATTCGGGCATGGTCATCGTCTGCGACGGCAGCGACGCAGCGGCCAAGCGACTGGAGCGCGTGCTGTGGAACGACCCGGCCACCGGCGTGATGCGCCATGCCGACGCCGGCTATGACATCGCCATCGACTGCGCCAAGGAGCAGGGGCTGAACCTGCCGTTCCTGAAGTAAGCGTTGCCTTTGGGGGGGCCGCTCACGCCCCCCGGATCAGGTCCGAATACCAGCGCGCGGACTCCTTCGGGATCCGCGCCTGGGTTTCGAAATCCACCCGCACGATGCCGAACCGCGTGCCGTAGCCGCCGCCCCATTCGAAATTGTCCAGCAGCGACCAGACGAAATAGCCGCGCACGTCGGCCCCCAGCCGCTTCGCCTCCGCCATCGCTGCGATGTAGGCCTGGAGGTAGGACAGCCGTTCCGCATCCATGACCCGCCCTTCGGCGTCGGGCGTTTCCGCCGCCTTGGTGCCGTAGCCGTTCTCCGTCACATAGACCGGCAGGCGGTAGCGGCGGGTCAGGTCGAGCAGCGTGTCGCGGAAACAGCCGGGATCGTAGGGCCAGTCGATGGCCGTCCGCTGCATCCCCGGCGGCGGCGAGCCGAAGCCGAAGCCCCAGATCAGGCTGTCGTCCTTGCGGCCATAGACCGGGGCGTAATGGTTCAGCCCGAACCAGTCCACCGGCCGGGCGATGCGCGCCATGTCACCGGGCTGCACATAGGGCTCGATGGCCTCGGCGATGCGGCGCGGGTAATGGGCCAGCAGCTGCGCGTCGGGGAAGGCGCGGTTCCAATGCTCGTCGAACAGGGCCGCCGCCTCGACATCCTCCGGCCTGTCGGTCTCCGGCCGCATCGGCTGGACGCTGTGCACCGCACCGATGGAGGCATCCGGCACCAGGGCGCGCAGCACGTCGACCCCGGCGCCATGGGCGAGGTTGACGTGGTGGATCACCTTCAAATGGGTGGCACGGTCGGCGATGCTGGGCGCCCCCCAGCCGAAGGCCCAGCCGAACAGGGTGAAGACCGAGAACTCGTTGAAGGTGGCCCAGCGCTTGACCCGGTCGCCGTAGCGCCGGGCGCAGAGGGCAGCGTAATCCTCGAACCAGCCGATGCTGTCGCGGCTGGCCCAGCCGCCCATGTCCTGCAAGGCCTGCGGCAGGTCCCAGTGATAGAGGCAGAGCCAGGGCTCGATCCCCTTGTCCAGCAGCCGGTCGATCAGCCGGTCGTAGAACTCCAGCCCCTTGCCGTTCGGCGCCCCGCGCCCGCGCGGCAGCACCCGCGGCCAGGAGACGGAGAAGCGGTAGGCCTGCAAGCCCAACTCCGCCATCAGATCCACGTCCTGCGGCATCCGGTGGTAATGGTCGCAGGCGACGTCGCCGCTGTCGCCATTGTCGACCCGGCCCTTCAGCTTGCAGAAGCTGTCCCAGATGCTGGGCGCCCGCCCGTCGGCCTCCGCCCCGCCTTCGATCTGATAGGCGGAGGTGGAGGCGCCCCACAGGAACTCTTTGGGAAAAACCGGACGTTCGGCCATGGCGGATCACCCGAATGGAGAGGTCTGGAATCCTACCCCTTTCCCGCCGGGGTGGAAGGGGCCAATCGTCGCTGGCGGCACCACCCTCCGCCGGGTATTCCGTCACCATATCGCGGTCGACAGGACGGCGCGGCGCTCCTATGGTCTCGCCGACCGGACGAGCGAATTCAGAAAGGAACGGGCGCATCATGGCGAAAAAGGACGGAGTCAACGGCAAGGGCGGCCAGTTCAGCGGGACGCCGGCCGACCGGCTGGTCCGGCTGTGGCGCAACAATGACGAACGCTTCGGCGCCTTGCTGGACGAGGTGCTGGACGGCAACCGCCAGGGCGTGATCGAGGCGGCGGTGGGCAAGCTGCGCGAGGAGGAGAGCTACGACTTCATGGACGAGGTCGAGGCTTTCTCGGAAACGGCGCAGAGCACCGACGAGCAGGGCGACCCGACCCTGTCGACCCTGTTCTGGCTGGCGCTGGAGGTCGATGGCCGGCTGGACGAGCCGCCGTCGGTCGACACCATCGAACGCGCGCTGGATTCGGCCGGGCTGCTGGAGAAGGCGTCCGACATGCGTCTGCTGCCGCTATGGCTGGATCCGGAGCCGCTGTCCTATCTTGAGGCCGCCGACCGCCGCACCCTGCTGCGCCGCCTGATCGACTCGACGGAGGCGGCGGAGACCTTCGTGCGCGAACAGGATCTGGTCGCCGCCCCCGACGACGCCGGCATCCGCCTCGTCGGCGTGGTCGGTCTGGTGATCGAGGAGGATGCCGAGCAGGAGGGCGAGGCGATGCCCGACCCGCTCAACCTCGGCTTCGCCGGCGAGGGCCGGGAGATGGAGATCGACCCCATCGAGCAGGAGCGCATCCGCCAGTCGATGGTCGCCTTCGCGGAGGCGGTCGGCGCCGCCGACCCGCGGGTCAAGCGCTGCGAGCCGGTCGGCGGGCTGAACGACCTGCTGGACTTCACCGCCGAAGGCGTCTGGCCGGACGACGTGGGTGCCAACTTCGACGAGGTCAACGACTTCCTCGACATCGCCGGCAACGAGACCGGCGACGGCGTGCTGGACGTGGCGGTGAGTGAGGGGCCGGACGGCTTGCAGCTGCGCGCCTACAACTCCGACGGCGTGCTGCTGGACGAACGGTCGTTCGACCTGAGCGGCGACCGCGCGGAAGAGGCGCTGGCCCTGATCAAGCGCCGCTGCCGCCGCGTCAGCGAAGGCTGATCGGCAAGGGGGCGATAGTTGGGGGTCCGGGGGCCGGTCAGGCCCCCGGCGCCACCACGAAGCAGGCCATGCCCTGGTTGACCAGCCCGCTGCAGGCGTTGGCCGCGTCCTGCTGCGACAGGCCGGACAGGCGGGCGCGGTAGAGCGGCCCGGTCTGGGTATCCACCGCCTGCACGATCCGCTGCGAGCGCGACAGCACCGGCACCGAGCTGCGGGCGCGGTCGATCACGCGCTGGCTGTCGTCGGGCGAGCGGAAGGCGCCGAGCTGCACCGTCCACACCCCGCCGCCGGCCGTCGCGGCACCCGCCATCGTCGCCACCGGCCGCGGAGCCGGAGCATCGGGGGTGGAGGTGTCGGGCGCCACCACGCGCACGGCCGGGGCCGGTGCCGGAGTGGGGGAGGGCAGGGCCGCCACCGCGATCGGCGGGCGGCTGGCTGCCGGCCGGTTGCTGGCGGGCGGCGTGTAGGACGGCGCCGGATTGACGGGCGCCGAATAGGAGGAGGACGGCCGCGCGTAGGGCGAGCCGTAATCCGGCGGCGAATCGGACGAGGTGGATGGCGGCGCGCTGACCAGCACGATGTCGGCGCCGTTGGGCGCCGGGGTGCGGTTCAGCCGCGGCCCGACCGACGCGATGTAGCGCTTGGTCTCGCCCGGCAGGGTGCGCTTGCCGGCCAGATAATCGCCGTAACAGCCGGGCCCGCAGTTGTAGGCGCCGAGGAAGCCCGGCGCGCCGAACAGATTGTACATCTCGCGCAGGTAGGCGGTGCCGGCGATGATGTTGTCATGCGGATCGAATGGGTCGGAGCCCAGATTGTGCTTGCGCCGCATCTCGTCATAGGTCGCGGGCATCACCTGCATCAGGCCCATGGCGCCGGCCTTGCTGACGATGGGTTTGCCGTTGACCGTGGTGCGCCCGCCGCTCTCCTGGCGGATCACCTCGCGGATCCACAGCTCCGGCATGTCGAACCGCTTGGATGCCTCCGCGACATGGGCATCGACTTCCTCCGGAGAGGCAACGCGATGTGAACCGCCCCCGCTGGCGCAGGCGCTCAGCAGGGCGGTCAAGGCGGCGCAGGTCAGCAACGGCTTCAGGCGACGCACGGAACCCCCGGTCATCGTTCAGTTCAATCTTTTGGATAAGCCCGATTTGGAGGTACGGACATTTGCACATTCCCGGCCCGCCGTAAACCGTCCCAGCTGTGACCTTCGACGCGGCCGGAGAACGCGGAGGGGGAGGGGGCTTTCAGTCCTTCGGACGCGCAAGCGGCCGTCCGGGCATCTGCCGTCCGGTGCGGCCTATGGCGGGATTTCCGTCGCCGGATTTTCGGGCCATCGGCTTTCGCGGCGATCAGCGTTCGGGGTTCTCAACTCTCCCGGTCGTCGTCCGGATCGCGGCGGGTCGCCAGTTCGCGCATCAGCCGCTCCTTTGCGGTCTTCCGGCTCGGCCGGCCGCCGCCGCGCCCGAACAGCCCGCCCAGCAGCCCGCCGGGCTTCGGCGCGTCCTCCGGCTCCTCGGTCATCTGGGCGCGCTCCGCCTCGCGCCGGGCCAGCATGGCGGCGCGGTCGACCAGCGGGTTGCGCAGCCGGCGCGGCAGCGCCTTGAAGGCGAGGTTGGCGCGTTCAAGGTCGACGAGATCCTCGGTGGAGCGGGCGATGCGCAGCGCCACCCGCAGCAGGTCGAGCCGCCACGCATCCTCCGGCGCATGCGGGAGCGTCTCCGCCGCCGCCAGCAGGGTATCCAGCCCCTTGCCGGTCAAGGCGCTGGTGGATCGTTCCCCGCTGGATCGCTCCCCATTGGGTCTGTCGGTGTCGCGGTCCCGTCCCATTCCGTCATCGAAGCTGTCGCACCGAAGGCGGACTTTAGGACGCCGACCGCCGCTTTGTCTGCCCCCAAGCGGGGGCCACACCGTTTGGGTGGGGGAGGGCAGGGAATTTGGCTTTGCCGGGAGATGCGGACGGAGCCGACATGCGGCCCTGCGCCGGTCCTTTTGAAAAGTCCATCATCGATGAAGCGAACTGCGGCGTGAAGGAACGGCTTTCTGCTGTGTGCCAGAGTTGCAAGACGTCGGGTGGTCCGCCGGAGGGAAGCGGGAAAGAGATATCGTTTCCGGCGTTGTATTGAGCTCAAGTGCCGAATATCTGTGCACATGAAGCGTCTCTAATGCTGTGTCCGGTCAAGACGTTGCCAGACCAAGACTGCAGGCTTCTGTGAAGCTGTGGTGGCTCCCCAAATGCAGTTAGTGCTTTCTTCATCATTTCCGGCCGTAGCTAATATTACAGTATGCAGAGACGGTATGGCCGGGCGAAGGCCAAGGCAGCTCTACCCGATCCTGCGGTATAGCCAGGAGAGCGACCATGTTCCGGGGAATGAAGATCGGTGCCCGTTTGGCGGTTGCTCTGGCGGGAAGCGTCGTGCTGGCGGTCGGTGCGACCACGCTCAGCAACTTGTGGCTCAGCCGGCTGCTCGTCGAACATGCCGCCGACAATCAACTGAAGACGCTGCAGGAATTCCTGGATGCGAATGTCGCGAGCGAGGCCCGGCGTGCCCTGACCCTCGCCCAGGCACTGGCGGGAAACGGGGAAATCCAGGCGGCGTTCGCCGCGCAGGACCGCAACCGTCTGGCGGGCATGCTCGTGCAGGGGTTCAAGGATCTCAAGGAACAGCATGGCGTCACCCAGATGCAGTTCCACACACCGGCATCGGTATCGTTCCTGCGGGTTCATCGTCCGGAGAAATTCGGCGATGACCTGTCCTCGTTCCGCTTCACCGTGGTCGAGGTGAACAAGACCCGCAAGCCGGTCTTCGGGCTGGAGAACGGCGTGGAGGGACTCGGCATCCGCGGTGTCGTGCCGATGGTCAGCCAGGGAGCCCAGATCGGCTCCTTCGAGGTCGGCCTGTCCTTCGGCAAGCCGTTCTTCGAAGCGTTCCACAAGGAGACCGGTGCCGAGGTCGCGTTCCATACCGTAAAGGACGGAGGCTTCGAAACCTTCGCCTCGACCTTCCGAGAGGCGCTTGCCCTCGGCCAGGACCGGATGAAGGACGCGCTGATCCGGGAATCGGAGGTGCAGACCCACCAGCTCGGCGGCGCCAGCTACGCCGTCCGGCTCGCTCCCGTCCGCGACTATCGTGGAACCGCCATCGGTTTCTACACCATCGCGATGGACCGGAGCGCGTTCGACGCGGAAATTGCTGAAGCGCGGACCTCGGCGATCCTGATCGGATTGGCGGTGCTCGCGGTGGCGCTCGGCGTCGCCTGGCTGGTGAACCGGGGAATTGCACGTCCCATCCAGGGGATGACCGAGTCGATGGGCGACCTCGCCAAGGGGAACACCGATATCCGCGTTTCCGGGATCGGGCGCCGCGACGAGATCGGCGCCATGGCCGACGCGCTCGAGGTCTTCCGCCGCGGCATGATCGAAACCGAGGCGCTGCGGGCCGAGCAGGAGGTTCTGAAGCAGCGGGCGCAAGAGGATCGGCGGGCGGCGATGCTCGACCTTGCCGACCGATTCGAGGAGAGGATCGGCCGTCTGGTCGGAGCCGTATCCTCGGCGGCGACGGAAATGGAGGCATCGGCAGGGTCGATGTCGTCCACCGCGGAGCAGACGAACCGGCAATCCGCCGCGGTGGCCGCGGCCTCCGAGCAGACGTCCGCCAATGTCCAGACGGTGGCGGCGGCGACCGAGGAGCTTGCCGCCTCCATCACCGAGATCGCCAGCCAGGCGTCGCAGTCGCACAGCGTGGCGGGCAATGCCGTGACCGATGCGAGGCAGACTGACGAGGCCGTGCGCAAGCTGGCCGACAGTGCGAAGCGGATCGGGCAGGTCGTGGATCTGATCCAGGATATCGCGAGCCAGACCAATCTCCTGGCGCTGAACGCGACCATCGAAGCGGCGCGGGCCGGTGAAGCCGGAAAGGGCTTCGCCGTGGTGGCTTCCGAAGTCAAGGCGCTCGCCACCCAGACCGCGCGGGCGACCGACGAGATCAGGCAGCAGATCTCCCAGATGCAGCAGGATTCGGATGGTGCCGTCGACGCCATCAAGGGGATCGGCGGTGTGATCGGCGAGATCAGTGAGATCGCCGCGGCGATCGCTGCGGCGGTTGAAGAACAAGGCACCGCCACGCAGGAAATCTCGCGCAATGTCCAGCAGGCGGCCGTCGGAACGCAGGAGGTGTCCTCGCACATCGTCAGTGTTCGCGAGGCTGCCAATGAAACCGGGGCGGCGGCGGCACAGGTCCTCGGTGCGGCCCAGGAACTGTCGCATCAGGCAGAGGTCCTGGCGGCCGAGGTCAAGGGCTTCCTCGACAATGTCCGGGCGGCATAGCGCACAGCCGGTCGGCGGGCGGTCTTCACAGAAAAAGCCCCCTCCCCGTCGCCGGGAAGAGGGCTGCAAGTCAGTCGGGGGAAATTCGTGGCAGGATGCCGGCAATCATGCCGGCGCCCGCGGGGGCAGGCGCGGCATCCCGAAGCCGGCCCTTGCGCAACGCAGCGAAAGGGCCGGGAAACTCACCTCACAATCGGGTTATTCGGCGGCCTGCGCCACGGTCAGTCCCAGCCGCTTCGCCACGCCCTCGCCATAGGCCGGGTCGGCGGCCAGGAAATGGTTCAGCTGGCGCTGCTGGATGGTCAGCGGGGCGTTGCGCAGGCTGCCGGCGATGTTGTCCATCAGGCGGGCCTGGGCTTCCGCGCCGATCAGGCGGAACAGCGCGCCGGCCTGGGCGTAGTCGTCGTTGCCTTCGCGGTGGTCGTAGTGCGCGGCGTCGCCGCTGATGCGCAGCGGCGGCTCGCTCGCCACGCCGGTCTGGGTTGGGCCGCCGAAGCTGTTCGGCTCGTAGTTCGGCCGGCCGCCACCGTTGCCGTCGGTGCGCATGGCGCCGTCGCGCTGGTAATTGTGCACCGGGCAGCCCTGCGGCTTGTTCACCGGGATGGTGGCGTAGTTGCCGCCCAGCCGGTAGCGGTGGGCGTCGGCATAGGCGAACAGCCGGCCTTGCAGCATCTTGTCCGGGCTGAAGGAGATGCCGGGCACCACGCTGGCCGGGCTGAAGGCCGACTGCTCGGTCTCGGCGAAGAAATTCTCCGGATTGCGGTTCAGCACCAGTTCGCCGATCTCGACCAGGGGGTAATTGGCGTGCGGCCAGACCTTGGTCAGGTCGAACGGGTTGATGCGGTAGGTGTCGGCCTCGACCTCCGGCATGATCTGCACCGACACGGTCCAGGCCGGGAAGTCGCCGTCCTCGATGGCGGCGTACAGGTCGCGGGTGGCGTGGTCGGGGTCGATGCCGCTCATGGCTTCCGCCTGTTCGGCGGTCAGGTTCTGGATGCCCTGGCGGGTCTTGAAGTGGTACTTGACCCAGAAGCGCTCGTTGGCCGCGTTGATCCAGGAGAAGGTGTGGCTGCCGAAGCCGTCCATGTGGCGATAGCCGCGCGGGGTGCCGCGGTCGCTGAACAGGATGGTCAGTTGGTGCATCGTCTCCGGCGACAGCGAGAAGAAGTCCCACATCGCGGTGGGATCCTTCAGGTTGGTGGCCGGGTTGCGCTTCTGGGTGTGGATGAAGTCCGGGAACTTCAGCGGATCGCGCAGGAAGAAGACCGGCGTGTTGTTGCCGACCAGATCGTAATTGCCCTCTTCCGTATAGAACTTCACCGCGAAGCCGCGCGGGTCGCGGGCGGCATCGGCGGACCCCTTCTCGCCGCCGACGGTGGAGAAGCGCAGGAAGACATCCGTCTCCTTGCCGACGCCCGACAGGAAGGCGGCCTTGGTCCACGCCGTCACGTCGCGGGTGACGCGGAAGGTGCCATAGGCGCCGGCGCCCTTGGCATGCACCACCCGCTCCGGAATGCGTTCGCGGTTGAAGTGGGCCAGCTTCTCGATCAGGTGGAAATCCTGGAGCAGCAGCGGACCGCGCGGCCCGGCGCTCAGCGAATTCTGGTTGTCGGGAACGGGCTGGCCGAAGCTGGTGGTCAGGGTGCTCATCCGGGTCATCCTCGTTGGGGCGGTGTCGCCTGAAGCGGCATCATTGTCTCGCCCCTGGTTATCCGGCGTCTTGAACGATATATCCAAGACATAGAAGGAAATGTACCAATAGGCGCTGTCTATGAATGTCTCTATGACTCTCTCCGGCCTGTCCCTGCGCGACCTGGAATATGTCGTCGCCGTCGCCGAGCTGCGCCATTTCGGCCGCGCCGCCGAACGCTGCGCCGTCAGCCAGCCGTCGCTGAGCGCCCAGATCCGCAAGCTGGAGGAACTGCTCGGCCTCTCTCTGTTCGAGCGGACCAGCCGCAAGGTCCTGCTCACTCCGCGCGGCGAGGCCATCGTGGCCCAGGCCCGCGTCGTGCTGGAGGAGGCGCGGCGCCTGCTGGCGCTGGCCGACGGGTCGGACGGGGCGCTGAGCGGACGGCTGCGTCTGGCGGCGATCCACACGCTCGGCCCCTACCTGTTCCCGCATATCCTGCCGCAGCTGCGCACCTCATGGCCCGACCTGACCCTGATCCTGTCGGAGGGCCGCACCGACAGCCTGCTGGACGAACTGCGCGACGGGCGGCTCGATGCCGTTCTGCTGGCCCTGCCGGTGGAGACGGACGGGCTGACCGCCGAAGCGCTGTTCTTCGAACCCTTCCTGCTCGCCCACCCTGCCGGCCATCGCCTGTGCGGCGCTCCCCACCTGTCGCTGGGCGATCTCGATCCGGCGGAGCTGCTGCTGCTGGAAGAGGGGCATTGCCTGCGCGATCAGGCGCTGGCCGCCTGCGGCCTCAGCGCGCGGGGCGGTGGTGTGCATGCGACCGGGCTGGAAACCCTGCGTCACATGGTGGCGGCCGGGGCGGGCTGCACGCTGATGCCGTTGCTGGCGACCAGGGGGGAGGAGGGACGGACCGCCACCGTTGGCGGGCTGGTCGATTACCGTCCCTTCGACGGGGCATCCGCAGGGGTGCGGCCGCCCGGCCGGGTCATCGGTCTGGTCTGGCGGGCGAGCGATCCGCGCGACCGCGGCCTGCGCGATCTGGCGGCCTTGCTGCGCCGCACTCTGCCGCCGGGCACGGAATCCGTTCTATCCCGAAGAGATGACTGAGGCCGGAAGGAACAAGCGCCCATCGGCTGGGTTGAAGGCTCGGCCCGCGCCTCTAACTGTCCAGTGACGCGGGAATGACTTTCGATCCAGGCGGAGAAACGGGCGACCATGGCAAATATCCTGAAACAGGCAACGCGGCTCGGTGAAGGATTGCCTTTTCCTCTGGGCGCGACATGGGACGGGCTTGGCGTCAACTTCGCCTTGTTTTCCGCGAACGCGACCAAGGTCGAACTGTGTCTGTTCGATGAAAGCGGCGAGGAGGAGCTTGAGCGCATCGAGCTTCCCGAATTCACCAACGAGATCTGGCACGGCTATCTGCCCGACGCCCGCCCCGGCCTGCTTTACGGCTACCGCGTGCATGGCCCCTACGAGCCGGAGAACGGCCACCGCTTCAACGCGAACAAGCTGCTGCTGGACCCCTATGCCAAGGAGCTGGTCGGCGAGATCCGCTGGAACCCGGCCCATTTCGGCTATGTCATGGAGTCGGGCGACGACCTGACCTTCGACGAGCGCGACAGCGCCCCCTTCATGCCCAAGTGCAAGGTGATCGACCCCGCCTTCACCTGGGGCCGCGACCTCAAACCCGGCACCGCCTGGGACCGCACCATCTTCTACGAAACCCATGTGAAGGGCTTCACCAAGCTGCATCCGGCGGTGCCCGACAGCCTGCGCGGCACCTATGGCGGCATGGCGGTGAAGGAGGTCGTCGACTACATCAAGTCGCTCGGCGTCACCTCGGTGGAGCTGCTGCCGGTCCATGCCTTCGTCCAGGACCAGCATCTGGTCGACAAGAATCTCGCCAACTACTGGGGCTACAATTCCATCGGCTTCTTCGCGCCGGAGCCGCGCTATGCCGCATCGGGCAACACGATCAAGGAATTCAAGGAGATGGTCGCCCATCTCCACAATGCCGGGCTGGAGGTGATCCTCGACGTCGTCTACAACCACACGGCCGAGGGCAACGAGCGCGGGCCCACCCTGTCCTTCAAGGGCATCGACAACGCCTCCTACTACCGCCTGCTTCCGGACCAGAAGCGCTACTACATCAACGAGACGGGGACCGGGAACACCGTCAATCTCAGCCACCCGCGCGTGTTGCAGATGGTGACCGACAGCCTCCGCTACTGGGCGACGGAGATGCATGTCGACGGCTTCCGCTTCGACCTCGCCACCATCCTCGGCCGCGAACCGTATGGTTTCGACGAGGGCGGCGGCTTCCTCGACAGCTGTTTGCAGGACCCGATCCTCAACAGCGTCAAGCTGATCGCCGAACCGTGGGACTGCGGCCCCGGCGGCTATCAGGTCGGCAATTTCCCGCCGGGCTGGGCGGAGTGGAACGACAAGTTCCGCGACACCGTCCGCGCCTTCTGGAAGGGCGACGAGGGCAAGCTGCCGGAGGTGGCGCCGCGGCTCTGCGGCTCGGGCGACGTCTTCAACAAGCGTGGGCGCAAGCCCTGGGCCAGTGTGAACTTCATCACCGCCCATGACGGCTACACGCTGAACGACCTCGTCTCCTACAACGACAAGCACAACGAGGCGAACGGCGAGGACAACAACGACGGCCACTCCCACAATCTGTCCTGGAACCATGGGGCGGAAGGGCCGACCGACGATCCGGAGATCAGGTCGCTCCGCGAACGGCAGAAGCGCAACCTGCTGGCGACGCTGTTGCTGTCGCAGGGTTCGCCGATGCTGCTGGCCGGCGACGAGTTCGGCAACACCCAGCACGGCAACAACAACGCCTATTGCCAGGACAACGAAACGGCCTGGCTGAACTGGGACGACATCGACGAGGACGGCCAGTCGCTGATCGAGTTCGTCCGCCGCGTCATCGCGATCCGCCAGTCCTTCCCCATGCTGCGCCGCGGCCGTTTCCTGTCGGGCGAATACAATGCCGAGTTCGACGTCAAGGACGTCACCTGGCTGACCCCCGCCGGCGACGAGATGGACGAGAGCCATTGGCACGACGGCAACGCCCGCTGCCTCGGCATGCTGCTGGACGGCCGCGGCCAGGCCAGCGGCATCAAGCGCCCGGCGATGGACGCCACCCTGCTGCTGGTCATCAACTCCCACCATGACGTGGTGGAGTTCACCCTGCCGGAGGTGACCGGTGGCAGCGTCTGGCGTTGCCTGCTCGACACCAACCTGCCCGACCCGGACGAGGTGCCGCGCGTCAACACCGGCGAGGGCTATATGGTGACCGGCCGCTCGCTGCTGCTGCTGGCGCTGGAACCTGACGGCAAGACCTCCTTCGCGCTCCGCCGCGCCGCCCGCGCCCTGCGCAACGTCGCCGAGAGCCCGACCCTGTCCTTCGGCGAGGAAAACACGGAGACGGCGAAGACGGCGGAGACCCCGGCGGAAACCGTTGAGGCTGAGGAGACGAAGGAGCCGGCCGAGGCCGAAGCGGCTGCGGAGCCCGCACCGGCGAAGGGCGAAGCCCCCGCGAAGAAATCCACCTGACTCATCGCCTTGTTTCTCCCTCTCCCCGCAAGGGAGAGGGGGCCTCCCGGACCCCGGACCGCCCGCCATGAAACTCTACGAATGCCAGAACTGCCACCAGCCTCTCTACTTCGAGAACACGCTGTGCGAGCGCTGCGGCTACCGGCTCGGCTATCTGCCGGATGTGGGAACCCTGTCGGCCATCGACCCGACCGACCATGACGGGGTATGGAGCGCACTCGCCACCAGCGAACCGCTCTACAAATTCTGCGCGAACGCCGAGCTGGACGCCTGCAACTGGATGCTGCCGGCCGATTCGGCCGACACCCACTGCGCCGCCTGCCGGCACAACCACATCATCCCCGACCTGTCCGACACCGACAATCTGACGCGCTGGCGCAAGCTGGAGCTGGCCAAGCATCACCTGTTCTACACCCTGACCAACCTGAAGCTGCCCTTGCAGACCCGGATCGAGAACCCGGAGGAAGGACTGGCCTTCGATTTCCTGACCGACACGGTGGCCCCCGACGGCACGGTGACGCCGGTGCTGACCGGCCATGCCAACGGCCTGATCACCATCAACGTCGCCGAGGCCGACGACGCCGAGCGCGAGAAGCGCCGCACCGAGATGGGCGAGCCCTACCGCACGCTGCTCGGCCATTTCCGGCACGAGATCGGCCATTACATCTGGGACCGTCTGGTGCGCGACGACCCGGCCCTGCTGGAACGGTTCCGCGCCCTGTTCGGCGACGAGCGGGAGGATTACGGCGAGGCGCTGAAGCGCCATTACGCCAACGGCGCGCCGGCCGACTGGCAGGCCAACTTCGTCAGCACCTATGCCACCGCCCACCCGTGGGAGGATTTCGCCGAGACCTGGGCGCACTATCTGCACATCGTCGACACGCTGGAGACCGCCCGCGCCTTCGGCCTGAAGATCCGGCCGCGCATCACCGAGGGGGCCGAACTGGAATCGGAAATCGACTTCAACCCCCACAAGGCCCGGCGGATCGAGGATCTGATCGAGCCCTGGCTGCCTCTGACCTATGCGGTGAACAGCCTGAACCGCAGCATGGGCCAGCCGGATCTCTACCCCTTCATCCTGTCGCCCGCGGTGATCGAGAAGCTGGGTTTCATGAACGGGATGGTGCGGGGGCTGTAACGGAGCCCCATTTTCAACCCTCCGCCCCCATCACCGACCGAATCCAGCGCACCGCGCGGTTGCGCCCGTCGCGCTTCGCCTTGTAAAGCGCGGCGTCGGCGTGGCGCATCACCGTCGCCATGTCGCGGTCGTCCTCCGGCCAGGAGGCGATGCCGATGGAACAGCCGACCCTGATCCGCTCGCCGTTGAACGACACCGGTTCGTTGACGGCGGCGATGATCCGGGCGGCCAGTTCCGTGGTGTCCGGGGCCGGGCGGCCGGCGCGGCGGGGAAGCACGGCGGCGAACTCGTCGCCGCCCAGCCGGGCGACCACGTCGTCGTCGCGGAAGATGCTGGCCAGCCGGCCGCCGATCTGGCGCAGCACGACATCGCCGGCATCGTGGCCCAGCCGGTCGTTCACCGGCTTGAAGCCGTCGAGATCGA
Source organism: Azospirillum sp. A23 (assembly GCF_042938965.1). Taxonomy (NCBI): domain Bacteria; kingdom Pseudomonadati; phylum Pseudomonadota; class Alphaproteobacteria; order Rhodospirillales; family Azospirillaceae; genus Azospirillum; species Azospirillum sp. A23. Next base: position 178,452 of record NZ_CP170666.1, on the reverse strand, counting down.
TGTACATCACCGTCGCCGAGCCGCCGCCGCCGCCGGTGGAGGCCTCGACATACTGCTCGAAATAGCGCCGGTTCGGCAGCGCCGTCAGCCGGTCCTCGTAGGCGATGTCCTCCAGCCGCATCAGCGCGGCGTCCTTGTTGGTCAGGCTGTCGATCATCTCGCGCAGCGACGCGGAAAGCCGGCGGATCTCCGCCGCACCGCCGACGTCGGGGATCGTGACGCCGCGCTCGCCCTTGCCGATCTGTTCGGCGGCATCGGCGATGGCACCCAGCGGACGGGCGATGCGGCCGGCGGCGATCCAGCCGAGTCCGCTGAACAGCAGGGCCAGCAGCGCGCCCACCCCGATGATCATCGTCAGCAGGCGGTCGGTCTCGGCATTGACGATGTCGGCCGGCTGGCTGGCGACGACGGTCCAGCCCAGCCCGGCGTAGTCGTGCAGCCCCTTGCCGTGGGCGACGCCGGTGACATAGGTGATGCCGTCGGGCCAGACCTCGCTGCGCCAGCCGTCGCGCTGCCTGGAGTTCAGCGTCGCCACCGGCAGGGGCTTCCCGACGGCCGAATCGGGGCCGATCAGAACGGTGCCGTCGGCCGACAGGATATAGAGCGTCAATCCCTTGTGGTCGGCGAGCGGCTCGACCAGCTGACGGATCAGGGCATGTGCCCATTCCCAGCTGTAATGGGTCGCCAGCACACCCACCGTGCTGCCGTCGGCCTTTTGCAGCGGGGCGGACACATCGACGAATTTCGGCGTCTCGCCTTCCAGGTAGGGCACCTTGCCGCGCAGTGCCACCGCCTCGTGGACGTCGCCGACGAACAGGCCCTTCATGCCTTCCTGATGGACCGGACGGCTGGAGATGTCGGCCCCCATCAGCAGCCCGTTGGACGCGGCGACCACCCGTCCCTTCACATCGGTCATGCCGATCCAGGCGATGGTCGGGTCGCGGCGCTTCAACTCGTCGATGGTCGATTGCGCCACCGCCGGGTCCTTCAGCGCCTCGATGCGCGACAGCGCGGCGATCTGGTTGGCGCGCGCCCACATGGTCGAATCGAGCTGCCGCGCCAGCGATTGCGCCAGCCCGGTCATCGAGTTGCCGACCTCCTTTGCCAGCGCATCCGCCGCACCGTTGCCGACCACCAGCCCCTTCACCAGCGTCGAGCCGAGCAGAAGCACGGCGACGGTGACCGCAACGGTCGCCCGCAAGCCGATGGCCCGGCCCGGCTTGCGGGCGGGCATGCTGCGCTCTCCGGCAGTGCTGCCGCTCGGCTGTCCGATGGCCGTCATCGTGGCGTGATCCTTTCGGGCGATCTCGGCCCAGGCCGGATAAGGAACGGTCGGTGAAGACGCTCTATCATCCCAGCCCTTTATAAAGGGTCAAGCGGAACCATGACTTTATTGTGCAATCTGCGGGCGTGTCCGGTCGCGCTCCGGACCCGTTTCGAGCGCATGGCGATCAAAAAAGTTCGCAAAGCTGACTTTCAGCATATTGCGTAAAAAGGAAAAGGCCGCTAGCAATACAGCCGCGGCCCGAGTTTAGGGAGGAAACGCCTGAAAGGCGATAGAAACAACAAATAATGCTGCGTCGCCGAAAATCCAGCCCGATGAGGCTGGATTTTTCGTTTCCGCCGCAAGAATCTTCCTCCCAGCACCGTCGCCCCGTCAATGGGGGATTCCCCGGAGGGTTGGTTGCGCTATCATGTCGGCCCAACGAACCATAAGATCGGGAAGAGTCCTCATCATGAAACGGCGTGCGTTTCTCACCAGCGCCGGCGTCGGCCTTGCCGCCGCCGGGACCGTCGCGGCTCCGGCCATCGCGCAGTCCTCCAGCCACTCCTCCCAGCCCGAGATCAAGTGGCGCATGGCGTCGAGCTATCCCAAGAGCCTCGACACCATCTATGGCGCGGCCGAATTCATCGCCAGGCGCGTGTCCGACGCCACCGACGGCAAGTTCCAGATCCGCACCTTCGCGGCCGGCGAGATCGTCCCGGCGTTGCAGGTGCTGGACGCGGTGCAGAACGGCACGGTCGAGTGCGGCCAGTCGGCGGCCTATTTCTATGTCGGCAAGGATCCGACCTTCTGCTTCGACACTGCCATGCCCTTCGGCCTGAACACCCGCCAGCACATCGCCTGGATGATGCATGGCGGCGGGCTGGAGCTGATGCGGGAGGTGTTCAAGGACTACAACATCCACCACATCCCCGCCGGCAACACCGGTGCCCAGATGGGCGGCTGGTTCCGCAAGGAGATCAAGAGCCTGGACGACCTGAAGGGCCTGAAGATGCGCATCGGCGGTCTGGTCGGCCAGATCCTGACGCCCTTCGGCCTCGTGCCCCAGCAGCTCGGCGGCGGCGACATCTACCCGGCGCTGGAACGCGGCACCATCGACGCGGCGGAGTTCGTCGGCCCCTATGACGACGAGAAGCTCGGCTTCCACAAGGTCGCCAAATACTACTACTACCCCGGCTGGTGGGAGGGTTCGGCCCAGATCCCGCTGATGTTCAACATGCAGGCCTGGGAACAGCTGCCGAAATCCTACCAGACCATCCTGGAGCAGGCCTGCTGGGAGGCCAACAGCTGGATGATCGCCAAGTACGACACGCTGAACGCCGCGGCGCTGAAGCGGCTGGTCGGCGCCGGCGCCATCCTGCGTCCCTTCCCGCGCGACATGATGCAGGCCTGCGAGAAGGCGGCGTTCGAATTCTACGACAAGCTGGCCGCCAGCAATCCCCGCTTCAAGAAGGTCTATGACGGCTGGAAGCCCTTCCTGGAGCAGGAGCGTCTGTGGTTCCGCGTCGCCGAGAACGGCTTTGACAGCTTCGTCTACAGCCAGGCGGCGCAGCAGAAATAAGTCTGGAGTGCTGAGCCGTAATGGGGCGGGTCGCCTGCGGCGATTCGCCCCTCCCTTCGCGGCAAACACTGATTTTCATGCTGCCGTATGTCCGCTATCTCGATCATCGGTCTTCTCAATCGCACGCGGATGGAGCACACTGGCGGTCTAAGTGTGGGCATCGCCTTCGCATTTGCACAAAAAATTGGCAAACTGTTGAATTGATCAAGACATAGTCATTCCTCTTGTCTATTTTCTTAAACGCGTGTTACCGTCAGGGCCAGAAAGACGGACCGGGCCGGGGTGGCGTACCCGGCCGCAGGTCGCCTGTGACGGGAGCGGACGGATGGACGGCGGGATGATCGCGACGACAGATACCCTGGTGCGCTTCACCGGGGTGCAGAAGACCTACGATGGCGAGCATCTCGTGGTGAAAAGCCTCGATCTCGACATCCGCAAGGGCGAATTCCTGACGCTGCTGGGGCCGTCGGGGTCGGGCAAGACCACCACGCTGATGATGCTGGCCGGGTTCGAGGTGCCGACCCATGGCGACATCTTCATCGGCGACCGGCCGATCAAGAACGTGCCGCCGCACAAGCGCGACATCGGCATGGTCTTCCAGAACTACGCCCTGTTCCCCCACCTGACCATCGAGGAAAACGTCGCCTTCCCGCTGTCGGTCCGCGGCGTTTCCAAGGCGGAAACCAAGGACCGGGTTCGGGCCGCGCTCGACATGATCAAGCTCGGCAACCTCGCCGGCCGCCGTCCCGGCCAGCTGTCGGGCGGCCAGCAGCAGCGCGTGGCGCTCGCCCGCGCCCTGGTCTTCAACCCGGCCCTGGTGCTGATGGACGAGCCGCTGGGCGCGCTGGACAAGCGCCTGCGCGAGCATATGCAGCTGGAGATCAAGCGGCTGCACGAGACGATGGGCCTGACCGTCGTCTACGTCACCCACGACCAGGGGGAGGCGCTGACGATGTCCGACCGCATCGCGGTCTTCAACGACGGCATCGTCCAGCAGATCGACCGGCCGGATGCGCTGTACGAGCGGCCGGTGAACAGCTTCGTCGCCAACTTCATCGGCGAGAACAATGTTCTGAGCGGCGTTGTCGAAAATATCGAACAGGGCTGGGCGCGGGTCGCGCTGGATGCCGGCGGTTCGGTGGTGGCGCAGGCGGTGAACATCGGCGGCGCCGGCAACCGCACCTCGCTGTCGCTCCGCCCGGAACGCGTGGCCATCGAGACCGGCGACAGCGGCGACAGCACGATGAACCGGCTGCCGGCGACGCTGACCGACCTGATCTATCTCGGCGACCACACGCTGGCGGTGCTGAGCACCCCGGCCAACCCGGAATTCATGGTCAAGCTGCCGGCCGGCTCCTATGCCGGCCTGGTGCCGGGCCAGGACGTCTACATCGCTTTCCGCCCGGAGGACTGCCGGGCGCTCGATCCGGTCTGAGGACGTGGTTCCTCGGCACCAGGGTGCCTTCCAGCAACAACAACCACGACGAATAAGGACGGGGATCATGTCGAAGATTAAGGTGGCTCTCGGTTTCGCTGCGACCTTCACCGCCCTCACGGCCCTGTCATCGGCGGCCAGCGCCCGCGACCTCACCGTCGTGTCGTGGGGCGGCGCCTATCAGGACGTCCAGAAGAAGGTGTATTTCGAGCCGTTCAAGGCCACCGGCACGGCGATGAACGACGAGTCCTGGGACGGCGGCGTCGGCGTCCTGCGCGCCAAGGTCCAGGGCGGCGCCTCGACCTGGGACGTGGTGCAGGTCGAGAGCGAGGAGCTGGCGCTCGGCTGTGACGAGGGCCTGTACGAGAAGATGAACTTCTCCAAGATCGGCGGCGAGGATGCCTATCTGCCGTCGACGGTCAACGCCTGCGGCGTCGGCGCCATCGTCTATGACTTCGTCCTGGGCTACGACAAGGACAAGCTGAAGGACGCGCCGAAGAGCTGGGCCGATTTCTTCGACACCAAGAAGTATCCGGGCAAGCGCGGCCTGCGCCAGGGCGCCAAGACCACGCTGGAAATCGCGCTGATGGCCGACGGCGTGGCGCCTGCCGACGTCTACAAGGTTCTGGGCACCGAGGCCGGCATCGACCGCGCCTTCAAGAAGCTCGACACCATCAAGAACGACATCGTCTGGTGGAAGGCCGGCGCCCAGCCGCCGCAGCTGCTGGCCTCGGGCGAGGTGGCGATGACCTCGGTCTACAACGGTCGCATCGACGCCGCCAACAAGAAGGAAAGCAAGAACTTCGGCATGGTGTGGAACGGCGCGCTCTACACCGTCGACAGCTGGGTTATCCTGAAGGGCAGCCCGAACGTCGATGCCGCCTACAAGTTCCTGAGCTTTGTCGGCAAGCCTGAGAACCAAGCCAAGCTGTCCGAAGGCATCGCCTACGGCACCTCGAACAAGAAGGCCCCGGCGCTGCTGTCCAAGGCGGTCCTGGCCGACCTGCCGACCGCGCCGGACAACATGAAGAGCGCGGTGGAGATCAACACCGACTTCTGGCTGGAGAACATCGACCGCCTGACCGAGCGCTTCAACAAGTGGGCGGCGAAGTAAGCTTTATCTGAGGGCCACCTCATACCCCCTCTCCCCCGCTCACGCGCAAACTTCGTTTGCGCTGACGCGACAGGCGGACCTTTGGTCCGCCGAAAGCGGGAGAGGGTCGGGGTGAGGGGGATGCACAGCGGCACGCGTCGAGCCGATAAGCGCCTCCCCCACTTAAGTTTTTTTGGCGGACTATTTCCCGCCCTTCGGTGACCGGACGCCATGCGTCCCCCTCACCCTGACCCTCTCCCCGGGGGGGAGAGGGGATGGTCCCGGGTTTTGGGGCTCTATGCACCTGCGTCTTTCCAACAGGACAATGCCGATGACAGCCGCATTCGTTGCCGGCGCCGACGTGCCGTTGAAGCGTCGATTGAAACGGGCCGAGCGGGCCCGGCAGTTCCGTGCGCTGGGTCTGGTGCTGCCGCTGCTGGCCTTCCTGCTGTTCACCTTCGTCGTGCCGCTCGCCGGCATGATCTGGAAGTCTGCGGACGACTGGGAGGTGCCGCAGGTGATGCCGCAGACCGTCGCGGCGCTGGAGCATTGGAACGGCCAGGGCCTGCCCGACGAGGCCGCCTTCGCCGCACTCGCCGCCGACATGCGCACCGCGCGCGAGGCCGGAACGCTGGCCGTCGCGGCCAAGCGGCTGAACTACATCGTCAACGGCTACCGCACGACGCTGCTCTCCACCGCGCGCAAGCTGAAGGAGCAACCCGCTCCCGGCACCGCGAAGGAGACGATGATCGGCCTCTCGCCCGCCTGGGGCGAACGCGAGAGCTGGACGGCGATCAAGAGCGCCAGCGGCCCGGTCACCAGCTATTACCTGCTGGCCGCCGTCGACCTGACCCGCAACGCCGACGGCGCCATCGTGGCCGCCCCGCCGGATCAGGCGATCTACCGCGACGTCTTCATCCGCACCTTCACCATCGGCTTCGGCGTCACGGCGCTCTGCCTGATCCTGGGATTCCCGGTCGCCTATCTGCTGGCGAACCTGCCGACCGGCCGGTCGAACCTGCTGATGATCTTCGTGCTGCTGCCCTTCTGGACCTCGCTCTTGGTGCGCACCTGCGCCTGGATCGTGATCCTGCAGAGCGAGGGCATCGTCAACGGCTCGCTGCAATGGCTGGGCGTGATCGACGAGCCGATGCGGCTGATCTACAACCGCTTCGGCGTCTACATGGCGATGACCCATGTGCTGCTGCCCTTCATGATCCTGCCGCTCTACAGCGTCATGCGCGGCATCTCGCCGGCCTACATGCGGGCCGCCGCCTCTCTGGGCGCGCCGCCGGCGACCGCCTTCCTGCGCATCTACCTGCCGCAGACCATTCCGGGCATCGGCGCCGGCTGCCTGCTCGTCTTCATCCTGGCCATCGGCTACTACATCACGCCGGCGCTCGTCGGCGGGGCCGCCGACCAGATGATTTCGTCCTTCATCGCCTTCTACACCACGGAAACGGTCAACTGGGGCCTCGCCTCGGCGCTGGGTGCGGTTCTGCTGCTCTCCACGCTGGTGCTGGCGCTGGTCTACGGCAAGCTGGCGCTCGGCCGCCAGACGACGGGAGGTCTGAAGAATTGAGCGCGAACCATTCCCCCCAGACCGCCAGCCAGCGCTTCGCCTGGATGGCGACGGTCGTCGCCTCCACGCTGGTGTTCATCTTCCTGATGGCGCCGATCCTGGCGATCGTGCCGCTCTCCTTCAGTTCCAGCACCTACCTGACCTATCCGCTGCCCGGCCTGTCGCTGCGCTGGTACGAGGATTTCCTCGGCTCCGCCCGCTGGATGAACGCGCTGAAGAACAGCGTCATCATCGGCGTGGCGTCGTCCATGCTGTCGATGGCGCTGGGCACGCTGGCCTCGCTGGGGCTGGCCCAGTGGAAGAGCAAGTGGAAGCCGCTGGTGCTGGCCGTCGTGCTGTCGCCGATGGTGGTCCCGGTCGTCATCACCGCGGTCGGCGTCTATTTCTTCTTCGCGCCGCTGGGGCTGACCGGCAACTATCTCGGCCTGATCCTGGTCCACACCGCGCTGGCGACGCCCTTCGTCGTCATCACCGTGTCGGCGACCCTGCAGAGCTTCGACATGACGCTGGCGAAGGCCGCCGCCTCGCTGGGCGCGCCGCCGCTGCTGACCTTCCGCAAGGTGATCCTGCCGCTGATCCTGCCGGGTCTTGCGTCGGGCGCCCTGTTCGCCTTCGCCACCAGCTTCGACGAGGTGGTGACGGTGCTGTTCCTCGCCGGGCCGGAGCAGCGCACGCTGCCGCGTGAGATGTTCAGCGGCATCCGCGAGAACATCAGCCCGACCATCACCGCGGTGGCGGTGGTGCTGACGGTGATCTCGGTCTGCATGCTGTCGACGCTGGAAATCCTGCGCCGGCGCAACGAACGGCTGAAGGGGAAGGCGGAGTAGGGGGAGTGGCTGACGGGGAGGGGATTACGCTCCTCCCCGATCCCGCTCACAGATAGGGCGGGGTGCAGGCGCTGATCACCTCGCACTCAACCTCGCCGATGTTGCGGAAGCGGTGGCTGACGCGGCTGTCGAAGAAATAGGCGTCGCCGGGGCCGAGAAGCTGCTTGCGGTCACCCACCGTCAGTTCGATCTGGCCCTTGATGACGATACCGCCTTCCTCTCCCTCGTGCTGGAGCATGGTGCGGCCGGTGTCGGCGCCGGGGGCGTAGCGTTCGTGGAGGATTTGCAGGTTGCGGCTGCGCAGGTCGCCGACCTGACGGAAGGAAACCTGGCCGACCGTGCCCTTCAGCTCGCCGGCCAGCTCGATCAGTTCGTCGCCCTTGAAGAAGATCTGTTCGGGCGGCGGCAGGTCATCGGAGGAGAAGAATTCGGCCAGGGTCATCGGGATGCCCTGAAGCACCTTGCGCAGCGACGACACGGACGGGCTGCTGCGGTTCTGCTCGATCAGAGAGATCGTGCCGTTGGTCACTCCGGCTCGCTGGGCGAGCGCCCGCTGCGACAGCCCATGCTGCTCGCGGATCTGCTTCAACCTGGCGCCGACATCGAATTCCATCACCGGACTCCTGCTCCTCACCCGCTCTAGGCAATAGCCCATTCGTGCAACCCCGTCATCAGAATATGAACAGCTAAACAGGGGTTGTTTAATTTATTAAACATGGTAGGCTTCTGTCCAAGGTCCAGGCCCCCGCGCAGGAAATCCTTGAATGCCAAGGAAGTTTTCGCCGGGCGCGGCCGGCCGGTTCCATATTCCTTCATCCAGGGCGGATCGAACATGCTGTCGCTGAACGACCAGGGCCTTCTCCGAACCAAGGGCTACGTGAACGGTGCGTGGCGCTCGGCCGATTCCGGGAAGAGCTTCCCGGTCACCAACCCCGCCACCGGCGCCGTCATCGCCGAAGTGTCCGACATGGGCGCGGCCGAGACGCGTGCGGCCATCGACGCCGCCAACGCCGCCCTGCCGGCGTGGAAGGCCAAGACCGCCAAGGAGCGCGCGGCCATCATGCGCCGCTGGTACGAGCTGATCCTCGCGGCGCAGGAGGATCTGGCCCAGCTGATGACCGCCGAGCAGGGCAAGCCGTTGACCGAATCGCGCGGCGAAGTCGTCTATGGCGCGTCCTTCATCGAGTGGTTCGCGGAGGAGGGCAAGCGCGCCTACGGCGACGTGATCCCGAGCTTCGCCGCCAACAAGCGCATCGTCGTGCTGAAGGAGGCCATCGGCGTCGTCGCGGCGATCACGCCGTGGAACTTCCCGAATGCCATGATCACCCGCAAGGTGGCTCCGGCGCTGGCCGCCGGCTGCACCGTGGTGGTCAAGCCGGCCGAGGACACCCCGCTGTCGGCGCTGGCGCTGGCCGAGCTGGCCGAGCGCGCCGGCTTCCCGGCCGGCGTCTTCAACATCGTCATGGGCAGCGAGCCGGCCGCCATCGGCAACGAGCTGACCCACAGCCCCATCGTCCGCAAGGTCAGCTTCACCGGCTCGACCGAGGTCGGCAAGCTGCTGATGCGGCAGGCCGCCAGCACGGTCAAGAAGGTGTCCTTGGAGCTGGGCGGCAACGCTCCCTTCATCGTCTTCGACGACGCCGACCTGGACGAGGCGGTCAAGGGCGCCATGGCGTCGAAGTACCGCAATGCCGGCCAGACCTGCGTCTGCGCCAACCGCCTGCTGGTCCAGGCCGGCGTCTATGACGCCTTCGCCGCCAAGCTGGCCGAGGCCGTCAAGGCGTTGAAGGTCGGCGACGGCACCGAGCCCGGCGTCACCCAGGGTCCGCTGATCAATGCCGACGCCATCGCCAAGGTGGAAGAGCTGATGGGCGACGCGCTGGAGAAGGGCGCCACCGTCGCTCTCGGCGGCAAGCGCCACGCGCTGGGCGGCACCTTCTTCGAGCCGACCATCCTGACCGGCATCACCACCGAGATGCGCGTCGCCCGCGAGGAGATCTTCGGCCCGGTCGCCCCGCTGTTCAAGTTCGAGACGGAAGAGGACGCCATCCGCATGGCGAACGACACCGAGTTCGGGCTTGCCGCCTATTTCTACAGCCGCGACATCGGCCGCGTCTGGCGCGTGGCGGAAAAGCTGGAATACGGCATCGTCGGCATCAACGAGGGCATCATCTCGACCGAGGTGGCTCCCTTCGGCGGCGTCAAGGAGTCCGGCATCGGCCGCGAAGGCTCCAAGTACGGCCTCGATGATTTCATGGAAGTCAAATATCTCTGCGTCGGCCTCGGCGCCTGATCCCCCCAAGGGAAAAGACAAAGGAACACAGACCATGACCACCAACCAGTCCTTCGTCGCCCGTCGCGAGGCCGCCGTCTCCCGTGGCATCTCCGCCGGCATGCCCTTCTACATCGACCGCGCTGAGAATGCCGAGATGTGGGACATCGAGGGCAAGCGCTTCATCGATTTCGCCGGCGGCATCGCCGTGCTGAACACCGGCCACCGCCATCCGAAGGTGATGGAGGCGGTGAAGGCGCAGTTGGACCGCTTCACCCACACCTGCGCGATGGTCACGCCCTATGACAGCTTCGTCGAGCTGGCGGAGAAGCTGAACGCGCTGGTCCCCGGCCCGACGCCGAAGAAGACCGCCTTCTTCACCACCGGTGCCGAGGCGGTCGAGAACGCCGTCAAGGTCGCCCGCGCCGCCACCGGCCGTCCGGGCGTGGTCGCCTTCTCCGGCGGCTTCCACGGCCGCACGCTGCTGACCATGGGCCTGACCGGCAAGGTCGTGCCCTACAAGGTCGGCTTTGGCCCGTTCCCGGCCGAGATCTTCCACGTGCCGTTCCCCAACGCCTATCGCGGCATCAGCGAGGCGGAGAGCCTGAAGGCGCTGGACACCCTGTTCAAGTCCGACGTCGATCCGGCCCGCGTCGCCGCGATCATCATCGAGCCGGTGCAGGGCGAGGGCGGCTTCAACATCGCCAGCCCGTCCTTCCTCCAGTCGCTGCGCGCGGTCTGCGACAAGCACGGCATCGTCATGATCGTCGACGAGATCCAGACCGGCTTCGCCCGCACCGGCAAGATGTTCGCCTTCGAGCATGCCGGGATCGAGCCGGACCTCGTCACCATGGCGAAGAGCCTGGCCGGCGGCTTCCCGCTGTCGGCGCTGACCGGCAAGGCGGCGCTGATGGATGCCCCGATCCCCGGCGGCCTGGGCGGCACCTATGCCGGCAGCCCGCTGGCGACCACCGCGGCGCTGGCCGTCATCAACGTCATCGAGGAAGAGAAGCTGGTCGAGCGCAGCGAGCAGCTGGGCGAGCGCATCGCCGGCCGCTTCCGCACCATGGCCCAGCGCAACAGCCTGTCGGTGATCGGTGACGTCCGCAACCTGGGCGCCATGGTCGCCATGGAGCTGGTCACCGACCGCGAGACCAAGGAGCCGGCGGCCGACCTGACCAAGGCTCTGGTCGCCAAGGCGGCGGAAAAGGGCCTGATCCTGCTGTCCTGCGGCACCTACGCCAACGTCATCCGCATCCTGGTCCCGCTGACCGCCTCCGATGCCCTGGTCGACGAAGGCCTGGACATCATCGAGCGCTCGCTGGAAGAACTGGTGTCGGCGTAATCAGACTCTCCCTCTCCCGCCCCGGGAGAGGGAAGGGGCCCAAGCGAAGCTTGGGAAGGGTGAGGGGCGATCCAAGGATTTGAATCCATGTCTGGATCACCCCTCACCCTCCCGCCTTCGGCGGGGCCCTCCCTCTCCCGGGGCAGGAGAGGGCAATAACACCAACAGGAGGAAGACACCTTGGCCGGACCCTTGTCGCACATCCGGGTGCTGGAGCTGTCGCGCGTGCTGGCTGGGCCGTGGTCGGCGCAGACGCTGGCCGATCTCGGCGCCGACGTGATCAAGGTGGAACGGCCCGGTGCCGGCGACGATACCCGCGCCTGGGGCCCGCCCTGGGCCGGCGACCAGTCGGCCTATTTCCTGTCGACCAACCGCGGCAAGCGGTCGATCACCATCGACTTCGAACGGCCGGAAGGGCAGGAGCTTGTCCGCAGGCTCGCCGCCCAGGCCGACGTCGTCATCGAGAATTTCAAGGTCGGCGGGCTGGTCAAATACGGCCTCGACTATGACAGCCTGAAGGCGGTCAACCCGCGGCTGGTCTATTGCTCGATCACCGGCTTCGGCCAGACCGGGCCGTACCGCAACCGTGCCGGCTACGACTTCATGATCCAGGGCATGGGCGGGCTGATGAGCATCACCGGCCAGCCCGACGGCGAGCCGGGCGGCGGTCCGGTCAAGGTCGGTGTCGCGGTGACCGACATCTTCACCGGCCTCTACGCCACCATCGGCATCATGGGCGCGCTTGCCCACCGCGACCGCACCGGCGAAGGGCAGCAGGTCGATCTGGCCCTGCTCGACGTGCAGGTGGCGGTGTTGGCGAACCAAGCGATGAACTGCCTGGTCGGCGGCAAGGCGCCGCAGCGGCTCGGCAACGCCCATCCGAACATCGTGCCCTATCAGGCCTTCGCCACCCGCGACGGCTACATCATCCTGGCGGTCGGCAACGACGGCCAGTTCGCCAAGTTCTGCACGGTCGCCGGCCGCCCCGATCTGGCGAAGGACGAGCGTTACGCCACCAACCCGGCCCGCGTCGCCAACCGCAAGGAACTGGTGGCCCTGCTGGAGGAGCTGATCCGCACCCGCGACAGCCAGGACTGGCTGGGCGCGCTGGAGCAGGTCGGCGTGCCCTGCGGCCCGATCAACGATCTGGCCGCGGTCTTCGAAGACCCGCAGGTCAAGGCCCGCAACATCCACCAGGATCTGCCGCACCCGACCCAGGGCAGCGTGCCGACGGTGGCGAGCCCGATCCGCTACAGCGGCACCCCGCTGGTCCACGACACCGCCCCGCCGACGCTGGGCCAGCACACCGACACGGTGCTCGCCGAGTCCCTCGGGCTGGGCGAGGCCGACATCGCCGCCCTGCGCGAGAAGGGCGTGATCTGACAGCCGGAGATGAGGCCGGAAAGCAGGAGCTTTCCGGTTTTATCGTCAGAACTCCGTAACCACGGTGACGCCGGTGCCCTCGAACCTGTCCATGCTCATCAGGGCGTCGATGGACTGTTCCAGCGTGATCGTCCGGCCGATCAGCTTCTCCGGCGCCAGCTTGCCGGACCGCATCATCTCCAGCATCGCGTCATAGCGGTGGGCCTGCATGCCGTGGCTGCCGAGGATTTCCAGCTCATTGGCGATGACGCGGCTCATCGGAATGGCTGGCGTGCTGTTCTCGGCCAGCATCAGCCCGACCTGCACATGCTTGCCCCGCTTGCGCAGGTTGCTGATCGAGTTGAAGCAGGTGGTGGGGTGGCCCAGCGCGTCGAGCGAGACATGGGCGCCGCCGCGGGTGGTCTCGATCACCGCTTCGGCGACCTCCCCGACCTCCGACGCATTCACCGTGGCGACGGCGCCGAGCGCGCGGGCCAGGGCGAGCTTGTCTTCCGAGATGTCAACGGCGACGACATTGGCGCCCACCGCATTGGCGATCATGATCGCCGACAGGCCGACGCCGCCGCAGCCGTGAACGGCGACCCATTGGCCGGCGGAGGTATTGCCCTGGTCGATGACGGCGCGGAACGAGGTCACGAAGCGGCAGCCGAGGCTCGCCGCCGTGGTGAAGGCCATGCTCTCCGGCAGCCCCACCAGATTGATGTCCGCCTGATGCAGGCCGACATACTGGGCGAACGACCCCCAATGGGTGAAGCCGGGCTGGAACTGCCGGTCGCAGACCTGATGGTTGCCGGAATGGCATTCGGGACAGGCGCCGCAGCCGCCGACGAACGGGACCGTCACCCGGTCCCCGACCCGCCATTTCGTCACGTCCCTGCCGACCGCCTCGACGATGCCGGCCAGTTCGTGGCCGGGAACATGGGGAAGCTGGATGTCGGTGTCGTGGCCGACCCAGCCGTGCCAGTCGCTGCGGCAAACGCCGGTCGCCATCACCTTGACGACGACGCCATGCGGCTCCGGCGTCGGATCGGGCACGGTCATGATTTTGGGCGGGGCGGAAAATGCCTCGTAGACCACGGCTTTCATCGGGGGGACTCCGTCTGGACGCTCCCCGCAGTCTACGACGGACCCACTGAAATTGGCTTTCAATTGAAGATCGGTTGAACCGCAGATATGAAGGATTCTTTCTTTTGATTGCTCGCTGGTGAAGGAGTCCTTCGACATGGACCCGCTGGACAAAGTGGATGCCGCGATTGCCGACCGGCTGCAACAGGATGGCCGGCTGTCCAACGCCAGGCTCTCCGAACAGCTGGCGCTCAGCGAGGCGTCCTGCTGGCGGCGTCAGAAGCGTTTGGAGGAAAGCGGAGTGATCAAGGGCTATCAGGCGGTTCTCGACCGCCGCAAGCTCGGCTTCGGCGTCATGGCCTTCGTGCAGATCGTCTGTACCCAGCATGGCGAGGAGGTGACCGCGGCTTTCGAGGCGATCATCCAGGGCTGCCCCTCCGTTTTGAGCTGCCACAACACCACCGGAGAGGCGGATTTCCTACTGGTCGTCGTCGCGCGCGATCTCGACGATTACAGCGGATTCGTCGACCGGGTGCTTCGGAAGCTGCCGGGCGTGGCCAGCATCCGGTCGAACCTTTCGCTGCGGGAGATGAAGGAGACCAACCGGCTACCCGTTCAACAGGCGCCCTATCGATGACACCCGCTCCTGTCCGGGGAAAGGGTGTCATCCATGGGCTTTCCCGTGTGGTGTCGCGTCAGGCCGCGCGGACGCCACGCAGGAATTCATCGACCGCGCTGCTGAGCGTCCTGGCTTCCCGCGACAGCTCGCCGGCCGCATCCAGCACCTGGCCCGCCATGCTGCCGCTCTCGCTGGCGGCCCTCTGCACCTCAATGACGTTGGTGGAAACCTCCCGGGTGCCGGACGCCGCTTGCGTCACGTTGCGGGAGATCTCGCCGGTCGCCGCGTTCTGTTCTTCAACGGCGGAGGCGATGGCGGTGGCAATCCCGCTCATCTGCGTGATCGTCGCGCCGATCCCCTTGATAGCCTCGACGGCGTCCGCCGTCACCGCCTGCATGGCGGCAATCTGGGCGGCGATTTCGTCGGTCGCCCTTGCGGTCTGGGTGGCGAGGCCCTTCACCTCCGACGCCACCACGGCAAAACCCTTGCCCGCCTCGCCGGCTCGGGCGGCCTCGATGGTGGCGTTCAGCGCCAGCAGGTTGGTCTGGCCGGCGATGGACTGGATCAGCCCGACCACCTCGCCGATCTTCTGCGCGGCTTCGGCAAGACCGGCCACGGTGTCGTTGGTCCGCGCCGCGTCCTGAACCGCCTGGGCGGCGATCTGCGACGAATTGCTGACCTGCTTGGAGATTTCGACCAGCGAGGCCGACATTTCCTCCGCGGCGGCGGCAACGGTCTGCACGTTGGCGGAGGTCTGTTCGGCCGCCGTCGCCGAGGCGCCGGCCTGATGGCTGGTCTGTTCCGCCGTTCCCACCATCGACGTAGCCACCGACTGCATCCTGCTCGACGCCGTCGCGACGCTTTCCACCACCGCTTTGACGCTGTCTTCGAAGCGCTGGGCCATTGCCGCCATCGCCGCCTTGCGCTCGGCTTCGGCTTTTGCCTTCACCCCCTCCTGCTCGGACGTCAATCGGGCGTTGTCGATGGCATTCTGCTTGAACACCTCGACGGTCCTGGCCATCGCGCCGATCTCGTCGCCGCGGTCCCGGCCCTGGATCGCAACGCTGTTGTCGCCGGCGGCGAGCCGCTCCATGACGCCGGTCATAGCCCGGATCGGCGCGGCGATTCCACGTGACTGCAGGATGCCGGCCACCAGTGCGATGGCGATCATCGCGCCACCGCCGATCAGATTGCTGGTATAGGAGGCGGAAAAGGCATTCGCCTGCTCGGCGCTGCGCATGGTCAGCAGATCGCGCTCAACCTTGTCGATCTCGGCGATCTTGGCACGCAGTCCGTCCATCGACGCCTTTCCGGCGCCCGAGGCTTCCAGCCCTCGGGCCTGATCGCGGGTGTCCGCCTTGGACATCAGGGCGATCTCCTTTTCGGCGACCGAGGTCCGCCAGGTCTGGGCAAGCCGATCCACGTCCGCGAATCGCGCCTGCTGTGCCGCATTGTCCGCCGTCAGCCGCTTGGCATTCGTCAGGGCCTCCGCATAGGCCCGCTGTCCTGCCCGGTACGGTTCCAGGAACTTTTCATCTGCGGAAACCAGATAGCCGCGCACGCCGGTTTCCTGGTCCACCATCGCCGCCTGGATTCGGGATATCTCTTCAAGGACCTTGTAGGTGTGGGTGGTCCAGCCGTTCGATGTCTCGATGAACGACAATTTCGAATACCCAAAGACAGCGACGACCATGGAGACCATGACCAGAGAGGCGAAAGCCGCCGTGAGTTTGGTCGAAATAGAAAAATCCCGAACCTTGACCATGATTTCTCCTTTCCCATTCATCGAGTTCTGCAAATTTCAGAAGAAATGTAAATTTCTAGAAATTTGGAGTCTGAACTTTGGATGGGATTTTCTGGGTTGATCTGTGTGATCATTCGTCTGCGGAGATTATAAAACTGGCGGAGAAGTCATACGCAAGTATGGGAAAACCCTTGCCGCCCGTAAATCCTTATAAAAAAAGTGGTAAATTCTGCTAAGGGGAATTTAAAGATATGGATCAGGGTCTTGAAAGATATTTGCGGTCTTTGTGCATATCGCGATCGCAACGGCGTCTGGACGGTCGCTGATCTGTCGTCCGCAATACTCATCCCAGCCATGCGGGCCGACCGCGTCCATCGCCGGTGCAGAGCTTGCACTCATGCGGTATTCCAGCATTATCGGGCACGGTTCAGCCGCCAAGCGCAAAATCGGCCCGCGGCACCTCTGAACGTCACGCCTCAACCAACTCCCGGACCCATCCATGACCGCGGCCCCCGCGACCGACACACGTGCCGGTATCCTGATGATGCTGGGCGGGATGACGCTCTTCACGCTGAACGACGCGCTCGGCAAATGGCTGGTGGCCGACCATCCGGTCGCCATGCTGCTGGCCGTGCGCAGCCTGTTCGGGCTGGCGGTGCTGGCGCCGATGATCTGGCGCGAGGGTATTGCCGCGGTCTTCGCGGTGGACCGGCTGCCGCTGCACATCCTGCGTGTGCTGCTGATGACGGTGGATGTCGCCTGCTTCTACTGGGCGGTCGGTTATCTGCCGCTGGCCGACGTGATGACCATCTACATGTCGGCGCCGCTGATCGTCACCGCGCTGTCGGTGCTGGTCCTGCGCGAAAGTGTCGGCTGGCGCCGCTGGGTGGCGGTGCTGGTCGGTTTCGTCGGCGTCGTCATCGTGCTGAACCCGACCGGCCGCTTCGACCTGTGGCCGTCGCTGGTGGCGCTGATCGGCGCCTTCATCTTCTCCAGCGGCGTGATCTCCACCCGCGTCCTGCGCTCCGCCTCCAGCCTGACGCTGGTCGGCAACCAGATGGTCGGCGGCCTGCTGATCGGCGGGGTGACGCTGCCCTGGACCTGGGAGGCGCCGGGCTGGCTCGGCTTCATCCTGCTGGGGCTGCTGGGCGTCACCGCGCTGGCCGGCCACGCCATGATGAACCGCTCTCTGCAACTCAGCCCGGCCGCGGTGGTGGTGCCGTTCCAGTATGTGTCGATCCTGTGGGCGGTGATCCTCGACCTTGCCGTCTGGGGCACGGCCCCCACCGCGCGCATGGGGGTGGGGGCGGCGCTGATCATCGGCAGCGGGCTGTTCATCGTCTACCGCGAACAGCGCCTCAAGCGCGGCGTCGCCGCCGAAGGGGTGGCAGAGGTGCCCTGATGTGGTGCCGTAGGTTCCGGCTTACAGCGCGAAATACCGCGGCACCAGCCTGACCGTCACCGGGTCCACCGGACGCCAGCCATAGTCGCGGATGACGTCGTTGGACTCCACCGGGCGCCGCCCGTCCGCCAGCGACCAGGTGATGTGGTAGGTCGATCCGTCCGGCCGGTCGCTGGCGCCGTCGACGGCGACGACCAGCGCCTGCACCCCCTCGCCGTCGTCGGCATAGCCGATCACGTCGGCCTCGGTGGCGGCGGGCAGCGGCTCCTGCGGCCCGACGCCGAAGGTCAGGGTCACATGGTCGGCGACCAGCCTCTCATAGCGGGGCGGAAGCAGGGCCAGCAGGCGCCCGCGCTCGTCCGCCGGCAGTTCCCACCCGGTGTATCCCGATCCCATCGCCCGCTCCTCCGAACCGAAAGGCGCCGGCACACTCACCGCCGGCCGCCGCTCATGATGTCGTCCATGATCTTATTCGCTTCGGCCGGTCCGGCAATCAGTTCGATCATGCGGATGGCGGTATAGCCGGTGCGGGTGCTGCCGGCGGGACCGGCCAGCGCCTGCTGCGCCTTTTCCGTCAGCGAGGCGGTGGTCTTCTGCGTCATCTCCCGCAGCTCGCCGCGCAGCCCCAGCGTATCGGCGATGGTCGCGCATTTGCGCAGTGCACGGGCGTGGTTCTCCGCCTGGGCGAGCTGGGCGCGTCCTTCGCTGCCGCCCTCCAGCGCGCCGATGGCGGCGACGATGCCGGCATCGGCGTCCTGCAACACCTGGGTCTTCACCATGGCGTGGACGGAACTGCGGACCTGCTTCAGCCGCTGGTCGAACTCCTTGTTGCGGCTGTGCTCCATCGCCGCCCGCGTGGCGTCCAGGCTGGCGACGAGGTCGAGCGCCAGATCGGCCACCGCCATGCGGTCGCTGCCCGGGGTGTCCTGCCAACTGCGCGAGCGGTCCTCGATCTGGGCGACGACGGTGCCGCTCAGCTGCATGAACAGGGCGGCGCGGTCGGCCGACTTCTGGCCCAGATCCATGTCCCACAGCCCGCCCAGCAGCACCGACGGATCGGTCAGGCGCGAGGCGGCGAGCAGGATGAAGATCCGCAGCGACTCCGGTCTGGCGCGGGACAGCCGGCGGCCGATGGTCTGGATCGCCTCGATATGGTCGCCATGGAGCTTCGGCACCGGCTTGGGCGACAGCGCCGCCTTCAGCTCCATGATCTCGGGTGCGATGGACAGGAGGATGGCGATGTCCGCGAGCGCCCGCGTCCGGCTGGGGTTCATCCGC
This sequence comes from Azospirillum sp. A23, assembly GCF_042938965.1. Classification (NCBI taxonomy): domain Bacteria; kingdom Pseudomonadati; phylum Pseudomonadota; class Alphaproteobacteria; order Rhodospirillales; family Azospirillaceae; genus Azospirillum; species Azospirillum sp. A23. The sequence goes on along the minus strand of NZ_CP170666.1, from coordinate 159,561 downwards.
AGGTCGAGCGCTTCGCTGAAATGCCCGGCCACCGCCCCCTGGGCAATCTTCGTCACCGCCGCGGCGCATTCTCCCCAGAAGGCTTCGGTCAGCGCCTTGCGCTCCGGCCCGTTCTGCAGGGCCGGGCGGAAGGCGCGCATGTGCTCCTTGCCGACCTCGGCCTCGACCAGCGGCCACAGGCTGTTCATCAGCGACCGTTCGATCACGCTAAGCGGCACCGGGTCGGCCTTGCCCAGTGCTTCGAACAGGTCTTCGAACGGATTGCAGAACAGCCGCTTCAGCGTCGGCCGGCGGTGCAGCCGCAACTCGACCAGCCGGGGGCGGATCACGGCGATGGTGCGCTGGATGTCGGGATGATCGTTCATCTGCTCCAGCAGATCGACGATCTGGCGGAACTTGGGCTCGTCGATGTCCAGAAGCTTGTCGCCCAGCGCGACCAGATCCCTCATCTCCATGATCAGGCCGCTCTCCCTTTGATCGTCTCGATCCGCATGACCAGATCGACATCGAGCTGGCCGCTGCGCCAGTCGACATAAGCGCGCACCGATCGCTTGTGGCTGTTGATCAACTTGTCCGCCAGCGCGGACTGCTCGGCGCGGCCCTCGTCCTTCGGCAGCAGGGGGATGACGCGGAAGATGTCGTGGACGGTCATGTCCTGGGTGTAGCGGTCCTGGGTCAGCGCATCGTTCCACAGCAGGATCAGATATTCCCAGCCGTCGAGCAGCCAGGACAGCCGGCTCGACGCCTTGCGGATCTGCGGACGCTTGGTCTCCCACTGGCGCAGCAACACCTCGAACGACGCCATCGCCTGATCGAACTGGCCGATGACGTTGCGGGCGTGGTTGACCGTATGCTCCGCCACCTCGGCGCAGAAGCCGCCGATGGGGGCCGCTTCCGACACGTTGTCGGTCGCCCAGTCGGTCATGCTGTCGCGGAACCCCTGGAGATCGCGCATCAGCCGCCGCAGCCGCGCCGGCTTGGGCGAGCTGGCGAGCCCGATGGCCTCCATCATCAGCGCCAGCTCGGCGATGCGGCCATAGAGTTCCTTCGGTTCCATAGCCAGACGCTGCGCCGCCTTCATCATCAGGTCGCGCGTCAGCTTCTGCCCTTCGGCAGAGGTCAGGCCGACCTTCAGGATCTCCGTCGATTCCAGGCCGACCGCCCTCAGCGCCTCGACGATCAGCTGGTAGTTGATCAGAAGCCGCTGGTCCTCGTCGTCGCTTAACGCCGCTTCCGCCGCCGCCACGGCACCGCCGCCGGCCAGACCGCAGCGCGCCGCCTCCAGCACCGCCTTGCGGATGTCGTCGGGCGAGCAGCCGTCGGCCTTGGCGATCAGATCGTGCAGCATCCGGTCGTGCACGGTCATCGGGAAGGCCAGCGGCAGCGACTTCCACGGAACCACATAGACGCCGCGCCCTTCCGAAAGGTTGGGCACCAGCACCTCCAGCTGGTCGCGGCTGTCCTTGCGCACGCGGGTCTGCGCCAGCACCGGCGTGGTGAAGGCCACGGCGGCACCGCGTTCCTCGAAGGTGGACGGGGCGAAATTGGTCAGAGAACGCATCTTGTCCTGCGGCCCTGGCTGCGGGGGTGGGGCGTCGTTCGATTACGGCGCTGCGATACTGAATTTTGCGTTAAATCCAATATAAGCGCCAACGGAATATATAACTTTCGGGCAGGAGCGTTGGATCTCTTGCGGTAACCCCTGCTTCCGGCCTTCGCTGTTCCGCCCCCTTGTCCGTTGTCAGGGGAAGGGACGGTGCGCGGAGGGCAGGGGGATGAAAGCGGGTGCGGGATCGGTGTTCAAATGGATCGGCTACGGCCTGCTGGGCCTCGTCGGTCTTATCGTCGTCGGGGTCGGCGCGGTGGTGCTGCTGTTCGACTGGAACGACGCCCGCGGCTTTGTCGCCCGCCATGCCTCGGCGGCGCTGAACCGCGAGGTCGCCATCGACGGCGACCTGCGCGTGCATCTCGGCCACCCGATCCGCATCCATCTGGAAGGGCTGCGCATCGCCAACGCCGACTGGGCGCAGGACAGGACGATGGCGGAGATCAGGGCGCTGGACGCCTCGCTGCGCCCCTGGCCGCTGCTGCGCGGCAACTGGGAACTGCCGGAACTGAAGGTCGAAGGGCCGAAGCTGATCCTGGAAAAGAACGGCAAGGGCGAGGCGAACTGGAATTTCGGCCCGCCCAACGCGGAGAAGGAAGTGGCGAAGGAGGCCGTGACTCCCGACAAGCGCGGCGACATTCCGGTGATCGAGCGGCTGCTGATCGCCGACGGCAGGATTCGCTACCGCGACCCCACAAGTGACATCGACATCGACAACACCATCAACACCGCGACCGGCGACAATGACAGCGACACCGTGCAGCTGAACGGCAAGGGCAACTTCGCCGGCAAGCCTTTCACCCTGGCGGTGGAGGGCGGCTCGCTGCTCTCCCTGCGCGACGATCCCAAGCCCTATCCGCTCAAGATCGACGCCGCCGTCGGCAAGACCAAGGGCCGCATCGAAGGGTCGGTGGCGGAGCCGGTGAAGCTGGAGGGCGTCGACCTGTCGGTGGCGCTCAGCGGCAACGATCTGGCGGAGATCTTCCCGATCCTCGGCATCCCGACGCCGAAGACCCGGCCCTATTCCATTTCCGGCCATCTGTCGCGCGAAGGGGGCCTGTGGGCCTTCCACGGCATGAACGGCAAGGTCGGCGAGAGCGACCTGTCCGGCGACCTGTCGGTCGACACCAACGGCGAACGCCCGATGGTGAAGGCCGACCTCACCTCCAACCGGCTGGCGGCCCAGGATCTGGCCGGCCTGATCGGCGCTTCGCCGCGCGGCAGCGGCGACTACCCGACCCGCGGCAACGGCCGCGTCATCCCCGCCACCCCGGTGAATGTGGAGATGCTGCGCAACACCGACATGGATGTCCGCCTGCGCGGCAAGCGGGTCGAGGCGCCCTTCGCCCCGTTGCAGGATCTGGACATGCGGGTCAGGCTGGCCAACGGCGACCTGCATTTCGATCCGCTGTCGCTGGGCATCGGCGGCGGGCGGATCACCGGCACGGTGCAGGTGGACGGCAGCCGCAAGGTGCCGGCGATGCGCACCAACCTGGACATCCGCGCGATGAAGCTGTCCACCTTCTTCAGCGAAACCTCCCTGGCGGGCCAGATCGGCGGTACGGTGGCCGGGCGCATCCAGCTTGCCGGTTCCGGCAAGACGGTGGCCGACCTGCTGGGCAGTTCCGACGGCAAGATCGGCGTCGCGGTGGACGGCGGACGGGTCACCAGCCTTGCGGTCAAGGGGCTGAAGACCAACATCCTGGAAACGCTGGGCGTGGCCATTTCCGGGTCGAAGCCGATGCCCTTCAACTGCCTGGTCGGCAACATGTCGGTGCAGAACGGTGTCGCCCAGGTCGAGGCGCTGGTGCTCGACACGCCGGAAACGCTGGTCACCGGCAAGGGCCGGATCAGCCTGCGCAACGAGTCGCTCGACCTGCGCATCGTCGGCGATTCGAAGTCGCCGCAGGTCTTCGCCACCCACGTCCCGGTGCTGGTCGGCGGCACGCTGGGCAACCCCGACATCGGCGTCGATCCCACCGAGTCGGCGGCGCGGGGTGCGGCGGCGGTGGCGCTGGGCGTGCTGCTGACCCCGCTGGCCGGCGTGCTGCCCTTCCTTGACCCGGGCAGTGAGGAACAGCCACAGTGCGGCCGGCTGGTGCAGGATGCCCGGTCCCCCGACAAGGGGCCAGCGGCATCCGGCAAATCGGGCGATGGCCGCGGGGACGGGAAGGCGTCGGGTTCGGCGCGCTGACCGGACGCACAACCGCGTTCCCCTGTCCGGCCCGGCTCCGGATCACAGGATAAGGACGCTGCCTTTCCCAATGACCATCGACCAGATGTTATCGTTTGGGATCATCGGCGCGGTGATCGCGCTGCTGATCTGGGACCGGCTGCGGTACGACCTTGTCGGGATGATCGCCCTGCTGGCCTCGGTCGCCGCCGGAATCGTGCCGGCGAAGGAGGCGTTCCAGGGCTTTTCCGACGACATCGTCATCATCGTCGGATCGGCCCTGGTGGTCAGCGCCGCCGTCGGCCGGTCCGGCGTGGTGGAGGCGGCGATGCGCCCGCTGACCGCGCGCATGACCGGCGTCTGGACCCAGGTGGCGGTTCTGGCCGGGGCGGTGACCATGCTGTCGGCCATCGTCAAGAACATCGGCGCGCTGGCCATCTTCATGCCCATCGCCTTGCAGGTCGCGCGGCGGAGCGGCACGCCGGTGTCGCTGCTGTTGATGCCGATGGCCTTCGGCTCGCTGCTGGGCGGGCTGATGACGCTGGTCGGCACCTCGCCCAACATCATCGTGTCGCGCGTGCGGGCGGAGATGACCGGCGAGCCCTTCCACATGTTCGACTTCACGCCCGTGGGGCTGGTGATCGCGCTGGTCGGCGTCGTCTTCCTGACGGTCGGCTACCGGCTGCTGCCGAAGGGACGGGCGGCGGGGGCCGGACCGGCCTTCAACATCGACGATTATACGGCGGAGGCGCGGCTGCCCGCCGGCTCGCAGTTCGTCGGCCGTACGGTGGAGGAGTTGGAATCCTTCGGCGAGAACGAGGTGACCGTCGCCGCCATCGTGCGCGAGAATTATCGCCGCTATGTCCCGTCGGGCCATTGGGTGCTGTTCGCCGACGACATCCTGGTGCTGGAGGGCGATACCATGGCGCTGGGCGATCTGGTCAAGCGCGCCGGCTTGCGCATGATGCACGACAAGGACCAGGAGGGGGTCGAGAACGAGGACGACATCGCCGTGGTCGAGGCGGTGGTGGAGCAGCGTTCCGCCATGATCGGCCACAGCATCGAGGAGGTGAACCTGCGCGAGCGGTTCGGCGCCAATCTGGTGGCGCTCAGCCGGCGCGGCCGGCCGATCCGCCAGAGGCTGCGCCGCATCCGCCTGCAATCGGGCGATCTGGTGGTGCTGCAATGCCGGCAGGCCGCCGTCTCCGACACGCTGGCCGAGTTGGGCTGCCTGCCGCTGGCCGAGCGCAACCTCGCCATCGGCCGCACGCCGAAGCGCGCCGCGGCGGTGGCGGTGCTGGGGCTGACCGTTACGCTGGTCGCCACCGGGCTGGTGCCGGTCGCCATCGCCTTCTTCGGGGCGGCGGTGGCGATGACCGCCCTGAAGGTGGTCAGCCTGCGCGATGCCTACGAGGCCATCGAATGGCCGATCCTGGTGCTTCTGGGATCCCTGATCCCGGTCAGCGAGACGCTGCGCACCACCGGCGGCACCGAACTGATCGCCGGCTTCCTGTCGGAGATGTCGCAGGGACTGCCGCCGGCGGGGGCGCTGGCGATGATCATGGTGGCGGCGATGGCGGTGACGCCCTTCCTGAACAACGCCGCGACGGTGCTGGTGATGGCGCCCATCGGCGCCAGCCTCGCCACCCATCTCGGGCTGCGGCCCGACGCCTTCCTGATGGCGGTGGCGATCGGCGCCGGATGCGACTTCCTCACCCCCATCGGCCACCAGTGCAACACGCTGGTGATGGGCCCCGGCGGCTACCGTTTCGGCGATTACTGGCGGCTCGGCCTGCCGCTGTCGATCATGGTCGTGGTGTTCGGCACGACGGCCATCGCGATCTTCTGGCCGCTGGTGCCGCACTGAGGGGCAGGTCCGCCGAACCCCGTCCGTTCACGGGATCGTGTGTTCATGACCGGTTCCGTGTTCCCTCCGTCTGGTGTAGGCTTCTTAGCGGGGCTGAAGCCTGACGGGAGGCTGGAATGTCGGTGTGGCGCCGCTATCTGGTGAAGGACGTGACCGGCCGGCTGGTCGATCTGCCGAGCCGCCTGCTCGACCGTGCCGACGACGGCACCGCGCCGCTGCCGCATTTCGCCGGCCGTTGCGTGGAGGTGGTGGCGGCGGTGATCGTCGGCGACCGCGAGGCCCAGGCCCGCGTCACCGAACTGGCCTTCACCAAGCTGTATTTCGACCAGATGGGCTATGTCGACGCCGCCAAGCGCGAGCGGATGATCCGCCTGATGCTGGAAAGCTGCGCCGACCGCCGCTGCCCGCCGCCGAGCCGGGGCAAAGCGCCGGACGGATGCGCCCACCTGTCCCGCCGCGCCGTCGCCGCCCGCGACCAGCTGATCCGCGAATTCGGCTGGGAACCCAAGCCCGCCGAACGCGACGCCGCCCTCAGCCGCCTGGACCCGGCCCGCCTGCGCGCCGCGCCACCGGAACCGATGCGCACGCTGCATTGAAAATCGGGGCATTGAGTCCAGCCCCTTTCCGGGGCGGGAGAAGACGCGCTCCCACACCTGCAAAGGGGAGGGGGGCCTTTTCGAGCCGCTCCCCCAGGCCCATATGCGGACGAACGCAAAGCTTGGAGCCTGTCGAACCGCAGATGAGTCCTCCCGATACCGCCCAGACGCTGTCTTTCGCGCGCGTGCGACAGCTGGCCCTGATCGGCGCCGGATGCACGATCATCCTGCTCGGCCTGCTGATCGCCCCCTTGCCCGGTCCCGGCGGCCTGCCGGTGATGCTGCTCGGCGGCGTGCTGGTGCTGCGCAACTCCGCCGACGCCCGCCGTCTGTTCGTACGGGGCAAGCGCCGCTATCCCCGCATCTTCAGCCCGGTCGAACGCATCCGGCTGAAGCTGCGCAACCGCCGCCTGCGCAAGATTTACGGCGAGTAGGCCGCAAGCGCCTGCCGGGCGGTTTCCCGGCAGGCGCTGAGATCCTGTTAGTCAGGGAGCGGGCAGGGCCGGAACGCCGTCCTTCCACTGGTCCCAATGGCCGACGATGTGGTCGACCATCCGCGACCCGACCAGCTCCACATTCTCCACCGTCTCGGCGAAGCCGCCGGCGGTCTCGCCCGGCTTCGGGTCGAGGTGCTGGAGCGTGGTCTCGTTCGGGTTGCCCTGGTCGAAATTGACCGCGCCGCGCAGGCTCATCACCCGGTCGGAGCCTTGCAGCCGCTTGATGACCAGCGTGATCGCCGCCGCCTCCATCTCGGTGATGACGTAGTCGTCCGCGCCATAGAGCTTGGCGATGTACTGCGCCTGGGCCGACATGCCGGGACCGTGGAAGAAGGTGTCGCCCGTCATGTGCGTGCCGGTGCCCACAAAAGGAGCACGCTGTGCCGCTTCCTGCGGATAGCGCTTGCGGTAGGCGCGGGCGGAGTCGCTGTCCTTCAGCGGCGTGTCGGCGGTCAGGCGCATCGCCCAGGACACCAGCGCCGGGTTCATCGGGAACAGCCGCACCGCCTCGTAGCCCTTGCGCGGCATGAAGGTCGGCTCGCCCGGCTTGTTCTCCTCCGGCGCCCAGCGGTGGCCGAGGTCATAGTCGACCACCCAGGTCGCCCAGCTCACTTCGCCGATGGTGCCGCGCGACGGCGGGGTGCCGGCCACGCCGGTGACCATGAAATAGGCTTGCGACAGGTCGAGCTGCGGATTCAGCAGGATCGCCTGCATCGAGGCCGACGAACTGACCTTGCCCATGCCCAGCACCGATCCGCAGACGCCGTCGGCGTTGCAGTAGACCGGGTTCAGCGCGCCCTTCACCGTGATCGGCTCGGCCGTCTGCCAATAGCGCTCGTACCAGTGCTGGAACTCGCCGGCGCGGTCGCCGGTGTTCTTGCCGATCTCGAACATCGAGCCGACGAACACCTTGACCTTGATCAGTTCCGCAGCCTGCACGGAACCGGCCAGCCCGAACAGGACCAGAGCCGGGACCAAAGCCGACAGGGCGGCACCGCGGCAGCGGGAAGAAAATGACATCGGAATTACACTCCTTGGGACAGAAACTTACCTGAGTATGCAACAGCCATACCATGGCCGTCTCCATCGCTCGGTGGGAGTCCAAACGATTTTGCCGACCACCAGCAACCGCTCCTCTGCGGTCTGCCCTGCGGAAGCGGGCACTGGACAGCGTCGCCCCGCAGCGGCCATCTTGTGCGTCCGTTCGCATGAGGAGGCTTTCCGGTGAAGTCGGGCAACGCGCTGCTGTCCAGCTATGGCACCACCATTTTCGAGGTCATGTCCCGCCTGTCGGAGGAGCATGGCGCGATCAACCTGGGCCAGGGATTCCCCGACGACCGCGGGCCGGCCGACGTGCTGCAAACCGCGGCCGATGCGCTGCTGACCGGGTGGAACCAGTACCCGTCGATGATGGGCACGCCCGATCTGCGTCAGGCGCTGGCCGCCCACGCCGGCCGCTTCTACGGGCTCGACGTCGACTGGAAGACCGAGACGATGGTCACCTCCGGTGCGACCGAGGCGCTGACCGCCTGCCTGCTCGGCCTGATAAATCCGGGCGACGAGGTCGTGCTGTTCCAGCCGATGTACGACAGCTACCTGCCTATCGTCCGGCTGGCCGGCGGCGTGCCGCGCTTCGTTTCGCTGAAGGCGCCGGACTGGAGCTTCAGCCGCGCCGATCTGGAGGCCGCTTTCTCCCCGCGCACCAAGCTGGTGCTGATCAACGATCCGCTGAATCCCGCCGCCAAGGTCTTTGACCGTGCCGAGCTGGAGCTGATCGCCGAGTTCGTGCAGCGCCACGACGCGCTGGCGGTCTGCGACGAGGTGTATGAGCACATCGTCTTCGACGGTCGCCGCCACATCCCGCTGATGAGCCTGCCGGGCATGCGCGACCGCTGCCTGAAGATCGGGTCCGCCGGCAAGACCTTCTCGTTGACCGGCTGGAAGGTCGGCTACGTCACCGCCGCCCCGCATTTGTTGCAGCCGGTCGCCAAGGCACACCAGTTCCTGACCTTCACCACCCCGCCGAACCTCCAGGCCGCCGTCGCCTACGGGCTGGGCAAGGAGGAGGGCTATTTCACCGGGCTCGCCGCCGGGCTCCAGGCCAAGCGCGACCGGCTGTCGGCCGGTCTCGCCTCGGTCGGGTTCGACGTGCTGCCCAGTGCCGGCACCTATTTCGTCGCCGCCGACATCTCGCGCTTCGGCTTCGACGGCGACGATCAGGCCTTCTGCCGCTGGCTGGTGGCGGAGGCGAAGGTCGCCGCCATCCCCGTCAGCGCCTTCTTCGTGGAGAACGCGCCGACCAACGTCGTGCGCTTCTGCTTCTCAAAGAAGGACGAAGTGCTCGACACCGCCATCGAGCGGCTGCGGCACCGTTTCGTGTCAAAATAGAAATCCACGGGCACAATTGGTAGGTGGACAAACAGTTTGGATATTTGACAAGTCTTAACCGATTGGCGCGATGATCGGCTCCACCCCCGCCGCATCGCGCCCGACGTTACGGATCGGCGCTGCGGACCGGATGCGGGGGGCGGTGGAACGGCGGAGCGCAGGGCATGCCACGTCTCCCGACCTTTCGGTTCCCCTCCATCAGGGCGCTGTCCATCCGGAACGGCATCCTGATGGCGACTGCCCTGGCGCTGGCCGGGGTGTGGGCCGGCTATGCCCTGATGGCGTCCTCCATGCTGGAAAGCCAGATGCGGGAGGCCATCGTCAATGCCCAGACGACGGCACGTGCTTATGAAAGCAGCACCAGCCGCACCATGCATGACGTCGACACCACGCTGCGCTCCTTCGCCGAACGCTATGCCGAAGGCGGCTTGCCCCGCGCCCGCCGCATCATCGACGACGGGCTCTACGACACCGGCCTGATCCATCATTTCAGCGTCTTCGGTCCCGACGGCGCCCAGCTTTTCCGCAGCGAGGGGATGGGGCCGCCCGAAGGGCTGGAGGGCAGCGGCCTGATCGCCTATCACCAGGGGGAGGGGCGGTCGCTGATGAAGATCGGACTGCCCTTCAACGGCTCGGCGACCGGGCGGCCGCTGCTGCGCTTTTCCCGGCGGCTGGAGGATGCGGCGGGGGAGTTCGCCGGCGTGGCCGTCGCCAATGTCGATCCCGATCACCTCTCGGGCTTCTACCGGCAGGCCGATGTCGGCCGCAACGGGGTGGTCACGCTGGTCGGGCTGGACCGGGTCATCCGCGCCCGCGGCTCCAAGGACGGCAAGGATTCCGTCGGGCTCGACGGCTCCAGTTCCAATCTGTGGGTGGCGTTGCAGCAGTCGCTGAGCGGGGTTTTCTGGCAGGACAGCATCGCCGACGGCATCCGCCGCGCCTACGCCTACCGGCCGGTCGAGGGCTACCCGCTGATTCTCGTCGTCGGCATCGCGGTGAAGGACATCGACGCCGCGGTCGCCGGCTTCCGTGGGCAGATGCGGATCATCGCGGCGCTGCTCAGCGTCTCCATCCTGCTGGTCGCCGCCTTCCTGCTGGTCCAGCAGCGCAATGCCGAGCGGCTGGCGGCGGCGCTGGCGGTCAACCGCGATTTCCTGGCCCGCGTCAGCCACGAGCTGCGCACGCCGCTGAACGCGATCCTCGGTTTTTCCGAGATCATCAAGGACCAGATGTTCGGACAGGACGCCGGTCCGCGCTACGCCGACTATGCCCGCGACATCCATGCCTCCGGCCAGCATCTGCTGACCCTGATCGACGACATCCTCGACCTGTCGCGCCTGCAGGCCGGCAAATTCGCCCTGCTGATGGAGGATGTCGACCCGGTCGCCGCCGCCGAATGGGCGCTCCGCATCGTCGCCCCCCAGGCGGAGCAGAAGTCGATCCGGCTGGAGATCAACCGCCCGCTGTCGCCCACGCTGGTGCGCGCGGACGAGCGGGCGCTGAAGCAGATGCTGCTGAACCTGCTGGGCAACGCCCTGAAATTCACGCCGGAGAACGGGCGGGTGCTGGTCAGCGTCGCGCGCGGGGTGAATGGCCGCTGCGTCGTCCGCGTCACCGACAACGGCATCGGCATGACGGCGGAGGAGTTGCGGCAGGCCTCCATTCCCTTCGGCCAGACCTCCGCGCTCACCACCCAGCCCGGCCGCGGCACCGGCCTCGGCCTGCCCATCGTCAAGTCGCTGATCGAGGCGCATGGCGGCAGCCTCCGCATCGACAGCCGGCCGGGGCAGGGCAGCCAGGTCACGCTGGAATTCGCCGCCTGACCCTGCCGCCGCCTGCCGTTTCCGGCGCGCGATCAAAGCGATCTTCGGGACGGCGCCGCAAAGCCATGGCGAAACCCCTGCCGCTTGGGCATACTCCGCGCCGGTTTTATCCAGGTCCGAGCCGACGCCAGGGCTGCCCCCGGCCGCGTGCTTCCGGATCCACCCGCGGAATTGGGGCCTGTCTATAATGTTGCGTGCGCTGGCGCGTGTCTGTGCCGTTCTTGCCGCGTGCTCCGGCACGCTCACCGTATCCCAGACCTTCGCCGCCGACCCGCCGGCCGAGCCGGTGCCCTTCGGCGTATCCAGCGTCGAGGTGGTGGCCGAGCGCGATACGCCACAGGCCTGCTTCACCTTCACCGACCGGCTGGAGCGCTCGCGTGCCGTCAACTACCGCGACTATGTCACGGTGGAGCCGGCGGTCGACGGTGCCGCCATCGCCCGCGACCGCACGCTCTGCGTCGAGGGGCTGCGCCACGGCGACAGCTACCGCGTCACGCTGAAGGACGGGCTGCCCGGCGCCGACGGCAAGCGCCTGCCGGCCGCCGACACCCGCGAGGTGCAGGTGCCCAACCGCAAGCCGTCGCTGGCCTTCCGCGGTGCCGGCTACATCCTGCCGCGCGTCGGCGCCGAAGGGCTGCCGCTGCGCTCGATCAATCTGGATCGGGCGAAGCTTCAGGTCCTGCGCATCGCCGACCGGGCGCTGGTCGAGAAGATCTATTTCGGCCGCATCACCCAGCAGATGACCGACTACGACATCGGCGAGATCCTGGACAAGTCGGGCCAGGAGGTGTGGCGCGGCGAGATGGGCATCGGCAACCAGCCGAACCGCACCGTCACCACCGCCTTCCCGATCGACGCCGTGCTGGGCAAGCTCGACCCCGGCGTCTATGTCGCCATCGCCGGCGCCGACGAGATCAAGCCGGGCGGCTGGGACCGCAAGGCGACCCAGTGGTTCGTCGTTTCCGACCTCGGCCTCAACACCATCCTGGGCGACGACTCGCTGGTGGTCTTCTCCCGGTCCGTCCAGACCGCGGCACCCGCCGCCGGGGTGGAACTGCGTCTGGTCGCCCGCAACGGCACCGAGCTGGGACGCCTCCAGACCGGCGAGGACGGGCTCGGCCGCTTCGACCTCGCAGCCTTGCGCGCCGCCGGGGCCGAACCGGTCCAGGCGCTGTTCGCCGCGCGCGGCGACGGCGACTTCGCCGTTCTCGACCTGACCGCCGGCGGCGCCCCGCCGGCCGAGGCCCAGGACAAGCCGGTCGGCGTCGTCCGCCCGGCAGCCGGCGGACTCGACACCTATCTTTACACCGAGCGCGGCATCTACCGGCCGGGCGAGACGGTGCAACTGACCGCCCTGCTGCGCGACGCCGACCTCAACCCGCCGCCGGCCGGCAAGCAGCTGACCATCCGCGTCCTGCGCCCCGACGGCCTCGAGGTCGAGCGGCGCAGCCTGGCCGATAGCGGGGCCGGCGGCTATGCCACGCGCATCGACCTGCCGATGAATGCCTATCCCGGCAACTGGATCGTCACCGCCCATGCCGAGCCGGACGGCCCGGCCATCGGCAGGGTGGAGTTCCTGCTGGAGGATTTCGTGCCGCCGCGGCTGGACGTGGCGCTCACCTCCCCGACGACGGAGCTGGCCTCCGACGGCGAGGCCGACATCGCGCTCGACAGCCATTATCTTTACGGCGCGCCGGCCTCCGGCCTGCCGGGCGAGCTGACGGTGACGCTGCGCGCCGCCGCCAACCCCTATCCCACCCTGCCGGGCTACCATTTCGGTCTGGTGCAGGAGGAGGTGAAGCCGGCCCGCGCCGACCTGCCGGGCTTCATCACCGACTCCAACGGCTCCGCCCGCCTGAAGGTCAAGCTGCCGCGCCCGCCCGACAGCACCCGTCCGCTGGAGGCGGTGGTGCGCGCCACCCTGTTCGACATCGGCGGACGCCCGGTCGGCCGCGACTTCGTGCTGCCGGTGCGCCACCAGCCCTTCGCCGTCGGCATCAAGCCGCGCTTCGAAGGCGACGGCGTGCCGGAAGGGGCCACCGCCGGCTTCGACGTGATCGCCGTCGGCCCCGACGGCAAGCCGACCGACCGCGCCGACCTCTCCTACGAGCTGTTCGAGGAGGAGTACGACTATGCGTGGTACGAGGCCAACGGCCGCTGGGACTACAAGGTCACGGTGAAGGACCAGCGGGTGACCGGCGGGTCGCTGTCGGCCCAGGCCGCCGCCCCGGCCTCGGTGGAGACCCCGGTCGCCGCCGGCCGCTACCGGCTGGAGGTGTTCGACCCCAAGACCGGCGTCGCCAGCAGCTTCCGCTTCGCCGCCGGCTGGTGGATGACCCCGACCGCCGGCGACCGCCCGGACGCGGTCGACGTCTCGGTGATGATGCCGGCCTATCGCGCCGGCGAAAGTGCCTGGGTCTTCGTCAAGCCGCCCTATGACAGCCAGGTGCTGGTGGCGGTGGCAGACCGCGGCGTCAGCTATGCCGTCACCCGCGCCATCGGTCCGCAGGGCGCCTTCCTGGAAATCCCGGTCGGGCAGGGCTGGACCAGCGGCGCCCATGTGCTGGCGACCGCCTTCGCCACCTCCGACCCGCAGTCGAAGAAGCCGCCGCGCCGCGCCGTCGGCCTCGCCTGGCTGGCGATGGACAAGGCCCCGCGCACGCTGGACGTCCGGCTCTCCGCCCCGGCCGAGACGGAACCTCGCCGCGCCATGACCGCCGACATCGCGGTGGATGGCGTCGCCGAAGGCAAGCAGGCCTTCGTCACGCTGGCCGCCGTCGACGAATCGGTGATGCAGCTGACCGATCAGCCGTCGCCCGATCCGGCCCGCCATTACCTGCGCAAGCGTCCGCTGACCGTGGAACTGCGCGATTCCTACGGCCGCCTGATCGATCCGGCCGGCCTGGACGCCGCCCGGCCGCCGGTGCAGCCGACGCCGCGCCTGCGCCAGATCTCCGGGATGGTTCCGCCCAAGTCGGAACGGGTGGTCTCGCTCTATTCCGGCATCCTGACCGTCGGCGCCGACGGCAAGGTTTCGGTTCCCTTCGACCTGCCCGATTTCCAGGGGCGCCTGCGCCTGATGGCGGTGGCCTGGAGCGAAGGGCGGATCGGCCAGGCGGAAAGCCAGATGCTGGTGCGCGACGCGGTCGTCGCCGACGCGGTGCTGCCGCGCTTCCTCGCCCCCGGCGATTCGGCGCAGGTCCTGCTGTCGCTCGACAACCTGAGCGGCCCGTCCGGCGATTACCGCATGACGCTGACCGCCGAGGGCGCCGTCTCCATCGTCCAAACAGAGTCGGGCGGCGAATCGGGCAATGAGCTGGCCGTGCCGAAGCTGGTGCGCGGCAAGCGGGCGACCGCCGGCCGTGTGCTGACCGCAACCGCGGTCGGGGCCGGCCACGTCACGCTGGACGTCACCGGTCCCGACGGCGTGCGCGTCACCCGCCGCTGGGATGTGACGGTGCGGCCGGCCTCGCCGCCGATCTCGCGCCGCAGCGTCGCCGCCCTGCCGACCGACAAGGGCCTGACGGTTCCGGCCGACATCACCGCCGGCCTGCGGCCGGAGACCGTCGCGGTCGGTGCGGAGGTCTCTCCGCTGCCGGATCTGGACGTGCCGGGCCTGCTCTTCGCGCTCGACCGCGCCGCCGCGGGCGGAGCGGAGCAGACCGCCAGCCGCATCCTGCCGCTGCTGTCGATGAGCGACGTCGCCGCCGGCCTCGGCATCGCGCCGGAGGACCGCATCAAGGCGCGCGTCCAGCGCGGCGTCGACCGGCTGCTGACCTTCCAGCGCATCGACGGCGCCTTCTCCCCCTGGTCGCCGAAGGGCGATCTCGATCCCTGGCTGACCGCCTATGCGGTGGATGTGCTGGGCCGGGCCAAGGCGGCGGGCTACCGCATTCCCGACCAGCCCTATCGCAAGGGGCTGGACTGGCTGAAGCAGGCCATCGACAACGCCTGGGTCGAGACCGCCGATCTGCCGGGCCGTGCCTATGCGCTCTACGTGCTGGCGCGGGCGAAGATGATCGACGCCGGTGCGGTGCGTTACTTCCGCGAAAACTACTGGGACCGGCTGCAGACCGACTTCGGCCGGGCACAGATCGCCGCGGCGACCGCCGTGCTGGGCGACCAGCCGGGTGCTGCGGAAGCCTTCTCCAAGCTGTCCGGCGCCCGCATGGTGACCGCCAGCCTGCGCGACCAGGGGTCCTCCCTGCGGGACGAGGCCGGCGTCGTCTTCCTGATGGCGGAGAGCGGTGCCGTGGAGCGCGACCGCATCTTCCAGGCCGCCGAGCGTGTGGCGAAGACCTTCGCCGCCGTCCGCACCACCAACCTGCAGGAGCAGGCCTGGCTGCTGCTGGCCTCCAAGGCGCTGATCGACCGGGCGGCTCCGATGAAGCTCGCCATCGGCGAGCAGACGGTGGAGAACGCCAAGCCGCAGATCCTGGCCGTCGATCCCGCCGCCCCGCCCGTCATCCGCAATCTGGGCGGCGAGGTCCGGCAGATCGTCTCGGTGACGGGCGTGCCCGACCAGCCGGCCGGCGCGGAGGAGCAGGGGATGACCATCCGCCGCCGCCTGTTCGACATGGCCGGCCGTCCGGTCGATCCGGCCGGCATCCGCCACAACGACCTGCTGGTGGTGATCCTGGAGGGCGAAGTCGGCGACCCGCTCGATCATTCGGTGATGGTCAGCGATCCGCTGCCGGCCGGCTTCGAGATCGAGAATGTCCGGCTCGCCAACAGCGGCCAGCTCGGCAAGCTGTCCTGGCTGGGCGACCTGTCGTCCGCCCGCAATGTCGAGTTCCGGGAGGACCGCTTCCTGGCCGCCGTCGACCTGCCGAAGGCGGCCCCCCGCTTCCGGCTGGTCTATCTGGTCCGCGCCGTCACACCCGGCGACTTCGCGGCCCCCGGCGCCCAGGTGCAGGATCTCCAGCGTCCCCACCTGTCCGCCCGCACCGCCGCCTCCCGGCTGCGCGTGCTGCCGGAGTGAGTCCGGGTACAGGCGTAGGGGGCGCCGGCAACGGCGCCCCCCGACCGGCCGATCCAGCCGGCGCTTCAAGGCAAGCGAACGATGGCTAAAGGTAGCTCTGCTCGCCCCGGTGGTTGTCCCGCCGCCGGGCGAGCAGGGTCAATCCTGCGACCACCACGGCGAAAGCCAGGGTCAGCATCAGGTAAAAGGCCAATGCAAGGCCGACCGTCATGGTGCCGATCAGCACCATGGCCAGTATCCAGACGCCCAACGATACGATGGCGCGCGCCGACATGGGTTGTCTCCTGTCCCCTGTCCTGATCCGCCCGAAACTTTCAAAACCCGCCCTGAACCCGTCACGGCCTTCCGGCCGCCTGTTTTTTGCCGCCCCCGCTTCCCACATCCGATAGGGGAATGGGGTGGACGCGTGCGTTCACCGCAAAGCCTGCCACAGCTATTGGGAGTGCCGGGGCGTGGCATCCTGTCACTGTGCGGGCGCGCCGCACCTATTGGTGGCCGGACAGATTCTTCCTGCTGGCCTGCCAACTGGTTGGCATGGTCAACAAGTCTGTTGACAGAAAGCGGCATCGACCTTACCTTTACGTAAACGTCAAGGAAGGGAGCAGGCGGAGTGGATCGGCTTTCGTTCGGCAACGGCGCGATGGAGACGGGGGAGGAGGGCGGCGATGGCTGCCTGTCCGGCCAGCGGCTCGCCATCGGCGAACTGGCCGGGGAGTTCGGTCTGACCCACCGCACCATCCGCCATTACGAGGATGAAGGGCTGCTGTCGCCGGAGCGGATCGGCAGTGCCCGCGTTTACACCCACCGCGACCGCGCCCGTCTGGCGCTGATCTGCCGGGGCAAGCGGCTGGGCTTCAGCCTGGCCGAGATCAAGGATTTCCTGAACCTCTACGACACCGACGACGCCCAGATCGAGCAGATGCGCTACATGCGCTCCATCGCGCGCCGCCGGATTTCCGCACTTGAACAGCAGCTTGCCGACGTCCAGCAGACGCTGGCGGAGCTGTGCACCATCGACACCCAGATCTCCGAGCATCTTCGCCGCAACGGCATCACGGAGACGCAGGACATGGAGGAGAAGCACTCATGAAGTCGGTCGTCATCGCCGGTTATGCCCGTTCGCCCTTCGCCTTCGCCCACAAGGGCGAGCTGACCAAGGTCCGCCCCGACGATCTGCTGGCCCGCGTCTTCGCGGCGCTGGTCGAGCGCACCGGCCTGAAGACCGACGACATCGAGGATGTGATCGTCGGCTGCTCCTTCCCCGAAGGCGAGCAGGGCCTGAACGTCGCTCGCAGCATCGCCTTCCTGGCCAAGCTGCCGCAGACCGCCGCGGCCACCACGGTGAACCGCTATTGCGGCTCCTCCATGCAGTCGATCCATCAGGCGGCCGGCGCCATCCAGATGGGGGCCGGCGAGGTATTCCTCTGCGGCGGCGTCGAATCGATGACCCGCGTGCCGATCATGGGCTTCAACCCGATGCCGAACCCGGCGCTGAAGGCCTCCTACCCCGAGGCCTACTGCTCGATGGGCATCACCGCGGAGAATGTCGCCCGCAAATACGCCATCTCCCGCGCCGAGCAGGAGGCGCTCGCCGTCGCCTCGCACGCCAAGGCCGCCGAAGCGCAGGCATCCGGCCGCATGGCCGACGAGATCGTCGGCATCCAGACCCCGGCCGGTCTGGTCGACAAGGACGGCTGCATCCGTCCCGGCACCAATGCCGACAGCCTGTCGGGGCTGAAGCCGGCCTTCACCGCCGACGGCACCGTGACCGCCGGCACCTCCTCGCCGCTGACCGACGGCGCCGCCGCCGTGCTGGTGACGACGGAGGAGTATGCCCGCGCCAACGGCCTGCCGATCCTGGCGAAGATCCGCTCGGTCGCCGTCGCCGGCTGCGCGCCGGAACTGATGGGGCTGGGTCCGGTCCCGGCCACCCGCAAGGCGCTGGCCCGCGCCGGCCTGTCGATCAACGACATCGACATCATCGAGATCAACGAGGCCTTCTCGTCCCAGGCCATCGCCTGCATGCGCGACCTCGACATCGACCCGTCCCGCATCAACCCGGACGGCGGTGCGCTGGCGCTCGGCCATCCGCTGGGCGCCACCGGCGCCCGCATCACCGGCAAGGCCGCGGCCCTGCTGAAGCGCGAAGGCAAGCAGTTCGCGCTGGCGACCCAGTGCATCGGCGGCGGCCAGGGCATCGCCACCATCCTGGAAGCGGTCTGACGAACGGGATCGGGGAGGAAACGACCATGAAGATCGAACGCGCCGCCGTGATCGGTGCGGGCGTGATGGGCGCCGGCATCGCCGCCCATTTCGCCAACGCCGGCATCCCCTGCGTCCTGCTCGACATCCCTATGAAGGAGGGGGCCGACCGCAGCGCCATCGCCAAGGGCGCGGTGGCGAAGATGCTGAAGACCGATCCGGCCCCCTTCATGCATCCCAAGAACGCCAAGCTGATCACACCCGGCAATCTTGAGGACGACCTGAACCTGCTGGCCGACGTCGACTGGATCGTCGAGGCCATCGTCGAGAACCCGGCGATCAAGGCCGACCTCTACAAGCGCATCGACCCGGTGCGCAAGGCGGGCTCGGTGGTATCGTCCAACACCTCCACCATCCCGCTGGCGGTGCTGACCGAGGGGCAGGGCGAGCAGTTCCGCCGCGACTTCCTGATCACCCACTTCTTCAACCCGCCGCGCTACATGCGGCTGCTGGAGATCGTCGGCGGCGCCGACACCCGTGCCGATGCGCTGGCCGCCATCGCCGATGTCTGCGACCGTCGTCTCGGCAAGGGCGTTGTCCATTGCAAGGACACGCCGGGCTTCATCGCCAACCGCATCGGCGTCTTCTGGATCCAGGCGGCGGTGAATGCCGCGGTCGATCTCGGCCTGACGGTGGAGGAGGCGGACGCCGTCGGCGGCCGTCCGATGGGCATCCCAAAGACCGGTGTCTTCGGCCTGATGGACCTCGTCGGGCTCGACCTGATGCCGCACATCGCCAAGAGCATGTCGGCGACCCTGCCGGCAAACGACGCCTATCGCGGCCAGATGCGCGAGCACCCGGTCATCACGAAGATGATCGCGGAGGGCTATACCGGCCGCAAGGGCAAGGGCGGCTTCTACCGCATCAACAAGGCCGGCGGCGGCAAGGTGAAGGAGTCGGTCGACCTCCAGACCGGCGACTACGCCCCGTCGGAGAAGGCCCGGCTGGACAGCGTCTCATCCGCCGGCCGCGACCTGCGCAAGCTGTGCGAGCACCCGGACAAGGGCGGCCGTTTCGCCCGCCGCGTCCTGGCGCAGACGCTGGCCTATGCCGCCAGCCTGGTGCCGGAGATCGCCGACAGCATCGTCGCCGTCGATGAGGGCATGCGGCTCGGCTACAACTGGAAGCAGGGCCCGTTCGAGCTGATCGACCGGCTGGGCACCGACTGGTTCGCCGAGCTGTGCCGCTCCGAAGGCATCCCGGTCCCGGCGCTGGTCGAGACCGCTGCCGGCCGTCCCTTCTACCGGGTCGAAGGCGGCAAGCTCCAGCACCTGACCACCGCCGGCGTCTACGACACGGTGGTGCGTCCGGACGGCGTGCTGCTGCTGTCGGACATCAAGCGGGCCGCCGGCAAGCCGGTGTGGAAGAACGGCTCCGCCAGCCTGTGGGACATCGGCGACGGCGTGCTGTGCGTCGAGTTCACCAGCAAGATGAACGCCGTCGACGGAGACATCATGGCCGCCTACGAGAAGGCGATGCGCCTGATCGGCGACGGCAAAGGTGACTGGAAGGCGCTGGTCATCCACAACGAGGCCGACAATTTCTCGGTCGGTGCCAATCTCGGC
This sequence comes from Azospirillum sp. A23, assembly GCF_042938965.1. Classification (NCBI taxonomy): domain Bacteria; kingdom Pseudomonadati; phylum Pseudomonadota; class Alphaproteobacteria; order Rhodospirillales; family Azospirillaceae; genus Azospirillum; species Azospirillum sp. A23. The sequence continues at coordinate 139,803 of NZ_CP170666.1, read as the reverse complement.
CTCGCCCTGTTCGCGCTGAACATTGGCCTGTGGCCGCAGATCGAGGAGATGGTGGAGGGCGGTCAGCGCACTTACCGCGCGCTGAAATACGCGCCCTTCCCGGTGGTGGCGGCCCCCAGCGGCATGGCGCTCGGTGGCGGCTGCGAGATCCTGCTGCATTCCGACCATGTCCAGGCCCATGCCGAGACCTATGTCGGCCTCGTCGAGGTCGGCGTCGGCCTGATCCCGGCCTGGGGCGGCTGCACCGAGATGCTGGCCCGCCATCAGGCCAACCCGAAGGCGCCGCGCGGTCCGATGCCCGGCATCGCCAAGGCCTTCGAGATCATCAGCACCGCCACCGTCGCCAAGTCGGCGGCCGAGGCCAAGGAACTGCTGTATTTCCGCGCCACCGACGGCATCACCATGAACCGCGACCGGCTGCTGGCCGACGCCAAGGCCAAGGCGCTGGAACTGGCGGCGGACTACACCGCGCCGGAGAAGACCACCAGCTACGTCCTGCCCGGCCCCAGCGCCAAGGCGGCGATGGAGCTGGCGGTGGAAGGCTTCGCCCTGCAGGGCAAGGTCACGCCGCACGACACGGTGGTCTGCGCCGCGCTGGCCGAGGTGCTGAGCGGCGGCGAGGAGGCCGACATCTCCAAGCCGGTCGGCGAGGACCACATCCTGCGGCTGGAGCGCGAGGCGTTCATGGGGCTGGTGCGCACCGGCGGCACCATCGACCGGATCGAGCACATGCTGCTCACCGGCAAGCCGCTGCGGAACTGAGGGGGAGGAACGAGAGATGCCGATCTACAAGGCTCCGCTTGAGGATGTGCGCTTCGTCCTGGACGAGATCGTCGGTCTGGACAAGCTGTCGGCCCTGCCGGGCTATGAGGACGCCACGCCGGAACTCGTCGGCCAGGTGCTGGAGGAAGGCGCCAAGCTGTGCGAGGAGGTCCTGTTCCCGCTGAACCAGTCGGGCGACGGCGAAGGCTGCCATTTCGAGAATGGCGAGGTCCGCACGCCCAAGGGCTTCAAGGAAGCCTACAGCACCTACATTGATGCCGGCTGGCAGGGGCTGGCCTGCGATCCGGCCTATGGCGGGCAGGGGCTTCCGAAGCTGGTCAACACCATGCTGGAGGAGTTCATCTGCTCCGCCAACCTCAGCTTCGGCATGTATCCCGGCCTGTCTCTCGGTGCCTACAACGCGCTGGCGATGTACGGCTCCGACGAGCTGAAGCAGCGCTTCCTGCCCAAGCTGGTCGACGGAACCTGGTCCGGCACCATGTGCCTGACCGAGCCGCATTGCGGCACCGACCTGGGCATCATCCGCACCAAGGCGGTGCCCGACGGGGAGGGCGGCTACAAGATCACCGGCACCAAGATCTTCATCTCGGCCGGCGAGCATGACCTGACCGAGAACATCCTGCATCTGGTGCTGGCCCGTCTGCCCGACGCCCCGGCCGGCACCCGCGGCATCAGCCTGTTCCTTGTGCCGAAGTTCATGCCCGACGCCGACGGGAAGCCGGGGGCGCGCAACGGCGTCGCCTGCGGCTCCATCGAGCACAAGATGGGCATCAAGGCGTCGTCGACCTGCGTCATGAACTTCGAGGACGCCACCGGCTGGCTGGTCGGCGAGCCGCACAAGGGCATGCGCGCCATGTTCGTGATGATGAACGCGGCCCGTCTGGCCGTGGGCATCCAGGGGCTGGGTCTGGCCGAGGTGTCCTACCAGAACGCCGTCAACTATGCCCGCGAACGGCTCCAGGGCCGCTCGCTGTCGGGGGTGAAGGCACCGGACAAGCCGGCCGACCCGATCATCGTCCATCCCGACGTGCGCAAGAACCTGCTGACCGCCCGCGCCTTCACCGAAGGGGCGCGTGCGCTCGGCGCACTGACCGCCTACAAGCTCGACGTGGCGGAGAAGCATCCCGACGAGCGCACCCGCCGCGATGCCGACGAGTTCGTCCAGCTGATGACGCCGATCGTCAAGGCGCTGTTCACCGACATCGGTTTCGATTCGGCCAACATCGCCGTGCAGGTCCATGGCGGCCACGGCTTCATCTGGGAGACCGGCGTCGAGCAGTATGTCCGCGATGCCCGCATCTGCCAGATCTATGAGGGCACCAACGGCATCCAGGCGCTCGACCTCGTCGGGCGCAAGCTGCCGCAGGACATCGGCCGCCTGCTCCGCCACTTCTTCCACCCCGTCGGCCGCGACATCGAGGCGGCGATGGAGAAGGACGAGCTGGGCGAGTTCGTGATGCCGCTGGCCAAGGCCTTCGCCAAGCTGCAGCAGGCCACGGCCCTCATTGCCCAGAAGGGTCTGAAGGATCCGGAGGAGGCCGGTGCCGCTGCCAGCGACTATCTGCGCCTGTTCGGGCTGGTGGCGCTGGGCTGGAGCTGGCTGACCATGGTGGAGAAGGCGCAGGCCAGGCTCGAAGCCGGGGAAGGCAATGCCGCCTTCTTTGATGCCAAGATCAAGACCGCGCGTTTCTACATGACCAAGCTGTTGCCGCAGACCAACAGCCTGTTCATCACCATCGCCGCCGGCGCCAAGCCGCTGATGGAACTGGAAGACGCCGCCTTCTGACGGATCCCTCGATCCCTGGTCCGTCTTCCTGACGGACCAGTCGATCCCTACTCCGTCCGTCCTCCGGGACGCGCAACTTCAATGCCGGTCCGGTGCCCTGAAATGGCGCCGGACCGGCTCTTTTTTTGCGCGCTTTCCGCAGATCCAGCGGCGCATTCGCACATTGACCTGAAATTGTCATAGCTCTTTGGAAATATCACCGGTGGGAAGTGCGGTCCCTGTCCCTTAGGCCTTCGGAGCGGTGACAAAAGTTAATTTCCGGTTGTCGGTCATCGTCCCTGCGTGTTACATCTCAACAGAGATTACGTTCGGCCGGTGCCTGCTATATCCTTTGGATTTTAGGGAATATGCGGGTGGCGACAACCCCCTCCTTTTCTCAAGCCCTTTGGGCGTCTTTCGGAGGGGCAGCATGGTTCAGGAGTTTGAGCGATGAAGATCCTGATCGGTGATGATCACGTCCTGTTTCGGGAAGGTCTTCGCCGTCTGCTTGAGCAGCTTCGAGATAATGCCACCTTCGCGGAGGCAAGCAATTTCGATGAGCTTCTGGACATGGCGGCATCGAAGGACGAGACCTATGACCTCGTCCTGACCGACCTGCGCATGCCGGGATGGCCCGGCTTTTCCGGCATCGGCATGCTGCGCGACCGGCAGCCGAACGCGAAGGTCGTCGTGATCTCCGCATCGGAGGCGCAGGCCGACGTGCGCGAGGCGCTGGAGAACGGCGCTGCGGGCTATATCCCGAAATCGTCCAGCGTGAAGATCATGCTGAGCGCGCTCGACCTGATCTTCTCCGGCGGCGTCTATGTGCCGGCGACGGTTCTGCGCGAGGGGAACGAGCCCGACCAGCGTGGCGGCGGCTCTGTCATTCCGCCGACCGATCCGCAGCTGGAACAGCTGCTGACCCAGCGCCAGCGCGAGGTGCTGGACCGTCTGCGCGAAGGCAAGTCGAACAAGCAGATCGCCCACGAGCTGGGCCTGTCCGAAGGCACGGTGAAGATCCACATGACGGCGATCTTCAAGTCGCTGGGCGTGCGCAACCGCACCCAGGCGGCGATGGCCTTCCCGCAGTCGCACTCGGCCTGACCCCGCTCTTTCCGAGCAAAAGCAAACGCCCCGCCGGATCGCTCCGGCGGGGCGTTTGCTTTTCAGGCTGCGGGAGCCGGGTCAGCCCATGCCGGCGACGTAGCCGCGCAGCGACTCGACCTCCAGTTCGGCATCGTCGATGCGGGCCTTCACCACGTCGCCGATGCTGATGACGCCGATCACCCGGCCGGCCTCGACGATGGGCACATGGCGGATGCGCCGTTCGGTCATCACCGCCATCATGTCGGCGACGGTGTCGGTCGGGGCGGCGGTGATCAACTCGCGCGTCATCAGGTTCGCGGCCGGGCCGTCCAGGGCCGCGGCACCGTTGCGGGCGATTGCCCGCACGACATCGCGTTCCGACAGAATGCCGACCGGCTGCCCGTCGCTATCGATCACCAGCACGGCGCCGATCCGATGCTCGGTCAGCAGGCGGGTGACGGCGGCAACGCTGTCGTCCGGTGCGGCAGAGACGATCCTGTTGCCCTTGCGCTTCAAAACGGCTGCAACATGCATGACGGTACGGCCTCCCTTCCGATGACCCCTATATCGGAATCATGGGAATGACCGTACAATCCGCAAGGCTGACGGTAAAAAGAAAAAAGGCTGCCTCCCCCAAATGGGAGAGGCAGCCCTTCGGATGCCCGGGACGGGTCCCGAAACCTAGTCTTAGAAGCGGTAGCCGACGCCGACGCCGACCAGCCACGGGTCCAGGGTGACCTTCGAGGTGACCGGCAGGACGGCGGAGCCCAGGCGGGCGTTGGCGGTCACGTCGGTCTTCAGGAAGACCTTCTTGACATCGAAGTTCAGCGACCAGTTGCCGGTCAGGGCAACGTCGACACCGGCCTGCAGGGCCCAGCCGAAGCGGTTCTTGTAGTTGGTGTCGGTGATGCGCAGGCCGCCGGCGTTGGGGCTCTCGGCCGCATCCTCGTTGTAGAACAGGGTGTAGTTGATGCCGGCGCCGACGTACGGGCTGATGCGCTCCTTCGGCAGGAAGTGGTACTGCACGGTCAGGGTCGGCGGCAGCAGCGAGACCTTGCCAATCTCGGTGACGCCACCGGCGGCGGCGATCAGGTTGCCCTTCACGCGGTGACGGCTGGTGCCGGCGATCAGCTCGGCGGCGATGTTGTCGGTGAAGAAGTAGGTGAAATCGACTTCCGGAATGTAGTCGTTGCCGACCTTGGCCGAGCCGACGTCACCCAGCGTCGTGTTGTTGATCGTGCCCTTTTCCTGAGGCAGCACGGCCAGGCCGCGCGCACGAACGACGATGTCGCCGGCCGACTTACCCTTGAAGTCCTGAGCGAGCGACGGGGAAGCGATGGCGACAAGGGCCGAGGTCGCCAGCAGGGCGGCGGCGGCGCGCGACAGGATGGTCATGGGGTCTGCTCCAGGCAATGCGTTGTTGCTGTTCTGTGGCATCAGCCGATGGAGCTATTACCAGACACCGAGTACGGGTACTAGGGGGGCTACAACCCTTCCTCTCCTGATGCAGCAGCTATGCAACAGTGACGAGTTGTCGCATGGACAAGGAAATCAAGGGCTTGGTTTGATCGTCCGTTGCGGAACCAGCGCCATGCAGTTCTGGACGATGGCATAGCATTGGCCAAGTCGCGCCGATCCGCCGGTGGCGCCGCCATACACGACGCGCTCGACCACGCCATTCCTCAAACTGAAGGTTGCTTCACAGTCGAAGCTGTTGACTTCATAACCATAGGACGGCCAGCCGGCGCCATAGCCGTAGTAAGGCCAGCCCCAGCCGCCGTAATAGCCCACCGGCGGCGGGCTTGGGTAGGAGACGAGGCGGGAGCTGCGGTAGGTGAAGAACTCGCGGTTGTCGACGCTGGCCTGGCGTTCCGGCACCCCGGCGCAGGACAGCAGCGTTTCCTTCGGCATGCCGACCAGGGCGGTCTGCGCCACCAGCGCCTCGTCCGCCGCGGGGTTGGCACAGCCGCCGAGCGCGCCGGTGGCGGCCAGCGCCGCCACGGCAAGAGCACGCCCGCTCATCGTCCCCGACCGATGCACAACCGACCGACGCACACGCATCGCAGGCCTCCTCCGCCCCGACGGGCGACTGCCGATTTCCCTGTTAGCGCTTCCTGGCCGGCGACAGATCCGACTCGGTCACGCCCAGCGCCCGCACATCCTCCGGCAGGCCGCGTCCGGTGGCCAGCCCGGCCGCCACCCGGCCCATGGCCGGCGCCGTCTGGATGCCGTAGCCGCCCTGGCCTGCCAGCCAGAAGAACCCCTCCGCATCCGGCGCGAACCCCACCACCGGCACCTTGTCGGCGACGAAGCTGCGCAGGCCGGCCCAGCGGTGGGCCAATCTGCGAACGGAAAAGCGCGCGGCTTGTTCCAGCCGGTCCACCGTAATGGCGATGTCGATGTCCTCCGGCTGCACGTCACAGGGCTCGATCGGCGTCTGGTCGGCGGGGGAGGCCAGCAGGCGGCCGGCATCCGGCTTGACATAGAAGGTCTCGGCCACGTCCGACACCATCGGCCAGCCGTCCAGCCCGGCCTTGTCGGCGGGATCCTCGAACACCGGGTCGAAGGTGATGGCGGTGCGCCGCTTCGGCACCAGACCGACGGTGGCGACGCCGGCCAGCTTCGCCAGCTCGTCCCCCCAGGCGCCGGCTGCGTTCACCACCACCGGTGCGGCAAAGCTGCCGGCCCCGGTCTCCGCCACCCACAACCCATCTTTCCGAGCGAGCGCTCGCACGTCGGCGTCGGTCACCACCCGGCCGCCGCGCGCCTTCAGCCCGCGCAGATAGCCCTGGTGCAGAGCATGCACGTCGATGTCGCGCGCATCGGGCTCCCACACGCCGCCGGCGACATAGTCCGGGCGCAGGAAGGGCGCGCGGGCCAGCACCTGCTCGCGGTCGTAGCGTTCGACCGACGGCGTCAGGCTGCGGCCCTGTTCGTATTCCGCGTCCAGCCGGTCGCTCTCATGCTCGCGCCCGACGATGAGGACGCCGCGCGGGGTCAGCATCGCATGCTCGGCGAAGCCGGCGGGCGGGGCGGTGTAGAAGTCCCAACTCGCCACCGTCAGCGCGCGGATCGGCGCCGGACCGTAGGTCTGGGTGTAGAGCGCCGCCGAGCGGCCGGTCGAGTGATAGCCGGGCTGCGATTCGCGCTCCAGCACCAGCACCCGGCCCTGTGCGGCCAGCTCGTAGGCCGCGGATGCGCCGGCGATGCCGGCACCGATCACCAGGAAATCGACGCGCTCCAACTGACCCGCTCCTCAAATTCTTATCGGCCGCCTATGGGGTGGCGGCGCTTTGGTTCGGCATGTGATCCGGCAGGGCGACCATTTCAAGGATCAGTTTCTGCCGCAATGCCGCGACGAAGCTGTCCTTGTCCAGGGCGCTCTTCACGAAGCTGCCCGGTCCGCCGATCACGGACTCCTCGAAATACTCCTCCAGCCAGGGGAATTCGTCGAGGATGGCGAGGCCGTTGACGGTGATTCCGCGCTTCGTCACCCGGTCGCGCGCGTCGGCCGGTTCGATCCCGGCATTGGAAAAGCCGTTGGACACCAGATCGATCACCTGACGCGGCGCCTTGCCTCCCCGGTCGAACAGTTTCGCCGCCTCGACGATGGCGCTGCCGATGGCGGTCGAGTCGCCCTGGAAGCCGCGGGGCAGGGCGTCGATGCGGTCGGCGAAGCGGCCGGCATCCTCCGGCTTGGTCAGTGCGGTCCAGGGGATCAGCACGCGCAGGCTGTTCGGCCCGGAATAGGCCGCCAGCGTCACTTGTGCCCCGGCGGAGGCCAGCGCGTCGGCCACCGCCGGATCGCGGAAGGCCGCGGCATGGCCCTGCAACTGGAACTCCAGATCGCCGGTGGTGATCGAGGCCGATCCGTCGAGCGCCAGAACCAGCGCCACCCCCGCCTTCCCATCCGTCCCGCCGGGCGGGGCGGCCAGCGCCGCTCCGCACAGGCCGAGCAGGGCCACCAGAAGGGCGATCACGGCACGCGGCATTTCCATCGGCACTCCATCCTATGCGCGCCTTATCGCGCCCCGATCAGGCATGCGAGAGGGCGTGGCGCACCACCTTCACCATCACCGACGGCAGGGCGTGATCGCCCAGCCGGTCCACCGGCACCCAGTTGCCGTCGGCCAGCCGCCAGTCGGCACCGGCTTGGCCCACGACCACCTCAAGCTCCAGGTGAAAATGGGTGAATGTATGGCGGACCAGACCGGGCAGCCGGCGCCAGCGGGCGGGCAGGGGCTGCTGCGCCGCCACCGCCGCCTCGCCGGGCAGCTCCGGTCCCCAGGAGGTCGAGGGCACCTCCGCCATCCCGCCCAGCAGCCCTTCCTCCGCCCGGCGGCGCAGCAGGACGGCGCCGTCGGGGTTCAGCAGCCAATAGGCGACGCCGCGCCGGGTCGGCTTCTCCGCCTTGGCGACCTTGCGCGGCAAGGTTTCGGCGATGCCGGCGGCGCGCGCCTCGCAATGATCGGCCCATGGGCACAGCATGCATTTCGGCTTGCGCGGCGTGCAGATGGTGGCGCCCAGATCCATCATCGCCTGGGCATAGTCGCCGGGCCGGAAGTCCGGCGTCAGGGTGGCGGCCAGCCGGCGGAGCGTCGGCTTGGCATTGGGCAGCGGTTCCTCCACCGCGAAGATGCGGGCGATCACCCGCTCGACATTGCCGTCAACCACGGTCGCCTTGCGGTCGAAGGCGATGGCTGTGATGGCGGCGGCGGTGTAGGCGCCGATCCCCGGAAGCTCCAGCAATGCCGCCTCGTCGCCCGGGAACCGCCCGCCATGACGGTCCACCACCACGCGGGCGCATTTGTGCAGGTTGCGCGCCCGCGCGTAGTAGCCGAGCCCGGCCCAGGCGACCAGCAGATCGTCCAGCGGCGAGTCCGCCAGATCGCGCACGGTCGGCCAGCGTTCGGTGAAGTTGCGGAAATAGGGGGCCGCGGCGGGGACGGTCGTCTGCTGCAGCATGATCTCCGACAGCCAGACCCGGTAGGGATCGGCTGTCTCCCCCGGCTTGGCGCGCCAGGGCAGGTCGCGGCGGTGGCGGTCGTACCAGGACAGCAGCCGCCGGGCGGCCTCGATGGAATCTGGAATCATGATGGGAAGAAATAGAGGGTTCGGAGCGTCTGGGGAAGGGAGTGGGCAGGTGCCCGGCCAAGTGCACGGCCAAGTGCCCGGTCAATCCCCGGCCGGGCGCTGGGCATCGGCCCACGCTTGCGCTAGGGTGCCGCCAACCCACATGACCCGGAACCGGTCGCCAAGGCCGGGGCCGCACAGGAGTGATCGCAGAGCATGAGCGGACCGCGTCGCATCGGCCAATCCGTTCCGGAGGTCGCCGGCAAGGTGCTGGGCAAGCGCGGGCTTGCCTTCGGCGCGCTGATCACCGACTGGCCGTCCATCGTCGGCCAGCAGCTGTCGCTGCGCACCGCCCCCGACAAGCTCAGCTTCCCCCGTGGCAAGCGGGAGGAGGCGACCCTGCACATCCGCGCCATGGGTGCCATCGCGCTGGAGTTGCAGCATCTGGAGCCGCAGATCATCGAGCGCATCAACAGCTTCTTCGGCTATCGCGCGGTGGCGAAGATCAAGCTGATCCATGCGGCCCTGCCGTCCACGCCGTCGCCCGTGGTGCGCCCGCGCGCCCTGACGATGGACGAGGAGATCGGCATCACCACCACCACGGCGACCATCGAGGACGAGGAACTGCGCGCCACGCTGGAGCGCTTCGGCCGTTCGCTGATGGCCCGGCCGAAGCGGGCGGCGCGCTAGCCGCCTTGCTGGACGCATGGTTGCGTCATTGTCTATACGTCAACATCTGGTAGGAACGAGGGCAAAGTGAACCGCAAAATTCTGGGACGCAGGTATTTCGGGCTGGCCGGGCTTCTGGCCATCGGCTTCACCGCCGCGTTCGGCACCGCCATGACCGCGGCGCCGTCGGCAGCAGAGGCCGCCGCCACCCTGCCGCCGGTGTCGGAGCTGATGGCCGACCGCGTCATGGGCGATCCGAAGGCGCCGGTGACGATCCTCGACTATTCGTCGATGACCTGCCCGCACTGCGCCCACTTCCACACCGACATCCTGCCGAAGATCAAGGAAGCCTACATCGACACCGGCAAGGTGAAGCTGATCTTCCGCGACTTCCCCTTCGATCAGGCGGCGCTCAGCGCCAGCATGCTGGCCCACTGCGCGCCGGCCGAGCGCTACTACCCGCTGACCGACGTGCTGTTCAAGAGCCAGGCGACCTGGAGCCGCGCCTCCGATCCGGCGAAGGCGCTGGGCCAGTACGGCAAGCTGGCCGGCATGAGCCAGGAGACCATCGACGCCTGCCTCGCCAACAAGGAATTGGCCGACGCCATCCTGGGCAGCCGCCTGACTGGCCAGAACCAGTACAAGGTCGAAGCGACCCCGACCTTCATCCTCAACGACGGCAAGGCCCGCATCGAAGGCGCCCAGTCGTTCGAGGAGTTCTCCAAGGCGATCGACAAGCTGCTGAAGTAAGCCTGTCTTCAAGGTCCTTGTCAGTGATACCCGCCCCCTGATCCTTCCCGGACTTTTGGTGCCGGAGGGTCGGGGGGCGGGCGACAGTTTTGCAGTGCCCGCACTCCCCGGTACACCGAAGGTTCTTTCCCAGTGCAGTTCACGCGTCTCCGCCTGTCGGGCTTCAAGTCTTTCGTCGATGCCACCGATCTGGTCATCGAACCCGGCATGACCGGCATCGTCGGTCCCAACGGCTGCGGCAAATCCAATCTGGTGGAGGCGCTGCGCTGGGTGATGGGCGAGACCTCGGCCAAGCGCATGCGCGGCGACGACATGGACGACGTCATCTTCGGCGGCACCTCCAGCCGGCCGGCGCGCAATCTGGGCGAGGTGACGCTGGCGGTCGACAACCGGTCGCGCACGGCGCCCGCCGGTTTCAACGAACATGACGAGCTGGAGATCACCCGCCGGATCGAGCGCGGGTCCGGCTCCGACTACCGCATCAACGGCAAGCTGGTGCGGGCGCGCGACGTCCAGCTGCTGTTCGCCGACAATGCGTCGGGCGCCGCTTCGCCGGCGCTGGTCAGCCAGGGCAAGGTGGCGCAGATCATCTCCGCCAAGCCGCAGGACCGCCGCGCCCTGCTGGAGGAGGCCGCCGGCATCACCGGCCTGCATTCCCGCCGGCATGAGGCCGAGCTGCGGTTGAAGGCGGCGGAGACCAACCTGACCCGCCTCGACGACGTGATCGGGGCGATGGACACCCAGCTGCAAAGCCTGAAGAAGCAGGCGCGGCAGGCTGCCCGCTACCGCAACCTGTCCGACCAGATCCGCAAGGCGGAGGCGGTGCTGTGGCATTTGCGCTGGCTTGCCGCCCAGGAGGAGCGCGCCCGCGCCCATGCCGCCTTCGCAGCCGCCGAGGCCGAGGTGCGCGACCGCATGCTGGCCGTCAACCAGCTGGCCGCGCGTCGGACCGAGGCCGCCGCCGGCCTGCCCGAGAAGCGCCAGGACGAGGCGCGGGCCGCCTCCGCCCTGCAACGGCTGGTGATCGCCCGCGAACAGCTGGACGCCGAGGAGAAGCGCGTCGCCGACCAGCAGCGCGCGCTGGAGGCGCGGCTGCGCCAGATCGCCGGCGACCTCGGCCGCGAGGAGGCGCTGGCCGCCGATGCAGGCGAGGCGCTGGCCCGGCTGATGGCCGAGCGCGACCGCCTGATCGAGGCGCAGGCCGACGAGGAGATGCTGGAGGAAGCCGCCGGGGAGGCTTTGGCCGAAGCGCGCGAGCAGGTCGACGCGCTCGACCGCGAGCTGACCCGGCTGACCGAAGCGGTTGCCACCGACGAGGCCCGCCGCGCAGCCACCCAGCGTCAGGCCGCCGAGCTGGAGACCCGCGCCGCCGGCCTCGCCAAACGGCTGGCCGAGCAGCAGGCCCAGCGCGCGGCGCTGGAGGCGGAGATCGCCGCCCGCGCCGACCTGTCGGAGGCCGAACTGGCGGTCGAACTGGCGGAACAGCGGCTGGAGCAGGCCCGCGACGCCGCCGAAGCCGCCGAACTGGCGAAGGCGGAGGCCGAACCGGCCCAGTCCCGTGCGCGGGAGACGCTGTCCGCCGCCGACAGTGCCCGCGCCCGGCTGCGCGCCGAGGAACGCGCGCTGGCTGAACTGCTGGAGGCCGGTGCCGGCGGGCAGTTCCCGCCGCTGGTCGATGCGGTGACGGTATCGCCCGGCTATGAGGGGGCGCTGGCCGCCGCGCTCGGCGATGCGCTGACCGCGCCGCTGGACACGGCGGCGCCGGTGCATTGGCGCATGCTTCCCGCCTATGAGGCCGCAGCGCCGCTGCCGGCCGGCGCCGAGCCGCTGTCGAACCATGTGCAGGGCCCGCCTGCCGCCGGCCGCGCGCTCGCCCATATCGCGGTGGTCGCCGACGCCGCCCAGGGGGCGGCCCTGGCGGCGATGCTGGCGCCCGGACAGGTGCTGGTCAGCCGCGACGGCGGGGCGTGGCGCTGGGACGGGCTGACCGTGCAGGCCGGCGCCCCGACTGCCGCCGCCATCCGCCTGAAGCAGCGCAACCGGCTGGCCGAACTGCGCGGCGAGCTGGAGCTTGCCGAGGAACAGGTCGAGCTGGCGCGCGAGGCGCTGGACGCCGCCAAGCGGACGGTCGAGGAAGCGGCCCAGGCCGACCGCCGCGCCCGCGACGCCGTGCGCGACGGCTTCGCCGCGCTGAACGCCGCCCGCGACCGCCATGCCAAGCTGGCGCGCGAGGCCGACGCCGCATCCACCCGCCTCGCCGCGCTGGCGGAGGCGGTGGAGCGGCTCGCCGCCGAGGAGGGCGAGGCCGCCGCCCGCCGCGACGAGGTGCTGGAACTGCTGGAGCAGCTGCCCGACCCGCGCGAAGGGCGGGAGCAGGTCAACGACCGGCGCACCGCCCTGGCCGAGCGCCGCGCCGTCCTGGCCGAGCGGCAGAGCGCGCTGGACCGGCTGACCCGCGAGGCCCAGGCCCGGCGCCAGCGCCTTGCCGCCATCCAGTCGGAAACCGCGTCCTGGGACACCCGCTCCGCCGGGGCCGGAGGCCGCGTCGCCGAGCTGCGCCAGCGCGCGGCGGAGGCGGAGGGCGAGATCGCCCTGCTGGCCGGCCGCCCGGCCGAGATCGCGGCGGAGCGCCAGGAGCTTCTCGACCGCATCGCCCTGGCCGAGCGTGACCGCAAGCGCGCCGCCGACGCGCTGGCCGAGGCCGAATCCCGGCTGGCCGGGACCGAACAGGCGCTGCACGATGCCGAAGCGGCGTTGGCCGATGGGCGCGAGGCGCGCGCCCGCGCTGAAGCCGCGGTGTCCGCGGCGCACCAGCAGGAACGCACCCTGACGGAGCGCATCGCCGAACGGCTGGACTGCCGGCCGGAGGACACCCGCGCCGCCGCCGACCTCGACCCCGCCGAACCGATGCCTGATGCGGGTGCGGTGGAAGCGCGGCTCGACAAGCTGACGCGCGAGCGCGAGAACATGGGGCCGGTCAATTTGCGCGCCGAGATCGAGGCGGAGGAGCTGGACGCCCAGATCGGCGGCCTGAACGGCGAGCGCGAGGATCTGACCGCCGCCATCGCCCGCCTGCGCCAGGGCATCTCCAGCCTGAACCGCGAGGCGCGCGAGCGTCTGGTCGCCAGCTTCGACGTGGTCAACCGCGACTTCCAGGAGCTGTTCACCCGCCTGTTCGGCGGCGGCAAGGCCTATCTGGAGCTGGTCAACGCCGAAGATCCGCTGAATGCCGGGCTGGAGATTTACGCCAGCCCGCCGGGCAAGAAGTTGCAGGTGCTCTCGCTGCTGTCGGGCGGCGAGCAGGCGCTGACGGCGCTGTCGCTGCTGTTCGCCGTCTTCCGGTCGAACCCGGCGCCGATCTGCGTGCTGGACGAGGTCGACGCCCCGCTGGACGAGGCGAATGTCGGCCGCTTCTGCGATCTGGTGGAGGACATCGCGCGGCAGGGCGACACCCGCTTCCTGATCATCACCCACCACCGCCTGACCATGGCGCGGGTCGACCGTCTGTTCGGCGTGACGATGGTGGAACGCGGCGTGTCGCAGCTGGTCAGCGTGGATCTGAGCCGGGCGGAGGAGCTTCGAGGGGTGGCGTAAAGGAGGAGGGTCGGCGGAGGCCGTCCGCGCTCATCCTCCCCGCTTCCACACCGTCGTCTCGATGTAGCGGCTCGCCAGGAACCGGTAGGTCTGCTTCTGCAACGCTTCCACCTTGGGCGAGCGCTCCATCGAGATGTCGTCCCAGCCGCGCAGCAGGTCTTCCCACTCCAGCAGCTTGGCGCGCAAATCGTCGCGGATCTTGCGGATGAATTGGATGGTGGGGTGGAAGTTGCGCAGCGCGCCGACGATGTCGCCGGTCTGGGCGTCGGCCTGATCGAAGATCATGTCGTATTCGCGCACCGGCTTGCGGATCAGCCCCTGCATCCGGTTCAGCTCGCTGCAGAAGGTGCGGTCGGTGCGGTAGATGGTGGCGAGCTTGCCCATCGCCTGCTCGATGCGGCGGATGTGCCGGAAGCGGTCGCGCAGCGCCTCGATGTAGGACAGTTCCTGCGCCAGATCGTCGATGCGGTCGGTCAAATACTGTTCGGGATTGTTGGTCAGCTTCAGCCGCTCGGCGATCTTGGCGAAGGCCGCCTTCATCTTCTCGTGCGTCTGCGGATCGTCCAGCAGCTGTTCCAGCTGCGACTGGTCGGAAACGATGATCTCGTTGCCGGTGAAGGAGGAGACGATCTGCATGGTCAGCCGCCCCTTGGCTGCGATGCGGTGCTTGTCCTCCACCGACCAGGAAGCGCGGCCGTCCAGCAGCTCGCCGGGAATTTCCTCGCCCGGCCGGATCTGCTTCACGAAGGCCAGCCCCTGTTCGATGACCTCCAGCAGGCGGGCGTCGTGGGTGCCGTCCTCGATCTGGAAGGACTCCATCAGGGTGGGGAAGGCCAGCGCCACCTTCAGATCGCCCAACAGCATGTTCAGCACGGGATCCTTGCTGTTCGGATCCTGGCAGAAGAAGGCGCCGGGCAGGCTGAAGACCTTGTGCTGGAAATCGAAATGCGTGTCCCGCATCGGCTGGACCAGGACATTCTCCTGCGCCGCCTTCTCGGCGATGGCAGCGTCTGGGGCGGCGTCCTTGCCCGGTGCGGCATCCGAAGAGGGGGGAGTCTCGTCGCTGCTGGAGATGTCGGTCATCGGTGGGGGCGATACTCGGCGGGGGAAGGAGGTGGATGGGGGGAGGGCATGGATTGCTTCCCCAGCCTACAGCAGATCGCGCAGACGGAACCACATCATTGCGAGGACCAGCGCCGGGGTGCGGAAGCGCCGTCCGCCGGGGAAGGGGGTGTGGGGGACGCGGGCGAACACGTCGAAGCGACCGGCGGTGCCGCTCACCGTCTCCGCCATCAGCCGCCCGGCCATGCCGGCCAGCGCCACGCCATGGCCGGAATAGCCGTGGGCATAGAGCGTGGTGGGCGATAGCCGGCCCAGATGCGGCATGCGGTTCATGGTGATGGCGACACGCCCGCCCCAGAAATAATCGACGCGGGCGTCCTTCAGATCCGGATAGATCGCCAGCATCTTCATCCGCATCGCCTGCTTCAGCCCCGGCCCATCGACGCCCGAATAGCTGACGCCGCCGCCGAACAGCAGCCTGTGATCGGCGGAGCGGCGGAAGTAATCCAGCGAGAATTTCATGTCCGACACCGCGATGTTCGTCGGCAGCAGGGTCCGCGCCCGCTCCTCGCCCAGCGGTTCGGTGGCGATCATGTAGGTCGCGACCGGCATGATGGTGCGGTCGAGCGCCGGGGCCAGCCCGCCGAGATAGGCGTTGCCGGCGAGGATCAGGTGCCTGGCCGTCACCCGTCCGCGTTCGGTGCGGACCCAGGGCTTCGCCCCGCTGTCCATGGCCAGCACGCGGCTGTTCTCGAAGATGCGAACCCTGGCGGCATCGGCGGCGCGGGCGAGGCCCAGCGCGTAGTTCAGCGGGTGCAGATGGCCGCTGCCCTCGTCCAGCAGGCCGCCGATATAGGCGTCGCTGCCGACATGGGTGCGGATGCCGGCGCGGTCCAGCCGTTGCACCCGGTCATAGCCGTACCCGTCGCGCATCTCGTGTTCCAGCGCTGCCACGTCCTGCATGTGGCGCGGCTTCAGCGCGGCATAGGCGAAGCCCCAGGTCAGGTCGCAGGCGATGGCGTGGCGCTCCACCCGCCCGGCGAGCTGGGCCTTCGCCTCCTCGCCGAACTCCCACAGGCGGCGGGCATCCTCTTTGCCGACCCAGCCCTCGATGGTCGCCATCGGCTTGTTGTAGCCGGTGATGATCTGTCCGCCGTTGCGGCCCGAGGCGCCCCAGCCGCAACTTTCCGCCTCCAGCAGAACGACGTCGAAGCCGCGCTCCGCCAGTTCCAGCGCCGCGGTCAGGCCGGTGTAGCCGCCGCCGACGATGCAGACGTCGCAGGCGGCCTCTCCCTCCAGGGCCGGGCGGTCGGGAGGGCGAGCGGCGGAGGCCGCGTACCAGCTGTTCAGGTAGGAGGCTTTCGGCATGGCCGCAGTTAAGTCCGAGCCGACGGGGGAGGTCAACGGAAAGGCGGATATTTCACCGAACCGTCATGCGGAACCCTCTGGCGCGTTCCGCCGGAACGGCGTC
This sequence comes from Azospirillum sp. A23, assembly GCF_042938965.1. Classification (NCBI taxonomy): domain Bacteria; kingdom Pseudomonadati; phylum Pseudomonadota; class Alphaproteobacteria; order Rhodospirillales; family Azospirillaceae; genus Azospirillum; species Azospirillum sp. A23. The sequence continues at coordinate 123,550 of NZ_CP170666.1, read as the reverse complement.
ATAGTGTCGCTGTCGTCCACAGCACGGAGGGGGCTGCCCATAGTCCGGAGCGGTCCGCCATACCCATGGGTTTTATGGAAGACTTCATCAAGAAGAACCGCATTACCGAAGTCGAATGTCTTGTGCCCGACATGTCGGGCATCGCGCGGGGAAAGATCGTTCCCGCCGAAAAATTCCTCCGCATCCTGCGCGACCGCGGCCTGCGCCTGCCCGAGGCGATCTTCGTCCAGACCGTGACCGGTGAATTCCCCGACGACGAGGACATCACCTCGGACGAGAATTCCGACATCTACATGATCCCGGACGAACGGACGATCCGCTTCGTCCCCTGGTACACCGAGCCGACGGCCCAGGTCATCACCGACTGCGTCTATGCCGACGGCCGGCCGGTCGACGTGTCGCCCCGCCATGTGCTGAAGCGCGTGCTGTCGCTCTACGAGGAGCGCGGCTGGAAGCCGCTGGTGGCGCCGGAGCTGGAATTCTTCCTGGTCCAGGTCAACAAGGACCCCGATTACCCGCTGGTGCCGCCGGTCGGGCGCAACGGCCGGATGGAAAGCGGCCGGCAGGCCTTCGGCATCGACGCCGTCAATGAGTTCGATCCGATCTTCGAGGCGGTCTATGATTTCTGCGAGAAGCAGGACATCGACATCGACACGCTGACCCACGAGGCCGGCGCCGCCCAGATCGAGATCAACTTCAACCATGGCGACGCGCTGGAACTGGCCGACCAGGCCTTCCTGTTCAAGCGCACGGCGCGCGAGGCGGCGATCCGCCACCAGATCTACGCCACCTTCATGGCGAAGCCGATGCAGGGCGAACCCGGCAGCGCCATGCACATCCACCAGTCGGTGGTCGATACCGTCAACGGCCGCAACCTGTTCAGCAATCCCGACGGCACCGACAGCGACCTGTTCATGGCGCACATCGCCGGGTTGCAGAAATACCTGCCCTATGTGATGCCGCTGCTGGCGCCCAACGTCAACAGCTACCGCCGGCTGGTGCCGAACTCCGATGCGCCGATCAACGTGCATTGGGGCCGTGACAACCGTACCACCGGCCTGCGCGTTCCCGTCTCGCAGCCCGACGCCCGCCGGGTCGAGAACCGGGTGGCCGGCGCCGACGCCAACCCCTATCTCGCCATCGCCGCGTCGCTCGCCTGCGGCTATGTCGGCATGACCCAGGGGCTGGAGCCGAACGACCCGATCAAGGGCTCCGCCTACCGCCTCGCCTTCACCCTGCCGCGCCACCAGTCCGAGGCGCTGACCAAGTTCAACGCCTGCAAACCGCTGAAGGAAATCCTCGGCGAACGCTTCATCGACGCCGTCACCTGCGTGAAGCAGACGGAGTACGAGGCCTACAACCGGGTCATCAGCTCGTGGGAGCGGGAAAACCTGCTGCTGAACGTCTGATTGTACTCTAGGGTAACGAACTGAGGGGCTGCCGGCGGGGACATCCGCCGGCAGCCCTTTTACGTTTTTGGTTCCCTGTTCCTGCGCCGCTCCTGCTCGCCGATGTCCGTCCGCTCCGTAGCGGGTCGCACCGGCGGACTCGCCATTCGTGTGCCGTCCGGCCCCGGAAATTCGAAAGTTCGGTCCGAAAGCCCGTCCCGTCCGCGCCCTCCACCGCCCATTCTACCCCGAGTGGTGCGATCCCCCTCGCCGGCCGGTCGCCGGGCGCGGTGCTCTGCCACCACCGTGCAGCCCGATTTTGGCGGACGCGCTTAAAAACGCAAGGTCGTCGTTCATCCCTTTATGGCCGGCGGCACACGTAATCGAAGACTTTCAAAGCAAAACCACAGTGTATTTTCGACCCTGTGAGGAGAGGCAGGAGAGATGCGGTCGCCATGCGGCGGTTTGGCGCCGGTTGGGCGTCGCTGCACTTTGTTATCTCCTTTGAAAATAGTCAAGGCACGGAGCCGTAGCTTCCGCGGACATGGCGTTTCTGCCGCCGCGGCACGCCTTCGATTGCCCTGGCCGATTGCCCCGCCCGAGCGGATGAGCCGGAGCCGGGGCAGTGTCGCGACAAAAGTGATGGGCAACCGATGGATGGCCAAGCATGAGCATGCAACCTGCGATCCCGTCCCTTCGAACAGGCCTGCGAAGCGTTGGCTGGGTTCAGCGCAGCATCATCCTGGCGTCGCTGTTCATCGTGCTGACGACCGGGCTGCTGGGGCTGGCGCTGCACCGCGGCGGCCATGCCAGCAACCTGACCGACATCCAGAACCTGTTCGTGCTGGAGAACCCCGACCTGATCCCGGTCGACAGTTGGGACCCGATGATCGCCGCACTCGACTGGCTGCATGAACGGCCGGGCGAGAATGTCTATGACGGGGTGTTCTTCAAGCAGCACATCAAGTTCCAGTATCCGGTGACCTCGCTGCTGCCGCTGGAGGCGATGAAGGCGCTGGGGGTGCTGAACCTCGTGGCGTTCGAGCGGCTCAACCTGCTGTTCGTGCTGGCGACCGCGGCGGGCATGGCGATCCTGGTGCTGGAGATGGCGGCGCGGCTGCGCCTGCCCGGGGCGCGGGACGACCGGCTGACCCAGGTGCTGCTGGGCGGCTTCGGCTTCGTCGCCACCCTGTGCTTCTATCCGGTGCTGAAGGCCTTCTCGCTGGGGCAGGTGCAGGTCTGGCTGAACGCCGCCTTCGTCTTCGCCTGCATCGCCCTCTTGCGCGACCGGCGGGTGCTGTGCGGAGCCCTGCTCGGCGCATCGACCCTGATGAAGCCGCAGATGTCGCTGTTCCTCGCCTGGGCGGCGCTCCGCGGCGACTGGCGGATGGCGGTGGGATGGGCGGCGGTCGTGGTGCCGGGCGTGGCGCTGGCGACCCTGTTCTACGGCTTTGCGCCGATGATCGATTACCTCGACGTCCTGCTGTTCATCGGCCGCCACGGCGAGAGCTATCACGTCAACCAGACCGTCAACGGGCTGGTCAACCGCCTGCTGCACAACGGCAACAATCTGGAGTGGTCGGCGGAGGCCTTCGCCCCCTATCACCCGGCGGTCCATATCGCCACGCAGGTTTCCGGTCTCGCCTTCGTCGGCTTCGGCCTGCTGTGGCGGCGGCGCGACCGCGGGGCCGAGCGGATCCTGGCCTTCGTCGTCGCCGGCATCTGCTTCACCGTCGGTTCGCCGGTCGCCTGGGTGCACCATTACGGCATCCTGCTGCCGGCCTTCGCGCTCGCCTTCCTGATCCTGCTGGAGCCCGGGCTGCGGCGTCCGGCCGGGGCGGTCACGCTGCTGGCCGTGGCCTATTTCCTGGCCGGCAACGTCCTGTTCTGGCCGGTCAACACGCTGGCCGACACCCCGCTGAACGTGCTGCAATCCTACCTGTTCTTCGCCACCCTGATGCTGCTGGGCCTGATCCCGGTGCTGGCCGGCCGGCACGACCGTGCCGCCGCGGCCCTCTGGGGCGACCTGGGAACGGCCGGGCGCGGCCATGCCCCGCCGGCGGAGGAGGCTGCGCCGTCCGTCGTCGCCCTCCCGCGTGCCGCCGCCGAAACGCCGGTCCCGCCCCCGGTCACCGAGGAGCCGCCGCTGTTCGTCGATCTCGACGGCACGCTGCTCAGGACCGACCTCCTCTATGAATCGCTGTTCGGCCTGATCAAGGCGCAGCCCTGGGCGGCGCTGCTGGTGCCGGTCTGGCTGGCCGGCGGCAAGGCGCGACTGAAGGCGGAGTTGGCCCGCCGGGTGGAGATCGACCCGGCCGGCCTGATCTACAACCCCGCCGTCCTGCAACGGCTGGAGGAGGAGCGCAAGCGCGGCCGGCGGCTGGTGCTGGCGACCGCAGCCCACCACCGCTATGCCGACGCCATCGCCCGTCATCTCGGCCTGTTCGATCAGGTGCTGTCCAGCAGCGATGGCCTGAACCTGAAGGGCGAGCGCAAGCTTGAAGCGATCCGGGCGCAGGTGCCGTCCGGCATCTTCGATTACATGGGCAACGACGAGGCCGATTATGCCGTCTGGCGCGCCGCCCGCCGCGGCATCGCGGTGGACGCCGCCGCCGGGGTGGTTCGCCACGCCGCCACGCTGTGCCCGCTGGAGACCATCGCCACCCCACGCCGGCCGCGCCTGCTGCTGATCCTGAAGGCGCTGCGCCTGCACCAGTGGCTGAAGAACCTGCTGGTCTTCGTGCCGCTGGTGGCCGGCCAGAAGCTGGGGGAGGTGGGGCCGACCCTCCAGGCCATTGCCGCCTTCTTCGCCTTCGGGCTGTGCGCGTCGAGCATCTATGTGCTGAACGACCTGCTGGACCTGCCGGCCGACCGCCGCCACCCGCGCAAGCGCCGCCGTCCCTTCGCAGCCGGCGACCTGCCGCTCGACCTCGGCCTGTCGCTGATCCCCGGCCTGCTGCTGGCCAGCCTCGTCCTGTCGCTGGTGGCGCTGCCGCCGCTGTTCCTGGCGGCGCTGGCGACCTATGCCGCCTCGTCGCTGTTCTACAACCTGTTCGCCAAAAACCGGGTGATCTGGGACGTGATGCTGCTGGCCGGGCTCTATTCGCTGCGGGTGCTGGGCGGTGCCACGGCGACGGCCATCGTCCCGTCCTTCTGGCTGCTCGCCTTCTCGATGTTCCTGTTCCTCAGCCTCGCCATGGTGAAGCGCTATTCCGAAATGGACAGCATGCTGAAGCTCGGGCTGGGGCAGGCGGAGGGCAGGGGCTATGTGACCGCCGACATGCCGGTCCTGCAATCCATCGGCGTATCGGCCGGCTTCCTCTCGGTTCTGGTGATGGCGCTCTACATCAACAGCCCGGAGGTCGGGCGCGTCTATGACCAGCCGCAGGCGCTGTGGATCATCTGCCCGCTGCTGCTCTTCTGGATCGGACGGGTGTGGCTGCAAACCCACCGCGGGCTGATGCATGACGACCCGGTGGTGTTCGCCGCCCGCGACAAGTGGAGCATCGCCATCGGGCTGGTCTGCGGTGTTGCGCTGATCCTCGGCCGGGCATGAAGCCTCCTGGCCGGGCCTGAGCCGCCGCTCCCTATCCTTCCGTCATCCTTCCGGAGTCGTCATGCCCATCGCCGTCGTCGGACTGATCCTGCTGAGCGTCACCCTGTCGGCCATCGCGCAGATTTCCTTGAAGATCGGCATGTCGAGCCCCGCAGTGTCGACCGCGCTGGCGCAGGGGGAAGCCGGGCGGATCGCCCTGTCGGTGGTCGCCACGCCGCACATTCTGACCGGTCTGGCCTGCTACGGGCTGGGCATGGTGGTGTGGCTGGCGGTCCTGGCGAAGGTCGACGTTTCCATGGCCTATCCCTTCGTCGGGCTGGGCTTCCTGGTCACGCTGGCGCTCGGCATGCTGCTGCTGGGGGAGACGGTCAGCCTGACCCGCCTGATCGGCACGCTGCTGGTGGTGCTGGGCGTGGTGCTGACGGCACAGAGTTAAGGCATCGTAAACCAAACCAGAGTCCGGGCAGCAAAACAGGAAGGCGTCGTGACAATAGTCGCGCCGCCTTCTTTTGCATTGCATCAATATCCTTGGCACACGACTGTCGTGCATGCCATTGAGTACCATGATATGACGACGAGTTTCGTCACAGTATCTTTCAATTTGAAAATGGAATGACACGATTCGGGGATTGACCGGAAAGGAATGGTGGGTATAACTGACGACATATTCGCGAGCATGAATACCAGGGCACGCAATTTTAAAGACGGGCGACCCGGGTGCCGGCCGGCAGGCCGTTATCTGGGGAAAGGGTTTCCTTTGCCGGCCGCGACACTCCCTTGCGGGTTCCCCGGAACCCCTGGGGTCGCGGCCGGTCGCCATTCGTCAGCCCCAAGGCCCGGATGGGTAGCTGCGCCGCTGCCCGGCGGCGACTCCCCGGCAGCGATTCGCAGCGTTGGAGCCGGGTCTTCGCCCCGACCGGCCCGCTGCGACATTCGGTGTGTAGACGATTGATTGCGCATGGCTTCGTGGAGATGGCCGCCGCCTGCAAACCAGTCCCGCAAACCAGCCTCCGACCACGACCCAAACCGTTGACAACATGCCCGGGCGTGGGTGCAATAGCGCCCGCGAGCCGGGCCAGCCGTTGGGATGTGGCGGTGCCCGCAACACACACGAACAGGTCGGGGCAAATCATGAAAAAAATCGCTCTCAGCCTCATCGGCGCGGTCGCGGCGATCGCCATCGCCGGCCCGGCGATGGCCCAGGCCAAGAAGCCGGTCAACATCTACATCTGGAACGATTATCTGGGTGAAACGACCCTCGCCGACTTCACCAAGGCCACGGGCGCTGAGACGAAGGTCGACCTGTACGACAGCCTGGAACTGCTGGAGCAGAAGGTGCTCGTCGGAAAGTCCGGCTATGACGTGATCGTGCCGACCGCGGAGCCGACCCTGTCCCGCCTGATCCAGGCCAAGGTGGTGGGCCCGCTCGACAAGTCGAAGATCCCCAACTACAAGAACCTCGACCCGAAGGTCCTGAAGCTGCTGGAGAATTCCGATCCCGGCAACAAGTACGCCGTGCCCTATCTCGGCGGCACCGTCGGCATCGCGATCATCCCGGAAAAGATCAAGGCCGTCGCCCCCGACGTGGCGCTCGACAGCTGGGACCTGATCTTCAAGCCGGAGGTGGCGAAGAAGGTCGCGGCCTGCGGCATCACCGTGATGGATTCGGCCATCGACGTCATCCCGTCGGTGCTGAACTATCTCGGCCTCGACCCGAACTCCGAGAAGAAGGAGGATCTGGACAAGGTCGAGAAGACGCTGATGGCGGTCCGTCCCTACATCAAGCGCTTCGTCACGGGTGAGAACATCAACATCCTCGCCGGCGGCGACGCCTGCGTCGTGATGGCCTACAACGGCGACGCCATCCAGGGCGCCGCCCGCGCCGCCGAGGCCAAGAGCGCCAAGGTCGAATACATCACGCCGAAGGAAGGCGTGCAGGTCTGGTGGGACACGCTGGCGGTTCCGGCCGACGCGCCGAACAAGGACGGTGCGTACGAGTACATCAACTTCGTGCTCGACCCGGCCAACATGGCCAACATCTCCAACAAGGTCAGCTACGCCAACGCGGTGCCGGCCTCGCTGGCGACGGTCGCCGACGACATCAAGTCGAACCCCGGCATCTTCCTGCCGGCCGACAGCAAGCTGAAGCTGTTCTCGCTGAAGCAGATCAAGCAGGCCACCGACCGCGCCCGCACCCGCGTGTGGACCAAGGTCAAGACCGGCAAGTAAGCCGGACCCCCTGAGAAGCGCCGCCATGGCGCTGACCCGCCCCGGCCGATCCCCAGCGATGGGGAGCGGCCGGGGCGTTGTCATGAAAGAGGAAACCGGATGGCCGGTCAGCCGATTCGCAAGCCCACCCGCCTGGAACCGTGGCAGGACGCGGGCCAGACTCCCTATGTCCGCATCGAGAAGGTGACCAAGACCTTCGGCGATTTCGTCGCCGTGGACGAGGTCAGCCTGTCGATCTACCGGAACGAGTTCTTCGCCCTGCTCGGCGGCTCCGGCTCCGGCAAGACGACGCTGCTGCGCATGCTGGCGGGGTTCGAACAGCCGACCGAAGGCAAGATCTACATCGACGGAGTCGATATGGCCGGCATTCCGCCCTATGAGCGGCCGGTCAACATGATGTTCCAGTCCTACGCCCTGTTCCCGCACATGACGGTGGAGCAGAACGTCGCCTTCGGCCTGAAACAGGACGGGGTGGCGAAGGCGGAGATCCGCGACCGCGTGACGGAGATGCTGGGGATGGTCCAGCTCTCGGCCTTCGGCAAGCGCCGCCCGCACCAGCTGTCCGGCGGCCAGCGCCAGCGCGTGGCGCTCGCCCGCTCGCTGGTCAAGCGGCCGAAGCTGCTGCTGCTGGACGAGCCGCTGGGCGCGCTCGACAAGAAACTGCGTGAGCGCACACAGTTCGAACTGGTCAACATTCAGGAAAAGCTGGGCGTCACCTTCATCGTCGTGACCCACGACCAGGAAGAGGCGATGACCATGTCCTCGCGCATCGCCGTGATGAATCATGGCGTCATCGCGCAGGTCGGCACGCCGACCGAGATTTACGAATACCCGCACAACCGGTTCGTGGCGGAGTTCATCGGCTCGATCAACATGTTCGACGGCCGCGTCGTCTCGACCGAAGGCGATCAGGTTCTGGTCGCGTCGGAGGAGGCCGGCTGCGAGCTGCTGATCGCCCACGCCACCCCGGCGCCGGCCGGCTCGCCCGTCTCCGTCGCCATCCGGCCGGAGAAGATCGCCCTGTCGAAGGAGCCGCTGGCGGGTGGGGACGGCCGCAACCAAACGACCGGCATCGTGCGCGAGATCGCCTATCTCGGCGACGTGTCGATCTATCTGGTGCAGCTGCCGACCGGAAAGACGGTGCGCGTCACCGCCCCGAACGTCACCCGCCGCACCGAGATGCCGATCACCTGGGAGGACGAGGTGACCCTGACCTGGCGTCCCTTCGCCGGCGTGGTGCTGACCCAATGAGGACGGTCGTCTCCGTCCTCGTTTCCGGGCTCAGCCGGATCGGGCTGTGGGGCCGCGGCGTGGTCGTCGCCATCCCCTATCTGTGGCTGCTGCTGTTCTTCATGGTGCCCTTCCTGATCGTCTTCGGCATCAGCTTCTCCGAATCAATCATCGCCCAGCCGCCCTATTCGTCGCTGGTGGAATGGTTGACCGACGAGGACGCCGGCACCTCCAAGCTGCAGATCCTGCTGAACATCAGCAACTATTTCCGGCTGGGTGGGGACGACCTCTACATCCTCGCCTACCTGAATTCGCTGCGCATCGCGGCGGTGACCACGCTGATGTGCCTCGCCATCGGCTATCCCATGGCCTATGCCATCGCCAAGGCCGATCCGGCCCGGCGCGGGCCGCTGATGATGCTGGTGATCCTGCCCTTCTGGACCAGCTTCCTGATCCGCATCTATGCCTGGATCGGCATCCTCAAGGGCAACGGCGTGATCAGCAACCTGCTGGAATGGGTGGGCATCACCAGCGGGCCGGTGGAGATCCTCTATTCCGACTGGGCCGTCTATATCGGCATGACCTACTGCTATCTGCCCTTCATGGTCCTGCCGCTCTATTCGACTCTGGAGAAGATGGACCCCAGCCTGCTGGAGGCGGCGGCCGACCTCGGCTCCCGTCCCTTCAAGTCCTTCCTGTCGATCACGCTGCCGCTGTCGCTGCCCGGCATCATTGCCGGCTCGCTGCTGGTCTTCATCCCGGCGGTGGGCGAGTTCGTGACGCCGGAACTGCTGGGCGGCCCCGACACGCTGATGATCGGCCGCGTGCTGTGGAACGAGTTCTTCGCCAACCGTGACTGGCCGGTGGCGTCGGCCGTCGCCATAGCGCTGCTTCTGGTCCTGGTGGTGCCGATCATGATCTTCCAGCATGTGCAGGGCAAACAGGCGGAGGCCGGGCAATGAAACGGTTCGGGTTCCTGTCCTGGGCGCTGCTGTTCGGCTATGCCTTCCTCTATGTCCCCATCGCGCTGCTGGTCGTCTTCAGCTTCAACGAGTCGCGGCTGGTGACGGTGTGGAGCGGCTTTTCGACCAAATGGTATGCCGAGCTGCTCCACAACGACGCCCTGCTGGATGCGGCCTTCCTGTCCTTCCAGGTGGCGGCGGTGTCCGCGACGCTGTCGGTGCTGCTGGGCACCTGCGCCGGGCTGGCGCTGACCCGCTTCGGGCGGTTCCGCGGCCGCACCCTGTTCGGCGGCATGATCACCGCGCCGCTGGTCATGCCGGAGGTCATCACCGGCCTGTCGCTGCTGCTGCTGTTCGTGGCGATGGAGCAATGGCTGGGCTGGCCCGACGGGCGCGGCGTCACCACCATCACCATCGCCCACACCACCTTCACCATGTCCTATGTCGCCGTGGTCATCCAGTCGCGGCTGGCCGGCATGGACGGCAGCCTGGAAGAGGCGGCGATGGATCTGGGCGCCCGCCCGGCCAAGGTGTTCTTCGTCATCACCCTGCCGCTGATCGCCCCGGCGCTGGTCGCCGGCTGGCTGCTGGCCTTCACCCTGTCGCTGGACGACGTGGTGGTGGCGAGCTTCGTCTCCGGCCCCGGATCGACGACGCTGCCGATGGTGATCTTCTCCAGCGTGAAGTTCGGCATCAGCCCGCAGATCAACGCGCTGGCAACGCTGATGGTTCTGGTGGTGGCGACCGGCATCTTCGTCGCCAGCATCGTCATGGCCCGCCAGGAACGGCAGCGCAAACGCGACGAGCAGATGGCGATCCAGAACGGCTGATCCGGAGCGGCTGACCGGCTTTTTTGAAGCGTTCCGCAGACCTACCCATCCGCGCGCAGCAGACCTCTGCCGCCGCGGATGGCAATTGCCCGTTTCTTTTGCTATGTTGATGTCATCGTCAACAGCGAAAGAGGTCGTGCCATGCGCGCGCTCCTGTGGTTCCCCTTGTTGAGACTTGGATTTTTCAGTCCCGTTTCCACTGCCTATGCGACCAATCGTTCGGTCACCGCCCGCCGCGCCCTGCGCCCGCCGTCCGGCCTCTAGCCGGACCTCATGCCGGTTCCCTTTCCCGGCATGCCGACGCGACGTCCTTCCGCGTCTTTTTAAAATCCCTTCGCCGCAAGGCCCCTCTGCAAGACGCCCCTCTGCCATCAGGCCAAGCACCCGCTGCGGCGGACGCGATTGCCAAAGGCGCGCTCCCGTGGTTAGGGTGGATGGGGATGAAAAATGTCCCGGTCCCTTGCGGCCCGCCGACCGTTGTTCCGGTGTTGCGGCCGCGAAGGGCAGAGGATTTTGAAAAAGGGTAGAGGGATCGACGCATGACGACACCGAACGCCCCGATGCCGACGGGTGAAGGGACGGGTCAAGGCTTCCGCATGCCCGGCGAATGGGCCAGCCACAGCGGATGCTGGATGGCGTGGCCTTGCCGGCCGGAAACCTGGCCGGAGGGCGCCTTCGACGCCGCGTGCGACGCCTATGCCGAGGTCGCCCAGGCCATCTCCCGCTTCGAGCCGGTGACGATGGTGTGCGACCCGGCGGACGTGGCGGAAGCCTCGCTCGCCTGCGGCCCCGGCATCCAGATCCTGCCGCTGCCGATCAGCGATTCCTGGATTCGCGACACCGGCCCCAGCTTCGTCATCGACGGCAAGGGCGGGCTGGCCGGTGTCCATTGGGGCTTCAACGCCTGGGGCGGCAATTACGAAGGCAGCGACAAGGACCAGCAGGTCGGCCGCCTGATTCTCGACCATCTCAAGCTTCCCTGCATTTCCGCCCCGCTGGTGATGGAGGGCGGTTCCTTCCATGTCGACGGGGAGGGGACGCTGATCACCACCGAACAGTGCCTGCTGAATCCCAACCGCAATCCCGGCCTGTCGCGTGAGGAGATCGAGCAGCAGCTGAAGAACCATCTCGGCGTCGAGACGGTGATCTGGCTGGGGCAGGGCTATCAGGATGACGAGACCGACGGCCACATCGACGAGATCGCGCTGTTCGTGCGTCCCGGCGTGGTGATGGCGATCACCACCGACGATCCCGGCGACCCCAATTTCAAGATCTTCCAGGACAATCTCGACCGGTTGAAGCGCGCCCGCGACGCGAAGGGCCGCGAACTGGAGGTCATCACCATCCAGCAGCCCGCCCGCCGCGACCTGAACGGCGTGCGCCTGACCCTGTCCTACACCAACCTCTACATCGCCAACGGCGGCATCGTCATGCCGGCCTTCGAGGATCCGGCCGACGACGAGGCGTTCCGCGTCGTCCGCAAGGCCTTCCCCGACCGCGAGGTGGTGCAGATCGCAGCACTCGACATCGTCCGCGGCGGCGGCGGCATCCACTGCATCACCCAGCAGCAGCCGCTTCCCTGACGGGCCCAATCAGAGTTTGGCGGCCCTCGCCGCCGTGACGGGGCAGGCGAGGGAACGTGCCGGCGCGGCCGGTGTTCATGTCGGGCATTCTCCCTTCCGGAAAGCCCGACGATCATGGCCGAGGACACCGCTCGCCGACTACAGGCACGCCCCATCGCGGTGACGAAGGCCGCTCCTCCCGTCTCCACCCAGACGATCCTGCTGATCATCACGCTGATCGTGGTGACGCTGTATCTGGCGGCGGACATCCTGATGCCCATCGCGCTGGCGGTGCTGCTCGCCTTCGTGCTGACGCCCATCGTCACCCGGCTGGAGCGCTGGCGTCTCGGCCGCGTGCCGTCGGTTCTGGCGGTGGTTGCGCTGCTGTTCCTCGGCATCACCGGCTTCGGTGCCGTGGTGGGCAGCCAGCTGGGCGATCTGGCCGACAATCTGCCGACCTACCAGCGCAACATCCATACGAAGATCGAGTCCCTGCGCAGCGTCACCGCCTCGACCGGTGACCGCGGCGCCTTGAAGCAGGCAACGGACGCCTTCCGCGACCTGCAGCAGGAGATCGAGCGCGCCACTGCCGGCGCTGCGCCCGCCAATCAGCTGCCCGGCACCGGTCCGGCGCCGCAGGCTGGCACGCCGACGCACCGCGAACCGGTTCCGGTGCGCATCGACCAGTCCGACACCGGGGTCTTCGATTTGGTCGGCCGGGTGCTCGGCCCGGCAATGACGCCGATCGCCACCGCCGGCATGGTGCTGGTCTTCACAATCTTCATGCTGTTGCAGCGGGAGGATCTGCGCGACCGCATGATCCGGCTGGTGGGTTCCGGCGACCTCAGCCGTACGACGGAGGCGATGAACGACGCCGGCGAGCGGGTCAGCCGCTATCTACTGATGCAGGTGGTGGTGAACGTGACCTATGGGCTGCCCATCGGCATCGGGCTCTGGCTGCTCGGCGTGCCGAACCCGCTGCTGTGGGGGCTGCTGGCGACGGTGCTGCGCTTCATCCCGTTCCTGGGTCCGGTGATCGCCTCGGCCTTTCCCATCATGCTGTCCTTCGCGGTCGACTCCGGCTGGACCCTGCCGCTGCTGTGCATCGCCCTGTTCGTGGCGGTGGAGCTGTTCTCCAACAATGTGGTGGAGCCCTGGCTCTACGGATCGGCGACCGGCCTGTCCTCGCTCGCCATCATCGTCGCGGCGGTGGTGTGGACGACGCTGTGGGGGCCGATCGGCCTCTTGCTGGCGACGCCGCTGACCGTCTGCCTCGTGGTTCTCGGCCGCCATGTGCCGCAGCTGCATTTCCTGGAGGTGATGCTGGGCGACCGCCCCGTCCTGCCCGACGAGGCGAAGATCTACCAGCGCCTTCTGGCCCGCGATCCCACGGAGGCGACGGAGATCGCCGAGGAGCGGCTCGGTAAATCGACCCCCGTCGAACTGGCAGATGGCCTTCTGCTGCCCGTGCTATCGCTGGCCGAACAGGACCGACAGCGCGGCACCCTGAACCCGGAGGGCCGGCAGGCGGTGGCGGAGGGCATGGCTGGTCTGCTGGACGAGCTGGCGGACACGACCGTCCCCGGCGACGCCGCGCCGCGCGTGCTCTGCGTCGGGGCCCGCAACAATCTGGACGAGTCGGCCGCCGGGCTTCTGGCCTATCTGCTGGCTGCCCGCGGCATCCATGCCGACGTCGTGCCCTGCGAGAAGGCGTCGACCCGCGCCATCGCCAGCCTCGGCACCGCGGGAGTGGACGCGGTGGTGCTGTCCTCGCTCAACCCGTCGGCGCTGGGCCATTGCCGGCGGATGATGCGCCGTCTGCGGATGCATTTCGGCCCGCGCGTGCCGATCCTGCTCTGTCTGTGGAGCGCCCACCCGGAATCCGAGGTGCCGGAGCGGGCCAGCGCCGAGACCGACGCCAATCTGGTCGCCACCGGCATGGCCGGGGCGCTGGCGCAACTGGAGGAGCTGAACATCGGTGCCGCACCGGTACCGGTTGCCGAAGCGGCACCGTCTTCGAGTTAGGCGGCGGCCGCCCAGCGGTTGCGTCCGGCGCGCTTGGCGATGTAGAGCGCGTCGTCGGCCGCCTGGATGCAGGCGTCGGCGGTCTGCCCCTGGCGATAGGATGCAACGCCAAGGCTCAGCGTCACCGTGATGCTGCTGTCCTGATGGACGAACGGATGGTGGGCGATGAGCTGCCGCAGCTTTTCCGCGACCGTTTCGGCCTGGATCTGATCGCTGCCGGGCAACAGGATCAGGAATTCCTCTCCGCCCCAACGGGCGCACAGGTCATGCAGGCGCAGGTTCCGGCGCAGCAGGCCGGCGGTCTCCACCAGCACATGGTCGCCTGCGGCATGGCCGAAGGCGTCGTTCACGTTCTTGAAATGGTCGATGTCCAGCATGATCAGGGCAAAGCCGCCGCCATTGCGGCTGATGCCGCACAGTTCCGCCTCCAGCCGCTCGATCATCTGGCGGCGGTTCGGCAGATCGGTCAGCGGGTCGGTCTGCGATGCGGCGTGCAGCGTGCGCGCCATCTGGCGGGTGTCTGTCTGCATGCGGTCGCTGATCTTGGCGATCTTGGTCAGCTGCCGCATCAGCTTCATGTGATCGTTGGCGAGCGCGCGGAACTCCTGCATCAGCGGATGGCCGGCATAATCCTCGTTCGCCGCGAGACGGGCGACCCAATCCTGAAGCTTCTGTTCCTGCAGCATCATGCCCATCGTTCCCCGCCGCAAGGCCCAGCGCCTGGGCAAGCCCGTTACCGTCGTGCCGCCGGAATTGCCGACCTCGGAGTCGGCATCCCCTGTCATGGCGAGGTCTCCGGTACCGGAACCGCCGCCGAAGCTGCAGCCGGAGCCGCCGTGGGCGTCGTTGCCCGTGCGATCGGCAACCGGACGGTGAAGGCCGAGCCCTGGCCCGGCTCGCTCGCCACCGAGATGCCGCCGCCGTGGGTATCCACGATGCAGCGGGCAAGGTGGAGGCCAAGCCCGGCCCCGGTCGTCCCCGCCGCATTGGACGCACGGAAATACTTGTCGAACAGCCGCGCCGCGTCGGCTGCGTTGACGCCGATCCCCTGGTCCGTGATCCGTACCGTGACCTGACCGCCAGGGCCTCCACAGGGGCTGCCGGCAGCGCCGTCGCCGACCGAGAGGTCGAGGCGGATCGTGCCCCCGTTCGGCGAGTACTTGACAGCGTTTTCCATCAGGTTGGAAAACACAACGGCCAAAAGGTCGCGGTCGCCGGGAATCGGCACCGGACGGTCGAGGCCGTGCAGTTCGAACCGGTGGGCGGTGGCGGTCCCTGCCATCTCGCCCGCCAGCGCGGTCAGCATCGCCGCAAGGTCGAAGGCCACCGGCCGCGCCGCCGCGGTGCCCAGCCGGTCGTTGGTCAGGCAGCGTTCGATCAGGTGCAGCATCCGCTGGACCGCGTTGCGGATCTTGCCGACCCGCGGCATCGCCGAAACCGGCAGCTTCGGCTCCAGCTCCAGCATCTGCGAGGCGCTGTCGATGATCGCCAGCGGCGTGCGGAATTCGTGGCTGACCATCAGCACGAACTGCCGCTGCTGGCGCGCCATCTCCTTGGTCTCGGTCTGGAGACGGTCACTGATCTTGGCGATCTTGCGGAACTGGCGCAAAAGCTTGCCGTGCCGCTCCGCCAGCGTCTGGAATTCCGCCAGCAGCGGGTTGCCGGCATTGGCCGGATCCTCGGCCAGCCGCTGAACCCACTGACGCAGTTCCTGTTCCTGCGACCGCATCGTCATCCCGGATGTTCAGTGTGCCGTCAATGGGCCAGAATTTCGAACGGCAGCGACACGTCTTCGGCGAACTCCTCCGCCATGTCGAGCGCGCGGTCGTTGTCGCTGTCGTAATGCCAGCGCACCGACACCGTCTGACCCTTCTGGTGCGAGCCGTCCAGCATCTCCAGCACGTCGATCATGCATTTGATGCTGCTGGTGTTGAGGTAGCTCAGCCCGATGTCCAGCACCACCGCCGGGGCAGGGGCCTTCAGATAATCCTCCAGCCAGTTGAACACCGGCGCGTAGAAATCGAAGGAGTTCTCCGGATAGGATTCGCCTTCGATGCGCAGCAGCCCGGCCGCCGGATCGAAATCGATCAGGGGAGAGCAGGAGGTTGCCTCGATCCGCAAACTGTCCATTATGTGTATTCCGTGATTTCTTATAGCTGCACTTCAAGGCTGAAGAAGAAATAGGTGTCATCCACCGCGCGCAACGAATATTCCAGCGGCCGGGTGGCCTTGCGCGCCATGTCGATCAGGCCCAGCCCGGCGCCGCTGGCGCCCGCCTCGCGCGGCTTGCGCGACTGTTCCTTGTAGACCGCCTTCAGGCCGGCCTTGTCCAGGCCGCGCAGCTTCTCCAGCATCGCCGACAGGCCGGGGACGTCGTCCGCCTCCACCAGATTGCCGGAGCTGACGACGTAATGGTCGTCCTCCTTGCCGATCACCACGATGCCGCTGTTGGCCGGGATCGGCCGGCCCAGCGCTTCCCGCGATGCCGTGTAGTTGCGGACATTCTGCGCCTGCTCCACATAGACGGAGAAGACGTCCATGATCGCCGACTTTTCGATCCGCTCATTTTCCAGATGGTTGCGGACCGCCTTGCCCAGCTCTTCGATGACGCTGTGGCTGAAAGGGCCGCTGAAGCAGATCAGCAGCTTCTGCCGCGACAGCAGCTCCTGAAGGTTGAAGAGTTCGTTGCCTTTCATCGTACCTTGACGACCTGCCTTACGGGTGAACGGGGTGGGATGAGGATGCGTCGGGCGCGGATGCCGCCGCAAGCACCGGTGTTGCGGCCGGTGCAGCGGCCGGTGAAACGGTGAAGCCGACCAGGGTGATGTCGTCGCGCTGCGCCCGCTCGCCCTGATGCCCGGCCAGGGCCTGCGCGAAGGCGGCCCGGCGCTCCGTCATCGGGATTGCGTCATGCTCCAGCAGCATCGCGGTGAAGCGGCGGTTGCCGAAGCCGAAGCCGCGGGTACCGCCGGCCTGATCGAGGAAGCCGTCGGTGGTCAGGTAGAAGCTGCGGCCCGGCGCCAGTTCCACCCGGTGGGTGGTGAAGCGGTGGCCGCTGTCGGACCGGCGATAGCCCAGGCTCTGCGCATCGCCCTTCACTTCGCCGACGGTCCCGCCGGCTGTGCCGGCATTGGGACTGTTGCTGGCAGCGCTGTCGACGATGTGCAGGCCGATCCGGCCGCCGGCGAACAGCAGGTCGCCCTTGTCCGGCCGCACCAGGCACAGCCCGATGTCCAAGCCATTGTCGAAACGCGGGTTGTCGCGCCCGCGGGCCAAGGCGGCGCGCACCATGCGGTTCAGCCCGCCCAGGATCGTCGCCGGATCGCTGTCCGGCGTTTCCGACAGCACATGGTCCAGGATGGCCGACACCGTCATCGTCATGAAGGCGCCCGGCACGCCATGGCCGGAACAGTCGGCAACGCCGATCAGGAAGCGGCCGTCCTCCAACTCGCGGAAGATGTGGAAATCGCCGCCCACCACGTCGCGCGGACGCCACAGCACGCAGACGCCGTCGAGATGCCGCGCCATCTCCCGCTCGTCGGGCAGGATGGCCGATTGCAGGAGGCTGGCGTACTGGATGCTGTCCATCACCTGCCGGTTGACCACCGCCAGCTGCTCGTTGGACTGGCGCAGCTCCTCCGTCCGTTCGGCGACGCGCTGTTCCAACCGCTCGGTATAGTCGTGGACGGTTTCCGCCATATGGTTGAAGGCGACGGTCAGCTGCCCGATCTCGTCGGCGCGGGTGTTGCGCAGACGGACGCGGTAGTCGCCGGCGGCGATGGCGCCGGCGGAGCGCGTCAGCCGGGCGAGCGGCGCCAGCACCAGCCGGTTCAGCAGGATGCTGATCATGCCGATGACGGCGAGCAGCGAGAAGAAGACCAAGCCTGCCATCGGCGCCAGCGCGGTCATGGTGGCGCTCTCCGCCTCCTCCAGCGAATAGGTCATGCGCAGCAGGCCGACCATCGTGCGCTCGCCGTTGCTGCCGGACATGACGATCTGCTTTTCGACGGTCGTCAGTTCGGCCCGGCCGGCTGGACGCTCCAGCGCCACCAGCGGCTCGCCATGGCCGCCGCGGCCGCCGGACGCCGCCCACACCTTCACGCTGCGCACCGCCGGGTCCTCGGCCAACAGGCCGCGGATCATCCCCTCCACCGCGCGGGTGTCGAATTCCCACACCGCCTGCCCCATGGCCGACGCCTGGAGCGTGCCGACCAGGGTCGCGCGGTGGGTCAGCGCCTCCCTCTGCTGGCGGCCGACCAGGACGGAGGAGACGCCCATGGCGATCAGCCCGACCAGCAGGGTGCAGCCGACGATCATCAGGATGACGCGCGTCAGCAGCGACGACCCGCCGGCACGGACCACCTCGTCGCCCGACCCCTGGGGGCCGGCGCCGCGCAGCGTATAGGATTCGGTGTCGTCCCATCCCGTGACGCTCATCCACATCCTCCTGACCCGGCCGATCGGGCATTCCGTGTTCATGGCGGGTTTCAATTCAGCCGCGGCCCTGGTTTCCAAGCCCGCGATAGTCCCAAGCGCATCAGTAAATCCACCCTCACGTGCAGCATGCCGACAGTCATCGAACCGGCCGGCGGACATGATGCATGTGGCGGACGAGCTTACCCTTAGCACAACGGGATTAATCAGTCCTGAAATAACATTCGGCACCGGTTTCATACAGTGTCGGAACGTTCGGGGAAATCAGAACAATCGGGAACTGGCGGAGACCATTTCCGTCCAATTGCGACGAAGTGTAACAACGGCACGGCCAACCGGCTGAGGCCTTTGGGGGACAGTGGTTTTTCCCGTGGACGCCCGCGTCCTCGGCCGTGCTACCTTCGGATACAGTTGCTTGTGGCAAGAACCGGCGGCTGGAGCTGTCTTCTGGGGAGAGCGAAGGATGGCGTTTGGTGTTCGTGCGTTCTTTGTCCCGCGGATCGCTCCGGCCAGACTTGCCGCTGCCGGCGTGGCGGTTCTTGCCGCATTGGCGGCGACGGCGCTGCCCGCCGCCGCGCGTCCGGTGACCGTGCTGGCGCCGGAACTGCCGCCGATGATGAGCGCCGACGGCACCGGGCGCGAGGCCAGCATCATCACGGAGACGCTGGCTGCCTGCGGGCATGAGGCGCATTTCAAGGTTGTTCCCTTCGGCCGTCACTGGAACGACTATCGCGACAGCGTCCAGGGAAGTGCGCAGGTTGGCGGGCAAACGGGAGGGCAGGTCGACGCCGTCTCCACCGTCCCGGCGGGCATGGAGATGCCGGGGCCCCGCTCCGCCCCCTACATCCTCTACCAGAACGGCGCCTCCGTGCTGAAAAGCAGCGGCCTGACCGTGCAGTCGCTGGCCGATCTGGCGGGCAAGCGCGTCATCACCTTTTCCGGCGCGCCGGACGTGCTGCCGGGGCTGCGTGCCGCCATCCCCAGCTTCGGCGATTTCCGCGAACGCGCCGACCAGATGGTGCATTCCAACCTGCTGTTCGCCGGGCGGGTCGACGCGGTTCTGGCCGACGGCCTGATCTTCGCCGAATACAACCGCCAGCTTCAGGAAAAGGCGAAGGCGGCCGGCGGCCTGCCTTTCGACCCGGCCCAGCCGGTGCAGTTCACCGCCATCTTCCCGCCCACCGCCTACAGCATGGTGTTCCGCGACGAACAGCTGCGCGCCGACTTCGACCGCTGCCTTGCGGAGATGAAGGCGAAGGGCCGCCTCGACGCCATCGACCGCGAGTGGGTGGGCCGCTATTCCGCGACGGTCGGCGACCGCTACCTGTCCCAAAGGTAGCGGGTCGGAACCGGATTTGCGGGACCGGGGTTTATCCCATTCGTCCGATATGGTTTGCGTAACCGCTTCGGGCGTTTAATATAACTTCATACGAATGTGAATGGGGGCGTGAGGCGTCGTGGCCCGGATCATTGTGGTCGAGGACGAAGCCGACCTTCGTGACGATCTTGTCGAATATCTCGACCGCTGCGGGTTCGAGGTGGGGGGTGCGTCGCGCGGCGCGGAGCTGGACCGCCTACTGGAGGCAGGCCCGGCGGATGTGATCGTGCTCGACATCAATCTGCCGGACGAGGATGGCTTCTCGGTCGCCCGCCGCGTCCGCGCGAGTTCTTCGGCCGCCATCATCATGCTGACGGCGCGATCCGGGCTGATCGACCGTGTCATCGGGCTGGAGCTGGGCGCAGACGTCTATCTGGTCAAGCCGGTCGATTTCCGCGAGGTGGAGGCGCAGATCAAGGCGCTGATGCGCCGGATGCAGAAGGGCGCCGCACCGCACTCTGCTGCGGAGCCATCGGCGGGGATGCCGGTGCCGGCAGCCGGTCCGACTCCCGTCCCCGCTCACGCCCCTGCGGACTCGCGCAAGGTCTGGGTGTTCGACGACATCGAATGGCGCATCCAGCCGCCGACCGGATCCGCCGTGCCGCTGACCGCGACGGAGTACAAGTTCCTCTCGCTGCTGGTCGCCGCCCCCGGCGAAGCGGTCAGCCGCCAGGACATTTCCGTCACCCTGACCGGCCGCGATTGGGACCCCTACAGCCGCTCCATCGATTCCCTGGTCCGCCGCCTGCGCATCAAGGTGGAGGAGCGCAGCGGCTGCGCCCTGCCGGTCCAGGCGGTGCATGGCGTCGGCTATGCCTTCGTCGGTCCGGTGGTGACCAGCGCGGTGGAGGACAGCGCCGACTGAAGCCACGCTGCCGGCGGCGCGCTGCCGGCGGCGAGGGGCGTTGGCGGCGGGTCTCCACCCCGGTCTCGGCACTCGACTCCCGGCCCTCCTTCGGCGATGGTAGCGCCCGCAAGGAAGGGACGAGAGACCACCATGACAGATGCCACCGCCGCCTCCGAGAACACCCCCGCCACCGGCAGCCCCGCTTCGGGCGGCACCAATTCGGGCGGTGATGGCAGCGGCCTGTATCTGGTTGACGGCTCCGGCTTCATCTTCCGCGCCTTCCACGCGCTGCCGATGCTGACGCGGCCGGACGGGACGCCGGTCAACGCGGTGCTGGGCTTCTCCAACATGCTGCTGAAGCTGCTGGCCGACGCCAAGGCGGAAGCCGTGGCGGTGGTCTTCGACAGCAAGCGGCTGAATTTCCGCAACGAATTCTATCCCGACTACAAGGCCCACCGCCCGGAGCCGCCGGAGGAGCTGAAGCCGCAGTTCGCGCTGATCCGCGAGGCGACCGAGGCTTTCTGCCTGCCCTGCCTGGAGCTGGAGGGCTTCGAGGCCGACGATTTGATCGCCACCTACGCCCGTCTGGCGCAGGAGGCCGGGCGGCCGGTCACCATTGTGTCGTCGGACAAGGACCTGATGCAGCTGGTCCGTCCCGGCGTCGGCATGTTCGACCCGATGAAGAACAAGGCCATCGGTCCCGACGAGGTGTTCGAGAAGTTCGGCGTCCCGCCGGAGAAGGTGGTGGACGTCCAGGCGCTGGCCGGCGACAGCGTCGACAACGTTCCCGGCGTGCCCGGCATCGGCGTGAAGACCGCCGCCCAGCTGATAACTGAATATGGCGACCTGGAAGCCCTGCTCGCCAATGCCGAGAAGATCAAGCAGCCGGCCCGCCGCCAGAAGCTGATCGAGTTCGCCGATCTGGCCCGCGTTTCCCGCCGTCTGGTCCTGCTCGACGATCAGGTGCCGCCGCCCAAGCCGCTGGACGATCTGCGCGTGCGCGAGCCCGACCACCAGCGGCTGATCGACTTCCTGCGCGCCCAGGGCTTCCGCAGCATCGTCTCCCGCGTCGAGATGGAGATGCAGAAGGACGGCCGCATCGCCGACGGCGCCAGCGGTTCGCTCCCGGCCCCCGGCTCCATGCCCACCCCCGCCGCGAAATCTCCGGCGACGGCCGAAAGCCCGGCCGCGGAGGACCGCCCGGCCCGCAAGACGGTGCTGAACGTCCCGGAGGTGCGCTACGAGCTGGTGCAGGATGCCGACGCGCTGCGCCGCTGGGTCGAGCGGGCGCGCGAGACCGGCGTGCTGGCCGTCGATACCGAGACCGACAGCCTGACCCCGGCCACCGCCACGCTGGTCGGCGTCTCGTTGTCGACCGAGCCGGGCATCGCCTGCTACATCCCGCTCGCCCACAAGGCGGAGGGAGCGGCGGCGGCCGGCCAGCTCGATTTCGAAGCCCCGACGCCGCCCAAACAGATCGCGACCGACGAGGCGATGGCGATCCTGAAGGACGTGCTGGAGGACCGGTCTGTCCTGAAGATCGGCCACAACTTCAAGTTCGACCACCAGCTGTTCGCCCGCAACGGCATCGCGGTGTCGCCGGTCGACGACAGCATGCTGATCTCCTATGTGCTGGAGGGCGGGTCGCACGGCCACGGCATGGACGAGCTGGCGGAACTGCACCTCGCCTACACGCCGATCCCCTTCAAGGAGGTCTGCGGCACCGGCAAGAACCAGATCACCTTCGACCGCGTGCCGCTGGACAAGGCGCTGGCCTATGCCGCCGAGGACGCCGACATCACGCTGCGGCTGTGGACTCTGCTGAAGCCGCGGCTGGTCGACGACCGCATGGTCACCGTCTACGAGACGCTGGACCGCCCGCTGGTGCCGGTGGTGGCGGACATGGAGCGGGCCGGCGTCCACATCGACAAGAAGGCGCTGTCCGACCTGTCGCAGAGCCTGTCGCTCCGCCTCGCCGAGATCGAGAAGGACGTCCATGCGCTGGCCGGACAGAGCTTCAACATCGGCTCGCCCAAGCAGCTGGGCGAAATCCTGTTCGACACGCTGAAGCTCGGCACCGGCAAGAAGGGCAAGACCGGCGCCTATTCCACCGACAGCAGCGTGCTGGAGGAACTGGCGGAGCAGGGCCACACCATCGCCCAGCGCGTGCTCGACTGGCGCCAGCTCGCCAAGCTGAAGAGCACCTACACCGACGCGCTCCAGGAGAAGATCTCGCCCGTAACCGGTCGCGTCCACACCGCCTTCGCGCTGGCGGCGACCAACACCGGCCGCCTGTCCTCGACGGACCCCAACCTCCAGAACATCCCGGTGCGGACGGAGGAGGGCAAGAAGATCCGCCGCGCCTTCGTGGCATCCCCCGGCCACAAGCTGCTGAGCGTCGATTATTCGCAGATCGAGCTGCGTCTGGTGGCGGAGATGGCGAACATCCAGGCGTTGAAGGACGCCTTCCGCGACGGGCTGGACATTCACGCCGCCACCGCCGCCCAGGTCTTCGGCATCCCGCTGGAGCAGATGACGCCGGACATCCGCCGCAAGGCCAAGGCGATCAATTTCGGCATCATCTACGGCATCTCCGGCTTCGGGCTCGGCCGCCAGCTCGGCATCGCGCCGGGGGAGGCCAACGCCTTCATCAAGACCTATCTGGAGCGCTTCCACGAGCTGAAGGTGTGGATGGAGGCGACCAAGGCCTTCGCCCGTCAGCACGGCTATGTGGCGACGCTGTTCGGCCGCCGCTGCTACATGCCCGGCATCCAGGAGAAGAACGCCGCCCGCCGCGCCTTCGCCGAGCGTCAGGCGATCAACGCGCCGATCCAGGGCACCGCCGCCGACATCATGAAGCGGGCGATGAACCGCATGCCGGCCGCGCTCGCCGCCGCGGGCAGCAACGCGCGGATGCTGTTGCAGGTGCACGACGAACTGCTGTTCGAGGTGCCGGCAGCGGAAGCCGAGGACGCCGCGCGCATCGTGCGCGAAGTGATGGAGGGTGCGGCGACGCTCGGCGTGCCGCTGGTGGCGGAAGCCGGGATCGGCGACAACTGGGAAGAGGCGCACTGAGGTTTACGAGTATCCCCCTCTCCCCCCCGGGGAGAGGGGATGCCAGTTGCCCCCTACGCCACGATCCGCACCGGCACGCCCTTCGCGGCCGGCGTCTTCGACGCCTCGTCGTGATACCACAGCGGAATCAGCGGGTTCATCTCCGGGTAGTACGCCCCGAGGCAGCCGCGCGGCAGGTGGAAGGGCGTCACCGTCAGGCCGCCCACCCGGCGGTCGACATCGTCGCCGGCATCGCTCGCCAGCGCGACCACCTGACCCTCCCGCAAACCCGCCGCGGCGATGTCCAGCGGGTTCATCAGCAGAACGTCGCGGGTGCCCTCGATGCCGCGCAGGCGGTCGGAGTAGCCGTAGATCGTCGTGTTGAACTGGTCGTTCGACCGCATGGTCATCAGCCGCCAGCGCCCCGGCGCGTCCTCGAAGCCGATGGCGCGCAGACGGCCCGGCGGGGTGAAGTGGGCCTTGCCGGAGTCCGTCTTCCAGATCCGCTCGCGCGCCGGGTTGCCGCGGTAAAAGCCGCCGGGGGTGAAGACCCGCTCGTTGAAATGGTGGAACTGGTCGGGATAGGTCGCCTCGATCAGGGCGCGGATGCGGCGGTAATCGGCCACCCACGCGTCCCATGTCACCTTTGGATTGGGCGGCAGGGTCGCCTTCGCCATGCCGGCGACGATGGCGGCCTCCGATTTCAGATGCGGGCTGGCCGGCGTGTTGTTGCCGAGCGAGCCGTGGATGCAGCTGAGGCTGTCCTCCATCGTCACCGCCTGCGCGCCGCTCTCCTGCACATCCTCCTCCGACCGGCCCAGGCAGGGCAGCAGATAGGCGATTTCGCCGTTGATCAGGTGGCTGCGGTTCAGCTTGGTCGCCACCTGCACCGTCAGGCGCAGGCGCGTCCAGGCCGCCTCCATCCGCTCGCGCTCGGGAATGGCACGGACGAAGTTGCCGCCCAACCCGATGAAGGCCTTCACCTCGCCCGACAGGATCTTCTCGCAGGCCTTGACGGTGTTCAGCCCCTCCTTGCGTGGCGGCTCGAAGCCGTACTGTTCGGCCAGCCGGTCGAGCGGCACCAGCTCCGGCTTTTCGGAGATGCCGACGGTGCGCTGGCCCTGGACGTTCGAATGGCCGCGCACGGGGGAAATGCCGGCGCCGTCGCGGCCGATGTTGCCCTTCAGCAGCCACAGATTGACCAGCGCCGCCAGCGTCTCCGATCCGCGCACCTGCTGGGTCAGGCCCATGCCGTACATGGCGATGGAGCGTTCCGCCTCGATGTAGATGTCTGCGGCCTGCTTGAGGTCCGCGCGGGTCAGGCCGGATTCCTCCTCGATCTCCTCCCAGCCGATGGCGTCGATCCGCTCCTTCATCTCAGTGAGGCCGGCCGTGTGCTGGGCGATGAAGTCGTGATCGAGGACATGCTTGCCGTCCGCCTTCCGCTCCTTCTCGGCCGCCAGCACATGCTTGATCATGCCGGTGATCGCGGCGATGTCGCCGCCGGCCTTCACCTGGAAATAGAGGGTGGAGATTTGGGTGTCCTTGCCGGTCAGCATCTCCAGCGGGCTCTGCGGGTTGCGGAAGCTCTCCAGACCCTTTTCCCGCACGGGGTTGAAGGTGACGATCTTCGCCCCGCGCTTCACCGCCTCCTGCAACGGGTGGAGCAGGCGGGGGCTGTTCGACCCGGTGTTCTGGCCGAAGAAGAAGATGGCGTTGCAGCTCTCGAAATCATCGAGCACGCAGGTGCCGACCGGCGAGCCGATGACCTTCTTCAACCCGACCGAGGTCGTCTCGTGGCACATGTTGGAACTGTCGGGCAAATTATTGTGCCCGTAGAGCCGCGCGAACAGTGCGTAGAGATAGGAGGTTTCCAGGCTGGCGCGGCCCGAGGCGTAGAACACGGCCTGCTGCGGATCGATGGCGCGCAGCTCCGCCCCGATGGCGGCGAAGGCCTCGTCCCAGCCGCAGGGCACATAGCGGTCGCTCGCCCGGTCATAGCGCATGGGGTGGGTCAGCCGCCCCTGCTGCTCCAGATCGTAATCCTTCCAGCCCTTCAATTCGCTGACCGTGTGCTGGGCGAAGAAGTCGGGGGTGCAGCGCCGGCTGGTCAGTTCCCAGATCGTCGCCTTGGCGCCGTTCTCGCAGAACTCGAAGGTGTGCGGCTTGGCCGGCTTGGCCCAGGCGCAGGACACGCACATGAAGCCGCCGGGCTTGTTCTGCCGTCGCAGCGTGTCGAGCACGCCAGGGGTCGGCCGTTCCTCCCCCATGATGCGGGCCATCGACCCGACCGATCCCCAGCCGCCGGCCGGACCGTCGTAATGCGGGGTGTCCTTGTCGTCCGACAGGCCGTCGATGCTCATGGGGCGATACTCTGGGGGGTGGTCTTGCGACATTTCGGGGGCAGGCTCCTGGGACCGGAACTTAGGTTCCGAAAGGATCAAACCCGCCGGATGCCGTCCGGTTCCCCCCTCGCAGGCTCATCGTGTATTCGGGGAACTGCTGTTGCCGATCCCCGGCTTGGATAGAACGGTGCGCAGCAGTTCTGCGCTCTTCCGTGCTTCCTGCATCTGACTGTCCCAATTGGCGGCGGTCAGGTCCTGGCCGCGTTCGCGGGCATGGTCGCCAAGACGCCGGAACATCTCCACCCGCTCCTCGTGAGTGCGCAGGGCGACCCACAGCGCTTTTTCCATCGCTTCCGCCTGTGCCGCCTCCATGGTGTCGGGGCTGTAGGCATGACCGACGTGGCAGCGGAAGCGCAGGGCCGGTCCGTCGCGGATTTCGCTCAGTCCGCCGCCGCATTCCGGGCAGGACAGGGTGGTCGGTTTGCCGACCGCCTGGGTATCCTCGGACATCGTGGTGAACTCCTGCTCGGCGATCCGCGCCTCCGTGGCGATGTCGAATGGCACGGGCGGGCTCGGCGGTGCCGGTTCGGCGGCCAACCGGGACAGCAGGGCAGCCATTGGCTCCAAGGGCAGGATATGGTCGGCCTCGCCGCGGTCGATGGCGCATTGCGGCATTCCCGGCCACTCCGCATCATGCGGATCCTGGACGACGCCGACCCCGCCGCACCGTCGGATCGCCCGCAGACCGGACGCACCGTCGTCCAGCCCGCCGGACAGGACCACGCCGACCACCCGGCCGCCGAAGGCGGCGGCGGCCGAACGGAACAGCGGGTCGACGGCGGGACGGGTCCGGTTTTCCCGTGGGCCGCGGCGGATCAGCACACGGTCCCGGTGGACCGTCAGATGGTGATCGGGTGGCGCCACATGGATGTGCCCCCACCGGATCGGCTCCCCATCGGTGGGATGGAAGGCCGGCAGCCAGCCGATCCGGTCGAGCAGTTGCGGCAGGACGCTGCGGGCGCTCGCTGTGATGTGCATGACGACGAACACCGTCGGTGCACAGTCCTTTGGCATGGCGCCGAACAGACGTCTGAGCGCGTTGAGTCCGCCGGCCGAGGCGCCGATGACGATGATGTCGCGTTTTTCCATGGAGTCACAACAGCGTCGGCGTCATGTCGCCTCATCATGACCCAAATAATTCCTATCCCCCTTCCAACGAGTCCTGAAGGAGGCGTAGGTCGTCACGCGGCTTGAGCGCGGAAGGGAGAACGGATTATGCTTGTTTCGGCTCTGTGACGACGCAAGACGATGACCAAGAAGATCAACGAATCCGACAGCGAGTTCACCAGTCTGATCCGTCACATACAGGAAAGCCGCGGCATCGATTTCCGGGGCTACAAGCGGACCAGCCTGGAGCGCCGCGTCCGCCGGCGGATGGACGAGGTCGGCTGCGACAGCTTCGCCGCCTATCACGCCTTTCTGGAAGCTCATCCGCAGGAGTTCGTCGATCTTCTGAACACCGTCCTGATCAACGTCACGTCCTTTTTCCGTGACGCCGAGGCGTGGGACGTGATGCGGCGGGAGGTCGTTCCGCGCATTCTGGAGCGCAAGGGCGACAAGGAAAAGATCCGGATCTGGAGCGTCGGCTGCGCATCGGGCGAGGAACCCTATTCGCTGGCGATGATGTTCGCGGAGGTGCTGGGAACGGCCGAGTTCTGCCGGCGCGTCAAAATCTACGCCACCGATCTGGACGATGCGGCGCTGAACACCGCGCGCCACGCCACCTATGGGCCGCGCGATGTGGAATCGGTGCCGGAACCTCTGCTGGAACGCTATTTCGAGTGCACCGACAACCACTATGTCTTCCAGCGCGAACTGCGCAAATGCGTGATCTTCGGCCGGCACAATGTGGTCAGCGATGCGCCGATCTCGCGCATCGACCTGCTGATCTGCCGCAACCTGCTGATCTATCTGGAGGCCGACACCCAGGGCATCGTCCTGCCACGGCTGCATTACGCGCTGGTCAATGACGGCTTCCTGTTCCTGGGCAAGGCGGAGACCCAACTGGCGCGATCCCGCATGTTCGAGCCGGTCGACCTGAAAAGCCGCATCTTTGCCAAGGTGCCGCAGGAATGGCGCCGCAGTGCCGGCGGGAGCCTGTCCCTGGCCAACGACGCGAATGGCGCCCGCATCAACCAACAGGTCCGGTTGCTGGAAAGCATCGTCGACAGCAGTTCCACCGGCTATCTGGCGGTGAACGCCGAAGGGGTGCTGGTGTTCGCAAACACCCACGCCCGACGCCTGTTCGATGTCGAGGAGGGCGACATCGGCCGCCCGTTCCACGATCTGACCATCTCCTACCGCCCGACGGAGCTGCGCAGCCGGATCGAGGAGGTGCGCAACTTCAACCGCACGGTCCGCATCGAACACCAGCCTTTCACCCGGCCCGGAGCCGAGCCGATCCGGCTGACCATCGAGGTGGCGCCGCTCTACAGCCGCGACGGCAAGCCCTTCGCCACCCTGCTCAGTTTCTTCGACACCAGCCGTCTCTATCTGCTGCAACAGCAGATAGAGGTAGTGCAGGAAAGCCTGGAAACGACCATCGAGGAGCTTCAGTCGTCGAATGAGGAGCTGGAGACGACGAACGAAGAACTCCAGTCCACAAATGAGGAGTTGGAAACGACTAACGAGGAACTCCAGTCCACAAATGAAGAACTGGAAACGATGAATGAGGAGCTGCGCTCCACCAACGAAGAGCTGGAGGTTGCCAACGAGGAAATGCGCCGGCATAGCGAGGAGACGGGCGAGTATCGTCGCTATTCCGAATCGATCCTGCGCAGCATCGACGTCGGCATCATCGTTCTGGACGACAACCTCACCGTCCAGTCCTGGAACCGCTGGAGCGAGAATGTCTGGGGCCTGAGGAACGAGGAAGTAGCGGGCGAGGCTTTTCTGGACCTGGACATCGGCCTGCCGGTGCAGCGGCTGCGCCGTCCGCTGTCCGACATCCTCAACACCCAGGCCCCGGTGGAGCCGGTGGAGATCGAGGCGATGGACCGGCGGGGCCGGCGCGTCATCTGCCGCATCCGCCTGTCGCCGCTGCTCTACGACAACCGTCTGGCCCACGGCGCCATCCTGATCATCGAGGACGTGAGCGAGCGGGCGCGGTCCGACGCCTTCGTCGAATATCTCGGTCGGATCATCGGCCAGTCGCTGAACGAGGTCTATTTCCTCGACGCCGCCACCTTCAATTTCCAGTTGGTCAACAAGGGGGCGGAGGATAAGCTGGGCTATTCGCTGGATGCATTGCGTCAGATCGCCTTGCACGACCTGATGCCGGACATCGACGTTGCCACCTTCAGCAGGCTGGTCGACCCGCTGATGTCCGGTGAAAAGGCAGAGATCGTTCTCGAAACCACCATTGAACGTCCCGACCAGTCGGTCCGCCCGGTTGAGCTATGCATGCAGTATTTCGGCGAAGAACAGCCGCCGATCCTTGTTGCTCTGGCCCACGACGTGACAGAGCGGCAGCGGATCGGGCTCGACGACAGCCGCGCGGAGGTAGCCGGCAGCTGATTTTCCGACCGATTTGCGTGGTGGGGACGTAGACAGAGATCCGAAGGGTTTATTTCTGGTCAATTGTGCAAGGGCTTGTGATGCCCAGATACCCAATTCACCTCATATCGATTGACCTAAAGACATAGGATGGAACCGTGGCTGATTACGACAGTTTAGCTAATGAATTTATCGCCGGTTCCGACTAACGAATTCTTGTGACGTTGCTCATCGGTGGTGCTGGCAGGGGCTGGACAGAATGTCGGATGCGCACGGATACAAGGCGGCGGACGGGGCCGTGGCCACTGGCAGGAAAGCCAGGCCGCTGATTGTACAGCCTTTGTGGGACCACCTGGACCATGCGGTGATCGTTACCGACTGTCATCTGGATGCACCGGGACCGACCATTCTCTATGTCAATCGGGCCTTTACGAGCCTGACAGGCTATCGGGCGGACGAGGCAATCGGCCTTTCCCCACGCTTCCTGCAATGCCGCCGTACCGATCCCGCCGTGACTGAAACCATCAGGCGAGACCTGCGGCTGGGGGATACGTCTCGCGTTTCCCTTGTCAACCAGCGCAAGGATGGCAGCGAGTATCTGTGCAGTCTCGTCATCACGCCCTTGGTGGGGTTGCGTGGCGAAACCGAACACTTCATCTGCGTGGCGGAGGCCCTGAAGGAAGACCGGATGCCCGACGCGGTGATGCGCCTATCGGTCGAGCTGGAACAGGCGCAGACGCTGGTCGAGGATCTCGAGCGGCGTCAAAGCGACACCGATGAGCTGATCAGCCGTCAGAATCGCGAAATGGGAATCGTGACGGAACGCTACCGCGACTCCCTGGCGCAGCTGGATGCGATTCAGGAGAGGCTGGCCATCCGCGAGACCGCGCTGGAACGCCGTGGCAGAGACTTCGAACGGTCTGATTCCGAATTGAACGCCTCGCTGGAAGAACTGCGCGCCATGGACGAGGAACTGCGCGTCACGCTGGAACAGATGGAGGAGGCCAACATTCAGCTGGGCCGCACCAACGAGGAACTGCGCCGCCTCCAGGCCGCCGATGCCGACAAGCTGCAGCTTCTGGCGTCGGCCAGCCACGATCTGCGCCAGCCGGTGATGTCGATGGGGCTGTTCCTGGATGTCCTGCGCAACCGCCTGGGTGAGGCGGAGCAGCCGATCCTGGGCGGGCTGCTGGCGGCACACCTGTCGATCCGCACCTTGCTGGAAGGCATGCTGGATACCGCAAGGCTCGACGCCGGTGCGATCGAGCCTGTGATCGAGCCGCTGTCGCTCGCCCTGATGCTGGAAATCATCCATGGCGAGTTCATGCCGCAAGCCGAAATGCGCGGTCTGCGCTTCCGCGTCGTGCCGACGACTGCGGTGGTCTACAGCGATGCCCAACTGCTGGAGCGCATCCTGCGGAACCTCGTCGCCAATGCGCTGAAATACACCGTCTCCGGGAAAATCCTGCTGGGCTGCCGCCGTTGCGGCGATCACCTGCGAATCGACGTCTGGGACACCGGACCCGGTATCCCTGAGAACAGCCAGCAGGCTATCTTCGAAGAATTTCGGCAGCTCGGCAACCCAAGCCGCGACCAGAGGCGTGGAGTCGGGTTGGGGCTGGCAATCGTCGCGCGGCTCGCCGGCCGGCTCGGCCACGAGATCGCTTTGCGTTCCTGGCCGGACCGTGGATCGGTTTTCTCTGTGACGGTTCCGTTGGCCGTTCGTAACAGGCGCAGACGCCACCATTGATAGCGTGGCGCGCCACCTTCGGTTTGGTGCGCGGCTATCCCCATGCCCTATGAAGGGTGCCAATGGAGCGGTTCATCCTGAAACCGGATTGGTCCTAAGGTATATCATGGCCCTGCGTCTTTAAGGGCAGTGGCACTTTGGACGAGTAAAGGGGAACAAACGTGGATCATAACGTGCAGCACGCCCACGACTCCGCGAAGTTTGATCAGGCGCCAGACCGCCGGGTCATGCCCGACACTCCCCTCAAGTTTCTGATTGTCGACGACCATGCGCTGGTCCGCTACGGCCTGTCTCTGGCCCTGCGGCAGCGCTACCAGGATGTCGCAATCGTCGAGGCGGGATCGCTGGCCGAGGCCTTGTGCAAAGTCCGTTCCGAGCCGGGGCTCGCCGCCATTCTCTACGACCTGCAGATGAGTGACAGCGACGAGCACAGCGGCCTGGACGAAATGCTGGAGGCGGCCGGCGACGTGCCGGTGATCGTGGTCTCGGGTGCGACCGACGGCAACGTCATCGCGTCCTGCATCCGCGCCGGCGCCCGTGGCTTCGTCCACAAGGGATGCGAAAGCGCGGTGCTCGACCAAGCGTTGCCGATCGTGCTGGAAGGCGGCATCTTCGCCCCGGCCCCCCCGGCGGTGCGCGGCGGCACGCCGATCCGCATTCCGCTGCCGGCCGCCATGCCGCCGGTCCGCACCGAAAGTGATGCCGTCAACGGCCTGACCGAGCGTCAGCGCGAGGTGCTTCGCCTGCTGCTGGAAGGCCAGTCCAACAAGGAGATCGCCCGCGCGCTGGGCGTGCTGGAGGGCACCATCAAGGTCCATATGCGCACGGTGATGCAGCGGTTGGGCGTGCGCAACCGCACCCAGCTGGCGCTGGTCACCATGAAGTCGGGGATGAAGCTGTCGTCCTGATCCGGTAAATGGTGGTGGTCTATTGCGGCGCCGGGCCGATGCCGCGCTGCTGGGCGGCGTCCAGCAGGCTGACGAGTTCGCCCGACACCCACCAGCGGCAGCGGCGGCGCTCCTCGGTCGCGACGGTCACGACGCGCTCGATCAGCCTGCTTTCCCCGGTGTTCAGCTCACGGCCGTCGCGCAGGGCCCGCTCCGCGATTCCCAGCAGGGTCTTGTCGATGGCCGTCACCTCGATGGGGTAGCCGGCCTCCTCCGCCAGTTCGCACAGGTCCGCCATTGCGGACAGCGCGTCTTCCCGGCCATAGGCGCCGATCTGCCGGAACAGGGCGGCCAGATGCTCCCCGATTGCCGTCAGCCAGGGGTTGGTCGAGGCGGCGATGCCGCGGCGGCGCAGCCGGTGGTTGAAGCCGTTGATGAAGCGCACCGGGTCGATCAGCGGCCGGGCCGAGGTGCTGGCGTTCAGCGTCAGCAGCCGGTGGCTCAGCACCGGCACAACCTCGCCCTCGACCAGCCCGGTCACCCGGCCGACGGCGGCCGAGACCGCCGCCCAGTTGCGTCCGCCGCGCTCGACGCCGAAGCCCTGCAACGCGTCGTACCAGCGGAAGGCACGCTCCTGCAGACGGTCCACCGTCTCGCCCGCCGTCAGCTGCGGCGGGGCAGGGCGGCCGAGATGCAGATCCTCCAGCTTCTGGCGCAGGCATTGCCAGCCGAACTGCACATGCCCGACCGCGGCCTCCACCAATGCCGGGCCGGGCGACATGCCATGAAGGGCCAGCGCCTGATCGGGATCGCGCGACCCGTTGATCAGGGCCAGCGCATAGTGCATCGCGCCGTCGGGCGAACCGTGCTCCGCCATCTCCGACACGGCGTGCAGGATGCCGATGGTTTCGCGCGGGCGAACGGCACCCTTCCACAGCGGCGCATGCTCCAGCATGGAATCCAGCATCGCGAGATCGCCCATCGACAGCGGCGCCACGCCTGCCAGCCCGCGCTTGCGCAGCAGCGTCAGCCGTTCGGAGTTGGCGGTGGCCAGCAGCGGCCCGGCCACGCCGCGCTGGCGCAGGACGGCCAGCGAGCGGATGCGAAGCTCTTCCGCCCAATCCGCCGCGGCGGTGGAGGCGAGGACCCTGTCCAGCGGATGTTCGCTGGCGCGGGCGGCGATGTCGGACTGCACCCGTCCGGCCAGTTCGCGCAGATGCGGCAGCAGCGCGAACCACCAGGCGCTGGCGTCGACCACATGCATGCAGCCGGGCGGCCGGCTTTCCGCCAGCATCAGCTGGTCGGTGCGCAGCATCACCGGGTCGAACCAGCCGGTCCAGATGCGGCGCGCATGTTCGGTGCGCGGGCCGTTCAGCATGGCGACGATCAGCCGGCCGACCTCCACCGTCATCTGGTCGTCTTCCAGATGCCCGGCCTGCACCAGTTCGAACAGCTTGGATTTCTGCGCCCGGTCCAGCGGAGCCAGAATCGCCTTCACCTTGTCCAGGCTGACGGCAGCCGGATCGGGTTCGACCGCACGGAGCGGAGCGGTCTGAAGGGAGGCGCTGCGGTTGGGGCGGCCGGCCATTGGCGTTCACGGGCGCTGCTGAATCGCGGCAATTTTAGGTACTGGCACGAATGATTGCTACTGGTATGTCGTGACATATTCTGTCGAGCTGTGTCGGAGCCGTTTCATGCAGTACCTCCGCAACTTTTGGCCGACGGGCCGACACAATTGAAACGAGATGCATCAAATGCATCCAAAATTTATTTCATTTAAGCGCTAAATGGTCTCTTCACACACGTGTGCCGTACACTCATTATGGAGTCAGGCATCGCCTCCAGCATCAAGGCGCTCACATGGTTCCGCAGCAGATCGTCGACACCGCCCCCAGGTTGTTCAAAGTCATGACCCAGGTCGACTCCCGCAAGGCTGAGCAGGTCGGGCCCGAGCAGGCCGTAGACGACTTCGTCGCCCGGCTCGCCGCAGCCGGCCTGCCGGCCGAAGAGCGCACCGAGGCCTACGAAGCGGCGCTGAAGCAGCTGATGGGACACCTGATCCGGCAGGAAGGCTGGCTCGCCGAGGAATTCACCGCCGTCGCCCGGTCGCTCGGCGCCTACTGACCCTTTACGCCGTTCCCATGTCGGCCGCCCGTCCAATCAGGACCGGCGGCCTTTTTTCGTTTCTGACGCGTTTTCAGAGGGTGGCCGTCATCCCCTCTCCCCGGCGGGAAGAGGGGATGGCCGATTTCCTCACCGCTCGTTGAAGCTGTCGGACAGGGCGAAGTAGATCGGCTTCAGCAGATATTCCAGCAGCGACCGCTCGCCGGTGGGCAGTTCCACCTGGGTGGTCATGCCGGGAAGAACCGGGTGCTGGATGTCGTCGCGGCCGACATGGTTGCGGCTGAGCGCCACAACCGCCTTGTAGTAAGGGCGGTGCTGCTCGTCCAGGAAGGTGGAGGCCGAGATGCGCAGCAGCTTGCCGGTAATGGCGCCATAGCGGGCGAAGTCGTAGGTCAGAACCTTGACCGTCGCCTCCTGCCCGACCTGGAGATGGCCGACGTCGCGCGGGGTGACGTGAGCCTCCACCGTCATTTCATGGTCGACCGGGACGACCTGCATCAGCACGCCGCCTTCCGGCACCACTGCGCCGATGGTGTTGACCCGCAGATCCTGCACCAGCCCGCGCACCGGCGACAGCACCGTCAGGCGCTGGGCACGGTCGTCGAGCTTGGCGCGGGCCTCGCGCAGCTGGGCGATCTCAGCGGTGACGGTGCCCATCTCGGTCACGGCATCCTGCGACAGCTTGGCCGACTGGTCGAGGATGCGGTTTCCCGCCTCGGTGATCGCCTGGCCGGTGGCGATGATCTGGCCCTCGATCCGCCGCTGTTCGCCCATCAGGCGCGACTGCTCGCGCTGGGTTTCCAGCGATTGCAGCTTCGACGACAGGCCCATCGATTCCAGCTTGTTGCGGATGTCGACCGACCCCGTGATGAAGGTGATCTGGTCCTTGATGTTGGCCAACTGCCCCTCATACAGCGCCAGCTCCGCCTCGCGCTGCGACACCTGGGCGCGCAGAACGGCGATGGCGGTGTCGCGGGCCTGGCGCTGGGTGTCGTAGATCAGGGTCTGGTCGGCGACCTGCGACTCCGTCTGCGGCGTGTCGGGGCCGGCGACGCGGGCGAAATCGGGGGCCCGCCCGCCGGCGAAGGCGCGCAGCCGCTCCGCCCGCAGCTCCAGCGTCAGCAGGCGGGCGTTCATCTGCTCCCGCTCCGCCTGGACCTGCTTGGGATCGAAGACGAGCAGCGGCTGGCCGGCCTCCACCAGATCGCCTTCCTTGATCAGGATGGACGACACGATGCCGCCCTCCAGATGCTGGACGACCTGGGCATTGCCGGACGGAACCACCTGCCCGGCGGTGACGACGGCTTCCTTGACCGGCATCAGCGTGGCCCAGGTCAGCAGGGCCGCCATCAGCAGGACCAGCACGAGGATGGTGGCGCGGACCAGCGACAGCGTCGCATCGTCGGCGCTGAGCGATTTGCCGGTGGGGCGGGCGAGGTCTGAAGCGGCCATCTTGCGGTTCACACGGACTGGAGGAAAGAGCGAAGGGCGTCAGCGGCCGATCAGCGTTGTGGCGTGGCGGCGACGCCGGGCGGGCGTTGCAGCCCGATCCCGCCCAGCAGCGCCCCGGCGATGCCGTTGGCGACGCTGTTGCCGCCACCCGGGCCGCCATTGGGGCCGGTGCCGGGTCCGACCGGACGGGGGCCGGGCAGGCCGCCGGCCGGGGCGGCGGGGCCGATCATGCCGGCATCCATGGTCAGCACCGTGTCGGCCAACGTCAGGTGGCTCGGCCGGTGGGTGACCAGGAAGATGGTGCTGTGGCCGCGCAGGGCGGCCAGCGCCGCGTGCAGCGCCTTGTCGCCCTCGAAGTCCAGCCGGCTCGCCGGCTCGTCCAGCAGCAGGATGCGCGGACGGCGGATGTAGGCGCGGGCCAGACAGATCTTCTGGGTCAGGCTGGGCGACAGGCGCAGCGACTGGTTGTCGCCGATGCGGGTGTCCAGCCCGCGCGGCAGCGCCTCCACCTCGTCCAGCGCGCCGGCCAGCGACAGCGCCCAGCGCAGTTCGGCCTCGTCGGCGGTCTGGTCGGCGAAGCGGAGGTTCTGCGCGATGGTGCCGTAGAACAGCGAGCTGGCCTGCGGCACATAGCCGATGGACTTGCGCAGATCGACCGGGTCCATCTGGCGGATGTCGACGCCGTCGACCCGCACATTGCCGGCCTGCGGCGCGTAGAGCCCCAGCATCACCTTCAGCAGCGACGACTTGCCGGCGCCGTCCGGCCCGACGATGGCGACGATCTGCCCCGGCTTGACATTGAACGTCACGCCGACCAGCGCCGGATCGGCATCGTTGCGGTAGCGCAGCGACACGCGCGAGAAGGAGACCTCGCCCTTCAGCTTGCGCGGCTGCAAGGTGGCGCAGCGCGGCTCGCGCTCCGGCCGGATGCTCATCAGGCCGTTGATCTGGCGGGCGTTGGCGCGCAGCTGCTCGATGCGTGGCAGCATGGAGACGGCGGTCTGCAACGGCACCATCACACGCCACAGCAGCATCATCGACGCCATCAGCGCGCCCGGCGTCATCGTGCCGGCGAAGACCTGGAGGGCGCCGACGCCGACGGTGGCCAGTCCTGCCACCGGCACCACCAGCCCGGCCAGCGCCGCATGGGTCGCCGACAGGTTGGCGGCGGTGTGGCCCGACCGGGCGGTGCGGGCCGACAGCCGGTCATAGCGGTCGCGCCAGTGGGCCAGCCCGCCGATGGCGCGCAGGGCCGGCATCTTGGCGACCATCTCGACGAAGAATTCCTGCCGCTCGGTGTCGGCGCGCGCGGTGGTGCCGGTGCGGGCGCGCACCAGCGGGTGGACGGCGGCGCCGATGGCGGCGGTGACCAGCACGGCGGCCAGCGGAACCAGTGCCAGCGGCCCGCCCAGCACCGCCATCACACCCAGATAGAACAGGGCGAAGGGCACGTCGAACAGCGCCGCCACCTGCCCCTGGCTGATGAAGTCGCGGATCGACTCCAGGTCCTTCACCCGGGCGATCTGCGTGCCGATGGCCGCCCGTTCGCTCATCCCCACCGGAAGCATCAGGATGCGGTCGATGGTGGCGTTGCTGACGGTGCGGGCGATGCGCGACCCGGCATGGGCCAGCGCCCGGCCGCGGATCTGGCGCAGGGCGAAGTCGCCGGCGATCACCAGGAAGGCGCCGACGGCGATGGTCGCCAGCGTGTCGAACGACCCGGTGCCGATCACCTTGTCATAGATCGCCATGGTGAAGAGCGGGGCGGCGACCGACAGCAGGTTGATGACGGCACTCAGCCCCAGCACTGCCCACAGCAGCGGGAAATAGGCGTGGATGACCGAGCCGACCCAGTTCTGGTTCCCGGCGCCGGAGGCGGCCTCCCGCGGCGTGAAGACGTAGGCCGTGCCCTTGCCGTAGTTCAACGTCACCGTTTCGCGCGACTGGCCGCTGAAGGCGGTGACGCCATCGGCATCGGCGGACAGCAGCGTGTAGATGCCGCCGTCGCGGGCGCGGAACAGGCAGGGCATCAGCGACGGTTCCGGCCGGCCGAGGTCGAAGCGCAGGCTGCGCCCCTCGAAATGCAGGCGCTGGAACACGTCGCACAGCTCCTCCACCGTCTGCACCTCGGAGAAGTGGGGCAGGGCTTCGGCCAGCGTCTGCGGCGCGCCGCGCCAGCCGAGCGCGTCGAGCAGCGGCACCATGCAGGCGCCGACGGCCGATGCCTCGGCCAGCCGGCGGCGCAGGATGTCGCCGTCGTCATGGGCGGCGCGGATCGGCTCCGCATTGGTGCCGGCCTCGGCATCCGGTGCCGGGGCGCTGGAGACGGCAGCCACCAGGGCCGGCTGTCCGCCGATGGCTTCGGCGGCCGGGTTGCGGGCCACCGCATGGCCGTCGACGATCTGCACCACCCGGTCGGCCAGCGACAGCAGCGACGGGCGGCTGCTGACCAGCAGGATGGTGACGCTGCCGCGCAGCTCGTCGAGCGCGCGGCGGAACGCCTTGTCGGACTCGACGTCGAGGGACGAGTTCGGTTCGTCCAGCAGCAGGACGGCCGGCTCGCGGACCAGCGCGCGGGCAAGGCAGATCATCTGGCGGGCGCCGCGCGGCAGCGCCTCCTGCGAGGCGTCGCCGACGATGGTCTCGTAGCCCTGCGGCAGACTGGCGATGCGGCGGTCGAGGCCAAGGCGCCGGCAGACCTCCATCGCCAGATCGGCCCGGCTGGGGTCGAACAGCGTCAGGTTCTGCAGGATGGTGCCTTTGAACAGTTCCGGATGCTCGCCGACATAGACGACGCCGCCGATGCCGATCATTGCGTCGGCCCCGGTCAGGGTGCGCACGCCGACCCGGACCTCGCCGGACCGTGGCCGCAGCACACCCAGGATCAGGCGCAGAAGCGTCGTCTTGCCCGAACTGTTGGTCGCCACCACGCCCAGGAACTCGCCCGGCCCGACGCTCAGCGACAGGCCGCTCAGGATCTCCGGCCCGCGGTCGTAGGCGAAGGTGACCTTGTCCATCTCGATGGAGCCGGGGGCCAGCGGCGTGGTGACCGCACCTTCCGACTCGGCGCTTCCGTCCCTGGCGACCGGCGCCGCGGCGCCGTCGGATCCGACCTCCAGCAGGACATGGCCGATGCGGCGCAGGGCCAGCGACACCGACTGGTAGCGCACCCAGCGGTCGAACAGCGCCTGCACCGGCTGCACGCAGCGCCCCGCCAGCATCGAGCAGGCGGTAAGCACGCCGGTGGTCATCGCGCCGTCGATCACCGACACGCTGCCCAGCAGAACCACCAGCATCATCGTCGCCTGCGCCAGCGTGCCGGCAACGACGGAGGCGGTGCCGCTGAGGCGGGCGACAGTGAAGTCCTCCTCGCTGCACCCCTGTTGCAGGCGCTCGTGGCGGCGCAGCAGGCCGGCCTCCGCCCCCAGGCCCTTCACGGTGTGGACGCCGCCCAGCACCTCGCTGATGAAGTTCAGGCGCCGCTCTTCCAGCGTGTGGCGGCTTTCCAGCGCCCGGCGCATCCGCCGGCCCAGCACGGCGCCGACGATCAGGAACAGGCCCAGCACCGCCACCGGGATCGCCGCCAGCCAGCCCGCCAGCAGGGCGATCAGGCCCAGGTAGAGAACGGCGAAGGGGATGTCGATGGCCGATTGCAGCGCTTGGCCCGAATAGAATTCCCGCACCAGCTTGATGGCGCGGTAGACCTCGAAATGGGTGCCGATTCCCTGCTGGGAAAAGGCGTTGAGCGGCATGTGCATCAGCCGGTCGATCAGCGACGCGCTCGACTGGTGCTCGATCCTCGCCCCCATCCAGGTGGTCAGCGCCGAGCGCGCAACCCGCAGGATCGCCTCCATCACCGCCGCCGCCCCGCAGCCGATGCCGAGCAGAAGCATGGTGCCGTAGGATTCGTTCGGCAGGATGCGGTCGTAGACGTGCAGCAGCGTGACCGGCAGGGCCAGTCCGAAGATGTTCAGGGCGAAGGATGCGAGGATCAGCATCCCCCGGTCGCGGCGCGGGCCCAGCATGCCGGACAGCAGGCGCCGCGCAGCCTTCTCGGCAGCCCGGTTGCTGTCGCCCCGGTTCCGGCCGGTCGAGGCCTTGGCCGAGTCGGCCGACGATGTGGTGTGCGAAGTGGGCTGAGGGGCGGGCTGCAAGCGGGTCGACCTGTTTCACGGAGTTAACCGAGCGCTAATCAACACCATAATTGCTAGTGATAGGTAAATCCGCGAATAGCAACAAAAGGCAACCGAGTGACAAAGCGCATTTCGAGCGGCCCTTCGGAGCTTGCGCGAAAGCGGTAAAAACCCAACGGATCCAAGGGATTTCATTGCGTCCGGGCGGAGCCCCTAGGGTAGAGGTGGTGGGAGGTTCAGCGTCCAACATGTTGAAACTCATCACAGGATGTTTCTTATCACAAGCAAGTAGGAGCGCTAGAACCTAGGGTCGTGACGAGTGGTGCGGTGCGATTTTGCACCCGACTTATGGAGCGGTTCGATGGCTGAGGAAGCGGTTCAGGGTAAGGTCCCGGCGGTCGACGATCGTCAGATCCTGGACGATCTGACCCTTCTCCAGCAGGTCGACGGCACCCGCTTGGGCGGCGTTATCCATGAGGCGAGCTCGGTACAGCTTCAGCGGCCCGACGATACGCTGGGCTATGTCCAGACCGACTATCGCGGCGCCGAGGATCTTATGGTGGGCGGCGCGGTGCAGACCGGTGCCGTCGTCGGCGAATCGGTGGCGGTCGCCGCCGACCGGGCGGTGAACGCGCTGCTGCTGAACGGCGACGTGCTGCGCACCGAAGGCACCCGCCGTTCCGGCCCGACCGGTCCCGAGGGCTCCGGCCCGATGGACGGGGAGGGCCGCGGGGCCGCCGGCAAGACGGCGGAGCGGGCGGAGCTGCTGTCGACTGCGCGCACGACCTCGACCTACGACCCGCTAGAGGCTGTGGCGTCGGACATCCCCGCGCCGGAGTCGCCCAACCAGGTGATCGACAACGGGGCGGTTCCCGCCACCGAGGGCGTGACCTTCCTGCAGGCCGCCGCGGTAATCGCCCCCGCCGTCGCCGCACCGTCGACTCCGGCCCCGGCCCCGGTGTCCGACACGCCCAGCCTGACGGTGAACGGGGTGTCCGGTGACGAGGACACCGCCATTGCCCTGAACATCGCCGCCGCCCTGACCGACACCGGCGGGACGGAGGTGCTGACCGTCACCCTGGCCGGCATCCCGGACGGCGCGGTTCTGCGCGACGCCTCCGGTGCGGTGCTGACGGTGGTCAATGGCAGCATCGTGCTGACCGCGTCGCAGATCCCCGGCCTGACGCTGACCCCGCCGGCCAACAGCGGCGACAGCTTCAGCCTGACCGTGACGGCCACCAGCACCGATGGCACCGCCGTGCCCAACAGCGTCACCGCCACGCTGCCGGTCACGGTCAACCCGGTGTCCGACACGCCGACGCTCGGCGTCTCGGCCGTCACCGGTGCCGAGGATACGGCGATTCCGCTGTCGATCAGCCCGGCCCTGACCGACACCGACGGCTCGGAGACGCTGACGGTCACCATCGCCGGCATTCCGACCGGTGCAGTCCTGACCAATGCGGCCGGCGAGGTGCTGACCGTTTCCGGCGGCTCGATCACCCTGACGCCGGGCCAGCTGGCGGGTTTGGCGATCACCCCGCCGCTGAACAGCGACGCCGATTTCACGCTCACCGTCACGGCGACCAGCCGCGACGGCAGCGCCGCGCCGGCCAGCACCAGCCTCCCGCTGGTGGTCACGGTGAACCCGGTGACCGATACCCCGACGCTGAGCGTCAGTGCTGCGACCGGCAACGAAGACTCCGCGATCCCGCTGACGATCACTCCGGCGCTGACCGATACCGATGGGTCGGAGACGCTGAGCATCACGATCAGCGGCATCCCCGCCGGTGCCAGCCTCGCCAACGCGGCGGGCGACACGCTGTCGATCAGCAACGGTGCGGTCACGCTGACGCCCGGCCAGCTGGCGGGCCTCCGGATCACGCCGCCGGCCAACAGCGACGCCGACTTCACCCTGACGGTCACCACGACCGCGCAGGACGGCAGCGCCGCGCCGGTGAGCGTCAGCGCTCCGCTGGCCGTCACCGTAAACCCGGTGACCGACACGCCGACCCTGTCGGTCACAGCGGCGAGCGGCAACGAAGATACGGCCATTCCGCTGGTCATCTCGCCGGCCCTGACGGACACCGACGGCTCGGAATCGCTGAGCATCACGATCAGCGGCATTCCGACCGGCGCGAGCCTGAAGAACAGTGCGGGCGACACGCTGACGATCGGCAACGGTTCGATCACGCTGTCGCCGAACCAGCTGGCCGGCCTTGCGATCACGCCGCCGGCCAACAGCGACGTGGATTTCACCCTGACGGTCACCGCCACCGCCCGGGACGGCAGTGCCGATGCGGTCAGCGTCAGCGCTCCCCTGGTTGTCACGGTGACCCCGGTCACCGACACGCCGACGCTGAGCGTTACTGCCGCCACCGGCAGCGAAGACACGGCGATCCCGCTGGCGATCACCCCGGCCCTGACCGATCTGGACGGGTCGGAGACGCTGACGATCACGATCAGCGGCATTCCGACCGGTGCGGTGCTGACCAACACGGCCGGCGATCCGCTGACCATTTCCGGCGGGTCGATCACGCTGACGCCGGGCCAGCTGGCGGGTCTGGCGATCACCCCGCCGACAAACAGCGATTCGGATTTCTCGCTCACCGTCACCGCGACGGCCAAG
This sequence comes from Azospirillum sp. A23, assembly GCF_042938965.1. Classification (NCBI taxonomy): domain Bacteria; kingdom Pseudomonadati; phylum Pseudomonadota; class Alphaproteobacteria; order Rhodospirillales; family Azospirillaceae; genus Azospirillum; species Azospirillum sp. A23. The sequence goes on along the minus strand of NZ_CP170666.1, from coordinate 81,183 downwards.
GATGGCGTTGCCGATCCGGTTTCGGTGACGCAGACCTTGGCGGTGACCGTCAACCCGGTGTCGGACACCCCGACTCTGTCCGTATCCGCCGCCCGCGGCGATGAAGACACCGTCATCCCGCTGACGATCAACCCGGCACTGACCGATACCGATGGGTCGGAGACGCTGACGATCACCATCGCCGGCGTTCCGGCGGGAGCGACGCTGAGCGCCGGCACCTCGGTCACCGAGCAGAACGGCACCACCACCTGGACGCTGACGCCTCAGCAGCTTGCCGGTCTGAAGATCACACCGCCGGCCAACAGCGACGTGGATTTCGACCTGACGGTCACGGCCATCGCCAAGGACGGCAGCGCGCCGGTGGCGACGACGAGCCAGACCCTGCATGTCACCGTCGATCCGGTCACCGACACTCCGACGCTGTCGGTCACCGCGGCGAGCGGCAGCGAAGACACCGCGATTGCGCTGGCGATTTCTCCGGCGTTGACCGATCTGGACGGATCGGAAGCGCTGACGATCACTATCTCCGGCATCCCGGCCGGCGCCAGCTTCAGCAATACGGCCGGCGATACGCTGACCATCAGCAATGGCTCGATCACGCTGACACCGGACCAGCTTGCCGGTCTGAAGATCACGCCTCCGCACAACAGCGACGATGATTTCACCCTGACCGTTACCGCCACGGCCAAGGATGGCGTCGCCAACCCGGTTTCGGTGACGCAGACCCTGGCGGTGACCGTCAATCCGGTGACCGACACGCCGACCCTGTCCGTATCCGCCGCCCGCGGCGACGAAGACACCGCCATTCCGCTGACGATCAACCCGGCGCTGACCGATACCGATGGGTCTGAGACGCTGACGATCACCGTCGCTGGCGTGCCCGCCGGGGCGACGTTGAGCGCCGGCACCTCGGTCACCGAGCAGAACGGCACCACCACTTGGACGCTGACGCCTCAGCAGCTGGCCGGGTTGAAGATCACGCCGCCGGCCAACAGCGACGTGGATTTCGACCTGACGGTCACCGCGATTGCCAAGGATGGCAGCGCGCCGGTCGCGACGGCGAGCCAGACCCTGCACGTCACCGTCGATCCGGTCACCGATACCCCCACGCTGAGCGTCACTGCCGCGAGCGGCAGCGAAGACACGGCGATTGCGCTGGCGATCACCCCGGCGCTGACCGACACCGACGGATCGGAAGCGCTGACGATCACGATCAGTGGCATCCCGACCGGTGCGACGCTCGCCAACACGCTGAATGGATCGCTGACATTTACCAACGGCTCGATCACCTTGACGCCGGACCAGTTGGCCGGGCTCAAGATCACGCCGCCGGTGAACAGTGACAATGATTTCACCCTGACCGTCACCGCCACGGCCAAGGATGGCGTTGCCACTCCGGCCAGCGTCAGCGCTCCCCTGGTGGTCACGGTGAACCCGGTGACCGACACCCCGACGCTGTCGGTCACCGCGGCGACCGGCAACGAAGACAGCGCGATTGCGCTGTCGATCAGCCCGGCGCTGACAGACACCGACGGGTCGGAAACGCTGACGGTGACCATCAGCGGCATCCCGGCGGGCGCCAGCCTCAGCAACACTGCCGGCAACACGCTGACCATCAGCAATGGCTCGATCACGCTGACGCCGGACCAGCTCGCCGGGCTGAAGATCACGCCGCCGCACAACAGCGACGATGACTTCACCCTCACCGTCACGACCACCGCGAAGGACGGTGTCGCCACTCCGGTCAGCGTCAGCGCACCGCTGTTGGTGACCGTCAATCCGGTGACCGACACCCCGACCCTGTCCGTATCCGCCGCCCGCGGCGATGAAGACACCGCCATCCCGCTGACGATCAACCCGGCACTGACCGACACCGACGGGTCGGAGACGCTGACGATCACCATCGCCGGCGTTCCGGCGGGAGCGACGCTGAGCGCCGGCACCTCGGTCACGGAAAGCAATGGCACGACGACCTGGACGCTGACGCCTCAGCAGCTGGCCGGGTTGAAGATCACGCCGCTGGCCAACAGCGACGTGGATTTCGACCTGACGGTCACCGCGATTGCCAAGGACGGCAGCGCGCCGGTGGCGACGACGAGCCAAACCCTGCATGTCACCGTCGACCCGGTGACCGACACGCCAACGCTGAGCGTCACCGCGGCGAGCGGCAACGAAGACACGGCGATCCCGCTGACGATCACCCCGGCGCTGACCGATCTGGACGGGTCGGAGGCGCTGACGATCACCATCAGCGGCATTCCGACCGGTGCCAGCCTCAGCAACACGGCCGGCAATACGCTGACCATCAGCAATGGCTCGATCACGCTGACGCCCGATCAGCTGGCCGGCCTGAAGATCACGCCGCCGCTGAACAGCGATGCGGACTTCACGCTCACCGTCACCGCGACCGCCAAGGACGGCGTCGCCAACCCGGTTTCGGTCAGCCAGACCCTGCCGGTGACCGTCAGCCCGGTGTCGGATACTCCCTCGCTGAGCGTCACGGCGGCGACGGGCAACGAGGACACCGCGATTGCGCTGTCGATCACGCCGGCTTTGACCGACACCGACGGGTCGGAGGTGCTGACCGTCACCATTGCCGGCATTCCGGCCGGAGCGACGCTCACCAACACGCTGAACGGCACGCTGACCGTTACCAACGGCTCGATCACGCTGACGCCCGACCAGCTCGCCGGGCTGAAGGTCACGCCGCCGGTGAACAGCGACGACGACTTCACGCTCACCGTCACCGCGACCTCGAAGGACGGGAGCGCCGCGCCGGCCAGCACCAGTGCGCCGCTGCTGGTGACCGTCAACCCGGTGTCGGACACCCCGACCCTGTCCGTGTCCGCCGCCCGCGGCGACGAAGACACCGCCATTTCGCTGACGATCAGCCCGGCGCTGACCGACACCGATGGATCGGAGACGCTGACGATCACCATCGCCGGCGTTCCGGCCGGGGCGACGCTGAGCGCCGGCACCTCGGTCACCGAGCAGAACGGCACCACCACCTGGACGCTGACGCCTCAGCAGCTTGCCGGTCTGAAGATCACGCCGCCGGCCAACAGCGACGTGGATTTCGACCTGACGGTCACGGCCATCGCCAAGGACGGCAGCGCGCCGGTGGCGACGACGAGCCAGACCCTGCATGTCACCGTCGATCCGGTCACCGACACCCCGACGCTGATCGTCTCCGCCGCGAGCGGCAACGAAGACACGGCGATTGCGCTGACGATCACCCCGGCGCTGACCGATCTGGACGGGTCGGAGACGCTGACGATCACCATCAGCGGCATCCCGGCGGGTGCGACGCTCGTCAATACACTGAATGGATCGCTGACGGTCAGCAACGGCTCGATCACGCTGAACCCTGATCAGCTTGCCGGTCTGAAGATCACGCCGCCGCACAACAGCGACGATGATTTCACCCTGACCGTTACCGCCACGGCCAAGGATGGCGTCGCCAACCCGGTTTCGGTGACGCAGACCCTGGCGGTGACCGTCAACCCGGTGACCGACACCCCGACCCTGTCCGTGTCCGCCGCCCGTGGCGATGAAGACACCGCCATCTCGCTGACGATCAGCCCGGCTCTGACCGACACCGATGGGTCGGAGACGCTGACGATCACCGTTGCTGGCGTGCCCGCCGGAGCGACGCTGAGCGCCGGCACCTCGGTCACTGAGCAGGACGGCACCACCACTTGGACGCTGACGCCTCAGCAGCTTGCTGGGTTGAAGATCACGCCGCCAGCCAACAGCGACGTGGATTTCGATCTGACGGTCACGGCCATCGCCAAGGACGGCAGCGCGCCGGTGGCGACGACGAGCCAGACCCTGCACGTCACCGTCGATCCGGTCACCGACACCCCGACGCTGAGCGTCACTGCCGCGAGCGGCAACGAAGACACGGCGATTGCGCTGTCGATCAGCCCGGCGCTGACCGATCTGGACGGATCGGAGACGCTGACGATCACCATCAGCGGCATCCCGGCCGGCGCCAGTCTCAGCAACACGGCCGGCAATACGCTGACCATCAGCAACGGCTCGATCACGCTGACACCGGATCAACTCGCCGGTCTGAAGATCACGCCGCCGGTGAATAGCGACGACGACTTCACCTTGACCGTCACCGCGACCGCCAAGGATGGCGTTGCCACTCCGGTCAGCGTCAGCGCACCGCTGGTGGTCACCGTCAACCCGGTGACCGACACGCCGACGCTGAGCGTCACCGCGGCGAGCGGCAACGAAGACACGGCGATCCCGCTGACCATCAGCCCGGCCCTGACCGACACCGACGGGTCGGAGGTGCTGACGATCACCATCAGCGGCATTCCGGCGGGCGCGACCCTCGCCAACACGCTGAACGGCACGCTGACGGTCACCAACGGCTCGATCACGCTGAACCCCAATCAGCTGGCCGGCCTCAAGATCACGCCGCCGCTGAACAGCGACGCGGATTTCGACCTGACGGTCACCGCAATCGCCAAGGACGGCAGCGCGCTGGTGGCGACGACGAGCCAGACCTTGCATGTCACCGTCGACCCGGTGACCGATACCCCGACGCTGAGTGTCGCGGCGGCGAGCGGCAACGAAGACACGGCGATTGCGCTGTCGATCACCCCGGCGCTGACCGATCTGGACGGGTCGGAGGCGCTGACGATCACCATCAGCGGCATTCCGGCGGGCGCGACGCTCGTCAACACGCTGAACGGCACGCTGACGGTCAGCAGCGGCTCGATCACGCTGAACCCCGACCAGCTTGCCGGCCTGAAGATCACGCCGCCGCTCAACAGCGACGGCACCTTCACCCTGTCCGTCACGGCGACGGCCAAGGACGGCGTTGCCGACCCGGTTTCGGTGACCCAGTCGCTGCCGGTGACCGTCACCCCGGTCACCGACACCCCGACTTTGTCCGTTTCCGCTGCCCGTGGCGATGAAGACACCGCGATCCCGCTGACGATCAGCCCGGCGCTGACCGACACCGACGGCTCGGAGACGCTGACCATCCGGATTTCCGGCGTTCCGGCCGGAGCGACGCTGAGCGCCGGCACCTCGGTTACGGAAAGCAATGGCACGACGACCTGGACCCTGACGCCTCAGCAGCTGGCCGGTCTGAAGATCACGCCGCCGTCGAACAGCGACGTGGACTTCGACCTGACCGTCACTGCGATTGCGCAGGATCGCAGCGCGCCAGTGGCGACGGCGACGGAGACCCTGCACGTCACGGTCGATCCGGTCACCGACACGCCGACGCTGAGCGTCACGGCAGCGACGGGCAACGAAGATACCGCCATCGCGCTGGCGATCAGCCCGGCGCTGACCGACACCGACGGCTCGGAAACCCTGACGATCACGATCAGCGGTATCCCGGCCGGTGCGACGCTCGTCAACACGCTGAACGGCACGCTGACGGTCAGCAACGGCTCGATCACGCTCAATCCCGACCAGCTTGCCGGCCTGAAGATCACGCCGCCGGTGAATAGCGACGACGACTTCACCTTGACCGTCACGGCGACCGCCAAGGACGGTGTCGCCGCTCCGGTCAGCGTCAGCGCGCCGCTGGTGGTCACCGTCAATCCGGTGTCGGACACCCCGACCCTGTCCGTGTCCACCGCCCGCGGCGATGAAGACACCGCGATCCCGCTGTCGATCAGCCCGGCCCTGACCGACACCGATGGCTCGGAGACGCTGACCATCCGGATTTCCGGCGTTCCGGCCGGAGCGACGCTGAGCGCCGGCAGCTCGGTCACGGAAAGCAACGGCACCACCACCTGGACCCTGACCAAGGACCAGCTGACCGGCCTGAAGATCACGCCGCCGCACAACAGCGACGTGGACTTCGACCTCACCGTCACCGCAATCGCCAAGGACGGCAGCGCGCCGGTGGCGACGACGAGCCAGACCCTGCATGTCACCGTCGACCCGGTGACCGACACCCCGACTATGTCGGTCACCGCCGCGACGGGCAATGAGGACACGGCGATCCCGCTGGCGATCAGCCCGGCGCTGACCGACACCGACGGGTCGGAAACCCTGACGATCACCATCAGCGGCATCCCGGCCGGTGCGATCCTCGCCAACACGCTGAATGGGACGCTGACGGTCAGCAACGGTTCGATCACACTGAACCCCAATCAGCTGGCCGGTCTGAAGATCACGCCTCCGCAGAACAGCGACGATGACTTCACGCTCACCGTCACCGCGACCGCCAAGGACGGCGTCGCCGATGCGGTCAGCGTGACCCAGACCCTGCCGGTCACCGTCAACCCGGTGTCCGACGCGCCGACGCTGAGCGTCACCGCCGTCACCGGCAACGAAGACACCGCGATCCCGCTGACGATCAGCCCGGCGCTGACCGACACCGACGGGTCGGAGGTGCTGACGATCCGCATCACCGGCATTCCGGCCGGTGCGACGCTGGTCAACACGCTCAACGGCACGCTGACGGTCAGCAACGGCTCGATCACGCTCAATCCCGACCAGCTCGCCGGTCTGAAGATCACGCCGCCGCTGAACAGCGACGACGACTTCACCCTGTCGGTGACCGCCGTTTCCAAGGACCGCGGTGCTGCGGAGGCGACCATGACCCTGCCGCTGGTGGTCACCGTCAACCCGGTGACCGACACCCCGACGCTGAGCGTCACCGCGGCGAGCGGCAACGAAGACACCGCCATCGCGCTGGACATCAGGTCGGCGCTGACCGATCTCGACGGGTCGGAGAGCCTGAGCATCAAGATAACCGGCGTTCCCGCCGGGGCGACGCTCAGCGCCGGCAGTTACGTCACGGAAAGCAACGGCACCACCAGCTGGACCCTGACCCAGGCCCAGCTGGCCAATCTGAAGATCACGCCGAAGGCCGACAGCGACGTCGATTTCACCCTGACCGTCACCGCCACGGCGACGGACCGCGGCCTGTCCCCCGTCTCGGTGCAGACGACCCTGGCCGTCACCGTCATCGCCGTGGCCGACAAGCCGACCGTTTCCGTCGCCAACGTCTCCTACGATCTGGCGGTCGGGCAGAACGATACGCTGACCGGCACCGCCGGCAACGACACGCTGTCGGGCGGTGCCGGCAACGACACCATCCTGGGCGGTGCCGGCGACGACGTGATCTATGGCGACGGCAGCGGCACCTTCACCGTCGCCCTGTCGATCACCCCCGCCGTGACCGACCGCGACGGGTCGGAATACATCTCCAAGGTGACGATCTCCGGCGTCCCGGCCGGGGCGACACTCAGCGCCGGCACCCTCAACGCCGACGGCACCTGGACCCTGACCCAGGCCCAGCTGTCCGGGCTGAAGCTGACCGCAAAGGAAGGCGACACCACCCACCCGATCACCCTCACCGTCGTCTCGACCTCGACGGAGCTGGAGAACGGCAGCACCGCCGACAGCGACCCGCGGACGCTGACCGTCAGCTTCGGCAACACGCCGAAGGGCAACGACAGCCTGGACGGCGGCGACGGCAACGACACCATCTTCGGCGGGGCCGGCAACGACACCCTGATCGGCGGGCTGGGCGACGACAGCCTGGACGGTGGCGACGACAACGACCTGCTGGCCGGCGGCCCCGGCAACGACACCATCGACGGCGGGGCCGGCAACGACACCGTCACCTATGCCGGCTCGGCGACCGCGGTGAACGCCAATCTCGCGACCGGGGTCGGCACCGGCGAGGGCACCGACGTGCTCCGCAATCTGGAGAACGTCACCGGTTCGGCCTTCGACGACGTCATCACCGGCGATGGCGGCGCCAACATCCTGCTCGGCGGCGGCGGCAACGACACCATCACCGGCGGGGCCGGGACCGACACCATCCATGGCGGGGCGGGCGACGACCTGTCGATCTTCACCGTCGGCACCGACGGCGGCACCTCGTCGGCTCCGGAACTGCAGGACGGCGACGCCGGCATCGACACCTTCCGGGTGATGCTGACCACCGCCCAACTGTCGAACGCTTCGATCCTGGCCGACCTGCGCACCCTGCGCGACCGGATCGAGACGGCGGCGGCCGACCCCAACGCCGCGACCAACGATACCGATGTCGCCAACGCCGCCACCCTGACGGCGCTGGGCATCAAGCTGGCCGATTTCGAGAAGCTGGAGCTGTATGTCGACGGCCGGCCGGTCGATGTCCGCACCGCGCTGAACTATGCCCCGACGGCGACCGCGGCGACCACCACCACGTCGGAAGACAACGCCATCTCCGGCCGGCTGGCGGCGACCGATCAGGACACGGCCAACCACCGCACCGACGAGACGATGACCTTTAAGGGGCCCGGCGACAACGGCCAGCCGGTGCGCCTGACGCACGGAACGCTGGTGGTGAACGCCGACGGCACCTTCACCTACACGCCGGACGCCGATTTCAGCGGCACCGAGACCTTCTCCTTCACGGTCACCGACGGCTATGGCGGCACCTCCACCGCCACCCAGACCATCAAGGTCACGCCGGTCGCCGACTCCATCACCCTGACCACGCTGAATACGCGCGGCAACGAGGATGCGGCCGGCGGCATCGTCATCGCCCCCACCATCACGCTCAGCGACGTCGATGCCGCCAGCCCGGAGGCGGTGGAGACGGTCACGCTGACCATGTCGGCCTCGCAGCTGGATGTGGCCGGCGCCAAGCTGTACCTGAACGGCACGGAGCTGACGCGCAGCGGCACCGGGACCTACAGCTGGACGATCCCGACCAGCGCCCTGGTGGCCGGCGGATCGGCCGGAACCTGGACGGTGTCCGGCCTGAAGATCGTCACCACCCGCAACTCCGACGCCGATCTCACCTACACCCTGACGGTCGGGACCATCGACAGCACCAGCGCCGGCACGGTGCGCGGCAGCAAGTCGGCGACCGGCACCATCACCGTCGATGCGGTGGCCGATGCGCCGACCGTGACCGCCGCCGCCGCGGCGACGGATGAGGACACCTCGGTCGCGCTGAAGATCACCCCGGCGCTGACCGACACCGACGGGTCGGAGAGCATCGGCTACGTCACCATCTCCGGCGTGCCGGCGGGGGCGAGCCTCAATCTCGGCACGGTCCTGAGCACGCAGGGCGACCGCAGCACCAGCTGGAAGGTCAACGCGGCCGATCTGGCGAGCCTGCGCCTGACCCCGCCGCACGACTTCTCCGGCACCATCATCCTGCGCGTCGTCGCCACGTCGGTGGAGCGCGAGAACGGCTCGACCGCTGATTCCGCGCCGGCGACCCTGACGGTGACCGTCACCGGCGTGGCCGACGCCCCCATCGTCATCCCCGTGGCGGCAACGGGCAACGAGGACAGCGCCATCCCGCTGTCCATCGACGCCCATCTGTCCGACGTGACGGGCGAGACGCTGGACCACATCACCATCACCAACCTGCCGGAAGGGGCGACGCTGTCCGCCGGCATCCACAACGCGGACGGCAGCTGGACGCTGACCCCGGCGCAGCTGAACGGCCTGACCTTCACGCCGCCGCCGAACTATTCCGGCACGCTGACGCTGAAGATCACCGCCACCTCGGTGGAGGGGGCGACCACCGCCACCTCGGCGCAGCAGTCCTTGTCGGTGACCGTCACCGCGGTCGCCGACACGCCGGTCCTGTCGGCCTCCGACGCGGTGGGGCGCGAGGACACCGCCATCCCGCTGTCGGTGGTCGCAGCATTGACCGACCGCGACGGGTCGGAAAGCCTCAGCATCCTCGTCGGCGGCGTGCCGGCGGGCGCCACGCTGAACCATGGCCATTACGACGCGGCGCTGGGCAAGTGGGTGCTGACCCAGGCCGACCTGTCCGGCCTGACCATCACCCCGCCGGCCAACTCCAACACCGGCTTCAACCTGACCTTCACCGCGCGGGCGACGGAAGGCTCCAACGGCGCCTTCGCCGACGCGGCGGCGGTGTCCGTCCATGTCGAGGTGCAGGGCGTGGCCGACGTGGTGACGCCGAACGGCACGCTGACCGCCCGCGGCGACGAGGACACGGCGATCAACCTGAAGCTCGGCGATCTGGTGATGACCGACAATGACGGGTCGGAGCGCCTGTCGCTGGTCGTCAGCAACCTGCCGTCGGGCTCCTGGCTGTCGCTGGCGGCCGGGCACGAGAGCGGTCTGGTCTATCTCGGCAACGGCCGCTGGTCGGTCGATGCGGAGTACCGCAACGAACTGACCCTGACGACGAAGAAGGACTTCTCCGGCACCATCTCGCTGAAGGTGGACGTCATCACCACCGACAGCAACGGCGCGCCGATCATCACCGTGAACGGCGTGACCTCCGGCGGGATGCTGAAGGACACCCGCGACCTGACGGTCACCGTCGATCCCAAGGCGGACGAGCCGGTCGTCTCGATCGGCGCCAGTGGGCTGGAGGATGCCGCCGGCGGCATTCCGCTGACCATCTCCGCCCTGACCGGCGACAGCGACGGGTCGGAGCACATCTCCTCCATCGTCATCTCCGGCCTGCCGGCCGGGGTGACGCTGACCAGCTCGGATGCCGGCGCGCTGACCGCGAATACGGACGGCAGCTGGACGGTCGATCCGGCGAAGCTCGGCAACCTGCGCCTGATCGTGCCGGCCAACAACGCCGACGACTTCACCATCACCGTCAAGGTGACGGCGATGGACGGCACCGACACCCTGACCAAGACCTACACCCCGACCGTCACCATCACCGCGGTGGCCGACGCGCCGGTGTCGCATGCCGCCGACGGCTCGGCGGTGCCCTACCATGTCGACGACCAGTCGACGACCGGCGTGCCGGACGGCTTCGTGCTGAACCTGAACGCCTTCCTGGCCGACACCGACGGGTCGGAAAAGCTGGCGGTCACCATCGGCGGCGTGCCCAAGGGCACGGTGCTGTCGCGCGGCATCGACAACGGCAACGGCACCTGGACGCTGACCGCGGAGGATTATACCGCCGCGCTGGCCGAGGGCGGCCTGAAGCTGACCGTCAAGGATGCGAACGCCACCGGCATCACCCACACGGTGGCCGGCAGCGTCGACACCGCCAGCGTCACGCTGACGGTCAACCCCTACAGCATCGAGAGCGAGGGCGACCGCAACACCAGCGTGTCCGACAGCTTCGTGCTGAGCTGGACCACAACGGCCTCCTCGGGCGGCGGCTCGACCGATCCGGGCAATGGGGGCAACACCGGCGGCGGCACCAGCCCGCCTCCGCCACCCCCTCCGCCCCCGCCCCCTCCGCCGCCTCCGCCCCCGGTGCTGGACCCCAGCGTCGGCAGCGACCGGCCCCATGCCGTGACCACCGCCGAGGATACGTCGGTCGCGCTCGGTCTGAAGGACGGGCTGGCGAACTGGCAGAACGTCTCCACCGTCACCCTGTCGGGCATCCCGACCGGCGCCAGCCTGACCAACACGGCCGGCGACACGCTGACCGTCACCGGCGGCTCGATCACGCTGACTAAGGCGCAGCTGGACGGCCTGAAACTGACCCCGCCGTCGAACAGCGATGCCGATTTCACGCTCGCCATCGACGTGGTGTCGGGCAGCAGCAACGCCCACACCACGCTGACGCAGGCCGTGACCGTCACCGCCGTCGCCGACAGCCCGCTGCTGACCGTGCAGACGGCGTCCGGCAACGAGGACACCGCCATCGCGCTGGACATCACTGCCGCGCTGGCCGACACCGACGGGTCGGAAACGCTCGCCAGCATCATCATCGAAGGGGTGCCGGCCGGCGCCTCGCTGTCGGCCGGCTATCTCGACTCCACCACCGGGCGCTGGGTGCTGACGCCGGGCCAGCTGGCCGGGCTGAAATTCACCCCGCCGCACGATGCCAGCGGCACCTTCCAGCTGACGGTGACGGCGGTCTCGCGCGAGATCAGCAACGCCGACCGCGCGACCACGACCAAGACGCTGAGTGTCGAGGTGGCGCCGGTCAGCGACGCCCCCGCCATTTCCGTCAGCGCCGCCACGGCGCTGGAGGATCATGCCGCAAACCTGTCCATCGACGCCGCGGTCACCGATCTGGTCGGCGCCGGCGAGGTGATCACCGCCCTGCGGGTGACGGTGCCGGCCGGCTTCACTCTGTCGGGCGGCACGTCGCTCGGCAACGGCGTCTACGATCTGACCGGCCTGTCGGCCAGCGACCGCGCGGCCCTGAAGCTGACGCCGCCGACCAACTATGCCGGCACGGTGACGCTGACGGTGGAGGCGGCCTCCCAGGACGGCACGGCGGCCCCCGCCTGGTCGACCAAAAGCTTCTCGGTCAGCTACACCGCGGTCGCCGACGCGCCGAACGTCACGGTCCATGACATGACGGGGGCGGAGGATACCGCAATCGCCCTGAACCTGTCGGCCAGCCTTGTCGACACCGACGGATCGGAGACGATGGCGGTCATCCTGTCGGACCTGCCGGCGGGTGCCGTGCTGAACCATGGCTCCAACAACGGCGACGGGTCCTGGACCCTGAAGCCGTCGGAGCTGGCCGGCCTGACCGTCACGCCGCCGCGCAACTATTCGGGCGGCATGGATCTGACGCTGACCGCCACCAGCCTGGAAAGCTCCAACAAGGACACCGCGAGCACCACCGCCACCATCCATATCGACGTGACGGCGGTCGCCGACGCGCCGACCGTCATCGTCGCCAACGCCTCGGGCAGCGAGGACACCGCCATCGCGCTGAACCTGACAGCGGCGCTGGTCGACACCGACGGGTCGGAGACGATGGCCATCGTGCTGTCCGGCCTGCCGGCCGGTGCGGTGCTGATCGACGCCAACGGCACCATCCTGACGCCCACCGCCGGCTCGGTCGCCCTGACCGCCGCCCAGCTGTCCGGGCTGAAGCTGATGCCGCCGGCCAATGCCGGCACCGACTTCAACCTGACCCTGACGGCGACGACGACGGAAGCCTCCACCGGCGCCACCGCCACCACCAGCCAGCTGTTCCGGGTCAGCGTCGATCCGGTCGCCGACCAGCCCATCGTCACCTGGGCGCCGCTGAACGGCACCGAGGACACGGCGGTGCCGCTGAACCTTTCGGTGGCGCTGTACGACACCGACGGGTCGGAGCGGCTCGGGCTGCTGACGATTGCCGGCGTGCCGACGGGCGCGCTGTTGTCGGCCGGAACGAAGAACGCCGACGGCAGCTGGACCCTGACGCCGGCCCAGCTCACCGGCCTGACCCTGACCCCGCCCGCCAACAGCGATGCGGCGATCACCCTGACCGTCACCGCCGTCAGCATCGAGTCCAACGGCAGCACGGCGACCAGGACCGTCACCGTGCCGATCACCCTGGCCGCGGTGTCCGACACCCCGACCCTGACCGTGTCCGCCGCGACGGGCAACGAGGACACGGCCATCGCGCTGACGATCAACCCGGCGCTGACCGACACGGATGGCTCGGAGACGCTGACGGTCACCATCGGCGGCATCCCGGCCGGGGCCAGCCTGAGCAACAGCGCCGGCAACACGCTGACCATCAGCAACGGTTCGATCACCCTGACCCCGGCGCAGCTTGCCGGGCTGAAGATCACGCCGCCGCTGAACCGCGACGACGACTTCACCCTGACCGTCACCGCGACTTCGACCGACGGCAGCGCTACCCCGGCCAGCACCAGCGCGCCGCTGCTGGTCACGGTGAACCCGGTCACCGACACGCCGACCCTGAGCGTCGCGCCCGCGACGGGCGACGAAGACACGCCCATCGCCCTGACCATCACCCCCGCCCTGACCGACACCGACGGGTCGGAAACGCTGACGATCACCATCAGCGGCATACCCACCGGTGCCACCCTGAGCAACAGCGCCGGCAACACCCTGACGGTCAGCAACGGCTCGATCACGCTGACCCCGGACAAGCTGGCCGGGCTGGCGATCAAGCCGCCGTCGAACAGCGATGCCGATTTCAACCTGACGGTGACCGCCACCGCCAAGGACGGCAGCGCCGCCGCGGTGTCGGTGTCCTCGACGCTCGCGGTGACGGTGAACCCGGTGTCCGACACCCCGACGCTGAGCGTGTCGGCGGCGACGGGCAACGAGGACACGGCGATTGCCCTGACCATCAATCCGGCGCTGACCGACACCGACGGCTCGGAGACGCTGACGGTCACCATCGGCGGCATCCCGACCGGCGCGAGCCTGAGCAACAGCGCCGGCAACACGCTGACCATCAGCAATGGGTCGATCACCCTGACCCCGGCGCAGCTTGCCGGGCTGAAGATCACGCCGCCGCTGAACCGCGACGACGACTTCACCCTGACCGTCACCGCGACCTCGACCGACGGCAGCGCTACCCCGGCCAGCACCAGCGCGCCGCTGCTGGTCACGGTGAATCCGGTTTCCGACACGCCGACCCTCAGTGTGATGCCCGCGACCGGCAATGAAGACACGCCCATCGCGCTGACCATCACTCCGGCGCTGACCGACACCGACGGGTCGGAGACGCTGACGATCACCATCAGCGGCATCCCGACCGGCGCCACCTTGAGCAACAGCGCCGGTAACACCCTGACGGTCAGCAACGGCTCGATCACGCTGACCCCGGACAAGCTGGCCGGGCTGGCGATCACGCCGCCGTCGAACAGCGACGCCGATTTCAGCCTGACGGTGACCGCCACCGCCAAGGACGGCAGCGCGGCTGCTGTGTCGGTGTCCTCGACGCTCGCGGTGACGGTCAACCCGGTGTCCGACGCCCCGACCCTGACTGTGTCGGCAGCGACGGGCAACGAGGACACGGCGATCCCGCTGTCCATCACCTCGGCCCTGACCGACACGTCGGAGGTGCTGAGCATCACCATCGCCGGCATCCCGGCCGGGGCCAAGCTGACCAACAGCGCCGGCAACACCCTGACGATCGGCAACGGCTCGATCACCCTGACGCCGGCGCAGCTAGCCGGGCTGAAGATCACGCCGCCGTCGAACAGCGATGCCGACTTCACCCTGACCGTCACCGCGACCTCGACCGACGGCAGCGCCGCTCCCGCCTCCACCGTGGCGCAGCTGGCGGTCACGGTCCTGCCGGTTTCCGACACGCCCACCCTGCTGGTCAATCCGGCGGCGGTGGCGGAGGACGGCACGGTGGCGCTGTCGATCACCCCGGCCCTGACCGATCCGTCGGAGACGCTGAGCGTCACCATCGCCAACATCCCGACCGGCGCCCACCTGTCGAACACGGCGGGCGACACGCTGACCATCGTCAACGGCGCGATCACCCTGACCCCGGCCCAACTGGCCGGCCTGTCGATCACGCCGCCCCACGACAGCGGCACCAGCTTCACCCTGTCGGTCACCGCCACCTCGACCGACGGCACCGCCACGCCGGCCAGCCTGTCGCGCTCGCTCGCGGTGACGGTGACGCCGGTCGCCGACACCCCGACACTGACCATCCCGGCGGTCCATGGGTCGGAGGACACGGCGATCCCGCTGACCATCACCGCCGCCTCCACCGACACCGACGGGTCGGAGACGGTGACGGTGCGGATCGCCGGCATGCCGGCGGGCGCCAGCCTGAACCACGGCACGCACAACAGCGACGGCAGCTGGACCCTCAGCGCGGCCGACCTGACCGGCCTGACCTACACCCCGCCGGCCGACGCCAACGGCACCGTCACCCTGTCGGTCACCGCGACCGCCCAGGACGGGGCCAGCACCGCGGCGGTCACCCAGACGCTGGCGGTGACCGTCGATCCGGTGAACGACAAGCCGACGCTGGCCGCCGCCCACCCCACCACCGTGATCGCCGCCGGTGCGACCGACCACCCGGCCGTGATTTCCGACGCGACGATCACCGATGTGGACAGCAGCGTCATGTCCGGCATGTCGATCCGCATCGCCGCCGGGTCGCAGACCGGCGACACGCTGAACCTCGACAGCCTGACCATCGCGACCGATCCGTCGACCGGGCGCAAGACGGTGGCCGGCACCGGGATCGAGGTCAGCTGGGACGATGCCAACCACCAGCTGTCGCTGTCCGGCACGGCCTCCACCGCGACCTACACCGACATCCTCCACCATCTGGCCCTGACGCCCACCGGCAGCGGCGCCCGGACGCTGGAGGTGACGGTCAGCGACGATCAGGGGCTCTCCAGCGACCCGCTGGCGGTGCAGGTTCTGGTTTCGAACAGTGCGACGATGACCGGCAGCGCGGGTGCGGACATCCTGCATGCCGGAACCACCACCACCAGCATGTCCGGCGGGGCCGGCGACGACCTGTTCATCTTCGCCCCGCGCGGCGGCGACCTGACCATCAACGGCGGGGCGGGGTGGACCGACGTGGTGGAGGTCGGCGCCTTCGTCGCCAATGCCGGCACCAACTGGATGCAGCAGCTGGACGGGCATGCCTACACGGTGGACCCGTCAGGCCACGGCCTGACCTTCACCCAGGAGACGACCGTCACGCTGGAGGACCAGAACCATCACCAGCTGGTGCTGCAGAACATCGAACGGCTGACGTTCTGATGGGATGGGGCGGAATGGCGGGGCAGGGGCAGGAGAGGCGGCAGGAGGGGTCAGGCGACCGGCGTGCCGTCCGTCTTCTCCCCTCCGGCTTCGCCGTCGCCGCTGCCCGTCTGCATATGGGTGATGATCCGCTTCATCAGCCGGCCCAGCATCGCCCGTTCGTTGGCTGCCATGGCGGCGATGGGCGGGCTCAGCGACTGGCGCAGGGGGTCGCGCTCCAGCAGGATCCGGCCGTCGTCGGTCAGGTCGAACAGCCAGCCGCGCTTGAATCCGGGGTGCGGGCGTCGGGTCAGCAGCCCCTTGTCCACCAGGGTGGAGACGGTGCGCGAAACCGGTGCCAGGTGGATTTTCTGGAACCGCGCCAGTGCGGTCAGGGTGCGCGCCGGCTCCGGCGCGTCATGGAAATAGCGCAGCGCCACCCATTGGGCCGGGAAAAGCCCGTCGGTGAAGCTGATGCCATAGACAAGCCGGCTGACCTGGTCCAGCAAGGTGACCAGATCGTCGTCGGTCGACGGGTTGTCGCCATCCTCCGGCCTTTCCGACACGCGCTTTTCTCCCTCCCGAAACTGCACCGAACCAACCGGCGGCAAGCTTGGCGGTGGACTGTAGCGAAGTCAACGCGCCAGCGGAAGCAGCAGTCTTCGCGTCTGCGTGGTGAAAGTGCCGCGACGATTCGCGTGGATTATCGTTGAGGGAAATCCATTGCCGTCCGCGGCAAAAGCTTGGCGAAAGCAGCCGGTCCGCCCCATCTTTGGTCCAACCACCACAAACCGCGGATACTGGACATGACCGGCACCCCCCGTCTGACCAACGCCTTCCTGTTCGACCTCGACGGCACGCTGACCGACACGGTCTATCAGCATGTGCTGGCCTGGAAGGAGGCATTGGACGAGGAAGGCATCGCCCTGTCGGTCTGGCGAATCCACCGCAAGATCGGCATGAGCGGCGGGCTGTTCACCAACATGCTGCTGCGCGAAACCGGCCTCGGTGCCGACCAGGCTCTTCTCGACCGGCTGCGCCACCGCCATGCGCAGGCCTACAGGCGGCTGGCTCCCGGCGTGGTTCCGCTGCCGGGCGCGCGCGAGCTGCTGGACACGCTGACGGAGCTGAACATCCCCTGGGCCATCGCCACCAGCGGCCGGATGGAGACGGCGCGGCCGGCGCTGGAGAAGCTGGGCGTCGATCCCTTGAGGGCCGCGGTCATCACCCGTGACGAGGTCGAATATGCCAAGCCGGATCCCGACCTGTTCCTGGCCGCCGCCGCGCGCATCGGCGTGGACATCGCCAGCGCCTTCGTGGTCGGCGACAGCATCTGGGACATGATCGCCGCCAAGCGGGCGCGGGCGCTGGGGATCGGTCTGCTGTCCGGCGGCTATGGCCGGGAGGAGCTGGAACGCTCCGGCGCGCTGCGTGTCTATGAGGACCCGGCCGATATGCTGGACCATCTGGACGAAGTCGGCGGGCGCCGCGGGCTGGCGCAGTAAAACTACGTTGCGGGTAAGTATCCTGCCTAGACGATGCAATCGGAGCGCTGCGAGCTGTTGCCGCATTATGGATCATGCACAGTCACAGCGCTGTGATGCAGTGCAACATGATCATGCAGGACATGCGGTAACAGTGCGTTTCACAGGGGCGGACCGGTGGCAGCATGGGTTTGCCGATGATGGTGACGCCGCTCTCCGACGCCGCGATCATCGAATCCCCCGATCAGGAGCAGCCGCATGCCCGCCCATCAGTTCACTGGCCGCCACACCGTCGCCCGCGCCCTGGTCGCCTCGGCCTTCGCGCTGGCTTCGCTGCTGTCCGTCGCGGCGGCGGCGGCCGTCACCGCCACCCCGGAGCGCCCGGTCCCTGCGGTCGAAATCGACAGCCAGTCGTTCCTCTTCAACTGACCGTCCTCAAGACCGTCCGGACAAAAAAAAGCCGCTGGAAAACCAGCGGCTTTGAAGTCCGAGAGGAACGTCCAACAAGTTGTGCCGGGTCAACCCACGGCGCATCCAGCGGTACGGGACTAATATATTAATATCTCATCCGTCTGGCAAGCGGCTTTCCTTCCTTCGGTCAGATTTTTTATCCAGTAGCGCCAGACCGCTGACCGGATGGCGCCCAAACGCAAGACGCCCCCCGGCGATGAGCCGGAGGGCGTCTCGATCACACTGAAGGGACGTTTCAGGGACGGGCGAACCGTCAGTCGGCGCCGGCCGTGGCGTTCGGGACGGCGGCGGCGGACTTCGGACCGCGCTGGCCCAGCACCAGGGCGATGATGGCGAAGGCGGCGAGGTCGAACACGGTCAGGCAGGCGAACAGCGGCTCGTACCCGATGGTGGTGGCGAGCTGGCCGATCATCAGCGAGAAGATCATGCCGCCCATGTAGCCGGCCATGCCGCCGAAACCGGTCGCCGTGGCGACGTCCTGCTTTTCGAAGGTGTCGGTGACCAGGGCATAGAGCAGGCTCGACAGCATCTGGTGGGCGAAGGCGCCGAGGGAGAACAGGAAGATTGCGGCGATCGGGCTGACGGTGAAGCTGATCAGCGCCGGGCCGATCATGCAGACCGCACCCACGCCGACGCCGGCGATGCGGGAATTGACCAGCGACATCTTGAAGCGCTTCACGAAGAAGGGCGACAGGTAACCGCTGAGGATGCAGCCGATGTCACCGGCCAGGAACGGCAGCCAGGCGAACAGGGCGAACTGCTTGATGTCCATGCCGCGGGTGGAAACCATGTACAGCGGGATCCAGAAGCTGAAGGTCTGCCAGGCCGGCTCGGTCAGGAAACGGGCGGCGGCGATGCTCCAGAACTTGCCCTTGCCGAGCACGCGCTTCATCGACGGCTTCGGCAGCTCGACCTGTTCCTGGCCGTCCAGGATGTAGGCGTGCTCTTCCTTTGTCAGGCGCGGATGGTTTTCCGGGTTGCGGTACAGCATGTACCACAGGGCCGACATGCCGACACCCAGCAGACCGGTGACGAGGAAGGCTTCCTGCCAGCCATAGGTCAGCGACAGCCAGATGACGAAGGGCGGGGCGATCATCGCGCCGATGGAGCTGCCGGTGTTGAACCAGCCGGTGGCGATGGAGCGCTCCTTGGCCGGGAACCACAGGGTGGAGGTCTTGACGCCCGACGGCATGGCCGCCGCTTCGCTGACGCCCAGCAGACCGCGGAAGAAGGCCATCGACTGCCAGCTGCCGGCCAGCGCGTGCATGGCGGCGGCGATGCCCCAGACGCCGGCGAACATCGCGTAACCCAGCTTCAGCCCGATCAGATCGGTGATGTAGCCGGCGACCGGCTGCATCAGGCTGTAGCAGAGCTGGAAGGCGCTGACGATGAAGGAATACTGCTCGGTCGTGAAGTGGAGCTGTTCCTTGAGCGTCGGCGCCAGGATGCCCAGAGTGTTGCGGTCGATGTAGTTGACCACGGTGCCCAGCATCATCAGGGCAAGGATTTGCCACCGCAAACCACGGATCTTGTTCATCTTTTCCTCACATGCCTGCCACGGCAGGCGCCGGTGCGCACGTACAGGCCCTTCAGGCGGCGATCCTCGGGCGGGATGCCTGGCCGGCGGGTGTTCGGTGCCGGGCGAATGGGTCGCTTCCGCTCTGCTTCAAGAGGGGCGGGAGCATCGCTGACGGAGTTATATTAATATATCAGTGTTGGGTGCAAGCGGTTTTCCGGTGCCGCCTTCGGCTCTTGCGAAAATGTCGCAGTCCAATGATGCGATGCGCTGATTTCTTCGCAGTCGCAGCAAAAACCCGTCCGTTTCCCGAGAGCGGTTACTTGCTGCGATGCAATATAATTGAAGGTTGAAAGGCCTGTTTTGCTGTTCGGATTTTAAAGGCGGGCCGGTCTGCCCGGTTCAGCCGCCTGTAGGAAGCCACAGCATCGGCTCGCCATAAATGACCTGGATCAACGGGCTATGCGCTGTTTCCGTCCCGGCGGCAACATGGGGACGGGCGCTATGCCGCTGCCATCTCCGCGGAAACGCTCGGTCCTTGCCAATTGTTGCAGTGCGACAATCTGGGGCCTTCCTTGCAAAAGTAATATATCAGACAGTTGTGCAGCGCAGAGCAGCGGCACCCGGAAATTCCGCTCCGGACTGACCGACGTCAATGTGTCCGACCCGCTTCGGACCGACCATTCGCCCTGGTCGACCGCCGTTTTCTGCCGCAATCCGCGCCGGCTTTTGAAAGACCCGCCGGCCCCGTCATCGAAGACGCCCCCCTCGGGAGACGACTGTCGCCAGCACAAAGGATTTTTTCCGGCATGACCCAAAGCCCTACCTCCACCGACCCCATCAGGCTCGCCCCGTCCGCCCCCGCCATGGCCCACAGGATGGCCCGCATCATGGACGGCAACGAGGCGGCGGCCTCCGTGGCCTATCGCGCCAGCGACGTCATCGCGATCTACCCGATCACGCCGTCCTCGCCGATGGGGGAATTCGCCGACGAATGGTCGGCGGCGCGCCGTCCCAACCTGTGGGGCAGCGTGCCGCAGGTGGTGGAGATGCAGTCGGAGGGCGGGGCGGCCGGAGCGGTCCATGGCGCCTTGCAGGCCGGCGCGCTGGCGACGACCTTCACCGCGTCGCAGGGCCTGCTGCTGATGATCCCCAACATGTACAAGATCGCCGGAGAGCTGACGCCCTTCTGCATGCATGTGGCGGCGCGCACGCTGGCGACCCACGCGCTGTCGATCTTCGGCGACCATTCCGACGTGATGGCCTGCCGCCAGACCGGCTTCGCCATGCTGGCCTCGGCCAATGTGCAGGAGGCGCAGGATCTGGCGCTCGTCGCCCATGCCGCCACCTTGCGGGCGCGCGTGCCCTTCCTGCATTTCTTCGACGGCTTCCGCACCTCGCACGAGTTCAACTGCATCGAGCCGCTGGCGGACGACGATCTGCGCGCCCTGATCGACGACCGTTGCGTCGATGCCCACCGCCGCCGCGGCCTGACGCCGGACCATCCGGTCGTCCGCGGCACCGCGCAGAATCCCGACGTGTTCTTCCAGGCGCGCGAGGCCGCCAATCCCTGGTACGACGCCTGCCCGGCCATCGTGCAGGAGATGATGGACCAACTCGCCGCCCGCACCGGCCGGGCCTACCGCCTGTTCGACTATCACGGCCATCCGCAGGCGGAGCGGGTGGTGGTGGTCATGGGGTCGGGTGCCGAGACCTGCAACGGAACGGTGGACCGGCTGATCGGGCAGGGGGAGCGGGTCGGCTGCCTGACCGTCCGCCTGTTCCGTCCCTTCGCCATCGCCGATTTCGTGTCCGCCCTGCCGGCGACGGTGCGGCGCATCGCGGTCCTCGACCGCACCAAGGAGCCCGGTGCCGTCGCCGATCCGCTCTATCTCGACGTGGTCGCCGCTTTGTCCGAAGCCCGCGCCGCAGAGTCAAGTGCCATAGACCCCATGGTCGTCGCCGGCCGCTACGGCCTGTCGTCCAAGGAGTTCACCCCCGCCATGGCGAAGGCGGTGTTCGACGAGCTGGGCCGCGACCGTCCGAAGCGCCGCTTCACCGTCGGCATCACCGACGACGTCACTCACCAGTCGATTCCCTGGAATGTGGACTGGGCTGTGGAGGAGCCGGGCGTGTCTCGGGCCGTCTTCTTCGGCCTCGGCGCCGACGGCACGGTGGGCGCCAACAAGAACTCGCTGAAGATCATCCAGTCGCGCAGCGGCGGCCACGCCCAGGCCTATTTCGTCTATGACAGCCGCAAGTCCGGCTCGACCACCGTGTCGCACCTGCGCTTTTCCAAGGATCCGATCCGCGCGCCCTACCTGATCGGGCAGGCCCAGTTCGTCGCCTGCCACCATCTGCCGTTGATGGAGCGGGTGGAGGTGGCGGAGATGGCCGCCCCCGGCGCCACCCTTCTGCTGAACGCCCCCGGCACGCCGCAACAGGTGTGGGATGCCCTGCCGGTCGAGGTCCAGCGCCTCTGCATCGAGCGCAGGCTGTCCTTGCACGCCATCGACGCCGGCGCCGTCGCGCGGGAGGTCGGGCTCGGCCGCCGCGTCAACACCATCATGCAGACCTGCTTCTTCGCCCTGTCGAAGGTCATGCCGGTCGAGGACGCCATCGCCGAGATCAAGGCGGCGATTGCCAAGACCTATTCCCGTCGCGGCGATGAGGTGGTGGCGCGCAACGTCGCCGCCGTCGATCAGGCGCTGACCCATCTGCATCCCGTCCCGGTGCCCGACCATGTCACCGCCGACCATGGCCGCCCGGCCCCGGTGCCGGAAACCGCCCCCGACTTCGTCAGGCGCGTCACCGCCATGATGATCGCCGGCCATGGCGACCGGCTGCCGGTGTCCGCCTTCCCGGTCGACGGCACCTGGCCGACCGGCACCTCGAAATATGAGCACCGCAACATCGCGGCGGAGGCGCCGGGCTGGAACGCCGATCTCTGCATCGAGTGCAACAAGTGCGTGCTGGTCTGCCCGCATGCCGCCATCCGCGCCACCGTGGTGCCGGAGTCGGCGCTGGCCGGCGCCCCGGAGGGCTTCGAGACCATCCCCTACAAGGGCCGCGAGTTTCCTGGCGGCCGCTATCGCCTGCAAGCCTCTCCCGCTGACTGCACCGGCTGCACGCTGTGCGTTGCCGCCTGTCCGGTGGAAGACAAACACGGTTCCGGCCGCAAGGCATTGGAGATGCGCCCGATCCAGGCGCTGGCCGGCCAGCAGGAGGCCTTCGACTTCTTCCGCAACCTGCCCGCCATCCCGCGTGAGTCGGTGCCCGTCACCGTCAAGCACAGCCAGCTTCTGGAGCCGCTGTTCGAGTTCTCCGGCGCCTGCGCCGGCTGCGGCGAGACACCCTACATCAAGATGCTGACCCAGCTGTTCGGCGACCGCATGGTGATGGCCAATGCCACCGGCTGCTCGTCGATCTATGGCGGCAACCTGCCGACCACCCCCTACACCACCGACGCCAGCGGCCACGGTCCGGCCTGGGCCAACTCGCTGTTCGAGGACAATGCGGAGTTCGGCCTCGGCCTGCGCGTCGCCATCGACGGGATGGCCGAGCAGGCGCGCGATGCGCTAGCGCTGCTGTCCGCCCAACTGGAGCCCGGCCTCGTCACGGCATTGCTGGAGGCCGGGCAGAACGACGCCGCCGGCATCGCTGCCCAGCGCGCCCATGTCGCCACGCTGATGGCACAGCTCGCCCCGCTGAAGGACCCGCTGGCCCGCCGGCTGGAGCAACTGGCCGACTATCTGGTCCGCAAATGCGTGTGGATCGTCGGCGGCGACGGCTGGGCCTACGATATCGGCTATGGCGGCCTCGACCATGCGCTGGCGTCGGGGCGCGACATCAACATCCTGGTGATGGATACGGAGGTCTATTCCAACACCGGCGGCCAGCAGTCCAAGGCGACGCCCATCGGCGCCTCGGCCAAGTTCGCCACCGCCGGCCGGTCGGCGGCGAAGAAGGATCTGGGGCTGATGGCGATGGCCTACGACCATGTCTATGTCGCCCGCACCGCCTTCGGTGCCCGCGACAGCCACACGCTGAACGCCCTGACGGAGGCCGAGGCCTACCGCGGCCCCTCGCTGGTGCTGGCCTACAGCCATTGCGTCGCCCACGGCTTCGAGCTGTCGCACGGGCTGGAGCACCAGAAGCTGGCGGTGGACAGCGGTCACTGGTCGCTTTATCGCCGCGATCCGCAGCGGCTGGCCGAGGGCAAGACCGCCCTGCAGCTGGACAGCGGCGCTCCGTCGGCCGGCCTTGCCGCCTTCATGGCCGGCGAGTCCCGCTTCAGCGCCGTGGAGCGCGCCAACCCCGAGCGTTATCACGTGCTGGTGGATGAAGCCGAGGCCGAGATCCGCCGCAAGCGCCATCTGTTCGAGCATATGGCGGGGTTCAAGGAGTAGGGGGATCTCCCTCTCCCCCCTGGGGAGAGGGGTGGGGTGAGGGGGATGCATTGGGTGGATTCTCGATAAGGGCCGCCACGCTCTCCCCTCACCCTCCCCACCACAATGCCGCACCCTTTTCCCCTTGCCCGGCCCATTAATATATTAGTATATTGAACCCATCGCCTGTGCTTGCCCTGATGGCGCCGGGCCCGGATTTTCAGCTCCCCTTAAGGATGCCCAGTCATGCGTTCCCTGACCCGTGACCAGCTTGCCGGCGGCGCGTTCGACGTCGCTCACACCGACGGCGCTCCGACCCTGCCCGTGACCATTCTTCAGGTGGGAGACGGCAACTTCCTGCGCGGTTTCGTCGATTGGATGGTCGATGTCGCCAACGGGCAGGGGCTGACCAAAGCCGGTGTCGCCATCGCCCAGCCGCTGGGCCAGGGCATCGCACCGCTGCTGAAGGCGCAGGACAACCTCTACACCGTCCTGCTGCGCGGCATTGAGAACGGGCGGGAGGTCGAATCCCGCCGCGTCGTCTCCTGCGTGTCGGAAGCGCTCAACCCCTATGCGGACTGGGCACGGATGGTCGAGCTGGCCGTGTCTCCGGCGCTGCGATTCTTCGTCTCCAACACCACCGAGGCCGGCATCGCCGACCGCGAGGAGGCCTATGCGCCCGGCACCTGCCCGGACAGCTTCCCGGCCAAGGTCGCGGCCCTGCTGTATGCCCGCTACAAGGCGCTGGGCGGCAGCGCCGACAGCGGTCTGGTCTTCCTGCCCTGCGAACTGATCGAGGCCAACGGCACCAACCTGAAGCGCATCGTCCTGGCCCATGCAAAGCGTTGGGGCCTGGAGGCCGGCTTCGCCGACTGGATCGAGACGCACAACCACTTCCTGAACACGCTGGTCGACCGCATCGTCCCCGGCTATCCGAAGGACGAGGCCGCCGCGCTGTCCGCCAAGTGGGGCTATGAGGACAGGCTGGCCGTCGCCGCCGAGCCTTTCCATGTCTGGGTGATCGAGGGGCCGGCCCATCTGGCGGACGAGTTGCCGCTGCACAAGGCCGGCCTGAACGTGGTGTGGACCGACGATCTTCAGCCCTACCGCACCCGCAAGGTCCGCATCCTGAACGGCGCCCACACCGCCAGCGCACTGGCCGCCTATTGCGCCGGGCTGGACACCGTCAAGTCGATGATGGACGACCCGACCGTCTCGGCCTACCTGAACAGGGTGATGTTCGAGGAGATCGTCCCCTACGTGCCCCTGCCGGAGGCCGAGCGGCAGGATTATGCCCGCACCATCATGGAGCGCTTCGGCAACCCCTATATCCGGCACGAGCTGATCTCGATCACGCTGAACTCGGTGTCGAAGTGGCAGGTGCGCGTCCTGCCCAGCCTGAAGGACGCGGTGGTCCGCAACGGCTCGGCTCCGGCCGGCCTGTCCTTCTCGCTGGCGGCGCTGCTGCGCTTCTACCGCGGCGAGCTGTCCGGCGGCGCCTATGCCGGCAAGCGCGAGGCCGGATCCTACCCGATCAGCGACAATGCCGAGGTGATCGCGGCCATGAGCGCCGCCTGGGCGGCCAACGGCAGCGATCCGAAGGCACTGGTGGCCGCCATCCTGTCCGACGTCCGCCTGTGGAAGGAGGACCTGACTGCCGTCCCCGGCCTTGCCGCGCGGGTGGCCGACAGCCTCGCCGCCATCGAGGCGAAGGGCATGAAGGCCGCCATGGCCGATCTGGTCGCCGGCTGATCCGGCAGCTTTATTGTGGGAAAGCGGGGCGCGTCCATCGGGGCGCGCTCCGAAGGCATGACATCGATGACACCCCTTCTCAGCCGGCGCATCGCCGAACTGGAGCTTGACGCGGCCGTGCTGCGCCATCGCCTGTTGCATATCCCGCTCGCACTGCAAGAGGATTGCGGTCTGTGGGCAAGCCATAGGATCATCGGTCGCGAGGCGTTGAGCCTGTTCCGGGCGGTGCGCCAGGAAACGCGTGACAGCGGGGAGGATTGCGATCCGGCGCTCGGCCGGATCGAGGCCGCTTATCAGCTCGTTCACGACGCGATCCTGGCGCTGTCCGAACTGGCGCTTGCCGACCCGGACCATGGCGACATGGCCCATGCCGACCCGCCGACGCGGCACTGATGCGCCGCCCCTGATGCGTGAGGAAGACCGACGATGCAGACGACCGAAACCAGGAAGCGGACGCGCCGCGGCACCCAGCGGGTGACGATGACCGACGTAGCCACCGCCGCCGATGTGTCGGCCAGCACCGTCTCGCTCTATCTCCGCCGGCCAGAGGCGGTGTCCCGCCATCTCGCCGAACGCATCGCGCGGGTGATCGACGAGATGGGCTATGTGCCCAATCTGGTCGCCGGCAGCCTTGCCGCCGCGCGCAGCCGTACCGTCGGCGTCATCCTGCCGTCCATCCTGAATTCTTTCTTCGCCGAGACCTACAACACGCTCCAGGGCATGTTCCAGGCGGCGCATTACCAGACCCTGCTGGGCGTCAGCGAGTTCAGCCCGGAGGAGGAGGAAAGCCTGATCCGCGCCTTCCTCGCCTGGTCACCGGCGGCGATGGTTGTGACCGGCTTCCACCACACCGAACGGACGCGCGCCATGCTGGCCTCCTGCGGCGTGCCGGTGGTGGAGATGTGGGACATGCCCGGCCACCCCGGCGAGGCGGTCAACATCAGCGTCGGCTTCTCGCATTTCGAGGTCGGCCGCATGCAGACCAGCCACCTCTACGACCAGGGCAGCCGCAAGGTCGCCTACATCGGCGCCGCCGCCCACCAGGATCTGCGCGTCCGCAGCCGCACCGACGGCTATGAGGCGGAGGTGATGCGCCGCGGCCTGCACGATCCCATCGACTTCACCGTCCCCGATGCCGCCACGACGGAGGTCGGCCGCTGGCTGATCGACGAGATTCTGACCCGCCATTCCGATATCGACGGCGTGGTCTGCTCCAACGACGCGCTAGCGCTGGGCGTGCTGTTCGAGGTCACCCGCCGCGACCTGAAGGTGCCGGACGATCTGGCGGTGGTGGGATTCGGCGACCTTCCCTTCAGCAGCTCCTGCCCGCCGCCGCTGACAACCGTCCGCCCGCCCCAGCGCGAGATCGGCCGCCTCAGCGCCACGCAGATCCTGGCGGCGCTCGACGGCGTCCGCGTCACGCCGAAGCACCACAATCTCGACTGCGAACTGGTGGTCCGCGGCAGCACCCGACCGGTGGTAAAGGGGCCGATTGAAAAGCGCTAGCGTCCACGCCTTGCCGTTTTCCGATTGCGAGTCTTACCCTCGATTCCGGTTATGGCTTTCGGCGTAATCCCGCCGGGCCGCTCACTGGACGGGGGCAGGGTGCATGCGGACGCAAGGACGGGACAACTCCGGCCGCTTTTCGAACCGTGCCGGGGGTCTGCGCCGGCTGATGCCGGGCTTGGCGCTGATGCTGGCTCTGGCGATCCCAGTCTCCGATGCCGCAGCCGCCAAGCCCGACCGGCTGCAACGGCTGCTCGACCGCTTCCTGGGCGACGAGGAACTGGATGGCGGCATCCTGCTGGTGTCGGGTCCGGACGGACGGCGGGTGGTGGTGTCCGGCATCGCCGACCGCAAGGGCGGGCGGGCGGTGACGGAGGACACCCGCTTCTATGTCGCCTCCGTCGGCAAGATGGCGACCGCCGCCGCCGTGCTGCAACAGGTGGAGGAGGGGCTGCTCTCGCTCGACCAGCCGGTGCGGGAGCTGGCTTCCGACCTGCCGCTGGACAGGATTGCCAACGCCAACCGGGCGCGTCTGGTCCATCTGCTCGACCACAGCTCGGGCATTCCCGATTACATCACCGATGCCTATCAGGAGGATGAGGCGGCGAAGTTGGAACGGCTGCCGCGCGACGGCACCCTGCTCGCCTATGCGGCGGGGGAGAAGGCGACCGGTCCGGTCGGCGGGCATTACGAATACTCCAACAGCAATTATGTCCTGCTCGGCCACATCGCGTCGCGGCGCGACGGCGTTCCCTTCGCGCAGGTTCTGCGGAACCGGGTGCTGGAGCGGGCCGGGATGGGCTCGACCAGCGTCGGCGCCGATCCGCGCGACCGCAGCCTCGCCCATGGCTACACCGGGGAGGGCGACGTCAGCCGGCGGTCCTGGGCGGCGACCACCGGCGACGGGCCGCTGGTCACCACCGCCGGCGATCTGGAACGCTTCGTCTTCGCCCTGTTCCGCGACAACCGGCTGCTGGGGGCGGCGACGGTCCGCCGCATGCTGACCCCGTCGGAGAATGAGGACGGGCAGGGGCTGGGTGTGGCGCTATGGAAGGACCGCTGGGGACGCGGCGCCGGCCATGACGGGCGCTATGACGGGTTCGAGGCCGATGTCCGCTATTACCCCGGCCGCCGCACCGCGCTGATCTTCCTGACGAACGGCAACCAGCAGAGCGACGATGCCCTGCTGGATGCGGTGGCCGAGGAGGTTTTTGGCCCCTGATCCGGGCGTGGTTGACGGAAATTATTATCAATAGGATAGTAAATTTAGAAAAACACAACTTATAAAACAGGATGGACAGGCCCATGGCACTCGGACTGCACGTTTCCCGTCGCAATTTCCTTGTCGGGGCCGGGCGTTTCGCCGGTGCCGCCGCCGCGGTCCGGCTGATGCCGGGATCCGCCATCGCGGCGGAGACCGGCGGGGCATACTGCCCGCCGCCGTCGGCCTGGTCCGATTTGGCGAAGGGGGTGAAGGGCGGGGTGCTGCGGCCGGAGGATCCGTTCTTCGCCGATATCTGCCGGCCCAACAATCTGCGCTATGGTGCCACCCTGCCGGCCGGCATCGCCCGCTGTTCGCGGCCGGAGGATGTCCAGGCCTGCATCGCCTGGGTGAAGCAGCAGGCCATGCCTTTCGCCGTACGGTCCGGCGGCCACAATTACGCCGGCTTTTCCACCACGCCCGGCCTGCTGATCGACATGACGCTGATGGCGGGGGCGGAGCCGGTGAAGGGATCCGACGGGCTGGTCCGGGTGCTGGGCGGCACGCTGAACTCCTACGTCTACAAGCAGATGGAGCGGTTGGGCCGCACCATCACCCATGGGCGCTGCGATTCGGTCGGCGCCGCCGGATTCCTGCTGGGCGGCGGCATCGGCTTCAACATGCGCAAGTTCGGCATGGCGTCCGATTTGCTGCGCGCGACGGAGCTGGTCAAGGCCGACGGCAGCCACGTGAACGCCAATGCGGACAGCGAATCCGCCCTCTATTGGGCTTGCCGCGGCGGTGCCGGCGGGAATTTCGGCATCAACACCTCCTTCACCGTGGAAACCCGCCCGGCGGAGCCGGTGACGGTGTTCAATCTGGTCTGGGCCGGCAAGGATCTGCCGAAAATCCTGAAGCTCCTGCTGACCGAACTGGCGGCGGCCCCCGACGAGTTCGGCAGCAAGATCAACGTCACCATCCCGAGCTGGCAGGAGCGCTGCGCCAACGTGCCGCTGAAGCTGTCGATCCTCGGGCAGCTGCACAAATCCAGAGTGACGCTGAAGGAAATCTTCAAATCCACCTGGGAGTCGATCGACTGGAGCCAGTCCAAGCTTGAGGAGAATGTGCCCTACTGGACGGGGCAGGATTTCCTGACCGAAACCACCTTCCCCTATTACTACCAGGAAAAATCCAGCTACATGAAGGCGGCGGACATCGGCGACGAGGCCATCGCCGCGATGTTCGACTGGGCGGCCAGGATGCCCGCCACCTCGATGCCGGTCGCCTTCAAGTTCTTCCAGGTCGGCGGCGCCATCAACCGCGTCGGCCCGACGGAAACCGCCTATGTCCACCGTGGCTATGACTGGCTGTTCTCGGTCGAGGCCAACTGGTGGCGGCCGACGGATTCGGCCCTGCTGATCGAGCAGGCGCTGGAATGGCAGCAGCGCTTCTACGACGACGTGAACCGCCGGACCAGGGCCCAGGGAGCGTTCCAGAACTTCCCCGACCCGTCGCTCGCCGACTGGCAGCGGGCCTATTACGGCGAGAATCTCGCCAAGCTGGCCGAGGTGAAGAGGGCGGTCGACCCGACCATGCTGTTCACCTTCGCCCAGGCGATCCGCCCGGCCTGAGTGCCGTTGACAGCGGCACCCGAAAAGCGGCATGGCGGGCGGGAGACGATCCCGCCCGCCATGCCCGTTTTTCAGAACCGGTAGCCGACCGAGGTGAAGACGCTGTGGTCGCGGTTGTCGTGACCGAACTTGCCGTCATACCCGACCTGCCACGCCACCGCTCCGCTCAGCAGAGTGACGCCGGCCCCGGCGCGCAGCCCGTCGCGTTCGGGCGTGCCGAAGGTCCGGGTCACCGTGCCCAGGCTGCTGGTGGTGCGGTTGGCGAGCGTGGCGGCCAGCGTCTCGGCCCCGCGCACCCGGTTCCACTCGTAGCTGAGGCGGGCCTGCGGGATGATCGACGCGCTTTCCGTCTCGAAGCGGTGGGCGACCTGCCCGCCGAACTCCCAGCTCCAGCCGCGCTGGGTCTGGCTCGGCAGGATGCCGTTCAGGTGGATGGCTTCCGCCTCCGTGTAGCCGTCGATGGTGGCGCGGGTGTAGCGCGCCGCGGCGACCGGGCCGAACGACCACGCCCCTTCGCCCAGCTCATAGCCGCCGTCGACGCCGACCGACCAGCTGCGCCCCTTGGTCTCGCCGCGGGCGGTCAGGCCGTAGGCGCCGGTGTTGCGGGCGATCTTGTCGTAAGTGTCGAAGGAATAGGTGCCCGACAGGCTGCCGAAGAAGCCGCCGTACTGGCCGGCGACATAGGGGCTTATCGAGGCGGAGCGGACCTTGGCGCTGCCGGTGTCGCCGAAGGACAGGCTGTTGCGCGCGCCCCCCACCGCGAAGCCGGCGACGAGGGTGTCGGCGATGCGGATGTCGGCACCGACCTGCCCGGTGCGCGAATCGGTGTCGCCGCCGAGCGCCATGCCGGTGTCGTCGGCGTTGTTGTAGCCCAGCCGTCCGCCGGCCCAGCCACTGATCGCCGGACCGCTTGCGGCCTGTCCGCCGCCTTCGCCGGAGGTGCCGAGGAAGCGCAGGCCGTTCAGATGGCTGCGCACCGAGCGTGAGGCCGCGTCGGCCATCGCCACCGACGCGTTGCCGAGGCCGCGTGCCACCGGCAGGGCGGTCTGGCGCAGCGATTCGATGGCGAGCGGATCGACGTAGGTCGGCAGGGTCAGCCGGTAGACCAGCAGCATCGTGTCGACATTGGTCCCGGCGTCATAGGCGGCGCCGACCTGATAGCCGTTGCGGGTCAGGAAGTCGTTGTCGTTGCCGACGAACAGGAAGAAATCGTCGGGCCTGGCGGCGTCGAGCGCCGGCAGCAGCCCCATCGCCTCCCACTTCTCCGACAAAAGGTTGGCGTCCTGCGCGCCGCCATTGTGCAGCCCGAACTTCGCCAGCTGGCCGTTGTTGTTGATGCTCAGGAACTGGCTGTAGGACACCGGCGTGACCGAGGCCACCAGATTGCCGCCGGGAGCGACGGGGGTGGTGCCCTCATAGGCGGTGCCGACCAGATTGGTGGCGTTCGACACGTCGACGATGTCGATGCTGCGGTAGAGCGAGTTGGTGCCGCTCAGCCCCTGGCCGTTGTTGCTGTCGCGCGATAGGACGAGGAACTGCTTGTCGTTCAGCGCCAGCATCTCGCTCTGCGCCGCGACCAGCGTGCTGCTGCCGGACCGGAAGGTGGGCAGCGGCACGACGTAATGGCCGATCAGCGCCGGGCTGTCCGGGTTGGACGACACGTCGTAGATCAGCAGGCGGGTGTTGCGCCGGGTGGCGCTGTTGCCGCCGGTGCCGCCGTCCTGGCGGGTGGCGCTTTGCAGCAGGGTCGCCAGCTTGGTCTTGTCCGGCGTCAGCGACAGGCCTTCCAGCCCCTGGTTGTTCTGCCGCCCGGTGACCGGGTCGGCCGGGGTCGGTGCCGGCTGGCCGGTGGCCGGGTTGTTGGAGGCGAAATCCAGCCCGCCGTTGCGCACCGGCAGCAATGCTGCCGGCGGCTGCACCGCCGAGATCATCCGGCCGGTGGCGGAGAAGTGATAGATGTAGGGGCCGTATTCGTCGCTGATGAAGAAGCTGCCGTCGGCGAGCCGGGCGATGCCCTCGGTGTCGAGGCTGACCTTGCCGTTGTAGGCCTGCGGCAGCGCCGGCAGCCCCCCGGCGGCGGCGCGCACGCCGGTGCGCGGCTGCGGGTCGAGGCCGGTGGTGACGGCGCCGTTCGCTTCCGTCAGCAGGGTGGTGTCGAGCAGGCTCAGCCCGATCTGCGACTGCTGCCCGCTGCCGGCGGCCAGCGCGGCGCTGCCGTAATAGGGCGTCAGCGACAGGGCCAGCGTGTTGAATCGCGGCCGGTAGTCGGTGGTGCCGACGACGTTGTAGCCGCGGTCGGGCAGGGCATACATGATGCCGCTGTAGCTGTCGCCGGTGCGCCGCCAGGACCTGGCGTCGAAGGTCAGCCCGGACATCGAGCCGAAGGTCTCGCCATACTTGTCGCGGGTGGCGGAGCCGATCCGGCCGACGCCGACCAGGCCCTGGTTGACGAAGCTGGAGCCGCCGACGGTCACGCTGTCCGCGGTCTGGGCGGAGGCGACCCCCATCGCAACACCGCAGGTGGACAGGATGAGAGAGGCGAGGCCGGTGGCGGACAGCAGCGCCGTCCTCAACCGTCCCGCACGGTGTATCGTCCGCATTGAAAAGAACCCCCCAATTGAAACCCAAGCGAATTCCAAAGGGGGTATTAGGCGAGGGCGCGTGACGGCGTCGTGTCGCCTTCGTGAC
Organism: Azospirillum sp. A23; assembly: GCF_042938965.1. NCBI lineage: Bacteria > Pseudomonadati > Pseudomonadota > Alphaproteobacteria > Rhodospirillales > Azospirillaceae > Azospirillum > Azospirillum sp. A23. Next base: position 48,172 of record NZ_CP170666.1, on the reverse strand, counting down.
GTGTCGATGACGTTTTCGGCAGGGGGCTCAGTCCGCCCGCAGCCCCTGCGCCTGGAACTGTTTGCGCACCCGTTCCACCAGCTCGCGCGACGGCGGCTCGGTGTCGGTCAGCATGTATTTGCGTCCCAACGCCTTCCATTTGTGCTCGCCCATCTTGTGGAAGGGCAGCACGTCGACCCGGTCGACCACGCCCAGCCCGGCGACGAACTCCGCCAGCCCGTCGATCTCGGCCGCGTCGTCGGTCAGGTTGGGGACCAGCACATAGCGCAGCCAGATGCGCTTGTTCAGCCCGGCCAGCCGTTCGGCGAACTCCAGCGTCGGGCGCAGCGGAACGCCGGTCAGATGGCGGTAGGTCTTCTCGGAAAAGGCCTTGATGTCGAGCAGGACGAGGTCGACGTCCTCCAGCAGATGGTCGTCGGCATGGTTGCCGAGGAAGCCGGAGGTGTCGAGCGCGGTGTGCAGCCCCAGCGCCTTCGCCCCGCGCAGGATGGCGGCGGTGAATTCCGGCTGCACCAGCGGCTCGCCGCCGCTCAGCGTCAATCCACCATGGGCGCGTTGCAGGAAGGTGGCGTAGAGCGCGATGTCGTCGAGGACTTCCGCGGAGGTCGTCCGCGTCCCGTCATGCATGTGCTGGGTGTCGGGGTTGTGGCAGTAGAGGCAGCGCAGCGGGCACCCCGACATGAACAGCACATAGCGGATCCCCGGCCCGTCCACCGTGCCGCCGGTCTCGACCGAATGGATCCAGCCGGAAACGGAGCCGGGGCGGGCTTGGGGGAGGGGGGGAGTCATAACCGATCCAATTTTAAAACTTTGCGATCCGGGGTGTTCCCTCTCCCGTCCCGGGAGAGGGAGGGGACCCACGAAGTGGGGAGGGTGAGGGGTAGCCCAAGGATCGGAAATCCATGTCTGGATAACCCCTCACCCTTCCCACCGCTTTGCGGCGGGCCCCTTCCCTCTCCCGGGGCGGGAGAGGGAACCGACCCGTCACCCCCCCTCAATGCTTGTTGTGGAACGTCCGGCTGATGACGTCGAGCTGCTGCTCGCGCGTCAGCTTGATGAAGTTCACGGCATAGCCAGACACCCGGATGGTCAGCTGCGGGTACAGCTCCGGATGGTCCATGGCGTGCAACAGCGTCTCGCGGTCGAAGACGTTGACGTTGATGTGGTGACCACCCTGGGCGGCATAGCCGTCCAGCATGCCGACCAGATTGCTCACCCGCTCGTATTCGGTCCGGCCGAGAGCGCCGGGGACGATGGTGAAGGTGTAGCTGATGCCGTCCTGCGCATGGGCGTAGGGCAGCTTCGCCACGCTGGCCATCGACGCGATGGCGCCCTTCTTGTCCCGCCCGTGCATCGGGTTGGCGCCCGGCGCGAAGGGCTGGCCGGCCTTGCGGCCGTCCGGCGTGTTGCCGGTCTTCTTGCCGTAGACCACGTTGGAGGTGATCGTCAGCACCGACTGCGTCGGCATGGCGTTCCGGTAGGGCTTCTGCTTGCGCAGCGCCGTCATGAAGCGCTCGACCGCCCACACCGCGATGTCGTCGACCCGCGCGTCGTTGTTGCCGAAGGCCGGATAGTCGCCGTCGATCTCGAAATCGGTGGCGAGGCCGCTCTCGTCGCGGATGACCTTCACCTTGGCGTGCTTGATCGCCGACAGGCTGTCCGCCACCACGCTCAGACCGGCGATGCCGCAGGCCATGGTGCGCAGGATGTCGCGGTCGTGGAGCGCCATCTCCATCCGCTCGTACATGTACTTGTCGTGCATGTAGTGGATGGCGTTCAGCGCGTTCATGTAGACCTTGGCCAGCCACTCCATCATCGGCTCGAAGCGGGCCATGACCTCGTCATAGTCCAGCACGTCGCCGGTGATGGGCGCGTAGGCCGGGGCGATCTGCTCGCCCGAAACCTCGTCCTTGCCGCCGTTGATGGCGTACATCAGCGTCTTGGCCAGGTTGGCGCGGGCGCCGAAGAACTGCATCTGCTTGCCGATGCGCATGGCCGAGACGCAGCAGGCGATGCCGTAATCGTCGCCCCAATAGCCGCGCATCAGGTCGTCGCTCTCGTACTGGACCGAGCAGGTCTTGATCGAGGTGTCGGCGCAGAAGCGCTTGAAGCCGTCCGGCAGCTTCTCCGACCACAGCACCGTCAGGTTCGGTTCCGGCGCCGGCCCCAGGTTGTGCAGGGTCTGCAACATGCGGAAGTTGGTCTTACTGACCAGCGTCCGGCCGTCCAGCCCCATGCCGCCCAGGCATTCCGTCACCCAGGTCGGGTCGCCCGAGAACAGCTGGTCGTATTCCGGCGTGCGCAGGAAGCGGACCAGACGCAGCTTCATGACGAAATGGTCGATCATCTCCTGGGCTTCCGCCTCGGTGATGACGCCGTCGCTGAGGTCGCGCTCGATGTAGATGTCGAGGAAGCTGGACACCCGGCCCAGCGACATGGCGGCACCGTTGGCTTCCTTGACCGCCGCCAGATAGGCCAGATAGGTCCACTGCACCGCTTCCCGCGCGGTGGCGGCCGGACGCTTGACGTCGAAGCCGTAGGAGGCGGCCATCTCGACCAGCTCCTTCAGCGCGCGGATCTGCTCGGAGATCTCCTCGCGCAGGCGCAGCACGTCCTCGTCGATCCGGCTGACTTCCAGCGAGGCCAGCTGTGCCTTCTTGTCCTTGATCAGGAAATCGGCGCCGTACAGCGCCAGCCGGCGATAGTCGCCGATGATGCGGCCGCGGCCATAGGCATCGGGCAGGCCGGTGATGACGCCGGACTTGCGGCAGCGCAGCATCTCGGGCGTGTAGACATCGAACACGCCGTCATTGTGCGTCTTGCGCAGGACCGGGAAAATCTCTTCCAGCTTCGGCGACGGGGTGTAGCCGTAGGCCTCCAGCCCGGTCTTGACCATGCGCCAGCCGCCGAACGGCATGATGGCGCGCTTCAGCGGCTTGTCGGTCTGCAGGCCGACGATCACTTCCAGCTCGCGGTCGATATAACCGGCGGCGTGCGAGGTGATCGAGGCGAAGACTTCGGTGTCGGCGTCCAGGACGCCGCCCTTGGCGGCGCGTTCCTGCTTCAGCAGGTCGGTGACCTTGGCGAACAGCGCGGTGGTGCGGGCGGTGGGACCGGCGACGAAGCCTGCGTCCCCTTCATAGGGGGTCAGGTTGCGCTGGATGAAATCGCGGACGTCGACCGAGCGGCGCCAGACGCCCGGGGCGAAGCCGCGCCAGGGGTCGGCGGCGGACTGCTGCTCCGTGGCCTGGGCAAGTCCGTCCATCAGCAGGGTGTCCATGATGACTCCTCAGAGATATAGCCGTCGGCGCGGGTCAATGGCCGTGTCGGCGGTCTCGTGGTGCCCGCGAACCACGCGGGACGATTGGAAGCATAGGCGCAATCGGCGCCGGATTCGTTGATACACGTCATATTTTCAGACCGGGCGCGGGGCGGCCGGTGCGGTGACCGATGCCGTGTGTTGCGCCCGTTCTGTAGTTTTACTACATACTCCCGGGCGGGCTTCCGGACAAGGCGGACAGGCCCGGCATTTTGTCGCAGGGCAAGGCCGGAGCGGTTGGAAACGCTCGGAAAGGGCAGGTCGCGCCCGCGACGGAATCGGTCGTTCGCAGCGCTGTATATGTAGCTTTGCTACATGTGCTAGGCTGACCCACAATCAGAAGGGAGCGCCCCCCACATGCTGGCGAGAATCGCCGCCGTCCGCGACCAGATCCGGCCTTCGGAACGCAAGCTGGCCGACTATGCGATGGCCCATCCGGGCGACGTGATCAACCTGTCCATGGCCGAACTGGCCGACCGGGTCGGGGTGAGCGAGCCGACGGTGGCGCGCTTCTGCGCGGCGCTGGGCTGCCGCGGTTTCCGCGAATTCAAGATCAAGCTGGCGCAGGACATCGCCGGCGGCATGCCGTTCCTGCATCAGGATCTGTCGGTGGGGGGGGAACTGGATGCGGATGGCAATGTTCCAGGGGGTGTGCCGGGGGCGGTGCTGGCCGGCAAGCTGTTCGACCGCACCATCGCCACGCTGATGCAGGTGCGCAACAACCTGTCGGCCGACGCGGTGGACCGCGCCGCCGACGTGCTGGCCGCGGCCCGCCGGATCGAGTTCTACGGCTCCGGCAACTCCGGCACGGTGGCGGAGGACATCCAGCGCAAGTTCTTCCGGCTAGGCATGCCGACCGTCGCCTACACCGACTCCCACGTCTATTTCGCCTCCGCCCTGACCCTGGCAAAGGGCGATGCCGTGGTTGCGGTGTCCAGCACCGGCCGCACCCGCGACATCCTCGACGCCGTGCAGAACGCCCGCAAGGCCGGGGCCGACGTGGTGGCTCTGACCCGCTCGGGTTCGCCGCTCGCCGACATGGCGACGGTCAGCCTCGTCGCCGATGTGGCCGACGATTTCGACATCCACTCGCCGATGACCGTCCGCATCGCCCATCTGGTGCTGGGCGACATCCTGTCCATCGCCGTGGCCCTGCGCATGGGCGACACGCTTCAGGAACGGCTGAAGCGCCATGACCGTGCGGTGGATGCCCATGTGTCGGAGGGCGCGTCGGCAACGTTGTCCGGGCGGCAGGGGGATAGTTAAGACAGGTCAGAGGTTTTTGCGAAGTGGAACCGCAATCCGGTCCCTTCGACAAAAACCCCGAGAAAGGATGAAAGTCCTATAAACTACGGCGGTTGACCCCGTTCACGGAGGCCCGCCATGCCGTTCGACAGTCAGCCCGCCGCCGATCGGGCCGCTTCGCCCGATCGGATGGAACGACAGCCGGGGAACTGTTCCACGCTGTTCCACCGTCCTGGCAGGCGTCCGTCACGGATGGGCAACTGCCCGGGTGTGGAACGGATGCCGGAACCCTGTTCCATGCCGTTCCAACTCCCGGCCCGGACGGCTATTTCTTTACCTGCCCGGCAGCTTCGCCCCTTCGCGCGCATAGATCTGGATCGGCCGGCAATCCTCGTCGAGCGTGACCACCAGCGAGCCAGGCTGATCCTTCAGATACACCCAGGCGTCCCAGCGGACGATCTTGTCGCGGTATTCGTCGCGATAGATGCCGTAATTCACGCCGCGCACGTTGCTGGCAGGCAGGCCCACGCCGGTCAGCACCGCGGCGGTCTGCGGGTTGCAGTCGTTGGTCACGTTGCTGTTGATGATGGAAAGCAGCGCCGGATCGGGCTGTGCCACCGGCGGGGGCGAGAGGGTGGAGGCGCAGGCGGAGACCAGCATCGTCAGCGCACCGGCCGCAGCGAAAGCCGCGAAGTTCGGCGTTTTCATGGGGAAGGCACCATCCGTTTTCTTCGTCTTGTCGGAAATATGGGTGCAGTTGCGCTGGCGTCGATTGCACGTTCGGCAAGTCTCCTGCGTCACGTTCGCCGACCTGCCGCCATCGCGGCGCGCGGCTCTTGCCTGCTGCCCGCCTTTGGCGCAAGAGGGGGGCGAGAAAGTCCCCGTACCGTTCACGCTGTGGAGTTCAAAGCCCCATGACGATTGACCAGACCGCCGCCGACCAAACCGCCGCCTTCACCCCCACCTGCGACCTGTTCGACCGCTTCAAGGACGACGCCCGCTATGTCCTGCCGGGCTTCCGCGACTTCGGCGCCGTCACCCGCTTCACCGGTCCGGTCGTCACCGTGAAGTGTTTGGAGGACAATTCCCGCGTCAAGGAGCTGCTTGCAACCCCCGGCGCCGGCCGCGTTCTGGTGGTGGATGGCGCCGGCAGCCTGCGCTGCGCCCTGATGGGCGACATGATCGCCGCGTCGGCGGCGAAGAACGGCTGGGCCGGTGTGGTGATCTGGGGCTGCGTCCGCGACGTGGCGGAGTTGGCGGCCCTGCCGCTCGGCATCAAGGCGCTGGCGTCGATCCCGCGGGCCTCCACCCGCCGCGACCAGGGGCTGGTGGACGTGGCCGTCGAACTGCCGGGCACGGCGGTGCGCCCCGGCGACATCCTGTTCGCCGACGAGGACGGCATCGTGCTGCTGGCGCCGGAGCAGGCGGCCGCGCTGAAGTAAAGCGGGGACGACGAAGTGGTCATACCAAGCGCCGGTAATACCAGTGCAAAAAGAATGGCAGCTTCGTCCTGTCCGCTTCACGTAAGCGGGGCGCCCCCTTGCACTTTCACTTTAGCAGGCATATAAACCCGACCTGAGTTCAAGCGGGCCGTCTCACGGTTCCCATCCAAGGGCCGGCCTTTCATTTATGAGGAACCCTGCCGTGCTCGAAGCCTACCGCCAGCACGCGGCCGAACGCGCCGCCCTCGGAATCCCGGCTCTGCCCCTGACCGCGAAGCAGACGTCGGAGCTGATCGACCTGCTGAAGGCCCCGCCGGCGGGCGAGGAGGCCTTCCTCCTCGACCTCATCACCCACCGCGTTCCGGCCGGCGTCGACGATGCCGCCCGCGTCAAGGCCGGGTTCCTGGCCGCCGTCGCCAAGGGCGCCGACAGCTCGCCGCTGATCTCCAAGGTCAAGGCCACCGAACTGCTGGGCACCATGCTCGGCGGTTTCAACGTCCAGCCGATGATCGACCTGCTGTCGGATGCCGAGTGCGGCACCGCCGCCGCGGAAGGCCTGAAGAAGACCCTGCTGGTCTTCGATTTCTTCCACGACGTCAAGAAGCTGGCCGACAAGGGCAACGCCAACGCCAAGTCGGTGCTGCAGTCCTGGGCCGATGCCGAGTGGTTCACCTCGCGTCCGGAAGTCCCGGCGTCGATGACGCTGACCGTCTTCAAGGTGTCGGGCGAGACCAACACCGACGACCTGTCGCCGGCCCCCGACGCCTGGAGCCGTCCGGACATCCCGCTGCACGCGCTCGCCATGCTGAAGAACCCGCGTCCGGGCATCGAGGCCGACGAGCCGGGCCAGCGCGGCCCGACGAAGCAGCTGGAAGCGCTGAAGCAGAAGGGCAACCTGATCGCCTATGTCGGCGACGTGGTCGGCACCGGCTCCTCGCGCAAGTCCGCCACCAACTCGGTGCTGTGGTTCACCGGCGAGGACATCCCGTTCGTCCCGAACAAGCGTTTCGGCGGCGTCTGCCTCGGCACCAAGATCGCCCCGATCTTCTTCAACACCATGGAAGACGCCGGCGCCCTGCCCATCGAACTCGACGTCAACAAGATGGAGATGGGCGACGTCATCGAGCTGCGCCCCTATGAGGGCAAGGCGCTGAAGAACGGCGAGGTCATCGCCGAGTTCACCGTGCGCTCCGAGGTGATCTTCGACGAGGTGCGTGCCGGCGGCCGCATCCCGCTGATCATCGGCCGCGGCCTGACCACCCGCGCCCGCGAGGCGCTCGGCCTGCCGGCGTCGGAGCTGTTCCGCCAGCCGGCCTCGCCGGCCGACACCGGCAAGGGCTACACGCTGGCCCAGAAGATGGTCGGCCGCGCCTGTGGCCTGCCGGAAGGCAAGGGTATCCGCCCGGGCACCTATTGCGAGCCGAAGATGACGACGGTGGGGTCGCAGGACACCACCGGCCCGATGACCCGCGACGAGCTGAAGGACCTGGCCTGCCTGGGCTTCTCGGCCGATCTGGTGATGCAGTCCTTCTGCCACACCGCTGCCTATCCGAAGCTGGTGGACGTCAAGACCCACCACGAGCTGCCGGACTTCATCTCCACCCGCGGCGGCGTGGCGCTGCGTCCGGGCGACGGCGTCATCCACTCCTGGCTGAACCGCCTGCTGCTGCCGGACACTGTCGGCACCGGCGGCGACAGCCACACCCGCTTCCCGATCGGCATCAGCTTCCCGGCCGGTTCCGGTCTGGTCGCCTTCGCCGCCGCCACCGGCGTCATGCCGCTGGACATGCCGGAATCGGTCCTGGTCCGCTTCAAGGGCGAGATGCAGCCGGGCGTCACCCTGCGTGACCTCGTCAACGCCATCCCGCTCTACGCGATCAAGGCCGGCCTGCTGACGGTCGAGAAGAAGGGCAAGAAGAATATCTTCTCCGGCCGCGTGCTGGAGATCGAAGGTCTGCCCGACCTGAAGGTCGAGCAGGCGTTCGAGCTGACCGACGCCTCGGCCGAGCGCTCGGCGGCGGGCTGCACCGTGCTCCTGAACAAGGAGCCGATCATCGAGTACATGACCTCCAACATCACGCTGATGAAGTGGATGATCGCCAGCGGGTACGCCGATGCGCGCACCCTGGAGCGCCGCATCAAGGCGATGGAGGCGTGGATATCCTCCCCGCAGCTGCTGCGTCCGGACGCCGACGCCGACTATGCCGCGGTGATCGAGATCGATCTGGCCGACATCAAGGAGCCGATCCTGGCCTGCCCGAACGATCCGGACGACGTGAAGACGCTGTCCGAGGTCGCCGGCGACAAGATCGACGAGGTGTTCATCGGTTCCTGCATGACCAACATCGGCCACTTCCGCGCCGCCGGTAAGATCCTGAACGGGAATTCGGACCTCCCGACCCGCCTGTGGATCGCTCCGCCGACGAAGATGGATGCGATGATGCTGACCGAGGAGGGCTACTACGCCACCCTCGGCAAGGCCGGCGCCCGCATGGAGATGCCCGGCTGCAGCTTGTGCATGGGCAACCAGGCGCAGGTCCGCAAGGGCTCGACTGCCGTCTCCACTTCGACCCGCAACTTCCCGAACCGTCTGGGCATCGACACCCGAGTCTACCTGTCGTCGGCCGAACTGGCCGCCGTCGCGGCGCTGCTGGGCAAGATCCCGACCACCGAGGAGTATCTGGCCCAGGTCGGCGTGGTGAACAAGTCCGCCGCCGACATCTACCGCTACATGAACTTCGACCAGATCCCGGCCTTCCAGGAAGTCGCGGACAAGGTCGCCGTTCCGGCCTGATAGCCGCAAGCAGCGGTCGGTAAAGGAAACCCCCGCCGGAGCGATCCGGCGGGGGTTTTTCTTTCCGGCACCAAATGAGGCGGAGGGCATGGCGGGCAATAGGCGCTGCGGTCCTCCCGTGGGCAGGAGTCCCGCTCAAACGGTGGCGCACAACGGCGATGGCGGCGAACGGTCGCGGTTTCCGTCGGAGCGCTGCGAAACCCATGATCGCGCTTTTAAAATCCTGTCGTATCGGTCAGAAAAGAAAACATGCCGTGGCCGGCGGATATGGTCCGGCACAAAATGGCCATCCTGGGAGAACCAATCATGCGTCTCACCGTCCTTTCCTTCGTCAGCGCGACGGCGCTGCTGGCCGGCTTCGGCACGGCGCAGGCCGACATCGTGATCGGCCTGGGCACGGCGACGACCGGCCCGGTCGCGGCGCTGGGCGAGCAGTCGGTGTACGGAGCCAAGCAGGCGGTCGCGGACATCAACGCCAAAGGCGGCGTGCTGGGGCAGAAGCTGGTGCTGAAGGTGGGCGACGATGCCTGCGACCCGCGTCAGGCGGTGGCCGTCGCCAACCAGTTCGTGCGCGAGAAGGTGACGGCGGTGGTCGGCCATCTCTGCTCCGGCGCCAGCATCCCGGCGGCCGACGTCTACCAGGAAGAAGGCGTGGTGATGGTCACCCCGACCGCCACCAACCCGCTGCTGACCGCCAAGGGCCATCCGAACATCTTCCGGGTCTGCGGCCGTGACGACCAGCAGGGCGTGGTTGCCGGCACCTATCTGGCCCAGACCTTCAAGGGCAAGAACGTCGCGGTTCTGGACGACAAGCAGGCCTATGGCAAGGGGCTGGCCGACGTCGTGGTGGAGACGCTGGAGAAGGCCGGCGGCAAGGTCGCCTATCGCGGGTCGGTCACGGCGGGTGAGAAGGACTTCTCGGCCCTGATCACCAGCCTGAAGGACAAGAACATCGATGCCGTCTACTATGGCGGCTACCATCCGGAGCTGGGCCTGATAGTCCGTCAGGCGCAGGAACAGGGCATGAAGCCGCAGTTCATCGCCGGCGACGGCCTGAACAACCAGGAATACTGGTCGATCACCGGCCCGGCCGGCGAGGGCACGCTGTACACCGACAGCGCGTCGGCGGCCAGCGATCCGAAGGCGCAGGAACTGATCGCCTCCTTCAAGAAGGCCGGCCTGCCGGAACCGGGCAACTTCGCCTTCTACAGCTATGCCGCGGTCCAGGTGATCGCCGAGGGGCTCCAGAAGGCCGGCAGCACGGACAGCGGCAAGCTGGCGAAGACCCTGCATTCCGGCAGCTATGACACCGTCGTCGGCCCGGTGGAATTCGACAAGAAGGGCGACATCACCAAGCCGAACTATGTCATGTATGTATGGAGCAACGGCCAGCCCAAGATGGTGGCCCAGAAGTAACAAGAGCAGGGTGCCGGCCCACCGTCATGCGTGGGCCGGCTCTTCCATTTCAAGAATTTCCGGTTTCTTCATATATTTTGCGATGAAGTCTTCGGTTGGCATTGGACGGTCGAAGTAATAGCCCTGGAAAACCGCGCAGCCACGATCCTCAAGAAAATCCCGTTCGGCCGCGGTTTCAACCCCTTCCGCCACCACCTTCAGGCCGAGACGGCTGGCAATCGACAGCATCGTCTCCACCAGCACCGCATTGTGGCTGTTGCTGTCGACATCCTGGACGAAGGAGCGGTCGATCTTGATTTCCCGCACCGGCAGCCGCTTCAGGTAGGACAGCGACGAGAAGCCGGTGCCGAAATCGTCCAGCGAGAAGGAGATGCCGAGAGCGGCAAGCTCCGACATCTTGGCGACGGTGTCGGCGCAGTCGCCGACCGCGATGCCTTCGGTGATCTCCAGCGTCAGGCGGCGCGGGTCGGTCCGGGTGGCGCGCAGAGCGGCGATGACACCGGCGCAGAAGTTCGGCTGACGGAACTGGCGCGGGCTGATGTTGACCGACAGGTGGCAGTCGCTTCCGGCATCGGCCAGCCGGCGAAGCACATGGCAGGCCTCCATCAGGACCCAATCACCGATCGGCAGGATCAGGCCGGATTCCTCGGCCTCCGCAATGAAGGCGCCGGGGGCGACGAAGCCGCGCTGCGGATGCTGCCAGCGGATCAGCGCTTCCGCCGCCACCAGCGTGCCGTCGGCACTGGTCTGCGGTTGCAGGAACAGGGTGAATTCCCCGGCATCGACCGCCTTGCGCAAATCCTGGAGCAGCAGCAGGCGGGCCTGGGCCTCGATCAGCATGGTGGGGTCATAGTCGCGGATGGTGTTCCGCCCGCTGTCCTTGGCGGCATACATGGCGGTGTCGGCCTGCTTTAGCAGATCCTCGACCGACTCGTCCGGCGTCTTGGGGAAGACGGTCAGGCCGATGCTGGCGAAGATGCTGTGTTCGCAGCAGTCGAGCTGGAAGGGGTGGGCCACCGCCAGCCGGAGCTTTTCCGCCACCTTTGAGGCGATGGCGGTCGCCTCCTCCAGCGTGGTGCCAATGTCCGGCAACAGGATGACGAACTCGTCCCCGCTCAGCCGGCAGACCAGATCACCCTTGCGCAGGGTGGCGTTGAGCCGTGCCGCCAGTTCGCGCAGCAGCATGTCGCCGATCATGTGGCCGCGGGCGTCGTTCAAACCCTTGAAATCGTCAAGATCGAGGAACATCAGCGCACCGCAGCGCCCACCCAGCCGGGCCGCCCGCAGATGGACGTCGAGATGCTCCATCAGCAGGCGCCGGTTCGGCAGGTTGGTCAGCGGGTCGTAGAAGGCGAGATTTTCGATCTGCCGCTCCGCCTGCTTCCGCTCGGTGACGTCCATCACCACAGTCAGATAGCCGCGGACCGCACCGCCGCTGTCTCGAAGCACGCTGGTGACGGTGGAAATCGAGATGCGGGCGCCGTTCCTGCGCACTCCGGTCCATTCACCGGGCTCGGGCCGGCCGCTGCACCGGGTGTGGGCGACCAGCGCCGCGAAATCCGCCTTGACCGGACGGTCGAGTTCGATGGACAGCCCGTCGGCATGGGCGCGCAATTCGTCCGGGTCATAGAGGCGCGGCAGGTCGGCGCTGCCGATCATCTCCGCCGCCGGGTAGCCGAAGATGCGCTCCGCCTCGCGGTTGAAGACACGGACGACGCCGTCCAGCGTGGTGGCGATGATGCCGCAGGCGGCGCTTTCGAGGATTCCGGTGTTCAGCGACAGGCTGTCCTTCAACGCCTCGCGGCTGGCATAAGTCTCGGTCACATCCTGGAAGACCATGACGACGCCGTGCAGCGTGCCGTCCCGGTCGCGGATGGGCGAGGCCATGTCGGCGATGTGGCTGCGGGTTCCGTCGCACGCCACCAGAACGGTGTGGTTGGCGAGGCCGACCATGTCGCCGTTCTTCAGCACCTGCTCGACCGGCACCGGCACCCGCCGCCCCGTCTCCGCATTCTCGATGTCGAACACCTCGGTCACCGGCCGGCCGGCGGCCTCGCCCAGGGACCAGCCGGTCAGCCGCTCCGCCACCGGGTTCATCAGACTGATGCGGCCGGCGGTGTCGGTGGCGATCAGCCCGTCGCCGATGGACAGCAGGGTGACGCGGGCCTGCTCCTTTTCCCGCCAGAGGTCGCGCTCCGACTGGTGCAGGGCGTCATAGGGGTGATGCACCGCGGTGACGAACACGGCGCGGTACAGATACCAGTAGCCGATGACCTTGTAGACATGGCCTGCCATGTTCGCGAGATCGTAGACGCTGAGATAGAGCGTGAAGCACAGTTCGCTGATCGCGATGGCGATGGCGGCGATCACCATGCGGTGGACGTCGAGCGTGCGCGCCGCGCGCTGGCGGCGATAGAACATCAGCGCCGCCGCGGCATAGAGAAGGACCAGCAGATATTCGGCCGCGATCTTCAGCGGCGTCAGCCCTTCCCCGTCCACATAGGTGCGCGGCAGCAGATCCGGGTGCCACAGGACCGCCCAGAAGATCGTAGCGCTCGACAGCAGAACCCCGCCAACCAGCGGATAGCGCAGGGCCGCCGAGTTCGCCGTGCCGACCTTCCAGGGAAGGACGGCCGCCATCAGCAGGGCCACCGCCGCCACCAGCCGGGCGCCGAGCCAGAAGGCGATGGCCTTTTCCGGGCCGGCCGGCGTCACGAAGTCGGGCATGCCGGTGAAGGACAGCAGATGCCCGAAATCGAGCAGCGCCACGCCGAGGAAGCAGGTGGACAGCGCCAGCAGGGCCGGCGGGGTGTCGTCGCTCCGGGAGTGCCAGCCGATGGCGAAGATCAGGGTGGCGACGGCGATGGAGAAGGTTTCGAAGAAGGTGTGCAGTGGCAGGTAATGGGCCAACTCCACCGACCCCGGCACACGGGCGCCCTGAAGCACGAGCAGGAAGGGAACGGAGAGGGTGACGAGCGTGCCGATGGCACCAGGAGTCCTGGTACGGCCTTGCACCGTCCCCGTCTGCTTTGGGACTGTTGCAGTCATTTCGCTCCCCCCGGCCACTGGTCGGTCACCCTGCCCGCGGACCTTGTACCTCTTATGGGTATATTAGAGCTTAACGGCATTAGGGGGCCAGACACGGACAACCCTTACCGAACCGGACGCTTGGAACACCGTGAAACAGATTTCGGAGGCTGTTGCACTGTTCAGTGCGTCCGTGGCGTGTGGGGATCGCGAGGAGATTGCGAAGAGCATGCATTGCGCCTTCTCCAAAGCGAGGAAGGCGTGCGCATTTTATCCCATTGGTCGGAGCGCGTGTGTGCACTTACAGAAAAAGACATCAAGGCGTTGATGTGCATGAGAAATTTGCGGAATTGGCGTCTCCGGTCCGACGCAGCACGATCATAAGGGACGGCGCGTCAGGTTGATTGCCCCGCGCTGCTGCCAACCTCTATCCTCGACCGGGTCGGACCTGTCGACCACGCCGGAAAGGAATGCCGCATGTTCATCGCGATGAACCGTTTCAAGGTCCGCCATGGGGCCGAGCAGGAGTTCGAGGAGGTCTGGCTGAACCGCGAGGTGCATCTGCACAAGGTGCCGGGCTTCGTCGAGTTCCACATGCTGCGGGGGCCCGACCGGGACGATCACCGGCTCTATTCCTCCCACACGGTTTGGGAGTCCGAAGGCGCCTTCCAGGGCTGGACGCGGTCGGAAGCCTTCCGCAACGCCCATGGCAATGCCGGTGCCCGCAAGCCGCTTTATGTCGGTCCGCCGGAGTTCGAGGGGTTCGAGGTCATCCAGACCGTGCCGCGCGATCCGAACGCCTGAACGAAACGAATCTCAACCGTCGGGAGGAAGACCCATGCTGGATTTGGTGATCGAGCAGCGCCGCAAAAGCCTTGGCGGATTCGAAGTGGGGCGGGTTCTGCCCTTTGTCCAGCGGCGGATGGTCGGCCCCTTCGTCTTCTTCGACCATATGGGGCCGGTCGATTTCCAGCCGGGTCTTCCCCGCGACGTCGACGTGCGTCCCCACCCGCACATCGGCCTGTCCACCGTGACCTACCTGTTCGAGGGCGAGATCATGCACCGTGACAGCGTGGGCTCCGAACAGCCGATCCGGCCGGGGGAAGTGAACTGGATGACTGCCGGGCGCGGCATCACCCACTCCGAACGCTTCGAGCGTGCCCGGATGGAAGGCGGGACGATGCACGGCATCCAGGCCTGGGTCGCGTTGCCCGAGGCGGACGAGGAGACCGACCCGGCCTTTGCCCATTACGGCACCGGCGACCTGCCGCTGTTCAAGGAGGGCGGCGTCCGCGGCCGGCTGGTGGCGGGCGAGGCCTTCGGCGCCCGGGCTGGGGTGAAGACCCATTCCCCTCTGTTCTACATCCACTGGGATCTCGCCCCCGGCGCCCGCGTCGCCTTGCCGGAGGACGGATGGCAGCGCGCGGCCTATGTGGTGGCGGGAAGCGTGGAGGTGGAAGGGCAGCGGTTCGAGGCGGGGCGGATGATCGTCTTCGCCCCCGGCCATCCGGCGGTGCTGACCGCCGCCACCCAGTCCATCGTCATGGCGGTCGGCGGCGAGCCGCTGGGGCAGCGCTTCATCGACTGGAACTTCGTGTCGTCCCGCAAGGAGCGGATCGAGCAGGCCAAGGCGGACTGGCGGGCCGGGCGGATGAAGTTGCCGGACCTCGACAACAGCGAGTTCATCCCGCTGCCGGAAATGCCGAAGCCGCCGCCAAACCCGATGTCGTGAGGGGGCTTACCCTCTCGATTCTTCCTCTCCCCCGGGGAGAGGGTCGGGGTGAGGGGGATGCGTGGGGTGGATTCGGTAGGGGGCGGAGGGGGCTGGATGCTTGAGAATCATCGCCGCGCGCCCCCCTCACCCTAACCCTCTCCCCGGGGGGGAGAGGGGACTTGGCGCGGGAGAGGGCGATCTCGGATCAGACGTGGAAGCTCTCGCCGCAGCCGCAGCGGCCCTTTTCATTCGGGTTCTTGAAGACGAAGCCGGTCTGGAACTTGTCGTCGACATAGTCCATCTCGCTGCCGATCAGGAACATGACGGCGGCCGGGTCGATCAGGATGGTGACGCCCTTGTCCTCCACCACCTCGTCGAACTTCATCTTCTCCTTGGCATACTGAACGTCGTAGCTGAGGCCGGAGCAGCCGCGTGCCTTCACGCCGATGCGCAGGCCTACCATGTCGTCGGTGGCCTTGGACATCAGCGCCTTGACGCGCTCCGCGGCGGCGTCGGTGATCGTGAGCGCCTTGGGCAGGGGGCGGGCCATGGTGACGGTCTCCTAATGCGGCTCAGAACATATCCAGTTGCAGGCGGGCTTCCTCGGACATCATGCCCTGGTGCCACGGGGGCTCCCACACCAGCTCGATCTTGACCTCGTTGACGTCCTCGACGCCCAGCACGGCCTGACGGACCTGCTCGGGCAGTTCGCCGGCCACCGGACACATGGGGCTGGTCAGCGTCATATCAATCTCGACATTGCGCTGACCATCCATGTCCACACGGTAGATCAGCCCCAGTTCCCAGATGTCGACCGGGATTTCCGGGTCATAGCAGGTCTTGATGGCCGCCACGACGCGATCCATGATCTCCTCCCGCGGGTCGTAGCCCTCGGGCGGCTGGGGCATCGGGGCGAAGTCCTTGGACTCGGGAGCCGCAGTCGTCGCATCGGTCGCCGCGTCGGCCTTCAACTGCGCCTCGGCTTCGGCCGGGTTGGGAGCCATCGGGCGCTGGGTCAGGGCTTCATCGGGCATTTCCATCACCCTCCATCAAAACTGGTCGCTGGAGGCCGAAGCCTCGCCATGGAGTGCCGCGTTCATGGCGTGCCAAGCCAGGGTCGCGCACTTCACCCGCACCGGGAACTGGCGCACGCCGGACATCACCATCAGCTTTTCCATCGTCTCGTCGTCGACACCGTCGGGGATGTCGGGCTCGTCCTGGGTGCACAGCTCGTGGAAGGCGTGGAAAAGTTTCTCCGCTTCCGCCGCCGTCTTGCCATGCACCAGCTCCGTCATCATCGAGGCGCTGGCGGTGGAGATGGCGCAGCCGCGGCCCTGGAAGGCCACGTCGTCGACCACCCCGTCCTTCAGGGTCAGATAGACCATGAAGCGGTCGCCGCACATCGGGTTCTCGCCCTTCGCCTCGCGGTTGGCGTCGTCGGGATGGCGGAAGTTGCGGGGATGCTTGCCGTGGTCCAGGATCACTTCCTGATACAGCTCGCGCAGATCGTCCATCATGCTCCGAAGAACTCCTTGACCGCCTGGAGGGACTGGACGAGGGCGTCGGCTTCCTCCCGGGTGTTGTAGAGGCCGAAGGAGGCGCGGACGGTCGGTCCGACGCCGAACCGCTCGGCCAGCGGCTCGGCGCAATGGCGGCCGACGCGCACGGCGACGCCATACTGGTCGACAATGGTGCCGACGTCGTGCGGGTGCACGCCGTCCAGCGCGAAGGAGATGATCGGCCCCTTGCCGGGCGCGGTACCGACGATGCGCAGCCCGTCGATCTGCGACAGCTGCTGGGTGGCGTATTGCAGCAGGTCGTGCTCGTGCGCGGCGATGGCGTCGCGGCCAAGAGCCTCGACATAGTCGATGGCGGCGCCCAGCCCGATCACCTCGGTGATCGGCGGCGTGCCGGCCTCGAAGCGCGACGGCGGCGCCTTGAAGGTGGTGCCTTCGAAGCTGACGCTCTCGATCATGTCGCCGCCGCCCTGGTAGGGGGGCATCTTCTTCAAGAGGTCGTACTTGCCGTACAGCACGCCAAGGCCGGTCGGGCCATACAGCTTGTGCGCGGTGAAGACGTAGAAGTCGGCGTCGATGTCCTGCACGTCGACCGTGCCGTGCACCACCGCCTGGCTGCCGTCGAACAGGACGGGCACGCCGCGCTCATGCGCCAGCCTGGCGATGGTCTTGGCCGGGGTGACGGTGCCCAGAACATTGGAGCAGTGGGTGATCGCCACCAGCTTCGTGCGGTCGGACAGCAGGCTGCGGTAGGCATCCATGTCGAGGACGCCGTCCTCGTCGCAGGGCACGACCTTGATGACGATCTTTTTCTCGGCCTGGAGCAGCTGCCATGGAACGATGTTCGCGTGATGCTCCATGATCGACAGGATGACCTCGTCGCCTTCGTTCAGGAAGGTGCGGCCATAGCTGCTGGCGACGAGGTTGATCGCCTCGGTCGAGCTGCGGGTGAAGACGATGCAGCGGTCGTTGGGCGCGTTCAGGAAGCGCGCGACCTTGGTGCGCACCGCCTCGAACTGGTCGGTCGCGGTCTGCGACAGGAAATGGACGCCGCGGTGGATGTTGGAATAATCCTCCTCCAGGAAGCGGGTCATGGCCTGGATGACCTGACGCGGCTTCTGGGCGGACGCCCCGCTGTCCAGATAGACCAACGGCTTGCCGGGCTTTCCCTTCCTGGCGTGGACGCTGCGGGCGAGGATCGGGAAATCCTCCCGCACCCGCTGCACGTCGTAGGCTTGGTTCAGGATGGCATCGGACATGGTTACTTCTGCTCCTCCAGCCAGCCGGCCACGATCCCCTGGAAGGCGTCGCGGATCGACTCTTCAGCGATTTCCTCAAGGGATTCCAACAGGAAGGCGCCGATCAGCAGGCCTTGGGCGGTGTCGCGGTCGATGCCGCGGGCGCGCAGGTAGAACAGCGCATCGTCGTCCAGTTCGCCCGCCGTGCAGCCGTGACTGCACTTCACGTCGTCGGCGTGGATTTCCAGCTCCGGCTTGCTGTCGATCTCGGCCCCGTCGGACAGCAGCAGGGCGCGGTTCAACTGGTAGCCGTCGGTCTTCTGCGCACCGGGGCAGACGGTGATCTTGCCCTGGAACACCGCACGGGCGGTGTCGTCGATCACACCCTTGTAGACCTCGCGGCTGGTGCCGTTGGGCTGGGCGTGGACGATCAGCGTGGTGGTGTCGGCATGCTGGGTGCCGCGGACCAGATAGCCGCCGCTGACATGGGTGCGGGCGTCGGTGCCGTCCAGGCGGCTGACCACCTCGTTGCGCGACAGCTTGGCGCCCGTGGTCAGGATGAAATTGTCGTAGCAGCCGCCGGTCGCCACCGTCGCCGCGATGTGCGACAGGTGGATGGCGCCGCCGCCGTCGCGCTGCGACTTGTAGTGGTGCAGCGTGGCGCCCTCGCCGACGAACACCTCGGTGACGTGGTTCGCCAGCGTCGTGCCGGCACTGCGGCCGACATGATGTTCGACCACCACCGCCTTCGATCCGGCCTCCGCGATCAGCAGCGTGCGCGGATGGCAGGAGGTCGCCTGAGCTTCCGAGCCAACCGAGACGAAGACCAGTTCGACCGGCCGCTCGACCTGGACACCAGCCGGCACGTGCAGGACGGGACCGTCGGCGAGATAGGCGCTGTTCAGCGCGACCAGGGGACGGTCGTCCGCCGCGGCGAGGCGGCCGATATGGTCGGCCAGCAGGTCAGTGTGACTGTTGAGCGCTGCGGCGATGCTCAGCAGTTCCACACCCGGCGGCAGGCCCTCGACCGAGGACAGGTCGGCGCGGAAACGGCCGTCGACGAAGACCAGACGCGGACCGTCCTGCCCCTCGACCCGCACGGTCGGCAGAAAATCGATCACGGCGGCGGCGGGGGCGGCCGGCTGGAAGCTGGTCTTGGCGAGGTCGCGCAGGTTGGTGTAGCGCCAGCTCTCGTTCCTGATCGTCGGCAGACCGACGGCGGCAAAGCGCTCACGTCCGGCGGCGCGCAGGTCGGTCAGCCAGGACAGGCCGCTGCCGGGCAGGCCGGCGCCCACCTCATCGAGCGGCGCCAGGAAGGCCGGCGCCGTCGCCGGATCGGCGCCGCGCGTCGAGTAGGTCATGGGGTGGAGCGGGGAATGGTTGGCCGTCATCACGCCGCCTCGCTCGCGCCGAAGTCGCGGTAGCCGTTCTTCTCCAGCTCCAGCGCCAGTTCCTTGCCACCCGACTTCACGATGCGGCCGGCGGCCAGCACATGGACATGGTCGGGAACGATGTAGTCGAGCAGGCGCTGGTAGTGGGTGATGACCAGCATCGAGCGTTCCGGCGAGCGCAGCGCGTTGACGCCCTCGGCGACGATCTTCAGCGCGTCGATGTCCAGCCCGCTGTCGGTCTCGTCGAGGATGGCGAATTTCGGTTCCAGCACCGCCATCTGAAGTGTCTCGTTGCGCTTCTTCTCGCCACCGGAGAAGCCGACATTGACGGCGCGCTTCAGCATCTCGTCGCTCATGCCGAGCGCCTTGGTCTTCTCGCGGATCAGCTTGAGGAACTGCATGGCGTCGAGTTCCTTCTCGCCGCGATGCTTGCGGATGGCGTTGATCGCGGTCTTGAGGAAGGTGGTGTTGCCGACGCCGGGGATTTCGACCGGATACTGGAAGGCCAGGAAGACGCCCTCGGCGGCCCGCTCCTCCGGCTCCATCGCCAGCAGGTCCTTGCCGTAATAGGTGACCGACCCTTCCGTGACCTCGTAGCCGTCGCGGCCGGCGAGGACGTAGGACATGGTGCTCTTGCCGGCGCCGTTCGGCCCCATGATGGCATGGACCTCGCCCGGGCGGATGGTCAGGTCGACGCCCTTGAGGATTTCCTTGCCGTCCACGGTGGCGTGCAGGTTCTTGATTTCGATCATCGTCTTCGCCTCGTTGTCTTCTTCAGGCCGCCGGCACGCCGTCCGGTCTTCACGTTCTCTTCGGTGGGTGGGAAGTGCCCTTAGCCCACGCTGCCTTCCAGGCTGATGCCCACCAGCTTCTGCGCCTCCACGGCGAATTCCATCGGGAGCTCCTTCAGGACCTCCTTGCAGAAGCCGTTGACGATCAGCGACACCGCGTCCTCCTCCGAGATGCCGCGCTGGCGGCAGTAGAACAGCTGGTCCTCGCTGATCTTCGCCGTCGTCGCCTCATGCTCGATGCGGGCGGAGCGGTTGCGGCTTTCGATGTAGGGGACGGTGTGGGCGCCGCACTGGTCGCCGATCAGCAGGCTGTCGCACTGGGTGTGGTTACGCGCACCCTCCGCCCTGGGCAGGATCTTCACCAAGCCGCGGTAGGTCTGCTGCGCCTTGCCGGCCGAGATGCCCTTCGACACGATTGTCGAGCGGGTGTTCTTGCCGATGTGGATCATCTTGGTGCCGGTGTCGGCCTGCTGGAAATTGTTGGTGATGGCGACCGAATAGAACTCGCCCACCGAATTGTCGCCCTGCAGGATGCAGCTCGGATACTTCCAGGTGATCGCCGAGCCGGTCTCGACCTGCGTCCAGGAGATCTTGGAGTTCTTGCCGCGGCAGGCGCCGCGCTTGGTGACGAAGTTGTAGATGCCGCCGACACCTTCGGCATTGCCGGGATACCAGTTCTGGACGGTCGAATACTTGATCGTCGCGTCGTCCATCGCCACCAGCTCGACCACCGCGGCGTGCAGCTGGTTCTCGTCGCGCTGGGGCGCCGTGCAGCCTTCCAGATAGCTGACGTAAGCGCCCTCATCGGCGATGATCAGCGTCCGCTCGAACTGGCCGGTGTTGGCCTGGTTGATGCGGAAGTAGGTCGACAGCTCCATCGGGCAGCGCACGCCCTTGGGGATGTAGACGAAGCTGCCGTCGGTGAAGACCGCGCAGTTCAGCGTCGCATAGTAGTTGTCGGTGTAGGGCACCACCGAGCCGAGATACTTCTTCACCAGCTCCGGGTGCTTCTGCACCGCCTCGGAGATCGCGCAGAAGATGATGCCCATCTCCTCCAGCTTCGCCTTGAAGGTGGTGGCGACCGACACGCTGTCGAACACGGCGTCGACGGCGATGGCAGGGCTCTTACCCTCCGACCCTTCGACGCCGGCCAGGATCTCCTGCTCACGCAGCGGGATGCCCAGCTTCTCGTAGGTCTTCAGCAGTTCGGGATCGACCTCGTCCAGCGACTTCGGCCCGGCCTTCTTCTTCGGCGCCGCATAGTAATGCGCGTCCTGATAGTCGATGGGCGGGAAGCTGACGGCGGCCCACTGCGGCTCCTCCATCGTCTGCCAGACGCGGAACGCCTTCAGGCGCCAGTCCAGCAGCCACTGCGGCTCCTCCTTCTTGGCGGAGATGAAGCGGACGATGTCCTCGTTGAGGCCCTTCGGCGCGACGTCGGCCTCGATGTCGGTCGTGAAGCCGTACTTGTACTTCTGCTCGGTGACGGCGCGGACCTGCTCGACGGTTTCCGGTTGGGCGGCCATGGCTTTGCCTCGTCCTTCTCAAGAATGCTGTTCGGTGCGCGCCGTTCAGTGCGCAGGGCGGGCCGGCTGGGCGGCTGTGGAATTCGTTGCGGCTGCCGGTGCCGGGAAGGTGATCGGGACCATCATGTCGGCCAGCGACACCTCCTCCAGCGCGCCGCGGATGGCGCGGTTCACCTTTTCCCAACCGCCGCGCATGGGGCAAAGTTGCTCCACCCCGCACTGGCTGTCGGCGCCGTCGACGCAGGCGGTCAGCGCGATGGGACCGTCGAGCGCCGTGATGATTTCCGCGATGGAGATTGCATCGGCCGGACGGCTCAGCGCATAACCGCCGGCAGCGCCGCGTTGCGAGGTGGTGAGCCCGGCAGGCGTCATCGCCTTCATCAGCTTGGCGACGGTTGGAGCGGGAACGCCGGTGCGGTCGGCAAGATGGGCGACGGTATGGACCGCGCCGACCTGGCGCGCCATCTCGCTCAGCACGACGATGGCATAGTCGGTCAGCTTGCTCAGCCGGATCATGCCCGCACCCCGTTTCACCCCGGTTTCGAATACAGGACCAATTTAGTCCTGATTGCTCCGGGGGGCAAGGGGCGTTTGTCGATAAAAGCGCAGGGTTTCCGCGGCTTTCGCGGGTTTGCATGGCTGATGTGCCGGCAATACCCGTCAGCGCCGCTTGGTTATAGCGTCGCGATTGTCCCCACGCTACAGCGAAGCCGCAGGTCAGGGGACAGGGTGCGGCGGTTTGCCGCAGGGTGGCAAAAGAGACCCCCAATGCGGAAAACCCCGCGCCGGGGCGGCGCGGGGTCGGTCCTGTGGCGAGGGAAGCGGGGGTCAGCCCGGCTTCTTCACTTCCTCGCGGGCGGCGCTGGTGGCTTCGGAGACGACGTCGCGGACGTCTTCCTTGGCCGACTCGACCACGGTCTGGGCGGCCGCCTGGGCGGCACGGGTGCCGCGGTCCAGCGCGTCCATGGCGATGGACTTGGCCCGCTCGGTCGCCTCGTCGGCATAGTCGCCGACCCACTGCTTCTCATAGCGCGTGCCGGGCAGGGCGGCGCCGATGGCCGCACCCAGCGCCACGCCCATGGCGCCGGCGACGATGGGATGATCCTCGATCAGATCCCAGAAGCCGGTCGACATGTCGTGCGCACGGTGGCGCAGATGGTCGGTCGACGGGGTCATCGAGGACAGGCGCGACACGCCGCGGCTGACATAGCCCTGCGACTGGCGCTGGTTGTGGAGGTCGCCCCGGCCGGACACAGGGTCGGATACATGGCCGTTGTCCGAACCGCCCACCATGCCGCTGACGGTGCCCGAGGCGCTGTCGTAGGCGGAGCTGACCGCGCCAGAGGCGCTGTCATAGGCCGAGCTGGCGGCGTTGCGGACGCTTTCGCCGGCGTCGCTCAGCGTTTCGCGGGCATAGTCCACGGCGTCGCCCATGCGATGGCGGGCGTTGCGGACCGTGCTGGAGCGGGCGATGCGGCGGTCGTAGCCGGTGCTGGACAGGGCCAGCCAGCCGAGACCGATGCCGACCAGCGCCAGCGGGATCGGGTTGCCGGTGACGCTGTCCAGCACTGAACCGGAGGACTGGGACTGGCGGCGATTGTAATGGACGGTCTGGCCGCTTTCGTAACGGTCGGTCTGGTGCAGGTTGGCGCGCTGGGACGGGGTGTCCGGCGTCGACGGCGAATAGGTGTGCTTCATGGAATTCTCCATCAGGGTTTGGGGAGACCACCGCGTCAGACTGTCGCGCAGACGGGATGTCCGGTCGCGCAGCGCATCGACGGTGCCGCCGATGCGCGCGCGGCTGGCGCGGATGTCGCCCTCCAGGGCGTCGAGATCTTTCGGCCCGGCCGTCCGGCCGGCTGTAGGATTGCGATCGTCGTCCGTCATCGTCCGGCCCCTCAGCGGGCAAGCTGGGATTTCGCCCAGCGCTTGTCCTCGTCCAGCGTGTTCATGGTGCGGCGGGGGCGGAGGTTGGCGGGGCTCAGCCGGTTCTTGCCGACGTAAGCCAGGATGCCGCCCACCGCCAGAACCACCACGCCGACGATCAGCGCGGACAGCCACGGGGCCAGGACGTTGGACAGGCCGAGAACCGCGGAGGCAAGCAGGACCAGGACGCCGGCGAAGGCGACCAGTCCGCCGACGGCGATGAAGGCCGCGCCACCGGCGGCCTCGGAGGCCTTGTCGGTCAGCTCGGCCTTCGCCAACGCGATCTCGGATCGGGCGAGGTTGGCGGATTCGCGGGCGAGATCGGCGAACAGGCCGGCGAGCGGCCGGTCCTGCCGCGGATCCCGCGGCTCGTCATAGCGGTTCTCGGCGGCGCTCATGGACGCTGACCCTGCGGCTTGGAGGTGGAGGAGGTGGCCCCGGCAGGGCCGCCCTGGCTACCGCCCTGGACGCTGCCGATGCCGGTGGCGCCGGAGTTCACGGTGCTGCCGGCGGCACCCGACACGCTGGCCGGCGTGCCGATGGTGCTGGTGCCGAGAGCGGTGTCCGCCGATGGCGAGGCGCCGTGGCCGGTGACCGAGGCCGGGGCTGTGGACAGCGGCATGCCGATGCGGCCGGCGGCCGGCTTCGGCTCTCCCAGACGCTCCGACCCGCGTTCGGAGTCCATGCGGCCGGCGAGATGGCCGGTGTTCACACCCGACGACCCCGTCGTCGGGGTGTCGGCGCTGTGGGACGGGGTGCTGCGGCTGACGGACTCGCCGATGCCGCCGGCCATGCCCCGGTTGGAGGCGGAGCTGCGGCCCGTGTCGCGGCCGGTATCACGGCCGGCGTCATAGGAGGAGCCGCGGGCGGTGCGCACGGTCTGCGACGGGTGCGCAGTGCCGCGAAGCGAGGTAGAGGCGCGGTGCATGCGGCGGTCGCTGGAGCTTTTGAGGAAGCGCGCGGCGAGGAAGCCGACGGCGAAGGCGGCGCCGATGAACACCTCGGGCTGACGGCGGGCGAAACCCTCGACCTCGCCGACGATGTCGTCGACGGAGGCGTCGCGCAGCATGTCGGCGACACGCTCGACGCGGCTGGCCGCCTGCTCGGCGTAATCGGCGACCACGCCGCCATTTTCCTCGTTCAGCTGCTCGGCGGCCTTGTGCAGGGCGTTGGCGACGCCGCCCAGCTGGTCGGCGGCGCGGCCGGTCTGCTGCTCCAGCAGCGAGCGGATGCGGCCCTGGGCGTTGCCCAGCGTCTCGCGTCCGGTGGCCACTACGTCTTCGGCCGCACGGTTGACGGACTTCTTCATCTCATCGACGCTGCCGCCGATGCTGGAGCTGCCGGCAGCGAGATTTCCGGTCGGCGAGCTTCCAGCGGTTGAACTTCCGGTCGTGGAGCCGGTCGGGGTCGGTCCGCCGGTGCCGGTCATGTCGCGGTTCGGCATCTTGTCTTTCCTCCTCGGGGATTCCGGTGTTCCGTGGCTCCGCGCCTGCGGTATCGAACCGCCCGTTGCGGAAGCGGGTGTCGGGAAGTGAAACACGGCCCGAGCCTTCGGGGTTCCACGCACGCCCTGCGCGAAATGGACAGTTTCTGCGATTGTGCTAAACTTTGCCGCGAACAAGTTGGTTCGGCCGGACCGGGGGGTGGCGGCATGAGCGTCTTCAGCGTGGTGGCCGACGGTCAGGCCGGGCTTTTCCGCCTGCAGCAGGCGAAGAAGCCGTGGGAGAAGGAGCTGCAGGCCAAGGACGCCCACGGCCAGCTCGCCCAGAAGGCGGAGCGTGCGCAGGCGCTGACCCAGGCTGCCGCCAAATGGCAGAGCGACCATGCCAGCGCCCAGGCGGCGCTGGAGGAGGCGAGGCGGGTCGGCGGGCCCAAGCAGGCGGCTGCCGCGCGGCTTGAGCAGGTCGAACGCAAGATCGAGCAATTGAAGCTGGCGATGCGCTTTGCCCAGGGCGATCCGCAGAAGCTGGCGACCCTGGCGCGGGAGGCTGCGCTGCTGGCGCGCGAGGCCGGGCGCGCCGCCAAGGAATATGGGGCCGGGATCAAGGCCGCGGCGGAGCTGGGGCTGCCGGGCGATGCCGGCGCCACCACCGGCGGCGGCACGATGCTGTCGTCGGAGACGACGATCACCCGCACCACCACCAGCCTGACCCTGCAACAGACCGAGGTGACGCTGACCATCGGCATCTCGACGGGGGAGGGGGCATCGGCCGCCGCCGGTTCCGCGGAAAACGCCGCCGACCTGATGGCGGCCGATGCCGGCGCCGATGCGGATGCCCAGTCCGCGGGTGCGGCGGAGATGCGGGACGGCAAACTGCCCGCCAACATCGCCCGCATGGTGGAGGATGTGCTGTCGGGCCTGGGCAATGGCGGGATGACTGCCGCCAGCACGTCAGGCGCCGATCCGTCACAGGTCGATCCGTCCGCTGCCGGCCAGCCTGCCGATGGCCGCTCTGCTGTCGGCCACCCCGCCGCCGCGGCGGCCGGCCCCGGCGGGCGGAGCGCGATGATCCAGCAGCTGATGGCCGACAATGCCATGAAGATGTCGCGCTACCGCGAGGCCGACACTTTCGGCCAGCGGGTGGAGGGGGTGCTCGCCACCTCCAAGCGCATCATCGGCGAGGCGAAGGCCGCCAACATGTTGGACGAGTCGGAAAAACGGCGGCGCGAGCGGCGGGAAGGCTTCAAGGCCGACGACAAGATGGTCGAAGCCGCCCAGAAGGAGGTCAACGCCTTGCGCGCCGCGGCGCTCGTGTCGGCCAAGGAGCTTGGGCAGGCGCTCGGGGTCACCGGAGCGCCCGGCGGCAGCGCTGCGGAGGGGGCGGAGGCTCCGGCCCTGTCGACCGCCACCGCCTTGGCTGCCCAGCCCGCCCCCCAATCGGCTGCGGTGCTGAATCTGCTGGCGTGAGCGCGGCCGGTCCGGCGCCGGCCACCTGCTACCATTTCTCCATACGCTGCGGTGCGACATTGTGTTGACCGGCTCGCGCGGAAGACGCGATAACCGATGACAAAGACTCCCGGAGAGGAGTCTGCGAACCGAGCGCAAGAGAATGGGACACGCAACGAGATGAGCAACTGGATCCGCCGTGGCGGCCTCGAAATCGCCCGCCCGCTGTACGACTTCATCAATGACGAGGCGCTGCCGGGGACCGGTGTCGACGCCGACCGTCTCTGGACCGGCCTCGACCAGCTTCTGCACGAGCTGGCGCCGCGCAACAAGGCGCTGCTGGACAAGCGCGACAGCCTGCAGGCGCAGATCGACGGCTGGCACACCGCCCGCCGCGGCAAGCTCTTCGATCAGGCCGAATACGAGTCCTTCCTGCGCGAGATCGGCTATCTGGTGCCGGAGGGCGGCGACTTCGCCATCGGCACCGGCAACGTCGATCCGGAGATCGCTTATCTCGCCGGCCCGCAGCTGGTGGTGCCGATCACCAACGCCCGCTATGCCCTGAACGCCGCCAACGCGCGCTGGGGCAGCCTGTACGACGCGCTGTACGGCACCGACGCCATCCCCGGCACCCCGGCGGCCGGCGGCTATGACGCCGCCCGCGGCGCGCAGGTGATCGCCTGGGCCCGCAAGTTCCTCGACGACAGCGTTCCGCTGGCCGACGGCAGCCATGCCGACGCCGCCGGCTATGCGGTCGAGGGCGACGCGCTGGCGGTGACGCTGAAGGACGGGCGCAAGACCGGCCTGAAGGACAAGGCCGCCTTCGTCGGATGGCAGGGCGAGGCGTCGGCACCGTCGGCGGTGCTGCTGGTGCAGAACGGCACCCACATCGAGATCCGCATCGACCGCAGCAGCGTGATCGGCAAGGACGATGCCGCCGGCGTCGCCGACGTCGTGCTGGAAGCCGCGCTGTCGACCATCCAGGACTGCGAGGATTCCGTCGCTGCCGTGGATGCGGAGGACAAGGTCGTCGCCTACCGCAACTGGCTGGGCCTGATGAAGGGCACGCTGGAGGCCAGCTTCCCCAAGGGCGACAAGACCGTCGTCCGCAAGCTGAACCCGGACCGCGTCTATACCACGCCGACCGGCAGCGTCACCCTGCATGGCCGCAGCCTGCTGCTGGTCCGCAACGTCGGCCACCTGATGACCATCGACATGGTCAAGCTGTCCGACGGCAGTGAGGCGCCGGAAGGCATCCTCGACGGCGTCTTCACCTCGCTGATCGCGCTGCACGATCTGAAGGCTGAGGGGGGCTTGCGCAACAGCCGCGCCGGCTCGGTCTACATCGTGAAGCCGAAGATGCACGGGCCGGAAGAGGTCGCCTTCGCCGACGAGCTGTTCGGCCGCGTCGAGGATCTGCTGGGCATGGCCCGCAACACCCTCAAGGTCGGCATCATGGACGAGGAGCGCCGCACCAGCGTCAACCTCAAGGAGTGCATCCGCGCCGCCAAGGACCGGGTGGTGTTCATCAACACCGGCTTCCTGGACCGCACCGGCGACGAGATCCACACCTCGATGGAGGCCGGCCCGGTCGTCCGCAAGGCGGCGATGAAGGCCACCAAGTGGATCTCCGCCTATGAGGACAACAATGTCGATGTCGGGCTGCGCGCCGGTCTGAAGGGCCGCGCCCAGATCGGCAAGGGCATGTGGGCGATGCCCGACCTGATGGCCGACATGCTGGTCGCCAAGATCGGCCATCCGAAGGCCGGCGCCAACACCGCCTGGGTGCCGTCGCCGACCGCCGCCACCCTGCACGCCACCCACTATCACGCGGTGAATGTGGCCGAGGTGCAGGACCAGCTGGCCAAGCGTCAGGCCGCCGCCCTGTCCGACATCCTGACCATCCCGCTCGCCGACCGCCCCAACTGGTCGGAGGACGAGGTCCGGCAGGAGCTGGAGAACAACGCCCAGGGCATCCTCGGCTATGTGGTGCGCTGGATCGACCAGGGCGTCGGCTGCTCCAAGGTGCCGGACATCCATGACGTCGGGCTGATGGAAGACCGCGCCACGCTGCGCATCTCCAGCCAGCACATCGCCAACTGGCTGCACCACGGCATCTGCACCGAGGCCCAGGTGATGGAGGTCATGAAGCGCATGGCCGCCGTCGTCGACAAGCAGAATGCCGGCGACCCGCTGTACAAGCCGATGGCCGGCAACTTCGACGGCAGCATCGCCTTCCAGGCCGCCTGCGATCTGGTGTTCAAGGGCCGCGTCCAGCCGAACGGCTACACCGAGCCGGTCCTGCATGCGCGCCGCCGTCAGGTGAAGGCGGCCGGCTGAGGGTGTTTCGGCGGCGGGGGCGCCCTGCCCCCGCCGCACCTTAACCTGTGTGTCCGATTTCCAGAATGCGCACCGCCACCTGCTTGGTGTAGGGGCTGGCGGCGAAATACTCGTAGCGCACCGCGTTCTCCGCGACGAATTCCTGGAACGCCCGGTACTCGTCGTCGCGCCAGCTGCGGTTGCCGATATACTCGTCGAAGACGACGATCGTTCCCGGACGCACCCGGTCGGCCAGCGCGGTCAGCACGGTGCGGGCCGAGGCGTAGATGTCGCTGTCGACATTGACGAAGCGCACCGGCCCCGGATGGGCCGACAGGAACGGCGGCAGGCTGTCCTCGAACCACCCCACATGCAGGCGGGCATTGTCGCGCACCGGCGGCAGCTGGCTGCCGGTGGTCAGCACGCCGCGGGGAGAGTTGACCCAGCCCTCCGGCAGGCCCTCGAACGAATCGAAGCCGTGGACCTCCTGGCCTGCGGCGTCTGCAATGTGGTCGAGCGAGGTGCCGCGCCGGACCCCGAACTCCAGCACCAGTCCGGGCGTGGCGGCGCATGCGACCGCGTGACCCAGCAGCCGGCCGCTGTTGCCGAACAGCCGGAAGTCGGCGGAGAGCTTCGGCAGCAGCGCCTTGACCCCGTCGGGCAGCGGGCGGCGCTTCGGGTTGTCGCCGACCTCCGCCGCCTCCACCGCGTCGGCCTCGGCATCCTGGCCGAGCAGCCGCAGGGTGGCGGCGAGATAGCCCCAGTATTTGCCGGCGGCACCGCCGCAACGCGTGGCACGGCGCAGGCGGCGCAGGGCCTCGTCGGGGCCGTGATCGTGCAGCGCCTGGGCATGGCTGCCGAACCAGGCCGCGGCATGCTCGGGATCGTCGGCCAGCAGCGCATCGAAATGGGCCAGCGCCGCTCCGTCGCGCCCGAGATAGGCTGCGGCGGTGGCGGCCTCGAAGCGGATGTCGGGGGAGAGGTCGCCGGCGGCCAGCGCCTCGCGCGTCAGGGCAATCGCGTCGCTGTAGCGGGCGTCGCGGCGCAAGGCTCCGGCCAGCGCCGCGGTCAGGTCGGGGCGTCCGGGGGCGACGCGCAGCGCGCGCTCCAGCCAGCCGACGGCGGGGAAGGGGGCGTTGTCGGCCTGATGGGCCTTGGCGAGCATGGCCAGCCGGTCGGCATCTCCGGGGCCGTCGGCCAGCACCCGGCGCAGGCAGGCGACGGCGGCGGCCGGACCGCGATGGCCGAGATGGGCCAGCCCCAGCAGATGGAGCCGCTCGATCCCGGAGGACGAGGGTGCGCCGCGGAGCAGACGCAGGGCGGGGCGGTAACGGCGCGCGTCGATCAGGGCGCGCGCCTCGTCCAGTACGGTATCAGCGGTCAAAATGACTCGTCGTCAGGGCAGCCTGCGGAAGGTCCAGACCGACGCCGGGGGCAGGTTCCGGGCGATCCAGGCATGGCGCCGCGGCTTCAGCCGCAGCCGCCGGATCAGTTCCGGATTGACCGGGGCGAAGGGACCGTAGGTGAATTGCACGAAAACGCCGTCGGGCGCCAGCACGGAAAAGGCGCCGCGCACGATCCGTGCCTGCACCGACAGCGGCATGGCGATCAGCGGCAGGCCGGAAACCACCGCGTCGCAGGTCTCCCAGCCATGGGCCTGGACGATGCGGTGAACCCGCGTCGCGTCGCCGCGCACCACCGTGGCACTGGGGTGCAGCATCGACAGATGGTCGGCGAAGGCGGGATCGAGTTCCACCATCAGCAGATTGTCGGGCGTGACGCCATGGCTCAGCAGTGCCGAGGTGACGGGACCGGTGCCCGGCCCCAGCTCCACCACACGCCGCGTGGGGCTGCACTGGGCGGCCTTCGCCATCGCCCGGCACAGTTCAGGTCCACTTGGAGTTACCGACGCGACCTTCAGTGGTGAGCGAATCCAGCGCTCGACAAAAAGCTTGCGCTCAGCAAGTGACATCGACCGACCTCCCAACAGACGCCCGATCAAATCCTCGGCTCTGCATAACCCCTTTCTACTAAGTTACGTTTCATTGCGCCAGCCGAATGGATTTTGAACGATCGTTTAACAAAACGATTAAACTTGTGTGTCTGTTTGTTAACAGTTCGCCAATAGGATTGTATGTGTACGGCGCTGTGGCGTTCTGCCCCTTCGGTTGGAAACCATTTCGTGGGAGGGAGCGGCCGCTTGTAGCGCCAGTTAAGCCGGGCCAACCGGCACCTTGGACTGCACGGGAGGAGCACAACCTTGAATAGATTGCTTCTGCGCCACAAGATTCCCGGCGCTGTGGTCGGATCGGCGGTGCTGGCGGCGCTGCTGCTCGGCAGCTTCGCCTATTCCGCGGCCACCGACCGTCTGCGCACCGCGGCACAGGACAAGCTGGTGGCGCTGGCGGACGCCCGCGCCGCCAGCGTCCAGTCCTATCTGGAAGGGTTGGAGGGCGACATCGTCCTCACCGCCAACACGCGGTCGATGCGGGACGCGGCGGTGGCGCTGGGCAACGGCTGGCGGATCGAGGGCGACCGCGGCGACCCCGGCACCCTCCTGCGCAAGCGCTATGTCGACGACAACCCCAACCCGCCGGCCGAGCGCTACAAGATGGAGAAGCCGGAAGGCAGCACCATGTACGACATGGCGCATCTGCGGCTCCATTCCTGGATGACCGACCTGATGCTGCGCCGCGGGCTGGCCGACGTCCTGCTGCTGTCGCAGGACGGAACGGTGGTCTACAGCGCCGCGAAGGGCGGCGATTTCGGCAAGCCGGCCGCGGAGGGGCCGCTTGCCGCGCTGGCCGACTCGGTGAAGCGCGATCCCAAGCCGGACGAGGCGCGGGCGGCCGATTTCAGCACCTATGCGCCGGCCGGCGGCGCCCCGTCGGCCTTCCTTGCCACCCCGGTGGCCCTGCGCCAGCCGGACGGCAGCGTGCAGATGCTCGCGACCCTGGTTTTCCGCATCGAGCCGAACGGGCTCGACCGCATCATGCGCGCGACCGGCGGCATGGGGGACAGCGGCGACACCTTCCTGGTCGGCGAGGACGGCAAGCTCCGCAGCACGCCGCGATTCGCGACGGGGCCGGCGGTGCTGAAGCCCTATGAGGGCGGCGCCATGGGCGTCATCAAAAGCGATCCCGACCACACCGGCGTGGTCGAGGCGACCAACATCTCCGGCGACGTCCCCGCCCTGACCGCCTATCGGCCGATGACGCACAACGGCATCCAGTGGCTGGTGCTGGCGGAGGCCGGCGTCGACGAGATTCTGGCGCCGGTCAGGTCGATGCGCGACAACATGATCGGCGCCGGGGCCGCTCTGCTGCTGGTCATCTGCCTGGGCGGCATTCTGTTCGCCCGCGGCATCACCCGCCCGCTGTCGTCGATGTGCGACGCCATGCAGCGTCTGGCCCAGGGCGAGCGTGCGCTGGCCGTGCCGGCGCAGGAGCGCCATGACGAGATCGGCCGGATGGCCGGGGCCATGCAGATCTTCAAGGAGGCGCTGATCAAGGCCGACGACCTTCATGCCGAGCAGGAGCGGGTCCGCGCGCTGCGCGAGGAACGCACCCGCCAGCTGGAACGGGTGACCGACGGCTTCGATGCGCGGGTCGGCGGCATCGTCCGCGCGGTGGCCAGCGCCGCCGGCGGGCTGGAGGTGACGGCCAGATCGATGAGCGACGGCGCCGACCGCACGCTGCACGAGGCGACCAGCGTCGCCGCTGCGGCCGACCAGACGGCGAGCAATGTCGGGACGGTGGCGTCGGCGGCCAACCAGCTGCGCGCCTCCATCGGCGACATCGGCCGTCACATCGAGGAGTCGGGCCGGATCACCCAGGCCGCCATCGGCGCCGCCGCGCAGGCCGGCGAAACCATGCGCGCCGTGGTGGAGACCGCCGGCCGCATCGGTACGGTCGTTCAGCTGATCCACGACATCGCGGCGCAGACCAACCTGCTGGCGCTGAACGCCACCATCGAAGCGGCACGGGCGGGAGAGGCGGGCAAGGGCTTCGCCGTCGTTGCCAACGAGGTCAAGCATCTGGCCGCGCAGACCGCCAAGGCCACCGACGAGATCGGCAGCCAGATCGGCACCATGCAGTCGGTGACGGACGGCGCCGCGGCTTCCATCGGCCAGATCGCCACGGTGATCGAGGACATGGGCCGCATCTCCAGCATCGTCGCCGGCGCCATCGAGGAACAGGGCACGGCGACGATGGACATTGCCGCCAACGCCGAACAGGCGGCCAAGGCGACGCAATCGGTCACCGCGATCATCGACGGGGTGGCGCGGTCCGCCGACACGACCAAGACGGTTGCCGGCGAGGTGCTGGTCTCGTCGCAGGATCTTACCCGGCAGGCCGGGCATCTCAGGGCGGAGATCGAGCGCTTCCTGGCCGACATCAAGTCCGCGTGAGGGACCGGCCCTGCCGGCGGCAGCGAAGCCGGCGGGGCCTGTTCTCCTTTTCTTCTCACTGTGCCGTTGACAGAGCCGCAACGGCCGGGGCACCGTTGCGGGGCCGGAAGGACCGGGAACCAGGGGACCAGACCAGGACATGCCGACGCTCGCACCCGATCACTCGGATCTGTTCGACGATACGGGAAAGCCGCCCCGGCTGCTGGAACTCGACGTCGCCAGGATCATGCGCAACCCGAGCATGCCGCGCCGCCATTTCGACCCGCAGGAGATGCAGGGGCTGGCCGACTCGATTGCGCATTACGGGCTGAAGCAGCCGGTGCTGGTGCAGGAGGTGGTGGGCGGCCACCGTCTGGTCGCCGGCGAACGGCGGCTGCGGGCGCACGAGATGCTGGGGCTGGCGACCATCTACGCGCTGGTCACCTCCGGCAATCCGGACGAGCTGACGCTGGTGGAGAATGTGCAGCGCGTCGACCTCGACGCGCTGGAACTGGCGGAGGCGCTGGCGCGGCTGATCGACCGCTTCGGCTACACCCAGGAACAGCTGGGCCGCATCATCGGCAAGAGCCAGAGCAACGTCAGCCATACCCTGCGGCTGAACAGCCTGCCGGAGACGATCAAGCAGGAATATGCCGCCGCCCATCATGACGTGTCCCGCTCCACCCTGATCGAGATCGCCTGGATCAAGGATCTGGACGAGCAGATCGCGCTGTGGGAGCAGGTGAAGGCCGGCGATGGGACGGTGCAGGCGGCGCGCAGCCGCAAGGACGCCGCCAAGGAGCCGTCGCTGCGCACCATGTCGGCGGTCGGCCGCTTCCTCGACGCGCTGCGCCGCGCGACCGCCCGGCTGGGCGATCCGCGCGAGCACCGCGCCTATGTCGACGACATGCAGCGCCGCGAACTGATCAGCCTGCGCCGGCGCATCGACCTGCTGCTGGGCGACGATCCGGCGGTGGATTGAGGGATGGCTTGAGGGCGGACCGCCCTCACTCGTTCAGGAACGGCCCTCAATCATTCAAAAATGGATTGTACAGCCGCTCCTCGCCGAAGCTCGACATCGGGCCGTGGCCGGGGATGAAGGCGATGTCGTCGCCGTAGGGGAACAGCTTGTCGCGGATCGAGGCGATCAGGTCAGCGTAGTTGCCCTTGGGGAAATCGGTGCGGCCGATGGAGCCCTGGAACAGCACGTCGCCGACGATGGCGAGCTTCGACGGCACATGGACGAACACGACGTGGCCGGGGGTGTGGCCGGGGCAGTGGCGCACCTCCAGCGTCTGGTTGCCGACGGTCACCGTGTCGCCCTCCTCCAGCCAGCGGCCGGGGGTGAAGGAGCGCACGGGCGGAAAGCCGAACATCTGGCTCTGCATCGGCATGCCGTCGATCCAGAACTGGTCGTCGCGCTGCGGACCCTCGATGGGCAACGACAGCTTGTCGGCCAGATCGGCGACGGCGCCGGCATGGTCGATGTGGCCATGGGTGACGAGGATCTTCTCCAGCGTCACGCCCTTCGCCTTCACCGCGGCCAGGATGCGGTCCAGGTCGCCGCCGGGATCGATTGCGGCCCCCTTCATCGTCTCGGGGCACCAGAGCACCGTGCAGTTCTGCTGGAACGGGGTGACCGGAACGATGGCGTACTGCATGGCCTGACCTTCGGTTCTGCGGGAAAATAGCGGAATGATCCTATGGGCAGGGTGACCTTAACGCGCCCGCGACGGCTGCCGCAAACCATTCACGCGTCAATTCGATTCCGATTTTCCGCGATCCGATCTAAGGTCCGCTGGTTCCGGCCGCAAATTGCGCCTTTGGGTGGAATAGCGGACCGGTACGAAATGTTAACCACCGAAGCTTTAGATCGGGGCGGAGCACCCAACCGCCGCCGCAATAATACGGATTCCGCCGGAATGCTGTCGCAGAAAGCCAAATACGCGTTGCGTGCCCTGATCATGCTGGCGGAGAAGGACAATGGCGACCTGATCCTGATCGCCGACATCGCGGAGCGCGAGAACATCCCGCGCAAGTTCCTCGAAGCGATCCTGGTCGAGTTGCGCAAGGAAGGCATTCTGTTCGCCAAGCGCGGCAAGAGCGGCGGCTACCGGCTTGCCCGCCCGGCCGCGGAGATCACCTTCGGCGAGGTGATCCGGCTGATCGACGGGCATCTGGCGCCGATTCCCTGCGCCAGCAAGGCGTCCTTCCGGCCGTGCGAGGACTGCATCGATACCGAGACCTGCTCGGTCCGCTGGCTGATGGTCCAGGTCCGCGACGCCACCGCCGCCGTGCTGGACAATCAGACATTGGCCGACGCCCTGCGTCATCGCCAGTCCACCGGCAACATCGCCGCCAATTTCGACATCTGATATTATCGAGCGGAAAGCCTGACACATCAGGCTTTCCGCTTGCCCTCAATCGTCGGGCGCGGCCATCCGGCCGCTTGCCTGCGCAGGCATGGGCCTGCGGGGCCGCAGTCGCGGCCCTTACCGCTCCGCAGTTCCCCCGCAGTTCCAAGGCCGCCGCTGAAATCGCATTTGAGACGGCGGCCGGCCGCCCTTATGGTTGGGCAACTGCAGGATTGGGAGGAATGAGCATGTCCGACGAAAAGGTTGCCGTCATCACCGCCGGCGGCAGCGGCATGGGGGCGGCCTCGGCGCGCCGGCTGGCGGCCGACGGGTTCAAGGTCGCGATCCTGTCCTCCTCCGGCAAAGGCGAGGCCCTGGCCGCGGAACTCGGCGGCATCGGGGTGACGGGGTCGAACCAGTCGAATGACGACCTGAAGCGGCTGGTCGATGCGACGATAGAGCGCTGGGGCCGCATCGACGCGCTGGTCAACAGCGCCGGCCACGGTCCGCGCGGCGCCCTGCTGGAGATCAGCGACGAGGACTGGCACCGCGGCATCGAGGTCTATTTCCTCAACGTCGTGCGGGCGGTCCGGCTGGTGGCGCCGATCATGGTCGGGCAGAAGGCCGGCTCCATCGTCAACATCTCCACCGCCTGGGCGTTCGAGCCGAGCGCGATGTTCCCGACCTCCGCCGTCGCCCGGGCCGGTCTGGCCGCCTACACCAGGATCTTCGCCGAGCAGTATGCGGCGGAGAATGTGCGGATGAACAACGTCCTGCCCGGCTGGATCGACAGCCTGCCAGCGACCGAGGAACGGCGCCAGAGCGTGCCGATGCAGCGCTACGGCAGCAGCGAGGAGATCGCCGCCACGGTGGCCTTCCTGGCCTCGCCGGGCGCCGGCTATATCACCGGCCAGAACATCCGGGTCGACGGCGGGCTGACGCGGTCTGTTTGATCGGGCTGGCCTGACCTGAGACCGCGGAAACGAGAAAGGGCCGGCGGAATGCCGGCCCTTTTTCTTCAGGAGAACCTCCCGCCAGATCAGTCGGCGAAGGGGTCCGTCATCAGGATGGTGTCGTCGCGTTCCGGGCTGGTCGACAGCAGGGCGACCGGGGCCTGGATCAGCTCCTCGATGTGGCGGACATACTTGACCGCCTGGGCCGGCAGCTCCGCCCAGGAACGGGCGCCGCGGGTGGTGTCCTTCCAGCCTTCGAAGGTCTCGTAGATCGGCTCGACGCGGGCCTGGGAGCCGGCGTTCGACGGGTAATAGTCGAGCTCCTGGCCGTCCAGCCGGTAGCCGACGCAGACCTTGATCTCGTCGAAGCCGTCCAGCACGTCCAGCTTGGTCAGGGCGATGCCGTCGATGCCGCCGGTCTTGATCGCCTGGCGGACCATGACGGCGTCGAACCAGCCGCAGCGGCGCTTGCGCCCGGTGACCACGCCGAACTCTTTGCCCTTCTGGCCGATCAACTCGCCGATCTCGTCCAGCAGCTCGGTCGGGAAGGGACCGGAGCCGACGCGGGTGGTGTAGGCCTTGCAGATGCCCAGCACATAGCCGACGGCGCGCGGACCCATGCCGCTGCCGGCGGCGGCGTTGCCGGCCACCGTGTTGGAGGAGGTGACGTACGGATAGGTGCCGTGGTCGATGTCCAGCATCGTGCCCTGGGCGCCTTCGAACAGGATGCGCTTGCCGGCGCGGCGCAACTCGTCCAGCTGCTTCCAGACGACGGCGGCGTAGGGAAGGACCTGCGGGGCGATCTCGCGCAGCGGCTCCAGGATGTCGGCCGGGGTCATCTCCGGCGCGCCCAGCGCGCGGAACAGCGCGTTGTGGTGGGCGAGCAGGGCGTCGACCTTCTCCACCAGCACGGCGTCGTCGGTCAGGTCGCACAGGCGGATGGCGCGGCGGGCGACCTTGTCCTCATAGGCCGGGCCGATGCCGCGGCCGGTGGTGCCGATCTTGCCGGCGCCCTTGGCCTCTTCCCGCGCCTTGTCGAGCGCGCTGTGCACCGGAAGGATCAGCGGCACGTTCTCGGCGACGATCAGGTTTTCCGGGTTGACGGTGACGCCCTTTTCCTTGATCGCGTTGACTTCGCGGATGAAGGCCCAGGGGTCGAAGACGACGCCGTTGCCGATGACCGACAGCTTGCTCTGGCGCACCACGCCGGACGGCAGCAGGCTCAGCTTGTATTCGACGCCGTTGATCACCAGCGTGTGGCCGGCGTTGTGACCGCCCTGGAAGCGCACCACCACATCGGCCCGGCTGGACAGCCAGTCGACGATCTTGCCCTTGCCCTCGTCGCCCCACTGGGCGCCGACCACCGCAACGTTGGCCATCTCTCGTCTCCGCAAAACTTCAAAAAGGAACCGCTCAGCCTCCCGATCCACCGCAGGGTACCATCCGCGCGGCGTGGGGGCCCGTTCACCCTGAACCCAACTCGCTTGAACCCAACTTCTGTGAACGCAAGTCGTTTGAACCCAGGGTCACCCGACCGGCTTGACGTCCCCGCCTGCCAGCCAATGGCCGCAGTGGAGCCGTCTGGCTTCCGCGGCCGCATCGGCCACCGGGGCAAGCCCGGCGACCGTCACCCATCCGTCGGCCCGCAGCCTGCGTGCCGTTTCCCAGCCGCTGCCATGCGGCACGTAAACCCGGCCGGGCGCCTTGGCCGCCGGAACCGCGCGCAGCAGCGTATCCATGTACAGCGTGAATCCGGTCGCCGGCTCCCCGCGCCCATCTCCCTTGGCTTCACCCTGCGCGCCGGCGCGGTAGCGCCCGCCCTGGCCCAGCTCGCCCGCGGCGCGGGAGAACAGGGTGAAGCTGAGGCCGGTCTGGTATTCGAAGCCGCGATGCTCGACCAGATCGATGGTCACCGTCAGGTCCGGCATCGCCGCGCGCAGCAGGGCCAGCGTGTCGGTCAGCCGGCGGCGGTCCTTCTCGGCCCCCTCCGGCAGCGGCAGGGCGACCAGCGCCTGCATGGCGCGGTCGGCGGGACCGGACGCGCTCATCAGCGTTTCCAGCAGCGAGGCGGCGGGACCGCCGACGGCCGCCACGGCGGCCGAGTCCTTGCGGTCGAGTGCGGCGCGCAGCTGCCGGATCTCATCCTCGCCCAGCCCGAGGCCGGCGCAGATGCGCGACACCATGGTCGGCACGCAGAGATCGACCGACAGGTGCGGCACGCCGATGGCGGTCAGCGCCTGGACGGCCAGCAGGACCACCTCGGCGTCCGCCTCGGCCTCCAGCGCGCCGATCAGCTCGACGCCGACCTGGGTGAACTGGCGTTCGGGGCGCAGCTGCGATCCCTTCACCCGCAGCACCTGCCCGGCGTAGCACAGGCGCAGGGGCCGGGCCTCGTTCTTCAGGCGGGTGGTGGCGATGCGGGCGATCTGCGGGGTGATGTCGGCGCGGACCGCCATCATCCGCTGCGAATGCGGGTCCATCAGCCGGAAGGTCTGCTTGGACATCACGGCACCGGGGCCGGAGAGCAGGTTCTCTTCGAACTCGACCAGCGGCGGATCGACGCGGCGATAGCCCTGCGCGGCGAATTCCGCCAGCAGGCGTTCGACGGCGGCCGCCTCATGCGCCGCTTCGGACGGCAGCACGTCGTGCAGTCCGGCGGGAAGCAGGGCGGAGCTCAGTGCGTCGGCGGGCATGACCAGCGTGTCTCGTTGCAGGCAGGGAAAGGGATGCCGCGGCTGATGTCGGGCACACGGGGCGGGCTAATACCCGACCCCCGCGCCGCATGCAAACGGAAAAGCCCCGCACCGTGGCGGTATCTCCCCTGCGCGTGTGAATTCGCCTCCGTCGCCGGACAAAGTGTCGCTGCCGGCGGAGGTCCGGGCAAGTGCGCAGGCGGGCGGCGGATCAGCCGGCGTCGGCGGGGCCCGCATCCCCGTCCGTGTCCTCGTCGTCGGGAGGCAGGGCAAAGCCGTTGCCCGGCGCCATCGGCGTGACGACGGCGAAGCTGCTGCCGTCGTTCTTCGGGCGCAGCACCGTCAGGGGGCTGCCGACCACCAGGAAATGGATGATCTCGGCGATGTTGGTGGCGTGGTCGCCGATGCGCTCCAGATTCTTCGCCATGAACAGCAGGTGCGTGCAGGGCGTGATGTTGCGCGGATCCTCCATCATGTAGGTGAGGACCTCGCGGAACAGGCTGGTGTAGAGGTCGTCCAGCTCCTCGTCGCGCTCCCAGGCGGCGATGGCCTTGTCGACGTCGCGCTCGATGTAGGCGTCGAGCACCTCCTTCAGGATCGCCTCGACCAGCCGGCCCATGCGCGGGATGCCGGCCGCCGGCCGCACCACCGGCACCTGGGCCAGCGCCAGCGACCGCTTGGCGACGTTGGCGGCATAGTCGCCGATGCGCTCCAGATCGGCCGAGACCTTCAGGGCCGAGACGATCTCGCGCAGATCCTGGGCCATCGGCTGGCGCAGCGCCAGCAGCCGCACCGCCTCCGCGTCGATGTCGCGCTCGTAGGCGTCGAGCCGCGCGTCGGCCTGCATCACCTGGGAGGCCAGCCCGACGTCGCGGCGGGTCACCGCCTTCACCGCGGCTTCCACCTGGGCTTCGGCCACGCCGCCCATCTGGGTGACGAGGTTGGACAGACGCTGCAATTCCTGCGCGAAGGAGCGGACGATGTGTTCGGTACCCATGTTCGGTCGCGACGCTCCAATGATGTCCGTCCCATCCGGCGGGTCCCGGAAGGCCGCCACGCGCGGGAAGTGTATATTAGCCGGTGGTCATGACGGCGTTGTGGCGGGAGTATTTCACTTTCTTGACAATAGGATGTCGTCGGGATGACGGGAATCTACTGGCGGCATCGCTGTGACCGGGGGCCGCGGCGGCGTATTGGATTTGAAGTACCCCGGTAACTTCGCTAAAGGGAACGGCAGCTATAGTGATTCCGTCCGTAGGGGGTGCAGCCCCCTGCACTGACCGGGAGGCCGTTTTTCCATGTCCGTCGCCATGTTCGTCGCGTTCCAGATGCCCGTCCGCTCCGCCGTTGCCGGAACCCTGCTTCTGCTGGCTGCATCGCCGCTGGCGCTCGCCGCGGATCCGGCTCCGGCCCCGGCTGCACCCACCGCATTGGTTGAGGATGTGTCGGACGGCGTCGACGGCGTGCAGCCGATGGATTACCTGGCGGCCGGCCGCACGCTCACGTTGAAGGCCGGGCAGACGCTGACGCTGAGCTATCTGGAATCCTGCGTCAACGAGACGATCACCGGCGGTTCGGTGATGGTCGGCGCTCGCGAATCGGCGGTGCAGGGCGGCAGCATCGACCGCCACACGCTGCCCTGCGACGGCGGCAAGCTGCTGCTGGCCTCCAACGAGGCGGGCAAGGCGGGGGTGACCGTCTTCCGCAGCGCCCCCATCGCCCTGCCGGGCATGAAGGCGCCGCTGCCGAAGCCGGACCTGACCCTGTTCAAGACCCATCCGGTGCTGATCCTGTCGGCGCCCGGCCCGGTCACCATCGACCGGCTGGACGTGCAGGGCATCGCGCTGAGCACGGTCAATGTTCCCGGCACCACGCTGGACACCGCCAAGAGCGGCGCCGGGCTGGAGCCGGGCGGGCTCTACAAGATCGCCGCCGGGCAGAAGTCCTTCGTCGTGAAGATCGATGAGAAGGCCGCGGCCGGCGGCGGTCCGGCGCTCGGCCGGCTGATCCGGTTCTGAGCGGCGGGCGCGGCCGTTGAACGGGATGAGGCTGCCCCGGCGCGTCCGGCTGGTCCTGCTCGGCGCGGTGGCGCCGGCGGTCGCATCGCTTCTGGTGCTGGCGGCCTCGTCCATGTTGCAGGGGCCGTCGATCGACAGTCTCTATTGGCTGCGGGAGCGGGTGCATGGCCCGCGGCCGGCCCCCGACCCCTCGCCGGTGGTGGTGGTCGGCATCGACGAGGAGACCTACCGCCGTCCGCCCTTCGCCGGCACGCCGCAGGCGCTGTGGGGGCCGCGGCTGGGCACCGTCCTCGGCGCCATGCTGGATGGCGGGGCGGCGGCCATCGGCCTCGACCTCGTCCACCCGACCTCGGTCGAGACGCTGATCCCGGGCTTCGAGCGCGATTACCTGCTGACGCTTCGCCGCGGCGGCAAGGAGGGGCGGCTGGTGCTGGCCAAGGTCCAGCATCAGAGCGACCCGCTGATGCCCTACCGCGGCTATACGATCGCCGCCGGGGTGAACAACGTCCGCTCGGTCAATCTGGTGGAGGATGCCGACGGCGTGCTGCGCCGCGTTCCGCTGACGCTGTCCGTCGCCGGACCCGACGGCCAGCCGAAGGCCGAGCCCGGCATGGCGGTCGAGGTCGCCTCCCGCGCGCTGAAGGCGCCGCTGGAGCGGGGGACCGACGGCTCCGCCACGCTGGCCGGCTACCGGGTGCCGGGCGGGGAGGGCAACCGGCTGCTGGTCAACCACGCCACCGCCGCCGGGTCCATCCCGACCTATTCGCTGGCCGACCTCCATGCCTGTGCCGAAGCCGGCAAGGCCGACTTCTTCGCCAGGCACTTCAAGGGCAAGGCGGTGATGGTCGGCACCGTGCTGGATGTCGAGGACCGCAAGCTCTCCTCCAACCGCTGGGTCACCAAGCCGGAGGGGATGAACCTTCCCGAACGCTGCGCCCTGCCGGTGATGAGCGAGCTGTATGTCGCCGGCCGCACCCGTGACAGCATACCCGGCGTCTACATCCACGCCGCCGCCATCTCCAACCTGATCGCGCACGATGCGCTGGAGGAGACCGGCCCGGCCGCCGCCGCGTCCCTGGTCCTGCTGCTAGCCGGACTGGCTGCCGTGGTGACGCTGGCGACCCGGCCGGCGGCGGCCGCGGCCGGGCTGCTCCTGCTGCTGGCGGGGTGGAGCGGGGTGGCGGTGGAGGCGTTCCAGGGCGGGCTGGTGCTGCCCTACCTCCAGGCGGCGCTGGCGGCGCTTCTGGTCTTCCCGCTGGCGCTCGGCTTCCGCTTCGCCGTGCTCGACCGCGACCAGCGGCACATCCGCAACGCCTTCAAGCTCTACCTGCCGGGATCGCTGATCGACGACATGATCGCGTCGGGCCAGTCGCCCAGCCTGGGCGGGGAGGAGCGCGACCTGTCCATCCTGTTCTGCGACATTGCCGGCTTCACCAAGATGTCGGAGGGGATGGAGCCGGAAGCGCTGGTCGCCGTGCTGAACCGCTATTTCACGGTGATGACCGACATCATCGAGGCGCATGGCGGCTTCGTCGACAAATACATCGGCGATGCCGTGCTGGCGGTGTTCGGCGCCCCTTACGCCATCGACAACCATGCCCGCGCCGCGGTATCGGCCGCGCTGGCGATGCGTCAGGCGATGGCGGACGACCCGACCCTGCTGGCGACGGCCAGCGGGCGCGGTTCCAACCGCACCGGCATCGCCACCGGTCCGGCGCTGATCGGCAACATCGGCTCGCCGCGCCGCTTCAACTACACGGTGATGGGCGACACGGTGAATCTGGCCTCCCGGCTGGAGGGCGCCAACAAATACTACAACTCCGTGCTGATGGTCAGCGGCGAGACCGTGCGCCATCATGGCGACCCGGAGGCCTTCCGCGCGCTCGACATCGTGCAGGTCGTCGGCCGCAGCGAGCCGGTCGAGGTGTTCGAGCCGCTGTCCGAGGCCCGCCGCGCCGATCCCGAGGACCGTGCCCAGCGTGCCGCCTACGCCTCGGCGCTGGAGCACTGGCGTGCCGGCCGGTTCGAGACCGCGGCTGCCGGTTTCCGCGCGCTGGTGGCCGTCGACGGTGCCGCGCTGGCGATGCTGCACAAGGCGGAAAAGCGCGTCGGACAGCCGGCCGGTCCGGACTGGGCCGGCGTGACCGCCCTCACCGACAAATAGCCTTGCGACGAAGAGCCGTGTCCCGAACCGCCCCCTCCACCATGTCGATGTCCATGTCCGCGCCCCGGCGCCTCGTCCGCCTGTCCATCCTCCTGTTGGCGGGGGTTGCAGGTCCATTGCCGGCGCTGGCCCAGGCGGTTCCGCCGGTGCTGCCGCCCTCGCTCGACCCCAACCGGCTGGAGCAGCGCTTCGAACGGCCGCCCGTGCCGCAATCTTCGCCGGAGATCGAGATGCCGGCGCCGGAGAAGGCTCCGCCGCCACGCGATGCCGAGCGCATCACCCTGACGCTGACCGAGATCCGCATCGACGGCAACAGCGTCTATGACGGCGACAGTCTGTCCGCCCTGTGGCGCGACAAGCTGGGCAAGCCGGTGACGCTGGCCGATCTCTATGCCATCCGCGACGCCATCACCGCGCGCTACCGCAACGACGGCTATGTGCTGTCCCAGGCGGTGGTGCCGGCCCAGCGC
Organism: Azospirillum sp. A23; assembly: GCF_042938965.1. Classification (NCBI taxonomy): domain Bacteria; kingdom Pseudomonadati; phylum Pseudomonadota; class Alphaproteobacteria; order Rhodospirillales; family Azospirillaceae; genus Azospirillum; species Azospirillum sp. A23. The sequence continues at coordinate 4,578 of NZ_CP170666.1, read as the reverse complement.
ATCCGCGACGGCGTCGTCCGCCTGCAGGTGGTGGAGGGCTATGTCGACGAGGTGGTCGTCCAGGGCGAGGCAAAGGACCGGCTCGGCCTGCTGCGGCGCATGGGGGAGAAGATCAAGGCGTCTCGCCCGTTGCGCATGGCCGACATGGAGCGCTACGTCCTGCTGGCCGACGACCTGCCCGGCGTCGCGGTGAAGACGGTGCTGGAGGCGTCGCCCGACACCCCGGGCGCCTCGCGCCTGACCCTGGCGCTGGAGCGCACGCCCTTCAACGGCTTCCTGTCGCTGGACAACCGCGGCACCCGCTCCATCGGCCCGATGCAGCTGACCGGCGTCGCCACCGTCGAGGATCAGCTCGGCCTGTTCGAGCGGACCACCGCCCAGGGCATCGTCACCCCGCAGATCCGCGAGCTGCGCTTTTTCGACGTCGGGCAGCTGGTGCCGGTGGATGCCGAGGGCACGACGGTGGAATATGGCGTTCGCCGCTCCTGGTCGCAGCCCGGCGACAGCGTGCGGCCGCTCGACCTCTACAGCCTGACCACCTCCGGCCGTGTGGCGGTGTCGCATCCCTTCATCCGCAGCCGGGCGGAGACCCTGCGCGCCGGCCTCAGCTTCACCATCCGCGACAGCCGCACCGACGTGTTGGGCGATAAGCTGTCGCAGGATCGGCTGCGCATCGTCGCCGCCAACGTCTCCTACGATTTCGCCGACGGCTGGGGCGGGTCGAACTTGTTGACGGTGGAACTGTCCAAGGGGCTGGACATCCTGAACGCCACGGAATCCGGCAGCGCCAACCTGACCCGCAGCGGCGGGCGCAGCGATTTCCGCAAGCTGCTGCTGTCGGCCCAGCGCAACCAGCCCCTGACCGACCAGCTGATCCTCGCCCTCTCCGGCGAAGCGCAGTACAGCCCGGACCAACTGCTGTCGTCCGAGGAATACGGGTTGGGCGGCAAGCAGTATGGCCGCGCCTTCGATCCCTCGGAAATCACCGGCGACAGCGGCTTCGCCGGCCGGGCGGAACTGCAATACATCCTTCCGGTCCAGGAGGACGGGCTGGATTATGCGGTCGCCTATGGCTTCGGCGATTATGGGGCGGTGTACAATTACGAAGGTGGCACGCGCCATGGCCGCCGGTCCCTCGCCTCGACCGGTGTCGGCCTGCGCTTCGGGGTTTTCCAGCGCATCGATGCCAGTGTGGAACTGGCCAAGCCCTTCATCACCACGCCGTTCAGCACGCAGGACCGCGCCCCGCGGGCTTTCTTCACGCTCTCGACCAGATTCTGAGGCGAACCGGTCCACCCCATGCACGACAGCCGCCGCGCGGCCGGCCTGTTAGGGCCAACCGGCGGCGGCAAGCACCTGCGAAGGCGGTATCGTCAGATCAGCTCCACCCGCTGGGCGACCGGCGCATCCTCCGACCCGACGGCCAGATAGCGCACATCCTCGCCGTCGGCGACGATGTCCAGGCCGGACTGGCGCAGGGTGGCGCGGTCGAAATAGACGGTGGCGCCATCTTCCCACGGCTCGATCAGGCCGGACTGGCTGTCCAGATTGTACCAGCGCACCGTGCCATAGGCCATCGTCGCCGGCCCGGCCGGTTCGGACTGGCGCTCGCGCCGTTCGCGCGGCGGCTTCGGCGGACGGGCGAAGCCCTCGCCGCCATCCTCAGGCTGCGGGCCCTGTCCGGCTGCCTGACCTGCCGGCTGCCCCATCGGCTGGCCCATCGATTGGGATGCCGAGGCGGTGGCGCGCGGCGGGCGCTGGTTGCGGGCCCGCGGGGCGGGCGGGGTTTCCGGCGGCGTGGCGGAGTGAATGGCGACGACCTGGGGCCCCTTGGCGCCCTGGGCCAGATCGCAGACGACCGTCGTGCCCTCAACCGGGTTGGGCAGGGAGGCGGCGGCCAGGACCGAAGCGTGCAAGAAAGCCTCGCCGGAGCCATCGGCAAGGCGGACGAACCCAAAACCCTTTTCCGGCTTGAACCACTTTACCGTCGCGGTGACGTTCGTCGCGGTGACGTTCTTCAACTCTTCGCTCAAGACAGGTCCCTTTCACGTCCTGTAGCCGGGGGAGGGGCGGCCCTGACGCTGAACTGGGCGCGGCACCGCTGTATGACCAAGAACAAGACCCCGGCTCAGGTCAGCTTATCATAAAATTCCAGAAAATGACCAGTCCAGTGATGCCCTGTAACGCGGCGGCGACTGTCGGCATCTCTTGCCGGCCGGGTGAGGCGCGTAATGCGCGAATCCGGATGGCGAGAGCTTGTCCATAGAGAAGGTTCAGTTTCACAATTAATGCCGGATCACATTGCCAGCAATTCGTGGATGTTCATCCCATCGCATAATACCGATCTTGCAGAGCCCTCCTGTCCATCAGAGGTACTAAGGCCGTAAATAAAATTTTAACTAAAAAATTCGACTCATGCCTCCATCAGAACGGAGGAATGACTTATGACGACCACCGACCAGGCCGCTTTTTTCGTGTCCGCCAAGGGCAATGACAGCTGGTCCGGGCGGCTCGCCGCTCCCAACGCCGCCGGCACCGACGGTCCCTTCGCCAGCCTCGAGAAGGCGCGGGACGCGATGCGGGTGAGCGATGTCGACACCACCTATGTCCGTGGCGGCACCTATCGCCTGGACAAGACTCTGACACTCGACTCCCATGACGACGGCCACAGCTTCCTCGCTTATGGGAACGAGACGCCGGTCCTCAGCGGCGGAGAGCGGGTGACCGGCTTCACCTATGAAGGCAAAGGCCTTTACTCCGCCAAGCTCGCGTCGGCCAACGGCCTGGATGTCAGCATCGGCGGCGTGCGCCAGCATGCGGCGCAGACCGGCGACTTCGATCCCGCGGAGGCGGCCACCAGCGGCTGGCATGTGCTGAAGGCCAACTCGACCGGCGCCAGCAAGACCAGCTTCAACTTCTCGAACGGCGACATCCCGGCGGGCTTGAAGCCCCATGACGGTCTGGTCGTCCAGACATTCGATACGGAACGGCTGAGGGACGACATCTCGCATGTGAAGTCGATCGACCAGTATCACCACACGGTGACGCTCGACGACGCGGCCTCCTATGCTCTGCGCACCGGCGGCACCTATCGGGTGATGAACGACGCCTCGCTGATCCGCGACGCCGGTGAATTCGGTTGGCGCGCCAGCGACGGCAAGCTGGTGGTGAAGCCGGAACATGCCGCCAGCTTCCAGTCGGACGGCGTCGTCGTCGCCCGGCTCGGCACGCTGATCAAGTCAAACAACGCCAGCAATGTCAGCATCGAAGGGCTGACCTTCTCCGACACCCGTTATGACGGCGCTGCGCTGTCGATGCAGGGCGGGCACGGCAATTCGGTCGGCGGCAATCATTTCGTCAATGTCGGGACCGCGGTCTCGCTCGACGGCACCGACAACAGCCGCATCGCTGGCAACCATATGGAGCAGCTCGGCGACACCGGCGTTTCGATGATCCATGCCGCCGACGGTAACCGCATCTACGCCAACACCATCGAGCATATCGGCCAGATCACCAAGGGCGGGGCCGGCATCGGCGCCGTCGGCAGCAGCAACAGCATGGTCAGCAACAACGACATCACCGACGCCCCGCGTTACGGCGTGTCGTTCAAGGAATGGGACGACGGCCAGCTGAACCGCAACAACACCGTCCAGTTCAACAAGATCCACCATGTCGGGCAGGAGACCGCCGACGGCGGCGGCATCGAGATGCTCGGCCGCTCGGCCAAGGACATGGGGTCGGTCATCCGCGGCAACGAGGTGATCGACACCGGCGGTCTCGCCACCGACGGCAAGGGCAACTGGCTGACCGATCACAAGGGTTGGGGCATCTCGCTCGACGATCTGACCAGCGGCGTCATCGTGCGCGACAACTTCGTGAAGGGCTTCGCCTGGGCCGGCATCTATGTCCATGGCGGCGACAACAATCTGCTGGAGAACAATTTCGGCATCGCCAGCCGTCCGGAGAATGCCTTCATCCGCCTGGAATGGGTGCCCAAGGCCGGCGACGAGGCGCGCCCCCATGACAACATGGTGATCCACAACCTTGCGGCCGGCGACATGCCGATCGATCAGTATTGGAAGCTGCTCAGCCCGGGCCGGCTGACCATGGACGGCAATGTCGCCGCCAACGGCCGCGCCTTCGGTCCGAACGACGCGGTCTTCAATCCGGGTTTCCGCGACAGCGCGCATGCCGACTACTCGCTGAAGGACAAGGCTCCTGTCCTGGCCCACGGCATTCACGACCTCAGCTGGTCATCGATGGGAACCGACGGCTACCACGCCGACAGCAGCATGGCCCAGTTCTGGGACCACGCCGCCTACTGACGGGCGGGGGGCTGACGGGCAGGGGGCGTCGCGCCATGCGGCGCCCCTTTTTGGCCTCCGGTCAAAAAATCGTCATGGGAGTGAAGAAAGTTCTTGCGCGGTCCGGGGTGGGCCGCATATAAGACGCCTCCCGACGCGAACGACGCCGGCGCCGCCGAAACGGCAGCGACCGACCCGCGAACGGGAAGCCCGACAAACCGGCGCTTGACAGTCGAACCCCACAGGTTCGGCGAGGCAGCGGTTTATGCATCGG
>NZ_CP170667.1:2230000-2769505 GCF_042938965.1 Azospirillum sp. A23 | reverse complement strand
AACGCTGAGACGCGTCGCACCGGCCGCTCTTCCGCATCCCCTTTTCGGAGAGGATCGGATCGGAGTGACTGGAGAATTTCGGTCGAAGCCGGAAGATGGAAACCGCTAAGTCGCTGTTTTCTCTTCCGTTTCTGCCGCCAGCGCCGCGCTTCGTTCAGCGCCCCGCCGTCGGTGGAGCGGTTTATAGGCGCCCTCCCCCAAACCGCGCAAGCGCTTTTTTGCTTTTCGATGAAAATTTCCTGACGGTTCGTTTTTCACCAGAGCCTGCACTGGATTCAGTGTAAGGGAACGACCCACCAACCGCGGCGTGGCCGGCACCGTCCGCGCACGCCAATCGATAGTATAACCCAGCGGGATCATGGTGTTCCCGTCGGGCTCACCCCCTGCGGTCTTGTGTCGGTTGACAGGGTCGGATTGGTCCAGCATCGTCCGATCTATAGGCTTAACACCTTTGGTGACGGCCATCGCCGACAGCCTGCTGAGCAGCCCCAGGGGTTACAGGAGGAGGACGACGGTGCGTTCGAGGCTCTCCCGCCTTCCCACGCTCGCCTTGCTTGCCATCATCACGGCCGGTGCGCTGACGCCTGCGACTGTCGTCGCGCGCAACGCCGATGCGCCGAATGGCCGGGCTCCCCATGCCTATAAGCCGGCAGTGAAGCCGAACACCGGTGCGGAGAGCGCCGCGGAGGCCAAGGACGATGCAGGGGATGACGGTCCAGCCACCGGACCGGTCGACCGGCGCACCCTGTCCATCGGCCGCGGGGATACGCTGATGGATCTGCTGGCAACCGCCAACGTCCCAACCAACGATGCGCACGATGCCGTCGCCGCCCTGCGCGAGGTCTATAACCCGCGCCGTCTGCAGGTTGGCCAGCATGTGACCGTCCTGTTCGAACCGCGCCGCGGCGGTGCCCGCAAGTTCGTCGGGTTCGAGTTCGCCCCCGATCCGCTGCGGTCGGTATCGATTGCGCGCAAGGGTGATGCCGGCTTCACCTCCAGCCAGACCGAGAAGCCGGTGACCCGCAAGCCGGTGGCGGCGCAGGGTGTCATCCGCTCCAGCCTGTTCGAGGCGGGCGCGCAGGCCGGAGTTCCGATCTCGGTCATGATGGCCTTCATCCAGAACTTCTCCTACGACGTCGATTTCCAGCGCGACCTGCAGCCAGGCGACCGTTTCGAGATCCTGTATGAGAAGCTGGTCACCACCGAGGGCACCCAGGCCGGCGAGGGCGAACTGCTGTACGCTTCGCTGACGCTGAGCGGCGACGACATGCCGATCTACCGCTTCAAGACCCGCGACGGACGTATCGACTATTACAATGGCGACGGCGAGAGCATCCGCCGCGCCCTGCTGCGCACGCCCATCGACGGCGCCCGCATCACGTCGGGCTTCGGCATGCGGCACCACCCGATCCTGGGCTTCAGCAAGATGCACAAGGGGGTGGATTTCGGAGCGCCGAACGGAACGCCGATCTATGCCGCCGGCCGCGGCACCATCGAGATCGCGGAACGCAGCAGCTCCTACGGCAACTATGTCCGTATCCGCCACAACACCGAGATCTCCACCGCTTACGCCCATATGAGCCGCTTCGCCAAATCGATCAGCCGCGGCGCGCGAGTCGATCAGGGCGACATCATCGGCTATGTCGGCACCACCGGCCGCTCCACCGGACCGCACCTGCATTACGAGGTGCTGAAGGCCGGGCATCAGGTGAACCCGCGCTCCGTCGATCTGCCGACCGGCGAGAAGCTGGACGGGCGGGAACTTCAGGCCTTCCAGCAGGCCCGGCGGTCGATCGAGAAAATGTTCGAGGACAGCCGCAGCGGCATGCAGCTTGCCCGGACCCCGGCCCCGGCATCGGCCGAAGAGAAGGGCTGCAACAAGGCCAGCAGTTGCTGACCTGCCGATGAACCGCGTACCGGCGGCAAGGATCGCCGGTGCGCCTATTCCTTGTTCATCATGTTGCGGATGGCGCCGACGAACTGGCGGGCGGTGTCCTCATTCTCCAGCATCTTCTGCAACCTGTCACGGATGATCATCGCCTTCGGCCGCTGCTGCATGGCGCGTTCGATGGCGACGTCGGCTTCGCCGGGCTTCAGGGGTTCGAGGTCTGACATGGCAGATATCCCATGCGGAAGAAATGGCCCGTGCGGAAGAGCTGTTGTGTCGGCACGCAGGTAAGGATAGCCGGAACCGCTGCGGTCATCATCAGGCAAAGCAGATCAACGATACACCATGTCAGCGATACTGGCCGACGGTCTCCACCGCCTCGCCGCCGGTGCCGAGCTTGAACTCCGTGACGCCGGGGGCGATGTCCGGGTTGATGCCGCCGAGGTCGAGAGCGCGGACGCCGCGCTGCTTGAGCTCCTGCATCGCCTTCCACAGCACCAGCCGCGTGGCGCCGTTCTTGCGCCCCGCCTCGCTGGCCCAGCTGATCTGACTGGTGGCGCAGGCGCCATGACGGAAGAACAGCCAGCAGGCAGCCGGCGTGCTGCCGTCCAGCGCCGTGATCATCAACGCCCCGTCGTTGCGGCCGCCGCCTTTGACCATGGCGTTGCGCAGACGGACCGCCAGCGGCCCGGTCATGGCGCGGAACCCCTTCTCGCGCGCCTGGTCATGCTCCCGCTTCATCAGCCAGGGCAGGTTGTCGGCCTTCCAGTCGACGTCGAGGACGAGGCCGGCCTTTTCGGCCCCGCGCAGGCGCTTGCGCCAGTCACGGGCAAGGCCGGCATGCATCGCCTCCTCGCTCCGCGTCAGGTCCAGCCAGACGGTCCGATAGCCGGGGCCGACCTTGCGGAAGCCACAGCGGGCGAGCAGCGCCTCGTTCTCCGCTCCGGCCGGAAGTTCGGGCAGCAGGTTGGCGCGGCTGAGCGGATTGCCCGGGCAGGCGCGGCGCAACAGGCAGAACACCGCCTCCAGCGTGTCGGCATCGGGAATCGTGCCGTCCAGCCACAACGGTCCGCGGTAGCATTGCCGGTCGTGGAACAGCTTCAGCATGCGGCGGTCGAGCGTCTGGACGAGGCCGATCGGCTCGCCGTCACGGCCGATCACGCCCAGGCGTGGCACATGGCCATAGGTGCGGCCCATGGCGCGGCCATAGGCGAAGCTCTGCAACAGGGTGGAACGGGGAACGCGGGCGAACAGCGCATCCCAATCGCCGACGGTGCCCTCGTTCCAGGCGATGTCGATGTCCGGCATCGGCGTCTTCCGAAGGATCAGGCCGGCGGCAGGGCGGAGGTCGCCTCTTCCACCTGGGCGAAGGTCGGGCGGTATTCCGGTTCCAGCACGTTGCGGGCGTATTCCACAGAAATGGCGGGTGCGTAGCCGGACAAATGCGCGATCAGGCCGGTCTTCATCGCCTGATAGTACTTGCCCTCGGCGTGATAGACGTTCTTGAGGCCGCTGGCGATGGGTGCGAGGAAGCCGTAGGCGACCAGAATGCCGGTGAAGGTGCCGACCAGCGCGCCGCCGATCAGTTTGCCCAGCACCTCGGGCGGCTCGGTGATCGAGCCCATGGTGTGAATCACGCCCAGCACCGCCGCCACGATGCCAAGCGCCGGCACGGCGTCGGCCACCGCCTGGATGGCATCGGCGATGCGCTGGTGTTCGTGGTGCATCGTCTCGATATCCTCGTCCATCAGGTCGACCAGCTCATGCGGATTGTCGGCGCCAAGCGACATCAGGCGGAGATAGGTACAGAGGAAGGCGATGGCGTGATGGTCGCCGTAGAATTTCGGGAACTGCTGGAAGAGCGGCGAGTCTTCTGGCTTTTCGATGTGCTGTTCAAGCGCCAGCAGACCCTTGGTCTTCGCGATCTTGAAGACCTGATACATCATGGTGAGGACCTCCAGGAAGTCCTCCTTCTTGTATTTCGGGCCTTTGAACAGGTGGCCCAGCTCCTTGCCGGTGTGGGTGACCACCGATTTCGGATTGGCGATGAAGAAGGCGCCGGCACCGGAACCCAGGATGATCATGAACTCGAACGGCATCCACAGCACGCCCATGTGGCCACCGCCGAGGATGTAGCCACCGAACACACTGAAGATCACGATGCCGAAGCCGATCATCACGAACATTCGGTCTCTCCCCTCCCCATACCGACCACGGGCCGCAAGATGCTCCCGGCGGACAGATGGCCGGACATCGGTTGAGTTTCCGTGAATCACCCGAACGGCCTACCGCCTTCGCGACAGGCCGCGCGATCCTACCGATGCAGGAGTGCCCTGTCACGAAAGGACTGAGGAGTAAGGGTTTTCAACGGGTGCAGGGAGGAGGGACGGTGAACGGGTCGCTGGGCTCCGTACCCGGGAGGGCAAATGCACAGTCGGAGCACGACGGAAACGCACAGGATGGTCACAGCCCAAGCAGGGCGGGCCGACAGCGCAACACCCCAGCGACCGGGTGGACCGGTCAGCCGGGGCGCTCGAAAAGCACAGAACGTTATCGAAGCGGAATGTTCATCTGGACGCTGACGCCCGGCTGGGGCTGCGGGGCATAGATGACCGGGGGCGGTGCGTAGGACGGCGCATAGATGACGCGCGGCGGAGGGGCCGGCACCACGACCACCGGCGGCGGCGCGCCATAGATGACGACCGGACGGTCGTCATGGTGATGCTTCTTGTGGTGGCCCCAGCCATGGCCGCGGCCATGTTCGCCCGGGTCGGCAAGCGAGGGCGCAGACAGCGCGGCACCGAGCAGCAACATCGTTCCGGCGACACCGGCGGCCTTCGCCGCGACACGGGCAGCCCGGCGCATCGCCGTTCGCGGCATCTGGAGATCCTGCATGGCGGCTCCGGCGTTCATCGACCTGTTCTCCTGGAATGGGCTTGCATCGGCAACGGGAAGCGCGGACGCCGGGCGGCCGGCCACATACCCATTTCGATGGGATAAACGCTTATGCTCAGGCTGAGGCTCGACCGGGTGGGACATTTTTGGGCGCTGTGCGGTGGACGGGGTTGGGTGAAGGGACAGCAGCGGCGGATTGCCGTGCATCCTTACTCATGAAGCTGTTGATCGACGGCCGTCGCCGCTACCCGTCCGAAGGGGTTAGACCGGATGACGCGCGCAGTCGGATGGCGCCGTCATGATCCGATGGGCACCGGGGCTCGTATCAGGCATCGTATGAGTAAGGATGACCTCATCCCAATTGCCACCCCACCCACCGAGCCGCGCCGATGACCGTCCGAGCCAGACTTCGCACCGTCGCCATGGCGGCAGTCCTTTCCATGATGGGAGGCGCCAGCGCCATGGCCGCAGGCAGCGCTTACGATTTCACCTTCCAGAGCATCGACGGCAAGCCACTGCCGCTGTCGCAGTTCAAGGGCAAGGCGATCCTGGTGGTCAACACCGCCTCGCAATGCGGCTTCACCCCGCAATACAAGGGGCTGGAGGCGCTGTGGCAGCGTTACCGCGACCGCGGTCTGGTGGTGGTCGGCGTGCCGTCCGATGACTTCGGCGGGCAGGAGCCGGGTAACGCCAACCAGATCAAGGATTTCTGCGAGGTCAACTACAGCATCGACTTCCCGATGGCAGACAAGACGGTGGTGTCGGGCGACAGCGCCCACCCCTTCTACCGCTGGGCGGGGGACGAGCTGGGCTTCCTCGCCAAGCCGCGCTGGAACTTCCACAAATATCTGGTGGGGCCGGACGGCAAGCTGGTGTCCTGGTTCTCCACCATGACCGACCCCGAGTCGGACAAGGTGCGCGAGGCAATCGAGACGCTGCTGCCGGAAAAGGCGCCGAAGTCGTAGCGGCGCCGTTGCCCCTGCCCTACTCCACCGCCTGCCGCAGCGCCGCGGCCCCCGCCCAGGGGGCGAGCGGCAGGGCGGCGGCGAGGATGCCGGCAAGCAGCAGCAGGTGCGGACGCGGGGTCAGCCCGTTGATCGCCGCGTCGATAGCGCCGGCGCCGAAGATCAGCACGGGAATGTAGAGCGGCAGGATCAGCAGCGACAGCAGCACGCCGCCCCGTCGCGCCCCCAGCGTCAGCGCCGCCCCGATGGCGCCGATCAGGCTGAGGATCGGCGTGCCCAGCGTCAGGGTCAGCACCAGCACGCCGAACCCCTGCGCATCCATGTTCAGCAGGACGGCCAGCAGCGGAGCGGCGACGATCAGCGGCACGCCGGTGACCAGCCAATGGGCCAGGGTCTTCGCCAGCACCGCAGCCTCCAGCGGCAGGGGGGACAGCGACAGAAGCTCCAGCGAGCCGTCCTCGTAATCGGTCTGGAACAGACGCTCCAGCGACAGCAGCGAGGCGAGCAGCGCCGCCACCCAGATCACGCCGGCGGCGATGCGGGCCAGGATGTTCGGCTCCGGACCGACGCCAAAGGGGAACAGCACCACGCACAGCACGAAGAACATGACGGCGATGGTGGCGTCCGATCCCTGGCGCAACGCCAGCCGCAGGTCACGCGCGACAAGGCGCAGGAAACGGCTCATGGCCCGGCCCCTTCTTCCTCATACTCGTCGCCCACATCCTCATCGCCGGCCTCTTCGTCGGCGTAGGGGGCGAACTCGTCCAGATGCAGTTCCTCGCCGCCGGGGGTGGCGATGTCGGTGTGGGTGGACAGCACCACCATGCCGCCCTGCGCCCGATGTTCGGCGATCAACCCCTCGAACAGGGCGATGGCGGCGCGGTCGAGCGCCACGGTCGGTTCGTCCAGCAGCCACAGGGTCGCCGGTGCGGCCAGAAGCCGCGCCAAGTTCAGCCGGCGCTTCTGACCGGCCGACAGGTAGCGGCCCGGCACCCCGGCGATGTGCGGCACCCCAAGCCGGTCGAGTGCGGCCCGCGCGTTGGCGGCAGGATCGGCGGCCCCGGCCAGCGCCGCCCAGAAGGCAAGGTTCTCCGCCGCCGTCAGCACCGGCTTCACCGCGTCGAGATGGCCGACATACTGCACCTGCGCCCGGTGGGCATCCGGGTCGTCGGCGACCGACACCCCGTCCCAGCCCAGCGTGCCGCGCAGCGGCTTCAGCAGTCCGGCCATCACCCGCAGCAGGCTGGACTTGCCGCTGCCGTTGGGACCGAGCAGAACCAGCGCGCCGCCGGGGGCGATGCGGAACTCCAACCCCGTGAAGACCAGCCGGTCGCCACGCAGGCAGGTCAGTTCTGATCCGGCAAAGACGGGCATGGTGACAGGTCGCGCTTCCGGTTGAGGGAGGCGCTGCTATAGCACAAGGCGGCGGGAAAGCCGGAGCGAGAATGCGGTCGCCCCAGCGGTCAACCGACGCAGCGGTTCAATGGACGCGGGACAAAAGAAAAGGCCACCGCGAGGGGGTTCTCGCGATGGCCTTGCGTCCGGCCGGGTCCGGCCGGTCGATACCTTGTGGAACGGCTTCGTTCGTCGGCGCGATGGCGCTAGGGGGAACGCCGATGCGCGCGACCTCTGGGGCCGGTTGCTTGGGTTATCGTATAAGGGAAGAAAGTGGCAAAATTTGGATGGAGTTCAAGGAAACGGATGCTACCCGATGCCGCACCACGGTCTCCGCAGCGCTGCGCTCCCATGCAGGCGCCGCAGCGCCGGGTACCGGGATTGTCACGGCTAAAGGCCGGACGCTTGTTCTGAATCAACGCCTTGGCCGCTGTCCTATCGCATCGTGGCGCCGTCATGCCCCCGCTCGAACGGGGACCGCCGCACCCCTCCGGGTTTCCCCATGATTGCGGCGGCGTCTGCCCAAATGTGTTCAGGAAGCGAGTTGTCCCATGTCGGCCTTCGCAGACATCCTCCAGGCCATGCCGCCGATCGCGCGGGTGGTGTTCATGCTCGGTCTCGTGTCGGCGGCGGGCGTGGCGCTCGGCCATATCAAGATCCGCGGGGTCGGGCTCGGCATCGGCGGCGTGCTGTTCTCCGGGATCGCCGGCGGCCACATCGCCAAGCAGGCGGGCATCGCCTTCAATCCGGAGATGATGGACTTCATCCGCGACTTCGGGCTGATCCTGTTCGTCTACACCATCGGTATCCAGGTCGGTCCCGGCTTCTTCGCCGCACTCCGGCGGACCGGGCTGGCCCTGAACGGGCTGGCCCTGCTGATGGTGGGATCGAGCATCCTGCTGACCGCGGTGCTGGTGTCGTCGGGCGCGCTGTCGCTGGGCTCCTCGCTGGGCGTGTTCGCCGGTGCCGTGACCAACGCCCCGGCGCTCGCCGCCACCCAGCAGGTGCTGACTGAGGTCGGGGCCGGGGCCGGGGTGATGGCCCTGCCCGGCCTCGCCTTCGCCGTCACCTACCCATTCGGCATCGCCGGAAACCTGCTGTCGATGGCCGCCGTCCGCATCCTGTTCCGCATCGACCCGGAGGCGGAGGCCACCCGCTTCGAGGAGTGCCGCCGGGCCGAAGTGTCAACTTTGGAGACCATGGATCTGGCGGTTCGCAATCCGGAGCTCGCCGGCAGGCCGCTCGGCTCCATCGACCTGCTTTGCGGCCAGGGAGTGGTCGCGTCGCGCCTGTTGTGCGACGGCAAGCTCTGCGTCCCGCATGACGGAACCTGCCTGAAGCTGGGCGACGTGCTGCATGTGGTCGGGCCACGGCCGAAGCTGGAGCAGGTGCGCGCCCTGCTGGGGCAGGAGTTCGACCGGCCGCTGACCACCAAGGGCACCGACCTGAAATGGGAGCGCATCGTCGTCACCAACAACGGGGTTCTGGGCAAGTCGATCGCCACGCTGAACCTCCAGGATGCCCATGACGTGGTGGTCAGCCGTGTCAACCGGTCGGGCGTGGAACTGGTGCCGACCCCGGCGCTGAAGCTCCAGTTCGGCGACATCCTGACGGTGATCGGCCGGCCGGACAGTCTCGCCGCCGTCGGGCAGATCTTCGGCAACTCCACCCGCAAGCTGCAGCAGGTGGAGATGATCCCGATGTTCCTGGGCATCGCGCTGGGTGCGGCGCTGGGCGCCATCCCGATCTTCCTGCCGGGGATGCCGGCGCCGCTGCGCCTGGGCCTTGCCGGCGGGCCGCTGATCGTCGCCTTGATCCTGGGCCGCATCGGCCATGTCGGGCCGCTGGTCTGGTTCATGCCGCCGGCCGCCAATCTGGCGCTGCGCGAGATCGGCATCATCCTGTTCCTGGCCGTGCTGGGCATCGCGTCCGGCGACCGCTTCGTCGCCACGCTGGCCAGCGGCGCCGGCTGGCCCTGGATGATGTGGGGCGTGCTGGTGACACTGGTGCCGCTTCTGCTGACCGGGCTGGTCGCACGCGGGCTGATGAAGCTGAACTTCCTGACCATCTGCGGCGTCCTGGCCGGCGCCCAGACCAACCCGCCGGGGCTGGCCTATGCCAACGCGCTGGTCGCGTCGGAGGCTCCAGCGCTGGCCTATGCCACCGTCTACCCGCTGGCGATGTGCCTGCGTATCCTGGGGCCGCAAATTCTGGTACTATTGTTGTGGTAACGCACCATTTTCCGACACAAGCGACACAACGCGCGCGGCGTGTGAAATCCGCGTTGCGGAACCCCTGCGCCCCGGTCTAGCCTGTGCCGTAATGGTCAGACCATAACCAGCCTCCACAACCCAGCCGGTTCTCCCGCATGCATCGCCATCCGCCTGTCAGCGATTCCGCACCCGCCGCCGTCGCCGTGGAGGATTTGCACAAGCGGTTCGGCGAGCTGGAGGTGCTGAAGGGCGTGTCGCTGACCGCGCGCGAGGGCGACGTGATCACGCTGATCGGCTCCTCGGGTTCTGGCAAAAGCACGCTGTTGCGCTGCATCAACATGCTGGAGATCCCGGACGACGGCCGCGTGGTGATCGGCGGCGAGTCCATCGCGCTGAAGAAGACGCGCGGCGGCGCCAGCGTCCCCGCCGACTCCCGGCAGGTGGAGCGCATCCGCACCCGGCTCGGCATGGTGTTCCAGAGCTTCAATCTCTGGACCCACATGACCATCCTGCAGAACGTGATCGAGGCGCCGGTCCATGTGCTGGGCGTGCCGAAGGCCGAAGCTGTCGACCGCGCCCGCATGCTTCTGGACAAGGTCGGCATCCTGGCGAAGGCCGACAGCTATCCGGTCCAGCTTTCAGGCGGGCAGCAGCAGCGCGCAGCCATCGCGCGCGCGCTCGCCATGCAGCCGAAGGTGATGCTGTTCGACGAGCCGACCTCGGCGCTCGACCCCGAACTGGTCGGCGAGGTTCTGCGCGTCATCCGCCAACTGGCGGACGAAGGCAACACGATGATCCTGGTGACGCACGAGATGGGCTTCGCTCGCGAAGTGGCGTCCAAGGTGGTTTTCCTGCACCAGGGGCGGATCGAGGAGGAGGGGTCACCCGACAAGGTGCTGACCAACCCCGACTCGGACCGGGTGCGGCAGTTCCTCTCGCGCCATCTGTCCGGCGCGGCGTGAGGGGACGAGGCAGAGGGCAGGACCGGACCGTCAGAAACAGCCCGGCTCCCAACAGGGGCCAAAGAACGGGCGAACCGAACAGAGGAGTGTGTTCCTTGAAGAAGATCGTTTCGGCCCTGGCGCTCGGCGCCATGATGGCCGTCGCCGCTGCCGGCGCCGCCGGTGCGAAGGAATGGAAGACGGTCCGCATCGCCAGCGAGGGCGCCTATCCTCCGTGGAACGCCACCGACACCTCGGGCAAGCTGACCGGCTTCGAGGTCGACCTCGGCAACGACCTGTGCAAGCGCATGAAGGTCACCTGCGAGTTCGTCGCCCAGGATTGGGACGGCATCATCCCGGCCCTGCAGCAGGGCAAGTATGACGCCATCATGTCGGCGATGACCATCACCGACGAGCGCAAGAAGGTCATCGACTTCTCGGTCCCCTACGGCACCGAGCCGTCGGTCTTTGCCGTCGTGATCGGTTCGCCGCTGGCCAAGGCGCTGAACCTCGGCGCCGACCGCGTCGACCTGAACGACCAGGGCAAGGCCAAGCCGGTCCTGGACAAGCTGGCCGAAGCGCTGAAGGGCAAGTCCGTCGGCGTCCAGGTGTCGACCATCCAGGCCGACTTCATGGACAAGCATCTGCCGAAGGTGACCATGCGCACCTACGACAAGATCGACAATGCCGGCATCGACCTGGGCTCGGGCCGCGTCGACGCCATGCTGGGCGACCGCTCGGTCGTCGAGGCGGTGGTGAAGGCCACGCCGGACAAGATGGTCATCGTCGGCCCGAACTTCATCGGCGGCGTGATCGGCGAAGGCATGGGTGTGGGCCTGCGCAAGGACACCGCCGACCTGAAGGCGATGTTCGACAAGGCCATCGGCGAGGCGCTGAAGGACGGCACCGTCAAGAAGCTGAGCACCCAGCATTTCGGCTACGACATCTCGCCCACCAAGTAAGGGGGCGAAGCAAGGCGGACCCCGGGTCCGTCTGTCTGATCGGTACGGCGCCCGGCGGCCTTCACGGCGACCGGGCGCCAGTCGTTCAGTAACCTCCGTTCGCTGACCCCCGTCCGGCCGGCGCTCCGCGCCGCGCCCGGCGGGCCTTACCGGGCGTGCCAATGCTGGAACTCCTTTCCTTCGGTCCCAACGGCTGGGGCGGGCAGCTGCTGATGGGCACCGCGATGACGGTCGCGGTCGCCGTGTCGGCCTTCGCCTTCGGCATCCTCGTCGGGTCGCTCGGCGCCTCGGCCAAGCTCAGCCACTCCCTGGCGCTGAACGTCGTGGCCGATGTCTACACCACCATCGTGCGCGGCATCCCCGAACTGCTGGTGATCTATCTGCTGTTCTTCGGCGGCAGCGGCGTCGCCACCTCCATCGCCTCCGCCTTCGGCTATGACGGGCGGGTCGATCTGAACGCCTTCACCATCGGCGTGCTGGCGGTCGGGCTGATTTCCGGCGCCTACTCGACCGAGGTGATCCGCGGTGCGGTGCAGTCGGTCCCCTTCGGCCAGATCGAGGCGGCACGCGCCTGCGGGATGAGCCGCTGGCTGATCCTGCGCCGGGTGCTGGTGCCGCAGACGCTGCGTTTCGCCCTGCCCGGCCTCGGCAATGTCTGGCAGCTGACGCTGAAGGACACGGCACTGGTGTCGGTGACGGCGCTGGCCGAGCTGATGCGCATCACCCATCTGGCGGCCGGCGCCACGCGCCAGCCCTTCCTGTTCTACAGCACCGCCGCCGTGCTGTATCTGATGCTGACCACCATTTCGACGGCGCTGTTCAACCGCGCCGAAATCTCCGCCAATCGCGGCGTCCGGAGGGCCTGAGGCCATGAACTGGCAACTGATGTGGGACAGCCTGCCCCGCATGCTCGGCGGGCTGACGCTGACGCTGCAGCTGATCGTCGGATCTCTGGCGCTGGGGGCGCTGGTCGCCTTCGGCGTGGCGTTGCTGCGTCTGTCGGGCAACCGCGTGGTGGAGACGCTGGCGGCGGCCTATGTCTTCGTCTTCCGCGGCACGCCGCTGCTGGTGCAGATCTTCCTGGTCTATTACGGGCTCGGCCAGTTCGAGTTCATCCGCGACAGCATCCTCTGGCCCTTCCTGCGCGAGCCCTACTGGTGCGCCATCCTGGCGCTGACGCTGAACACCGGCGCCTACACCAGCGAGGTGCTGCGCGGCGCCATCCTGTCGGTGCCGCAGGGACAGGTGGAGGCGGCGCGGGCCTGCGGCATGTCGCGGGCGCTCGCCTTCCGCCGCATCGTGCTGCCGGTGGCGATCCGCCAGATGCTGCCGGCCTACGGCAACGAGGTGATTTTGATGGTGAAGGCGACCTCGCTCGCCAGCACCATTACGCTGATGGAGGTCACCGGCATCGCCCGCCGGATGATCGCCCAGACCTTCGCGGTCTTCGAGCTGTTCATCGTCGCCGGCGTGATCTATCTGGTGCTGAACTTCATCGCCACCCGCCTGATCAAGTTCGCCGAATGGCGCCTGACCCCCTACCTGCGGGCGCGGGCGTAAGCGGCGTAAGTAAGGATAGCGTCGAACAGGCCCTCTCCGGCCCAGAGGTTTTCCCTTCTCTCCCTTGGAAAGCAAGGTCAGGGTGAGAGAGACGCACAGCGACGATCCCCGAGTATCCTTACCTGGGAAACGAAAACGCCGCGGTCCGTCCCGATGACGGCCGCGGTGTTTTCATTTCCAACCTCTCTTCCCGGAGGAGAGAGCGTGTGTCCTTACTGCCCGAGCATCTCGAAGGACGGCGGAGCCGGATCGACCACGCGCGATCCGGTGGGCGTGATCTCCATCACCGCCAGCCCGCGTTCGACCAAGCCGTCGGCGCGCAGGCGGAACAGGCCGTCCAGCCCCTCGAAGCCGTTCGGGTTGGTCATCGCCATGCGGTCGAAGGGCACCGGACCGCCGGTGCGAGTGAGCACCGCGGCGATGGAGGTGGCGTCATAGGCCAGCGTGGCGATGCGCGGCGGCTTGCGGCCATAGACCTGCTCGAACTGCGACTCGAAGCGGGCACGGGTCTGCGGGGCCGGTGCGGCATAGAGCGCGCCGACCAGCGCCGGCTCCTGACCCAGCGCGCCTTGCGAGGTGTCGTCCCACAGGCCGGTGCCCAGCAGCTTGACCTGCTGCGGCTGCACGCCGTTGGCGGCCAGCGCCTGGGCGATGCCCTGGACGCGCTGCCCGCCTTCGGCCAGCATCACCGCCTGCGGCTGCGGGGTTTCCTGGGCCACCTGCTTGGCCGGGATCGACAGGTCGGTGACCGCCGGATCGTAGCGTTCGACCTGCGTGGTCATGGTGCCCAGCTTCGGTGCGATCTGCTGCATGGCATTCACCACCGCGTCGCCATAGGGCGAGCGCGGCGCCAGCACGGTGAAGCGCGTCGCCCCGCGCGAGCGGGCATAGCCGGCGACGCGGTTGACCTGATCGGCCGGGACGAAGCCAAGCACATAGGTGCCGTTGCCGGCCTGGGTGGCGTCGTTGGTGAAGGCCAGCACGTCGACGCCCGCATTCTGGGCAATCGGCCGCACCGCGGCGACGTCGGCGGCGAACAGCGGGCCGATGATCAGGCGGGCGCCCTCGGCCAGCGCCTGGCGCGCGGCGTCGGCCGCCCCGCCCGGCGTGCCCTTGGTGTCGCGCGGCAGAAGCTGCAGCTGGTCGCCGGCCATATCGAACAGCGCCATCTGGGCGGAGTCCAGCATGGCCTGCCCGATGGCGGCGCTCTGCCCGCTGAGCGGCACCAGGACGGCCACCTTGATCGGGCCCTGCGCTTCCGGCAGGGGAGCCACCGGAGCCGGGACCGGTTGCGGCGCTTGTGCCACCCGCGGCGGCGCGCTTACAGTCGAACAGGCCGACAACAGGCCGGCGACCAGCAAGGCTGCCACGCCGTGACGTTTCAGACCCTGTGAGAAAGCTGTTGCCAAGCGTGCCACCAATCGTCTCCACATCTGCTGAAATGGCCGCCGATACCGAAGGCGAAACCCAAGGCATGGACCCCAACGGCCCGGACCCCAACGGCCCAGACCAAAGTGGCGCTCAAGGTAGCCCCCTCGCCGCGCCAAGTAAACTCGCGGGCGGACTGTATGTCGTCGCTACCCCCATCGGAAACGCCGCGGACATCACGCTGCGCGCGCTCGACACGCTGAAGCGGGCCGACGCCATCGCCTGCGAGGACACGCGCGTCACCGCCAAGCTGATGGGCATCCACGGCATCCACACACCCTTCGTCTCCTACCACGAGCACAACGCCGCAAAGATGCGTCCGATCCTGATCGGGCGCATGAAAAAGGGCGAGGCCGTCGCGCTGGTCACCGACGCCGGCACGCCGCTGGTCTCCGACCCCGGCTACAAGCTGGTGCGAGAGTGCGTGGCGGAGGGGGTGGCGGTGACCACCCTGCCCGGCGCCTCGGCCCCGCTGGTGGCGCTGGTGCTGTCCGGCCTGCCGACCGACCGCTTTCTGTTCGCCGGCTTCCTGCCCAACAAGAGCAGCGCCCGGCGCGCCACCGCCGGCGAGCTGAAGGGGGTGCCGGCCACCCTGGTCTTCTTCGAATCGCCGCAGCGCCTGCCGGAGTCGCTGGCCGATCTCGCGGATATCCTGGGTCCGCGCGAGGCCGCCGTCGCCCGCGAACTGACCAAGCTGTACGAGGAGGTGCGGCGCGGCACACTGCCCGAGCTGGCCGCCCATTATGCCGAGGCCGGGCCGCCGCGCGGCGAGGTCGTGCTGGTGATCGGTCCGCCGGGAGAGGAGGCGACGCCGGGCGAAGCCGATGTCGACGCCCTGCTGCGCGAGGCGCTGACCCGCCTGTCGGTGCGAGACGCCGCCGCCGATGTCGCCGCCCGCACCGGCCAGCACAAGCGCACCGTCTATGCCCGCGCGCTGGAACTGCAGCGGGAGGAACGGACGAAATGACCGACCTGGATGCGCGTCGCCTGCGGGCCGAGAGCCTTGGCCGCCGGGCGGAGGCGCTGTGCCGCCTGTCGCTGCGGCTGCGCGGCTACCGCATCCTGGCCAGCCGCCTGCGCACGCCGATGGGCGAAATCGACATCGTCGCCAGACGCGGCCAAACCATCGCCATCGTCGAGGTTAAGGCGCGCGGCGACTGGGACACCGCCAACGAGGCGCTGAACGCCCGCCAGCGCGGCCGGCTCGCCCGCGCCGCCCATGCCTTCCTCGGCGCCAACCCGCGCTATGCCGGCTATGTCTTGCGCTTCGACGTGATGCTGGTTACCCCTTGGGCCTGGCCCCGTCATCTGGTCGATGCCTGGAGACTGTGAGGGGATGAATTTGAGGGGGCGACAGTCTTGAGCAACCGCGCGGAAGCCCGCGAAATCCTGCGCCGCATCGGCGACCAGCCGGACGACGAGATCGATCTGGCCGAAGCCGCCCTGGCTCTGGGCGCGCTGGAGTTGCCGAGCGCCGACCTCGCCCCCTACCGCGCCCATATCCGCGCCATCGTCGAGGATCTGGCCGCCCGCGTCGCGGCGCAGGATCAGGCCGCGGGCGACAGCCTGGAAGCACGCATCGCGCACCTGCACGCCGTGATCGGCAAGCGCCACGGCTATTCCGGCGACCACGACACCTACGACGACCTGCAGAACGCCAACCTGCTGCGGGTGGTCGATCGCCGCCGCGGCCTGCCGGTGGCGCTCGGCATCCTCTACATGCATGCCGCCCGCTCGCAGGGCTGGCCGATGGTGGGCCTCAATTTCCCTGGTCATTTCCTGGTCCGCATCGAGAAGGACGGCGCCCGCGCCATTATCGACCCCTTCAACGAGGGGCAGACCCGCAGCGTCGTCGATCTGCGCGATCTGCTGAAGGCCACCGCCGGAAGCGCTGCCGAGCTGGAGCCCGGCCATTACCAGCCGGTGTCGAACCGCGACGTGCTGCTGCGCCTGCAGAACAACATCAAGCTGCGCCACCTGTCGGCGCACGATGTGCCGAAGGCGCTGGAGGTGCTGGAGGCGATGCGCCTGTTCGCCCCGCACGAGCCGGCGCTGTGGCGCGAGACCGGCCTTCTGGAAGCCCATGCCGGCAATCTGAAGGACGCCATCACCGCGTTGGAAACCTTTATGGCGCTGACCGGCGACGACCATCACCGGCACCAGACCGCCTCGCTGATCCAGCAATTGAAGAACCGCCTGAACTGACCCCGTTCCAGAGGGACCCGTCATGAGCCTCGCCGTCGCCTTCCAGATGGACCCCATCGAGTCGATCAACATCGACACCGATTCCAGCTTCATGATGGCGCTGGAGGCGCAGAAGCGCGGCCATCGCCTGTATCACTACCACCCGCGCGACCTGATCCTGACCGGCAACCGCCTGACCGCCCGTGTGCGCGAGATGACGGTGGTGCGCCAGCGCGGCGCCCACTACACGCTGGGCGAGCCGGTTATGACCGACCTGTCGACGATGGACGTCATCCTGCTGCGGCAGGACCCGCCCTTCGACATGGCCTACATCACCTCCACCCATTTGCTGGAGCATGTGCAGCCCAAGGTTCTGGTCGTCAACGACCCGGCCGAGGTGCGCAATGCGCCGGAAAAGCTGTTCATCACCAAGTTCCCCGACTTGATGCCGCCGACGCTGATCACCAGCGACAAGCAGGCCATCCTGGACTTCCGGGCCGAGCACAAGGACATCATCGTCAAGCCGCTGTTCGGCAACGGTGGCGCCGGCGTCTTCCACCTGAAGCCCGACGACGAGAATTTGGGCTCCCTGCTGGAGATGTTCACCCAGCTCTACCGCGAGCCGGTGATCGTGCAGAAGTACCTGCCGGAGATTCGCCAGGGCGACAAGCGCATCATCCTGGTCGACGGCGAGCCGGTGGGCGCAGTCAGCCGTATGCCGCTGGAAGGCGAGGCCCGTGCCAACTTCCACGCCGGCGGCAGCGCCAGGAAGACCGAGCTGACCGCGCGCGAGCGCGAGATGTGCGCCGCCATCGGCCCCGTGTTGCGCGAGAAGGGTCTGGTCTTCGTCGGCATCGACGTGATCGGCGACTACATGACCGAGATCAACGTCACCTCCCCCACCGGCATCCAGGAGATCAACCGCCTGAACGGCGTTCAGTTGGAAGCCCTGCTGTGGGATGCCATCGAGCGCCGCCGCGCGGCGAAATAAGAACTGCGGCGCGTGCGGAAGTAAGGATAAGGCGCCACCGGGTCAAACGGGCGGGCTGGACCGTGGGACCGGTCAGCCCGTGCGCTTGAACCGGGCGAAGGCGTCGCGGATTTGCCGGGCCAGTTCCGCCGCCGCCAGCGAGGGCGTGCGGACCGGCCGATGCAGCGTGACGGCAAAGGACGGCAGGTCGGGAAGACCGCTGTCCGCCGGCAGGATTTCCAGATCGGGCGGCACGGTGAAGGCCAGCCAGGCCGAGACCGCGAGATCCATCCGCACGGTGGCGAAGGTGGCGTCAAGGCCGCCATTCTCGAACATACTGCGCCAATCCCGCCCCTGCCGGCGCAGCGCCGCCATCACCGCCGGCCGGAAGACGCAGGTTTCCACCACCAGCGACAATGGCAGCGGGGTCGCGGCATAAGCACTGCCGCCGCGCGCACCGACCCAGACCAGACGGTCGATCAGCAGATGCTCGCCCTGCGCCGCCTCCACCGGCTCCTCGACCAGCGCAAGGTCGAGATCGCCATCGCCGATGCGGCCCACCAGTTCGGGAGACGATCCGCAGATCAGCGTCAGTTCGACCTTCGGGAAGGCGGTGGTGAAACTCCGCAGCATCGGGGCGATGCAGGGAGCGACAAGGTCGTAGGGAACGCCGATCCGCACCGGCCCGTCGATGGCGCCACCGGTGATGTCTGCCCAAATCTCGTCGTTCAGCGCCAGAAGCCGCCGGGATTTCCCCAGCAAACGCTCCCCCAACGCGGTCGGGCGCAATCCGCTGCGGTCACGAATGAACAGGGCGCCGCCGACCAGCGCTTCCAGCCGGGCAATCTGCTGGCTGACGGCTCCCTGCGTCAGGTTCAGGTCCTGGGCCGCCGCCGTCATGCTGGCGTGGTCGGCGACCACGGCGAAGCTGCGCAGCAGGGTCGTGTCGAGATTTCTGGGCATGGCGGCATTATGGATACTAATGACCTCCATCTCCACTATTAGTTATCCAAGAGCTCGGTTGAGCTGTACTCCGGTTCCATCCGCACCATGACCGGAGAAGCCGTTCCGATGATCCCTGCCCTCAACATCGACGCCGCACTCGACACCTTGACCGATCACTGGTCGCCCAAGGTGATCGCGCGGGTGAACGACCAGTATGTGAAGGTTGCCAAGCTGAAGGGCGAATTCGTCTGGCACCGCCACGATGATGAAGACGAACTCTTCCAGGTCATCCGTGGCCGGCTGCGCATCCAGTTCGAGGATGGCGGCGAGACGCTGCTGTCACCGGGCGAACTGTGCGTGATCCCACGTGGAGTGATGCACAATCCGGTCGCCGACGAGGAGTGCTGTATTCTGCTGATCGAAACGGTGACGACGAAGCACACCGGCGATGTCGAGACGCCGATGACCCGCTCCATCGCCCAACAGTTGGCCTAGGAAAGCGGGCCCGGCTGCGGCGCGCCGCGCCTTGACCGGCGGACTTCGGGGGGCGATAACTGCCGCCTCCCAGAGTTTTCGAGCGAGACCACCCGTGAACCGCATTTTCTCCGGCATGCAGCCGACCCGGCAGCTTCACCTCGGCAACTATCTGGGGGCGCTGCGCAACTGGGTGGATTTGCAGAACAGCTACGAGTGCATCTTCTGCGTCGTCGACCTGCACGCGCTGACCATCGACCAGGACCCGGAGGTTCTGCGCAACAACATCCGCGAGGTCACCGCGGCCTACATCGCCGCTGGCATCGACCCGGACAAGAACATCCTGTTCAACCAGTCGGTGGTTTCCGGCCATGCTGAACTGGGCTGGATCCTGTCCTGCCACACGCCGCTGGGCTGGCTGAACCGCATGACGCAGTTCAAGGAAAAGGCCGGCAAGCAGAAGGATATGGCCAACCTCGGCCTCTATGCCTACCCGACACTGATGGCCGCCGACATCCTGCTGTACAAGGCCACCCATGTGCCGGTGGGCGAGGACCAGAAGCAGCATCTGGAACTGGCACGCGACATCGCCGGCGCCTTCAACCGCCGCTATGAGACCGAATACTTCCCGCTGCCCGAGCCGCAGATCCTGGGCGAGGCGACGCGGGTGATGAGCCTGCGCGACGGCAAGAAGAAGATGTCGAAGTCGGACGAGTCCGAATATTCGCGCATCAACATGACCGACGACGCCGACACCATCGCCCAGAAGATCCGCAAGGCGAAGACCGATCCGGAACCGCTGCCGGAAACCGTGACCGAGCTGGAGGCCCGTCCGGAGGCCGACAACCTCGTCACCATCTATGGTGCGCTGGCCGGCCAGTCGCGCGAGCAGGTGCTGGCGCAGTTCGCCGGGTCCCAGTTCTCCGACTTCAAGAAATCGCTGGTCGACCTGTCGGTGGACAAGCTGGCGCCGATCACCACCCGCATGAAGGAACTGCTGGCCGACAAGGCTGAAATCGACCGGCTGCTGAAGAAGGGCGGCGAGCGCGCCGCCGCCATCGCGGAAAAGAACCTGAACGACGTGAAGGACATCATCGGCCTGCTGCGGCCGTAAGGATAACTTTCCCGTGACGGCCCCCATCCTGATCACCGGCTTCGCGCCGTTCGGGACACCCCCGGACGGCGAAGCGGCTCCTTTCGCCGCTGACCATCCCCCCACCGATCATCCCTGGACGGCCGATCCGACCGCCCTGCTGATGGAGCGGCTGGCGGGAGAGCCGGGGGTCGTCACCGCCACCCTGCCCCCCCTGTATGACGCCTGCGGCGAGGCCTTCGCCGAACTGTTGGCGGAACACCGGCCGCTGGCTGCGCTCGGCTTCGCCTATCTGGACTACAGCGATTACATCCGGCTGGAACGGCTGGCCTGGAACCGCGACGAAAGCCCATTGCCGGATGCGGCCGGCACGGTGCGGGACCATGCCGATATCGTGCCCGACGGGCCGACCGCCTATGGCAGCACCCTGCCGGTGCCACGGGTGATGCGGGAATTGTCGATGGCCGGACTGCCGGTGACCTTCGGCGATTTCTCCGGCGGCTTCCTCGGCAATCATCTGTTCTACCGGGCGCGCCATATCATCGAGAGCGCCGGCCTGGACGTGCCCTACGGCTTCTTCCACATGCCGCCGCTGCCCGAACGGGCGGCAACGCTGCGCCGCTTCGGCGGTCTGGGTTTGGAGCAGCAGGAGCTGGCGGTGCGCACGCTGGTGGGCATGCTGCGCCGGGCGCTGGACGGGATCGCTAGATAAGGATCAGGCCGTCCTGGCGGGACGACGCTGGTCGGGCGGGTTCACGATGGCGCGCAACGCGTCCAGGAACTCACGGCCCTTGTCGGTCAGGGTGACGATCTTGCGGCGGCGTTCGCGCGGATCTTCCTGCGCCTGCACCAGATCGAGGCCGGCCTTGCCGAAGCTGTGCCAGCGGCTGAGCGCCGCGACGTTGCGCGACGCGGAGGATTGGGCGATGCCCAGGCGTTCCGCCAGTTCGCCGATGGAGATGCCTTCGCTCTGCGCGATGGTCATGAAACTCAGCGCATACTGGATGGGCAGATCGGGGTCGAGCTTGCGGAACGCCTCAAGCACCTGGACGACGGTAAGGACCTCGTCATGACGAACGCGGGCCGGCATTCAGCAGGTCTCCGCGGCGCCGCGCGCTATGCAGCGCGGGAGGGTGGTCCCCAGCGGGCCGGTGTGTAGATGATGTTCAGGCGTCCAAGCCATAGGATGACTTCCCCGTTTTCACGCCTCAGGTCGAAGGACCCGGCCGGCGATGCCCAGCGGGCGTGTTCAACGAAGAGACGGTGACCGCAAAAACCCAGAAAGACACACATGGGATCCTCTCGATATCCGGAATTCACGTTCGAAGGCTGCGGGAAGAAGGCGGGCCGGCTGGGCTTGATTGGCGGCCATATGGGCGGCCCAATTGGCGGCGGTGATGGCCGGATCGCCCGATCGGCGAGTCCAGGCAGTGGCTACGATGGCTTTCATCGAAACTCTCCAGGGGTTGAGTGAGGCCGGCGTGAGAGGCCGGCGGATCCGGTATCGCCGGTCAGCGATACGGTTGCAAGGTCAAAAATGTCCGCGCGTCCGATAGGTTCCGATCGCGGATGTGAAAAGGCGGAAGGCGGCAGGCGAGTGGAGGCTCTTCGCCATCCCCGACGTCTCCGTCCGTCAATCCGATGTCGCGCCGCAAATGGTCGCACAGTCGGCCCGGTCCCGAGGATAGCCCGGAATCGAGCCAACGGCTCCGCAACGCCGTCCACAAGGTCGGCATGATCTGCTCCTGTAACCGAGAGGCACCGACGGCCGGGCCTCTGTGGCGAAATAATTCCGCGTGCGGATGTGTTCCGTCAACCGGTTCCTCCCGAGATGACCGTTCGTTTGCAAATGGCGTGACCTTCGCCGCACGTCTGTTGCAAATCGGCACCGCTTTTCCGCCGTTTCGCCATCCGCGGGGATGAGGCCGGGCATCTCTGGACAAGCGGAGGTCGGTCGGTCAAACACAAAGCCGGCGGCAAAAGCCGTCTGCAGTACTCCTCTCATCGGTCTCCTATCCATCAGTTCCGGGTCGTCCGTCCGTGTCCATCCTCCCCTCTTCCGCATGGCCGACAGCGGTGCGTTCCGCCCGCAAGCTGCTGGCGGTTGCAGCCGTGGCGGCGGGCACGCTGTGGAGCCTGCCCGCGGCGGCGGAGGCGCGCTTCACCCCCGGCCCCTGCTGGTTCACCGTGCCGGACGGCGAAGCGGCCCTGTGCGGAACGGTCGCGGTGCCGGAGCGGCGGGACCGTCCCAACAGCCGCAGCCTGCGCCTGCCGGTCGCCGTCCTGCTCAGCACCGCCCGCCAGCCGGCCCCCGATCCCGTGCTGTTCCTGGAGGGCGGCCCCGGCGCCTCCCCCTTCGGCAGCGGCGAGGCGACGGAGGAGCGGATGGAGGTGTGGTGGGAGCTGTCGGCTCCGTTCCGCCGCACCCGCAACCTGATCCTGTTCGATCCGCGCGGCGTCGGCCGGGCGGAACCCGACACCGATTGCCCGGAGCTGGACGCCGTCGGCACCACGCGCGGCACCCGGCCGCTGACGCGCGAGCAGCGGGCGGCGGCGGAACGCTCGGCGGTCAGCGCCTGTTCCGCGCGGCTGCAGGCGGCCGGGCTGGACGCCACCCAATTCTCCACCCCCGTCGCGGCGGAGGATGCGCTGGACATCGTCACCGCGCTGGGGGCCCAGCGCGTGAACCTGTTCGCGGTGTCCTACGGCACGCGGGTCGGGCTGGAGATCCTGCGGCGGCAAGGCGCCCGTGTCCGCACCGCCGTTTTCGACAGCGTCTATCCACCCGACGTCAATGCGCAGGAGGAAATGGCCTGGCTGGCGCAACGCGCCTATCGCCGGCTGTTCGACGACTGCGCCGCCAACCGGGCCTGCCGCTCCGCCTTTCCCGATCTGGAAAAGCGCTTCCTCGGCCTGATCGACCGGCTTGACCGCAACCCGGTCGAGATCGTCGTCGGCGACCATGAGACGCGCCGTGTCCTGCGGCTGACCGGCGGGGCGGCCATCGCCGCCGGGCTGGAGGCGATGGCGGTCAGCGAAGCGGTGCCGGCTCTGCCGATCATGCTCGACCGCGCCATCCGCGGCCAATACGCCACGCTGGCCGAATGGGCGCCGACCAACTGGCTGGGCGACCCGGAGGTCGCCGACGGGCTGGCCTTCTCGGTCGAATGCCGTGAGTCGGTGACCACCGCCGATCCGTTGAAGCGCGCCGACAACGCCCGCCGCTATGCCCCCTATGGGCTGGTCGCCGCCGACGACCCCGGCCAGCGCGTCTGCCGTCTGTGGCCGGCCGGCCATCAGGAGTTGACCGAGCGCCTGCCGGTCGCCAGCCCGGTGCCGGTGCTGCTGCTGTCCGGCGCCTACGACCCCGTCACCCCGCCGGAATGGGGCGACCGCGCCGCCGCCACCCTGCCGAAGAGCCGCCATCTGGTCTTCCGCGCCGCCAGCCACATTGTGACCTCCGGCGAGGACTGCGCCATGGCCGCCGCCGTGACCTTCGTCGAGCAGGAGTCGGTTCCGGCGACCGCCTGTCCGGGCGCGGCCAAGCCGCCTGTGTTCGAAGGGCCGTGACCCGCAGGAGAAGAGGTCCCCGATGCCCTTTCCATCCCATGAACGCGCCGTGCTGCTGGCGGTCAAAGGCGTCGGGCCGACTGTGATCGGCCGGCTCGAGCAGGTCGGCATCCATGATCTGGCGGCGCTGGCCGGTGCGGATGCCGCGGCCCTGTGCACGGCAATCGCCGGAGAGCTGGGCGCGAGCTGCTGGAAGAACAGCCCGCAGGCACGCGGCGCCATCGCGGCAGCGATCCGTGCCGCGCAACACCATGGGGCGGCAACCGCCGCAGACTGACGCCGGCGGTCGTCCTGGGCCCCCCGTTCACCGCCCTGGCGCGATCCGCCGGTAGCTCAGCGCCTCCGCGATGTGGCGGCGCTTCACCCCCTCGACCCCGTCCAGGTCGGCCAGCGTCCGCCCAACCCGCATCACCCGGTGGTAACCGCGGGCGGACAGCTTCAGCCGCTCCGCCGCCTCGGTCAGCAGGGCGCGGCCGGGGGCGTCGGGGGAGGCCACCTTTTCCAGCAGTTCGCCGTCCGCCTCGGCGTTGGTCCGCACCGCCCGGCCGGCCGGGTAAGGACCGAAACCGCCGTAGCGCTCCGCCTGGATGGCGCGGGCGACGGCAACACGGGCGGCGATGGCGGCGCTGCCCTCCGCCGGGGGCGGCAGGCTGAGGTCGGCAGGGCTGACCGCCGGGACATCGATGTGAAGGTCGATGCGGTCGAACAGCGGTCCGCTGATCTTCGACTGATAGTCGGCGGCACATTTCGGCGCGCGGGCACAGGCGAGCGAGGCGTCGTCGAGATGACCGCAGCGGCAGGGGTTCATCGCCGCCACCAGCTGGACGCGCGCCGGGTAGGTCACATGGTGGTTGGCACGGCTGACCACCGCCTTGCCGGTCTCCAGCGGTTGACGCAACGCCTCCAGCAGCGCGCGGGGAAACTCGGGCAACTCGTCGAGGAACAGAACACCCTGGTGCGCCAGGGAGATCTCGCCCGGCTTCGCCCGCGTGCCGCCGCCGACCAGCGCCGGCAGGCTGGCCGACTGGTGCGGGGCGCGGTAGGGGCGCTGGCGCAGCAGACGACCGTCCTTCAACAAGCCGCCGACGCTGTGGATCATCGACACCTCCAGCGCCTCCGCCGGGTCGAGCGGCGGCAGCAGGCCGGGCAGCCGGGCGGCCAGCATCGACTTGCCGGAACCGGGCGGGCCGATCATCAGCAGGTTGTGCGAGCCGGCGGCGGCGACCTCCAGCGCGCGCTTGGCCGTTTCGTTGCCCTTCACGTCGCGCAGATCTGGCGGCGGCGCGTCCTGCTCCTGCATCCGCGGCTTGGGCGGCGTCAGCACCTGGGTGCCCTTGAAATGGTTGATGAGCGCCAGCAGGTTGGCCGGCGCCAGCACGTCGAGGTCGGGACCGGCCCAGGCCGCCTCCCCGCCGCAAGCGGCCGGGCAGATCAGGCCGCGGTCGTTGGCCAGCGCATCGATGGCGGCGGGCAGCACGCCCGCAACCGGAGTAAGGGCACCGTCGAGCGCCAGCTCGCCCAGCGCCACATAGCGGGCGATCTCCGCATCCGGCAGCACCCCCATCACCGTCAGCAGGCCGAGCGCGATGGGCAGGTCGAAATGGCTTCCTTCCTTCAGCACGTCGGCGGGGGCAAGGTTGACGGTGATGCGCTTGGCCGGCAGCGCCAGTCCCAATGCATGCAGCGCGGCGCGCACCCGCTCCCGGCTTTCGCCCACCGCCTTGTCGGGAAGGCCGACGACGGTGAAGGCGACGATTCCGCCGGACATCTGGACCTGGACGTCGATCCCCAGCACCTCGATGCCCTGGAACGCCACCGTGTTGACGCGCGCAACCACAACCGCACCCCGAAACAGACGCCCGTCAGGGCATGGTACACGCGATTGTAGTAACCATGAGACCAATGCGCCAGCGCGGGATGAACAAAACCCAACCGCCGGCCCCGTCATGCCCGCCCGGCGCAGGGAGCGGTTGTCCCGGCCCGCCGGCCGCCTAACATGAAGGCAAACGCATTCCCGGCCGCATTTCCGGCACGCATCGTCGAAAAGGATCAGCCACCGTGCAGCTTCACCTGAGCACCTGGGCCGAGGTCGAAGGCTATCTGAAGACCTCCAAGGGCATCATCATGCCGATCGGCTCGACCGAGCAGCACGGACCGAACGGGCTGGTCGGCACCGACGCCATCTGTGCCGAGGTCATCGCGAAGGGCGTCGGCGACGCCACCGGCGCGCTGGTCGGTCCGACCATCCCGGTCGGCATGGCCGTCCACCACATGGAATTCCCCGGCTCGATGACGCTGAAGCCGTCCACCCTGATCGCGCTGCTGCGCGACTATGTCGGCTCTCTGGCCGAACACGGGTTCGAGCGCTTCTTCTTCGTCAACGGCCATGGCGGCAACATCGCCACGCTGCGTGCCGCCTTCTACGAGATCTATGCGGAGAACCGGGCGCTGCGCGGCCGCGACGCCCCGGATCTGCGCTGCACCCTGGTGAACTGGTGGGAGAATGGCGAGGTCGGCCGCCTGTCACGCGAGCTGTACCAGGGCAAGGAGGGCTCGCACGCCACCCCCAGCGAGGTGTCGCTGACCCAGTACGCCTATCCCGACTCGATCAAGACCGCGGCGATGGAACCGGAACAGGCACCGGCCGGCGGCTTCCATGATGCCCGCGACTTCCGCCGCCGCTATCCCGACGGCCGCATCGGCTCCGCCCCCGGCCTTGCCCGTCCCGAACATGGCCAGCGCCTGTACGAGGCGGCGGTCGGCGCCATTGCCACCCAGTACCGCGCCTTCCTGGCGGAGCAGTAAGGGCGGTCACACGCCTGCATACCGCTTGCAAGCCAATGGGGGCATGCCGGTGGGGCATCTTCGCCCCGCACGTTGATTCGGCGGTCGGACCTGCCTAAATTCGGACCGGTTGACGGAACACGCGTTCCGCAACCGACCGGCCCGAACAGAGCACGACCGCCCCAGTCCATGATCAACGAGCTGAACCAGCGATCGCGCGAGATTTTCCGGCTGATCGTCGACGCCTATGTGGCGTCGGGGGAGCCGGTCGGTTCCCGCACGATCTCGCGGCGGCTTGGCATGGCCTTGTCGCCTGCGACCATCCGCAACGTGATGGCCGACCTGGAGGAGCAGGGGCTGCTCTACGCCCCGCACACCTCCGCCGGCCGCATCCCGACCGATGCCGGCCTTCGCATGTTCGTCGACGGCCTGCTGGAGATCGGGTCCCTGACCGAGGACGAGCGCGCCTCGATCGAAGCGAAATGCTCCGCCTCCGGCCGCGCCTTCGCCGACGTGCTGGGCGAGGCGTCGACCATGCTGTCCGGCCTGTCGCACTGCGCAGGCCTGGTTGTGGCACCCAAGACCGACCGTCCGCTGAAGCACATCGAGTTCGTGTCGCTCGGGCCCGGCCGCGCCCTGGTCGTCCTGGTGAACGAGGACGGGCTGGTCGAGAACCGGGTGATCGAGGTGCCGTTGGGGGTCCCGACCTCCACCCTGCAGACGGTGTCGAACTTCCTCAGCGCCAAGCTTGCCGGCCGGACGCTGGACGAAGCCCGGCAGGAGGTCCTGCAGGAGATCGAGCAGCAGAAGACACAGCTGGACGAGCTGTCGCGCAAGGTGGTCGCCGCCGGTCTGGCCACCTGGGCCGGCAGCGGCGGGTCGAACGCCGGCCAGCTGATTGTCCGCGGCCAGTCCCGCCTGCTGGAGGACGTCACCGCACTGTCCGACCTGGAGCGCGTGCGCGGCCTGTTCGAGGCGCTAGAGACCAAGGAGACGATGCTGCGCATGCTGGATGCCACCGGTCGCGGCGACGGCGTGCAGATCTTCATCGGCGCCGAGAATGTCCTGTTCAGCCATTCCGGCTGCTCGATGATCATCTCCCCCTTCCAGAACAGCCGGGAACAGGTGATCGGCGCCATCGGCGTCATCGGCCCGACCCGCATCAATTACGCCCGCATCATTCCGCTGGTCGATTACACCGCCAAGGTGGTCAGCCGGCTGATCGGCTGAGCACCGCCCTCAACAACTCCGCCTTTTGACGAAGCAAGAATTGAGAAAACCATGAGCGAAGAGCAGAACAAGCCCGCCGACGCCACGGTGGAGCCGACCGAGGCCACCGCCGACACCGCCGCCAACCAGACGGATACCGGTTCTTCCGAGGACCGCGTGGCCAAACTGGAGGCCGAGGTCGCCAGCCTGAAGGACCAGCTTCTGCGCGCCATGGCGGAGACGGAGAACACCCGCCGCCGTGCCCAGCGCGACCGCGAGGACGCCAGCAAGTTCGCCGTGTCGAGCTTCGCCAAGGAGCTGGTGTCGGTCGCCGACAATTTGCGCCGCGCGCTCGACGCCGTGCCGGCCGAGGGCCGCGAGCAGGACGATGTGCTGAAGGGCCTCGCCGTCGGCGTCGAGGCGACCGAGCGCCAGCTGTTCGCCGCCTTCGACCGCGCCGGCATCAAGAAGCTGGACCCCGCCGGCGAGCCGTTCGACCCGAACTTCCATCAGGTGATGTTCGAGATCGAGAACACCGGCAAGGCCGCCGGCACCGTCGTGCAGGTTCTCCAGCCCGGCTACACCATCCACGGCCGCCTGCTGCGCGAGGCGATGGTCGGCGTTGCCAAGGGCGGTGACGCCGGCGGCCAACACGTCGATACGAAGGCGTAACCATACGACTTCTGCAAAGCTCCCGGTTCAGCGGCACCGCCGACGGGCCGGGGGCTTCGTGTTGTGCGGAATAGGGTACGCCAGCGGTTGACGGTCGGCGGGAAATTGCCTAGGGCTTTCCCATAACTCTTTCGGCCGAGCAACCGGAGCCGCGTTCCATGCCCAAAAGCGTCCTGACCGTCGACGATTCCAAGACCATCCGCGACATGGTCGGGTTCACGCTGAAAGGCGCCGGCTATGAGGTGGCGGAGGCGTCGGACGGCAATGCCGGCCTCGCCCTGGTCAACCAGCGCAAGTTCGACTGCATCATCACCGATTTGAACATGCCGGGCCTGGACGGGCTGGCGCTGACCCGCGCCATCCGCGCCTCGGCCACCAACCGCGCCACCCCAGTCCTGCTGCTGACCACCGAAGCCGATCCGGCCAAGAAGTCCGCCGGCCGCGAAGCCGGCGCCACCGGCTGGCTGGTCAAGCCGTTCAACCCGGAAAAGCTGGTGGAGACGGTGCGGAAGGTTTGTCCGTAAGGACCGGTCTTTCCCGTCAACGGGTAACCAGGAACTCCCCTTCCGGATCGTGCGCGGCGAAGCGTTGCTGGGCCTTGCCGCGGTCGGCGACGGCATAGCAGTAGACGCAGCCGTGCGGGCAGCTGTCATAGTCGCCGATGTCGCGGCTTTCGGCGCACAGGCAGCCGGGGCGGTTGCCCTTCTCCCGCGCGGCGATCGCATGGCCCGCGACATCGGACAGCCGCAGCGCATCGACGCAGCGGGCCGGCGCCGTGCCGGGCGTACCGGCCAGCTCCGGCTGGGTGCAGAGCGTCAGCGCCATCCCCTCCCCCGCCGCGATGCCGGCCAGATCGGCCAGCAGCGCGCGTTTCTCCTCCGGCTCCGGATCGCGCCAGCCGATACCGGCGGCGGCGAGGTTGCGGGCGGTCTTGCGGTAAGGCTGGAGGAATGAGGCCACCACCTCGTCGGTCACCCCGCGCAAAGAGCGGGCGATGGCGGCGAAGGTCTCGCGGTGCCAGGCGGGCGGCGTCGCGTCGGTCAGGGCGATGGGGTCGTAGCGCCAGACAGCCGCCCGCGGCCCCCAACGCTCGCGCACCCGCGCCATATAGCCGACCGCCGTCTCCCAGGCGGGGACCGAGCGCTCCAGCACGGTGGGCAGGCCGGTGATGCTGTACTGCACGACGAAGGGAAAGCCCCGCTCCGCCACGCTGTCGAGCGCGGGCAGGAACGGTCCCAGATTCTTGGTCCAGAAGATGAGGCCGTCGACCGCCGGCCGGGTCAGGTCGATGCGGTAGGTCTGGCCGCCATAGGGATTGACCATCCGGCAGTAACCGGCGTCGAGGCGGTTCAGGAACCAGCGCCCGTAGAAGGCGGGAATGTCGGTCTTGTAGCTGGCGGAGATGATCATGCAGCCAGCATGGGAATGCCGGCCCGCCGCATCAAGGGCGGACCGGCATCAACCATTGGGAGGCCTTACTGGACCGCGCGGACCTCGACCACTTCGGGGATGTAGTGGCGCAGCATGTTCTCGATGCCGTGCTTCAGCGTGGCGGTGGAGCTGGGGCAGCCGGAGCAGGCCCCCTTCATCGCCAGATAGACGACGCCGCGCTCGAAGCCCTGGAAGGTGATGTCGCCGCCGTCCTGGGCGACCGACGGGCGGACGCGGGTGTCCAGCAGCTCCTTGATCTGCTCGACGATCTCCTCGTCGTCGGCGTTCGCCGCCGCGGCATGGCCGTCGCCGCCGTCCTCCAGCAGGACCGGGCGGTCGGCGGTGAAATGCTCCATGATCACGCCGAGGATCGACGGCTTCAGCAGAAACCAGTCGCGGGCGTCGGTCTTGGTGATGGTGATGAAGTCGGCACCCAGGAAGACGCCGACGACGCCCTCGATCTCGAACAGGCGCTGGGCGAGCGGCGAACGGGCGGCATCCTCGCGGCCGGTGAAGTCGGCGGTGCCGCGTCCGAGCACGTCACGCCCCGGCAGGAACTTGAGAGTCGCCGGGTTGGGCGTCTGCTCGGTCTGAATGAACATGGTCTGGTCCTCCATCGGCGGCGGAATGGAACCGCCGGCGCGCCCGGGATCGGGACGCGGTACGATTGGGGGAAATCTGGGCCGAAACGCCGGGCGGATCAAGGACCCCGGTTGTGTGGGTATTCGGCATCCGGCATGCGCGAACCGTCCCCGCAGCACCCATCCTTACCTGCGTGGCTATCCTTACTTACGTGCGCCCGCTTATGTGATCGCGTCCAGTTCCTCGTTGCTGAGCCCGCCGGGGACGATGGTCAGGGGAATGTGCAGCCGCCCCAGCCCGCGGCCGGTGTAGTAGGAGATCAGCGGGCCGGGCCCCTCCGGGTCGGTGCCGGCGGCCAGCACGAGGATGGAGATGCTCGGCTCCTCGCCGATCAGGGCCAGCACCTCCTCGGTGCGGTTGCCTTCGCGGACATAGAGCGCCGGCAGGGTGCCGGTCAGCTGGTTGACCTCGCGCGCCAGCTTCTGGAGCATCTGCTCCGCCTCGGCGCGCTGTTCCTCGCGGATCAGGTTCTCCACCGCCAGCCAGTGCTGCATCTCGCCCTTTTCCAGGACGGTCAGCAGAGCCACCTTGCCGCCCGACTTGCGGGCGCGCAGGCAGGCATAGCGGAGCGCCACCTTCAGCTCCGGGCTGTCGTCGACCACCACCAGGAAGATGCGCACCGGCTTGGACTGCTGCGTGCCGGGCGTCGTCGGCTGTGTCATGTCGGTCATCTCTGTAACCCTCTCGGCTTAGACCCGGCGGAATGCGGCGCCGGCCGCCCAGCCGGCCGCGATGGCGCCGAGGACGGCGGCCACCCCGTAGATGACCGGGCGGTTGCGCGCGAAGTCCGACACTTCGGCGCTGAACCCGATCTTGGACACCACCAGCGGCGTGGTCTGGGCGCTGACCACCTCGCCGTCGCGAATCAGCAGGGCTTCGACATTGTACAGCCCGGTCGGGACGTTGGCCGGGAAATAGATGTTGGTGCGGAACAGCCGCTCGCCCAGGAAGGCGACCTGCCCCATGGAGATGGCGTACAGCCCCTGGCGCTGCTTGTTGCGGATCAGCGCACTGCGGTAGGCGGCAAGCTCCTCCGGCGGCATGTTGGCGTCGGCCGGCAGTTGCAGCTGCGGCAGGCCCAGCTGGTGGCGCTCCAGAACCGGCCGGCCGACCAGCTGGTCGAGCGGCCGGCTGACCGCCACCGTGTAGAAGCTGGGCACCTGATCGAAGCGCAGGCTGTCGGTGTTCATCCACATGCCGGCCACCCTCTGCTTGCGGCGGACGGTGGCGGGGGACCGCGGGCCGGTGACGACGATGGCGACGTCGCCCGCCCCGTCGGTGGTGCCGAACAGCACGACCTCCGTGCCCGTAAAGCCGGTGGTGATGGCGATCAGGTGGCTCGACAGGTCGGCGACCAGTTGCTGCGCCCACACCGTCGCCGCCACCGTGCCGCCCAGCAGCAGCCCGGCCAGCGCCGCGGCGGCCTGGACCAGCAGGCGCTTGATGGGCCTGCGCTTGGTAACCGCCGCCATCAGCGCAGCCCCATGGTCAGGGTGTAGAGATCGTCGGGACGGGAGAACAGGTCCCAGGCCAGCTTCAGCGCCACCGCCACCACGATCAGCGACAGCGCCATCCGGGCGGTCTCGCCGCGCAGCCGGGTGCCGGCCCGGGTGCCGAACTGCGCGCCGATCACGCCGCCGATCAGCAGCAGGAGCGCCAGCATGGCATCCACCGTCTGATTGGTGGCGGCCTGGAGCAGGGTGGCCGCCGCGGTGGTGAAGATGATCTGGAACAGCGAGGTGCCGGCGACCAGACCGGCCGGCATGTTCAGCAGATAGATCATCGCCGGCACCAGCAGGAAGCCGCCGCCGATGCCCATGATCGCCACCAGCATGCCGCCGACGGCCCCGATCCCCGCCGGCAGCAGGGCGGAGATGTAGAGCTTGGAGCGCTGGAAGCGCATCTTGAAGGGCAGGCCGTGCAGCCAGATGTGGCGGTGCAGCTTGCCGCGCTTGGCCGTCGGCGCGCGGCGTCGCAGGATGGCGCGGCTGCTTTCCACCAGCATCATGCCGCCGATGGTGCCGAGGAAGAAGACGTAGGACAGGGTGATGGCGATGTCGATCTGGCCCAGCCGCTGGAGGATGCCGAAGATCCACACCCCCACCGCGGTGCCGACCACGCCGCCGCCCAGCATCACCACGCCCAGCTTCACGTCGACATTGCCGCGCCGCCAGTGGGCGAGCACGCCCGACACGCTGGCGGCGACCAGCTGGTTGGCCTGGGTGCCGACGGCGATGGCCGGGGGAACGCCGATGAAGATCAGCAGCGGCGTCATCAGGAAGCCGCCGCCGACGCCGAACATCCCCGACAGGAAGCCGACCAGCCAGCCCATGCCGAGCACCAGCAGCGCGTTGACCGACATCTCGGCAATCGGCAGGTAGACTTGCATGGAGGGGCAATCTGTCAGGATGGGCGGCGGGATCGGCAGCTTACCCGAGCCGGTGCCGTGGCGGAAGACCGCAGCGCCGGCCTTTTGGGGGGTCGCTTCCGGTGAAAGGGCCGGCGGGAGGGGTGGAACGGCGTGGAACGCTGTCCGGCCGATGTTCCATCCGCCGCCTACCGGTGGCGCGGCAGAGTCGTTGGGTAAGGCGACAGCTTATAAGCCCTCTCCCCCCTGGGGAGAGGGTTGGGTGAGGGGGGCAGCGCGGACGGAACGACCGCGCCAGGGGATTGCCAAGGGGCAGCATGCCCCTTGGCGGTGCGCGGATCGCGCGCCGGCCCCCTCACCCTCCCCACGCCTGCGGCGCGGGTCCCCTCCCTCTCCCCGGGGGAGAGAGGGCAATCCGCGGTGCCCTCGCACAGGCTACCGGAAAGGTCGTCGTCGAGTTCGGGGACGGGCTGACGATCCGGTTGCGTGGTTTGCCGCTTGGAGGCTGGAGTATCGAGGCCGGCGAACAGCCCCAGCCGCTCGGCCAGCCAGCGGACGGTGGCGGGATCGCCCGAAGTGACCAGCCGTTCGATCTGCTCGGCGACCAGAATGCGCAGCGAGGACAGACGCAGCTCGGCCTCGCGGTTCAGGGCCTGCCGTTCCCACCAAACCCTGTGACGGAAATCCTTGGAACCGTAATAGGCGCGCCAGAGTGTCGTCCGGCTGCACCCCATGGCACGGGAGACCTGAAGGAAGCTGTTGCCGCGGGCCAGCATGCCGGCGGCCATGATCCATTGCTCTTCATGGAACTGCGAACCGGGCACCAGCGAGCCTTCGGACGGAGTCGGCGGCTCTTCGGCCCAGCGGGGGAACTGGTCGTTGGTGAAGCTACGGCTGTCGAGGGGCATGGCGCGGCTCCGCGAATGAGTGGGCATTGCGGAGAGGTTATAGGAATTATTTCTCCAGACGGTGGTCTTTTGCGAAAAACGGAAACCCGGCAGGGGGTCAGGGCACCGCCGCGTGGAAGAAGACCTGATAGCCGCCCTTCTGCGGGAAGACATGGTCCGCCTCGCGCCGGGCGGACCCCATGTCCAGCGCATGCACCACGACCCGGTTGCCGTAGCGCCAGGCCGGGTTCACCGGCTTGCCGGCGGCGCGGGCGGCGGCGGCGACAACGGTGTCGAACTTCGCCTCCGCCTTGAAGCCGCGCCGGTTGCCGCCGGGGGTGCCGAGGATGTGCAGGAAGACCGGCGGTTCCTTGTCCAGCATGTCGATCTGGCGCTGGAGATGGCTGACCCGCAGTTCGGCGGCGGTCAGACGGCCCCTTGCCTCCTCCAGGCGGCAGGCCATGTCGGCCAGCGCCTCCGTCTCGGCGCGCTGGCGCTCCTTCAGCGGTCGCACCGACTGGCGCAGCCGGTCGAGCCCGGCCACCCGTTCCCAGCTGCGCCGGATGCCTACCCAGCACAGATGGCACAGCATGGCCAGCGCCGCCACCAGCGGCACCGCCGAGTCGAGGATCGTCCGCACCACATCCATCGCCATCCCCGCCCCAATCGAACTCCGCCCGAATACCGGCGCCTGCCCTGGCACGCCGGTTGCTGCAGTCCCGGCAGCCGTGCACGCAGCAAGGAGCGTGCCGAAGGAGCGGAGGACCGATGGGCATGCAGACGCCGCTGCTGCTGGTGCTGGAAATGGTCATCATGATGGCCTGCCTCAGCTGGGGCACCGTGTCGATCCTGCGGATCGGCTACCGGATCGCGTCCGTGCAGCGCCGCCGGTCGCAGCTGCATCATGGACGGACGGAGCTGGCCCAGACCACCAACTCCCTGCGGCGCGACCTGCACCGGCAGGAAACCGAACTGCGCCAGCTGGAGGACGCGATATCCGTGCGCAACGCGCAGGCGGCGGACCTGCAGAGCCAATTGAACGATTTGCGCCGCCAGGGGCCGCGTGAATACACGCTGATGAACGAGCGTTTCGGGGAGAAGGACCGGCTGTGGCTGCTGACCGTTCCGCGGCCCGACCGGCCGGAGCGCTGGGCGGTGGCCGCCCCCGACAGCGGGACGGCGCTGGCGCTGCTGTGCGCCAGGGTCACCGTGCCGGAGCGGCCGGTGGTGGATGACCAGTTGAACTGAGCCGGCTGAACCGAAGAAGACCGGATCGGAATGAGAACCGGCCGCAGTTGCAAAATGCAGTGCGGCCGGCAACGTTGTCACGATCTGACGTGCAAATCGCAGGTTATACTCGCCCTCAATCGGCGGGCGCGGCCATCCGGCCGCTTGCCTTCGCAGGCATGGGCCTGCGGGGCCGCAGTCGCGGCCCTTACCGTCGAGCGTAAGCCAGACCTTACGCTCGACGGTATTACAGAATGCCCTTGGCGGCGACCAGCTCGCGCAGGTTCACCTCCGGCCGGGCGCCGACATGGCTGATGATCTCCGCCGCGGCGACGGCGCCCAGACGGCCGCAGACCGCCGGGGACAGGCCGCGGGTGTGGCCGAACAGGAAGCCGGCGGCATAGAGGTCGCCGGCGCCGGTGGTGTCGACCACCCGCTCCACCGGCTCGGCCGCCACCTCGACCACCTCGCCGGCCGACACGATGACCGCGCCCTTCTCGCTGCGGGTCAGCGCCGCCGTCTTGCCCAGCCGCTTCACCGCCGCCAGCGCGTCCTCGAACTTGTCGGTGCCGTAGAGGGCGCCGATCTCATGCTCGTTGGCGAACAGGATGTCGACGTGGCGTTCCACCAGATCGACGAACTCGGCATGGTGGCGGTGGACGCAGAAGCTGTCGGACAGCGACAGCGACACCTTGCGGCCGGCGGCGTGCGCGATCTCCGCCGCCTTGCGGAAGGCGTCCTTGGCGCGGGGCGGATCCCACAGATAGCCTTCCAGATAGGTGACCTGCGAGCCGGCGATCAGCACTTCGTCGATGTCCTCCGGACCCAGCTCGACGCAGGCGCCGAGATAGGTGTTCATCGAGCGCTGGGCGTCCGGCGTGACGAGGATCAGGCAGCGGGCGGTCGGCGCCCCGGCCAGCAGCGGCGCGCTGTCGAAGGCGACGCCGGCCGCGCGGATGTCGTGGCGGAACACGTCGCCCAGCTGGTCCCTGGCGACCTTGCCGATATAGGCGCCGCGCCCGCCCAGCATGGCGATGCCGGCCATGGTGTTGCCGGCCGAGCCGCCGGAGACCTCCACGCCCGGCCCCATGCGGCCATACAGCTCCTCGGCGCGGGCGGCGTCGATCAGCGTCATCGCCCCCTTCTCGATGGTGTTGGCGGCGAGGAAGGCGTCGTCGGCGTGGGCGATCACGTCCACGATGGCGTTGCCGATGCCGGTGACGTCGTAGGCGGCATCGTGAGTGGACGTGGCCATG
The DNA here is from genome assembly GCF_042938965.1 of Azospirillum sp. A23. Classification (NCBI taxonomy): domain Bacteria; kingdom Pseudomonadati; phylum Pseudomonadota; class Alphaproteobacteria; order Rhodospirillales; family Azospirillaceae; genus Azospirillum; species Azospirillum sp. A23. Next base: position 2,733,546 of record NZ_CP170667.1, on the reverse strand, counting down.
GGCTCTCCTGGGGAATCTTGCGGTCGGGGCGATGTTGCGGCGCGAGTATAGCCGCCGCCGCCCGCATCACAAGTGCGGCTCAGGCAAGCACTTCCGATGCTCCGCGGCTGTGCCGCCACCGCCGTCACTTGCATGATGAAAGTGACCGTGCGACAGTCGCCGCCATGCGACGCACCCGCCTGAGCGACGTTCCCTGCCCCATCGCCCGCGGCCTTGACGAGGTCGGGGAATGGTGGTCCCTGCTGATCCTGCGCGACGCGATGTTGGGCCTGACCCGCTTCGACGAGTTCCAGCGCAGCATCGGGCTCGCCACCAACATGCTGACCCGCCGCCTCCAGGCTCTGGTGGAGGCCGGGCTGCTGGAGAAGCGGCCCTACCAGGACCGCCCGCTACGCCACAGCTATCATCTGACCGGCAAGGGGCGGGATTTCCTGCCGGTGCTGATCACCATGGCCGACTGGGGCAGCCGCTGGCTGCCGCCCGGCGGGGCGTTCCGGATCGTCGACAGGGACACCGGACGGCCGGTCGAGCCGGTGCTGATCGACAGGACGACAGGCGAAGCGCTCCGGCCGGAGCGGCTGCGCCCGGAATTCACCATCCCTGCAAAGACGACATGGGCAAAGGACGAAACCGAATGAGACGAGTCGTGGTCACCGGATTGGGCGCGGTCACTCCGCTTGGGGCCGGGGTGAATCCTAGCTGGCGCGCCATGCTGGACGGCCGCAGCGGCATCCGCGCGATACGCGGGGTCGATACCGGCGGGATCGATGTCGCCGACCTGCCCTGCCGCATCGCCGGACATGTGCCGGACAGCGGGGAGGCCGCCTTCGACGCCGATGCGGTGGTGCCGCCCAAGGACCAGCGCAAGATGGACCGCTTCATCCTGCTGGCGCTCGCGGCCGCGGAGGAGGCGGTGGCCGATGCCGGCTGGCGCCCGGCGGACGCGGAGGCGCAGGAGCGCACCGGCGTGATGATCGGCTCCGGCATCGGCGGCCTGCCGGCCCTGGCCGACGCGGCCCTGACCCTGCACGCGAAGGGGCCGCGCCGCATCTCGCCCTTCTTCGTGCCGTCGACCCTCATCAATCTCGCGTCGGGCCATGTCTCGATCCGCTACGGCTTCCGCGGACCGAACCATGCCGCGGTGACCGCCTGCGCGACCGGAGCCCATGCCATCGGCGACGCCGCCCGGCTGATCGCCATGGACGATGCCGACGTCATGCTGGCCGGCGGCAGCGAGGCGACGATCTGCCGTCTCGCCATCGCCGGCTTCTGCGCCGCCCGCGCCATGTCCAGCGGCTTCAACGACGACCCGGCCCGCGCGTCGCGCCCCTGGGACCGCGAGCGCGACGGCTTCGTCATGGGCGAAGGCGCCGGCGTGCTGGTGCTGGAAGAGCTGGAGCACGCCAAGCGGCGCGGGGCGACGATCTATGCCGAGGTCACCGGCTACGGCCTGTCGGGCGACGCCTACCACATCACCTCCCCGGCAGAGGACGGCAACGGCGCCTTCCGCGCCATGCGCGCCGCGCTGAAGCGGGCCGGGCTGGCGCCGGACGCCATCGACTACGTCAACGCCCACGCCACCTCCACTCCGGCCGGCGACCCGGTGGAGATCGCGGCGGTCAAGCGCCTGTTCGGCCCGGCGGCGGCGGACCTCTCGATGTCCTCGACCAAATCGGCGACCGGCCATCTGCTGGGCGCGGCGGGTGCGGTGGAGGCGATCTTCGCCATCCTGGCCCTGCGCGATCAGGTCGCCCCGCCCACCCTGAACCTGGAGGCGCCGTCGGAGGGCTGCGACCTCGACCTCGTGCCGCTGCGGCCGAAGGAGCGGCGCATCCGCCATGTCCTGTCGAACAGCTTCGGCTTCGGCGGGACCAACGCCGCGCTGGTGTTCAGCCCCGCACCGTAACGGAAGAGCGGAAGGGCGGCACGGGGGGACTGGAACCCGGCGGCCGGCCACCGTAGATATGCGGGCGGCGGCGGCAGCCCTGCCCCGCCTCCAGGCCCCGCCGCCGCCCCGTTTCGCCGCCTTACGGACCGCCGATGATCCGCGCCCTCGTGCTTGCCTTCGCCCAGCTGTCCGACCCGCGCGTGCGCCGGGTGGTGTGGACCGGGGTGTTCGTCTCGCTGCTCGCCTACGTCCTGCTGGCGCTCGGCGCCTCGTGGGCGCTGTCGGCGACGCCGCTGACCGGCTATGGCTGGATCGACGCCACCATCGACGTCATGGGCGGGCTGGGGGTGCTGGTGCTGGCGTGGCTGCTGTTCCCGGCCACCGTCGGCACGGTGTCGAGCTTCTTCCTCGACGAGGTGGTGGAGCGGGTCGAGGCGCGGCACTACCCCGGCCTGCCCGCCCCGCGCCAGGCCGGCTGGCTGGAGGAGCTGGCGACGGCGCTGCGCTTCCTGCTGCTGGTGCTGGCGGTCAACCTGCTGGCTTTGCCGATCTACATCTTCGCGCCCGGCCTGAACCTGATCGTCTTCTACACCATCAACGGCTATCTGCTGGGCCGGGAGTATTTCGAGATGGTCGCACACCGGCGGATGGACCGCGCCGCCGCGCGGGCGATGCGCCGTGCCAGACCGCTGAAACCTTTTTTGGCCGGGGTCGTCATTGCCTTCCTTTCGACAATCCCCTTCGCCAATTTGCTGGTCCCGGTCGTCGCGAGCGCCTTCATGGTTCATGTCCTACAGTCCATGTCGGCACCCCTTGCGGCAGGCCGGACGACCGTGATACGCCGCTAGGCGGCACGGCCGCACACCGTCGCCTGCCCGGAAACCGGCCGCCCGGACACCGATTGCGGCGACCGCCTTTCCGGCGGGGCGCCTCCGGCACCGGGCCACACGATTTCCAGGCCATCCCGCCACCCGAATGTCCAGACTGGGGGAACCGCTCATGCTGTTCGGACGAAAGACACCGCCCGCCGCTCCCAAGGCCGACAGCCCCGTCCCGCCGCAGCCGGGTGTCCGTCCGTACACCCCGGGCGAGCCCGGCGCCGTCTCGTCGCCGCTCGCCTCGCTAAATAATCCGGCACATGCCCCGGCCTCCGCCCCCACTTCCGCTCTCGCGGCCGGAGCAGCCGCCCCCAGCATGGCCCACGCCCTGGCCGACACTCAGCACGCCGCCCCGGCCTATCCCGACATGCCTGCCGCCTCGAAGGGACCCGACATGAACAGCATTCCCAAGCCCCCGTCCGCGCCGTCCGCGCCGGGTGCCGGCTTCAAGACCGACGTGCCGCGCCGGGTCGTCGACATGCCCGGCTCCGCCCCGCGCCAGCCGTCGATCCCCATCGCCAACCCCGGCGCCGCTCCCGTCGCCCAGGCTCCGGTCGCGCCGGCCCCCGTCGCTCCGGCCATGCCCGAGCAGCGCCGCCTGACCGTCGGCCGCGACATCTCGCTGACCGGCGAGATCGGCTCGTGCGACGTGGTGGTGGTCGAGGGCACGGTCGAGGCCAAGCTGCGCGAAGGCCGGCTGGTCGAGATCGCCGAGACCGGCCTGTTCAAGGGCTCGGTCGACATCGAGGAGGCCGACATCGCCGGCCGCTTCGAAGGCGACATCGCCGTCCGCGGCCGCCTGACCGTGCGCTCCACCGGCAAGATCACCGGGTCGATCCGCTTCGGCGAACTGGCGGTCGATGCCGGCGGCCAGCTGATCGGCGACATCCAGATCTACGGCGCCGGCTCCAGGCCCGCCGCCGCCGCGGTTCAGCCCGTGGCCCAGCCCGTGGCCGAGCAGGTCCCGGCGGCCGAAGCCGTCTGACCGGCAAAAACCGCAAAACGCCCGGCTGGCTTTCCGCCATGCCGGGCGTTTTGCGTTTGGATCAGGCGATGATCTTGTCCTTGAAGGCGCAGAGGTCGGCGACCGGGCAAACCGGGCAATCGGGCTTGCGCGCCTTGCAGACGTAGCGGCCGTGCAGGATCAGCCAGTGGTGGGCGTGGCGGCGGTACAGCTTGGGCACCGCCTTCAGCAGCTTCGCCTCCACCGCGTCCGGCGTCTTGCCGGGGGCGAGCCCGGTGCGGTTGCCGACGCGGAAGATGTGGGTGTCGACCGCGATGGTCTCCTCGCCGAAGGCGACGTTCAGGACGACGTTGGCGGTCTTGCGGCCGACGCCGGGAAGCTGTTCCAGCGCGTCGCGGTCGCGCGGCACCTCGCCGCCATGGCGCTCGATCAGCAGCTCCGACAGGCGGATGACGTTCTTGGCCTTGGTGTTGAACAGGCCGATGGTCTTGATGTAGCCGCGCAGCCCCTCCTCGCCCAGCGCCACCATCTGCTGCGGCGTGGTGACGAGCTGGAACAGCGGTCCGGTCGCCCGGTTCACGCCGACGTCGGTGGCCTGGGCCGACAGCACCACGGCGACCAGCAGCGTGTAAGGATTGACGTATTCCAGCTCGCTCCGGGGTTCCGGATTGGCGGCGGACAGGCGGCGGAAGAATTCCTGGACGGCGGCTGGCTTCATGGCCGCCACCATAGCCGCAACGGCCCCGCCTGCGCCAGAGGCGGAGCGAGCCGTTCGGAGGGGCCATGGAGAGGGGCCATCTGACGGCGGACGATGACAGCCGCGAAACACTCCGGCGCAGACTGCAGGCCAAACTGCAGCGTTGCGTCGCAATTTGCGACAAAGACCGGAATAAGTGACGCCAGTTCAACAGAATTGGTCGCAGGATTACGGCTTTCCGGTCGTTTTCACGGTGGCGTATGATTTGCTGACTGTCGGGACACCGCTTGAACACCTTTAAAAGAACCATGGATTATCCTGGTTGTGGCGTTCCGATCGGATAAGGGTATCTTGATATGACTGCGTCTTCTCTTGTGGAACTGAAGGATTGGGGACTGCATGTCCGGTTGCAGGGCACCCTGTCGCTGGAGCAGCGCGACACCATCGCCCGGCAGGTGGAGATGCAGTGCGCCACCCTGGGCGCCCGCGGCACGTCCTGGAGCAGCCTTGTCGAGTTCGACCGCTTCGAGGCCGAAGGATTCCGGCCGGAGATCGTCGTCGCCCTGATGAAGCTGGCCCGGCGCTGCGGACAGCTGCGCTGCGGCGTGGTGATGACCGACTGGCACTGGGCCTCGGTGATGGCGGAGGTGATGATCGCCGCCGGCATCGACGATCAGGCGCGGATCTTCGTCCTGGCCAAGGATCCGCAGGCCGACGGCGGCCTGGCCGGAGAGATCGGGGTCCGGACGGCCGCGGACTATCCCGCAGACTATCCCGGTATGGACAGCGCCATGGCCTGGGTGCTGAACGGCGGCGCGGTGCCGATGGTGTCGAGGGCGGCATAACCCCGCTTTCCTCGCGGTTTTCTGCCGGGCGGCGCTGGGGTAGGATGGCCGCCATGCCAATCGACATCAGCGGCCCGCAACCCGGTGGCCGGCAGCCCGGCGACGGTCCCTCCCCTGCTGAAAGCAGCGGCGGCAGCGGTTCCGTGCTCGTGCTGTTCGACGCCATCCTCCACCCGCACCGCAGCCTGGGCCGCAGCGGCTTCCGGGTCCTGATGGCGGTGGTGGTGGCGATGAACCTGATCGTCGCCGGCATCTTCGTCGCCCATGGCGCCTGGCCGGTCGTGCCCTTCTGCGGGCTGGACGTCCTGGCGCTGTGGCTGGCCTTCCGGGTCAGCTACCGCTCCGCCCGGCAGTACGAGCGGGTGCGGCTGACCGAAACCGCGCTGACGGTGCAGCGGGTGCATTGGAAGGCACCGGAGCGGCGCTGGTCCTTCCATCCCTACTGGCTGCGGATCACCCACACCGAGCCGGCCGACCATGAGCGCCGCGGTGCCGCCGGGCAGGTCACGCTGAGTTCCCATGGCCAGTCCGTAGGCGTCGGATCCTTCCTGTCGCCGGATGAGCGGTCCAGCTTCGCCAGCGCGCTGGGCGATGCGCTGCGGGCCTGGCGCCGTCCCCCCTGCCCGCCAGCGCCCGCCGGATAAGTCCTGCCTAACGTTTATCAGCCGGGTCGGGCAAGCCACGCTCCTCCAGCTCCTCGTCCACCTCGCGCTCCACTTCGCGTTCGACCGCGCGTTCCACCTTCTCGTCGATGCGGTGGTCCAGGCACTCGGCGGTCCTGGCGAGCTTTTCGAAGCTGCGCTTCACCTTCGCCAGCTCGTTTTCCGGCATCTCCTCCACGTCGATCATGCCGTTGCGGGCGGAGTGGGTGGCGCGGATCAGCTCGTCCAGCTTCAAATGGATGGCCTGGGTGTCGCGGTTCTGGGCGTTCTGGATGATGAACACCATCAGGAAGGTGACGATGGTGGTGCCGGTGTTGATCACCAGCTGCCACGTGTCGGAGAAGTGGAACAGCGGCCCGGTCAGCCCCCAGACCAGCACGACGGCGAAGGCGGTGACGAAGGCGCCCGGACGGCCGGACTGGCGCTCCATCCAGCGGGCAAACCGGGAAAAGGCATCGCTGAGCATTTTTGCGGCTGGCTCCCGCTCGTCGGACGTACAGGACGTACATAAGGAAAACGCCCGGCAAAGCCGGGCGTTCCCTGTCCGTAAGGTGTGAGCGGGTGCCTGCGGGCAGTACCCCCGGCGGTCAGGAGCCCTGGCTGAGCGCTTCCGCCAGCGCGCGGTCATGCGGGTTCTGGCCGACGACCAGCTGCATCGACTGGGTCGGCATGGAGATGCCCAGCTCGTCGAACTTCTTCTTGAGCAGGCGGTTGAACTCGCGGGTGACGCCCCACTGGCGAGTCGGGCGGGTCTTGAACTGGGCCAGGATGTTGATGCCGGTGTCGGACAGCTTGTCGACGCCCAGCACCTCCAGCGGGTTCAGGATGTCGGCGGCGAACTGCGGCTGGGCCTGTACCTCGGCACCGGTCTCCTTCAGCGCGGCGATGATGCGGTCGGGATCCTCGCGGTTGGACACCGTGATGTTGAACAGGGTGACCGAGAAGTCCTTGCTCATGTTCTTCACCGTGGTGACGGCGCTGAACGGCACGGAATGGACCGCACCCGCCCCGTCGCGCAGGCGGATCGAGCGGATGGAGATCGCCTCCACCGTGCCGGAATGGCCGCCGCCGACATCCACCACGTCGCCGACCGACACCGTGTCCTCGAACAGGATGAACAGGCCTGTGATGATGTCCTTGACCAGTGTCTGCGATCCGAAACCGATGGCCAGACCGACGACACCGGCACCGGCCAGCAGCGGCGCGATGTTGACGCCCAGCTCCGACAGGGTGATCAGCGACACCATCGTCACCAGCAGGATCAGGAAGGCGTTGCGCAGCAGCGGCAGCAGCGTGCGCATGCGGGCGCTGCGTTCGATGCGGGTGCCGTTGCGGTCGGTGGCGCGCAGGAAATGCTCGATCAGCGCGCTGACCACCTCCCAGGCGACGATGGCGCCGGCCAGCAGCAGGCCGATGGAGATGGCGCTGCCGACGATGCGGCGGCCGGCGGCCGTTTCGACCATCCCCAGCGTGTCGATGCCCCAGCCGTTCAACGCGGCGCCCAGGGCCACCAGCCAGATGATGGCCTTGCCGATGCGCTGGACGATGGGGAGATAGTGGAAGGCACGCATATGGAGCTGCGGCAGGTTGCCGGCCAGCTCGCGGTTCATGGTCAGGCCGCGGCGCAGCGTCCGGTTCAGCCCGGTCACCAGAAGCCGGGCCACCACCACCGCCACCATGGTCACCGCGGTGCCGCGGGCCAGGAATTCGAAGCCGCCATAGACGTTCAGCACCCAGACGCCCAGCGTCACCACGACATAGAGGATCGCCAGCACATGCCAGATCTCGGCGAAGCGGCGGCGCGCGGTGCGCAGGACGGCTCCCTGCCCTTCCGCCTCGCGCCGGGCGGTCGCCAGCGGGTCGCCGTCGCCCGACAGCGGATTGCCGCGCATCCAGTCGGCGACGCCGACCCGGTTCTGCAGGATCAGCGCGATCAGCATGGCGGCGATCACCACGCCCAGCAGCTTCAGCAGCGCGCCGTAGGCGCCCAGCGGCAGGCCCAGCACATAGGCCCCCTCCGCCAGGAAATAGCCGTAGACGGCGACCGCGATCAGCCGGCGCGACCAGATGTAGCAGCGCTTCGCCCCGGCCTCGCTGGTGTGGACCATGCGCAGGTTGGGGGCGTCGGGCGCGAACAGCATCCGCACCAGGATCAGCAGTGCCTGGGTGATGACGGTGGCGTTCACCACCGCCAGCGCCACCAGCCGGACGCGCGGCGCCGGTTCGGTCACCGACAGGATGGTGTAGGCGACGACGATGAAGCCGAGGATCGGCGCCAGTTCCAGCACCGCCCGGCCGAGCAGCATCGGGATGCGCAGCAGGGTGGAGCCGACATGGCGGGCGGCCATGGCATGGCGCGGCCGGCTGAGCAGCCAGCCGATGCCGCGCGCGGCCACCGCGCCGATGCCGAGGATCATCGCCAGCTGGATGGAGATCTGGACCCAGCGGTCGCGGGCGGTGTCGTCCTGCGCCTGCCGCTGCACCCAGGACAGCGCCCCCGGCAGGTCGGAGAAGACGTTGGCGACCTGCACCAGCTGGCGGCTGACCACGTCCATCCGCGCCGCCAGGAAGGCCAGCGCGCGGGCGCCGAGGGTCTGCGGCAGCGCCGACTCGCCTTCCGCCTCCTTGGCCTGGGCAAGGCCGCGCTGGGCGGTGATCAGGTTGCGCAGCTGGGTGACCAGCTGGGTGCGCGCGTCCTGGTTCTCCAGCGTGCCGACCAGTGCCTCCAGCTGCTGCACGGTCGCCTCGTCCACCACCACCGGGGCGGCGGCGGGAGCGGCGGCCCCGGCGGCCGGAGCCGGAACGGCGCCGGTGGGCGCTGCCGAGGCGGCGAGCACCGGAGCCCCCGCCCCGGCAAGCAGACCCACGAGAAGCAGGACGGCCAGGCCGCCGGACAGGAGCCGACGCCAAACGCTTGGCAGAGGGTTTGCGGCGGGCGTTGCGGACCGGATCATCGACAATTCACTCGGGTGGTCTCGGGACAGGGCGGCGATACGGGTGGGCGGCAAAAAACAGCCGGCCGGCACCCTGGCGTGGAACTGTGGCTCCAATATGCCGGGTTTCGGGAAGTTAGTTCTCCCGCTTGCGCTTGCCAACCCGACTGTCTGTTCCTTTTTTAAGCGGGACCCCTGCCGGCGGAGATGCCGGCGGAGCCGGAAGCGCTGAGTAAGGATGAGCCATGAGCGACACACCTCCCAAGCCGGATCCCAAGCCGGACGGGCGTACCGGACTGGAACCGGACAGGACGATCGGACAGGACGGCACCGTCCGCGACAAGCTGGTCGCCACCAAGGAGCAGTGGGCGCGCGATGGCCGTGCGCTCACCGGCCATGCCGCCGACCCGGCGCGCGACCGGCTGCCGCCCGGCCAGCGTCTGGTGACCGACTGGCCGGTGCTGGATCTCGGCATCACGCCGAAGGTGACGACGGCCAACTGGACGCTCGCGGTGGACGGGTTGGTGGAGACCCCGCTGTCGTGGAACTGGGGGGATTTCCAGGCGCAGCCGCAGGAGAGCTTCGTCTCCGACATCCACTGCGTCACCACCTGGTCGCGCTACGACAACCGCTGGGAGGGCGTCAGCGCCCGCCGCCTGCTGGAGCTGGCCCGGCCGAAGCCGGAGGCGCGCTTCGTCGTCTTCCATTCCTTCGACGGCTACACCACCAACGTCGCCCTGTCGGATTTCGACGACGACGGCGTGCTGCTCGCCACGACCTGGGAGGGCCAGCCGATCAGCCGCGAGCATGGCGGTCCGGTGCGGATCATCCTGCCCAAGCTGTATCTGTGGAAGAGCGCCAAGTGGGTGAAGCGGATCGAGCTGCTGGCCGGCGACCGCAAGGGCTATTGGGAGGTCCGCGGCTACAACAACCACGCCGATCCGTGGCTGGAGGAGCGCTATTCGGACTGACAAGACGGCGCCGCACTTTCACCAAAAGCCACTTTCCCCTTCCCGGCGAAACCGTTAAGGTGCGGCGCAAGTGGCCCCGTAGCTCATCAGGATAGAGCGCGAGTTTCCTAAACTTGAGGCAGCAGGTTCGAGTCCTGCCGGGGTCACCACCACCGTAAAATCATGACTCAGTGCGCGACTATGGCGCAGACCGCCGCCTTCGTCGCCTTCGCCAGATCGGCGGGCGCCAGCACGATCTGCAAGCCGCGCCGGCCGCCATTCACCACCATTTCCGGCAGCGCCTCGGCGCTCGCGTCGATGAAGGTCGGCAGCGCCTTCTTCTGGCCGAGCGGGCTGATGCCGCCAACCAGAAAACCCGTGGTCTTTTCCGCCAGCGCCGGGTCGGCCAGATCGGCCTTCTTCGCCTTGGCCGCCGCGGCGATGGCCTTCAAATCCAGCTTGGCCGCGACCGGGATGACGGCGCAGGCCAGCGCCTTGGGCTCCAGCTGGACGATCAGGGTCTTGTAGACGATGGCCGGGTCGAGGCCGAGCGATTCGGCCGCATGCAGGCCGATGGCGTCGGCCGACGGGTCGTACTCGTATTCCATCAGCCGGAAGGCGACGCCCGCCGCCTTCGCCGCATTGACCGCCGGGGTCACCTTCGCCGCCATGCTCCACACCGCTCACTGGGAAATAGCGGCGGGAGCTTGGCAGGCGGCGTTATGGGTGTAAAGCCCTGCTGACCTTACTCCAGGGCTCCGAAGTCAGGTTAACGGTACGCGACGTAAGGCCCTCTCTCCCCCGCTCACGCGCAAACGGAGTTTGCGCTGACGCGACAGGCGGACCTTCGGTCCGCCGAAAGCGGGGAGAGGGAGCGGACCCACGCCAGAGGCGTGGGGAGGGTGAGGGGGCCGGCGCGCAAAGCCCGCCGCCAAGGGGCATACTGCCCCTTGGCAATCCCCTGGCACGGGCGTTCCGCCCGCGCTGCCCCCTCACCCAACCCTCTCCCCAGGGGGGAGAGGGCTTATAGGCGCCCTTCCCGACTTCGGAGCCCTGCGGACCTCACTCCATCCCGCGCGACGACGGGTTGCCGATCATCGTCAGGAATTCGCGGCGGGTCGACGGGTCGGTGCGGAAAGCGCCCAGCATGCGGCTGGTCACCATGGTCACCCCGGTCTTGTGGATGCCGCGGGTCGTCATGCACTGGTGCTGCGCCTCGACCACCACGGCGACGCCCTCGGGCTGGAGGACCTCGTCGATGGTGTTGGCGATCTGCGCCGTCATCTTCTCCTGGATTTGCAGGCGCTTGCCATAGGCCTCGACCAGCCGCGCCAGCTTGGAGATGCCGACGACGCGGCGGCGCGGCAGGTAGGCGACATGGGCCTTGCCGATGATCGGCACCATGTGGTGCTCGCAGTAGGACTCGACCCGGATGTCGCGCAGCACGACCATCTCGTCGTAGCCGTCGGTCTCCTCGAAGGTGCGCGACAGGATCTCGACCGGATCGATGCCGTAGCCGGCGAAGAATTCCTCATAGGAGCGGACGACGCGGTCCGGCGTGCCGACCAGCCCTTCGCGCGCCGGGTCGTCGCCGGCCCAGCGGATCAGAGTGCGCACGGCCTCCTCCGCCTCGGCGCGGGACGGGCGGGCAAGGGCGTCCGGCCGGGACAGGCCGGGGCCGCGGAGCACGTTGTCGGCCGCCGGAGGCTTGGCGTGCGGGGTCTTGGTAGCCGTCACGGGAACATCCTTTCCATAACTGATAACACGCCTTGCGTGGACCATCGGCCGTGAGCCGACAGCTGTCGCGCAACACGCCCACCCTGTCTGGCGTCACTCGGGTTTGCCGTCGGTACGGAGCCGATGCCTCGGCGGATCAACGGAACGGCCCGCAAGACGAAAAGGAGATATCTAGAACGGAGTGGCGGCGCCTGCCTTCCCGTTTCCGCCCGGTTTCTGTCGCCGGACGCCATTCGGAAGACCCTAGATAGGGTCCGGCCTATGACCGTCAAGCGATGGACAAAGTACGGGCAGCCATGCGGCTTGTCAAAGCCGCGTGTTAAATTCTTCCAATAACCACACACATTCTATTGTATTATTTGCCCGCGTCCGTTTTTTGAGCCCGCTTTTTGCAGCCGGCTCGCCGGTCAGTTCAGCTGCATCGGCTGGTGCGGGCTGTCCAGCGAGAAGGCCGGGATCGTCACGTCGAAGGCGCGGCCGTCCTTGCCCTCCATGCCGTAGGTTCCGGCCATGATGCCGGACGGCGTGCCGAGCGGGGTGCCGCTGGTGTATTCGAAATGGTCGCCCGGCTCCAGCACCGGCTGTTCGCCGACGACGCCGGGCCCCCGCACCTCCTGCACGCGGCCCATGGCGTCGGTGATGCGCCAGTGGCGGGTGCGCAGTTGCACCGTCTCCTCGCCCTCATTCTCGATGCGGACATGATAGGCCCAGACGAAGCGTCCCTCCGCCGGGGAGGACTGGTCCTCGAGGAACACGGGCTGAACGGTGACGCGGATGTCGTGGGTGACGGCGGTGTACATGGTCGAGGATCCTGGCAGGCAATCCGGGCGGGCAATCCGAACAGACAGCCCGGTAAACGGCGCCGGCCGGAAAACGTCCCGGCGGCCGGGGAATCCGGATGGCCGGGCGGCTGTCGGCCACAGGATAAAGTCCCCCCTCCACACTGTCCAGACGCGCTCCGGACAATCGTGGGACACGCCCGCATTCAGGTGGATACAGTCATGCACAGCATTGGGGTCTCCACGGTCTTGCGACGGGGGGGCGACGATGATATATGCGCAAGTCCCAGCAACGGCCGAAGAGCCTTGTCCATGTCTCGTTCGCACGCCCTTCGCATCCGACGACGGAGCCTCGCACCGCGCATTGCGGTTGCGGCCGTCCTTGGGTCGCGTGCGAACGCCAAAGGCACATCGGGGACCTGACACCCCCGGCCTTCCGGCGGCGGCGCGATCCGCCCTTCAGAAGCCTTCTGAGAAGACCTTCTTCCCGCCGGGAGCCCCACCTGATGATCATCACCGTCGAAGAGCCGAAGCACGCCGCCGCCATCGAAGCCCTGCTGGACGCCTCCTTCGGTCCGGACCGCTTCAACAAGACCGCCTACCGGCTGCGCGACGGCGTCGACTCCATCCCCGCCCTGAATCTCGTCGCCATCGAGCATGACGAGCATGGGCGCGAGGTTGTGGTGGGTACCATCCGCTACTGGCCGATCCTGGTCGGCGGCGCCACCCCGTCCATCCTGCTCGGCCCCATCGCGGTCGCCGCCCACCTCCAGGGCAGCGGGCTGGGCAGCAAGATGATCCGGATGAGCCTGAACAAGGCGGTGGCGCTGGGCCACAAGTCGGTGATCCTGGTCGGCGACGCCCCCTATTACGAGCGGTTCGGCTTCTCCCGCGCCCTGACGTTGGGCATGGAGATGCCGGGTCCGGTCGACATGAGCCGGCTGCTGGGGCTGGAACTGGTCGAAGGCTCGCTGGCCGGCGCCGCCGGCATGATCGGCAAGCCCGAGCAGGCCGACGCGCAGGATGTCGCCATCGGCGAAACCTCGGTTCTCGGCCCGGTCCTCGGCCCGGTGCTGGCCACCTCCATCGATATCCCGGCGGGAGACACCCCCGTCCCTTTCAGCGCCCTGTTCAGCCGGACGGCAGCGGAGCGACTTTGGACTGACCGGGTGCGCCGGACCGACTGGTTCTGGCGCGACGGCCTCCAGGCCGGGGCGGCGTGACGGTTCCGGATCGCGGAAAGCAAAGGCTTGCAAACAGTGGGTGGGGCGAAGCGGGATTGACTCGATTCGCCCCGCACGCGATATCATCTCATCAGGAGCGACGCCGGACCGACGGCGTGCCGCGCGCCACGCAGAACCGTGAGCGCGCTATTCGTTTTTGTTCCAAGCGGAAGGGTGCGGGTTGACCAAGAAGCTGTTCATCAAGACCTGGGGCTGCCAGATGAACGTGTACGACTCCGCCCGGATGGCGGATGTCCTGGCACCGCTGGGCTACCGGCCGGTCGATGAGCCGGACGGCGCCGACATGGTGATCCTGAACACCTGCCACATCCGCGAGAAGGCCGCCGAGAAGGTCTTCTCCGAGCTGGGCCGGCTGCGACAGATGAAGGACCGCAAGGCGGAGGCCGAGGACGGCCGGATGATCCTGGCGGTCGCCGGCTGCGTCGCCCAGGCCGAGGGCGAGGAGATCGTCGCCCGCGCCCCCTTCGTCGACATGGTCTTCGGCCCGCAGACCTACCACACCCTGCCGGAGATGGTGGCGAAGGCCAGCCGTGCCGTTGGCAGCGTGCTGAACACCGATTTCCCGGCCGAATCCAAGTTCGACCTGCTGCCGGAGGAATCCGGATCCCAGGGCGTCGCCGCCTTCCTGGCGGTGCAGGAGGGCTGCGACAAGTTCTGCACCTTCTGCGTCGTGCCCTACACCCGCGGTGCGGAGTTCTCCCGCCCCGCCGGCCAGATCCTGGCCGAGGCGAAGCGGCTGGTCGCCGGCGGCACGCGCGAGATCACCCTGCTGGGCCAGAACGTCAACGCCTGGCACGGCGACGGGCCGGACGGCGCGACCTGGGGCCTCGGCCGGCTGATCCGCGAGCTGGCGGAGATCGACGGGCTGGCGCGCATCCGCTACACCACCTCGCACCCGCGCGACATGGCCGACGACCTGATCCGCGCCCATGCCGAGGTGCCGCAGCTGATGCCCTACCTGCATCTGCCGGTGCAGGCCGGGTCGGACCGCGTCCTGGCGGCGATGAACCGCAAGCACAGCGCCGACGACTACCGCCGTCTGGTCGACCGGCTGCGCGACGCCAAGCCCGATCTGGCGATGTCCGGCGACTTCATCGTCGGCTTCCCCGGCGAGACGGACGCCGATTTCGCCCAGACGCTGAAGCTGGTCACCGAGATCGGCTATGCCCAGGCCTATTCCTTCAAATACAGCTCGCGCCCCGGCACCCCGGCCGCGGTCGAGGGCGCCCAGCTGCCGGAAGAGGTGAAGGAGGCGCGGCTGGAGGCGCTGCGCCAGCTGCTGGACGCCCAGCAGATCGCCTTCAACCATGGCTTCGTCGGCCGCAGCGTGCCCGTCCTGTTCGACCGCGTCGGCCGCCGCGACGGCCAGCTGCTGGGCCGCAGCCCGTGGATGCAGTCGGTCCATGCCGAGGCGGACGAACGGCTGCTCGGCCGCATCGTCGAGGTGCGGGTCGACGCCGCGCGGGCCAACAGCCTCGCCGGCACCGTGGTGACCGGCGAATATGTCACCGCCTCTCCCTTCCAGCCTGCCGTAACCTTGGAGGCCAGCGCTTGAACGGTCTGCCCGAACGGCGCATCGACGTTCAATTCGATGACAACCGTCTTCTGCCGATGCTGTACGGGGAGCATGACCGCCACCTCGCCCGCATCGAATCGCTTCTCGGCGTGTCGCTGATCTCCCGCGGCAACACCCTGACCATCTCCGGCCCGTCCGAAGCCGCCGAAACGGCGCGGACGGCGCTGAACGGCCTGTATGGCCGGCTGACCCGCGGCCAGACCATCGACGGCGGCGAGGTCGACGGCGCCGTCCGCATGGCGACCGCCGAGGCCGGCTTCGCCGGAGTCGCTGCCGCCAGCGAGGAGCCGCGCGCGCCCGGCCCGCAGGCCACCATCACCCGCGCCGAGATCGCGCTGCGCACCCGCCGCCGTGGTCCGATCACGCCCCGCACCCCGACCCAGGCCGCCTATCTCCAGGCCCTGGCGGAGAGCGAGCTGGTCTTCGGCCTCGGCCCGGCCGGCACCGGCAAGACCTATCTGGCGGTGGCGCAGGCGGTAGCGCTGCTGACCACCGGTCAGGTCGACCGCATCGTGTTGTCGCGCCCGGCGGTCGAGGCCGGCGAGCGGCTGGGCTTCCTGCCCGGCGACCTGAAGGAAAAGGTCGATCCTTACCTGCGCCCGCTCTACGACGCGCTGCACGACATGCTGCCGGCCGAGCAGGTCAAGAAGCGGCTGGAGTCCGGCGAGATCGAGATCGCGCCGCTGGCCTTCATGCGCGGCCGGACGCTGGGCAACGCCTTCGTCATCCTGGACGAGGCGCAGAACACCACGCCGATGCAGATGAAGATGTTCCTCACCCGGCTGGGCGAGGGCGGGCGGATGGTGGTGACCGGCGACATCTCGCAGATCGATTTGCCGACCGGCACCCGGTCGGGCCTGCGCGACGCGCTGGACATCCTGGGCGGGGTGGAGGGCGTGCGCTTCGTCCGCTTCACCGACGCCGACGTGGTCCGCCACCCGATGGTGGCCCGCATCATCCGCGCCTACGATCAGGCCGATGCCCGCGAGGCGGAGCGCAGGCAGGCCCGCCGCGCCAACGCCGCGCCGGCCGGTTCCGCAGCCGAAACGACCGGCAGAGATGCAGGGATCGTTGGAGAACCGCAATGACCACCGCGGTCGATATCGCTGTTTCACGTGAAGCCGGCGACTGGGCCGAGGATGCCGAGTGGCTGGCCGAGCGCGCCGCGCTCGCCGCCCTGGGCGCCGCCTATGACGACGAGGAAGGCCCGGCCGAGCTGTCGGTCGTGCTGGCCGACGACAAACTGGTCCACCGGCTGAACCGCGAGTATCGCGGCAAGGACAAGCCGACCAACGTCCTGTCCTTCGCCCTGACCGAGGCGGAGGAACCGGAGGCGCAGGAGGGCGTGCCGGTGATGCTGGGCGACGTCATCCTCGCCTATGAAACGGTTGCACGCGAAGCCGCCGAACAGCGGAAAAGCTTGCAGGACCACATGACTCACCTTGTGATGCATGGTGTTCTGCATCTGCTGGGGTATGATCACGAGACGGACGACGAGGCCGAGGAGATGGAGGCGCTGGAAACCCGGTTGCTCGCCACGCTCGGAATCGCCGATCCTTACGCCGCCAACCACCAACCGCCGGACCGATGAGCGATATATCCGACAGTCGCACGCCCCGTGATGACAACGGGGCCGAAGACCATTCCCTGGGCCACCTGTTCAAGGGGTGGCTCCGCACCGTCTGGGGCGGCCGCGAGGACACATCCCTGCGCGGCACCATCGAAGAGCTGATCTCCGGCCTGGACGATGCGGCCAGCGAGGACGGCGAGGATTCGCTGGGCACCGGCGAGCGGGCGCTGCTGACCAACATCCTGAAGCTGCGCGACCGCACCGTCGCCGACGTCATGGTGCCGCGCGCCGACATCATCGCCGTCGACATCGACACCCCCTTCCCAGCATTGGTCCAGCGCGTCGCCGAGGAAGGCCATTCCCGCCTGCCGGTGTTCCGCGAGACGCTCGACGACGTGGTCGGCATCATCCACATCAAGGATGTGATGACCCTGATGGCCAGACAGGCCGTCTCCGCCGAGGGCCTGCGCCAGAAACCCGACCTGAGCGGCATCATCCGCGAGGCGAAGATCGTCGCCCCCTCCATGCATGTGCTCGACCTGCTGGTGCAGATGCGCCAGACCCGCCAGCACATGGCCCTGGTGGTGGACGAGTTCGGCGGCATCGACGGCCTCGTCACCATCGAGGATCTGGTCGAGGAGATCGTCGGCGAGATCGAGGACGAGCATGACGAGGCCGCGGCCCCGCGGCTGGTAGAACGTCCCGACGGCAGCCTGATCGCCGACGCCCGCCTGCCCATCGAGGATTTCGAGGTCCGGGTCGGCCCGGTGCTGACCGAGGAGGAGCGCGAGGACATCGACACGCTCGGCGGTCTGGTCGTCTCCATCGCCGGCCGCGTGCCGGGGCTGGGCGAACGGCTGGTCCACCCGTCGGGCCTGGAGTTCGAGATCGTCGACGCCGATTCCCGCCGCCTGAAGCGCCTGCGCGTCCACAATGTCCCGGCGAACAGCGTGGAGCTGGCGGAGACGGCCTGACGACTGGGTGGGGCCGGCCTCCCCACCCCCACAACACAGCCCCGCCCACAAGAACCTTGGCACCCCTGCACGGCGGCATTACCTATGGCGCCGCCCGCACCTATGGCGCCGCCCTCTGTCGCTGCCGGAGTTTTGCCTTGACCGCCACCGACACCCTGCCCGTCCCGGCCAAGCTGGGCCGCGTTTCCACGCGGCTGGCCGCCCTGACCGGCTGGCGCCGGCTGGCCGCCGCGATGCTGCTGGGTGGACTGGCGACGCTGGCGCTGCCGCCGGCCAACCTGATGCCGGTCGTGCTGGTGGCCTTTCCCGGCCTGATCTGGCTGCTGGACGGGGCGGAGACCAAAAAGGCCGCCTTCGCCGTCGGCTGGTTCTTCGGCTTCGGCCACCACCTGCTTGGGCTCTACTGGATCAGCGCCGCGTTGTTCACCGACATCGAACGCTTCTGGTGGGCGCTGCCGCTGTCGGCGGTCGGCCTGCCGGTCGTGCTGGCGATGTTCAGCGGCGGCGCCACCCTGACCTTCCAGCTGCTGCGCCGGCGCGGCTTCGGCGCCGGGCTCGGGCGCCCGCTGCTGTTCGCCGCCTGCTGGTGCCTGTGGGAATGGCTGCGCGGCCACGTCTTCACCGGCTTTCCCTGGAACCTGATCGGCTATGGCTGGGTCGGGGTGCTGCCGGTTCTGCAGACCGCCTCGCTGATCGGCATCTATGGCCTGACGCTGGTGACGGTGCTGGTGGCGTCGCTGCCGGCCGCCCTGCCCGACCGCGACACCACGCCCGGCCGGGCCCGCGCCGCCGTCGCCGCCGGTCTGGCGCTGCTGGCGGTCCTCGGCGGCTGGGGGGCATGGCGGCTCGCCGGTGCGGCCGACGAGCCGGTGCCGGGTATCCGGCTGCGGCTGGTCCAGGCGGCGATCGACCAGCGGCTGAAATGGGCGCCCGGCGAACGGGTGCAGAATTTCCAGAGCCATCTCGCTTTGTCCGCCGCCGCCCCGGCCGATCCCTCCACCCCGCCGCCCAACGTCATCATCTGGCCGGAAACCGCCGTGCCGTTCTTCATCGAGGATGATGCGCGGGTGCGGCAGGCCCTGGCCTCGGTCACGCCGTCCGGCGGGCTGCTGATCACCGGAGCCCCGCGCACGACGGTGGATGCCGACGGCGAGCGCCGCTATTTCAACGGCATGGTGGCGGTGGACGGCAGCGGTGCCGCGGTCGCCGACTACGACAAGTTCCATCTCGTCCCCTTCGGCGAATATATGCCGCTGCGGCAATGGCTGCCGGTCGGCGCCATCGCCGGCAACGGGGCGGAGTTCTCCGCCGGTCCCGGCCCGCGCACCCTGCATCTGGGCGACCGCGTGGCGGGCCTGCCGCCTTTCAGCCCGCTGATCTGCTACGAGAGCATCTTCCCCGGCGCGGTGGTTGATACCGCCGACCGGCCGCAATGGCTGCTGAACCTGACCAACGACGCCTGGTACGGCCGCACCGCCGGTCCGCACCAGCATTTCGCCATCAATCAGGTGCGTGCCGTCGAGGAAGGACTGCCGCTCGTACGGGTGGCGAATACGGGTATATCCGGGGTGGTGGATTCCTACGGTCGTGTGCGACAATTGCTCGGTCTGGGTGAGCGTGGCTTCATCGATACCACGTTACCGAAAGCGCCGGTTGGCGTCACAGCCTATGCCCGCATGGGCGACTGGATTTTCGGCATAGTGCTTCTAGGCTGTTTCATGGCGGCCTTGGCCTCGCGATATCACCGGTGACGCTGCAATACGGGCATTCTGCCCACCACAGGCAGAACAAATTCGTGTAACCGGCATGACCGGAGCGGGCTTGACTGCATACGTGGATATGTCGTAACTAGGTTGCACAACCGTTACAGGGATAAACGAGATGCAGACTGAAACTGGAGCGCCGCGCGGGCGCCGTGCGGGTGCGGGCCGTCCGAAGACCGGAAAGCCGAATCCCATCGATGTCCATGTCGGATCCCGCGTCCGTCTCCGCCGCACCCTTCTCGGCATGAGCCAGGAAAAGTTGGGCGAGGCCATCGGTCTGACCTTCCAGCAGGTGCAGAAGTACGAGCGCGGCGCCAACCGCATCGGCGCATCGCGTCTGTTCGATCTCAGCCGCGTGCTGGACGTGCCGGTTTCCTTCTTCTTCGACGACATGCCGGCCGACGCGGCCTCGGCCCGCGTCGATGACGACGACGAGGCGGGTGGCTCGGAAGAGCGGTCGGCCAGCACCTACGAGCCCGATCCGATGGCCAAGCGCGAGACGCTGGAACTGGTCCGCGCCTATTACAAGATCAGCGATCCGTCGGTGCGCAAGCGCCTGTTCGAGCTGACCAAGGCAGTTGCCAGCGCCGCCGTGGCCGAAGCCGCGGAATAACTTGCGGCGGTGATTTGCGGCGGCAATCGGGGGCGTTGAGCTCCCGGCAGCAACTCCTGCCGGTTGTCTGCGGCCTGAGATACCCACCGAACGGGGAAGATGCGGCGCGACCGTATCCACCCCCTTCGTGTGGTGCCTGCGATGATAGGACCAAGGCCTTACCGCTGGTAGGCTTCTTGACCCCGGCCTGAAACCTTGTCAAAACCGGATTTGGATCGGTGTCTGCGGCCGCTGTACCGGTCTGCCGTTTCGGCTCATGAAATAGCGTGCCGCCGAATGCCGAGGTTTCCCGTGGCAAAGTTGAACTACGTCTTCACCAGCGAGTCCGTGTCGGAGGGTCATCCCGACAAGGTCTGCGACCGCATTTCCGACGCCATCGTCGATCTCTACCTCTCGCACGACCCGCAGGCCCGCGTGGCCGTGGAGACGCTGGCGACCACCAACCAGGTGGTGCTGGCCGGCGAGGTTCGCGGCCCCGCCAGCATCGAGGCCGACCAGCTGGTCGCAGCCGCCCGTGCCGCGGTGAAGGACATCGGCTACGAGCAGGACGGCTTCCACTGGGAGAAGATGGACGTCAAGTGCTTCGTCCATTCCCAGTCCGCCGACATCGCGGTCGGCGTCGACGCCGCGGGCAACAAGGACGAGGGTGCCGGCGACCAGGGCATCATGTTCGGCTATGCCTGCCGCGAGACCCCGGCCCTGATGCCGGCGCCGATCTACTACAGCCACGCCATCCTGAAGTCGCTGGCCGAGGCGCGCCATTCCGGCGCCGCCCCGCAGCTGGGCCCGGACGCCAAGAGCCAGGTCACCCTGCAGTACATCGACGGCCGCCCGACCCGCGCCACCGCCATCGTGCTGTCGACCCAGCATGCCGAGGGGCTGGACCAGGACGCGGTGCGCGAGATCGTCCTGCCGCACATCGTCAACTGCCTGCCGGAAGGCTGGATGTGCGAGGCGAAGAACCTGTACGTCAACCCGACCGGCCGCTTCGTCATCGGCGGTCCGGACGGTGACGCCGGCCTGACCGGCCGCAAGATCATCGTCGACACCTACGGCGGTGCGGCCCCGCACGGCGGCGGCGCCTTCTCCGGCAAGGACCCGACCAAGGTCGACCGCTCGGCCGCCTACGCCGCCCGCTACCTCGCCAAGAACGTCGTCGCGGCGGAACTGGCGGACAAGTGCACGATCCAGGTCTCCTACGCCATCGGCGTGTCGAAGCCGCTGTCGGTCTATGTCGACACCCACGGCACCGGCAACGTCGACGAGGACCGTCTGTCCGACATCCTCCAGCAGCTGGTCGACCTGTCCCCGCGCGGCATCCGCACGCATCTGGGCCTGAACAAGCCGATATACGCCCGCACCGCCGCCTACGGCCATTTCGGCCGCGAGCCCGAGGTGGACGGCGGCTTCTCGTGGGAGAAGACCGATCTGGTCGAGGCCCTGCGCGGCGCCTTCTGACCGCCCCGACCGGCGGATCACCAGATCTGAAAAAGGCGGCGGGGGCTGGAAACGGCCTCCGCCGCCCTTTTTTGTAAGCCCTTTTCCTGCCGATGCCGCTCTTCGAACCGCATCGGCCGCCATGACCGACAGCCCATGACCGACAGCAAAACCGACCGACCGACCGAAGATGCTCCGCAGACCGAAACCGGAAACCGGCTGTTCGGCCGGCGCAAGGGCCGTCCCCTGCGCAAGCGCCGGACAAGCCTGATCGAGGATCTGCTGCCGCGGCTCCAGATCCCGACGCCGAAATCCGGCGACAGCCTGGACCCTGCCAGCCTGTTCGACACGCCGAAACGCGAGGTCTGGCTGGAGGTCGGCTTCGGCATGGGCCATCACCTCGCCTGGCAGGCCAGGCACAACCCGGATGTCGGCATCGTCGGCGCCGAGCCCTTCCTCAACGGCATCGCCGGCCTCTTGGGGATGATCGACGACGACGATCTCAGCAACGTGCGCATCCATCCCGACGATGCCCGGCCGCTGCTGGACGCCCTGCCCGACGCCTCGGTCGGCCGCGCCTTCGTGCTGTTCGCCGACCCCTGGCCGAAGAAGCGCCATGCCGACCGCCGCTTCATCGGGCCGGAGAACCTGCCGCGGCTGGCCCGCGTGCTGAAGGACGGCGCCGAGCTGCGTCTGGCCAGCGACGACATGGGCCTGGTGCGCTGGATGCTTGAACATACGGTCAAGCATCCCGATTTCGAATGGACGGCACGCCGCCCGTCCGACTGGCGCATCCGCCCCGACGACTGGCCGGCGACGCGCTATGAGGAGA
This sequence comes from Azospirillum sp. A23, assembly GCF_042938965.1. Classification (NCBI taxonomy): domain Bacteria; kingdom Pseudomonadati; phylum Pseudomonadota; class Alphaproteobacteria; order Rhodospirillales; family Azospirillaceae; genus Azospirillum; species Azospirillum sp. A23. The sequence goes on along the minus strand of NZ_CP170667.1, from coordinate 2,711,204 downwards.
AGGCGATCGCTGCCGGGCGCAAGCCGGTCTTCATGCGCTTCGTCCGCCGCCCGCGGGGGTGACGCATACCCGTTCCGCTTGAGAATCCGGGCCGCCACGACGATCGGTCCCGAAAAGGCTTGCGGCATCGGTCGGAATGACTATATTCAGCCTCTGAGAACCCATACGGATCGGCGGCCCGGGCAACCGGGCCGGCGAGACGCTTTGCGGGTGGGCTTTTGCCCACTTATTTTTTTATGAGCGTGTGGAAACACGCGCTTGTTGAACCTTCTGTTGTGGAAACCTCGTCCGGTTCGATCCCGGCCGCAGGCTTTGGGTCAGGTGGAATGGACGCTACAGGTCGCATCGAACAGATCATCACGCCGTCGGTCGAAGCCATGGGCTATGAGGTCGTGCGCGTTCAGATCTCCGGCGGCCAGCGGGCAATTCTCCAGATCATGGCGGAGCGCGCCGACGGCGCGCCCATGACTGTCGAGGACTGCGCCGACATCAGCCGCTCCGTTTCGGCCCTGCTGGACGTGGAAGACCCGATCCGCGAGGCCTACACGCTGGAAGTCAGCTCGCCCGGCATCGACCGGCCGCTGACCCGGCTCAAGGATTTCGAGCGCTTCGCCGGCTTCGAAGCCCGGCTGGAAAGCCGCATGGCCATCGATGGCCGCAAGCGTTTCAAGGGCATGCTGAAGGGCGTCGAGGACGGCCTCGTGTGCGTCGACACCGAACAGGGACCCGCCCGGCTGGAGTTCGACAACATCCTGCGCGCCAAGCTGGTGCTGACGGACGAGCTGATCCGCGCCAGCCAGGAACAGCAGGAGGGCCTGGAGCACTGACGGCCCGGTCCGCCAGGACGATAGCCGCCAGGACCCCCGCCCCAGGTTGTGTCCCCCGCCCCGCCGACCCGACCGGACATCACGCAAGACCGGCACCACACAAGACCGATTCAGGAAGTGTAACGGATGGAACTGCTGCAAGTCGCTGACGCGGTCGCCCGCGAAAAGAACATCGACCGGGACGAAGTCCTGGAGGCGATGGAGCAGGCGATTCAGAAGGCCGGCCGCTCCAAGTACGGCCATGAGCACGACATCCGCGCCCGCATCGACCGCAAGACCGGCGACATCCATCTGACCCGCCACCTCGAAGTGGTCGAGACGGTGGAGAACGAGGCGACGCAGGTCACCCTGCCCTACGCCCAGAAGCGCAAGGCCGGCGCCAAGCTCGGCGATTTCCTGGTCGACCCGCTGCCGCCGATCGATTTCGGCCGCATCGCCGCCCAGACCGCCAAGCAGGTGATCGTGCAGAAGGTGCGCGACGCCGAGCGCAAGCGCCAGTTCAACGAGTACAAGGACCGCAACGGCGAGATCGTCAACGGTCTGGTCAAGCGCGTCGAATACGGCAACGTCACCGTCGACCTGGGCCGCGCCGAAGCGATCCTGCGCCGCGACGAGCTGCTGCCGCGCGAGCATTTCAAGAACGGCGACCGCGTGCGCGCCTACATCTTCGACGTCCGCGAGGAACCGCGCGGACCGCAGATCTTCCTGTCGCGCACGCACCCGATGTTCATGGCGAAGCTGTTCGCCCAGGAAGTGCCGGAAATCTACGACGGCATCATCGAGATCAAGGCGGTCGCCCGTGACCCGGGTTCGCGCGCCAAGATCGCGGTGCTGAGCCACGACAGCTCCATCGACCCGGTCGGCGCCTGCGTCGGCATGCGCGGCAGCCGCGTCCAGGCGGTCGTCGGCGAGCTGCAGGGCGAGAAGATCGACATCATCCCGTGGAACGGCGAGGCGCCGACCTTCGTTGTCAACGCGCTCGCCCCGGCCGAGGTCGCCAAGGTCGTGCTCGACGACGACAACCACCGCATCGAGGTGGTGGTGCCCGACGACCAGCTGTCGCTGGCGATCGGCCGCCGCGGCCAGAACGTGCGCCTCGCCTCGATGCTGACCGGCTGGGACATCGACATCCTGACCGAACAGGAAGAGTCGGAGCGCCGGTCGGAGGAAATCCACAACCGCTCCGCCCTGTTCATGCAGGCGCTGGACGTCGACGACGTGATCGCCCACCTGCTGGTCGCCGAAGGCTTCACCTCGGTCGAGGAAATCGCCTATGTCGAGACCGAGGAGCTGGCCGAGATCGAAGGGTTCGACGAGTCGGTCGCCGACGAGCTGAAGCAGCGCGCGCTGGCTTTCCTGGAAGTCCGGGACGAGCAGGCCAACGAGCGCCGGCTGGAGCTGGGCGTCGAGGACATCATCGCCGAGCTGACCGGCTTCAGCGCCACGCAGCTGGTGAAGTTGGGCGAGAACGGCGTCAAGACGCTGGACGACCTGGCCGATCTGGCCGGTGACGAGCTGGTCGAGATCCTGGGCAAGGACGGCGCCAAGGACGCCCCTTCGGAAGAGGAGGCGAACGCGATCATCATGGCCGCGCGCGCCCACTGGTTCGAGGGTGAGGGCGAGGACGGCGCCGCCGTGGCTCCCGCCGCCGACGGCGCTGCCGGGGGTTCGGCCGCTGGTTCGGCCGATGGCCAGGGCGCGCAGGCCTGACCGGCAGCAATGCCGGTTGGAACTGCGCCCGAGAGGAACGATTATTCGGGACCGCGCGAGCGGATGACGATCGGATGACCGAACGGAACGACGAACGGACACCGACCGCCACCGCGGATGCGGTGCCGGACCAGGATTTGGCACAGGACGACGGTGCCGGTACGGACCGCCTGCCGGCCGACGACGAGAAGGGGCCTCTGCGCCGCTGCATCGCGTCGGGCACGGTGGGGCCGAAGGAGAGCATGATCCGCTTCGTGATCGGCCCCGACGGCGAGGTGGTTCCGGACCTGGAGGAACGTCTGCCCGGCCGCGGCCTTTGGGTCACGGCCGACCGGGATGCCCTGGCGAAAGCCATGGGTAAATCCGTTTTCGCCAAAGCGGCCCGCCGGGCGGTGAAAGTACCGCCCGATCTGGCCGAGAGGCTGGAACGGCTGCTGGAGCGGCGCTGTCTGCACGCGTTGGGCCTTGCCCGCCGTGCCGGCCACGTTCTGGCGGGATACGAGAAGGTGCGCGAGGCGTTGAGGGCCAACCAGGTCGGCCGTGCGGGTCCCCCGCCGGCCCTGCTGGTCGAAGCCGCGGACGGCTCGCTGGACCAGCGCGGCAAGGTGACGGCGCTCGCGCCGTCGCTGCCGGTGATCGACCTCTTCCAGTCCCCGGCCTTGGCCGCGGCGCTGGGACGCGATCACGCGGTGCACGCCGTGGTGGCGCGGGGCAGGCTGGCCGCAGGGCTGGCCCGCGATGCGGCACGCCTGAGGGGGCTGAAAGGTCCCCAGGGGCAGCTGGGCTCGACAGGTCCCGAAGGGGACCGGGACGCGCACCGGGAATCTGATAAGGGCTTGGGAGTCGGCGATACGGCCGGCCGGCCTGCGATGTAACGTCTGACCATTCGGGAACCGATGACCGACAGCAACGACCAGGACCAGAAAAAAGTCTTGCACCTAACCGGCGCCAGCAAAGGAAAGCTGGAGTCGAAGAAGCCGGTCGAGACCCAGGTCCGGCAGAGCTTCTCCCATGGCCGGTCAAAAGCGGTGACCGTAGAGGTCAAGCGCAAGCGTCATGTTGAAAAGGGCGCCGTGCCCGGCGTTGCCGACGGCGGCGCCGCTGCGCGTCAAGCTGCCCAGGGCCTGCCCATGCGCGGCGCACAGGGCCAGCGCCCCCGTGGCGGCGGTGCCCCTGCCGGGCGCCAGCTGACCCGCGAGGAGCTGGAATCCCGCCTGCGTGCGCTTCGTGGCGCCGCCGCGTTCGAAGAGCAGCGCCGGATCGACGCCGAAGAGGAAGTGGCCCGGGCCGAAGCCCGCGCCGCCGAGGCCGAAGCCCGCGCCGCCCAGGCCGCCGAGGATGAGGCCGCCGCTCCGGCCGCCCCCTCCGAAGCCGCTGCTCCGGCCGCCGCCGCCGCCCCGTCCGACGCTTCGGCGCCGGCCGCGCCGGAAATGCCGCCGATCATCCTGGATGCCGAGACCTTGCGCCAGCGCGAGCTGGACGAGATGCGCGCCATCCAGGAGGAGGATCGGAAGATCGCCGCCGAGGCCGAACGCCGCCGCAAGGAGGAAGAGGCCAAGCGCAAGGAAGCCGAGGACGCCAAGCGTCGCGACGCCGAGCCGGCTCCGCGCCGCGACGGCGCCCGCGATGGCGCCCGCGACGGTGCGGGCCGTGACGGCGCGCGTCCGGCCGGTGCCCGGCCGGCCGGCGACCAGCGCCCCGGCGGCGCGACCGCCCGTCCCGCCGCCGACGCCGCTCCCGGCCGCACCCCGCCGGGCGTCGGCGCCCCGCCGGCCCGCGCCGAGGAAGAGGACGACAACCGCCGCAAGGGTGGTCGTGGCGGCGCCCCGGCCAAAGCCGCGCCGGCCCGTCCGGCCGCCAAGGCTCCCGCCGGCGCCGACCGCCGCAAGGGCACCAAGCTGACCGTCTCGCAGGCGCTCAGCGACGACGGCAGCGACCGCACCCGGTCGCTGGCCGCGGTGCGCCGTGCCCGCGAACGTGAACGCCTGCGCCAGATGAGCCGTCAGGAGACCGCCAAGGTCACCCGCGACGTCGTCCTGCCGGAGGTCATCACCGTCCAGGAGCTGGCCAACCGCATGGCCGAGCGTGGCGCCGACGTCATCAAGGCGCTGATGCGCATGGGCGTGATGGCGACCATCAACCAGACCATCGACGCCGACACCGCCGAGCTGCTGATCACCGAGTTCGGCCACCGCGTCCGCCGCGTGTCGGAGTCCGACGTCGAGATCGGCCTGCGTGCCACCGAGGAAGAGGGCGCCGTCCTGGTGCCGCGTCCGCCGGTCGTCACCATCATGGGCCACGTCGACCACGGCAAGACCTCGCTGCTCGACGCGCTGCGCCAGACCGACGTGGTGTCGGGCGAGGCCGGCGGCATCACCCAGCACATCGGCGCCTATCAGGTGCAGCTGGAGTCGGGTGCGAAGATCACCTTCATCGACACGCCGGGTCACGCCGCCTTCACCGAGATGCGTGCCCGCGGCGCCAACGTCACCGACGTGGTCGTGCTGGTGGTCGCCGCCAACGACGGCGTCATGCCGCAGACGATCGAGGCCATCCGCCACGCCAAGGCGGCCAAGGTTCCGATCATCGTCGCCATCAACAAGTGCGACCTGCCCGATGCCAAGCCGGAGCGCGTCCGCCAGGAACTGCTCCAGCACGAGCTGGTGGTCGAGGAGATGGGCGGCGACGTGCTCGACGTCGAAGTGTCGGCCAAGGCCAAGCGCAACCTGAGCAAGCTCGAGGAGGCCATCCTCCTCCAGGCCGAAATCCTGGAGCTGCGGGCCAACCCCGAGCGCGCCGCCGAAGGCGTCGTCATCGAGGCGAAGCTGGAGCGTGGCCGCGGTTCGGTCGCCACCGTGCTGGTCCAGCGCGGCACGCTGAAGGTCGGCGACGTGTTCGTCACCGGTGCCGAGTGGGGCCGCGTCCGCGCCCTGATCAACGACCGTGGCCAGAACGTCAACGAGGCGGCCCCGGCCGTCCCGGTCGAGGTTCTGGGCCTGAACGGCACGCCGATGGCCGGCGACGACTTCTCCGTCGTCGAGTCCGAGGCCCGTGCCCGCGAGATCGCCGAGTTCCGCCAGCGCAAGAAGCGCGAAGCGGCGGTGGCGGCCTCGGCCCGCGGTTCGCTGCAGGACATGTTCAGCCGCATCCAGGCCGGCGAGGCCAAGGAACTGCCGGTCGTCATCAAGGGCGACGTGCAGGGCTCGATCGAAGCCATCGCCAGCTCGCTGGAGAAGCTCACGGCCGAGAACACCGAGGTCAAGGTCCGCGTCCTGCACAACTCGGTCGGTGCGATCAACGAGTCCGACATCACGCTGGCCAATGCGTCCAACGCGATGATCATCGGCTTCAACGTCCGTGCCAACCCGCAGGCCCGCGACCTCGCCAAGCGCGACGGCGTCGAAATCCGCTACTACTCGATCATCTACAACGTGATCGACGACGTGAAGGCGGCGCTGACCGGTCTCCTGTCTCCGACGCTGCGGGAACGCTTCATCGGCTACGCGACCATCCGCGAGGTGTTCAACATCACGAAGGTCGGCAAGGTCGCCGGTTGCATGGTCACGCAGGGCACCGTCAAGCGCGGCGCCGGCGTCCGCCTGCTGCGCGACAACGTCGTCATTCACGAAGGCACGCTCAAGACGCTCAAGCGCTTCAAGGACGAAGTCAAGGAAGTGCGCGAGGGTTACGAGTGCGGCATGGCCTTCGAGAACTACGACAACATCCAGGCCGGCGATCAGATCGAAGCCTTCGAGATCGACGAAATCGCTCGCGAGCTTTGACCTCTTCGGTTCACCCGATCCTTACCGGCGCCTGCCGGGATGGATCGGGTGGCCTTTTTCGCTTTGAAGGGCGCGGGATCTGTCCTGCGCCCTGTTCCTATATTGGGGTGATCGCCACCGCCCTTCCCCTGCCCGGCGGGCAGCGGTCGGGGTGGGAGACCAAGCAACTCCCTTGGCGGCCTCCTTTTTGTGTGTGATCGGCCGGAGAGCTGAAGCAGCCCGGCCCAGTGACATCGACGAAAGACACGTACCATGGCCAGCAAGAAGCGCGGCGCGTTCATCGCCGGCAAGCCCCCGTCCCAACGGCAACTGCGCGTCGGCGAGGAGGTGCGCCACGCCCTTGCCGACCTGTTCCGCCGCGGGGACTTCCACGATCCGGAACTGGCCTCGCTGAACGTCACGGTCACCGAGGTGCGGATCAGCCCCGACCTGTCCAACGCCACCGTCTTCTATGCGACGCTGGGCGGCGAGCGGATGGAGGAGGCCCAGGTCGCCCTGAAACGGGCCGCCGCCTTCCTGCGCGGGCAGGTCGCCCGCATGGTCAACCTGCGCCACGCCCCGACGCTGAGCTTCGAGGGCGACACCTCATTCGACTACGCCCACCGCATCGACAGCATCCTGCACAGCCCGGAGGTCGCCCGCGACCTGAGCGGCCATCCGCTCGGCCGCGTCAATGGCGACGACGACCATGACGAGGATGAGGACGAGGACGATTCCTGGGACGAGGATGAGGACGGCGAGGACGAGGACCCCGACGCGGCGGACGACGAACTGGACGGGGACGACCCCGACAGCGATGACTCGGGCGACGACCGCGCCATGCTCGACGACGAGGACAAGAGCGGGGAAAAGGGCGGCCGTCGTGGCTCGTAAGCGCAAGGGCACGCCGATCCATGGCTGGGTGGTGCTGGACAAGCCGGAAGGCATGACCTCCACCCAGGCGCTGTCGAAGGTGCGCCGCCTGCTGAACGCCGAGAAGGCCGGGCATGGCGGCACGCTGGACCCGCTGGCGACCGGCATCCTGCCGATCGCGCTGGGCGAGGCGACCAAGACCGTGTCCTATGCCATGGACGGTGCCAAGACCTATCGCTTCTCCATCCGCTGGGGCGAGCGTACCAGCACCGACGACCGCGAGGGCGAGGTGATCGCCCGCTCGGACCACCGTCCGTCAACCGACGAAATCCGCGCCGCCCTGCCCGCCTTCCTGGGCGAGATCCAGCAGGTCCCGCCGCAATTCTGCGCCATCAAGATCGACGGCGAGCGCGCCTACGACATCGCGCGCGAAGGCGATGCGGTCGATCTGGCCGCCCGCACCGTGCGCGTCGACCGCTTCGAGCTGGTCGAGGAACATGATGCCGACCATGCGGTGTTCGAGGTCGATTGCGGCAAGGGCACCTATGTCCGCTCGCTGGCGCGCGACCTGTCGGAGGCGCTCGGCACGGTCGGCCATGTCGGGCTTCTGCGCCGCCTGCGCGTCGGCTCCTTCACGCTGGACCGGGCGATTTCCCTGGACGAACTGGCCGCCATGGAGCAAGGTGCGGCCGTCGAACGACTTCTGTTGCCGATCGAGACCGCGCTGGACGACATCCCGGCGCTGGCCCTGACGGAAGCGGAAGCGCACCGACTGAGGCACGGCCAGACGGTCGCTCTCCTCACCCGGCAGGATCGTGAACGCCTGATGGCGATTCAGGGTGCTGACGGTGGGGATGGCACCGTCATTGCGCTTTTCGGCGGAACGCCGGTGGCGTTGGCCCGTGTCGAGGGGGCGGAGGTCCGTCCGGTGCGCGTGCTCAACCTCACGTGATTTAGGAGACCCCGATGTCGATTACGCCCGAGCGCAAGCAAGAGCTGATCAAGGAATTTTCCCGCGGCACCAACGACACCGGTTCGCCCGAGGTCCAGGTGTCGATCCTGACGGAGCGCATCAGCAACCTGACGGATCACCTGAAGGGCCACAAGAAGGACTTCCACTCCCGCCGTGGTCTGCTGGTGATGGTCGGTCAGCGCCGCCGTCTGCTCGACTACCTGAAGAAGAAGGATCAGTCGCGCTACGCCGCTCTGATCGAGCGTCTGGGCCTGCGCCGCTAAGCTGCGCCGTCCCGCTGACGGGTTCGGGTTCCCCTGGCCGGCCACCGGCCGGGGGTTTCCCACCGGAACAGCGGAACAAGGCAAGTCTTCGTTCACCTGTACCGTTCCGGAACACCTCATTGGTTATTGGCAATAGAAACTCGATCTTGAGCGTTTCGTGATGGACAGGCCGGCCCGTTTATTCGGGGACCGGCCTTTTTTGCATCCGCAGCGCCTCTACCTCGATTGATTTGGTCCTGTTGTCGAACACCGTATCTCCAGTTTTCTCGCGGGGTCCTACGACCGATGGCCCCGGCCTTGGGCGGCAATCCGGCCGTTCCAGGGTGTCGGATGGAAGGAAAGAATCCATGTTTACTGTTCATCGCAAGGAAATCGAGTGGGGCGGCCGCAAGCTGGTCCTGGAAACGGGCAAGATCGCCCGTCAGGCCAACGGCGCGGTTCTGGTCACCTATGGTGACACCACCGTCCTGTGCACCGCCGTCGCCGCCAAGGCGCCGAAGCCGGGCATCGATTTCTTCCCGCTGACTGTCAATTACCAGGAAAAGGCGTTCGCGGCCGGCAAGATCCCCGGCGGCTTCTTCAAGCGCGAAGGCCGTCCGACCGAGAAGGAAACGCTGGTCAGCCGCCTGATCGACCGTCCGATCCGTCCGCTGTTCGCCGATGGCTTCCGCAACGAGACGCAGGTCGTCTGCACCGTGCTGAGCCACGATCTGGAGAACGATCCGGACATCGTCGCGATGGTCGGCGCCTCGGCCGCGCTGACGATCTCCGGCATCCCGTTCCTGGGTCCGATCGCCGCTGCCCGCGTCGGCTACAAGAACGGCCAGTACATTCTGAACCCGACCCGGGACGAGGTCGGCGACAGCGATCTGGATCTGGTCGTCGCCGGCACCGTCGAAGGCGTGCTGATGGTCGAATCGGAAGCCAAGGAGCTGACCGAAGAGGTCATGCTGGGCGCCGTCATGTTCGGCCACACCAACTTCCAGCCGGTGATCAACCTGATCATCGACCTCGCCGAGGAAGCGGCCAAGGAGCCGTGGGACCTGCCGGAGCCGGCCTACGACCGCAAGGCCCTGAAGGCCCGCCTGCGCGAGACCGTCGGCGCCGCCGTCGAGGCCGCCTATACCGAGACGGTCAAGCAGTCGCGTTACGAGAAGGTCGGCGCCGCCAAAGCGAAGGCGCTCGAGACGCTGGCCGAGGAATTCGACGCCCAGTCGATCGGGTTCGAGTTCAAGGAGCTGGAGGCCGACATCCTGCGCGGCGCCGTCCTGAAGACCGGCCGCCGCATCGACGGCCGCGACACCAAGACCGTGCGCCCGATCGTGTCGGAAGTCGGCGTGCTGCCGCGCGCCCACGGCTCGGCCCTGTTCACCCGCGGCGAGACCCAGGCGCTGGTCGTCACCACGCTGGGCACCAGCCAGGACGAGCAGATCATCGACGCGCTCGAGGGCGAGTACCGCGAGCACTTCATGCTGCACTACAACTTCCCCCCGTATTCGGTGGGTGAAGCCGGCCGCATGGGCAGCCCGGGCCGCCGCGAGATCGGCCACGGCAAGCTGGCGTGGCGCGCCATCCACCCGCTGCTGCCGAAGAAGGAAGACTTCCCCTACACGCTGCGCGTCGTGTCGGAAGTCACGGAGTCCAACGGCTCCTCCTCGATGGCCACCGTCTGCGGCACCTCGCTGTCGCTGATGGACGCCGGCGCGCCGCTGATCCGTCCGGTCGCCGGCATCGCCATGGGCCTGATCAAGGAAGACCACGGCTTCGCCGTCCTGTCGGACATCCTGGGTGACGAAGATCACCTCGGCGACATGGACTTCAAGGTCGCCGGCACCGAGGTCGGCGTCACCGCGCTGCAGATGGACATCAAGATCACCTCGATCACCGAGGAGATCATGAAGATCGCGCTGGGCCAGGCCAAGGACGGCCGCCTGCACATCCTGGGCGAGATGTCGAAGGCGCTGACCGGCGCCCGCGAAGGCGTCAACGAGAACGCCCCGCGCATCACCGTGATCAACATCCCGAAGGAGAAGATCCGCGACGTGATCGGCTCCGGCGGCAAGGTGATCCGCGAGATCGTCGAGCAGACCGGCGCCAAGATCGACATCGAGGACGACGGCACCGTCAAGGTCTCGGCCGTCGACCAGAAGAAGTCGGACGCCGCCATCGAGTGGATCAAGGGCATCGTCGCCGAGCCGGAGATGAACGTCGTCTACACCGGCAAGGTGGTGAAGGTCGTCGATTTCGGCGCCTTCGTGAACTTCCTGGGCTCGCGCGACGGCCTCGTCCACATCTCCGAACTGGCGCAGCAGCGCGTCGGCAAGGTGTCGGACGTCGTGTCGCAGGGTGACTCGGTGAAGGTCAAGGTCATCGGCTTCGACGACCGCGGCAAGGTCAAGCTGTCGATGAAGCAAGTCGACCAGGCCACCGGCGAGGACCTGACCAAGAAGGCGGAGTGATCCGTCGATAAGGTTCGGGAACACCGGGCAACCGCCCGGTGACTCCTGCCATAACAAAGGGCGCTTCCCACCGGGGAGCGCCCTTTGTCATTATGGGTGTCATTATGGCTACCCCTTCCCTTTGTCGCAGTTCCCGATGTCCCGCGCCGAACGTCTTCTCGATCTGATGCAGGTTCTGCGGCGGCATCGCCAGCCGGTCAGCGGCAAGTCGCTTGCCGGCGAGCTGGGGGTCAGCCTGCGCACGCTCTATCGCGACATCGCCACGCTCCAGGCGCAGGGCGCGATGATCGAGGGCGAGCCGGGGGTCGGCTATCTGCTGCGCGCCGGCTTCCTGCTGCCGCCGCTGATGTTCACCGAGGAGGAGGTCGAGGCGCTGGTGCTGGGGTCGCGCTGGGTGGTGGAGCGCGGCGACAGCCGGCTGGGCGGAGCGGCGCGCAACGCGCTCGCCAAGATCGCGGCGGTGCTGCCGCCGGACAAGCGCGAGGGGCTGGACGGCTCCACCCTGCTGGTCGGGCCGGGCGTGCCCATCGCCGGAGGCGATAACGATCTTTCGGCGGGAGATGCCGAGCTGGCGACCATACGCGGCGCGATCCGCGGGGAGCGCAAGCTGGAGATCGCCTACCGCGACCGCGACGGGTCGGAGAGCCGGCGTATCGTCTGGCCCTTCGCGCTGGGCTTCTTCGACCGGGTGCGGGTGATGGTGGCGTGGTGCGAGCTGCGCCAGTCCTTCCGCCATTTCCGCACCGACCGCATCCTGGCGCTGACCGCCAGCGAGGCCCGCTATCCCCGCCGCCGGCAGGCGATGCTGAAGGAGTGGCGCACGGCGGAGGGCATCCCGCAAAAGGGATGACTGGGGCTGACACCATGCTGACGGAAACTGTCAGCATTCCCGCCTAGTCTTGGCTTTGCCGGTGAGGGCGCTCAACAAACCGCCCCGCCCCAATCCTTCAAGACCGGAGCCGACCATGACCGCGACCCAGACCGCTGCCGCCGCCCTCGCCCTCGATTTCGTCCTGCTTTATGTCGACAGTCCGGCCGCCAGCGCCGCCTTCTATGCCGACCTGCTGGGCCGGCCGCCGGTGGAGGCCTCGCCCACCTTCGCCATGTTCAAGGCGGGGAACGGGCTGATGCTGGGCCTGTGGTCGCGCCACACGGTGGAGCCGGCGGCGACCGCGCCCGGCGGCGGGGAGATCGCCTTCACGGTCGCCGACGAGGCCGCGGTGCGCGACCTGCACGCCGACTGGAGCGGCCGCGGCCTGACCATCCTGCAACCGCCGACCGCGATGGATTTCGGTCATACCTTCGTTGCACAGGACCCGGACGGCCATCGCCTGCGCGTGTTCGCACCCAACCGGGGTGAGGAAGCCCAGTCCGAACAGGTGCGGTCGTGAGCGGCGGCAGCGAGCGCACTGGCGCCCCGTTCGCAGCCTGGATCGCGGTCGCCAGCGCCGAGCATGTCCGGCGCGGACGGTCCGGCGGCTTCATGCAGGTCTGCCACGGCAAGGCCGCCCCGCTGCGGCGGATCCAGGCGGACGACCGGGTGGTGTATTATTCCCCCACCGACAGGTTCGGGGCGGCGGACGGGCTGAAGTCCTTCACCGCCATCGGCACGATCCTGCCGGGCGAGCCCTACCGGTTCGACATGGGCGGCGGCTTCATTCCCTTCCGCCGCGACGTGTCCTGGTGGCCGGCGGAGGAGGCGCCGATCCAGCCGTTGCTGGACCGGCTGGAGCTGACCGCCGGGGTGCGGAACTGGGGTTATCCCTTCCGCTTCGGCCTGCTGCCGGTCAGCCTGCGCGACTTCGACCTGATCGCGGAGGCGATGCGGGTGGCGGCGCAGAAGGCGATGGCGGCCTGATCGGGGAAAAATCACCGGCGCGCGGGGGATGAAAAGCCCCGTCTCCGGCGTCCCACACCGGGGAATAGGGGCGCCGCCGGAGGTCCGGGGCGCCTCATACCTTGGTGTCAGAGTACGAACGAATGGCGGATCGGCCTGACCGAGATCAAGGCGAAACCCCTCGCAGTCCGCCATACATGCGCTTATATCGTCCGCAAGCCTGACCAAGGTCATCCCGTACCGGGGCCATCGTTCCATGCATCGTTTCGCCAACCCCGCCCGCTTCCTGCGCCTGTCGGCTCTGCTGTTGCCGTGGTGCGCCGGGGCGACCGTGATCCTGACGATCCTCGGTCTGTGGTTCAGCCTGTTCAGCTCGCCGCCCGACTATCAGCAGGGCGAGACGGTGCGGATCATGTACATCCATGTTCCCGCCGCCTGGATGAGCCTGTTCGTCTACACCAACATGGCCATCGCCGCGGCTTGCGGCCTGGTGTGGAAGCACCCGCTGGCCGACCTGTTCGCCAAGGCCGCCGCCCCCATCGGCGCCGGCTTCACCTTCGTCTGCCTGGTGACCGGGTCGCTGTGGGGCGCGCCGATGTGGGGAACCTGGTGGGTGTGGGACGCCCGGCTGACCAGCGTGCTGATCCTGTTCTTCCTCTATCTCGGCTACATGGCCCTGGTGAACGCCTTCGACGATCCGCAGCGCGGCATGAAGGCGGGCAACGTCCTGCTGCTGGTCGGCATCGTCAATGTGCCGATCATCAAGTTCTCGGTCGACTGGTGGAACACGCTGCACCAGCCGGCCAGCGTCGTGCGCATGGGCGGCCCCAGCATCGACCCCAGCATGCTGACGCCGCTGCTGGTGATGGCCGGCGCCTTCACCGCCTATTTCCTGTCGGTCGTGCTGCTGCGCGTGCGCACCGAGATCGCCCAGCGCAAGATCCAGACGCTGCGGCTGGCGGTTGCCGGCGGGCCTGCCGGTGGAGTTGCCGGTGGAGTTGCCGGCGAGGGCGGCGTGACGGACGGGATGCGGGGGTAAGGACGATGACCGAATTTCTCCATATGGGCGGGTATGCCGCCTATGTCTGGCCGGCCTACGGCATCGCCACCATCGTCCTGCTGGGGCTGCTGGTCGCCACCTGGAAGGGGCTGCGCGACGCCGAGGCGACGCTGAAGGCGCTGGAAAGCGCCCGGCCCCCCCGCCGCCGCACCCGCAACGGCTCCAACAGCACTGGCCGGAAAGCGGCCGATCAGACCGCCGGAACGCCGGCGGAAGCGAGCGAAGGATGACCCGCAAGAAACGCCGCCTCTACATGCTGGGCCTCGCCCTTCTCGGGCTGGGTTCGGCGACCGCCCTGGCGCTGACCGCCTTCCAGGACAACATCGTCTTCTTCTACAGCCCGAGCCAGCTGCAGACGCAGCAGGTCGGCGAGCGCAATTTCCGTCTGGGCGGGCTGGTCGAGGAAGGCAGCGTCCAGAAGCAGCCGGACGGCGTCACCACCGCCTTCCGCGTCACCGACACCGCCCACACGGTGAGCGTCCGCTACCGCGGCCAGCTGCCCGACCTGTTCCGCGAGGGCCAGGGGGTGGTGGCGGAGGGCCGGATGACCGGCGGCGTCTTCGTCGCGCGCGAGGTGCTGGCCAAGCATGACGAGAACTACATGCCGCCCGAGGTGTCGGAGGCCTTGAAGCAGGCCGGCGTCTACAAAAACCCGGCGGAGTCCGCGACGAAGACGGCGAAGAAGGAGTAGCGGACCCGTGATCCCCGAACTCGGCCATTACGCGCTGGTGCTGGCGCTGTTCGTGGCGCTGGTGCAGTCGGTGCCGCCGCTGGTCGGCGCCGCCACCCGCAACGGCGCCTGGATGAACGTCGCGGTGCCGGCGGCCATCGCCCAGATGCTGCTGGTGCTGCTCTCCTACGCGGCGCTGACCTGGGCGCATGTGGTGTCCGATTTCAGCGTGCTGAACGTGGTGCAGAACAGCCACTCGGCCAAGCCGATGCTCTACAAGGTGTCGGGCGTCTGGGGCAACCACGAGGGCTCGATGATGCTGTGGATCGTCATGCTGACGATCTTCGGCGCCGCCGTCGCCGTGTTCGGGCGCAACCTGCCGCCGACGTTGAAGGCACGCGTGCTGGCTGTCCAGGGGCTGATCGGGGTCGGCTTCCTGCTGTTCATCCTGATCACCTCCAACCCCTTCATCCGCGTGATTCCGGCGCCCATCGACGGCAACGACCTGAACCCGCTGTTGCAGGACCCCGGTCTCGCCTTCCACCCGCCCTTCCTCTATGCCGGCTATGTCGGCTTCTCGATGGCCTTCTCCTTCGCCGTCGCCGCCCTGATCGAGGGGCGGGTCGATCCCGCCTGGGCGCGCTGGGTGCGGCCCTGGACGCTGGCGGCGTGGTCGACCCTGACCATGGGCATCGCCATGGGCTCCTGGTGGGCCTATTACGAGCTGGGCTGGGGTGGCTGGTGGTACTGGGACCCGGTGGAGAACGCCTCCTTCATGCCCTGGCTGGCCGGCACGGCGCTGCTGCACTCCGCCATCGTGGTGGAGAAGCGCGACGCGCTGAAGAGCTGGACCATCCTGCTGGCCATCGTCACCTTCTCGCTGTCGCTGATGGGCACCTTCCTGGTGCGCTCCGGCATCCTGACCTCGGTCCATGCCTTCGCCGTCGATCCCAAGCGCGGCATCTTCATCCTGGTGCTGCTGGCGATCGCCACCGGCGGCTCGCTGCTGCTCTACAGCCTGCGGGCGCCGACGCTGAAGGCGGGCGGCCTGTTCGCACCGATCAGCCGCGAAGGGGCGCTGGTGCTGAACAATTTGCTGCTGTCCACCGCGACGGCGACGGTGTTCATCGGCACGCTCTATCCGCTGTTCCTCGACATCATGAAGCTGGGCAAGGTGTCGGTCGGCGCCCCCTTCTTCAACGCCACCTTCGTTCCGGTCGCCATCCCGATGGTGATCGCCATGGTCGTCGGCCCCTATCTGTCCTGGAAGCGGGCGGATCTGGGAGCCGCGCTGACGCGGCTGTGGGTGGCCGCCGTCGCCGTGGTGGCCGCCGTCGCCGTCACCGCCTATGTCAAGGCGGGCAGCGGTCCGCTGCTGGCACTGGTCGGCATCGGCCTTGCCGCCTGGGCCTTCGTCGGCTCGCTGGTCGAGTTCGCCGACCGCATCGCCCTGTTCCGCACCCCGTTCCGCAACAGCTGGAACCGCGCCGTGCATCTGCCGCGCAGCGCCTGGGGCATGACCATCGCCCATGCCTGCGTCGGCCTGTCGATCCTCGGCATGACCGGCACCTCGGCCTGGCAGACGGAATCGATCACGGCGATGAAGCCGGGCGACCGGGCCAGCGTCGCCGGCTACGAGTTCCAGTTCGACAGCGTCGGGCTGGTCGACGGCCCGAACTTCAAGGCGGAGCGTGGCATCTTCACGGTGACGAAGGACGGCCAGCGCGTCGCGACGCTGGAGCCGGAACGCCGCAGCTACAGCACCACCCGCATGACCACCACGGAATCGGCCATCCACACCACGGTCTTCTCCGACCTGTATGTGGCGCTGGGCGACCCGACGCAGAACGGCACCGCCTGGATCGTCCGCATCTACCACCACCCGCTGGTGCCGTGGATCTGGATCGGCGGCATCGGAATGATGCTGGGCGGGCTGGTGAGCCTGACCGACCGCCGCTTCCGCATCGGCGCGCCGGAACGCCGCCGCGCGGCCGGGAAAACCGGTGGCAAGTCGGCTCCGCTGCCGGCCGAATGAGGACAAAGACACGATGCGCCGCCTTCTGTACCTGCTGCCCTTCCTGTTGTTCATCGGGGTGGGCGTCGCCTTCTTCCTGGGGTTCGAGCGCGACCCGCGCGACATCCCGTCGGCCCTGATCGACAAGCCGGCCCCGACCTTCGACCTGCCCGCCATTCCGGGCCAGATGGTCCAGGGACAGCCGGGGGCCGGCGGCCTGTCCTCCGCCAGGCTGGCCGGCGACGTGACGCTGGTGAACGTCTTCGCCTCCTGGTGCATCCCCTGCAAGGCGGAGCATCCCGTCATCACCCGCCTGTCGCGCGAGCAGGGGGTGACGGTCTACGGCATCAACTACAAGGACAAGCCGGAGGACGCGCTGACCTGGCTGTCGCGCAACGGCAACCCCTATGCCGCCATCGGCGCCGACCAGGATGGCCGGGTGTCGATCGACTGGGGCGTCTATGGCGTGCCGGAGAGCTACCTGATCGACCGCAAGGGCCGCATCCGCTTCAAGCATGTCGGCCCGCTGACCCCGCAGGTGGTGGAGGAGCAGATCCTCCCGATGGTCAAGCATCTGAGGCAGGGCTGATGAAGCGACTCCTCCTCGCCGCCCTGCTGGCGCTGTCGACACTCTCTCCTGCCCTGGCGGTCCAGCCGGACGAGGTTCTGCCGGATCCGGCGCTGGAAAACCGCGCCCGCACCATCAGCCAGGAACTGCGCTGCCTCGTCTGCCAGAACCAGTCCATCGACGACAGCAACGCGCCGCTGGCCCGCGACCTGCGCCTCCTGGTGCGCGACCGGCTGAAGGCCGGCGACAGCGACGACAAGGTGATGGAGTACGTCACCGACCGCTACGGCGACTATGTGCTGCTGCGGCCGCCCTTCAAGGCGACCACGCTGGTGCTGTGGATCGGTCCCTTCGCCGTGCTGCTGCTGGGTGCGGCCGGCACCTTCCTGTTCCTGCGCGGGCGGCGCGGCGTTGCCGCCGGCGCCGACACCGCGCCCCTGAGCGCGGATGAGCGGCGGCGGCTGGACGCCCTGCTGCGGAAAGACGAGTGATGCTGTTCTGGATTTTCGCCGCCGTCCTGACCGCGGCCGTGCTGCTGCTGATCGTGCCGCCGCTTCTGCGCACGGCCGGATCCGGCCCCGACCGGGAGGAGTTCGACCGCGAGGTCTACCGCGACCAGCTGGACGAGCTGGAGCGCGACCGTGCGCGCGGCCTGATCAACGACGCCCAGGCCGAGGCGGCCAGGGCGGAGATCGCCCGGCGCATGCTGGCGACCGCCGAGAAGACCGTGGCGACCGGCAGCAGCGGCGGCGTCGCCCCGCGCAGTGCCCGTATTCTGGCCGTGCTGCTGGCGCTGGTGCTGCCGGTCGGCGCGCTTGCCGTCTACGGCACGGTCGGCCGCCCGGATCTGCCGGCCCAGCCGCTGGCCTCGCGCAACATCGAGCAGGAGCGCGGCGGCCCACCGAAGAGCGTTCTGGCCGCGATGGACAAGCTGAAGGCCCAGCTGGCCGAGAACCCGAGCGACATCCAGGGCTGGCTGATCCTGGGGCAAGCCTATGCCAAGATGGGCCGCAACGGCGATGCCGCCGACGCGCTGCGCCATGCCGTCGCCCTGAACAGGGACGATGTCGAGGTGCAGGGGCTGTTCGCCGAGACGCTGGTGTCCGCCAACGACGGCATGGTGCCGGAGGAGGCGGTGGCCGCCTTCGACGCCGTGCTGGCGAAGGAGCCCAAGGACCCGCGCGCCCGCTTCTTCGCCGCGCTCGCCCGCTTCCAGGCCGGCGACCAGCAGGGGGCGCTGGACCGCTGGAGCGCGCTGATGGCGGAATCCCCCGCCGATGCGCCGTGGGTGCCGGTGGTGCGCGACCAGATCCGCGAGGCCGCGGTGGCGCTGAACCTCGACCCCGCCAAGGTCACGCCGCAGCCGCTGCTGCCGGAGCAGAAGGAACAGGCGGCCCAAGGGCAGCCAGGCGGCCAGCAGGCGGCCCCGAACGCGCAGGGCAATGGGACGGCCAATGCCCAGGCCAACCCCCAGGGCAACGCGGCAGGCCAGGACGAGATGATCCGCGGCATGGTCGCCAACCTCGCCGCCCGGCTGGACGCCGACCCGTCGGACGTCGATGGCTGGCTGAAGCTCGCCCGCTCCTACGGCGTTCTGGGCGACACCGCCAAGGCGCTGGACGCCGCCCGCAAGGCGCGCGAGCGGGCGCCGGACCGCGCCGACGTGCAGGTCGCCTACGCCAACGCCGTGTTGCAGACCCAGCCGCGCAACGAGACGCCGAAGCCCCTGCCGGAAGAGGCAACCTCCGCCCTGCGGCTGGCGCTGAAGGCGGAGCCGGACAACAAGGATGCGCTGTGGCTGCTCGGCCTCGACGCCATGATGTCGGGCCGCAAGGACGAGGCCGCCGCCCATTGGGGTAATCTGATCGCCCAGTTCAAGCCGAGCGATCCGGAATACACTCTGCTGAAAGGACGTTTGGACGCGTTGAAGGCCGGCGGCTGACCCGCCGGACAACGTCCAGAACCGTATTGCGGCAAGGAGAGGCTTGGTTGCCCCACAAGATCGACAGAGACACGCGCCTGTGCATTTCGCTTTCGGGTCGCCCGAGCAACATCGGCACGCGCTTCCACAATCACCTCTATGAAGCCCTCTCGCTGAATTACGTCTACAAGGCGTTCACCACCAAGGATCTGCCGGGCGCCATCACCGGCATCCGGGCGCTGAACATCCGCGGCTGCGGCGTGTCGATGCCCTTCAAGGAAGCCTGCATCCCCTTCCTCGACGAGCTGGACCCGTCGGCCGCCGGGTTGCAGTCGGTCAACACCATCGTCAACGACACTGCCGAGGATGGCGGCAGCCGGCTGCGCGGCTACAACACCGACTATCTCGCGGTCCGCACCCTGCTGGACCGTCACGACGTCTCGCCCGCCCTGCCCTTTGCACTCCGCGGCAGCGGCGGCATGGCCCGCGCGGTCCTGTGTGCCCTGCGCGATTCCGGCTTCACCAACGGCACGCTGATCGCCCGCAACGAGGCGACCGGCCGCCGGCTCGCCGACGAGTACAGCCTGCCCTGGCAGCCGGACAGCACGGGCATCGCCG
Source organism: Azospirillum sp. A23 (assembly GCF_042938965.1). Lineage (NCBI taxonomy): Bacteria > Pseudomonadati > Pseudomonadota > Alphaproteobacteria > Rhodospirillales > Azospirillaceae > Azospirillum > Azospirillum sp. A23. The sequence continues at coordinate 2,691,650 of NZ_CP170667.1, read as the reverse complement.
AGGGATCGCTGCTGGTCAATGTGACGCCGCTCGGCATGGCCGGCGGACCGGAGGCCAACACACTCGCCTATGAGCCGACACTGATCGAGGCGGCGGCGCAGGTGTTCGACGTCGTCGCCATGCCGGCCGAAACCCCGCTGATCCGTACCGCGCGGGAGGCCGGCAAGCCGGTGATCACCGGCGCCGAGGTGATCGCCTTGCAGGCGCTCGAACAGTTCGTGCTGTACACCGGCGTGCGTCCGACCGACGAGCAGATCGCGGCGGCGGCCGCCTGGTCGCAGGGCTGAACCGGCACATCGTTTCCCTGGCATCATTTCCCGCGCGCCCTTTTTCTTTGCAGCGCGGCAACACACATTGACAGGGGCGGGCCGACGGGCTTTATCCGTTGGCACCGCCTTTTTCTTGTCCGCAGAAGGTTCCGCGCCGATGACCCGCAGACGACTGCCCACGCCCGACGAGCGGCGCCTGTGGCGGATCGCCATGCGCGACGCCGAACCGATGCCGGGCCGCGCCGTAGAGGTGGAGGCGGAGCCGGTGGCGACCATGGCGGAACTGGTCGAGGAGCCGGTGGCGACCAGCCTCGCCCCGCCGCCGACCGCCAAGCAATTCCCCGGCCCGGCCCGGCCCTCGCGGGCGGCCCACCCGCCCCTGACGCCCGGTTCGACCGCCAACATCGACCGCCGCACCGGCGACCGGTTCCGCCGCGGCGAGCTGGAGATCGACGGCCGCATCGACCTGCACGGCATGACCCAGGCGCAGGCCCACCACGCGCTCGCCGGCTTCGTCCACCGCGCCTGGAACGAGGGGCGGCGCTGCGTGCTGGTGATCACCGGCAAGGGCAGTTTCGGCAGCCTGGGCGTGCTGCGTCAGGCGACCCCCCGCTGGCTGGCGGATCCGGGCCTGCGCCCGATGGTGCTGGCGATCCAGCCGGCCCAGCCCAAGCATGGCGGCGACGGTGCGCTGTATGTCTTGATCAAACGGCGGCGCGACCGTAAGGACTAGGTCCCAAACAGTCAGGGACTCCACATGACCCCGTTCGGCGAACGGGTCCGGTCGCTGCGCGACGCCAGGGGCGTGACGCTGAAGCAGATGGCGACCGACCTGTCCATCTCGTCCGCCTATCTGTCGGCGCTGGAACATGGCAAGCGCGGCCAGCCCTCCCCCCAGCTGGTCCGGCAGATCTGCGCCTATTTCGGCATCATCTGGGACGAGGCGGAGGAGCTGGAACGGCTGGCGGATCTGTCCCACCCACGCGTGACGGTGGACACCTCCGGCCTGAGCGCGCGGGCGACGGAACTCGCCAACCTTCTGTCGGAACGGATCGGCGATCTGGACGAGGACGGGATCGCGGCGATCCTGGCGATCCTCGACGCCGTGCCGCCGAAGAAGGGGGCACGGCGCCGGGTGGGGATGCGCCGGAGGTAGAGGCTACCGGCGCCGGGCGGTATCAGGCCTTGCCGAGCATCCGCCCCAGGTCGCGGCCGGCGAACAGGTGGATGTGCAGGTGGGGTACTTCCTGATGCGCGGCCTCGCCGCAGTTGGACAGGATGCGGTAGCCGGGACCGTCGGCGCCGACCATGCGGGCGACCTCGCCCACCGCGCGGAACAGGCCGGCGATCTCCGCCTCCGACGCCTTGGCGGTGAAGTCGTCCATGTCGGTGTAGGCGCCCTTCGGGATCACCAGCACATGGGTCGGGGTCTGCGGCTCGATGTCGTGGAATGCCAGCGCGTGTTCGGTCTCATGCACTTTCTTGCACGGGATTTCGCCGCGCAGGATGCGGGCGAACACATTGTTGGCGTCATAGCTCTTGGCCATCGCATGCGTCCTCTTGCTGGGGAGTCCCGGATCAAGCCCTGCTCAGGCCTTGCGGGACTTCTTCTCGTCGATGCCGCTGGTGCCCTCGCGCTGGGCAAGCTTGCTCCAGACCTCCGCCGGGTCCAGCCCGAGATCGGCCCACAGCACCAGCAGGTGATAGAGCAGGTCGGCGGATTCCGCCGCCAGCGCCGCCTTGTCGCCGCGTACGGCCTCCAGGATGGCCTCCACCGCCTCCTCGCCCACCTTCTGGGCGATCTTGGCGGTGCCGCGGCTGTAGAGCTTGGCAGTGTAGGAGGTTTCCGGATCCGCCCCCTTGCGCGCCTGCACGGTGACGAACAGGCGGTCGAGCACCTCGGCTCCGAATGGGGCACCTAGCGGGGCCGGCACCTTCTCGGTGGCCTTTTCGACAGCCTTCTCGCCGGCTTTTTCTGCGGCCTTCTTGTCACCCATTCGTCGTCTCCAGCGCCTTGGCCGGGCGCACCGGGATGCCGGCGGCGTTCAGCGCGGCCTTGGCCTGACCGATGGTGTAGGTGCCGAAATGGAAGATCGAGGCGGCGAGCACCGCGGTGGCGTGCCCTTCGCGGATGCCCTCCACCAGATGGTCGAGGGTGCCGACGCCGCCCGACGCGATCACCGGGACGCGGATGCTGTCCGCCACCGTGCGCGTCAGCTCCAGGTCGAAGCCGCTCTTGGTGCCGTCACGGTCCATCGAGGTCAGCAGGATTTCGCCGGCTCCCAGCGATTCCATCCGCTTGGCCCACTCCACCGCGTCGATGCCGGTGGCGTTGCGGCCGCCATGGGTGAAGACCTCCCACTTGCCGGGAGCCACCTTCTTGGCGTCGATGGCGACGACGATGCACTGGGCACCGAACTTCTCGGCCCCCTCGCGCACGAATTCCGGACGGTGGATCGCCGCGGTGTTGATCGACACCTTGTCGGCGCCGGCCAGCAGCAGCTTGCGGATGTCGTCCACCGTGCGCACGCCGCCGCCGACGGTCAGCGGCATGAAGACCTGCTCCGCCGTCCGCCGCACCACGTCGAAGATGGTGTCGCGGTTCTCGTGGCTGGCGGTGATGTCGAGGAAGGTCAGCTCGTCGGCCCCCTCGCGGTCATAGACGCGGGCCTGCTCCACCGGATCGCCGGCATCGACCAGATCGACGAAATTGACCCCCTTCACCACCCGGCCGTCCTTGACGTCCAGGCAGGGGATGACACGCATCTTCAGCATCAGTCGGCGTCCTCGACGGCGGGGGCGGACAAGAGGGCGAGCGCCTCCTTGGGATCGATCCGGCCATCGTACAGCGCCCGGCCGCAGATCACGCCCTCGATCCCGGTGTCCTCCTCGACCTTCAGCGCCTTCAAATCCTCGATGGACGAGACACCGCCGGACGCGATGACCGGTGTGGTCAGGTGGAAGGCGAGGTCGGAGGTGGATTCGACGTTGACGCCGCCCATGGCGCCATCGCGGTTGATGTCGGTGTAGATGATGGCGGCGACGCCGCAATCCTCGAACTTCAGCGCCAGATCCAGCGCCTTGATGTCGGAGGTCTCGGCCCAGCCGGCCACGGCGACATAGCCTTCACGCGCGTCGATCCCCACGGCGATCTTGCCCGGGAACTCGCGGCAAGCCGCCTTCACCAGCTCCGGATCGCGCAGCGCCACAGTGCCCAGGATGACGCGGCTGATGCCCTTCTCCAGCCACATGCCGATGGTGTTCAGGTCGCGGATGCCGCCGCCGAGCTGCACCGGAATGGTGACCGACTTCAGGATGCTCTCGACCGCCGCACCGTTCACCGGCTTGCCTTCGAAGGCGCCGTTGAGGTCGACCAGATGCAGCCATTCGAAACCCTGGCTCTGGAACAGGCGGGCCTGTTCGCCGGGATCGGTGTTGAAGACCGTGGCCTGGCTCATCTCGCCGCGCAGCAGGCGGACGCAGGCACCGTCCTTGAGGTCGATGGCGGGGTAGATGATCATCGCGGGCGTCTTCCTATGGCGTGGCTGGCGGTTGTCAGGCGGGCGGTCATCAGGCCGGCGGCTGTTGCGCAGGCTCGAGATCCTTGCAGTAGTAATGTCCGGCGAGCGGCTTGCCCTGCACCAGCGCGTAGAAGGGGTGGGTGCCCCAGCGCTTGAAGCCGAGCGATTCATAAAGCGCGATGGCCGCATCCTGCGTCACGCGGACATCGAGGTTCAGCACCTTGAAGCCGACGGCGCGCGCCTCTTCCAGCACCGCCACGGTCAGGCGGCGGGCAAGGCCGTGTCCGCGCGCCCAGGGGGCGACGAAGCTGGTGGTCAGCTGGGCGGCGTGGGCCTGGGCCTCGTTGTTGCGCGGCGGCTTGACCAGCTGGGCGGATCCGGCCACCACCCCGTCCAGGCGGGCGACGAACATCACCCGTTCCGGCACCACCAGAACGCCCTTCCAATAGCGTTCCATCACATCGCGCGGCGGCGGCTCGACCCAGCCGAAGCCGCCGCCGGCACGGATGGCGTCGTCGGCGGCGTCGCACAGGTCGTGCAGGTCGGCGGTCTTCAGCGCATCGACCTTGTCGATGGCGATCTCGGCCATCTCGTCAGACCTTCCAGCGCAGGAAATTGGCGATCAGCGCCAGGCCGGTCGCCTGGCTCTTCTCCGGATGGAACTGGGTGCCGACCAGATTGTCGCGCCCGACCACCGCGGCGAAGGGCCCGCCATAGTCCGCGGACGCGATCAGCGTGTCGGGATCGGCGAGCTTGAACTGGTAGGAATGGACGAAATACGCGTGGCTGCCTTCCGGCAGGCCGGCCAGAACCGGGTGCGGGTGGCGGATGTTCAGCTCGTTCCAGCCCATGTGCGGGATCTTCAGGGCCGGATCGGTCGGCTCCAGCTTCGCCACCTCGCCCGGGATCCAGCCCAGCCCCTCGGTCACGCCATATTCGCGGCCGCGCTCCGCCATCAGCTGCATGCCGACGCAGATGCCGAGGAACGGCCGGCCGCGGCGGTGCACCACCTCTTCCAGCGCCTCCAGCATGCCCGGCACTTCCGACAGGCCGCGCTTGCAATCGGCGAAGGCGCCGACGCCGGGCAGCACCACGCGGTCGGCCCGGCGGACGGCATCGGCGTCGGAGGTGACGAGGACAGTGTAGGACGCATCGGCTTCGCCGGCCGCGCGCTCGATCGCCTTGGCGGCGGAGCGCAGGTTGCCGGAGCCGTAATCGATCAGCGCGACCGTTTCCATGAACGTGACAAACCTTCCGATAGGACGGCGGAGGGGGATGGTTGGACCGCGGTCCCCGCCGTCAGAGCGATCCGCCGAGCGTGCCCTTGGTGGAGGGCACCGCATCGCGCTTGCGCGGGTCGATCTCCACCCCGGCGCGCAGCGCGCGGGCAAGCGCCTTGTAGCAGCTTTCCACGATGTGGTGGTTGTTCTCGCCATACAGGTTTTCGACGTGCAGCGTCACGCCGGCGGCCATGGCGAAGGCCTGGAACCACTCGCGGAACAGCTCGGTGTCGAAATCGCCGATCTTGTCGCGGGTGAAATTCACCTTCCAGATCAGGTAGGGCCGGTTGGAGAAGTCCAGCGCCACCCGCGTCAGCGTCTCGTCCATCGGGACATAGGAATGGCCATAGCGCTGGATGCCCTTGCGGTCGCCCAGCGCCTTCGCCACCGCCATGCCGATGGCGATGCCGGTGTCCTCGGTCGTGTGGTGATAGTCGATGTGCAGGTCGCCGTCGGCCAGGACCGTCAGGTCCATCAGGCTGTGGCGCGACAGCTGTTCCAGCATATGGTCGAGGAAGCCGACCCCCGTCTTGACGTCGTAGACGCCGGTGCCGTCAAGGTTCAGCGCGACCCGGATCCGGGTCTCCGTGGTGTTCCGCTCGATCGAGGCGCGGCGGCCGCCATTGATGGGGGTCTGGTCCATGGCGGTTTTGTAGCAGGAAGCATCCCTGCGCGCCAGCATCCGGCACGATTGATGCGCGGCCTGTCCATTCCGACGATTGTCCTACGGACGTGTGCAGGGTAGAGTTCTATACACTTCCTGCGTGCATATCCGCTTATGACCGACCATCCGCGCTTTTTCGCCGCAGTCCTGATCCTCCTCGGCCTGCTGCCGGCCGGATGCGCCGGCCTGTCCCCGCCCCCGCCGGTCGCCAGAACGGCGCCGCCGATGGCCGCCGGAACCACGGCGCCCTTCCGCTTCGGCGAGCTGACCATCGGGTCGATGCGGCGCGGGATGCAGATCGGCCGCTATGTCTGGGGCATCGACTGCGCCCCGCCCTATGACGACGTCTATTGGACCAGCGGCGTCAACATGCGGCGCGGCTCCACCTTCGACGAGCGCTTCGCCGAGGCGATGACCGCCGCCGGTTTCGATGTGGTCGGCCGGCCCGGCGGTCCCGACAACCCCGACGGCAACCGCAGCCGCGCCCGCTTCACCGTGCAGGGCGACCTGCGCGACGTGCAGCTGGAATTGTGCCACCGCACCAACTGGCTGACCGGCAGCAGCAAGGGCAGTTCCGGCACCGGCAGCGTCAAGGTGGAATGGACGGTCTACGACGCGCGTGGCGGCGGGCTGGTGCACCGCGTGGTCACCACCGGCGCCATTGCCCAGGAAAGCGGCGTGCCGCAAGGCGACACCCTGCTGGTCGAGGAGGCCTTCGCCGCCGCGGTCGAGGCGCTCGCCGCCGACGGCGGCTTCCGCGCCCTGCTGTCGGGCGGTGCCCTGCCCCAGTCTCGGCCCCAATCCCAGCCGCCGCCGTCGGCTCCGCCGGCCCTGTTTCCCGTGACGGCGCCGGCCGGATCCGGCCCCACCCCGCTGACGCCGGACGCCGCCGCCCCTGCCCCGGCTGTGGGGTCCGAAGCGTACCGTCCAGGCCGCCTGCTGCTGCGGACCGGGGCCGGATCCGGCCGGCCCGCATCGGCGAGACGGCCGGTCGGCCGGTCGCATGGGCTGGTGATCGGCGAGACCGATGCGGCCGGCGAGGTGCAGGCGGTGCTGCTGGCCCCGCTGCCGGGATCCGACCCCACCGTCACCGTCCGGCCCGCCCGTGGGGTGGAACTGACCGGCTGGGTGGTCGGGCGCGACCCTGTCAGCGGCTTCGCCCTGGTGCGGGTGCCGGCCCGGCTGCCCGCCCTGCCCGTCCGCACCGCGGCCCTGCGCGTCAGCGAGCCGGTGCGGGCGATCTCCGGCGGACGGGGACGGGAGGTCGCCGGCATCGTCGGCAGGCTGCCTGCCGACGATGCCGGCGGTGCCGCCACACTGATCCAGGCGGATCTGGGCTCGGCCGCCGTGCTGACCGCGGTGACCGAGGCGGGCGACCCGCTGCTGGACGGCAGCGGCGCGCTGGTCGGGATCGCGCCCTCCGCCGGCCGTTCCATCTCCACCCCTGCCGGTCTGGTCGAGTTCCTGGCGCTCGGTCCGCTGCTCGACCGGCTGGGGGCGGATCCGGCCGGTCCGCCGCCGTCCGCCGCTCCACCCAAACCGGGCAAAGCGCGCCGGAACGGCCCGGTCGAGTCCCTGTGGGAAGAGGACACATCGGATGGCGATATGCTTGACGGGGACATTGCCCCTCCCACATAGACCGGATGCCCTGCCGCCACGACTTGCAAGGTCCATGCGCCTGCGACGGCGCCCCGGATCCGGGGCAGCGGGGACGTTTCCCATTCTCCAGCGTGGTTCCCGCATGACCTATCCAGCGTCCAATCCTCACGATCCCATCCAGTGGCACGGCACGACGATCCTGTCGGTGCGCAAGAACGGGCAGGTGGTGATCGCCGGCGACGGGCAGGTCTCGGTCGGCCCGACGGTGATGAAGGCCAACGCGCGCAAGGTCCGCTGGCTGGCCGGCGGCACGGTGATGGCGGGCTTCGCCGGCGCCACCGCCGATGCGATGACCCTGTTCGAACGGCTGGAAGGCAAGCTGGAGCAGTATCCCGGCCAGCTGACCCGCGCCTGCGTCGAGATGGCCAAGGACTGGCGCACCGACCGCTATCTGCGCCGCCTGGAAGCGATGATGGCGGTGGCCGACAAGAGCGTCAGTCTCGTGCTGACCGGCAACGGCGATGTGCTGGAGCCGGAGGACGGGCTGATCGGCATCGGCTCCGGCGGCTCCTACGCCCTGTCGGCGGCGCGTGCGCTGATCGACATCGACGGGATGGATGCGGAAGCCGTGGCGCGCAAGGCGATGAAGATCGCCGCCGGCATCTGCGTCTACACCAACGAAAACGTCACCCTGGAAAAGCTGTGAGCGCCATGACGACTCAATCCGCTTCCGTCTCTGCCGACACCGCCGCCTTCAGCCCGCGCGAGATCGTTTCCGAACTCGACCGCTACATCGTCGGCCAGAACGAGGCCAAGCGCGCGGTCGCCATCGCGCTGCGCAACCGCTGGCGCCGGCAGCAGCTGCCCGAGGGCCTGCGGGAAGAGGTGCTGCCGAAGAACATCCTGATGATCGGTCCGACCGGTGTCGGCAAGACCGAGATCGCCCGCCGCCTCGCCCGGCTGGCCCAGGCTCCCTTCCTCAAGGTGGAAGCGACCAAGTTCACCGAGGTCGGCTATGTCGGGCGCGATGTCGAGCAGATCGTCCGCGATTTGGTGGAGGCCGCCATCGGCCTGACCCGCGAGCGGCTGCGCAAGGAGGTCGCCGCCAAGGCCGAACTGCGGGCGGAGGAGCGGGTGCTCGACGCGCTGTGCGGCGACAGCGCCAGTGCCGAGACGCGCGCCAAGTTCCGCAAGATGCTGCGCGAGGGCACGCTGAACGACAAGGAGATCGAAATCCAGGTCGCCGACACCGCTGCGCCGGCCGGCATGCCGACCTTCGACATCCCCGGCATGCCGGGCTCCCAGATGGGCATGCTGAACCTGAACGACATGTTCGGCAAGATGATGGGCGGCCGCACCAAGACCCGCCGCATGTCGGTGGCCGAAAGCCACACGGTGCTGATGGCGGAAGAGTCCGACAAGCTGCTGGACCAGGAAAAGGTGGTGGCGGAGGCGATCCGCGCGGTCGAGCAGAACGGCATCGTCTTCCTGGACGAGATCGACAAGATCTCCGCCCGCTCCGAAGCCCGCGGCGCCGACGTCAGCCGCGAAGGCGTTCAGCGCGACCTGCTGCCGCTGATCGAGGGCACGACGGTGTCGACCAAGCACGGTCCGGTGAAGACCGACCATATCCTGTTCATCGCGTCGGGCGCCTTCCACGTCGCCAAGCCGTCGGACCTGCTGCCGGAACTGCAAGGCCGCCTGCCGATCCGCGTCGAGCTGAAGGCGCTGAGCCAGGACGACTTCAAGCGCATCCTGACCGAGCCGGAAGCCAGCCTGATCCGCCAGTACAAGGCACTGATGAAGACCGAGGAGGTCGATCTGGTCTTCACCGACGACAGCATCGACGAGCTGGCCCGGCTGGCGGCGGAGATCAACAGCTCCGTTGAGAACATCGGCGCGCGGCGCCTGCACACGGTGCTGGAGCGCCTGCTGGAGGAGATCAGCTTCGCTGCCAGCGACCGCGCCGGCGAGACGGTCACCATCGACGCCGCCCTGGTGCGGGAACGGGTCGGCGGGCTGGCGAAGAATGCGGACCTGTCGAAGTTCATTCTGTGACGGCATGGGGGGCGCCCGAGCGGGCGCCCCTCTGCTTCACGTGAAACATTGCGCAGGGATTGCCCTGCCCGCCCCCTAGCCTCCTGCCGCCACCTTCACACTTTTCGGCAGCAGCAGCACATAGCTCCCCCGGCTCTTCATCAGTCCGGCCCTGTGCTCCGCCTCCGGACCATGGCCCCAGAAGACGTCGCCGCGCACCGGCCCGCGGATCGCTCCGCCGGTGTCCTGGGCGACCAGCAACCGTTGCAGCCGCTGTCCGGCATCGACCGGATCCTCGGCATCCAGCCACACCGGAACGCCATAGGGCATGAACTTCGAGTCGACCGCCAGGCTGCGGCCGGGCGTCAGCGCCACGCCCTGGGCGCCGTTCGGGCCGTCGCCGGTCAGCGTCTGGAAGAAGACGTAGGACGGGTTGACGTTCATCACCGCCGCGGCCTGGTCGGGATGCGCCAGCAGCCAGTCACGGATGGTCTGGAGCGAGACCTCCTCGCGCTTCAGCGCGCCGCGGTCGATCAGCTCCTTGCCGATGGCGACGTATTTGTGGCCGTTCTGGGCGGCGTAGCCCACACGCGCCTCGGTTCCGTCGGCGAGCCGGATCCGGCCCGACCCCTGGATTTGCAGGAAGAAGGCGCCGATCGGGTCCTTCACCCACACCAGTTCCAGCCCCTTGCCCTTCAGCGATCCGGCGACGATGGCGGCGCGATCCTCGTAAGGCTTCAACTTGCCGTCGACCACGCGGCCGGCGGTGCGCTCCCCCTTCCAGCGGTCGGAGAAGTCGCCGAGATCGACCATCACCAGATCGGGCGGCCGGCGGTAGAGCGGAACCGGATAGGCCGGATCCGAGCGCAGGCTGCCCTCCAGCTCGGCTTCGTAATAGCCGGTGAACAGACCCTCGCGGCTGCCGTTGTTGCCGGCGGCGTAGGGGGTGAAGTTCGTTTCGAAGAAGGCGCGGGCGGCCGCATCGTCGCCGGGCGGCAGATCCGCCAGACGGGCGCAGGGGCCCTGCCAGTCGCCGATGGTCCCGGCCACCCCGTTCGGCCCAACCGTCCGGTCGGCCGGCAGGCTCCGGAAGCGGGCGCAGGACCGGGCGAGTGCCGGCACCGCCTGCGCCACCGGATCGCTGCGCCAGCCCGGCAGATCGGCGAAGGACAGCGGCGTCAGGGTCAGGGCGTCGGGCGGCGGCTTGATCTCTTCCTTGGGAGCGCAGGCCGAAAACAGCAACGCCACCGCCCCGAAGAGGGCGATGGCGCTGAAACCGGTACGGTGACGATGTGTCATTGCTGGTGGTCGTTCCTCACTGGACCGGGCGCACCTCGACCAGCGCCCAGTTCGGATCGCGGGAGCGGAGGTTGCGGGCGAAGGTCCAGACGTCGGTGTTCTCCACCAGCGCCTTGGGATCGCCATCGACGATGGCACCGTTGCGGTCGCGCACCACATTCACCTGATCGGAGACCAGACGCACGGTGACGCGGGCGGTGCGGCCGGCATCCAGCTTCGCCTCCACCACCTCGGCCTCGCGGACCTGCTCGATGCGGGCTTCATGCTGCTCGCCGGCGGCCTGACGGTCGCGGATGACCTGGGCGAAGCTGTCATAGACGTCGTCGGCCAGCAGCGGGCGCAGCGTCGCGGTGTCGCCGCGGGCGAAGGCATCGACGATCATGGCGAAGGCCGCCTTGGAGCCTTCCAGGAAATGCTTCTCGTCGAAGTTGGGATCGGCGGCGCGGATCTGGTCGATGGACGCGGCCAGCGACAGCGGCTCGTCCGACACCACGACATCGGCACCCGGTGCGACATCCGGTCGCGCCCGGCTGCGCTCCGGCAGGGGCACCACATTGTCCGGCTTCGCAGCACCCGGAGCGGAGGTGAAGGGGTTGGAACGCTGCCGCTCCTCCCCCGTCCGGCGGCCGAGGACGCTGCGCAGCCGATAGACGAGGAAGGCCGCGATCATCGCGAAGATCACGATCTCGATGAACACGAACCCGTCTCCCATCATCTGTTCCTTCCAATACGATTTGTCGTGAGCATTGTGCTGCGGCGAAATCGCCGGCGGATCCGGCCCGCCTCTGGACCTTGCGGCCGGTCGGCATTACGTGTTGCTTGCCCGCCAGTAATTGCCGATTGAACCGCCAATTGGATGAGGCCGGCGGTCTTTCGACCGGACGACCTATCCAAACCTAGATAGGGGCAGCGAGCCCGAAGAGCAAGGACACCATGAATCCCCTGTTGTTGCTCCTTCTTCTGCCGATCCTGGAGATCGTCGGATTCATCCAGGTCGGCGATTGGATCGGCGCCGGGCCGACCATCGGGCTGCTGGCCCTGTCGGCGGTGGTGGGCATGCTGATCGTCCGTCACCAGGGGCTGGCCTCGCTGAGCAAGGCCCAGGCGGCGGCGGCGCGTGGCGAGGCGCCCATCGGCACCGTGCTCGACGGCTTCTGCGCCGTGCTGGCCGGCATCCTGCTGATCATCCCCGGCTTTCTGAGCGACATCTTCGGCATCCTGTTGCTGATCCGGCCGCTGCGCCGGGGCATCGGCCGCTGGCTGTTCAGCCGGATCGGCGCCGGGATGCCGGTCTTCACCACCACCGGCCGGGGCGGCCTTGGGGGCGGCTTCGGAGCGGGCGGCTTCGGTCCCGGTTTCGGGGCTGGCGCCGGCGGCCCCACCACTGGCGACCAGGGGTTTGGCAATAGGGATTTCGGCGGTGCCGAATTCGGCACCGGCGGTCCGCGCCGCGGCGACGATCCCTTCCGCCCCACCCCCGGCGTGCCCGGCGTGATCGACGGGGATTTCCGCGACGTCACCCCGGAGGACAGGAACGGCGAGGATCGCGACGCGCCGCGGCTGACCGATTCCCAATGGGGCAAGCAGCGTCCGGATGAGCGGCGCTGAGCCGCCGGCCGGTGGCCGGTTTCCGGTCGGCGGTTTCCGTTGGCAGGACGGCCGATCCATGATAGCCAGCCCTTTGGGCGAAGGCACAACCGTCGCGAACCAAACCCTGTCACCTCACATCCGGGTCGGCCTGCGACCCCTGCCCCCCGTCCATACCGGGACCGGGGATGGAACGCGGGCCGGCGATTAGGAGTCCGTTATGTCCGATCAGATGAGCAACGGCGCCGAGCAGCAGCAGACGTCTTCGCTGCCGATGCATGTCCTCGCGCAGTATGTGAAGGACTTCTCCTTCGAAAACCCCAACGCCCCGCAGAGCCTGCTGCCGAACCAGCCGCAGCCGCAGGTCAACATCGGCGTCGACGTCCAGGGCCAGAAGGTCGGCGACGACATTTACGAGCTGACGCTGAACCTGCGGTGCGAAGCCCGCCAGGGCGAGACCGTCGCCTTCCTGGTCGAGCTGGCCTATGGCGCGCTGTTCCAGTTCCCCGGCCTGCCGGAAGAGCATCACCGCCCGGTCCTGATGATCGAAGGCGCCCGGATGATCTTCCCGTTCGCCCGCGCCATCGTTTCCAGCGCGACCCGCGAAGGCGGCTTCCCGCCGCTGATGATCAACCCGATCGACTTCGCCGAGCTGTACCACCGCCAGTCGGCCCAGCAGGCCGAACAGCCGCAGCAGCCGCCCTTCTGATCCCGGTCAGGGATCGGCCGAAGGGACCGAGTTGAGTTGAAAAAGAGAAAGGGCGGGTGACCGGAAGGTCCCCGCCCTTTTTCTGTGCCGCGACAGATGGCCGCCCCCTCCGCAGAGGAGAGGGCGGATCCGGCACGACCTTACTGGTTCATGCTTTCGAAGAACTCGTTGTTTGACTTGGTGTGCTTCAGCTTGTCGACCAGGAAGTCCACCGCGTCGGTCACGCCCATCGGCATCAGGATGCGGCGCAGGATCCACATCTTCGACATGGTGCCCTTGTCGACCAGCAGCTCCTCCTTGCGGGTGCCCGACTTGGAGATGTCGATGGCCGGGAAGGTGCGCTTGTCGGAGAGCTTGCGGTCCAGCACGATTTCCGAGTTGCCGGTGCCCTTGAACTCTTCGAAGATCACCTCGTCCATGCGGCTGCCGGTGTCGATCAGCGCGGTGGCGATGATGGTCAGCGACCCGCCCTCTTCCACATTGCGGGCGGCACCGAAGAAGCGCTTGGGCCGTTGCAGGGCGTTGGCGTCGACGCCGCCGGTCAGCACCTTGCCCGAGCTTGGCACGACGGTGTTGTAGGCGCGGGCCAGACGGGTGATGCTGTCCAGCAGGATGACCACGTCGCGCTTGTGCTCGACCAGGCGCTTGGCCTTCTCGATCACCATTTCCGCGACCTGGACGTGGCGGGTGGCCGGTTCGTCGAAGGTGGAGCTGATGACCTCGCCGCGGACCGAGCGGGCCATGTCCGTCACTTCTTCCGGACGCTCGTCGATCAGGAGGACGATCAGATAGGCTTCGGGGTGGTTGGTGGCGATCGAGTGGGCGATGTTCTGCAGCATCACCGTCTTGCCGGTGCGCGGCGGCGCCACGATCAGCCCGCGCTGCCCCTTGCCGAGCGGCGCCACCAGGTCGACGATGCGGCCGGTGAGGTTCTTCTTGGTGGGGTCCTCGACCTCCATCCGGATGCGTTCTTCCGGATAGAGCGGCGTCAGGTTGTCGAAGTTGATGCGGTGACGGACCTTGTCGGGCGCGTCGAAATTGATGGTGTTGACCTTCAGCAGGGCGAAATAGCGCTCACCGTCCTTGGGCGAGCGGATCTGCCCTTCCACCGTGTCACCGGTGCGCAGGCCGAAGCGGCGCACCTGGCTGGGGCTGACGTAAATATCGTCGGGACCCGGCAGATAATTGGCTTCCGGCGAACGCAGGAAGCCGAACCCGTCCTGCAGCACCTCCAGCACGCCGTCGCCGAAGATCGGAATGTCGTTTTCGGCCAGCTGCTTCAGGATCGCGAACATCATGTCCTGCTTGCGCAGCGTGCTCGCATTCTCGATCTGCAGCTCCTCCGCGAACGCCAGCAGTTCGGCGGGGCTTTTGCACTTCAGCTCTTGGAGATGCATCGGATTGCCTGTGAAATCGTCATGCGGGGGAATGGCCTTGGAGGTGGGGAGTGCCGGAATGTCCGGCCGACGGCGGCTGGGGGCGGCGGACGCCGCAACGCGGTCGCGTCGGGTGGGCAGCGGGTGGCGCTTCGGCGAAGGCGCGCCAGGGCGTCCGGAAAATGGCCGCACGGGAGCGATTCGCCAGCCACCAGGCCCGGCTCAAGATCAGAGCGTCGGATCGGCAGATGTGGGCGTGGGAGACCGCGGGGCGAAAACCCCGTGGTCCTGACATGGTTATCGGATCGGCGGACGCAAGTCAAACGAAAGCGAAACCGGCAAAGGTCGCGGATTCCGCTTTTTCCGGGAGATGGAAGACCGGCGATTCACCTGCCCACCGGTCAGAAGGGCTTCACGATGACGAAGATGACGATGCCGATCATCAGCAGCGTCGGCACCTCGTTGGCGATGCGGAAGAAGCGCTGCGGCCGCGTGTTGCGGTCCTCGGCGAAGTCCCGGCGCCAGCGGGCCATCATCATGTGGCTGGCGGTCAGCAGCAGGACGAACAGCAGCTTGGCGTGCAGCCAGCCCTGCTTCATCCATTCCGGCGTCAGCAGGATCATGGCGATGCCGAACACGTACGCCGCGATCATCGCCGGGTTCATGATGGCGCGCAGCAGGCGGCGTTCCATCACCTTGAAGGTCTCCGACGCCTCGGATCCGGCCTGCACCTGGCAGTGGTAGACGAACAGGCGCGGCAGATAGAGCAGCCCCGCCATCCAGGCGATGATGCTGATGACGTGCAGCGCCTTGATCCATTCGTACAGCACCGGGCGTGTCCCCTTTTTCTTTACTGTTCAGCCGTTGCGGTTCAGCCCCGCGCCTGCGGGCAGCCGGAGAAGTTGGACGGGCAGATCCGGTCGCCCTTCTGCGAGCAGATCGCCGCCTTGCCCGCGACCGTCTGCCGCACCAGCCGGGCCAGCCCGTCGATGAAGCCGGGATGCACACCCACCGTCGGCACGCGGGTGAAGTGCGGCACTCCCGCCTCCTTGGCGAGGTGACGGTATTCGACCTCGATCTCCACCAGAGTCTCGGAATGCTCCGACACGAAGGCCATCGGCACCACCAGGATCGGCACACCGTCCTGTCCGGCGCGGCGGATCTCGACGTCGGTGCTGGGACCGATCCACTCCATCGGGCCGACGCGGCTCTGGTAGCAGTTGATCCAGTCCAGATCGTCGATGCCCAGCGCCGCGGCGATGGATTCGGCCGTCCGCTCGCACTGCCACTGATAGGGGTCGCCGGAGGCCACCACCTTCTTCGGCAGCCCATGGGCGGAGAACAGGACGCGCGGCTTGCCGTGGGCCTTGGCGGCCTCGTAGAGCGGGCGGATCAGGTCCGCCGTGCCGTCGATGAAGCCGGCCTGGGTCGGGTAGCAGCACAGCAGCTTCGTCGGCGCCGTCAGCCCGACGGTGCTGGCCGCCTCATGCCACGCCTTGGCGCTCGACGCCGTGGTGGTGGTCGAGAATTGCGGATAGAGCGGCAGCAGCACGACCAGATCCGGGCCGTAGGCCTTTACCTTTGCTGCCGTCTCGGCGCTCATCGGATGCCAGTAGCGCATGGCGATGAAGACCTTGGTCTCCGTCCCTGCCCCGTCAGCGGCCGGATCTGCCCCCGGATCCGTCAGGGCGTTCTCCAGCGCCGCCGCCTGGGCTTCCGTATTCTCCAGCAGCGGCGACTTGCCGCCGATCTGGGCGTAGATCGCCGTCGCCGGCTTCGCCCGCCGTCCGCTGATCAGGCTGGCGATCACGAAGCGGAACGGGTTCGGCAGCCGGATGATGGCCGGATCGGCGAACAGGTTGAACAGGAAGGGCCGCACCGCCTCCGGCGCGTCCGGACCGCCGAGGTTGAACAGCACGACGGCGACGCGGCGCGGCCGGCTCCCAGAAATTCGGTCGCCGGGGCCGGCAGGGGTCGAGGCGGAGGTCTGGGGGAATGGCTGGCTCATGGTGCCCGCTAAACTGGAGCGTTGCAGCCGCTCTGTCCAGACCCCCGCCGTCGCTTTTTCAGCCGCTTGGCACCGATGGCCTCAGCCCTGCCCCGGCCACTCCCGCAGGATACGCGTCAGCGCCTCCACATGGGCCGGCGGGGTCGACTGGATGACGCCATGGCCCAGGTTGAACACGAAGGGTCCACCGGCCAACGCCGCCAGGACGTCGTGGGTCGCCGTCTCCAGTGCCTTGCCGCCGGCCGCCAGCATGATCGGATCGAGGTTTCCCTGCACCGGCAGCCGCGTCTGGAGGGTCTGCGCCGCCCACACCGGCGGAACGGTGGTGTCGAGCCCGACGGCGTCCACGCCGGACCCGGCGACATATTCCTCATAGGCGTGGCCGGCGCCGCGCGGGAAACCGATGACCGGCGTGTTCGGGTGCTTCGCCTTCACCAGTGCGACGATCCGCCGCGTCGGCTCGATCACCCAGCGGCGGAACTCGGCCACCGGCAGCACGCCGGCCCAGCTGTCGAACAGCTGCACCGTCTCGGCCCCGGCCTCGATCTGGCGGCAGAGATAATCGGCGGTCACCTCGACGATCAGGTCGATCAGCTGGCCGAAGCCGACAGGATCGCCGTAGGCCCAGCGCTTGACGTGGGCATACTCCTTGGAGCCGGCCCCTTCGACCATGTAGCAGGCGATGGTCCAGGGAGCCCCGGCAAAGCCGATCAGCGTCGTCTCTGCGGGGATCGCGGTGGAGAGCCGGCGCACCGTCTCGTAGACCGGCGCCAGCGTCTCGTGGAAGCGGTCACGCGACAGGCGCTTCAGGTCCTCGACGCTGCGGACCGGATCCAGCTTCGGCCCCTCCCCTTCCAGATAGGCCAGCGGCTGCCCCAGGGCATGCGGCACCACCAGGATGTCGGAGAACAGAATCGCCGCGTCCATGCCGTAGCGGCGCAGCGGCTGCAAGGTGACCTCGACCGCGAAGTCGGGATTGTAGCAGAGGTCGAGGAAGCTGCCGGCCTTGGCCCGCAGTTCGCGATACTCCGGCAGATAGCGTCCGGCCTGACGCATCAGCCAGAAGGGCGGGCGCGGCCGCACCTCTCCCGCCAGGGCGGCGAGCATCGGCTTCAGGGCAGGCTTGGAAGCCCGATTCTGGACGTCGGAGCTGGTGGCGGACAAGACGGTGCGTTCCCCTGACATGCGAATCCGAATGATCCCCCGCGATTCCGGCGCCGATTCCGCGCCAGAATCCGGGACGGGTTTATCCCCTCTTCTTCACTATATTTTTTAAAGGGAGAAAGGAAGAGGATGAGGTGGATGGCTGTGGATAACGGTGATCCCCGATTCTGGAGAATCTGTCCACAGATCCGGGGGCTTGTGCGGGCATGTGTGCGGATCTGTGGACGATTCGGAGCACTACCGCAGGAAACGGCGGAAATGCTATAGCTGGACGAGCGGGAGTCCCGTGGATAACCGGGCGGACGGGGCCGGATCTTCCCAGCTTCCGAAGCGGTCGGCGGAGTTGTTCCGCGCTTGGCCGTATCGGGGAGGAGGAGTCCCCCAGCCGGGACGAAACGACGGTGAATCCGGTTGTCCACAGATCTGGGCCGGATTCTCCACAGAATGTTGGGGACGGATGAAAGAGTTCCACCTACATCTCGTATCCGATGCGACGGGCGAGACGATCAACAGCGTGGCGCGCGCCTGCGTCATCCAGTTCGACGACGTGCGGCCGATCGAACATTTCTGGAATCTGGTGCGGACCGACCGCCAGCTCGACCTCGTGCTGGAGGGAATCCGGGACAACCACGGGCTGGTGATGTTCACGCTGGTCGACGAGACGCTGCGCCGCCGGCTCCAGGATTTCTGCCGCGAGATGCAGGTGCCCTGCATCCCCGTGCTCGATCCGCTGATCAACGCGCTCGCCGCCTTCCTGGGCGTGGAATCGCAGCGCCAGCCCGGCCGCCAGCACGTCCTCGACGCCGAATATTTCAGCCGCATCGACGCCGTCGATTTTGCCCTGTCCCATGACGACGGCCAGTCGAACTGGGACCTGCACGAGGCCGACGTGGTGCTGATCGGCGTGTCGCGCAGCTCCAAGACGCCGACCTGCATCTATCTGGCCAACCGCGGAATCAAGGCGGCCAACATCCCGCTGGTGCCGGGCAGCCCGTTGCCGGCTGAGCTGGACCTGCTGACCCGGCCGCTGATCGTCGGCCTGACCAAGGACCCCGACCGGCTGGTGCAGATTCGCCGCAACCGGCTGAAGCTGCTGAACCAGGGCGAGGGCTCCAGCTATGCCGATCCCGAGCTGGTCCGTGCCGAAGTGCAGGAGGCGCGGCGGCTGTTCAGCCGGCGCGGCTGGCCGGTGATCGACGTGTCGCGCCGCTCCATCGAGGAGACCGCGGCCGAGATCATGATGCTGCTCGCCCGCCGACAGAGCGGCAATTTCAGCCCGGAAGGGAAGAAGACGTGAGCGCGGCTCCGAAGCTCGTCCTGGCGTCCGGCTCGCGCACGCGGGCGGCGATGCTGGAACAGGCCGGCGTGCCCGCCATCCTCGACAGGCCGCTGGTCGACGAGGACGAGGTGAAGGCCGCCGGCCGGGCCGAGGGCGTTCCCGCCGACGCCGTTGCCGAAGCCCTGGCCGAATTGAAGGCCCAGCGCATCACCCGCCGCCATCCGGGCGCGCTGGTGGTCGGCGCCGACCAGATGCTGGACTGCGAAGGGCGCTGGTTCGACAAGCCGGCCGACCGGGCCACGGCACGCGCCCAGCTGCTCGACCTGCGCGGCAAGACCCACCAGCTGGTCAGCTGCGCCGTGGTCGTGCGCGACGGCGAGCGGATGTGGCACAAGACCGACAGCGCCCGCCTGACCATGCGCAATTTCAGCGAAGCCTTCCTCGACGATTACCTTGATCGCGTCGGCGACAACGTGCTGCACTCGGTCGGCGCCTATCAGCTGGAAGGGCTGGGGGCGCAGCTGTTCCACCGGGTCGAGGGCGACTTCTTCACCATCCTCGGGCTGCCGCTTCTGCCGCTGCTCGGCTTTCTGCGCGTGCATGGAGTGGGCAGGGAATGACGGCGGATTCTTCGGGCAGTGCCGGGGTGATCAGCGGCGGTACGATCAGCGGCAAGGCGAAGATCGCCGGCGTGATGGGCTGGCCCATCGGCCATTCGCGCTCGCCCCGGCTGCATGGCTTCTGGCTGCGGCAGTATGGAATTGACGGCGCCTATGTGCCGCTGGCGGTGGCGCCGGAGCGTGCCGAGCAGGCGATCCGCGCCCTGCCCGCCCTGGGATTCCGCGGCTGCAACGTCACCGTCCCGCTGAAGGAGATCGCCTTCCGCACCGTCGACCGGCTGGACGGGACGGCGCGGCGGATGGGAGCCGTCAACACCATCGTGGTGGGCGATGACGGCGCGCTGGAAGGCGGCAACACCGACGGCTTCGGCTTCATCGAGAATCTGCGCGCCGAACAGCCGGACTGGACGGCGGAGCGCGGCCCGGCGGTGGTGATCGGTGCCGGCGGGGCCGCCCGCGCCGTGGTGGTCGCCCTGCTCGACGCCGGGGCGCCGGAGGTCCGTCTGGTCAACCGCACCCGTGCCCGTGCCGAGGAGCTGGCGGCGGATCTGGCCGCGGTCGGGCTGAATGGTGCCGGTCTCAACGGCGGCGTGACGGTGGTCGATTGGGTTTCACGTGAAACCGCTCTCGACGGCGCGTCCCTGCTGGTCAACACCACGACCCAGGGCATGGCCGGGCAGCCGGCGCTGGACCTGTGCTTGCGCGCCCTGCCCGCCTCCGCCGTCGTCAACGACATCGTCTATGTGCCGCTGGAAACCCCGTTGCTGGCCGAGGCCAAGGCGCGTGGCAACCCGGTGGCCGGCGGCATCGGCATGCTGCTGCATCAGGCGCGTCCCGGCTTCAAGGCCTGGTTCGGCGTCGAGCCGCAGGTGACCCCGGATCTGGTCCGCTTCGTCCTGGCCCGCTTCGTCCCGGAAGGCTGAGGCAAGGGCGATGATCGTGCTGGGCCTGACCGGTTCCATCGGCATGGGCAAGAGCACCGCCGCCCGCATGCTGAAGGCGATGGGCGCCCCGGTCTGCGATTCCGACGCGGTGGTGCATGGGCTGCTCGGCCGCGGCGGCCGGGCGGTGCCCGTCATCGACGCCGCCTTCCCCGGCGTGGTGGTCGATGGGGCGGTCAGTCGGCCGGCGCTGGGGGCTGCGGTGTTCCGCGACCCGGACGCTTTGAAGCGGCTGGAGGCGATCCTTCATCCGATGGTCCAGGCGGCACAGCGCGACTTCCTCGCCCGTGCCGCCCGTCGCGGTGCCAGGATCGCCGTTCTGGACATCCCGCTGCTGTTCGAAACCCGGGGCGAGCGGCGGGTCGATGCGACCATCGTCGTCTCGGCCCCCTTCGTTGTCCAGCGCGCCCGCGTGCTGGCCCGGCCTGGCATGACGGCGGAGAAGTTCGCCGGCATCCTCGGCCGCCAGATGCCGGATATGGAAAAGCGGCAGCGTGCCGACTATGTCGTTCCGACCGGCGCCGGTCGGCTGGTGACGCGGCGCGCACTTCAGGGCATTGTGCGCCAGATCAGACAGCGACAGAAGGCGCAGCGGACCGGAAGGCACTGGCCGCCGCGCGGCTATCAACCAGGGCAGATCCATCATGCGTGAAATCGTTCTCGACACCGAAACCACGGGCTTCAAGCCGGAGGAAGGTCACCGGCTGGTCGAGATCGGCTGCATCGAGCTTGTCAACCACCTCGCCACCGGCGAGCGTTTCCATGTCTATCTCAATCCCGAACGCGACATGCCGCCGGAGGCCTTCGCCGTCCATGGGCTGAGCACGGAGTTCCTGGCCGACAAGCCGCTGTTCAACGACGTCGCCGCCGACTTCGTCAATTTCATCGGCGACGCGCCGCTGGTGATCCACAACGCCGCCTTCGACATGCATTTCCTGAACTGGGAACTGAAGATCGCCGGCTATCCGGTGATGCCGAAGGACCGCGCCGTCGATACCCTGCTGATGGCCCGGCAGAAGTTCCCCGGCTCGCCCGCCACCCTGGATGCGCTGTGCAAGCGCTTCGGTGTCGACAACTCCAACCGCACCCTGCACGGCGCGCTGCTCGACGCCCAGCTGCTGGCCGAAGTTTATCTGGAGCTGCTGGGCGGCCGGCAGACCGGCCTGTCCTTCGCCGGCGGGCCGGCCTCGAAGGGCGGCGTCGCCAGCCCGGTCCGCATCGACCGTCCCTTCCGCGAGGCCCGCGTCTTCGCCGTCAGCGACGAAGAGGCTGCGGCTCATGCCGAGATGCTGAAGAAGATCAAGAACCCGCTCTGGGCGGTGGAGTGAGGGAGGGCCGGATCCGGGTCTCCGGCTCCCCGCCCCCCGGCTCCAGTTCTTAGGGCAACAGCACCGTCGACCCCGTGGTCGCCCGCGATTCCAGCGCCCGGTGCGCGTCGGCGGTGTCCTTCAGCGCGAAGCGCTGGTTGACGGTGAACGTCACCCCGCCATTCCTCACCGCATCGAACAGATCGGCGGCCGAGGCCATCAGATCCTCGCGCTTGGCGGTGTAGGTCGCCAGCGTCGGCCGCGTCACGTAGAGCGACCCCTTCGCCGCCAGCAGCCCCAGATCCAGCGGCTCCGGCGCGCCCGACGCGGCGCCGAACAGCACCATCAGACCGCGCGGCCGCAGGCAGTCCAGCCCCTTGAGGAAGGTCGTCCTGCCGACGCCGTCATAAACGACCGGCACGCCCTGTCCGCCCGTCAGCTCCTTCACCCGGACGACGAAATCCTCGCGGGTGTAGTCGATGGTGTGGTGGCAGCCATGGGCCTTCGCCAGTTCGGCCTTCTCCTCCGACCCGACGGTGCCGATCACCGTGGCGCCGAGATGCCGGGCCCAGGAGCACAGCAGCAGCCCCACCCCGCCGGCGGCGGCCTGCACCAGGATGGTGTCGCCGGGCTGGACCGCATAGGTGCTGCGCAGCAGATACTGCGCGGTCAGCCCTTGCAGCAGCGTGGCCGCGGTCGCCTGCTCGTCGAGCCAGCTCGGCAGCGGCACGAGCCGGTCGGCGGCGATCAGCCGGCTCTCGGCATAGGCGCCGATGGACATGGCGTAGCCGACGCGGTCGCCGACCTTCAGCGTGGTGACGTCCGGACCCAGCGCCTCCACGACGCCGGATCCTGCCATGCCGATCACCGCCGGCAGATCCGGCAGCTTGTAGGCGCCGGAGCGGTGATAGGTGTCGATGTAGTTCAGCCCGACCGCGGTCTGGCGGATGCGCACCTGTCCCGGACCGGGCTCTCCCACCTCGATCTCGTCCCAGCGCAGAACCTCCGGCCCGCCGTGCTCATGGATGCGGATCGCGTGAACCATGGTGGTTTGGTCTCCCTTCTTTTGAGGTCTCAGGCGTTTCAGAGCAGCGCGAACTGCTCCGCCGCCGCGCCGTTGCCCTGGCTTATGCCGGCATGCCGGCGCTCCAGCGCCAGCAGCCACGCCTTGGTGTCGAGCCCGCCATGGCCGGAATAGCCGCCGGGCGCACCGCCGCTGGCCAGCACCCGGTGGCAGGGGATGACGATGGGGATCGGGTTGGCGCCGCAGGCACCGCCGACCGCGCGCGGCCCGCTGTCCAGCATCTTCGCCATCCCGCCATAGGTGGCGGTGCCACCGTAGGGGATTGCCAGCATCGCGTCCCAGACGCTTTGCCGGAAGGCGGTGCCCGCCGGCTTCAGCGGCAGATCGAAGCGCTGGAGCCGTCCGGTAAAATAGGCGTCCAGCTGACGCGCCGTCTCGACCAGCACGGCGTCCGGCTCGTCCTGGTCGAAACGGCCCCAGCCGACCGCGGTCAGGGCGGATCCGTCTCCCGTCAGCATCAGGGGGCCAAGCGGGCTGTCGATGGAAAGGCGCGCCATGGAGTGCTCCCGCAAAAATCAGTTTTTCGTTGCCAGCAGAGCGGCCAGATCCGCCGGGGCCGTCACCGGGGCCGAACAGGTCATGCCGCGGCAGACATAGGCGGTGGCGATCCCGTCGCGCATCCCCTTGCCCTGCGCCGGATGACCGGCGGGCAGATCCGCCTCCGGTGCCAGCATGGTCAGGATGCGGTTGGGCAGCGAGCGCTCCAGCACCGTCCGCCGCAGCGCTTCCGTCTCCGCCGTCCGGGGCGGGCCGACGATGACGATCTGCAACGGCGCCGTCATCAGTTCCACCGCGTTGAGGAAGGTCGGCAGCGGGAAGAAGTTGCGCGTCAGCTCGCCGGAGAAGGCGGCGGCGAGCGCCTCCGCCCGCTCGCGGTACGCATCCTCGCCGGTGCGCTGGAACAGAATGGTCAGCACCGCCAGCATGGTGCCGTTGCCGCTGGGGGTGGCGTTGTCGTGGACGCTCTTGGTGCGGACGATCAGCCCCTCCGCATCGTCGGCGGTGAAGAAATAGCCGCCGTTGGCGCCGTCCCAGAAATGGGCGTCGAGCGTCGCCACCCAGACCCTGGCCTGGTCGAGGGCGGCCGGATCCCCGGTCGCCTCATGCAGCGCCAGGGCGGCGCGCGCCATGTGGGCATAGTCGTCCAGCATGCCGGTGTGCTTGCCCTGCCCGTGCCTCCAGCTGTGGCAAAGCCGCCCGTCCGTGTCCATGCGGTCACGGACGAAGGCGAAGGCGCGCCCGGCGGCGTCCAGCCACTCCGGCTCGTCGAGCGCCAGGGCGGCATGGGTCAGGGCGGCGATCATCAGGCCGTTCCAGTCGGCCAGCACCTTGTCGTCCCAGCCCGGCCGCACCCGCTTGGCCCGCGCCCGCAGCAGGATGTCCCGGCCCTTGGCGAGCATCGCCTCGGTGGCGTCGTCGGCGAGCGTCAGGCCGCCCAGCCGGTTCAGGATGGTGACGCCTTCCCAATTGCCCTGGGGCAGCACCTCGTAAACGCGTTTAAACGTCGCCAGCCCGTTGTCGCCGAGGGCGGGACCGAGCAGCCGGTCGACCTCATGCTCCTGCCATATATAGAAGAGTCCCTCCTCGCCCTCGCTGTCGGCGTCCAGCGTCGCGGCGAAGCCGCCGCCGTCGGCGATCATCTCGCGCAACAGCCAGCCCACCGTCTCGCGGATGCGGGTTTCCAGCAGCGGGTCGCGCGCCTCCTGCCAGACCAGCGTCATCAGGTCGAGCAGCTCGGCGTTGTCGTAGAGCATCTTCTCGAAATGCGGCACCAACCAGCGTTCATCGACCGAATAGCGGGCGAAGCCGCCGCCGAGATGGTCGTAGATGCCGCCCTGCGCCATGTTGGCCAGCGTGCGGGTCACCGCCTCGCGGAAGGGTTCGCGCCCGGTCCGCTGCCACGCCCGCCACAGCAGTTCGAACAGCGGCACCTGCGGGAATTTCGGCGCGCTGCCGATGCCGCCATGGATGGGATCGACCTCCCGCAGCAGCCGTTGCGCCACCTGATCCAGCACCGTGGCATCGACAGCGCCGGCCGACCGGTTCTCCCCCATCCCGGCGAGGGCCGATTTCAGCGCGTCGACATTCTTGACCACCTTGTCCTGCTCGTTGGCATAGGTGTCGGCGATGCCGTGCAGCACGTCGGGGAAGCCGGCGCGGCCATAGCGCGCTGCCGGCGGGAAATAGGTGCCGCCCCAGAAGGGCTCGGCATCCGGCGTCAGGAACATGGTCAGCGGCCAGCCGCCCTGCTGCCCCAGCAGCGCCAATGCCGACTGGTAGATGGTGTCGAGGTCCGGACGCTCTTCGCGGTCGACCTTGATGTTGATGAACAGCTCGTTCATCAGCCCGGCGATCTCGGGATTCTCGAAGCTTTCATGCGCCATCACGTGGCACCAGTGGCAGGCGGCATAGCCGACCGACAGCAGCACCGGCTTGTTCTCCGCCCTGGCGCGGGCGAAGGCCTCCGGACCCCAGGGCATCCAGTGCACCGGGTTGTCCTTGTGCTGCAGCAGATAGGGGCTCGTCTCCCGGCCTAGCAGGTTCGCGCCCAACGAAGTGGCGGGCATGGCGGTGTCCGATCTGTTGGTGTGTCGTTAGACAATAGGTGGCGCCGGGGTGGCGTTGCGCCAGTGCATCCTATCTGTATAGTGGGGCATGAGCCGCCGCGGCGCTCAACCCCAAAATCAACGCGGCCAATGCCCGGACCGGTGCCCGATCCTTCGATTGCGAGGGTTGGGAGTCCGGCTCCGGCTCTGGAGGGGGTCCCCATGAAAATCACCGTCGACATCGACTGCACCCCGGATGAGGCCCGGCACTTCCTCGGCCTGCCCGACGTGAAGCCGATGCAGGATGCCATGATGCACGAGATCCAGGAACGGATGCGTGCCAACCTCCAGGCGATGGACCCGGAGACCATGCTCAAGACCTGGCTGCCCGCCGGCATCCAGGGCATGGAGCAGATGCAGAAGATGTTTTGGTCCCAGATGGCTTCTGCCCTGGGCCAGGAAGGAAGAAAGTGACCGATCCGAAGCCTTATTTTGAAGCCCATGTCTTCTGCTGCACCAACCGCCGCCCCGACGGGCACCGGCGCGGATCCTGCGCCGCCCACGGGTCGGAAAAGCTGCGCGACTATATGAAGGCCCGCGCCCGCGAACTCGGGTTCGACGGCAAGGTGCGGATCAATTCTGCCGGCTGTCTCGACCGCTGCGAGCTGGGGCCGACGCTGGTGATCTATCCGGACGGCGTCTGGTACACCTACCGCAGCACCGGCGACGTCGATGAAATCCTCCAGACCCATCTGGTCGAGGGCCGCCGGGTCGAGCGGCTGATGCTGACCGCGGAGCAGCGCGAGTTGCGGCCCGAGCAGCAGGGCTGATCCGACGGCGATGTCCTTCACCACCATCTACGCACTCGCCACCGCCCCCGGCCGATCCGGTGTGGCGGTGGTTCGCATTTCGGGACCCGAGGCCGGATCCGCCCTCGCGGCACTGACCGGCCGCCCTCTGCCTGCACCGCGCCGCGCCGTGCTGACCAAGCTGCGCGATCCGAAGACCGGCGATGAGCTGGACGACGCGCTGGTCCTGCGCTTCACCGCCCCCGCCAGCTTCACCGGCGAGGATGTGGTGGAACTGCATCTGCATGGCGGGCGCGCCGTCGTCACCGGCGTGATCGAGGCGCTCGCCACCCTGCCCGGCCTGCGGCTGGCCGAGCCCGGCGAGTTCACCCGCCGTGCCTTCGAGAACGGCAAGCTCGACCTGACGGAAGCCGAGGCGGTCGCCGACCTGATCGACGCCGAGACCACCGCGCAGCGCCGGCAGGCCCTGCGGCAGATGGAGGGCGCGCTCGGCAAGCTCTATGACGGCTGGCGGGAGCGGCTGACCCGCGCGCTCGCCCACATCGAGGCCGACATCGACTTCGCCGAGGACGATCTGCCCGGCGGTGTCGCCGATGCCGTTCGTCCGGTGATCGCCGGGCTGGCCGGGGAGATCGCCAGCCATCTCGACGACGGCGGCCGGGGCGAGC
This sequence comes from Azospirillum sp. A23, assembly GCF_042938965.1. NCBI lineage: Bacteria > Pseudomonadati > Pseudomonadota > Alphaproteobacteria > Rhodospirillales > Azospirillaceae > Azospirillum > Azospirillum sp. A23. Next base: position 2,664,883 of record NZ_CP170667.1, on the reverse strand, counting down.
GTCTGCGCGAGGGCCTGCACATTGCCATCGTCGGCGCGCCGAATGCCGGCAAGTCGAGCCTGCTGAACGCGCTGGCCCGCCGGGACGCCGCCATCGTCTCCGCCCGCGCCGGCACCACCCGCGACATCATCGAGGTGCATCTCGACCTCGGCGGCTATCCGGTCGTGCTGGCCGACACCGCCGGCCTGCGGGACGCCGCCGCCGACGAGGTCGAGGAGGAAGGCATCCGCCGCGCCCGGGACAGGGCCGCCCGCGCCGACGTGAAGGTCGCGGTGTTCGATGCCGCCACCCTGCCCGATCTCGACCCGGCGACGCTGGACCTGATCGACAGCGACACCGTGGTGGTCTTCAACAAGACCGATCTTGCGACAGCGGCAGACCTGCGGCCGGATCTGTCGCCGATCCTGGTCTCCGCCCAAACCGGTGACGGGCTGAAACTTCTGGAAGAAAAGTTGACGGAGTTCAGCGCCGACCGCCTTGCCATCGGCAGCGCGCCGTCGCTGACCCGCGCCCGACACCGGGCCGCGCTGACCGAATGCCGGGAGTCGTTGCTGCGGGCGTTGGACGCGCCGTTGCCGGAACTGGCGGCGGAGGATGTGCGTCTCGCCAGCCGGGCTCTGGGGCGCATCACCGGGCGTGTCGACGTCGAGGATTTGCTCGACGTGATCTTCCGGGACTTCTGCATCGGAAAGTAAGGGAGAAGCGCGGGCGTGTTTCACGTGAAACAGGGCTGACCTGCGGCACTTGTCCTCGCCCGACTCCCTGCCAGCCTCTTGGATCCGCGCCGTCGTTCCGCTATGGTCCCGCACATGCGAAGCTATGATGTCATCGTTGTCGGCGGCGGTCACGCCGGCTGTGAGGCTGCCGCGGCGGCAGCGCGCATGGGTGCGCGCACGCTCCTGCTGACCCACAAGGTCGAAACCATCGGCGAGATGTCCTGCAACCCCGCCATCGGCGGCTTGGCCAAGGGCCATCTGGTGCGGGAGATCGATGCGCTGGACGGGGTGATGGCGAAGGCCATCGACCGTGGCGGCATCCAGTTCCGCATCCTGAACCGCAGCAAGGGCCCGGCCGTCCGCGGACCGCGCGCCCAGGCCGACCGCAAGCTTTACCGGCAGGCGATGCAGGCTCTGCTGGCCGAACAGGAAAACCTGTTCATCGAGGCCGGCGGCGCCGAAGACCTGATCGTCGATGGTGAACAGCGCATCGTCGGAGTCGTCACCGGGGCCGGCGAGTCCATCCGTGCCGGCGCCGTGGTGCTGACCACCGGCACTTTCCTGCGCGGGCTGATCCACATCGGCGAGGAACGCACGCCCGCCGGCCGCGTCGGCGAGGCGCCGTCCATCGGCCTGTCCGACACGCTGGCCCGGCTCGGCTTCCCGCTCGGCCGTTTGAAGACCGGTACCCCGCCGCGGCTCGACGGTCGCACCATCGATTGGGACGCGCTGGAGAAGCAGCCCGGCGACATGCCGCCGCCGCCCTTCTCCTACATGACGGAGCGGATCGATACGCCGCAGATCGACTGCGCGATCACGTGGACGACGCATGAGGCCCATGCGCTGATCCGCGCCAACCTGCATCGCGCCCCGATGTATTCCGGCCAGATCACCGGCACCGGCCCGCGCTATTGCCCGTCCATCGAGGACAAGGTCGTCCGCTTCGCCGAGAAGGAGAAGCACCAGATCTTCCTCGAACCGGAAGGGCTGGACGATCCGACCGTCTACCCGAACGGCATCTCGACCTCCCTGCCCCGCGACGTGCAGCTCGGCATCCTCGCCAGCATGCCGGGGCTGGAGAAGGTGGTGATGATCCGTCCCGGCTACGCCATCGAATACGACTATGTCGATCCGCGCGAGCTGAAGCCGACGCTGGAGACCCGCCGGGCGCCGCGCCTGTTCCTGGCCGGCCAGATCAACGGCACCACCGGCTATGAAGAGGCGGCGGCGCAGGGGTTGATGGCCGGCATCAACGCGGCGCTGGCGGCGAGCGGCAACCGGGACGGGTTCGTGCTCGACCGTGCCGACGCCTATATCGGTGTGCTGATCGACGATCTGATCGGCCGGGGCACCAACGAGCCCTACCGCATGTTCACCTCGCGCGCCGAATACCGGCTGCTGCTGCGCGCCGACAATGCCGACCAGCGGCTGACCGACAAGGGTGTCGCCATCGGCTGCGTCGGCTCCGAGCGTCGCGATGTCTTCGCCGCCAAGAGTGCCGCCCTGTCCGCCGGGCGCGGCCTGGTCGCATCGCTGCAGGCGACGCCGGTCGAACTGTCCCGCCAGGGCGTCGCGGTGAATCAGGACGGCGTGCGCCGCAGTGCCGCCGACCTGCTGCGCTATCCCGACATCGATCTCGCTGCCCTCGCCCGCCTGTGGCCGGAGCTTGGCGAGATCGCGCCCGAGATTGCCGAGCAGCTGGAGATCGACGGCAAATATGCCGGCTATCTCGGCCGGCAGGAGGCCGACATCCGCGCCTTCCGCAAGGACGAGTCGCTCGCCCTGCCCGACGATCTCGATGTCGATAGCATCGGCAGCCTGTCCGCCGAAATCCGGCAGAAGCTGCGCCAGTCGCGTCCGGCGACGCTGGGGGCTGCCGCGCGCATTCCCGGCATGACCCCCGCCGCGCTGGTCGCCCTGCTCCGCCATGTGAAGCGCCGCGATGTAGCATCGTCCAGTGGTGCATCGTCTGGGGTGGCTGCGGAATGAGCGGGTTCGATGCGGTTGCATTTCAGGAGGCCACGGGTGTTTCACGTGAAACGCTCGACCGCCTGATCGCCTATGAGGCTCTGCTGCGCAAGTGGCAACCGAAGATCAATCTGGTCGGTCCCTCCACCCTGCCGGATGCCTGGAAGCGCCATGTCCTCGACTCCGCCCAGCTCTATCCCTTGCTGCCGGACGGCACGCGGGTGGTGGTCGATCTCGGCAGCGGTGCCGGCTTCCCCGGTCTGGTGCTCGCCATCCTCGGCGTGCCGCAGGTGCATCTGATCGAGAGCGATGTGCGCAAATGCGCCTTCCTGCGCGAGGTCGCCCGCGTCTGCGAGGCGCCGGTCACCGTCCACACCAAGCGGATCGAGACCGTCACCGGCATCGAAGCCGATGTCGTCACCGCCCGCGCCCTGGCGCCACTGGCCGACCTGTTCAGCTGGGCCCATCCTTTCATCGGATCGCGCGGCAAGTGCCTGTTCCTGAAGGGCGCGGCACTGGACGACGAATTGACCGCTGCAACGCAATATTGGACACTGGTTCCCGAGCGATTCGACAGCCGCACCGATCCGAGCGGGACCATCCTGCGTGTGAGCCATCTTGAGCGTGCGTGAAGACCGTGCCTGACACCGTTCCCCCGCCCTCTTCCCGCCAACCGGACTCCCGAGAGGCTGCCATGTCTGCCGTCACCCGTCCCCTTGCCCGCGTGGTTGCGATTGCCAACCAGAAGGGCGGCGTGGGCAAGACCACGACGACGATCAACCTCGCCACCGCGCTTGCCGTCATCGGCAAGCGGGTGCTGGTGATCGACCTCGACCCGCAGGGCAATGCGTCCACCGGTCTCGGCATCCCCCGCTCCGACCGCTGCGTCGGCATCTACGACGTGCTGTTCGACGACGTGTCGCTGGAGGAGGCCGCTACTCCCTCCTCCGTGCCGAACCTGTCGATCATCACCTCGTCGGTCGACCTGTCGGGTGCGGAGATCGAACTGGTCGGTGCCGAGCGCCGCGAGTTCCGCCTGCGCGAGGCGGTCGCCAACAGCGCGCTGGAATATGATTACGTCCTGATCGACTGCCCGCCGGCGCTGGGCCTGCTGACCCTGAACGCGCTGGTCGCGTCGCATGCGGTGATGGTTCCCCTCCAGTGCGAGTTCTATGCGCTGGAAGGTCTCAGCCATCTGGTCCGCACCATCGAGCGGGTGAAGCGCGCCTTCAACCCCAACCTCGACATCCACGGCGTCGTGCTGACCATGTTCGACAAGCGCAACAACCTGTCGGACATGGTGGCGGCGGACGTCCGCGGCTTCTTCGGGGAGAAGGTGTACGACACCGTGATCCCGCGCAACGTCAAGGTGTCGGAGGCGCCGTCCCACGGCAAGCCGGTGCTGATCTACGACATGCGCTGCCCCGGATCGCAGGCCTACATCCATCTGGCGGGCGAGGTGCTTCGCCGTGAGAAGAGACTGACCGCATGATCGACGACACCAAACAAGGCGGCGCCCGCCGCGCCAGCCTGGGCCGCGGCCTGTCCGCCCTGTTCGGCGAAGCGACCGAGGATTACTCGGCGCTCGACAAGGTGCGGCAGTCCAAGCAGGTGCCGATCGAGTTCGTCCATCCCGGCAAATACCAGCCGCGGCGGAAGTTCGACGACGAGGCGATCCAGGGCCTCGTCGAGTCCATCCGCGACAAGGGCATCCTCCAGCCGCTGCTGGTCCGCCGCGATGCGGAGGACGCCAATTCCTATGAGCTGATCGCCGGCGAACGCCGCTGGCGCGCGGCGCAGATCGCCGGCCTGCACGAGGTTCCGGTCATCATCCGCGATCTCAGCGACCGCGAGGCGCTGGAAATCGCGCTGATCGAGAACATCCAGCGCCAGGATCTGACCCCTCTGGAAGAGGCGGAAGGCTATCGCCGCCTGATGGAGGAGTTCGAGCACACCCAGGAGGATCTGGCCCGCGCCGTCGGCAAGAGCCGCAGCCATGTCGCCAACATGATGCGCCTGCTGGCCCTGCCGGAGCCGGTCAAGTCGATGGTGCAGGACGGCGCACTGACCGCCGGCCACGCCCGTGCCCTGCTGACCGCCCCGGATCCGGCCGCCGTCGCCCGCGAGGTGGTGACCCGCGGCCTGAACGTGCGCCAGACCGAAGACCTGATGCGCGGCGATCAGCCCAAGGCGAAGAAGGGCAAGGCTGCGGCCGGCGGAGCCGGATCCGCGCCTGCGATGAAGGATGTCGACCTGATCAATCTGGAGGAGGAGATCTCCGCCCGCATCGGCTTGAAGGTCGCCATCAATCCGCAGGGTCAGCGCGGGACGATCACCATCCATTACCAGACGCTCGACCAGCTGGACGACGTGCTGCACCGGCTGGGCGGGGAAGAGTAACGGGGCTTTGTCGGGGGCGTTGGCCCCCTACCCCCTCACCTTTGCGAAGTCGATGTAGCGATAGATCAGCCCATTCTCTTCCATGGGCGCGCTCGACCACACCTCCGCCCAGTCCGTTCCGATCGGCGGCATCAGCGTGTCGCCGTCGACCGCGCTTTCGATGCGGGTCAGGTGCAGGCTGTCGGCAATCGGCATCGTCTCGCGGAACAGGGCGGCGCCGCCGATGACGCAGAGTTCGGCGGCGCCGGACTCCTGCGCCCACGACACCGCCGCACCCAGCCCGCTGAACCAGCGGGCGCCGTCCTTTTCGCCGATGGAAGCCTGGCGGCTGATCACCAGATTGTCCCGGCCGGGAAGCGGACGGCGCGGCAGGGACTCCCAGGTCTTCCGACCCATCAGGATCGGCTTGCCCATCGTCAGATCCTTGAACCGGCGCAGGTCGCTGGGAAGGGTCCAGGGAAGCCGGCCATCGCGGCCGATCACATTGTTCGTTGCGGCGGCGACGATCAGAGTGATGAGCATCCCATGCCCTTTCCCTGCTGGAGCTGACCGATTTTACGCCAGAATTGCGCCGAGCACCGCGTTCAGACGCTGTAGCCCCTCCGGTGTGGCAACCAGACGGTCGGCATCGCGGGTCAGGAAACCGCCGTCGATCAGGCGGGACAGGGCTGCCGGATCGACAAAATCGTCCAAACTCCGGCCGGTTTCCTCCGTCAGGCGGGCAAGCCGCACGCCTTCGGACAGCCGCAGCCCCATCATCAGCAGCTCGGTCCCGCGGGCGTCGCGGTCTATGGGATCGGGTGCGGCGGCGCCATGGCCGTCGCGCTCCACCCGCTCCAGCCAAATCTCCGGGGCGCGATGGGCACGGGTGGCGAACTTCTCGCCGTCCAGCGTCAGCCGGCCATGGGCGCCGGGACCGATGCCGACATAGTCGCCATAGCGCCAGTAGGTCAGGTTGTGGCGGCTTTCCTCGCCGGGTCGGGCGTGGTTGGAAATCTCGTAGGCCGGCAGCCCGGCCGCCGTCAGCTGGCTCTGCGTCGCCTCATAGAGATCGCCGGCCAGATCCTCGTCGGGCAGCACCAGATCGCCGCGGGCATGGAGCGGATAGAAGGCCGTGCCCTGCTCGATGGTCAGCTGATAGACCGACAGGTGGCCGACCGCGTAGTCCAGCGCCCGCGCCAGCTCCGCCTGCCATGCCGCCACCGTCTGGCCTGGACGGGCATAGATCAGGTCGAAGGAGAAGCGGTCGAAGGTCCGTGCAGCCAACTCGATGGCGCCGGTCGCCTCCGCCGCATTGTGCTCGCGGCCGAGGAACTTCAGGCTGGCGTCGTCCAGCGCCTGGATGCCCAGCGAGACGCGGTTGATCCCGGCGCTGCGGAAGGCGCGGAACTTGTCGGCTTCGACGGAGGTCGGGTTGGCCTCCAGCGTCACCTCCAGCCCATCGGCGACCGTCCAGCGCCGGGCGACACGGTCGACGATGGCGCCGACGGTGGAGGGCTCCATCAGTGACGGGGTGCCGCCGCCGAAGAAGATCGAGCTGACGGTGCGCCCGGCGGTCAGGTCGGCGTAATGGTCCAGTTCGCGCAGCAGCCCGGCCCGCCAGCGATCATGGTCGACCCGCTCGCGGACATGGCTGTTGAAATCGCAGTACGGGCACTTCGACTTGCAGAAGGGCCAATGGACGTAGACGGCAAAATCGGAATCGGAAACGCTCACCGGAAGCACCGCTCCACCAGCTGGCGGAAGGCGTCGGCGCGGTGGCTCATCTCGTGCTTCCTGGCCGGGTCCATCTCGCCGAAGGTCAGCCCATGCCGGTCGGGCAGGAACATCGGGTCATAGCCGAAGCCGTGCGGCCCCTGCGGCGGCCACACCAGCGTGCCGGTGCAGCGGCCTTCCACCGTCTCGACATGGCCGTCCGGCCAGGCGAGCGACAGGGCGCAGACGAAATAGGCGCTGCGGTCCGACTTGCCGACCAAACCATCCTCGACCTTTTGCATCGCCATGGCGAAGTCCTTGGTCGGGCCGGCCCAGCGGGCGGAGTAGATGCCGGGATCGCCGTTCAGCGCCGGCACCACCAGCCCGCTGTCGTCGGCGAGCGCCACATGGCCGGCGGCGGCCGCGGCCTTGGCCTTGAGTTCGGCATTGGCGATGAAGGTGGTGCCGGTTTCCTCAGGTTCGGGCAGGCCCAGCTCCCCGGCCGAGGTGAAAGTGGCGACATAGGGGCCGAGCAGTTCGGCGATCTCGCGCACCTTGCCCTTGTTGTGGCTGGCGATGACGAGGGTGTCGCCGGTGAAGCGGCGGGGAGCGGACATGATGATGAACCTCTGACTGAAACGGCCTTACTTGATGCCGAGGACCTGCTTCTGCAACGCCACCAGCTCGGTCACGCCCTTGCGGGCGAGCGCCAGCAGCTCCATGAACTGCGGCTCGGAGAAGGGGGTTTCCTCGGCGGTGCCCTGGATTTCAACGATGCCGGCCTTGCCGGTCAGGACGAAGTTGGCATCGGCCTGCGCCTTGGAATCCTCGTCGTAATCGAGGTCGAGCACGGCGTTGCCCTGATAGAGGCCGCAGGAGACAGCGGCGACCTGATCGGTCAGCGGCATGGTCTTCAGGGCGCCGATCTGCATCAGGTGCTGGAAGGCCAGATGCAGGGCGACATAGCTGCCGGTGATGGCGGCGGTGCGGGTGCCGCCGTCGGCCTGGATCACGTCGCAGTCGATCTTGATCTGTTTCTCGCCCATCGCCGAGCGGTCGGTGACGGCGCGCAGCGCGCGGCCGATCAGCCGCTGGATTTCCTGGGTGCGGCCGGACTGCTTGCCCTTCGCCGCCTCACGGTCGGTGCGGCTGTGGGTGGAGCGCGGCAGCATGCCGTATTCGGCGGTGACCCAGCCCAGCCCGGTGTTCTTCAGGAAACGCGGCACCGTTTCGTCGACGCTGGCGGTGCACAGCACATGCGTGTTGCCGAAACGCACCATGCAGGACCCCTCGGCATACCGGCTGAAGCCGGGTTCGAGGGAGACGGTGCGCAGTTGGTCGAAGGCGCGGCCGGAGGGGCGCATGGGCATCATTCCGAAGGTCGTTTGCAGATCGGCGGCAAGCTAACGGCTCCGCCCGCCCCCGTCCAGTACGGTGTCCAGTACGGCGTCCGTGACCATCTGGGCGGGAACCGGCGTCACCACCGGGCGCGTCGCCCGCTCCAGCCACAGGGTCAGCAAGGGAATGGCAAGCCCGATGGCGATGGAGACCACGGCCATGGTCGAGACATGCTCCAGCCGGCCGTCGGGCGCGTTGGTCAGGATTTCCGCCGACAGGAAGGCCCCGAAGGCGGAACTGAGATGCTGGACCGCCGACACCAGAGCCATGAAGCCGGCGCGCTCCTGCGGGTCCGGCACACGGGAGAAGGCGGCGCCGTTGGCGACCATGCGGACGCCGACGAAGGTCATGAAGAAGGGAAACAGCCCCAGCACCGGCATCCAGGGACGGTAGCCGATGAAGGCGGTGAAGATCACGACGCTCAACCCCACGGTGGCCGCGAAGGTGATGGCGCTGGAGCCGTGGCGGTCGACCAGCCGGCCGGCCCAGCGGGCGGCGAAGAAGCTCAGCGTGCCGCCGGTCATGTAGACCAGGCTGAGATGGTCGCGCGGGAAGCCCAGATTGCCCTGCACATAGGCGGCGATGTTGGGGACGATCATGAATTGCTGGACCTGCACCAGCGCCACCGTGGCGTAAGCCAGCCAGACCTTGCGGCGGGACAGCAGCGCCGTCATCCGCACCCAGGCGCCGGTCTTCACCCCTGCCCCTGCCCCGGCAGCCAGATGGCCGCGCTGCGGCGGCAGGATGGCGATGGCGGCGACGGCGACGACCAGCCCGGCGGCGGCCACCGCGAAGAAAGGCAGGCGCCAGCCGCCATAGAGCGCCAGTTCCAGCCCCACCGGCACCCCGGCGATGGCCGACAGCGAGAAGGCCGACATCACGGCCCCCATCGCCTGCCCGCGGCGCTGCGGCGCCACCCGGTCGGTCAGCGTGGCGATGGCGACCGCAACGGCCGGGCCGCCGAACAGTCCGGCCAGCACCCGCGCCGCCAGCAGCGACGGGAAGTCCCAGGCCAGACCGCCGAGCGCGGTGGAAACGATCAGCCCGGCCATCGCCACGGCAAGCGCCCGGCGCCGGTCGAAGCGGTCGAGCAGCATCGACCCGATCAGCCCGGCCACCGCGGCGGCGGCGGTGTAGCTGCCACCGATGTAACCGATATGCGCCGCGGGAATGCCGAGTGCCCGCGCGAAGTCGGGACCGAGCGGCATCACCATCATGAAATCCAGGATGTTGATGAACTGCACCGCCGCGATGACCAGCGTGATGCGGCGTTCGTCAGGCGTCAAAGCGGTGGGCGCCGCAGGGCGTGTGGCCTGGGACAAGATGGAGGCTCCGGCAGAGGCGGAAAGCGCGGGTTGCGGGGGTGCACCGCATGGTAACAGCCGCCGCCCGGCCCTCCCAAACGCCATGGTCATGCAAGGCGAGCGCAGCAGATAGGACGCAATCCCAACTGAATGTGTCTTCAATCGTCAAAGAAATGCATGATTCGTACAAAAAGCGGGCTTTGGAGGCTTGGCGAGTTGCGCGTGCGGCGTGTACCATCGCGACCCCACCGTCGGCAGCGCACCGCACAAAAAGCATCAACGACGACCGACGGGCTGTACACTCCGTTGAGGAACACGACATCCATGTCCGACACCAAGCGCGTCACCGATGAAGAGGCCCTGCTGCTGCATTCCAGCGGCCGGCCCGGCAAGCTGGAAATCACCCCGACCAAGCCGCTGACCACCCAGCGCGATCTGGCGCTGGCCTATTCGCCCGGCGTCGCCGTGCCCTGCCTGCGCATCGCCGAAGACCCGTCGCTCGCCTACGACTACACGGCCAAGGGCAACATCGTCGCCATCATCTCCAACGGCACCGCGGTGCTGGGCCTGGGCGACCTGGGTGCCTTGGCCAGCAAGCCGGTGATGGAAGGCAAGGCGGTGCTGTTCAAGCGCTTCGCCGACGTCGACGGCATCGACCTCGAGGTCGACACCCGCGACGTGGACGAATTCGTCAACTGCGTGCGCTTCCTCGGCCCCAGCTTCGGCGGCATCAACCTGGAAGACATCAAGGCGCCCGACTGCTTCATCATCGAGGAGCGGCTGCGCGAACTGCTGGACATCCCGGTCTTCCACGACGACCAGCACGGCACCGCGATCATCGCCGCCGCCGGCCTGATCAACGCCTGCGACATCACCGGCCGGAAGGTCGAGGACGTGAAGATGGTGGTGAACGGCGCCGGTGCGGCGGGTATCGCCTGCGCCGAGCTGTTCTGCACGATGGGTGTTTCACGTGAAAACATCATCCTGTGCGACACCAAGGGCGTGGTCTACCGTGGCCGCACCAACGGCATGAACCAGTGGAAGTCGTCCTTCGCCGTCGATACCGACAAGCGCACGCTGGAAGAGGCGGTGGCCGGCTCCGACGTGTTCGTCGGCCTGTCGGCCAAGGGGGCGATGACGCCGGAGATGGTCAAGTCGATGGCGGCCAGGCCGATCATCTTCGCGCTCGCCAACCCCGATCCGGAGATCACCCCGGAAGAGGTCAAGGCGGTGCGCGGCGACGCCATCGTGGCGACCGGCCGTTCCGACTACCCGAACCAGGTCAACAACGTTCTGGGATTCCCCTACCTGTTCCGCGGCGCGCTGGACGTCCGCGCCACCACCATCAACGAGGCGATGAAGGTCGCCGCCGCCAAGGCGCTGGCGGCGCTGGCGCGCGAGGATGTGCCGGACGAGGTCGATGCCGCCTATTCGGGGCGCCGGCTGCGCTACGGCCCGGACTACATCATCCCGGTGCCGTTCGACCCGCGCCTGATCGTCACCGTCCCGGCCGCCGTCGCCCAGGCCGCCATGGAAAGCGGGGTGGCGCGCAAGCCGATCCTCGACCTGACCAGCTACAAGCATTCCCTGCGCACCCGCCTGGATCCGACCGCCGACAGCCTGGAACTGATCCTGGAAAAGGTGCGGACCAACCCGCGCCGCGTCGTCTTCGCCGAGGGCGAGGAGGAGCGGACGATCCGCGCCGCCATGGCCTTCCGGGCCCATGGTTACGGCACGCCGGTGCTGATCGGCCGGGAAGAGGTCATCCGGGAACAGCTGACGGCGATGGGGCAACCCAACGTCCAGTTCGAGATCCACAACGCCCGCCTGTCGGACGCCAACCGCCGCTATGCCGACCACCTCTACCGCCGCCTGCAGCGCAAGGGCGCGCTGCTGCGCGACTGCCAGCGGATGGTCAACCAGGACCGCAACGTCTTCGCCGCCTGCATGGTGGCGCAGGGCGACGCCCACGCCATGGTGACCGGCCTGACCCGCAGCTTCGGCGTCGCCTACGAGGAAATCCGCCGCGTCATCGATCCCAAGGCGAGCGAGCCGGTGTTCGGCCTGCACCTGTCGATCACCCGCAACCGCACCGTCTTCATCGCCGACACCACCGTCCATGTCCGTCCCGACGGCAAGACGCTGGCCGACATCGCCATCGGGGCTGCGGCCAAGGCCCGGCAGATGGGGCACGAGCCGCGGATCGCGATGCTGTCCTTCTCCAACTTCGGCCAGACGCCGCACCCGAACACCGATCCGCTGCGGGAAGCCCTGTCGATCCTCGACAGCCGCCGGGTCGATTTCGAGTATGACGGCGAGATGTCGGCCGACGTGGCGCTGGATTACCAGCTGATGAAGCGGGTCTACCCGTTCTGCCGGCTGTCCGGTCCGGCCAACGTGCTGATCATGCCCGGCCTGCATTCGGCCAACATCTCGGCCAAGCTGCTGAACAAGATGGCCGGCGGCCAGATGATCGGCCCGCTGCTGATCGGCTTGGACAAGCCGGCGCAGATCGTCACCATGGGCGCCTCGGTCAACGACATCGTCACCGCCGCAGCGTTGGCGGCGCATGACTCGCTGCCGTGGTGAGGTGAGGTAAGACGCCTCTTCTTCCGCCGCGGTGGAGGAAGAGGCGTGACCTTTCCGGGCTGGGCATCCTATAGTTTAGTCCAGACACCAAGTGTTGGAGGGGATGCCCATGCCGGACGGTCTCGTCAGTGCGGCGGAAGCGAACCGCGACTTCTCGAAAATGCTGCGCGACGTCGAAGGCGGCGCGCGTATCACCATCACCAAGGATGGCAAACCGGTTGCCGTGCTATCGCCTGCCGATGCATCCATGAATTTGGATCGCAGCAGCGCGCATCGGCGGATGATGGTGATGCTTGCGGAAGGGCTTCCTCTTGGCTTCTGCGGCGGTGTCGACCGCGACGATGTGCATTCGCGATGAAGTTGGCTGGGATCGATACCAACATTCTTCTCTATGCTGTCGATAGTGCTGGCGACCCCGAAAAGCATCGCAGGGCGGTCGATCTTCTTGATCGGCTGGGTGCTGGTGGGTGTGGAGTGTTGCCGCTTCAGACCTTGACTGAGTTCTATTCCGTCGCGGTCAGGAAGTACCGCGCTTCCCCCGAGCAAGCCTCACGTTACGTCGACGTATGGAGCGGAGTTTTTCCAATACGTGAGGCGGTATTTGCAGATGTCGTCGACGCTATGCGCATACACCGTGACCATGGCGTCCAATTCTGGGACGGCATGATCTGGTCTGTGGTAAGGCGCGCCGGCGGCCGTGTCCTGTTCAGTGAAGATTTGCAAGATGGCCGGGAGCTTGAAGGGGTTCGGTTTGTGAACCCATTTGTCCCGGCCAATGCATCGGTTCTCGAAAAACTCCTTACCTTCTAGTACCGTTCGAACTGTCACTCACCCCAACGCCTTGTAGAAGAACGCCGTGTCGCAGAGCCCACCCTGCGGCCACAGGGCGAAGTTCGGGATGACGCCGACCTTCACCCAGCCGGCGCGCGTGTAGAGCCGCTCGGCCTCGGGTGAGGCGGTGTCCAGCACCAGCAGGGTCTTGCCGGCGGCGCGTCCCGCATCCTCGGCGGCCTGCATCAGGGCGGCGCCGACGCCGCGGCGGCGGCCGCGGCGGTGGACCAGCATCTTGGACAGGTCGGCACGGTGCGGCTGGTTCGGCGGCTGGGCGACCACCAGTTGGACGGTGCCGAGCACGCCGTCGCCATCCTCCGCCACCAGCAGGATGCGCTCTCCCCGCTCCACCCCGGCCGCCACGCTCCGCCAGAAGCCTTCGGCGGTGGCGCGGTCGAGGGGGGCCATGAAGCTGACCGACGCACCGCCCTCCACGCAATCCAGCAGCACGTCGGTCAGGCCCGGCACGGCGGCGCCGGCCTCGTCCGCCGTCAGCATGCGGACCGTCACCGCACCGTCTCCACTCCGCCGGCTCGGGTCCAGGCAGGCAGCGTCCATGACTCGCTCCTTCAACGTTTAACGGCGTTTGAACCGCCGCGACCCTCGGTGGTCAGCGCCACGATGTAGCGGGCGGTGCGGTCGGTCGGGTTGTGGAAGCTGGTCGGCCGGTCGAGCCGCATGGCGAGGCAATCGCCGGTGCTTAGCCGGTGCGTGACCTCTCCCACACTCAGTTCGATGGTGCCGTCCAGCAGATGGATTTGCTGCTCGACGATGGCGGCTCGGGCGCCGCTGTCGTAGGAGACGCGGGCGCCCGGCGGCAATTCCACCTCGACCAGCTCGATGGGGGACGGATAGCCCGGCGGCGACAGGTTGCGGCGGCGGTAGCCGGTGGCGGGGTCGGTCCAGGCGATCTGGTCGGTGCGGCGAACCACAGGGTCGGCGTCCGCGCGCTCGGCCTCGGCGAACAGCGTCGCCAGCGTCACGCCGAGCCCGGCGGCGAGCCGCTCCAGCACGGAGGCCGTCGGGCTGCTCTCCCCCCGTTCCACCAGCGAGATCATCGAGCGGCTGACGCCCGACCGCTCGGCCAAGCCGTCCAGCGTCAGGCCGCGGTCCGCCCGCAGGGCACGCAACCGGGTGGCAAGCCGGCTGTCGATATCGTTTTCCATCTTTTCCATGAAGATAGAATGAAGATCTAAGATATTGGAGTCAACGGCCAGCCGCACAGTCTCCGCCATGAATCTTTTATGACCGCCGCGCGAGCGTCGCGGCGATGGTGTAGAAGGGCTGGACCCGCGCATTCCCGGTCCGTCTCCACCCTCAAATCCGGTGCCACCCCATGCGCCAGAAGGCGTCGCCGCCCACCCCGCTTCTGACCGCCATCCTGCTGATGCTGGCCCCCCTTGCCGGCGTGCTGACCTGGGCGGTCTACAGCGGGGCCTTGCATGGCGGGCTGGCGCTGGCGGCGGGCATCGCGGCATTGGCGGGGGCGGTCCAGATCCTGCGGACCTACCGGCGCGACGCCAACGCGGTGACCGACTATGCCGCCCGGCTGGCCGAAACCGACGAGCCGCTGGCCCCGGCCGGCACGCCGCCGGCCCTCAAGGCGCTGGTCGCCACCATCGGCCGCCTGCACCGGGTCGGGCTGCGCCGCGCCGAAAGCGTGCGGATGCAACTGGACGCCGACGAGGCGGTGATCGACGCCCTGCCCGCCCCGCTGCTGCTGATGGATGCCGACAGGCAGGTGGTGCGCGCCAACCAGACGGCGCGGGAGCTGTTCGGCGACAAGATCGTCGACCGCGACCTCGCCTCGTCCCTGCGCACGCCGGCGGTGCTGGAGGCGGTGGATTCGGTGCTGCGCGGCGGTGCGTCCCGCATCATCGAGTTCACCCTGCCGGTCCCGGTGGAGCGCAGCTTCGAAGCGCAGGTGAAGCCCTTCCAGCGGCTGGTGCCGGAACCCGATCCCTCGCTGCTGGATGGCGAGATCGAGGAGGAGCCGGCGCCGCGTCCGCCCACCGTCGCCCGCATGGCGATCCTGACCCTGCACGACGTCACCGCCGCCCGCCGGTCGGAGCAGATGCGCGCCGACTTCATCGCCAACGCCAGCCACGAGCTGCGCACGCCGCTGTCCTCCCTGCTGGGCTTCATCGAGACCTTGCGCGGCCCGGCCCGCGACGATCCGGAGGCGCAGGACCGTTTCCTGGCGATCATGCACGATCAGGCCAGCCGGATGACCCGTCTGGTCAACGACCTGCTGTCGCTGTCGCGCATCGAGCTGGACGAGCACATGCAGCCCAACGGGCGCGTCGATGTGGTGGAGGAGCTGGAGAACGTCATCGCCGCGCTTCAGCTGAAGGCGGCGGAGCGCCGCATCCGCCTGCGCATGGAGGCGCCGGAGGATTTGCCGCCGGTCGTCGGCGACGAGGACCAGCTGACCCAGGTCTTCCAGAACCTCGTCAGCAACGCGATCAAATACACGCGCGAGGACACCGACGTGACCGTCAGCGTGGCGCTGGCCGACGGTGCGGCGGTGGGCTTCACCGGCCTGCCGGCGCCCGGCGCTGCCGCGAAGGACAAGCGTATGGGGCGCGGCGGCACCGCCATGGTGTCGGTGTCGGTGCGCGACCGCGGCGACGGCATCGCCCGCACCCACCTGCCCCGCCTGACCGAGCGCTTCTACCGCGTCGATGCCGCGCGCTCCCGCGCTATGGGCGGCACCGGGCTGGGGCTTGCCATCGTCAAGCACATCCTGAACCGCCACCGCGGCCGGCTGACCATCGAAAGCGAGGTCGGGGTGGGCAGCGCCTTCACCGTTTACCTGCCTGCCGAGTCCCCCTCTCCCCCCCGGGGAGAGGGCCGGGGTGAGGGGGAGACGCTGCGTCTCGTTCCCAAGGCTCCCGCCGCGCTCCCCCCTCACCCTAACCCTCTCCCCGGGGGGGAGAGGGGATATGGCGGGGTGTGAGAGAGGCGGGGTGCTCCGTGACGCTGTCATGAAAGCGTCATAAAAACGTAATCAATCGGTCGCCCTCCGGGTCTATGGTCCGCGCCATTCCGCTGGACCAGTCTCCGTTTCCTCAAGGAGGGGCACCCGTGACCACCCGGACCCATGTTGTCGCCGCGACCGCCCTGGGCCTGACCCTGGCCCTGAGCCTTGCCGCCCCGGCCTGGGCGCAGTCGCGCGACCAGATCCGCGCGGTCGGCTCCTCCACCGTCTTCCCCTTCACCACCGCGGTGGCGGAGGCCTTCGGCAAGACCGGCAAGTTCAAGACCCCGGTGGTCGAATCGACCGGCACCGGCGGCGGGCTGAAGCTGTTCTGCGCCGGCGTCGGCCCGGCCCATCCCGACATCGCCAACGCCTCGCGCCGGATCAAGAAGTCGGAAATCGACCAGTGTGCCGGCAACGGCGTCACCACGATGACCGAGCTGAAGATCGGCTATGACGGCATCGCGCTGGCCTCCTCCCGGAAGGCGGCGCCGGTGTCGCTGTCCACCGTCATCCTGTGGAAGGCGCTGGCGAAGGAGGTGCCGGTGAACGGCGCCCTGGTCGCCAATCCTTACAAGCTGTGGTCCGACATCGACCCGTCGCTGCCCAAGGCGGCGATCGAGGTGCTGGGGCCGCCGCCCACCTCCGGGACGCGCGACACCTTCAACGAGCTGGCGATGCTGGAAGGCTGCAGGAAGGTGGCCGAGGTCGCCAAGGCCGTCCCCGACGAAAAGGCGCGCGAGCGCGCCTGCATGACCATCCGCGAGGATGGCGCCTATGTCGAGGCCGGCGAGAACGACAACCTGATCGTCCAGAAGCTGCTCGCCAATCCCAACGCCTTCGGCGTGTTCGGCTACAGCTACCTCGACCAGAACCGCGACACCTTGCAGTCGGCGAAGATGGACGGGGTAGAGCTGACGGCGGAGACGGTGGCCGCCGGCAAGTACGAGCTGGCCCGCCCGCTCTACATCTATGTCAAGAACGCCCATGCCGGCGTCATTCCGGGCATCCGCGAGTTCATCGGCGAATACACGTCGGAACGGGCGATGGGCGACGACGGCTATCTGGTCGACAAGGGGCTGATCCCGGAACCGAAGTCGCTGCGCGACGCCGCCCGCGTCGAGGCGGTCAACCTGACGCCGCTCCAGTTCTGACCAACTCCTCCTCTTGAGCGACCCGCATGCAGCTGACTCTCCTCGCCCTGATCCTGGCCCTGCTCACCGTGATCGGCTTCATGATCGGCCGGTCGCGGGCGGCGGCGTCCGTCGGCGGGCGGGTGGCGGAGCTGCATTCGGTCCCCTCTTATCATGGCGTCTATGTCGCGCTGTGGGCCGGGCTGCCGGCGCTGCTGCTGTTCGTCGCCTGGACGGCGTCGGAAGGCTGGCTGGCCATGCAGCTGGTGCTGTCGGCCTTGCCGGAGCGGCTGACCACCGGCGACGGCCAGTCGGTCGCCCTGCTGAAGGCCGACATCCTCAACCTCGCCCGCGGCATCTCGACCGGGCGTGAAGCCGATCCGCTGGTGGTCGAGGCGGCGCGCCGCTACGCCGCGTTGCGCGATCTCGCCGGCTGGAGCCTGCTCGCCGTCGGCGCCAGCTTCGCCGTCGCCGGGCTGGCCTGGGGCCGTCACCGCATCGGCCCCGACCTGCGCGCCCGTCCGGCGGTGGAGCTGGTGGTGCGGGTGGCGCTGGTCGTCTGTTCGCTAGTCGCCATCCTGACCACGGTCGGCATCGTGCTGTCGCTGCTGTTCGAGGCGCTGCGCTTCTTCAGCGTCGTCTCGCCGCTCGACTTCCTGTTCGGCACCCATTGGAGCCCGCAGATGGCGATGCGGGCCGATCAGGTCGGCTCCAGCGGCTCCTTCGGCGCGATCCCGCTGTTCGCCGGCACGTTGCTGATCACGGTGATCGCCATGCTGGTGGCGGTGCCGGTCGGGCTGATGGCGGCGATCTACATGTCGGAATATGCCGGTCGCGGCGTGCGCACCTGGCTGAAGCCGGCTTTGGAGATCCTGGCCGGCATCCCGACCGTGGTCTACGGCTTCTTCGCCGCGCTGACGATGGCGCCCTTCGTCCGCTCGGTCGGCGAGGCGCTGGGGCTGGACGTCAGTTCGGAATCGGCTCTGGCCGCCGGCATCGTCATGGGGGTGATGATCATCCCCTTCGTCAGCTCGCTGTCGGACGACGTCATCAACGCGGTGCCGCAATCCTTGCGCGACGGCTCCTACGGCCTCGGCGCCACCAAGTCGGAAACCATCAGGCAGGTGGTCCTGCCGGCGGCGCTGCCGGGCATCGTCGCCGCGGTGATGCTGGCGGTCAGCCGCGCCATCGGCGAGACGATGATCGTCACCATGGCGTCGGGCCTGACCGCCAACATGACCGCCAACCCGTTGCAGGCGGTCACCACCGTCACCACCCAGATCGCCACGCTGCTGGTCGGCGACCAGGAGTTCGACAGCCCGAAGACGCTGTCGGCCTTCGGTCTCGGTCTCGTGCTGTTCCTCGTCACGCTCTGCCTCAACATGGTCGCCCTGCGGGTGGTCCGGACCTATCGGGAAAAATATGACTGACCTCGTCGAGCGGGACGCGGCGGCCGTGACGCCCTCCCCCGCCTCCTCCCCTGGCCACTCCACTGCGCCGAAGTCGCGCCTGCGCAGCGAGGCCTTCGCCCGACGTCTGCGTGCCCGCCATGCGGCGGAGCGCCGCTTCCGGCTGGCCGGCGCCGCCGCGGTGGCGCTGGCGGCGCTGATCCTGGTGCTGCTGCTGGGCTCCATCGTCGCCAAGGGCGCCAGTGCCTTTTGGGAAGCGCGCATCCGGCTGGAGGTGACGCTCGACCCGGCGGAGGTCGCCGACCGCAACTACACCGCCCCGCTGCGCCGGGCGCTCTACGCCCAGTTCCCGCAGGTGACCGACCGTGCCGGCAAACGCGTGCTGAACGACCTGCTGTCGTCGGGCGCCCCCTACGAGCTGGAGGCGATGGTGGCGAAGAATCCGGCGCTGGCCGGCACGACGCAGACCGTCTGGGTCCGCGCCGACGACCAGATCGACCAGCTGGTGAAGGGCGCCTACCGCCGCGACCTGCCGGAAAGCGAGCGCGGGATCGGCGACGCCAGGATCGCCGCCGCCGACGCGCTGCTGGCGTCGGGTGCGCTGGCGCAGGGCTTCAACACCACCCTGTTCACCGCCGGCGACAGCCGCGAGCCGGAACAGGCCGGCATCGGCGGCGCCATCGCCGGCTCGCTGCTGACCCTGCTGGTGACCATGGCGCTGTCGGTGCCGACCGGCATCGCCGCCGCGGTCTATCTGGAGGAGTTCGCGCCGAAGAACCGCTGGACCGACCTGATCGAGGTGAACATCAACAACCTCGCCGCGGTGCCGTCGATCATCTTCGGCCTGCTCGGCCTCGCGGTGTTCCTGGGATTCTTCGGCATGCCGCGCTCCGCCCCGCTGGTCGGCGGGCTGGTGATGGCGCTGATGACGCTGCCGGTCATCATCATCGCGTCCCGCGTCGCGCTGAAGGCGGTGCCGCCGTCGATTCGTCAGGCGGCGCTGGGCATCGGCGCCTCGCCCCTGCAGACGGTGCTGCACCATGTGCTGCCGCTGGCGATGCCCGGCATCCTGACCGGCACCATCATCGGCATGGCCCGCGCGCTGGGCGAGACGGCGCCGCTGCTGATGATCGGCATGGTCGCCTTCATCGTCGACATCCCGCATGGGCTGACCGACAGCGCCACGGTGTTGCCGGTGCAGATCTACATGTGGGCCGACAGCCCGGAGCGGGCCTTCACCGAGCGCACCTCGGCGGCGATCCTGATCCTGCTCGGCGTCCTGATCCTGCTGAACGGCGCGGCCGTGATCCTGCGCAAGATTTTCGAGAGACGGTGGTGAGCGTCATGAGCATTCCGAGCCCGCTGAAGCTGCGGCCCCGCGCCGACGACCGTCCGGGCCAGCGTTCCGGCGCAGCGCTGCCCAACAAGATGACCGCCCGCGGGGTGAAGGTGTTCTACGGCGCCAAGCAGGCGTTGAAGGGCATCGACCTCGACATCCGGGAAAACCGGGTGCTGGCGCTGATCGGCCCGTCCGGCTGCGGCAAGTCGACCTTCCTGCGCTGCCTGAACCGGATGAACGACACCATCGAGGGCTGCCGGGTCGAAGGGCAGATCGCGCTCGACGGCGAGGATGTCTACGGCAAGGCGGTCGATGCGGTGCAGCTGCGCGCCCGCGTCGGCATGGTGTTCCAGAAGCCGAACCCCTTCCCGAAGTCGATCTACGACAACGTCGCCTACGGCCCGCGCATCCATGGCCTGGCTTCCGGCCGCGACGAGCTGGACGAGGTGGTGCAGACCTCGCTGAAGCGCGCCGGCCTGTGGGCGGAGGTGAAGGACCGGCTGCGCGAACCGGGCACCAGCCTGTCCGGCGGCCAGCAGCAGCGGCTGTGCATCGCCCGCGCCATTGCCGTCAGCCCCGAGGTGATCCTGATGGACGAGCCCTGCTCGGCGCTCGACCCCATCGCGACCGCCCACATCGAGGAGCTGATCGACGAGCTGCGGGCCAACTACACCATCGTCATCGTCACCCACAACATGCAGCAGGCCGCCCGCGTGTCGCAGCGCACCGCCTTCTTCCATCTGGGCGAGATGGTGGAGTGCGACGACACAGAGGAAATCTTCACCAACCCGCGCGACGAGCGCACCCAGGGCTACATCACCGGCCGCTATGGCTGAGCCCCCGCCCTGGACTTGCCCCCTGTCTTTCCCGATGCCCGCCCCTCTTCCCTCCTTTGTTGAAAAGGCTGTGCCATGCCGGTTAACGTCGAGACGCGCGCTGTGAACGGAGCCACCATGAACGCGGCCCTGAAGCCGCTCGTCCTGATCGTCGAGGACGAGGCCGACATCCTGACGCTGCTGAAGTACAACCTGGAAAAGGAAGGCTTCCGCGTCGCCACCGCCAGCGACGGCGAGGAGGCCCTGCTGGCCGCCGGCGAACAGACGCCGCACATCGTGCTGCTGGACTGGATGCTGCCGCTGATGAGCGGGCTGGAGGTCTGCCGCCAGCTGCGCCGCAACGCCAAGACCCGCGACATCCCGATCATCATGCTGACCGCCCGCGGCGAGGAAGGCGACCGTGTGCGCGGCCTGAATTCCGGTGCCGACGACTACATCACCAAGCCCTTTTCCCCGACCGAGCTGGTCGCCCGCATGCGCGCCGTGCTGCGCCGCGCATCGCCCGGCATGACGGACGAGGTGCTGACCTTCGCCGACGTGACGATGGATCTGGCCGCCCACCGCGTCCGCCGCAACGGCCGGGACGTACACCTCGGCCCGACCGAATTCCGCCTGCTGCGCCATTTCATGCAGCATGCCGGCCGTGTCTTCTCGCGCGAACAGCTGCTCGATCTGGTGTGGGGCCACGACGTGTACGTCGAGCCGCGTACGGTCGACGTACACATCCGCCGCCTGCGCAAGGCGATGAACGAAGAGGACGAGCTGGACCTGATCCGCACCGTGCGGTCGGCCGGCTACGCGCTGGATACCAAGTCGGTGTGAGCCCAGGATAGGATGGGGGTAGGATGGGGGCAGAACCACCGCAGCCTTGGTGAGACTGCCCCCATGCCCCCGATGATCCTGCTCTTCACCGATTTCGGGCTTTCCGGTCCCTACACCGGCCAGATGAAGGCGGTGTTGGCGCAACAGGCGCCCGGCGTGCCGGTCATCGACCTGTTCGCCGACGCTCCCGCCTTCGACCCGCAGCTGTCTGCCTATCTGTTGGCGGCCTACGCCCCGGCCTTCCCCGCCGGCAGCGTCTTTCTCTGCGTCGTCGATCCCGGCGTCGGCACCGACCGGAGGCCGGTGATGGTGGAGGCCGACGGACGCTGGTTCGTCGGGCCGGACAATGGGCTGTTCGCTTTGCTCGCCCGCCGCGCAACGTCGCTAAACGCTTGGACAATCGACTGGATCCCGGACCGGCTGTCCGCCAGCTTCCACGGCCGCGACCTGTTCGCCCCCGTGGCCGCCAGCCTTGCCACCGGGCAGGCCGTGGCGCGCAGCCCGCTCGATCCCGCCGTCCTCGGCCGCCCGGACTGGCCGGACGAGCTGCCGCGCATCGTCTATGTCGATGTCTACGGCAACGCCATGACCGGCATGCGGGCATCCGCCCTGCCCGCCGACGCGGTGCTGACCGCCGGCGGCGCCCGCGTCACCCGTGCCCGCACCTTCGGCGCCGTCGGGCCGGGGCAGCCGCTGTGGTACGAAAACTCCAACGGGTTGGCGGAGATCGCCGTCAACCGCGGGCGGGCCGACCAACTGCTCGGTCTCAAGGTCGGCGATGCGGTGACGGTGGAAACCTGACCAAAAGAAAACCGCCCGGAAGCGGGTGCTTCCGGGCGGCTGCTGCGTCGATCAGGTGCTTGTCCGATCGGGCGTCTCGGGTTAGATGTCCGGGGTTCAGTCGTTGTTGCGCTGGCCCAGGAACTGCAGCAGGAACTGGAACAGGTTGATGAAGTCCAGGTACAGCGTCAGGGCGCCCATCAGGGCCAGCTTGCCGGTGCTCTCGTGATCGTAGCCCTCGGCGTAGCTTTCCTTGATCGACTGGGTGTCATAGGCGGTCAGGCCGGTGAAGATCAGCACGCCGATGGCGGAGATCGCGAAGTGCAGGGCCGGCGACTGGAAGAAGATGTTCGCCAGGCCGGCGATCACCAGACCGATGACGCCCATCATCAGGAACGAGCCCATCTTCGACAGGTCGGCCTTCGTGGTGTAGCCGTAGAGGCTCATCGCCAGGAAGGTCGCCGCGGTGACGAAGAAGGTCAGCGCGATCGACGCCCCGGTGAAGACCAGGAAGATGGCCGACATCGACAGGCCCATCGCGCCGCAATAGGCCCAGAAGATCATCTGTGCCGATGCGAAGGACAGGCGCTGGATGCCGAAGGACAGCACCATGACGAAGGCCAGCGGCGCCAGCATCACCACCCACTTCAGCGGCGTGCCGAAGATCGTGGCCATCATGGCCGGGCTGGACGACACGAGCGCGGCGACCAGACCCGTCAGGATCAGGCCGGCACCCATGTAGTTGTACACGCGCAGCATGTGCTGGCGCAGGCCTTCGTCGAAGTATCCCCGATCTGTCGCGCGGCCTGCGGTCGCGAAGCGGTTATAGGTCGGGTCTGCCATGGTTTGGTTTCCTCGGTGGAATTGGGTGATCCCGTCGCAGGACATATTGGCGAGTCCGCCAGGCGGTTCAATAGGAATCGGCGGCGCTTTTTCCAGATGAAAAAGCTTTCACGATTCGTTTTTCCTGCGGCTTCATCATACGGGAGTCACTCGTTCCGAAGCAATGGCGCCGAAGGCTGGCCCAGAGCCCGCCAAGTACCATAGAACCCGAAAGCCAGCGTGATCGCCGTGCTCAGCAAAGCGGTGGTGAAGACAGCCGACGGCAGGAAGCTCCATTCCCAATGCATCAGGAACTTCAGCACCGCCCAGGCGGTCAGCGTGCCGATGATGCCGGCGATGACCGCGGTCAGCAGTCCCAGCAGCCCGTATTCCAGCAGGAAGGCGCGCAGAATGTCGCCGCGCGTGGCGCCCAGCACCTTCAGCACCACCGCGTCATTGACCCGGCGGCGATGGCCTGCGGCGACCGCACCCGCCAGCACCAGCGTGCCGGCCGCCAGCGTGATGCCGGCGACGATGCGCACCGCGGTGCCGATGTGACCCAGCATCTCCGCCACGGTGTCGAGCGCGTCCTTCACCCGCACCATGGTGATGTTGGGGAAGCGTTGCAGCACCGCGCGCTGCACCTGCGTTTCGGCGTCCCGCGTGGCGCGGACGGTGGCGACCCAGGTCTGCGGCGCCCCTTCCAGCGTGCCGGGGGCGAAGACCATGGTGAAGTTGATCGCCATGCTGCTGAAATCGGCGGAGCGCACGTTGGCGACCTTCGTCTCGAAGCTGCGGCCCAGGATGTTGACGGTCATGGTGGCGCCGGGACCGATGCCGAAGGCCTCGGCGACGCTCTGGTGGATGGAGATCAGCGGCGGCCCGGCATAGTCGGTCGGCCACCAGGACCCGGCGGTGACGGTGGAATGCTTCGGCAGCGTCGCCGAATAGGTGATGCCGCGGTCGCCGGCCAGGATCCAGGCCTGTTCCGGCTTGACCAGCGCCTTTTCGGCGTCCACGCCGTTCACCCGCTCGATCCGGCCGCGCAGGCTCGGCACCGCCTCGAAGGCGCTGGTGCCGGGGACGGCGGTGACGAGGTCGCGCAAGGGATCGAACTGGTCGCGCTGGATGTCGACGAAGAAGAAGGCAGGGGCGTCCTGCGGGATGGTCTCCGACACCCGGCGGGCGAAGTTGCCCTGGATCAGCGCGATGGCGACCAGCACCGTCAGGCCGAGACCCAGCGACAGCACCACCGCCGCCGTCGGGTTGCCCGGCCGGTGCAGGTTGGCGAGCGCCAGACGCAGGCCCGGACGCCGGACCCGCCCTACCCGCGCCGCTCCCCAGGTGACCAGGGCGGCGGCGGCGCGGAAGGCGATGAAGGTGGCGATGGAGCCGCCGACGAACCACAGGGCGAAGATCTTGTTGTGGGCGGTCAGAACCGCCAGCCCGGCGAGCGCCAGGGCCGACACGATCATCGCGACGGTGTAGGGCGTGCGTGGCCGTCCACCGGCCGGGGCGATCACGTCGCGGAACAGGGCGCCGGCCGGCACCTCGCGCGCCCGGCCCAGCGGCCACAGCGAGAAGGTCAGCGCCGTCAGCACGCCATAGAGGGCGGCGAGCGCCAGGGCGCCGGGATAGACGCCGATGTGGGCCGACACCGGCAGCACGCCGTCGAGCAGCCGGCCCAGCGCCAGCGGCGCCACGGCCCCCAGCGCCAGCCCGATGACGATGCCCAGCAGCGCCAGCGTCAGGATCTGCGCCAGATAGAGCTGGAAGACCAAGGCGCCGGGCGCGCCGATGCACTTCATCATGGCGATGGTGCGGGCGCGCGAATCGAGATGGCTGCGCACCGCATTGCCGACCCCGACGCCGCCGACCAGCAGCGCGGTCAGCCCGACCAGGGTCAGGAACAGCGTCATGCGGTCGATGAAGCGTTCGATCTGCGGCGAGGCGTTGGTGTAGTCGCGCATCCGCCACGGCGCATCGGGGAAGCGGGCACGCAAGCCCTCCTGCCACGCCTTGAGGTCGGTTTCCGGGGGCAGCGCCACCTTGGCGCTCCACCAGGTGAGGCTACCGGGTTGCAGCAACCCGGTGTTCGTCAGCGACGGCAGCGCCACCAACAGCCGCGGCCCGAGCGAGAAGGCGTTGGAGGAGGCGCGGTCCGGCTCGCGGTCCAGCACGGCGGCGACGCGGTAGGCGCCCTCGCCGACATGGATGGTGTCGCCGGGCTTCACCCCCAGCCGGTCGACCAGACTGGCCTCGACCACGGCACCCCAGCGGCCGTCCTTCTGCGCCAGCGCGTCGCGCAGGTCGCCGCCGCCGTCCAGCGCCACGGCACCGTAGAGCGGATAGAGGTCGTCGACCGCCTTCAGCTCGACCAGCGATGAGCGGACGTTGTCATCCGCGCGGGCCATCGCCCGCATCTCGGCGGAGGTCGACACCCGGCCGCCGGCCTTCAGCGCGGCCATCTGCTCGTCGGCCGGCGGATTGTAGAGTTGCCGCAACGCGACGTCGCCGCCGAGGATGGAGCGCCCGTCGCTCGCCAGCCCGTCGAGCAGCCCGCTCGACACCGACTGCACCGCGGCGATGGCGGCGACGCCCAGGGCGAGGCAGGCGAGGAAGACCCAGAACCCTTTCAGGCCGGTGCGCAGCTCCCGCCGGGCAAGCCGGAGCGCGAGGCTGAGGTCGGTCATCCCCCTCACTCCCCCGCCGCCTGGAGCTTCGCGCGCCGGGCCGCCTGCCCGTCGTCGGCGATCCGCCCGTCCGCCAGCCGCACCGTGCGGTCGCAGCGCGCGGCGAGGCTCTGGTCGTGGGTGATCAGCACCAGCGTCGTGCCGCGCCGCTCGGCCAGATCGAACAGCAGCTTGACGATGGTGCTGCCGGTGTCGATGTCGAGGTTGCCGGTCGGCTCGTCGGCAAGCAGCAGCGACGGCTCGGTAACGAAGGCTCGGGCGAGCGCGGTGCGCTGCTGCTCGCCGCCCGACAGCTGGCCGGGATAATGGTGGATGCGGTGGCCCAGGCCCACCTGCTCCAGCCCGACGCGGGCGCGGTCGAAGGCGTCGGCGACCCCGGCGAATTCCAGCGGGATGGCGACATTCTCCAGCGCCGTCATGGTCGGCACCAGATGGAAAGCCTGGAAGACGATGCCTACATGCTGGCGGCGGAAGCGTGCCAGGCCGTCCTCGTCCAGCTTCCGGAGATCCTGGCCGGCGACGCGGACGATGCCGCCGCTGGGGCGTTCCAGACCGGCCATCACCATCATCATGGTCGACTTGCCGGAGCCGCTGGGGCCGACGACGCCGACCCGCTCGCCGGCAGCCACCTGAAGATTCACGCCGCGCAGGATGTTGACGGGTCCGGCGCCGCTGTCCAATTTCAGGTGGACGTCGTCGAGTTCAACGATGATTTCGTTTGAAGACCGGGCGATGGAATTTGACGACGTTGCAGGGGACTGAGCCTTGGACATGCGACACTCGCACAAGCGGAATGGACCATCGCCATATGGCACGACCCGCCGGGCTTTCAACACGGGCGCCCTTGGCGTGGCGCCAGCGGTCATATTCGCCTTTCTTTTCGCCGCAGGGGCATCGATGACCGTTCCGACCCGCGCGGTTGCCGCGCAGCCGGTGAAGCTGCTGGCGCTGGGCGACAGCCTGACCGCCGGCTACGGCTTGCCGGAACCGCAGGGCTTCACCCGCCAGCTGGAAAAGGCGCTGGCGGCGAAAGGCTACAGCGTCACCGTCGTCAACGCCGGCGTGTCGGGCGACACCACCGCCGGCGGGCGGGCGCGGCTGGACTGGGCGCTGGCCGACAAGCCGGACGCCGCCATTGTGGAGTTGGGCGCCAACGACATGCTGCGCGGGCTCGACCCCGGTCAGGCCAGGGCCAACCTCGACGCCATCCTGAAGACGCTGAAGGAGCGCAAGGTGCCGACCCTGCTGGCCGGCATGTTCGCCTCGCCCAGCCTGGGCAAGCCCTACACCGACAGCTTCAACGCCATCTACCCGGATCTGGCGAAGAGCTACGACGTGCCGCTCTATCCCTTCTTCCTCGACGGGGTGGCGTTGCAGCAGGCGCTGATCCAGCCGGACGGGCTGCACCCCAACGCCCAGGGCGTGGCGGTGATCGTCGAGCGCATCCTGCCCTCCGTCACCGCCCTGCTCGACAGCCTGCCGCAAATCCAGAAGACTACAGAAAAGACCGGAGGCTGACCCGCCATGAACGCGATCCTGGACAGCGACACCCGCTTTCACGCCGCCTGTGCCGCCGGGGCGGAGTGGGGACCGACGGTCAAGGCCTGCCTGGACCGGCTGGGGCCGGTCGCCGGCTGCAACCTGGGCTTCCTCTACCTGACCGACGGGCTGGCGGAGCATGCCACCAGCATCGTCACCCTGCTGCGCGGCGTCACCGGCATCCGCCATTGGGTCGGCACCGCCGGCATCGGCGTGATGGCGAACGGCGCCGCCCTGTTCGACGAGCCGGGGCTGGCGATCATGGCCGCCCGCCTGCCGGAGGACAGCTTCCGCCTGTTCCCCACCCTGACCGACGGGCTGGAGCCGCTGCGCGGCAGTGCCGGCGGCTGGCTGGACAAGCATGGCGCGGCGCTGGCGCTGATCCATGTCGATCCGCACCATGCCGACATGGCCGGGCTGGTCGCCCGTTTGTCGGAGGAGGCCGGCGTCTTCCTGGTCGGCGGCCTCACCGCCTCGCGCGGGGAATTCCCGCAGATCGCCGCCGGGGCGGAGGATGCCGACCCGGTCACCGAAGGCGGCGTGTCCGGCGTGCTGTTCGCGCCGCAGCTGCCGGTCGCCACCGCCCTGACCCAGGGTTGCCGCCCCATCGGGCCGACGCGCACCGTCACCGCCAGCGACGACAATGTGATCCTTGAGATCGACGGCCGCCCGGCGCTCGACGTGTTCAAGGAGGACATCGGGCCGGAGCTTGCCGCCGACCTGCGGCAGGTCGCCGGGCTGATCTGCGCCGGGTTGCCCATCGCCGGCTCCGACACCCAGGATTATCTGGTGCGCGACCTGATCGCCATCGACCCGCGCGCCGGCTGGCTCTCCATCGCCGAACGGGTCACCACCGGCCAGACGGTGATGTTCACCCGCCGCGACGCGGAGACCGCCGCCGCCGACATGCGCCGGATGCTGGACAGCCTCAAGAAACGGGTGAAGGCGACGCCGAAGGGGGCGGTGTATGTCAGCTGCATCGCCCGCGGCCCCAGCCTGTTCGGTGCCGCCAATGCCGAGCTGTCGATGATCCGCGAGGTCTTCGGCGACATCCCGCTGACCGGCTTCTTCGCCTCGGGCGAGGTGTCGCACAACCGGCTCTATGGCTACACCGGCGTGCTGACGCTGTTTCTGTAAAGATCATTTCGAATAAGGAACGTTCCGGATGCAGTATCGTCCGCTTGGCCGTACCGGCCTGTCGGTCAGCGCCATCGGCCTGGGCACCATGACCTGGGGCCGCCAGAACACCGAGGCCGAAGGCCATGCCCAGATGGATGCGGCGCTCGACCGCGGCATCAATTTCTGGGACACGGCGGAGATGTACGCCATCCCGCCCACCGCCGACACCTATGGCAAGACGGAGGAGGTGATCGGCAGCTGGTTCCAGTCGCGCGGCAAGCGCGACAAGGTGATCCTCGCCAGCAAGATCATCGGCCTGCCGGCCGGCGGCTTCGGCTGGATACGCGAGGGCAAGTCGCGGCTCGATCGCGCCAACCTCTTCGCGGCGGTGGAGGCCAGCCTGTCGCGGCTGAAGACCGACTACATCGACCTCTACCAGATCCACTGGCCCGACCGCGTGACCAACCGCTTCGGCGTCCGCACCTACAAGCACAAGCCCGAGCAGGACGCCGTGCCGATCGAGGAGACGCTGGCGGCGCTGGCCGAGCTGATCCAGGCCGGCAAGATCCGCCATGTCGGCCTGTCGAACGAAAGCCCGTGGGGCGTCATGCGCTACTTGCGCGCTGCCGAGGTGGCAGGGGAGGTCGCTGGCCTGCCGCGCGTCGCCTCGATCCAGAACGCCTACAATCTGCTGAACCGGACCTTCGAGAACGGCTTGTCGGAGGTGGCTCTGCGCGAGGATGTCGGGCTGCTGGCCTATTCGCCGCTCGCCGCCGGCACGCTGACCGGCAAGTACCTGAACGGCGCCGTCCCGCCGGGCAGCCGCCGCTCGCTCGACCACCGGCCGTCGCGCTACAACACGGTCAATGCCGACGCGGCGACGGAAGCCTATCTGGACATCGCCCGCCGCCATGGGTTGGCGCCCAACCAGATGGCCATCGCCTTCACGCTGCAGCAACCCTTCGTCACCTCGTCGCTGATCGGGGCGACGACGATGGAGACGCTGATCTCCAACATCGACTCCCTCTCCCTGACCCTGTCGCCCGAGGTGATGGCGGAGATCGATGCCGTGCACAACCGCATGCCGGATCCGTGCCCGTAAGCTGTCATACGGCCCGCCTCCTTTCCTGGAAAGGGGGCGGGCCGTTGCAGCAACCGGCCCTGTAAGTCTGGAGGTGCCCCATGCTCCGCCTGTTCGTCGCGCTCGACCTGACGGAGGAGGTTCGCCGCCGGCTGGCCGGTCTGGCCGGCGGGGTGCCCGGTGCGCGCTGGACCGAACCCGAGACCATGCATCTGACCCTGCGCTTCATCGGCGAGGTGCCGGAGGATCAGGCGATGGACATCGACGCCGCCCTGGCGGAGCTGCGGGCGCCGGCATTCGCGCTCACCTTCGACGGGGTCGGCGTGTTCGGCGCCGGCCGCAAGGCGCGGGTGCTGTGGGCCGGGGTGGAGCGCAACGAGGCGCTGACCCATCTCCAGGCCAAGGTCGAGTCCGCCATCGTCCGCTGCGGCCTGCCGGCGGAAGAGCGGAAATTCTCCCCCCACATCACGCTGGCCCGGCTGAAGGATGCGCCGGCCGACCGCATCGGCCGCTTCCTGTCCGACCGCGGCCTGTTCCGCGCCGGCCCGATGCCGGTCGACCGCCTCACCCTCTACCGCAGCCATCTCGGCAACGGCGGCGCCGTCTATGAAGCGTTGCGGGATTATCCGCTGGACGGCGCTGTGGACGGCTGACCGCGCTCAGGCGGTGATGCTGTCCCAGGGATCGGTCTCGGCGTCGGGCTTGACGCCGGTGCCGGTGACGACCACCCGGTCCTTGCCGTCCTGCTTGGCCCGGTACATGCGCTGATCGGCCAGTTCTACCAGCGCTTCCCAATCGGCGGGACGGTCGGCCGTCTGTTCGGCGATGCCGATGCTGGCGGTCTGCAAACTGCCGTCCGGCCGCTTGCCGAAGCCGGCGCGGCGCATGCGCTCCACCGCGATCATCGCGCCGTCCAGCGGGGTGTCGGGCATGACGACCAGGAACTCCTCACCGCCCCAGCGGATCAGGGCGTCGGACTGGCGCAGCAGGCTGCGGATGGTGTTGGCGGCATGGCGCAGGACACGGTCGCCCTCCTCATGCCCATAACGGTCGTTGACCGCCTTGAAGTCGTCCAGATCGACGAAGATCGCCGTCAGCGGCTGCGCCGCCCGCTCGGCATGGGCGACCTGGAGTTTCAGCAACTCCTCCCCGATCCGGCGGGAGAAGGCGCCGGTCAGCGCGTCGTGCGCCGCCTGCTCCAGCAGCGCGATCATGAAGTGCAGCTGGCTGATCGCCGCCAGCGTCGCCACCACCGCGATCAGCGCCAGCAGCCACAGCGCGCTGATGTAGGACGGGAACGGCATCACCAGCGAGCCGTAGAAGCCGGCGGCCAGATGGGCGCCCAGCATCGGCGCCGCGAACAGCGCCCCCTCCAGCGCGGTCAGCGGAAAGACGCTGAGGCCCGCCACCATCACGAAGGGCAGATAGCCGTAGCCGGCGCTGACGGCGATGCGCAGGTCGTCCACCCCCTGGTTGTACAGGAGCGGGTGCGAGACGGCGAAGAATAGGGTCGGGATCGCCAGCAGCGCCGCCAGCCGCCACCAGGCGCAGGTCATGTCCTCGCAGGACCGGCGGTCGAAGGCGAGCGCCAGGAAGGCGGCGCTGGCGGTCAGGCGCAGCAGGATCAGCCAGACCGCCAGCGACCATTCGAAGACGGTGACGTCGATGGCGATCCACAGCGGCGTCAGGATGCCGAAGATCAGCGCCACCATGCGGACGCGCGACTGGATCATCGCGGCGCGGCGGCGTTGCAGGATCGGCGAGTGGCCCGCCGGCAGGATCAGGTCGGGCAGTTCGTCGCTGCGGACAAAGGCGTCGACCAGCGCGGCGAGAAGCCTCTCAACCCGCATAAGGCAGCCTGCCCCCGGCACCGGCCGGACGTGTCGCCAATGGATTAGCCATGCTGGGTGATTACACGTGCATGACCGCCCCTTCAACGGCTTTCGCGCAAAAACCACTCAGGGGCGAATGGAAAGCACGGAAAGATCCCAGCGTGCGACAAAAAGTAACGGGCGGCGCATCGTCGACGCGCCGCCCGTCCGGACAGGTCCGATTTGTCCCCGGCCGCGGTCGGGATCAGTCCTTCAGGTCTTCCCAAAGCTCCTTCACCTTGGCGAAGAAGCCTTCCGACTGCGGGTTCGACCCTTCCTTGGCAGCACCCTCGAACTCGCGCAGCAGTTCCTGCTGGCGCTTGGTCAGGTTCACCGGGGTTTCCACCACCGCCTGGATGTACATGTCGCCGCGCTGGGCGCTGCGCAGCACCGACATGCCCTTGCCCTTGATGCGGAACTGATGGCCCGACTGGGTGCCCGGTGGGACCGTCACCTTGGTGCGGCTGCCGTCGATGGTCGGCACCTCCACCGCCCCGCCGAGAGCCGCCGTGGTCATCGGGATCGGCACACGGCAGTGGATGTTGGCGCCGTCGCGCTGGAAAATCGGGTGCGGGGCGAGCGCCAGGAAGATGTAGAGGTCGCCGGCCGGCGCCCCGCGCAACCCCGCCTCGCCCTCGCCGGCCAGACGGATGCGGGTGCCGTCCTCGACGCCGGCGGGGATGTTGACCTGAAGGGTCTTCTCCTTGCGCAGCCGGCCGGAGCCGCCGCAGTTCTTGCAGGCATCCTTGATGACCTTGCCGGCGCCGTGGCAGCCGGGGCAGGTCCGCTCGATGGTGAAGAAGCCCTGCTGCGCCCGCACCTTGCCGTGACCCTGGCAGGTCGGGCAGGTGATCGGCTGGGTGCCCGCCGCGGCACCCGACCCGTTGCAGCCGTCGCACTGCACGGTGGTGGGCACGCGGATGGTGGTCTGGGTGCCCTTGAAGGCGTCCTCCAGCCCGATCTCCAGATTGTAGCGCAGGTCCTGGCCGCGGCCGGACGCACCGCCGCCGCCGCGGCGCCCGCCCATGAACTCGCCGAACATCTCGTCGAAGATGTCGGCGAAGCCGCCGCCGCCGCCGAAGTCGAAGTTGAAACCGCCGGCGCCCGCACCGGCACCCGGACCACGGCCATTCTCGAAGGCGGCGTGGCCGAACCGGTCGTAGGCCGCGCGCTTCTGATCGTCCTTCAGGACGTCATACGCCTCGCTGATTTCCTTGAACTTCTGCTCGGCGTCCTTGTCACCCTGGTTGCGGTCCGGGTGGTACTGCATCGCCATCTTGCGATAAGCCTTTTTCAGCTCATCCGCGCTGGCGCTCTTCGCCACACCGAGCAGCTCGTAATAATCCTGTTTCGCCATGGGGGCCGACCGCCTTTGAGTCGTTCTGGTCCAAACTGTCCGCGTCGCGTCGGAGCCTGACCCCAGCATACCGAAGGCCCGCCGCCGGGGAAAGGCGGCGGGCCATCGATGCTCGCGTCAGGTCCGTATCAAAAAGAAGCTGGCCTAAGATCAGGCCGACTTCTTCTTGTCGTCCTGGACCTCTTCGAAGTCGGCGTCGACGACGCCCGGCTCGTTCGGCTGGGCGCCCGGCGCCTCGCCGCCCGCAGCCGGGGCTTCGCCCTGGCCGGCCTTGTACATCGCCTCGCCCAGCTTCATGGAGACCTGGGCCAGGGCCTCGGTCTTCGCCTTGATGCCGTCCAGATCCTCGCTGTCCAGCACCGACTTCAGTTCGGCGACGGCAGCCTCCGCGGCGGTCTTGTCGGAGGCCGGGATCTTGTCGCCGTTCTCCTTGATGGTCCGCTCGGTGGTGTGGATCAGGGCGTCGGCATGGTTGCGGGCGTCGACCAGCTCGCGGCGCTTCTTATCGTCGGCCGAGTGGGCCTCGGCGTCCTTGACCATCTTCTGGATGTCGGCGTCCGACAGGCCGCCCGAGGCCTGGATGCGGATCTGCTGCTCCTTGCCGGTCGCCTTGTCCTTCGCCGTGACGCTGACGATGCCGTTGGCGTCGATGTCGAAGGTCACCTCGACCTGCGGCACGCCGCGCGGGGCCGGCGGGATGCCGACCAGATCGAACTGGCCCAGCATCTTGTTGTCGGCCGCCATCTCGCGCTCGCCCTGGAAGACGCGGATGGTGACGGCGTTCTGGTTGTCCTCGGCGGTCGAGAAGGTCTGGCTCTTCTTCGTCGGCACCGTGGTGTTGCGGTCGATCAGGCGGGTGAAGACGCCGCCCAGCGTCTCGATGCCCAGCGACAGCGGGGTGACGTCGAGCAGCAGGACGTCCTTGACCTCGCCCTTCAGCACGCCGCCCTGGATGGCGGCGCCGATGGCGACCACCTCGTCCGGGTTGACGCCGCGGTGCGGCTCACGGCCGAAGAACTGCTTCACCGCGTCGATGACCTTGGGCATGCGGGTCATGCCGCCGACCAGGATCACCTCGTCGATCTCGCTGGCCTTCAGGCCGGCGTCCTTCAGGGCCGCCTTGCAGGGCTCGATCGTGCGCTGCACCAGCTCGTCCACCAGGGCTTCCAGCTTGGCGCGGGTCAGCTTGATGTTCAGGTGCTTCGGACCGGTCTGGTCGGCGGTGATGAAGGGCAGGTTGACTTCGGTCTGCGTGGTGGACGACAGCTCGATCTTCGCCTTCTCGGCAGCTTCCTTCAGACGCTGCAGCGCGAGCTTGTCCTTGCGCAGGTCGATGCCCTGCTCCTTGCTGAACTCGTCCGCGAGATACTCGATGATCCGGCTGTCGAAGTCCTCGCCGCCCAGGAAGGTGTCGCCGTTGGTCGACTTCACCTCGAACACGCCGTCGCCGATCTCCAGCACGGAGATGTCGAAGGTGCCGCCGCCCAGGTCATAGACCGCTACGGTGCCGGACCCCTTCTTCTCCATGCCGTAGGCCAGTGCCGCGGCCGTCGGCTCGTTGATGATGCGCAGGACTTCCAGCCCGGCGATCTTGCCGGCGTCCTTGGTGGCCTGGCGCTGGCTGTCGTTGAAGTAGGCCGGGACGGTGATGACCGCCTGCGTGACCTTCTCGCCCAGATAGTTCTCGGCGGTCTCCTTCATCTTGGTGAGGATGAAGGCGCTGATCTGGCTGGGGCTGTACTTCTTGGAGTGCGCCTCGACCCAGGCGTCGCCGTTGTCGCCGGAGATGATGCGGTAGGGAACCAGGCCCTGGTCCTTCTTCGTTAGCGGATCGTCGAAGCGGCGGCCGATCAGACGCTTGATGGCGAAGAGGGTGTTTTCCGGATTGGTGACCGCCTGGCGCTTGGCGGGCTGGCCGATCAGCCGCTCGCCGCCCTGGCTGAAGGCGACCATGGACGGCGTCGTCCGCGCGCCCTCGGCGTTCTCGATCACCTTGGCGCTGCCGCCTTCCATAACGGCGACGCACGAGTTCGTGGTGCCGAGGTCGATACCAATCACTTTGCTCATGTTCAGCCTCTTTCGTTCGGCAGATGCGTGGCGGCCCGTCTGGTCCGGCACCGCCGCGATCCCCATAGGGTCGGTGAAACGTCGGTGGAGCGCTTGGGGTCCTGGTGTCCGGGGGCGACACATGAAAGCGATGCCCCCGGGTCCGGCCCGTGCTGGCGGAGATATAGGCGGAGCCGTTTCGGGCTGCAACAGGGTGGCGCGCCTTTCGGCCTGCAAAAGCGGGGAAAAAACGCGTCCCCGACACCCTGTGCCACATCGCCGTCGTCCCGTTGCTCCTGGCAATAGAATACCTGCGTATTCAAGTACGCAGGGACGAGTATCCCGATATTCAAGCACAATGATTCAAATCGTCACAGGTGTTACAAGAGATAAATCCTTAGCTCATGAACTAGTCAAGGAAGTTAACCTTTCATTAACAAGCAACCGCGTGCAAAGTGGCGTGCAATCAATTCACAGTTGCTATGATTATTCAAGTTTTGGAGAATCTAATAGTGAAAACTCAAAAGGAATATGCTATCTCGTTTGTCCATTGGGGATGACCGCAAGGGACGGGGCCGGCAATGCTGCCGCTGCCGCCGCCGAACCATGCGGTTCAATTGCGATGCTGGTCACACAGGTGTGAAAGGGAAGCGCGATGATGGACGAACGACGCGATGTGGCCCTGGCCATCAAGTCCTGCCTCGACAGCCTGATGAGCGATGCCACGCGATGCGATCTGGACGATCTGGTGCGCTTCCTCAGCCTCGCCGCCCTTGCGGCCGAAGAGGCCGCCGTCGCCCACGACCCGCATGCGCTGCGCATGAAGGCGCTGATGGCGACCGGCGCCGGCCACTGCTGACCGGCGCTCCCCAGTGACCGTGTTGCAGTGACGTTCCGAGGAGGCGGATGCCTTTCCGCCTCACAAAACCTGCCGCCTCACAAGATCTCCGCATTGCGGATGGCATCGTCGATCCGGCCCAGCATTTCGGCGCAGGATTCGTCGCCATCCATCAGGTCGGGCAGCGCGAAGCTGAACATGGCGACCGCGGCGACGGACCCCGCCGCATCGGCGCGCTCCGCA
This sequence comes from Azospirillum sp. A23, assembly GCF_042938965.1. NCBI lineage: Bacteria > Pseudomonadati > Pseudomonadota > Alphaproteobacteria > Rhodospirillales > Azospirillaceae > Azospirillum > Azospirillum sp. A23. The sequence continues at coordinate 2,629,074 of NZ_CP170667.1, read as the reverse complement.
CCGACCAGCCATAGATAATGCGTCTCCGCCCGGCCGTCCTCTTCCGTCCGCATCATCGCCTGGGCGATCACGGCGCCGTCGGCCCGGCTGTCCACGGTCCGGTCCCCCGCCCGCTGGTCCTGCGGCCGGACAAAGCGCAGAGCCATCTCCTGCAAGGTTGCGGCGGTGCCGCCGGAGTCCGGTCGCGGCACCACCCGGTCGGTCACCAGCCGCAGAACGCCCGCGGCCGGCGGCGGCGGCCGGAAGGTGCCCACCGGCTGCCCTTCATGCTCCTCCACATCGACGGCCCAGCCGGCCGGCAGCCGGAACCGCACCGTGTCGGCCCAGCCGATGTCGGAGCCCTGCGCGCTGCCTTGCCCGCCCCCCTGTCCGCCCCCCGGCCCGCTTGGTGAATAGGTGTCGTCGGCCATGGCCCGCTCCCGAAAATCGCCCGCTTGTGAAAACGCCCATTTCTGGAAACCGCGGCGCGCCTCGCGACGGCACGCCGGAAGCGGCACCATAGGCGCGGCGGAACCGGCAGCCAATGCCCGATTGATGCGGTCGGAAACGCCCCGGAATCGGCCCCGGAAACTGCCGATGCGGCCGGTTATTCCGGGATCAGGAACTGCACGCCCAGCCAGCGCCAGCGGCCGTCGGCGGCCGGCAGCGTGCAGTTGACGCGGGCGCGGCCCGGCGGGAAGGGATCGCGGATGCGGACCTCCACCCGGTCCTCGGCGATGCGTTCCAGCGCGGTGCGGCCCTGGCCGGTGGCGAAGCAGGCCAGCTTGGAGCTGTCGCCCACCCCGTCGGCGATGGTGAAGCCCAGCGGCGGCGGGTTGACGGTGACCAGCGGATCGTCGGGCGTCAGGTCCGACACCGGCAGCGGCAGCGCGTTGGCCGCCAGCTCGAACCGGTCGGCGCTGCCGTAGGTCTCGTTCATGACGAAGCGCGGCAGGCTCCAGGGATCGGCCTGCGGATGCATAACCCCCGACTGCTGGCCGAAGGCGGCGGTGAAGCCCTGGTCGATTACCATCTGCCGCACCGCCAGCGAATATTCGCCCTGCGGATAGGCCAGGACGGCCGGGCGCCGCCCCAGCTCCGCCTGGAAGCGGTCGGACATCCGGCGCAGGTCGGCGGCGAGCTGGTCCGGGCTGCGCGCCAGCATCGACTGGGTGGAAGTGCCGAGCGCCCCGATGGTGACGCCGGCCGCCGCCAGCTGACGGATTTCGCCCCAGGTCATGTGGGCAGGGGAGCCGCGGTCCACCGCATCGGTGGCGACGAACAGGGTGAAGGGCAGATTGGCCGCCTTCAGCCGCGGCCAGGCCTCGGTGAAGGCGGAGCGGCTGGCCTCGTCGATGGTGATCGCCACGGTGCGGTCGGGCAGCGGCTTGCCGGTGCGCAGGGCGTCCAGGATCTTCGGCAGAGGCAGGACGGTGTAATCGCCGTCGGTCAGCTCGTCCAGATGCGCTTCGAACTGGTCGATGCGGATGCTGATCGACGGGTTCTGGTCCTCGCCGAAGCGGTCATAGGCGAACACCACCGCGCTGGCGCCCTGCGGAGAGGCGGCTTCGGCGGCGGCGGGCCGGGACACCGGCACGAACGCGGTCCAGATGGACAGCGCGGCGGCGGCGACTACCGAGACGGCACGACGGAACGGCATGGCGCCCTTGCGGAAAAGGCTGATTGGGGCGACCTCCGCCCCAACGCAAATGATGTGCCACAGTCCCCGTCCTGCGAACAAGCGCTGTCCGCCGCTTTCCTGCGGAGAGCAGAGATGCGGTGCGCGCGTGCAACAATGGAACGCCTCCGGCGTAGCACACGTAGAAATGAGCTTGGGCAGTTGAGTTCGGGCCGGTACCGGCCGCCCCTGTCTCTACATCAGCCGGCCGCCGGCCGCGGCGTCGGTCAGCAGCGGGTAGCGTTCGGCATCCGGCAGCTGGTAGTGCCACCATTCCGAGGGGTAATGCTCCCAGCCCGCCCCCACCATCACGCCCAGCAGCAGGGCGCGGTTGCGCTGCTGTTCGGCGGTCAGGTCGATGCGGCCATGGTGCGACCGCTCGGTCATCGCGTCGAACCCGGTGCCCATGTCCAGGGGCACGCCGGCGGCATCCACCAGCGTCAGGTCGATCGCCACGCCGCGGGTATGGTTGGACCCCAGCCGCGGGTCGGCGATATAGGTGGGGTCGGGGAAGGCGTGCCAAAGCCTCCATTGCGCCTCCGCCGGGCGGAAGGCATCGTACACCCGCAGCCGGCAGCCGATGCCGCGGGCCAGCCGGATGGCGTCGGCGAGCCGGCGGGCCGCGTCGGGGTGCAGCATGCACACCGCCGAGCGGTAGATCGGCACGCCCGACAGATTGTCGGCGGTGGCGTAGAGAAGCTCCAGGTCGATGTCGAAGGCCGGAGGCGTGATCTCGGTCAGCATGAACAGGGCAACCGTCGGCGTATGGGGAAGACGATCGTCCTGTAGCATGGCCACGGCGCCGTCTGCCATGGTCGCGGGTCTGCCATTCCCATGCGGGCGGGTTCCGTTTCGGGGGAATGCCGGGCAGGATGGAAATCCGTGGCGGCTGGGCTTGCGTATTATGATCGGGCCGTCCGCGGGTCGCGGCGGCAGGGAAGGTGGGGTGATGAAGGTTCTGGGTCTGGATACGGCCACGTCCGGCTGTTCGGCGGCCGTGTGGGATGGAACGGCCGGTCAGGATGACGGGGCGCGCGTGACCGTCCGGCGCAGCCCGCCGATGGCGCGCGGGCAGGCCGAAGTGCTGGTACCACTGGCGCAGGAGGTGCTGGCCGAGGCCGGCGCCGGCTTCGCCGAACTCGACCGCATCGCCGTCACCGTCGGGCCGGGTGCCTTCACCGGGCTGCGCATCGCGCTGGCCGCCGCGCGCGGCATCGCCGTCGCCCAGGACCTGCCGGTGATCGGCATCACCAGCTTCGACGCCATCGCCCATGGCGTGCCGGCCGCCGAGCGTGCCGGCCGTTTCCTGCTGGTTGCCGTCGACAGCCGGCGGGCGGAACCCTTCCTTCAACTCTACGACGCGGCGCTGGCCCCCGTCGGCGATCCGGCGATGCCCGATCCGGCGGCGATCCCCGGCTGGCTCGACGGGCTGTACCCGTCCGGGCCGCTGCTGCTGGCCGGCGACGCGGCGGCGGCGGTGGCGCCGCTGCTGGCCGGGCGTGCCGATCTGGCCCTGGCGTCCGGCGACGGGCTGCCGGATGCGGCCGTGGTGGCGGCGCTCGGGGCTGTCCGCCCCACCGGCCAGCCGGCCGAACCCTTCTATCTCCGTCCGCCCGACGTCACCCTGCCGAAAACGGGGGGGCCGAAGACCACGGAGCCGAAGACCGCGGCTGCCGGGCCAGGGAGCAAAGCCGTACCGGGCGGAGGAGCCGCGGCATGACCGCCGCCGTCCGCCTCCACCCCGCCGGCCTGCTGGAGGCCGGTGTGGTGGCGGCCCTGCAGCAGGCCTGCTTCCCGGACGATCCCTGGGACGAGGCGTCGGTCGCCACCCTGATCGTCCCGCCGGCCGGCTTCGCCGCCATCGCCCTCGATGACCGGGACCGGCCGCTCGGTTTCGTGATGGCCCGGGTCGCGGCGGAGGATGCGGAGATCCTCGCCATCGGCGTGCTGCCGCAGGCCCGCCGCGGCGGCATCGGCCGCCTGCTGGTGGAGGCCGCGGTCGGCGGATCGCAGGACCTGGGTGCGACTGCATTGTTTCTTGAAGTCGCCGAGGATAACCCGGCAGCTTCGAGTCTATACAAGGCCAGTGGCTTTTTTTCCGTCGGACGCCGCCCTGGATACTACAAACGACCGGATGGACGGGTCGCGGCACTTGTTCTGCGCCGCAATCTTGACGGGGCATAGGGGTTAATTTTTCTGCACGATCAGGCGATGGACTCCATCCGGCTCATCCATTCGTTCGGGGTGGACAGACAGAATGCTGTGACCCAACTCGATCAAGGATCGTGGAACGTTTTCCAAGGGTTCACCGGCATTCAGCCGGACTTCGAGGGTCTGCCCCGCGTCCATCCGCTCCACCATCAACTTGGTCTTGACGAAGGTTAACGGACAAACCTGCGAGGTGATGTCGAGAAACAAGTCTGTGGAGATTTTTTCGGTCACCGATTCCTCTTTGTTCCAAAGGATGGATATTGCACGATGCAGGAAACCTCTTTATATGGTGAGGTACGAATGCCGCGGAGCAAGCTTACATGAGCAACGGGTCCCCTTCCAACGCGCTGTTGTCTCTGACCACGGAGATCGTGGCGGCGCATGTCTCCAACAATACAGTCGCACTGACCGATCTTCCGACTCTGATCGAGCAGGTCTACAAGTCGCTGGCCAATGTCGGCACCGAACCGGTGGTGGCGGAAGAGCGTCCGCAGCCTGCCGTGCCGATCAAGAAGTCGGTCACGCCGGACTATATTGTGTGCCTGGAAGACGGCAAGAAGCTGAAGATGCTGAAGCGCCATCTCAAGACGGCGTACAATATGACCCCAGAAGAATACCGTGACCGCTGGGGCCTGCCGGCCGACTACCCGATGGTCGCGCCGAACTACGCCCGCCAGCGCAGCTCGCTGGCCAAGCAGATCGGTCTCGGTACCCGCGCCCGCCGCGGCGCCTGAGGATTGGGGGTTCCGCAGGGCGGACCGGTGCCGTGCCGGCGCCGCCGCCCTTTCCGCCCCCTTCCCTTCCTTCCCGTGCCCGACCATCCCGCCTTCGCCGCGGGTGGCCCGTCCGGCAGGGCATCGGCGCCGCCTCACGCTCCGGCGCTCCGGACTCCATAACTGCAAAATCACGCAGGCCGATTTCACGCAGGCCGATCCGCTGCCGCTCATAGGGTGTCGGTCATGGCTCCGGCCAAGGGTGTTGGCTGACCGCGTGCCGCGCCGTCGGCTACGATGTCGGTTGACCGGCAACCGGCGGATCGTGTTATGCCTTGTGGTGCGTGCGACTCTGTCGTCCCGACCCAGCCGCTGCGGCCCGGCCGCCGTGGCCCGGCGGTGGCAGGCAGGGAGGCGCAGCGCATAGTCCCGAACCATCATCGCAGCGGACCCTCGACATGGCTGATGCAAGCTTGGACCAGCCGGGCATGACCCGGACTAGCCCGGAGCGGCGCGAGGCGTCCGCACCCGATGTCTCCGGTGTCGGCGGCGAGAAGCTGGCGGACGGCATTCGCCTGGGCACCCTGGAGGTGCGGCTGGCCCGCTCGGCGGAAGAGATCGATTGGGCGCAGGCGCTGCGCTACCGCGTCTTCTATGAAGAGATGGCAGCGGTTCCCTCGCCGGCGATGCAGGCCCGGTCCCGTGATTTCGACGATTACGACGGTGTGGCCGACCATCTGCTGGTCATCGACCATGCCCGCGGCAACGGCCCCGACATGGTGGTCGGAACCTACCGGCTGATCCGCCGTCCCGCCGCCGAGAAGGTCGGCCGTTTCTATTCCAGCGACGAATACGACATCGGCCGCCTCGCCAGCTATCCCGGCGAGGTGCTGGAACTGGGGCGCTCCTGCGTCGATGCCGGCTATCGGTCCCGCGGCAGCATGCAGCTGCTGTGGCAGGGCATCGCCGCCTATGTGTTCCAGCACGACATCGCCCTGATGTTCGGCTGTGCCAGCCTGCCCGGCACCGATCCGGATGCGCTGGCCGAGCCGCTGTCCTACCTCTACCACCATCATCTGGCCCCGCCGGAGCTGCGGGCGACGGCCTTGCCGGAACGCTTCGTGTCGCTGAACCGCATGCCCAAGGACCAGATCGATCCGCGCCGCGCGCTGAACATCCTGCCGCCGCTGATCAAGGGCTATCTGCGGCTGGGCGGCTTCATCGGCGACGGTGCCGTGATCGACCATCAGTTCAACACCACCGACGTCTGCATCGTGGTGAAGAGCGATCTGATCACCGACAAGTATGCCAAGCATTACGAGCGTCGCAGCCGCGACAGCCAAGCCGGCTGAGGCAATCATGAACCGCACCGCGCGCGCCTTGGGCTCCTCCGGCCGCGGCGCCCTGCGCCTGACGGTCTATCTGCTGTGGACGCTGCTGCTGATCCCGCTGCAGGCCCTGGCGGTGGCGCGGAACTGGCGTCTGTGCCGCACCCTGCCCGCCTTCTATCACGGTGTCTGTGCCCGGCTGATCGGGCTGGACGTGGTGGTGCGCGGCCAGCGGGCCGACGGGCCGGTGCTGTTCGTGTCCAACCACTCCTCCTACCTGGACGTCATTGTGCTGGGGTCGCAGATCCCCGGCTCCTTCGTCGCCAAGTCGGAGGTCGGATCCTGGCCCTTCTTCGGCCTGCTGGCCCGGCTTCAGCGCACGGTGTTCGTGGAACGCAAGGCCCGCGCCTCGGTTGACAAGCAGCGCGACGACATCGGCAGCCGTCTGGATGGCGGCGACAGCCTGATCCTGTTCCCGGAGGGCACCTCCAGCGACGGCAACCGCACCCTGCCCTTCAAGACCGCCCTGTTCGCCGTCGCCGCCCGCCGCATCGACGGCCATCCGCTGACGGTGCAGCCGATCAGCGTCGCCGCCACCCGCCTGGACGGCATCCCGATGGGCTTCGCCTTCCGCCCCTTCTATGCCTGGTATGGCGACATGGATCTGGCGCCGCACCTGTGGCAGGCCTTCCGCCTGGGCGGCATGACGGTGGAGGTGGAGTTCCATCCGCCGGTGACCATCGACGGCTTCAGCAGCCGCAAGGCGCTGGCCGAGCATTGCCATCGGGTGATTTCCGACGGCGTCGCCTGCGCCATCTCCGGCCGTCCGTCCGTCCCTGTTCCGGCGACAGAAGCCACGTCTCCGGCCCCCGCTCCCACCGCCGCGAGTGCTTGATTCCGCTCTTGTATCCGATGCGGCACTCGCCTATAAACAGCGGGCGCGCGGGTGTAGCTCAATGGTAGAGCAGAAGCTTCCCAAGCTTACGACGAGGGTTCGATTCCCTTCACCCGCTCCAAATGCCATGCCGGCTGCATGGCATCCGGCCTTGGGCCGCTTTCCTTCCTGAAAATTTGAAATTTCAAAGACGGGCGGTTCGCACCGATGGGTGCGGATGGGCGCTCTCTTTTGCGTGGGCGGTTCGCCGATGGCGCAATTGCTCGAAGAGCCCCGATCTCTGAAGCTGGGCGATACCGTTCAGCAGCGAGAGGGGAACCGCCGATGCCGCCGATCGAAAGAGCCCGCAGGCTGAGCCGCTCGCTGCAGGCACGCTTCCGCATCGACCTGTTCTCCGCCCTTGTGGAGCGCGAGTTCGAACGGCGTCTGGCCGACGCCATCGTGGAGGCCGAACGCGACGCCTACCGGCGCGGGCGTGAAGAGGCACAGGCGGGGCTGGCCGCCGGTGCGGTCAGTCCAGTTCAGCGGCCGGAAGCGGCGGTTCGGCCGGACGGCCCGCCCATGACCATGTAAGGCCGGCGCGCTCGGCGCAGGCATAATGCCAGGGGCTCTGGTCGCCATGCCCGGCCCAATGCGGGTCGCCGGCACGGATCGGCCGGCCACAGGAACAACACAGCGGCCCGTTGCGGCCGGCACGGCCACCATGCGCGCGCGATGCGCCGGTCTTGGTCGACTTCGACTTCGGCTTCGGTTCCCAGCCCAATGAGGCGGGATGCCGTCCATACAGCGCCATGGTGGTTCCCCCGGTTCGCTCTGATTGCGTTCGCCCTGATTGCGGATGATCCCCCGATCCCGGTCCGGCGACCCTCGCAACGAATCCTCCGAAAACGAGGCCGCCGAAAACGAGGCCATCGATAACGATGCCGCCGTGACGGGGCGAGAATGCCGTCCCCGGCCCGCTTTGCCAACGACAAGGATGGACAGGATCCAACCCGAAATCGCCGGGCTCGCACCTGTGCAATCTTTCAAAACCATTTCCATCACAGGGCGCCAGGACAGAAGACACACAATAATCACCGGCTTTGACGACGGGAGACACATGATTGCGCCTCCCAACTTTCGGTGGTTGCCAGCCGGTCGTCTTTTGGTCTGTTTCCGGTCACATCGATGTTCATATCTGGTTAACCGTCCGGGACTAGCGTCCGCCGCCTTCGCTGCACTGCGGCATGTTCTTCGTGCGAAGGCGCTCCATGACGGCATTTCTACTGGATTATCTTCCGACCCTGACCTCTCAGTCCGTCACGCTGTCGCCGGTTGCGGCAACCGGCATTGCTGGACTGTCGGCGGCCACCCTGTCGACGCTGCTCGGCGGCCGGCGGGCGATCCTGCTGGCGCAGGCGACCGCCTCCTCCCTCTTCCTGCTTCACTTCCTGTTGCTGGGCGCCCAGACCGGCATGCTGATGTGCGGGCTGGGGTTGATCCAGATGGCGGTGCGTATCCGCCGGCACCCCGGCCGGGTGCTTGGCCTTCTCTATGGGCTGACCGTGCCGGCGGCCCTGGCGGTGGCGGTGCTGAGCTGGCAGGGGCCGATGTCGGCGCTGTCGGCGACCGGTTTCCTGCTGGCCACGCTCGGCCGCTGGCAGAGCGGGGTTGGGCGGATGCGCCTGTGCTTCATCCTGGCGACCCTGGTCGGATCGGGACACAATCTGCTGGCCGGCTCGGTCTTCGGGCTGGTGTCGGACGCGATGGGCCTGTCCGGTCATTGCATCGGCCTGTGGCGGGCGGGGATCTTCCGCAGCCGTCCGTTCCACGCACGCGTCGCCTCCGACCAAGTGGCGGCATAAGGCGTTCTCGTCCGTCTTCCCGGCCTGTCTCTCCAGGCCTGTCTCTCACGGAGTGCTCCCGGTGGCTGGTGGGAACATTCAGCCCTGCGCATTGGTTGTGGCACCGTAGGGGACGCATGGGAGGGCTTGCCGTCATGGAAAAGGACGAGATCGTCGATACGCTGAACGAGCTGATCCGGATCGTCGAGGACAGCCACGAAGGCTACCGGCAGGCCGCCGAATCCGCCGAGGACGAGGATCTGAAGGCCCTGTTCAACGATCTCGCCGCCCAGCGCGGCGCCATCGTGCGCGAGATTCAGCGGCTGGTCGCCGAACAGGGCGGGGCGCCGGACATGGGCGGCACCATGCTGGGCGGCGCCCACCGCTTCTTCCTGGAACTCAAATCCACCGTGCTCGGCCATGACCGGGCCGCCATCATCACCGAGGTCGAGCGCGGCGAAAGCGAATGCCTGCGCCGCTATGACGAGGCGATGGCGAAGGAGCTTCCGCTGCCGATCACCGCGGTGATCGCCCAGCATCTCGACCGCATCCGCGTCGACCGGGACCGCATGGCGGCCCTGCGTGGGGTGGTGGCTTGATGGTGCGTCGCAGCATTGCGGGTGTGGAAAAGCGGGCGTAGGCTTTTTCCAATGGCTGCAACGAACCGGTACGGCCGCAGGGTTGTGCCGCAGCCATTGCCGATCATCCGGCTCCGGTGGCCGGATGTCCACTCCACCTGGACATGGATTGATGAACAGCGACAAACCGAAGACCGCGGATCCGGTCGGCAACGATCTGGTGACGATGGGCGCTTTCGCCCTGTATCGCGCCGAGAATGCCCACCGCGTGTCCGAATTCGAGAAGTCCCAGAATGCCGAGGCGGCCATCGCCGCCGATTTCGACGCCTACCGCACCCGTTACCTGCGGAAGTTCAAGGATGTCTTCGAAAGCCTGTCCCAACAGGGACTGACCGTCACCCGCGCGGTCTGAGCGTCCTATGGACGGCGCCCGGCACGGCGACTGCCGTCCGGGCGCCGTCCACCCCGCTTTCCGTCTTCAAACGCCGCCGCCGCCGCGGCAAGCCGTCCGCACCGACGGATCGCGGCTTGAAACGAATGGGAAAGCTGCCGGGCCGCCGCTATACTGCGCGGCATGGCCCGTATGCTGTTCCTCCGCGACATCGACGCCGACGTGCAACTGCGCTGCCGCGCCTGCGGACATGGCGGCGTGCTGCCCCGTGCCATGCTGGAGCGGCGCTTCGGCCCCAATTACCCGGTTCTGTCGATTGCGCCGCATTACCGCTGCTCACGCTGCGACTCCCGCGACATCGAAAGCCGGCCGATCCTGGCCGTTCCGTCGCTCCCCACCGCTGCCCCCGCCGATGACGAGCCGTCCTTCGACGCGCCGCTGGCGGCGCTGAACGGGCTGCTCGCCTCGCTGCGGGGAAACGATGGGCCGGACACGGCCGGGGACAGGGATCCGCCCGCTCCGCCGCCCCCGCCTCCCCCCGTCCCCACTCGCGCCAAGCCCCTGTCGGAGCTTCCGCTGTCCGACCTCGTGGCCGACGGCCCGGGCGATGGCGAGGCCGAACCGTTGTGGGAGCCGGTCTCCCTCGCCGACATGGCGGCCCGGCTTGGCCGCAGCTCGCCGCCCGATGAGTGGGACGACGATCCGGACGAGGAACCGACTGCGGGCGATCCCGGGTTTCCGGCCAAGCTCCCGGCCAACGACACGTTGCCGGAACCGGGGGGCATTCCGGACGATGATGATGAGGATGGCGACGACGAGACGCTGATGGCGATGCGCCAGCTGCTGGCGCAGGCCTATGGATCGGATGACGAGTTCGATGACGATCAGGGGGATGATCGGGGGGGCGATCAGGAGGACGAACGGGACGGCGCCATGCCGCAGTCTCCCGCCGGGCGCGCTGCGAACCCCGCTGACCGCCGGCCTGCCGACGATTTCGACAGCGACGGTTTCAGCGACGATTCGAGCGGCGGAAGGCCTGCCTCCGGCCATGACGATGACGAACCGCCGGTCTTCTCGCACAAGGTTCTGGTGCGCCGGGATTTCGAGGACGAATGGGCCGATAGCGATACCGATACCGATGCCGACCCCTGGGCGGCGGACGCGGACGACGACGACCGCGAGGACGGGTTCGACCACGGGGAGCCGGACGGCGAGGAACCGTCGGAGGAGGACATCCTGTCCTTCGCGATCCGCGACCCGGAAAAGCCCGTCAAAGCCTCCCGTCCCGCCAAACCTGTGCCGCCGCCGGCCGCCGAGCCGCTCGACTTCGATCAGCACCGCGCCGAACGCCGCGCCCTGCGCCCGTCGCCGCCGGAGGACGAGGAAGGCTTCGACCGCACCCTGGCCGCCCTGCGGTCGATGATCGAGGATGCGGCGAGCGGGACGGAGGAGGAAGACGCCCCGCCCCCGCCGCGCAGGACGTCGCGCGGCGCTGGCCAGACGGCCGACAGGTCCGCGGCGAAGCCGGTGGACAAGCCTCTCCCCCGCGAGGAGGAAGAGGATGAGCCGCCGGCCGGGCGGGACGATGACGATGGCTGGTCGCTGCCGGCCGGCTGGGGCGATCCCGACCCGGCGCCGGAGCCGCCAGCACCGGAGTCCGCTTCCCCCGACATGCCCCCCGCCGGGCGCCGCTCGGCCCAGGAGCGCGAGATCGAGGAGGCGATGAAGGCCCTGCGCGTGCTGATCGAGGACGAGGTGAATGCCGACCCGCCGGTGTCCCCCACAGCATCTCCCCTGCCATCTCCCCCGGCGCCTCCGCCGACTCAGCCGAAGCCCCGCGCCGGCAAACCGCGCCAGGCCCGCGGCGGACCGGCCGCGCCGGATGCCGTCCGTCCGCAAAGCGTCCAGGCACCGGACGTGGCACCGCCGGACGAGGACTTGTCCGGCAAGCCTGCCGGCGAGCCGACGCCGCTCAGCAAGACCATAGCCGCGCTGCGCGGCATGCTGGAGCTGGACGGCCGGCGCAAGCGCTGACGCGCCCCGTCCCCTCCGGCCGGAGGCCGCTTATCTCCGCAGGCGCTTTTCCTGCATGATTTCCAGCTGCAGCTGCTGGATCTCGGTCAGCCGCTGCCACTGGCGCTGGATCAGATAGTCCATCTTCTCGTGCAGGTGCCGGATTTCCAGTTCGGCCTTCAGGTTGACGCGATAGTCGTTTTCCGAGCGCAGGCGGTCCTTCGCCTCCTGCCGCTTCTGGCTCATCATGATGACCGGCGCCTGGATGGCGGCGAGACAGGACAGCAGCAGGTTCAGCAGGATGAAGGGATAGGGATCGAAGGCGCGCGCATCGCCCTCGATGATGTTGATCAGCATCCACACGCCGAGGAAGAAGGCGAAGGAGATCAGGAAGGCCCAGCTGCCGCCGAAGGTGGCGAGGCCGTCCGACAGCCGTTCGCCCAGCGTGCGGTGGTCGTCGTATTCCTCCTCCGGGTTCTCGGCCAGCGTCTCGTGCCGGGCGAGGCTTTCGGCGACCTCGCGGTCCAGCTCGCTGAGTTCGCCATGCTCCTCCTTCAGCAGCTCGGCGACATAGAGCGAGCGGTAGCGCGCCAGCTCCTGCCGGCTGATCTGCGCGTCATGCTCCAGATGCGGGTGGTCGTGGCGGATGCGGTCGGCCAGGCTGGGGCGCAGCGCGTCGAGCGCGATCAGGTCGCGCTTCGGCCGGCGCTTGCCGCTGATGGCGCAGGGTTGACGCTTGGACGCCAGCAGGCCGCCGGCCTCCTCCTCGCCGGACGGGAAAGTCGGCTCCGCGGACTCGTCACCGTCTTCCGGTGGAAACTGATGATCGGCCATGACGTCGCCCTCCCTGCATGCACACTCCGGCGCGGGCGACTTTATGCCTGATTATTTTGACAATCCGGTTAAATCACCGAAAGGCGAAGACCGCAGGTAAGGAAGCGGTCGCCTTGCAAAGACTGGACATGACCGGCGATGCCCGTCGCACCGGCTGTCCATCGGGCAATTCCAGATGAATTCCGGTTCATCTTCGCCCCAAACGGACAGTGCCAACGGAAAAGGGGCCGCCTTGCGGCAGCCCCTATCCTTACTTGACCGATGGGCCTTACCTGTGACCCGTGTCCGGGACGGTCAGCCGATGCGCCAGACGTCCGGGCTGTTCTCCAGCCGCTTCAGGACGGCGACGCGCTGCTGCTCGATCTCCTCGGGCAGGCGGTCGCCGAAGCGGTTGAACAGCTCCTCCTGGTCCTTCGCCTCGGCCTCGGCCTCCTTGCGGTCGATGTCCATGATCTTGGCGAACTTGTCGGCCGGGAAGGTCAGGCCGGACCAGTTCAGATCCTGGTAGCGCGGGGAATAGCCGAAGGGCGATTCCGCCACGTCGGTGGCGCGGCCGCGGACGCGGTCGACGATCCACTTCAGCACGCGCATGTTGTCGCCGAAGCCCGGCCAGACGAACTTGCCGTTCTCGTCCTTGCGGAACCAGTTGACGCGGTAGATGCGCGGCAGGCTCTCGACCTTGCCTTCCATCGACAGCCAGTGGTTCCAGTAATCGGCCATGTTGTAGCCGCAGAAGGGCAGCATGGCGAACGGATCGCGGCGGATGGCGGCCTGGCCGACGGCGGCGGCGGTGGCCTCCGAGCCCATGGTCGCCGCCCAATAGACGCCCTCGCGCCAGTTGTAGGCCTCGAACACCAGCGGGAAGGTCTTCGACAGGCGGCCGCCGAAGATGAAGGCGCTGATCGGAACGCCGGCCGGATCCTCCCAGGCCGGGTCGATCGACGGGCACTGGGCGGCAGGGGCGGTGAAGCGGCTGTTCGGGTGGGCGGCGACGCGGCCGCAGCCCGGGGTCCAGTCCTTGCCCTGCCAGTCGATCAGGTGCGCCGGCGCCTCGTCGGTCAGGCCTTCCCACCACACGTCGCCGTCGTCGGTCAGCGCGACGTTGGTGAAGATGACGTTGTGGTCCAGCGTCTTCAGCGCGTTCGGGTTCGACTTCACGCTGGTGCCGGGGGCGACGCCGAAGAAGCCGGCCTCCGGGTTGATGGCGCGCAGCGTGCCGTCAGGCTGCGGCTTGATCCAGGCGATGTCGTCACCGATGGTGCGGACCTTCCAGCCCTCGAACTCCTTCGGCGGAACCAGCATGGCGAAGTTGGTCTTGCCGCAGGCCGACGGGAAGGCGGCGCCGACATAGGTCTTCTCGCCGGCCGGGCTTTCCACGCCGAGGATCAGCATGTGCTCGGCCAGCCAGCCCTGCTCGCGGCCCATCGCCGAGGCGATGCGCAGGGCGAAGCACTTCTTGCCGAGCAGCGCATTGCCGCCATAGCCGGAGCCGTAGGAGACGATGCGGTGCTCGTCGGGGAAATGGACGATGTACTTGTTGTCGGCGTTGCAGGGCCAGGCCACGTCCGGCTGGCCGGGCTCCAGCGGGGCGCCGATGGAATGCAGGCAGGGCACGAAGTCGCCGTCGCCCAGGATGTCCAGCACCTTCTGGCCCATGCGGGTCATCAGGCGCATGTTGACCGCCACATAGGGGCTGTCGGAGATCTGCACGCCGATGTGCGCGATGTCGGAGCCCAGCGGACCCATGCTGAACGGCACCACATACAGGGTGCGGCCGCGCATGCAGCCTTCGAACAGGCCGTCCAGCTTGGCCTTCATCTCGGCCGGGTCCATCCAATTGTTGGTCGGACCGGCTTCCTCGCGCGTCTTCGAGCAGATGTAGGTGCTGTCCTCGACACGGGCGACGTCACCCGGATCGGAGCGGCAGAGGAAGGAGTTCTGGCGCTTGGCCTCGTTCAGGCGGATGAAGGTGCCGGCCTCGACCATCTCGTTGCAGAGACGGTCGTATTCCTCCTGCGAACCGTCGCACCAGTGAACGCGCTCCGGCTTGCATTTCAGGGCGATCTCCTCGACCCAGGCCAGGAGCTTCTTGTTCCGCGTCCGTGTGTTACCAGTCATATCGTCCCTCTCGAAGGCTGGGCCGGTATCGCCGCGCCGGGCATGCCCCTTGTCCGGGGATCCCGCGGCCGGTCCGGCCGTTCTTTCGTCCGTTGTCGTGTCAGATGGATGGCATCCGCCGCATCAGCGGCGTGCCGGTCCGAACGGGCGGCCGGGCTGCGAACCCGCCGCGATGCGCGGCACCGGCAGGGTGCGGCGACGATACGGTGCAAAAGGCGGTCCTGAGGCGACAGGTCTGGGGGCCAATGGCCCGGACGGGAAACGGGTCGATCCGTTATGGTCCACTGAAGTGTTCTCCTGGTTGCGCGTGCCCGCGCGCCGCGTTTTTGTTTTTGGTGCGGCGCCCGGTGGTGTCGAAGCGACCTCTCGGCTGGTCGTTCAAGGCTGACGGTTGGCTTCTCGTCTCTCTCGTTTTCGTTTTTCGCTGACCGTTCTTTTTGTTCTTTTCGATTTTTTCTTGTTCTTGCGCGGCGGCACGGCTGTCAGGTGCCTCCGCCGCCGTCCGGTCGGGTTCCAGCCGTTCTTGTCCCGGATGTCGATCCTCCGGGTTGTCCCGACCCGTCCGGCGGCCGGACCAGCGTGTCCAGCATCAGTTTAGCCGATTCGGGGTCATG
Organism: Azospirillum sp. A23; assembly: GCF_042938965.1. Classification (NCBI taxonomy): domain Bacteria; kingdom Pseudomonadati; phylum Pseudomonadota; class Alphaproteobacteria; order Rhodospirillales; family Azospirillaceae; genus Azospirillum; species Azospirillum sp. A23. Next base: position 2,613,899 of record NZ_CP170667.1, on the reverse strand, counting down.
GATTCTCTGCTCAAAATCGACGCGGGCGACGTACCCCCCGCGTCGCAGGTCGCATCCCTCCGGGTCGATCCCGGTCAAGCTCCAGCCGTCCTTTTCACCATCGGTGGCGGGCGCCAGCCGGGGGCCGTACCCCTCGCCGTTCAGCCGGTCGAGCAGCGCCGCCTCGCCCGCCGCCAATGCAGGCGCGGCAGCGGGGAGGTCCAGCTCCGCGGCGGACAGCCAGTGGATGCGGCCGAAGCCGGCGACCAGATGGGCACGCTCCACCGCGACGCGGTAGATCGCGAAGTCGCCGAAACCGGCATAGAGGGCTGCGTCGGGATGGCGGCGCAGGTAGCGCGCGCGGTGGTCCGGATCGTCCGACTGCCCGGCCCGGCCCTGGACCGACAGGCGCGCGCCGGTCAGCGGCTGCGCCAGTCCGGCGGTGCCGTCGAACAGCAGCCCGACCCGGCCGTCGGCCAGCAGGTTGCGCGTGTGGTCGGCGAGCGTGGACAGGAGAAGCAGCGGGCTGCCGTCATGGTCGAACGCCACCAGCACCAGCGAGGGGTAGGGCCAGCCGGCGGCGTCCGCCATCGCCCCGGTACCCTCGTCGGGCGACCGCTGCACGGTCGCCAGAGCGGCGCGGTCGCAGGCGCGCATCAGGCGCCGGGCGCGCAAGGCCGGAGCCATGGTCGCCGGAGCCGGGTTGGCTTGAGCCGCGCCGGGCCGGTCGGGGCCCGGCGGCGTCGCGCCCCCCTGGCCGTCCGAAGTGGCGCCGGCCGGAGAGGACGCGGAAAGGGCGTTCGAAAAACTCATTCCAAAACGAGCGCGTTCTCCCGCGCAGCACCGTTGTTCGGCGCCGCATTGCCGCCATATTGGCCCATACAAATGCTGCGGGAAAAGAGAAAACTGCCGCTGGTACCTGGACTCTGGCATAAAGTATTGGAATGACCACTCGTCCTATGCCTGATGTTTCCGCTAACATTACCGGGTCCCGGCAGTTCGACCGCTCCAACCTGTCCCCGACTGTCGGCACCCGACCGTCAGTTCCCCACTGTCCCTGCCCCGCTTCGATAGGATCAGTTACGACCATGGCCCACACCGTCGCCCTGGTGGATGACGACCGCAACATCCTGGCCTCGGTCTCCATCGCCCTGGAGGCCGAGGGCTTCGACGTGCGCACCTACACCGACGGCGCCGAGGCGCTGCGCGGATTGAGCCAGCGCCCGCCCGACCTCGCCGTGCTCGACATCAAGATGCCGCGCATGGACGGCATGGAGTTGCTGCAACGCCTGCGCCAGACCAGCCAGATGCCCGTCATCTTCCTGACCAGCAAGGACGACGAGCTGGACGAGCTGATGGGCCTGCGCATGGGCGCCGACGACTACATCAAGAAGCCCTTCTCGCAGCGCCTGCTGATCGAGCGCATCCGGGCGCTGCTGCGGCGCGAGGCCCTGCGCGGCGAGAGCCCGGAGGTCGATCCCGGCCAGATCATCACCCGCGGCCCGCTGCTGCTGGACGGCGCGCGCCATGCCTGCAGCTGGAAGGGCCAGCCGATCGACCTGACCGTGACCGAGTTCCTGCTGGTGCGCGCGCTGGCCCAGCGGCCGGGCCATGTGAAGAACCGCGACCAGCTGATGGACGCGGCCTATGGCGAGCATGTCTATGTCGACGACCGCACCATCGACAGCCACATCAAGCGGCTGCGCAAGAAGTTCAAGGCCGTCGACGCCGACTTCTCCCAGATCGAAACGCTCTATGGCGTCGGCTACCGGTACAAGGAATAACGCGGTGTCCACGCTCGGCGGGGCAAGGGTCGGAACAGGGGGCGGGGCTGGGGGCGGGAAGCGGCGGAGGCCGGGGGGCGTCTCGCCGCTGACCCTGCGCATCCTTGCGGTCAACGTGCTGGCGCTGCTGGTGCTGCTGGCGGGGCTGCTCTATCTCGGCCGCTACCAGGACCGGCTGATCCAGGCGGAGACCGAGGCGCTGGCGACGGAGGCGCGCATCTTCGCCTCCGCGCTCGGCGAAGGGGCGGTGAACCGCATCCTGACCGCCCCCTCCCCCACCGGCGACGAGAGCGGCGAGCGGTTCGAACTGGCGCCCGAATTGGCGCGGCCGATGATCCGCCGGCTGGCGGAGGCGACGTCGACCCGCACCCGCCTCTTCGACATCGACGGCCACATGCTGTCCGACAGCCGGGTGCTGGTGGGATCGCAGGGCCGCATCGAAATCCGCGAGCTGCCGACCCCGCCGTCCGGCGATCCGGTCAGCCGGGCGATCAACGACCTCTACACCCGCCTGATCGACGTGGTGCCCAGCCGCGAAGGCCTGCCGGTCTACCGCGAGCAGCCGGGCCAGCCCAACCCCGACGTGGAGCGCGCGCTCAGCGGCGAGGCGGCGGCCACCGTCTGGCGCGTCGACGGCGCCGGAGGCGATCCGGAACTGCTGCTGACCGTGGCGGTTCCGGTCCAGCGCTACCGCGAGGTGCTGGGGGCGGTGCTGCTGACCCGCGGCGGCGGCGAGATCGACCGCGCCATCCGCTCCGTCCGCTTCGACATCCTGCGGGTGTTCGGCGTGGCGCTGCTGGTGACCATCGGCCTGTCCTTCTATCTGGCCGGCACCATCGCCCGGCCGATCCGCCGGCTGGCCCAGGCCGCCGACCGGCTGCGCACCAGCCACGGGCGCCATGCCGAGATCCCCGACCTGACCCGCCGCGGCGACGAGATCGGCGAGCTGTCCGGCGTGCTGCGCGAGATGACCGATGCGCTGTGGACGCGGATGGACGCCATCGAGCGCTTCGCCGCCGACGTCGCCCACGAGATCAAGAATCCGCTGACCTCGCTGCGCAGTGCCGTGGAGACGGCGGAGCGCGTCAGCGACCCGCGCCACCGCGACCGGCTGATGGCGATCATCGCCGACGACGTGCAGCGGCTGGACCGGCTGATCAGCGACATCTCCAACGCCTCCCGCCTGGATGCCGAACTGTCGCGGGCGGAGCCGGAGCCGGTGGACATCGGCCTGCTGCTGACCATGCTGGCGGAACTGCGTCAGACGGTTGCCGCAACCATGGACGAGCGGGTGGCGGCCGGGAACGACGACAGGGAGGACGACGGCGAGGACGGCGGGACCCGGCTGCGGCCGCCGCGGGTCGTGCTCGACCTGCCGGCCGCCGAGCGGCTGGTGGTGCCGGGGCTGGAAGGGCGCCTGACCCAGGTGTTCCAGAACCTGATCGACAACGCCCTGTCCTTCTCGCCGCCCGGCGGCACGGTGCGGCTGACCGCAAGGCGCAGCGGCCGCAGCGTCAAGGTGGTCGTGTCGGACCAGGGGCCGGGCATCCCCGACGGCAAGGAGGAGGCGATCTTCGACCGCTTCTACACTGAACGTCCGGCGGGCGAGAAATTCGGGACCCACTCCGGTCTCGGCCTATCGATTGCCAAGCAGATAGTCAGCGCACACAATGGTTCTGTATTTGCGAAAAATCGTTATGTATCGGACGGGACCATCGAGGGCGCCGACTTCGTGGTGACTCTGCCTTTGCTGTGAGAAACTCTGCGGAATTTCATACATCCTTCCCACTCTCGGCTAGACAAGCCCAGTCCAACCATCGATCATGGTCTTGGTCGTTCTCGCTTGTCGGCTGCCGGGTCGGACGGACCATGCCGGTCCGGTTGTATGTGCCTGCACCATGCGGCAACGGGAGGGTGGCCAAACCCCGGGACAAAGATGTGGGGTCGCCATGCCTGAGTGCGTTCCGCCCGAATCCTCCTCCGTGCACACGCTGTCCCCGACCGGCCGCCGTTCCGCCGCCCCCGGTTCCGTTGCCGGTGCCGCGCCGGGCGACGTCGTCGACCTGCGCCGCTACCGTCTGGCCCGCCTGATCCGGGATGCCGGCCGGCAGCAGGGGGAGCTGGCAAGGATGATGCGGCAATCCGCGCAGGAGCGGACCCAGCTTGCCGAAGCCCTCCAGGGGGCGCAGCGCCACCTCGCCAGCATCGCCGACAACTACAAGGTCCTGCTGGTGCGGCTGAAGCGGGAGAAGGACTTCCGCGACGCCTGCCAGGAGGCGGCGGAGCTGGGGGATCTGGACGAGATGATCCGCCGCCGCGACGCCCTCGCCCTGGAGCTGGAGGCGATCCGCCGCACCCCCCGCGGCGCCGCCGGCGCCTGACGGCGCGCATCGGCACCATTCGCGCCGGTGTTCTGAGCCCGACCGTTCGCACGGCGATTATCCGCACCGAAAGAACGGTTGGAAGCGGATGGGGGATCCCGGACAGGTTTCCCCGCCTGACCTTGTGGGACACCGTTCCGTTCCCATTGACAGAACCTGCGCCACGTCTCACCTTCGCCAGACTATGGTGACGATTCACGGCACCTGCGTCTTGCTCTCCGGCATCGGCGTGCTGCTGCGTGGGGAGTCCGGACGGGGAAAATCGGATTTGGCCTTGCGACTGATCGATGGCGGAGCCTTGCTGGTCGCGGATGACCGGGTGGCGCTGCATTGCGAATCCGGCCGCCTGACCGCCTCTCCCCCGCCCGCCCTGGCCGGGCTGCTGGAGGTGCGGGGCGTCGGCATTCTTCCCGTTCCGTCGGCCGGGCCGGCCCCCGTCGGTCTCGTCGTCGACCTGCTCGAGCGTGACGAGGTGGACCGTCTGCCGGAGGCGGAGACCGACACGCTGCTGGGCGTCGCCCTGCCCCGTCTGGGCCTGCACGCCTTCGATGCCTCCACCCCCGCGAAGATCCGCCTTGCCGCCGCCAGCCTGTGCGGCGGACGGCTGGACCGGGTGCCCGCCAGCCTTTCGGCCCTATCATGAAACCTCCCGACACTCTGATGTCCGACGTGCCGGCCGACCCTGCCGCCCCTGCCGCCCGCGGGCGCATCGTTCTGGTCACCGGCATGTCGGGGGCCGGCATGTCGGTGGCGCTGAAGGCGCTGGAGGATCTGGGCTACGAGGCGGTGGACAATCTGCGCCTGTCGCTGGTGCCGGCCCTGATCCGGCAGGCCGATCCGAAACGCCGGCCGCTGGCCCTGGTGATCGACAGCCGCACCCGCGACTTTTCCGCGCAGAACTTCCTCGACGAGCTTGAGGAGCTGCGGCGCGACGGCGATCTCGACGTCCGCCTGGTCTTCCTGGAGTGCGGCGACGAGGTGCTGCAACGCCGCTTCACCGAGACGCGCCGCCGCCATCCGCTGGCGGAGGACCGCACGGTGCCCGACGGCATCCAGCGCGAACGCGCCCTGCTGTTCCCGCTGAAGGAGGAAGCCGACGTCACCATCGACACGACGCAACTGTCCATTCACGATTTGCGGCGCATCCTGTCCGGGCATTTCCGGCGTGACGCCCAGGCAGCCTTGCAGGTGTTCGTGACCTCCTTCTCCTTCCGCCAGGGTCTGCCGCGCGAAGCCGATCTGGTCTTCGACGTGCGGTTCCTGACCAACCCGCATTACGACCCGGAGCTTCGGCCGCTGACCGGCCTGAACCCGGCCGTTGCCGCGCGGGTGGAGAGCGATCCCGATTTCCCCGCCTTCTTCGGCAACCTGACGGAGCTGCTTCGCCCGCTGCTGCCGCGCTACAACCAGGAAGGCAAGAGCTACCTGACCATCGCCATCGGCTGCACCGGCGGCAAGCACCGGTCGGTCTTCATCGCCGAACGGCTGGCGGCATGGCTGAAGGACCAGGGGCTGCGGGTCAATCTCAGCCACCGCGAGCTGGAGCGGCTGGGCTTGCGGACCGCCGGGGCCGGCCCCGCCTCCAATCAGCAGGCCAACAACCAGGCCAACCATCAGGGATGATGCAAATTGCGCCTTGACGACCATGCGTCCAACCAACGATCCAGATGCGATGAGCGCTGCCGCCCCGCGGCGGCGGCCCTCGCGCAGGTCTCCGGGGAGGACCCAACCTTGAAGGATGTCCCATGATCGGTATGGTTCTTGTCACCCACGGGCGGCTGGCCGAGGAATTCATCGCCGCACTGTTCCACGTGGTGGGCGAACAGCAGCAGGTGCGCGCCGTGTGCATCGGCCCGGACGACGACATGGAACAGCGGCGCCAGGACATCCTGAACTCGGTGGCGGAGGTCGATGACGGGTCGGGCGTCGTGGTGCTGACCGACATGTTCGGCGGCACGCCGTCCAACCTCGCCATCTCCATCATGGACAAGGCGAAGGTCGAGGTGATCGCCGGCGTCAACCTGCCGATGCTGATCAAGCTCGCCAGCGTGCGCAAGACCGAGCCGCTGGACAAATCGGTGATCGCCGCCCGCGATGCCGGACAGAAATACATCAACGTCGCCTCCACCCTCCTGTCGGACTGACCGCCTGCGATGAGCCCCCCCGACGACACGGCATCCGCCGACGGCGAAATCCGCCGCACCGCCACCATCACCAACCAGCGTGGCCTGCACGCGCGCGCCTCGGCCAAGTTCGTCAAGCTGGTCGCCACCTTCGACGCCGAGATCTCGGTGCGCCGCGGCGAGTCCGTGGTGTCCGGCGAGTCGATCATGGGGCTGATGATGCTGGCCGCCGGTCCCGGCACCACGGTCGAGCTGCGCGCCAGCGGCGCCCAGGCCGATGCCGCGATGGACGCCCTCCTGGACCTGATCAACCGCAAGTTCGATGAAGAATGATCTGCCCCCCGCCGTCCCGGCCAGCGGCCCGACCGGCGGCCCGGTATCCGGCCCCGACCGCGGCGGTTCCGGCGGCACCCCGTCGCCCGAGCCGATGAGCGGTTCGGCCAACACGTCCGCCAGCACGGCCGCCAGCGCTGCGGCGCGCGCCCTGCGCGGCCTGGGCGTGTCGCCCGGCATCGCCATCGGCCCGGCCCATGTGGTGGAAAGCGGCGCCGTCGCCATCCCCGAATACGCCGTCGAACCGCAAGCGGTCGAGGCGGAGGTCGCGCGCTTCAACGAGGCGGCGACCAAGGCGCGCCGCCAGATCAAGAAGCTGAAGAGCAAGGCGCTCGTCCTGCCCGACTCGGCGTCGGAGGAGATCGGCTTCCTGCTCGACGCCCACCTGTCGATGGTCACCAACTCGCGCCTGACCCGCGGGGTGGAGCATCGCATCAAGCAGGACCGGATCAACGCCGAGGCCGCCATCCAGGCGGAGATCGCCACCATCGCCGCCACCTTCGCCGGCATGGACGACGCCTATCTCGCCGGCCGCATCGACGACATCCGCGAGGTCGGGCGGCGGCTGACCCGCAACCTGATGAAGCAGGAATACCGGGCCTTCAGCAGCCTGCCCCCCGGCAGCATCATCCTGGCGGAGGAACTGACCCCCGCCGACACCGCCCTGCTCGACCCCACCGTCGTCGGCGGCTTCGCCACCGTGCTGGGCGGGGCGGAGGGGCACACCGCCATCCTCGCCCGCTCGCTCGGCCTGCCGGCGGTGCTGGGCGCCCCCGGCCTGCTGGCCGGCGTGCGCAACGGCGTGACGGTGATCGTCGACGGCCTGCAGGGCCGCGTGCTGATCGACCCGCCGGCCGACGTGCTGGCCGATTACAGCGAACGCCGCGCCGCCCGCGAGCGCGAGCGCCAGGGGCTGAAGAGCCTGCGCAAGCTGCCCGCCGTCACCCGTGACGGCACCGCCATCACGCTGATGGCGAATCTGGAGCTGCCGCGCGATCTGGATCACGCGCTGGAGCATGGCGCCCAGGGCATCGGCCTGCTGCGGACCGAGTTCATGTTCATGAACCGCGACCATCTGCCCGACGAGGACGAGCAGTACGCCGTGCTGCGCACCATGATCGAGGGGATGGGCGGCCGCACCGTCACCGCCCGCACCATGGATCTGGGCGGCGAGAAGCTGGCCGGCTGGATGGCCGGGCGCTATGGCGAGCCGGCCAACCCGGCGCTGGGTCTGCGGGCCATTCGCCTCGGCCTGCGCGAACCGAAGCTGCTGGAGACGCAGCTCGCCGCCATGCTGCGCGCCGGCGTCCACGGTCCGCTGCGCATCCTGCTGCCGATGATCGCCTCGGTCACCGAGGTGCAGAAGGTGCGCGAGATGATGGGGCAGGTCGCCCGCCGGCTGCGCCGCCGCGGCGTCGCCATCGCCGACCCGCTGCCGCCGGTGGGCGTGATGGTGGAGGTGCCGGGGGCGGCGCTGGCCGCCGACGCGCTGGCCTATGCCGCCGATTTCTTCTCCATCGGCACCAACGACCTGACCCAGTACACGCTGGCCATCGACCGCGCCGACGAACAGGTCGCCACCCTCTACGACCCGCTGCATCCGGCCGTGCTGCGGCTGATCCAGTTCACGGTGGAGGCCGCCCTGCGCGCCCGCATCCCGGTGTCGGTCTGCGGCGAGATCGCCGGCGATCCGCGCTATACGGCGTTGCTGCTGGGGTTGGGCGTGCGCGAACTGTCGATGGCGCCGCTGGCGGTGCCAGCGGTGAAGAAGCGCATCCGCTCGCTCGACCTGGTGGAGGCGGGCCGCCGCGCCCGCGTCATCATGGACCAGAGCGACAGCGGCCGGATCGCCACGCTGCTGGACGATTTCAACGCGACCCTGTGAGGCAAAACCGGTGGGATGGGGGCGAAAGCCCCCCTCTCACGGCGCCTTCCGCCCCGCCATATGCCCGAGATAGGCGACGACCCGATCCAGATCGGCATCGCTCAGCATCGCGGTGTCGAAACCCGGCATCTGCTGGCCCGGCCATGTCCGGACGGAGCGGGGGTCGCGGATCAGCGTCTTCAGCCCGGCGGGCGTGAGATAGTCGGTCGGGTTCATCGGCCGGTTCAGGTCCGGCCCCATCGTGGCGCTGCCGGCGCCGTTCAGGGTGTGGCAGGCCATGCACTGGGTGATGAACACCGCCTGTCCGGCGCGGATGGCCGAGTCGGCGGGCAGGCCCGGCTCGACCGCCAGCTGCGGCCAGCGGCGCAGCGGATCGTCGGAACTGACGATGCGGGCCAGCTGATAGGGCCATTGTTCGCTGCGCACCCCCGACGCCTCCGGCCGCACCCAGACCAGATAGAAGGGACCGGCGGACACCGCCTTGCCCGGCAGGTTGGGCCAGGGCCGGTCGGCCGGTTCCACCGCCAGGAAGGCGACGGCGCCGTCGGGACCGCTGCGCAGGCACAGCTCCGGCGGCAGCTGCGCGGTGAAGCCGTCCGACGCCACCCCCTCCAGCACGGTGCCGGGTGGGAAGTCTCCAGACGGCGCTATGGCGGTGCCCAGCAGGCTGGCGAGCGGCACGGCGCGGTAGCTCATCGGCCGGCCATAGGAGATGTCGGCCGGGATGTCGACGGTCACGGCGTCCGGACGGGCCAGCAGGGCGTCGCGGTCGAACACCCGCTCGGTTCCGGCGACGGCGATCGTCAGCGCCGGCCCGCCGGCCAGTGCCGGATGCAGCGGCAGGGCGACGAACAGCAAAGACAGGGCGGCAAGCAGGCGTCCAGCCACAGGCCCAAGCGACGGCTTCCTCATTCCAGATCGTCCTCCCCTTCGTCGTCATCCCAGGATTCATCATCGGCGCCGGAGCGTCGCAGGGCGGCGGAGGCCGGCTCCCGCTCCAGCCGCTCGATCTGTTCGGGATGGGTGATCTCGATCATGGGGCCATTGCGCAGCGTGATCCAGCCCCGCACGCGCACCCGGCGGCCCTCGTAGGACAGCGGGTCGATGCCGGCGCGGGTGACTTCGCGCATCGCGGCGCGGCCGATATGGACGGTGACGTCGCTGCGCCAGTCGGCGCCGAAATCCAGCCAGCTCTCGCCGCCGCTCTTGGACACCGCCAGCACCAGCCCTTCCACCAGCTGGAAGCTGTCGCGGTCGCGGAAAATCTCTTCCGGGTCGGCGGCGTCGCGCACCGCATAGACCCGGCTGCGCCACAGCCCGCGCCCGGCGTTGCGCGCGGTTTCCTCGCCGGCCAGCAGCTCCGCCGCATAGGCGCGGGCGTCGGGCCGGGTGTGGACCCGCGCCAGCCCGCGGACCAGCAGCGCCGATTGCAGCCACAGACCGTCCTCCCGCACCAGATGGGCGAGCAGCCGGCCATGGCGGTCGGTCGGCGCCGGCCCGTGCAGGACGACACGGCGGCCGAGCGCCAGATCGGCCAGCGCCGCGGTCGCCGCCTCCGCCAGCGGCCAGACCCGCCCGTCGGCGGGGTTGGCGTTTCGCGGCGGCTTGGCCGCGTCGATCCCGGCCAGCCGGACCCGGCGGCCGTCCTCCAGCTCCAGCGTGTCGCCGTCCAGCACGGCGGTGACCCGCAACCCGTCCGCCGAGGCAGCGACCGGCAACAGGCCGCACAGCAGCAGGCCAGTCAGGAACAAGACCGGCAGTCGCACAAGCGGGAGCGTGACAAGTGTCATCGGGAAGGCCGTCCTTGCGGAACATCCGCCGCCGGGCGGGGTTTTGACCGGTATGCCGACCGATCTCCCCTTCCGCAAGCCCCTCCGCGCCGCATTGGCCACCCTCCTGCTGGCGGCGGTGACGCCCACCCTGGTCGCACCCGCGCCGGCCCGCGCCGGGCTGCTCGACAACGTATTGTCCGGCGGTGACGAGGCGGCGCTGGGCGCGCAGGAACACCCGAAGATCCTGGCCCAGTTCGGCGGGGCGGTGAAGGATGCCCGGCTCCAGGGCTACATCGACCAGCTCGGCCGCAAGCTCGCCGCGACCACGGCGCTGGCGCGCGAGCCCTGGACCTTCACCGTGCTGGACAGCGACGTGGTCAACGCCTTCGCCCTGCCCGGCGGCTATGTCTACGTCACCCGCGGCCTGCTGGCGCTGGCGAAGGACGAGGCCGAGGTGGCCGGCGTGCTGTCGCACGAGATCGGCCACGTCACCGCCCACCATTCGGCGCAGCGCCAGACCCGGCAGACCATCGCCGGTCTGCTCGCCGCCGGGGTCGGGCTGGTGTTCGGCAACGACACGCTGGCGCAGCTGGCCGGGCTGGGCGGCACCGCCATGGTCGCCAGCTATTCGCGCGAGCAGGAGCTGGAGGCCGACCAGCTCGGCGTCGAGACGCTGCGGCGGACCGGCTACGACCCCTTCGCCATGGCGACCTTCCTGGAGACGCTGCGCCGCGACAGCCAGTATGAGGGCTTACGCGCCGGCAACAAGGGCGGGGACGGCTTCGACTTCCTCGCCAGCCATCCGGCGACCGAGGAGCGCGTCCGCCGCGCCGCCGACCTCGCCCGCGCCATCCCGCCGGGCGGCGCCCGCCCGCGCGATCCTTACCTGGCGGCGGTCGACGGCATGATCTACGGCGACAGCCCGGAGAACGGCTATGTCCGCGGCCGGACTTTCGCGCACCCGCAACTCGGCATCGCCTTCACCGTGCCGCAGGGCTACTCGCTGCTGAACGGCGCCGATCAGGTGGTCGCCAAGGGGCAGAACGGCACCGCCATGGCCTTCGACGGCGGATCGGCCGCTGGCGTGTCCGACCCGGCCAGCTTCCTGACCGGCGTGTGGGGCAAGACCGCGACCCTGTCCAACCTCCAGCGCCTCACCATCGGCGGCATGGCGGCGGCCACCGCCACCACGCGCGGCGAGTCCGATGGCACCAGCGCCGACATCCGTCTGGTGGCGATCCGCGCGCCGGACGGGAAGATGTACCGCTTCACCTTTCTGGCGCCCGCCGGATCGCTCGCTCGTTTCGATAACGATTTCCAGGCGGCGGCCAACAGCTTCCACCGCATGACCGCGGAGGAGGCCGCCCGCTACCGTCCCCGCCGCGTGCAGGTGACGGCGGTGCAGCCCGGCGACAGCGTTGCCGGCCTCGTCCGCCGCATGCCGCAGGAACCCTATGCCGAAGAGTTGTTCCGGATCATCAACGACCTGCCGCCCGGCACGCCGCTGCAACCCGGCCAGCGGGTGAAGGTGATTGTCGGGGAATAGAACGGGGAGTAGCGGCAACCCTTAGCATAAGCACGACCGCATGAAATCCGCGTAAGGATACAGCCCCGCGGGTTGCCGCCGGCCGGATGGGCGGGTAGGCTGCCGCGCATGTCCGATACCCCGTCAGAGCGCCCCCAGATTGCTCCGCCCCTTCCGGCGACGGCCGTGAAGCCGGCTGCAAAGGCGGCGGCGAAGCCCGCCGGGCGCCGGCGGCTGCGGCTGCCCATCGCCGCGGTGCTGGTGGCGGGGTTCGGCTCGCTGATGCTGGCGGCGGTCGCCAGCGTCCTGGTGCTGGGTCTGGTCAGCGCCAGCACCAACACCTTCGCCCTGCTGAACGACAAGGCCGATCTGGCGCTGGCCGGGGTGGAGGTGCGGGTCCGCCACCAGTTGGACCCTGCGCGGGAGATGGCGCGCTTCGTCGCCGGACTGATCGAGCGCGGCGACCTGCGCGCCGGCGACAACACGGCGATGATCGATACGCTGCGCGGCGCGCTGGCAGGCGCGCCCGACGTCACCGGCCTCGCCTTCGTCCGCCCGGACCTGACCGGCGTCCGCGTCGGCCGGCTGAACGGCGGGCTGGTCGCCGATCCCTTCGACATGCAGGGCGACAGCGACATCCCGCCGGAGATTCTGGACGGCCCCAACCGCAGCGCCGCCACCTGGGCCGATCCGCGCTGGCTGAAGGAGGCGCAGAACAGCTTCGTCACCCTCTACCAGCCGGTGCGGCGCGACGGCCGCTATCTGGGGCAGGTGGCGGTCGGCGTGTCGCTGGGCGACCTGTCGCGCTTCCTGTCGGTGCTGTATGTGGAGCAGGGGCTGAACGCCTTCGTGCTGTACGACCAGAGCCATGTGCTGGCCCATCCGGCGCTGGTCGGCCGCAGCTTCGATTTTTCCGGCAAGCTGGACGGTCCGCCGCTGCCGCGCACCGATCAGGTCGACGACCCGGCGCTGGCGGCGCTGTGGTCCAGCGGCGTGCCCGTCCAGTCGCTGAAGAAGCGGGTGGAGGCGCGCGCCGTCCAGGTCCTCGGCAGCGACTACATCTTCCTGACCCGCAAGATGGCCGGCTACGGCCAGCAGGACTGGATCATCGGCATCGGCTATCGCGACGGCGAGCTGAATGTCGAGGTCCGCCGGCTCTACATCACCGGCGCCGTCGGCCTCGCCATCCTGCTGGTGTCGGTCGGGGTGGCGCTGCTGGTCGGGCGGCGGATCAGCCGGCAGGTGGCGCGGCTGGCCGAGGCCGCCGACCGCGTCCGCGCCTTCGAATTCCGCGCCATTTCCGACCTGCCCGACTCCCGCCTGCGCGAGATGGCGCGCGCCGCCACCGCCTTCAACGCCATGGTCGCCGGCCTGCGCTGGTTCGAGACCTATGTGCCGAAGGCGCTGGTCCTGCGCCTGATGCGCCAGCGCGAGACCGAGGGCGGGCTCGATTCGGTGCAGCGCGAGGTGACGGTGATGTTCACCGACATCCGCGGCTTCTCCCGCATGGCCGAGCATATGGCCGCCGCCGACACCGCCGCCCTGCTGAACGAGCATTTCACCCTGCTCGCCGCCTGCATCGAGGCGGAGGGCGGCACGGTGGACAAGTTCATCGGCGATTCGCTGATGGCCTTCTGGGGCGCGCCGGAGGCGCAGGAGGACCATGCCGTCCGCGGGCTGCGCGCGGCGCTGGCGATCCACCATGCCATCCGCGCCGACAACCGCCGCCGTGTCGCCGAGGGCCGGGCGCCGATCCATGTCCGCGTCGGGCTGCACAGCGGCCCGGTGGTGGTCGGCAACATCGGCTCCGACAGCCGGATCAACTACACCATCGTCGGCGATACCGTGAACGTCGCCGCCCGGATCGAGGAGCTGTCGGCCGCCCTCCAGGGCGAGGCCGAGGTGATCGTCCTGACCAGCGGCGTCACCGCCGCCAAGGGCAAGGACGCCGTCCCGCTGGTCCGTCAGGGCGGCCGGTCGCTGCGCGGCCGGACCGGGATGACCGAACTCTGGCGCTTGGTGCTAGAGGAGGAGAAGAAGGACGCGGCGAAGGCGGCAGCAGTGGTGCCGGCAGCGCCGCCCGCCGTACCCCCGCCGGTGGCGGGTGAGACTGCCAAACCGGTGTTCGCAGGTAAGGATACACCCTGAAACAGGCCGGCGTTTCCAGTTAAGTCATTGGAAAATCTGGAAACGCCCTTGCCCGCTTCCTTACCTCAGCGCCAGCCGCGACGGCCGCCGCGGCGGTCGTCCTCGTCGAACAGTTCGGCCAGCTTGTTCATCATCGTGCCGCCCAGCTGCTCCGCATCGACGATGGTCACGGCGCGGCGGTAATAGCGGGTCACGTCGTGGCCGATGCCGATCGCCACCAGCTCGACGGGCGAGCGGGTCTCGATCTGTTCGATGGTCTGGCGCAGGTGGCGTTCCAGATAGTTGCCGGCATTCACCGACAGGGTCGAGTCGTCCACCGGCGCGCCGTCGGAGATCACCATCAGGATGCGGCGCTGTTCCGGCCGGCCAAGCAGCCGGGTGTGCGCCCATTGCAGCGCCTCGCCGTCGATGTTCTCCTTCAGGATGCCTTCGCGCAGCATCAGGCCCAGATTCTTGCGGGCCCGGCGCCACGGCATGTCGGCCGCCTTGTAGACGATGTGGCGCAGGTCGTTCAGCCGGCCGGGATGCGGCGGCTTGCCGCCGGCCACCCAGGCCTCGCGTGCCTGCCCGCCCTTCCAGGCGCGGGTGGTGAAGCCCAGCACTTCCACCTTCACCGCGCAGCGCTCCAGCGTGCGGGCGAGGATGTCGGCGCTCATCGCGGCGATGGAGATCGGCCGGCCGCGCATCGAGCCGGAATTGTCGATCAGCAGCGACACCACGGTGTCGCGGAAGTCCATCTCCTTCTCCGCCTTGAAGGAGAGCGGCAGGACCGGGTTGGCGACGACGCGGGCCAGCCGGGCGGCGTCGAGGATGCCCTCCTCCAGGTCGAAGTTCCAGGAGCGCTGCTGCTTGGCCATCAGGCGCCGTTGCAGCCGGTTCGCCAGCTTGGAGATCACGCCCTGCAAATGTTGCAGCTGCTGGTCCAGCAGGTGGCGCAGCCGTTCCAGCTCCGCCGGGTCGCAGAGGTCGGCGGCGTCGACCACCTCGTCATACTGGGTGGTGAAGGCCTTGTAGGCGTTGGGATCGGGCTCGTTGCGGCGGTTGAGGTCGTTGCGCCAGGGCTGGCCGGGGCCGGCGGGCTCCTCCGCCCCCTCGCCCTCGCCCATCTCCATGTCGCCTTCCTCGCCGGCGCCCTCCTCGGCGCTCTCGCCGGCTTCCGACGAGTCCTGCATCTCCGACGAGGCCATCGATTCGGCGTCGGACTGGTCGTCGTCCTGGCCGCGGGTCTGGCCGTGCTGGGGCGACTCCTCGTCCTCGGAGGACTGGGTCTGCTGGTCCTCCTCCTCTTCCTGATCGGCTTCCTGTCCGACTTCCATGTCGAGGTCGGCCAGCAGGCGGCGGACGGCCTTGGCGTAGGCCTCCTGGTCGCCGGCATAGTTGGCCAGACCCTTCATGTCCTTGCCCAGCCGCTCCTCGATCCAGGGGCGCCAGAGGTCGACGGCGTGGGCGGCGGCGGGCGGCGGTGCCGCACCGGTCATCGCCTCGCGCGCCATCATCCGCAGCGCTTCCGACAAGGGCACCTGCCCGCGGTCGTCGAAGCGGTCGAAGCCCTGGCGGGTGTAGCGATCCTCCAGCGCCGCTTCCAGATTGTGGGCGACGCCGGCCATGTCGCGGCTGCCCAGCGCCTCGCAGCGCGCCTGCTCCATCGCGTCATAGGCCTGGCGTGCGGCATCGCCCAGCGGCATGCGGTGGGCATGCACCGTGGCGTCGTGATGGCGCAGCCGCAGCGCCACGGCATCGGCCGCCCCGCGCAGCTTGGCAACCTCGACCGGGTTGAGGTCGCGCGCCGGCAGCGGCACCCGCACGCGCTGACCCGACAGCCCCGGCGGATCGGACGAAAAGCCCACCTGCACCTCCGCCCGCCGGGACATGGCGCGCACCGTGGCGGTGGTGGACCGCTTGAAGGCTTCGACGGGGGTGTCGTTCTGGGTGGTCATCGCGGGGGCGTCTTCGTTCTTGGGAGAGTTACGGCGCGGCGGGCAAGATTGACACGGAGCAGGGCATGGCTCTCACGGACATGCCGGGACGTGAACCGCTGATATAAGCTCTTGCCCAGAAATGCCGTCCGTCCCGATCTGTGTGAATCTTTGTGTGCTACGCCCCGATTCCAATAAAGGACAGGGCGCAGCGCACAAGATCACACGAGGTTCGCCTGGACCCCCGTCTCCGGCAACTCCACGCCGAAGCAGCGCTGGTAGTATTCGGCCACCGTCGGCCGCTCCACCTCGTCGCACTTGTTGAGGAAGGTGATGCGGAAGGCGAACGCCACATCGCTGAAGATTTTCGCGTTCTCGGCCCAGGTGATCACCGTGCGCGGGCTCATGACGGTGGAGATGTCGCCGTTGATGAAGCCGGCGCGGGTCAGGTCGGCCAGACGCACCATCGACGCCACCGTGTCGCGGCCGCGGGCGTCGTCGTAGGACGCGACCTTGGCCTGGACGATCTTCATCTCGGCATCGACCGGCAGGTAGTTCAGCGTCGCCACGATGTTCCAGCGGTCCATCTGGCCCTGGTTGATCTGCTGGGTGCCGTGATAGAGGCCAGTGGTGTCGCCGAGGCCGACGGTGTTGGCGGTGGCGAACAGGCGGAAGGCCGGATGCGGGCGGATGACGCGGTTCTGGTCGAGCAGCGTCAGCTTGCCTTCCACCTCCAGCACGCGCTGGATCACGAACATCACGTCGGGGCGGCCGGCGTCGTATTCGTCGAACACCAGGGCGCAGGCATGCTGCAAGGCCCAGGGCAGGATGCCCTCGCGGTATTCGGTGACCTGCACGCCGTCGCGGAGCACGATGGCGTCCTTGCCCATCAGGTCGATGCGGCTGATGTGGCTGTCCAGGTTGACGCGGATGCAGGGCCAGTTCAGCCGGGCCGCGACCTGCTCGATGTGGGTCGACTTGCCGGTGCCGTGATAGCCCTGGACCATGACGCGGCGGTTGTAGGCGAAGCCGGCGAGGATGGACAGAGTCGTGTCCCGGTCGAAGCGGTAGGCGCTGTCGAGGTCGGGCACATGCTCCGAGCGCTGGCTGAAGGCCGGCACCTGCATGTCGCTGTCGATGCCGAAGACCTCACGCACCGAGACCGTCGTGTCGGGCTTGTGGTCGAACAGGGCCGAGCTGGCCTGGGTCGCTCCTTGGGAAGCCATGGGTGGTTTCTTACGTTCCAGCGAGTGTCGGTTGTCCAGCGGCCGCGGGATTGACCCGGCCCGCCAACGGGGGTTCAGGCAGCATAACAGGCTTTCAGCGTATTGTAGGCCTGATTGATTTCTTTCAGGCGTTCTTCCGCAGCCTTGTCGCCGCCGTTGGCATCGGGATGATGCTTTTTCGCAAGCTCCCGATAGCGTGCTTTGATCCGTGCGAAGTCCACCGGCGGAGTCAGTTCAAGGACCGCCAGCGCCTTTTCCTCTTCGGTGCGGGCGTGGTGGCGCCGGTGCGCCTTTTCCTCGTTCTTCGTCTTGCCGGTGTCCTGGCCGAATTCGAAACTGAAGCCGTTGACCACGCGGTCGCGGATGAAGCGCTCCTGCGTCGCCCATTTGCCGAGCGGCCAGCTCGGCCGCTGCCAGGTCGTGTCTTGCCGCACCTCCGCCTCGATCTGGTCGGTGGACATGCCGGCGTAATAGTCCCAGGCCCGGTTGTACTCCCGGACATGCTCCAGGCAGAACCACCAGTACTCGTTGAGGCTGCTGCGGCTTTTCGGCGCACGGAATTCGCCGGCGGCGACGCAATCGGGATGGTCGCACACACGGGTGGCCGCACGCGGGGCGGCGTAGCTGTCGTAACTGGAGCGGGCGCGGTTCCTGGTCATCGGCCAAGTATGGGAAGAGCCGGTGCCTCTGGCAAGCACGCCGAATCGAGCTTCCGTCATCCGCAATCTGCGGGTCGCCGGGCTTGACAGACGCTTGACAGGGCAGGGATCGCACCGTCTCCTGACCGTTGGCGCGCCGGCCGGGTCACGACGTCCCGCCGCGGCCGCTCCCATCCCTTCCCGACCAGTGACGAGACATCAGGATCCGCCATGGAATACGCCACCCGCATCCGCGAAAAGCTGACCGCCGGACTGGCGCCGGACCGGCTCGAGGTCGTCGACGACAGCGCCCGCCACGCCGGCCATGCCGGGGCGGACGCCGCCGGGGAAACCCACTTCCACGTCACCGTCGTCTCCGCCGCCTTCGCCGGCAAGTCGCGGGTGGAGCGCCAGCGGATGGTCTATGCGCTGCTGGCCGACGAGTTGCGCGAGCGGGTGCATGCGCTGGGGCTGACCACCCACGCCCCGGGTGAAGCCGGGGCCTGAACGGGGCCGGAAAGCCCGCACGCATCCCGTCCGCAGGGCGTTCATACCGATCCTTCGTGCGCTTCAAATAACGTGCGGTTGGGCGGCCGAAATAACATACATATGGATGCAACCAAGAGTCGATTTTAGGAAAACTTGTAAGAATGAGAGACGCTAGCGTGGTTGCATTTCCCGCTGCGTTTAGTAAAGTATGATATATGCAACCATTTATCGCGCCGTGGCGGACACAAACTTCGCATGTCCGCCGGCGGCTTCGTGGAAGGGGCTGCGGATGGCGAAGCGTGGGCCGAAGAAAAAGCGCGTGATCACTTCCCATGCGGGGGTGGAACCGCTGAGGAGTCAGAACATCATGATCGGCGGGCACCGCACGAGCATGCGGCTGGAACCGTCGATGTGGGATGCTCTGGAGGAGATCGGCCGTCGGGAAGGCCTGACCGTCAACCGCCTCTGCACCCAGATCAAGGAGCGGATCGAGGAACAGGCGCGCCGCAAGGGCATCAAACCGGAAGACGCCGATGTCACCCTGACATCGGCCGTGCGCGTCTTCATTGCGTCCTATTACCGGCGGGCCTGCACCGAGGACGGTCATCTGCGTGCCGGCCATGGCGGCAGCGACCCGTTCGTCGGCACGCCGTTCGAGCTGCCGCTGGCTGACGAGGAGGACGGTGTCAAGGCCGCGGTCGCCGCGGGCGGCAGCTTCCCCACGCCCGGCTCAACCCCAGGCCCGACCCAGGCCGCAGGTCCGGCCCAGCCCGGTCTGGACGCCTGAGCGGCACCACCCGGCGCCCGCCCGGCTGATTTCCGGCGGGCGTCCGGGGCGAAGGCTAACCTATTCCGCCGCCTCTTCCCGGGCGGCGTCTTCGTTTTCAGGGCCGGCGCGATCGTGGCCGGTGTAGTGCGCAGGCCAATGTCTGCGCACCACCTCGCCGTTGCTGTCGAAGATATGGCACATGTTCAGCAGCACCGGCCGCTTGCCGTCGTCCTGGGCCGGTTTGCCGGACGCCTTCGCGCGGTCCGCCGCCTCGCGGGCCAGGATCGGGTAGACGGTCTGGAAGGCGGTGGTCGCCAGCGGACCCAGCAACTCGACCAGATGGGTGCAGCCCTTCGCTCCGCCCAGCCGGTCCTTCACCGCCCGGGTCCAGCCCGGTCCGACGCGCAGGCCCACCAGCTGCTGGAACTGCGGCGTGATGCTGCCGCAGGCCTTGTAGGGGCTGTGTTCGGTCACCGCCTCCACCGCCTGGACGGTCAGTTTGTCGTCGACGGTCAGGCGCATCCACATCTGGTGGATCGGGGTTCCCGGCTCCAGATGCCCACGCTCCTCCGTGTGGAAGCCATAGCTTTTGACGTCGGTCAGGTGGCCTTCGATGTCCCACAGCCCGTCGGCGCGCCGAAAGCCCTGGCAGGTGACACGACGGGTGTGGATCGGCTCGCGCGCGGCGGGGGCGGACAGCGAGGGCGCGGACATCGGGCTTTCCAGTTCAGCAAAGAGGATGGCTCACCCTCGACTATCGGTGGGGCCGGGCGCCCGGTCAACCCGACCCCACCGCAACGCAGCGTTACCTATGGGTAAAGCTTGCCGTCACCCCAGCGTGGCCTCCGCCGAATAGCCGCTGCCGAACATGTAGGCCTCGCGGCTGCGCAGTTCGTCCTCCAGATGGGTGCGCACCACGGCGAACAGGTCGCGGATCGACACCATGCCGACTGCTTCGCCGTCCACTGCGATGGGCAGGTGGCGGTAATGGTGCCGCTCCATCAGGTCGAGCGCCTCCAGCGCCGTGGCCGAGGGTTCCAGCGTGTCGGGATCGGCGGTCATCACCGAGGACAGAAGGGTGGTGTCGGGGTCGAGCCCGGCCGCGACCACGCGGGCGGTCATGTCGCGCTCGGTGACGATGCCCTTCAGCGTCCTCCCGTCGGTGACCAGCACCGCGGCGATGCGCTTCTGCGCCATCAGCGTGGCGGCATCGCGCACGGTGGCGCCCGGCGGCAGGCAGGTCAGTTCCTGGTTCTTGATGACATCGGGCATCAGTCGGCGTGTCGGCATGTGTCCCATCTCCCTCGTGATTGCAGGTTTTGTGGACGAACGATGCACTCGACCGCGATTTCGCAGCGCGGCATACACGATCCTGTCAGCTTGATGGACCAATCGTCAATAGAACTGATTGTCTGGAACTTCCCGCATGCGCCATGGCCTTGCCGCCGCCGATGCGGTTACTGGCCGGACTCCAGCCGCTTGCGCAGCCCGTCGAAGCCGCTGGTGTAGATGCCGGCGATGGCCTTCCGCGCCTCCGCGTCGGAGGCGCCGCTGGCCTGGAAGCGCGAGGACCAGGTGATGCGGGTGGTGTGGGCGTCCACCGCGCTCAGCCGGATGGTGGAGGTGTAGTTCTTCACCGGCAGCGGCCCGGTCAGCAGGGTGTAGCGCAGCCGGTGCTTGGCGGCGGAAAGGCCGGTCAGCCGCTCCTGAATGGCCCCGCCTCCCTTCAGCGCGATGTCACGCTCCTGGCGGTCGCCGGTCTTGCGCAGGGTGCAGCCCTCCACCGCGGGGTGCCAGTCGCTGATCGCGCAGAAGGGGGCGATCTGCTTCCACACCTGCTCGACCGGCGCCTTGATCGTCGCCTGCTCCCGCACCTCCAGCGCCATGGCTGGCGCCGCCGCCAGCAGCACCGCACCCATCGCCGACATCCCAAGCGTCGCCTTCATCGCTCATCCTCCCCGTTGCGGCCGCGGCGGGATGGCCGCGGTATTGGAGGGAGTATGGGCGGGCAACCGCTGCCGCTGCTATTGTGCGAAAGACGGACTATCCGTGATGGGCGAGGATCAGGCGGGCTGGACCGACTCGTCCAGAACGGCGCGGACGGCGGCGGCATCGACGTCGCGGCGGGTGAAGGCGTTGCCGATGCGGTCGGCCAGGATGAAGGTGATGCGGCCGTCCTGCACCTTCTTGTCCTTCGCCATCGACCGCACCAGCCCGTCCACATCCCAGGCGACGCCGGGGATGTCGGCCGGGCGCACCGGCAGGCCGACATCGGCCAGATGGGCGCGGGCGCGCCGCGCGTCGTCGGCCGGGCACAGCCCGAGCCGGACCGACAGGTCGAAGGCCAGCACCATGCCGATCGCCACACCTTCGCCATGCAGCAGGGTCTGGCCGAAGCCGGTCGCCGCCTCCAGCGCATGGCCGAAGGTGTGGCCCAGGTTCAGCAGCGCCCGGTCGCCGCTTTCGCGCTCGTCGACGCCGACGATGTCGGCCTTGGCGCGGCAGCTGACCGTCACCGCATGGCGCCGGGCGTCGCTGTCGCCGTCCACCACGCGCCGGCCGTTCCGCTCCAGCCAGGCGAAGAAGTCGGGCTGGCGGATCAGGCCGTATTTCACCACCTCGGCATAGCCGGCCAGCACCTCGCGCCGCGGCAGGGTGTCCAGCGTGGCGGTGTCGGCGATGACCAGGCGCGGCTGGTGGAAGGCGCCGATCAGGTTCTTGCCGTGCCGGCTGTTGATGCCGGTCTTGCCGCCGACCGAGCTGTCGACCTGGGACAGCAGCGTGGTCGGCACCTGGATGAAGTCGATGCCGCGCAGGGCCGATGCCGCGGCGAAGCCGGTGATGTCGCCGATCACCCCGCCGCCCAGCGCCAGCAGGACGGTGGACCGCTCGATGCCGCGGCCCAGGATGTCGTCCATCAGCTGCTGGAAATGGGCGAAGTCCTTGGTCTTCTCGCCGGCCGGCAGGACGATGGCCGGCTGCGGCACGATCCCCGCCGCCAGCATCGCGGCGTTCAGCGTGTCCAGATGCAGTGGCGCCACGTTGGCGTCGGTCACCACGATGGGCGCCCGGCCGCGGGTGATGGCGGCGATGCGCTCGCCGGCATCGGCCAGCACCCCGTCACCGACGAGGATGTCGTAGCTGCGGGCGCCCAGCTCCAGGCGGACGGTGTCGAGTGCGGCCGGGGTCGTGGCGTTGACGGAGGTCATCGGGGCAGTCCGCGAAGCTGGTGGTTCATGACAAGGGGCGGGAGGCGGGGATCAGGGCGCGTCGGTTTTGGCAATATCGGTTTTTGGGGCGTCGGGCTTTCCGGGCCGGCCGCCGCGCTGGGCGTTGCCTTGGCCCTGGGGCTGGCCCTGGCCCTGGGGCTGGCGGTGGGGAAGCTGGACACCGAAATGCGCCTCCAGCGCGTCGATCACCAGCTCCACCGTCACGTCGGGCGGGCGCTCGTCGCTGACCACGGTCAGGTCGGCCTCGGCATAGACGGGATAGCGCTGTTCCATCAGCCGGCCCAGGATGGTGCGCGGATCGCCCTGGTTCAGGATGGGGCGGTGGGTGCGCCGGGCAGTGCGGGCGACCAGCACGTCCAGTTCGGCGCGCAGCCAGACCGACACGCCGTGCTGGCGGATGGCGGCGCGGGTTTCCGGGTCCATGAAGGCGCCGCCGCCGGTCGCCAGGATATGCACCGGCTCGTCCTTCACCAGGCGGGTGATGATGCGGCGTTCGACGGAGCGGAAGACCGGTTCGCCGTCGCGGGCGAAGATTTCGGCGATGGTGCAGCCGGCCGCCGCCTCGATCTCGGTGTCGGCGTCGCGGAAGGGCAGGTGCAGGCGCGTGGCCAGCCGGCGCCCGATGGCGCTCTTGCCGGCCCCCATCAACCCGACCAGCACCACGGTGCGCGGCAGCAGCGGCACCGCATCCTCCGCCGGGCCCGTGCCCGGACCTGCCCCCGGACCTTGGGCCGTCATCGCCTTGCGCAGTCCCATCACATCCATCCGATCCGCCACCCGCACTCCCGGCCCCAGCATGCCGGCGTCTTCGCCGGCCGTCACACCGCTGCAACAGACAACACTCATACCCGCCGAAAGCTGGCCGGCACAAGCGCTCCGGTTCCGCCCTGCCCTGCCCCGCATCCTGCTGCGGAGCCGGTGAATGGCCCGGTGGACGGGTTGCGCCGCGGTCCAACCTGTGGCTACACTGCGCCGTCCTTCGGCCGCCGGCCGGAGCCGCGGATGCTTTAGCAGAAAAGCCCTTGCTTGTCCCAAGCCCTGCGGATGCAGGGCATGGTAGCTCCGCTCCGATCCTCCGCTTTCCGACACAACACGTCCCTGGTGCCATGAGCCGGTTTCTCTCGATCCTCTTCGTCCTGCTGTTGCTGGTGATCGCCGGTGGCATGGTGTTCCTCGCCTCGTGGGACCTGCCGGCTCCGTCGAAAACGGTGGAGAAGGTTCTGCCGGATGAGCGCTTCCCGCGCTGAGCCCCGACCATCGGCCGGAAGCGTGCTGCTGCTGGCCGGGCTGCTGGCGGCCGGCTGGTCCATGGCCGCCGGCGCCCAGGCCGCCGCCCAAGCCTTCGGCCCGCCGGTCCGGCTGACGCCCGACGCCGCGGTGGAAACCCCCGTCCAGTCCCGGCCTTCCGCACCCGCTCCTGTCATCGTGCCGGCCTATCCGCCCGCGGTCTCGCCGCCGCCCGCCGTCTCGCCGGTGGTGGCGCGGCCGGCTTCGGTCGCGCGCGAGCCGCTGGGGGCGCCCGATCCGGACGGTGCCGGCCTGCTGGACGGTTTGCAGGGGCTGGGCGGCGACCCCTGGCGCGGCCTCGGCCGGGCGGAGCTTCTCCCCCTGATCGCCGCCCTGCCGGTCGACACCCCGTCTCCCACCGTCAAGGCGCTGGAACGCCGGCTGCTGCTGAGCGCCGGCTCTCCGGCGGTCGCGACCGGGGAGGCCCCGCCGCCCCGCCGCCTCGGCGCCCTGCGCATCGAAAAGCTGGCGCGGCTCGGCGATCCCGCCGGGGCGGCTGAGCTGGCCGGGCGTCTGCCGGCGGCGCTGGCGGCGGACGAGCCGGCGGCCAGGGCGCTGACCGATGCGGAGCTGGTGCGCGGCGGGCTGGATTGTCCGCGTGCGCTGGCCCGCGGCAAGAGCTTCGCCTCCGCCTATTGGGCCAAGCTGGGCCTGTTCTGCCGCGCCCGCTCCGGCGACCGGGCCGGCACGGACGAGGCGCTGGCGGTCTTGCGCGACAGCCGCCGGTCCGACCCCTTCCTGGCGGTTGCCGAGGCGCTGGCCGGTGCCGCCCCGCCGCCCGCCCGCTCGCTGTCGCTGCAAGCCGATGCGGACGGGCTGGCGCTGCTGCTCGCCGCCATGCGCACTGCGCGGATCGGCGTGCCGCCCGACCGGCTGCCGCTGGACACCCTGCCGGCGCTGGCCGCCATAGCCACCAACCCCGCCACCGATCCCACCACCCGCGCCGCCGCCGGCGAACGGGCGGCAGCCGCCCTGTTCCTCGATGCCCGGCAGTTGCAGGATCTCTACGCCCAGGTGCCGGCGGTGGGGGACGAGCTGCTGCGGGTCCGCGACATCGCCCGGCGCGACCGCGGCGCCCGCACCCGCGCGCTGGTCCATCAGTCGATGGCAGCGGCGATGGACGGGCGTCGGCGCGTCGCGCTGGCCACGCTGGCGGTGGAGCTGGTCGATCCGCGCCTGCGCGCCGGGCCGGTCGGCGGTGCCGCCGCCGGGCTGCTCGACGGCGTGTCGCCGACCGGCGACGCCGCGGCGCTGGCCCCGGCGGCGGCCCGGCTCTATTACGCGCAGGGGCGTCTCGATCAGGCGCGGCGCTGGCACGATCTGGCCCTGCGCAGCGGCCGCAGCGCCGACACCGCCTGGCTGTGGCCGCTGGCAACGGTGGCGATGGGCCAGGGACGCAGTCAGGGCGGCGGCGATCCGGCTGCGCTGACCGCCTGGCTGGACGAGGCGCTGCGCGGCGCCGACACTCCCGCCCGCAACCGCATTGCCGGCCAGCTGGCGCTGCTCCAGGCCACCGGAGTCGCTATCCCGGACGAGGCCTGGATGACCGCCACCGACGGCGCCGGTCCGCCCAGCGGCAGCGAGGCCGGTGTCGATCCCGCATTGTGGCAGCGGTTGGGCGATGCCGCGGCCGGCGGGCGCATCGGCGAGACGGTGGCCGTCGCCCTGATCCTGCTTGGGGAGGCCGGGCCGGCCACCCTGCCACCCGTCGTCACCGCCCGCGTGGCGGCCAACCTGAAGGCGGTCGGGCTGGAACCGGACGCCCGCGCGCTGGTTCGCGAGGCGATGGCCGCCATCGCCGGCCCCGCCGCCCAGGTCCCGAATCCAACCGCCGAATGACCTTCCGCCCCGTGGAGCCCGCCACCACCATGACGCCGACACCATGACCGGCAGCAAGAAGACCGCCATCAAAGCCGCCACCAAATCCGGTGCCAGGCGGCGCGGCCGGCCGTGCAAGCCGCGCCCGCTCGCCACCTCGCCGCATCTGGACGCCTTCCTCGACATGCTGACGGCGGAGCGCGGGGCGGCGGTGAACACGCGGCTGGCCTATGAGCGCGACCTTGCCGACCTCGGCCGCTGGCTGGCCCAGCGCAGCGTGGCGTTGGAGGCGGCGGGCACCGAGGATCTGCGGGCCTATCTGGCGGTGCAGAGCAAGGACGGCGCCCCCCGCACCGTGGCGCGGCGGCTGTCGGCGATGCGGCAGTTCTATCGCTTCCTGCTGTCCGAAGGCCGCCGCACCGACGATCCCGCCTCGCCGCTCGACAGTCCCAAGCAAGGCCGTCCGCTGCCCAAGATCCTGACGGAGGCGGAGGTCGGCGCCATGCTGTCGACCGCCGAGGCGCGCGGCGGGCCGGAGGGGCTGCGGCTGGTGGCCCTGCTGGAGGTGCTCTACGCCACCGGCCTGCGCGTGTCGGAACTGGTCGGCCTGCCGATGACAGCGATCATGCGCGACGGCCGCGGCCTGCTGGTGCGCGGCAAGGGCGGCAAGGAGCGGATGGTGCCGCTGTCCGACCCGGCGCTGGCGGCGCTGGCGGGCTACATCCCGTTCCGCGGCCACTTCATCCCGCCAGGCGCCGGGGCAGGGGGAGCCGCAGGGGGAGCAGGTGAGGCCGGGCACAGCCCCTTCCTGTTCCCGTCCCGCATCTCCGCCGAGGGGCACCTGACGCGCCAGCGCTTCGCCCAGCTGTTGAAGCAACTGGCCATCGACGCCGGCATCGACCCGGAGAAGGTCAGCCCTCACGTGCTGCGCCATGCCTTCGCCACCCATCTGCTCGACCATGGCGCCGACCTGCGCTCCGTCCAGAAGATGCTGGGCCATGCCGACATCGCGACGACGCAGATCTACACCCATGTGGTGACGGAGCGGCTGAAGAAGGTCATGCACGACCACCACCCCCTGGCGCGCCGCAAGGTGGAAGAGCCGTCGGAGGGGTAGGGCAGGTAAGGATGGGCGGGAGGGGCAGGGCGGGGGCAATCGAAGCCCGCACCTCCCCCGCGCAACCCTTACTTCTTCTCCAGCATCAGCGTGCCCTGGCGCGAGACCTTGTTCTTGATCTTGTCGGCCAGCAGGGCCAACGCCCAGGGCAGCTGCACCTCCATCTCGACCCGGTCGTCCAGCACGTCGATGTGGCCGGCGATGGTCTGGGCCAGCGCCACGACGTGGAAGTTCAGGCGGTCGTCGGTCCAGCTGTCGTCGACGCTGGCCGACACGGCGCTCAGGCGCGCCCGCACCTCGCCCATGCCGTCGACCAGCCGGCGCTTGGCCTCCGCCCGGCCGAGCGAGTGGGGGATGGACAGGGTCAGGGGTTTCGGCATGGTCGGCGGCTCCGCACTGCACGGTGTTGTCCCGCCGCCCGGTCGGCGGCGGAACAGGAATAACGCCGGGGGCGGGCGATGGGTCCCGCCCCGGCGGTCGCTCGGCGGGTCATTCAGCGGTCGTGCAGGGGCGCCATCTGGTCCAGGCGGTGGGCGAAGTCGACATCGGCCTGGGTCACGGCGTCGCTGTTGCGGGTGTAGAGGATCACCTCGACCCGGCCCAGGTCGTTGAACCATTCGGGATGGTGGCCGGTCTTCTCGGCCAGCAGGGCGACTTGGTTCATGAACCCCCAGGCGGCGGGGAAATCGGCGAAATGGTAGGTCTTGCGGATGGCGTCGCGTTCCAGCACCTCCGCCCAGCCGTGCAGTTCCTTCAGCGCCGTCTGGCGATGCGCGCCGACAAGACGATCCGACATGATGACCTCCCTTTCCGTAAGTCTCTCTTTTGCCGCCCGCAGCTTCTTGGCGAACGGGCGGCGGTTCGCTACCTTCTGCGGCATGATACGGAAACCTTCAGGTCCCCATACGGTTCCGCCCACGGTCGAAGACCTGGAGCGCATGGCCGAAGAGGCGCTCGACACCATCCCGGCGGAGCTGCTCGCCCCGGTCGGGAACCTCGTGATCCATGTCGAGGATTTCCCCGATGAGGATACCGAGCGGGAGATGGAGCTGGAAAGCCCATTCGACCTGCTGGGCCTCTATCGGGGCGTGGATCTGACGCGGCAAAGCGTCGCCGACCTGCGTGGCGGCCCGGACATGATCTTCCTCTACCGCCGCCCGATCCTCGATTACTGGTGCGAGACGGGGGAGGAACTGCCGGCCATCGTCCGCCATGTCCTGATCCACGAGATCGGCCACCATTTCGGCTTCTCCGACGAGGACATGGAGCGGATCGAGACGATGGAGTAGGGGGAGCAGGCGGGGGAGGGCAGGGCCTTCAGTCGCCCAGCGCTTCCGCCACCCGGCGGCGCAGGGCCGGTACCAGCTCCTCCTCGAACCACGGGTTGCGGTTCAGCCAGGCGGTGTTGCGCCAACTCGGGTGCGGCAGAGGCATGTGGGCCGGGCCGTACTCCCGCCAGTTCGCCACCGTTTCCGTCATCGTCGCCTTGCGCCGCTCGCCCAGGTAACGCGCCTGGGCGTACTGTCCGATCAGCAGGGTCAGCCGGACGCCCGACAGCGCGTCGAGCAGCGGTGGGTGCCACAGCGGCGCGCATTCCGGACGCGGCGGGTAATCGCCGCCCTTGGGCATGGTGCCGGGATAGCACAGCCCCATCGGCACCACGGCGATTCGGGACTCGTCGTAGAAGGCGGGACGGTCCATCGCCAGCCACTTGCGCAGCCGGTCGCCGGAGGCGTCGTCCCAGGGGATGCCGCTGGCATGCACCCGCGCGCCCGGCGCCTGCCCGACGATCAGCAGGCGGGCGGCGGGGCTGCCGCGCAGTACCGGGCGGCAGCCGTGGGGCAGCACCCCCGCACACAGCGTGCAGGCGCGCGCCTTCGCGAACAGGCGGTCGAGATCCGAACCGCCCTCAACGGTTTCATCAGACAAGCGTCAGCAAATCCTGGACGAAGGCCGGGACCACCTGGGTCGCCGGACCGTGGATCGAGCTGTGGAAATAGGAGGCGCCCTCCGACGGTTCCAGGTTCAGCTCGACCGTATAGGCGCCGGACGACCGCGCTTCCGCCACGAAGCCGGCGGCAGGATAGACATGGCCCGAGGTGCCGACCGACACGAACAGGTCGCATTCCTCCAGCGCCCGCTGGATGCGCTCCATCTGATAGGGCATCTCGCCGAACCACACCACGTCGGGCCGCATGCCGCCCTTGCGCCCGCAGGTCAGGCAATGGTCATGCACCGACAGGTCGCCCTGCACCTCCACCACGGTGCGGCAATGCAGGCAGAAGGCCTTCAGCAGTTCGCCATGCATGTGCAGCGGTGCCTTCGACCCGCCGCGCTCGTGCAGGTCGTCGATGTTCTGCGTCACCAGCAGGACATTGCCCTTCCAGCGCCGCTCCAGCTCCGCCAGCGCCCTGTGCGCGGCGTTGGGCTGCACCGCCGGATCGGCGAGGCCGCGGCGGCGGTCGTTGTAGAAGCGGTGGACCAGATCGGGGTCGCGGGCGAACCCTTCCGGCGTCGCCACATCCTCCAGATCGACCTGGCTCCAGATGCCGCCGGCGCAGCGGAAGGTGTCCAACCCCGACTCCTTGGAAATCCCGGCCCCGGTCAGGATGACGATGTGGTCGGTCGGGCGCAGGCGGTTGGTCAGCGCGGGAGCGGGCATGGGATCCCCTTAGCGGTTCGGAAACCGGTCATGTGGAAAACTGTTGCGGCGTACGCTCGTCACGCCCGGAAGTAAAGCCGCAGGAAACGAGGAAGAGGGATGCCAGGGGTGCTCAAGGTCCTGTTCGTCTGCACGGGCAACATCTGCCGCTCGCCGACCGCCGAGGGGGTGTTCCGCCATCTGGCCGACCGCGCCGAGCTCGGCACCCTGGTGAGCGCCGACTCCGCCGGCACCCACAGCTATCACGTCGGCGAGCCGCCCGATCCGCGCACGGTGCGCGCGGCGCTGGCCCGCGGCGTCGACCTGTCGGCCTTGCGCGCCCGGAAGGTGGTGGCGGCGGACTTCACCCGCTTCGACCATATCCTGGCGATGGACCACGGCCATCTGGCCCAGCTGCGCCGCATCGCCCCGGCCGGCGCCACCGCCGCACTCCGCCTGTTCCTGGACGATGCCCCTGGGCTGGAAGGGCGGGAGGTGCCCGATCCCTATTATGGCGGCCCCGACGGGTTCGAACAGGTGCTGGACCTGTGCGAGGCCGGGTCGCGCGGCCTGCTGGACCGCCTGTCGCGCGAAAGCCGGTTTCCGATTCGCGAAAGCCTCGGGTAACGTCTCGCGGTTTCCCGGCTGCTTGATCTATGCTGTCGGGACAAGGCCCATTCGGAGCATCCCGTCACCATGACCAGCGCCACCACCGGCACAACCGCGCCCGGCGGAATCCTCGACGGCATCGTCCTGTTCGAGGCCTTCTCGCCGGAGGAGCGCGCCGCCGTGGCCTCGCGCGGGCGGGTGTTCGCCGCCGCGGCCGGCACCGTCCTGATGCGCGAGGGCGACAGCGCCGACTCGCTCTACGTCCTGCTGGACGGCACGGTGCGCGTGGTGCGCGACGACCCCTTCGGCGCTCAGGTGGAGGTCGGGTTCCGCCGTGCCGGCGACTGTTTCGGCGAGATGGCGCTGATCGACGGCGGCTCCCGCTCCGCCTCGGTCATCGCCGCCACGCCGGTCACGGTGTTCGAACTGGAGCGCGACCTGTTCCTGTCGCTGATCTCTCCCTCGCCCGATTTGCTGGCGAAGCTGCTGCGCGAACTCAGCCGCATGATCCGCGAGGTATCGGAACGGGTGGTTCGCGAGGATCTGGAGCGGCGCGCCCGCATCGCCGAATCGGCGCTGGCCCGCCAGCGCGCCATCACCCAGGCGGTGAC
This sequence comes from Azospirillum sp. A23, assembly GCF_042938965.1. Lineage (NCBI taxonomy): Bacteria > Pseudomonadati > Pseudomonadota > Alphaproteobacteria > Rhodospirillales > Azospirillaceae > Azospirillum > Azospirillum sp. A23. Next base: position 2,583,618 of record NZ_CP170667.1, on the reverse strand, counting down.
CGGGCTGGCGCATGAGCTGAACACGCCGCTCGGCGTCTGCGTCACCGCCGCCAGCCACCTGCAGGATCTGGCCCGTCCCGGCAACGGCCCGCTGTCGACCGAGGAATTGCGGGAACCGGCGGCCCTGCTCGACGCCAACCTCGCCCGCGCGGTGGAGCTGGTGGAGGCCTTTTCCGCCATCGCCGCCTGCCAGACCGCCGAACCGCTGGAGGCGCTGGACCTGCGCCGCATGACGGAGGACGCGGCGAGCCTGTTCGCGGTCCAGCATCCCGACCTGCCGCTGGTCGTCCGGATCGTGCCCGGCGCCGCCTGCCCCTGGATCGGCTATGCCCCGCATCTGGAGCGGGTGCTGCACCACCTGTTCGCCAACGCCGCCGCCCATGGCTATGGCGGCGGTCCGGGCGAGGCCGAGGTGACGGTGGAGCCGGCGACGCTGGATGCGGTCCCGGCCTGGAACCTGATCGTCCGCGACCGCGGCGCCGGCATTCCGGCCAACAACCTGCCGACCCTGACCGACGCCTTCTTCACCACCGCCCGCAACCGCGGCCACAAGGGTCTGGGGCTGGCGGTGGTGTTCAACACGGTGACCGGCCCGCTCGGCGGCCGGCTCGCCATCGACAGCGTGCCGGGCGACGGCACCAGCGTGACGATCACCGTCCCGCAGGAGCTGTGACCGGCGGGTTGACGCTACCCGTGTTGTCTCATCCGTGCAGGGCGAGGCCCTTCACCGTCTTGTCCATCGCCTTCTTCGGCCCGCGCAGGGCCAGCCCGACCAGATCGGGGGCATCCGGATCCTCGGCCTGGAAGGCGGCACGGTTGGCGACGTCGTGGCCGGTGGCGAACATGGCGGCGACATAGGGCACCAGCGTCAAACCCCGCTCCAGTGCCGCATCGCGGACCGCGCGCAACTGGTCGCTGTCGGCGGCGAAGACCAGCATCGGCTGGCCCAGCATGCGGGCATAGCGGCGGCCGGCACCGTCGACATACACCTCGCCCAGCGCGTCCGGTGCCGCGGCGGCGATCCCGGTGGCGAGGAAGGCGGCGACGTTCAGCTTCTGCCAGACCGCCAGATCGGCGCGGATGACCAGCGCGACCTTGGTGTCGAAGCGGACGGGCGCGTCCGCGGGATCGGTTCCGGGCATCGGGCTGTGGGGCATCGGGCTGTCGAGCATGGCAATAATCTCCTTTGCCCCTTCAGATGCCCGACGACGGCGTCTCAGTCTGGAACGTTTGTGCACAGATCGCGGTAGGCGGCCGGCGTCAGGCCATAGGCGCGGCGGAACCAGCGGCCGAGATGGCTCTGGTCGGCGAAGCCCACCTCGGCCGCCACCAGGGCCGGCGCCTCGCCGTCGGCCAGCCGGCGCCGGGCGGCGCGCAGGCGCAGCCGGACCAGATAGGCATGCGGCGACAGGCCGAAGGCGGCACGGAAGCCGCGGTTCAGCCGGAACCGGTCGACGCCGGCCGCGGCGCACAGCTCGTCCAGCCCGACATCCTCGGCCATCCGGGCCTGCAGCAGGTCGCGCGCCAGGGCGGCGGCGCAGTCGGGGCGAAGCGGCCGGCGCTCCTCCGGCGGTGCCAGATGGCCGGCCAGCCTCGCCGCCAGCCGGTCCAGCGACAGGTCGCGGGCCAGCCGCCCCTCGCGCTGGTGCAGGGCCAGGAAGGCGGAGCGGATCGTCGCCGCGAGGCCGGGATCGTCAGCCAGCGTTTCGCGGAAGCCCAGCGGCATGCCGGTTCCGCGCGGCGTCAGGCTGCGCAGCGCCTCGCTGCGGGCGGTCAGCAGCGGCACCGGCAGATAGAGCATGGCGTAGGTGAAGCCATCCTCCCCTGGGCTGTGGCCGTCATGGGCCTCGCCCGGTTCGATCAGGATGACGCGGCCGGGAACGCTGGTGTGCAGCCGCCGCCGGCAGCGGAAAGCCTGCACCCCCTGCTCGGTGACGCCGACCAGAAGCTCGTCATGGTCGTGCAGGTCATAGGCATGGCCGCGGAAATGGGCGCGGATGGTCTCGATGCCGGTCTCCGCATCGCGGCGCACCGCCACCCAGTCATTCTTTCCGGCTGCCGTTCTTTCGGCCATGCGGCACCTCTGTCACCGGATCGACGGACGGCGAGGCATCCCGCCGTCCTTTCCCCCAGTCTCCACCGCCGTGGATGGTCAGCCGAACCGCTTGGCGATCACCGCATAGGCGGCGCGCAGGCCCAGCGCCTCGCCACCCTCCGGACGGCCGGGACGGGCCGAGCCGTTCCAGGCATAGGTGTCGAGATGCGCCCAGGGCGTTTCCTTCGACACGAATTCCTGAAGGAACAGCCCGGCGGTGATGGCGCCGGCGAAGCCGTTGGCGGTGACGTTGTTGATGTCGGCCACCTTGCTGTCCAGCCCCTTGCGGTAGGGCGCCCACAGCGGCAGCCGCCACATCGGATCGTCCTCCGCGGTCCCGGCCTCGGTCAGGTCGTTGGCCAGCACGTCATTGTTGGACATGAGCGCCGGCAGGTCGGGACCCAGCGCCACGCGGGCGGCGCCGGTCAGGGTGGCGAAGTCGATCAGCAGTTCGGGTTTCTCCGAATCCGCCTCGGCCAGCGCATCGCACAGGATCAGGCGACCCTCGGCGTCGGTGTTACCGACCTCGATGGTCAGGCCCTTGCGGGTCTTCAGCACGTCCTGCGGCTTGAAGCTGTCGCCGGCGACGACATTCTCCACCGCCGGCACCAGCACGCGCAGCCGCACCGGCAGCCCGGCCATCATGATCATCCGGCCGAGCGCCAGCGCATGCGCCGCACCGCCCATGTCCTTCTTCATGATCAGCATGGCGGAGGACGGCTTCAGGTCCAGCCCGCCGGTGTCGAAGCAGACGCCCTTGCCGACGATGGTCACCTTTGGATGGATCGGGTTTCCCCAGCGCAGGTCGACCAGCCGCGGCGCCCGCGGGCTGGCGCGGCCGACGGCATGGATGGCCGGATAGTCGCGGTCGAGCAGGTCCTGGCCGACGATCACCTCGACCGCGGCGTCGAACTCGGCGGCCAGATCCTGCGCCGCCTGGGCCAGTTCGGCCGGACCCATGTCACAGGCCGGGGTGTTCACCAGATCGCGCACCAGCCAGGTGGCGGTCGCCGCCCGCTCCACCTCGCCGCGGTCGGCCTCCGCCGGCCAGACCAGGGTGGCGAAGCCCTTCTCGGGCGGCTTCCTGTAGCGGCTGAAGCGATAGCTGCCGAGCGCCCAGCCCAGCGCCGCCCGCGTCGCCGCCCGCGCATCCAGCGCCGCGTCGATCCGGTAGGAGCCGGCCGGCAGCGCGGCGGGCAGGCCGGCGAAAGCCCACAGGTCGTCGACCGCCGACACGCCGGCCAGCACGCGGGCGACGGCGCCGTCCGGTCCGGGCAGGAAGACGGTCGATCCGGCCTCGCCGGTGAAGCCCACGGCCTTGACCCAGGATGCTGTGGCCGGCGACTGCGCCGCCAGCCAGTCGGCCAGCCCGGCCTTGGTCACGGGGGTGAGGGCGACGGTGTCGGGACCGTCGACGGCAAGCAGGGTGGCGAGCAAGACGGGGAATCCTTTTCACGAGATCACATCACGCATCCGATGCGGATGCCCATCCCTCAAGGATGGCGCGCCTGGAGCCGGCTGGAAAGGGGTGGCGTGGAACGGAGTGAAACGCTTGGCGAATGGATGTTTCCTTCGATCTGCAGGGGCGTTGGGCGTCCGGTTCCTCGACCCGGTTCACCAACAGCGACGTTCACGGTATAAGGGCCCGTGATCATCAACCGGCGTTGCCGTCTATGATTGTGCTCGACATCGCCACCGTGCTGTTTCTGTACCAGTCGTCACTTCTGGTGGGGGCGGCCGTCTTTCTGCTCGCGCGGTTGCGGGACGTCCCCGCATCGGGATTCGGCACGCTGGCGGCGGCATTTTCCCTGGTGGGGTTCGGCGGCGTCCTGGCCGGCTTCGGCGAGCATGCCATGCTGCCGAAGCCGGTCTGGACCCTGGGCAGCCTGACGCTCGGTGTGGTCGGGCATGGATTGCTGGCGCTGGGGATGGAACGCCTGCGGTCCGGGCGCCTGCCGCAGGCGTGGCGCCTGCTGGCGGTCTATCCGGTTTCGGTCTGGATCGTCGCCTGGGCGACCGGCTTCCACCTGGACAACCAGCTCCGCGCCACATTCTTCCATCTGAATGCGGCGCTTTGCCTGATGCTGGCGGCGCGGATCGTGACGCGGCTCCGGCGGGTCGAGCAATTGCCGTCCTGCCGGCCGCTGGCGGCGGTGCTGGCGCTCAGCGGGGCGTCGTTCCTGCTGGGGGCTGCGGCCATTCTCTTCGCCGCGGATTTCGTGCCCTGGCTGGCCTGGGAGTTCTTCATCCAGATCCTGGGCAATTTCGCCGTCTCGATCCTGATCTACAGCGTCGCGACCGACCGGGCGGAGCGCAAGCTGAGCCTGATGGCGGAACTGGACAGCCTGACCGGCATCGGCAACCGGCGCTGGCTGGAACGGATGCTGCCCGGCCATCTGCGTCCCGGCGACACTGTCTTCTGCATCGACCTCGACCATTTCAAGCGGATCAACGACCGGTTCGGCCATGCCGCCGGCGACACCGTGCTGGTCGCCGTGGCGGCGACGCTGCGCAACCTGAAGCGCCCCGACGATGTGCTGGCGCGGATGGGCGGGGAGGAGTTCCTGCTGTTCCTGCCGGAATTGCGGACATCCGACGTGCTGCCGGTCGCCGAGCGGATCCGCGAGGCGATCCAGGCGATCCCGTTCCAGCACCAGGGAAGCGCGCTGGGGGTGACGACCAGCATCGGCGTCGCCCAGGTCGTCCGGCTGGGGGAGAAATGGCCCGACCTCGTCCATGCCGCGGACATGGCGCTCTACGACGCCAAGCGCGACGGCCGCAACCGTGTCGCGCACGCGGCGCAGGTTCCCCACGACCTCATGCCGGCGTAAGAAGGGGATGACGGTTGCACGAAGGCGCAATCCGTCGCCTCAACTGTTCCCACCCTATTCCCCGCGCGCGAAAGGTGCCGTCCGATGTCCGATCCGATCCTGGTGATTGGGAACAAAGCCTATTCGTCCTGGTCGCTGCGCCCCTGGCTGGCCCTCAGGCAGGCCGGGGTCGCCTTTGCCGAGACGGTGATCGTCCTGCGCCAGCCGGACACCGCCGCGCGCATCGCCGAACAGTCGCCGTCGGGCCGCGTGCCCGCCCTGATCCATGACGGGCTGACCGTCTGGGATTCGCTGGCGATCTGCGAGTATGTGGCGGAACTGGCGCCGCAGGCCGGGCTGTGGCCGGCGGACCGGGCGGCGCGGGCGGTGGCGCGCTCGGTGTCGGCGGAGATGCATTCCGGCTTCGTCTCGCTGCGCACCACCATGTCGATGGACCTCAAGCGCGACCGCAAGGGTCAGGGCATGACCGAGGCGACCGCCGCCGACATCGCCCGGATCGAGTCGCTGTGGGACGATGCCCGCACCCGCTTCGGCGGCCCGGCCGGCGGACCCTTCCTGTTCGGCGGCTTCACCATCGCCGACGCCATGTTCGCCCCGGTGGTGACGCGGCTGGAGACCTATGGCGTCGCGGTGTCGCCGGTGTCGCGCGCCTATATGGACGCCGTGCTGGCTCTGCCGGCGATGCGGGACTGGATCGCGGCGGCCAAGGCGGAGCCGTGGGAATTCGAACCGTGAGCTTCACCGTCCGCACCGCGCGGCCGGAGGATGCCGCGGCGGTGGACCGGGTGCTGTCGGCCTCCTACCCGGCCCTGATGCCGGCCGGCTATCCGGCCGAGGTGATGGAGCGGGTGCTGCCCATCATCACCCGGTCGAATCCGGCGCTGCTGGGCGCCGGCACCTATTATCTGGCGGAGGCCGCGGATGGCACGCCGGCGGGCTGCGGCGGCTGGAGCTTCGACTGGCCGGGCGAGCCGGCGCGTCCGCAGCAAGCCGGGTTGGCCCATGTCCGGCACTTCGCCACCCATCCCGGCTGGCTGCGCCGCGGCGTCGGACGGGCGCTGCTCGACCGCTGCTTCGCCGATGCCGCCGATGCTGGTGCATCGCGGATGCTGTGCTACGCCAGCCTGGTGGCGGAGGAGTTCTATGCCTCCGCCGGCTTTGTGGCGACCGGCCGGAATTCGATGGAGTTTCCGCCGGGCAACCGCTTCGACAGCATCGTGATGGAGCGGGGTCTTTAGCCAGGCTTCGCCCCGCTGAAACGGAAAACGGCGCGCCGTCCTGCCGGATGGCGCGCCGTTTTCGTGTCGGCCCTCCGCCCCGCCGGTGAGGGCGGGGCAGGGGTGGTGTCGGTCACTCCGCCGGGATGGCGCGCGGCAGGGTCACCGGCACGGCCAGACGGTGCAGCATCTCCTTCGGAACCACCTGCCAGAAGTGGCCGAGTTCACGCTGCCAGTCGTTGAGGATCTCCGCGGCGAAACGGCTCTGCGTCTCGGCGACGTGTTCCTCGATCAGCGCGCGGAGCTGGGCCTCGTAATGGGGCACCTCGATCCGCTGGAAGATGACGCTCTCCTCGTTGATGAAGAGCGGCAGCGAGTCCTCCGGGTCGTAGATGTAGGCCATGCCCCCGGTCATGCCGGCGCCGAAATTGTCGCCGACCTTGCCGAGGATCACCGCCGTGCCGCCCGTCATGTACTCGCAGCCGTTGGAGCCGCAGCCCTCCACCACCACGGTGGCGCCGGAGTTGCGCACCGCGAACCGCTCGCCGGCCTGGCCGGCGGCGAACAGCTTGCCGGCGGTGGCGCCGTACAGCACCGTGTTGCCGATGATGGTGTTCCTGTTCGACTCCAGCGGGCTGCTGGTCGCCGGACGGACGACGATGGTGCCGCCCGACAGGCCCTTGCCGACATAGTCGTTGGCGTCGCCCATCACCTCCAGCTTGATGCCCTGGACCGCGAAGGCGCCCAGCGACTGGCCGGCGGTGCCGCGCAGACGGACGGTGATGTGGCCGGGCTGCAGCCCGAACATGCCGAACTTCCGCGTCACCATCGAAGACAGCCGCGTGCCGATGGCGCGCTGCGTGTTGCGGGCGTTGTAGGCGAGCTGCATCTTCTCGCCTTCCTCGAACAGCGGACGGGCATCGGCGACGATGCGGGCGTCCAGCGTGTCCGGCACCTCGTTGCGGCCCTGGAGCGTGCAGTAGCGCGCGTTCTCGCCGGGATCGACCTGGGCCAGCAGCGGGTTGAGGTCGAGGTCGTCGAGGTGGGCGCCGCCGCGGCTGACCTGATGCAGCAGGTCGGTGCGGCCGATCACCTCGGTCAGCGAGCGGAAGCCCAGCTTGGCCAGGATCTCGCGGACCTCTTCGGCCAGGAAGGTGAAGAGGTTGACGACCTTCTCCGGCGAGCCGACGAACTTCTCGCGCAGCTTCTCGTCCTGGACGCAGACACCGACCGGGCAGGTGTTGGAATGGCACTGCCGGACCATGATGCAGCCCATGGCGATCAGGCTGGCGGTGCCGATGCCGAACTCTTCCGCGCCCAGCATGGCGGCGATGACGATGTCGCGGCCGGTCTTCAGGCCGCCGTCGGTGCGCAGCCGCACGCGGTGGCGCAGCTTGTTCAGCGTCAGGACCTGATGCACCTCCGACAGGCCCATCTCCCAGGGCAGGCCGGCGAACTTGATCGAGGTCTGCGGGCTGGCGCCGGTGCCGCCGGAGTTGCCGGAGATCAGGATGATGTCGGCATTTGCCTTGGCGACACCGGCGGCGATGGTGCCGATGCCCGACCGGCTGACCAGCTTCACCGTGACCTTGGCGTCCGGGTTGATCTGCTTCAGGTCATAGATGAGCTGCGCCAGATCCTCGATCGAGTAGATGTCGTGGTGCGGCGGCGGGCTGATCAGCATGACGCCCGGCGTCGAGTGACGCAGCCGCGCGATCATCTCCGTCACCTTGAAGCCGGGCAGCTGGCCGCCCTCGCCGGGCTTGGCGCCCTGGGCGACCTTGATCTCCAGCTCGCGGCACTGGTTCAGGTACTCGGCGGTGACGCCGAAGCGGCCCGACGCCACCTGCTTGATGGCGGAGTTCCAGTTGTCGCCGTTCTTGTCGGGACGGAAGCGCGCCGGATCCTCGCCGCCCTCGCCCGAGTCGGACTTGGCGCCGATGCGGTTCATCGCGACGTTCAGCGTGCCGTGCGCCTCGGGCGACAGTGCGCCCATCGACATGCCCGGCGTGATGAAGCGCTTGCGGATCGAGGTGATGCTCTCGACCTCGTCCACCGGAACGGCGGCCTTGGTGGTGCGGAACTCCAGCAGGTCGCGCAGCTGCATCGGCGGCCGCTTGTTCACCTGCTCGGAATACTTCTTGAAGGTGGTGTAGCTGTCGTTGGTGACGGCCTGCTGCAGGGTGTGGATGATCCCACCCTCCCAGCCATGGCGGTCGCCCGACTTGCGGAAGCGGTAGAAGCCGCCGACCGGCAGCGGCAGCGCCTCGCCGGCATAGGCCAGCGCATGCTGCTCCAGCACCTTCTTCTGGATGCCGTTCAGGCCGATGCCGGAGATGCGGCTGACCATCGCCGGGAAATGCTCGGCGACCAGGGCGCGGCTGAGGCCGATGGCCTCGAAGTTGCCGCCGCCGCGGTAGCTGCTGATGACCGAGATGCCCATCTTGGACATGATCTTCAGCAGGCCGTCGTCGATGGCCTTCTTGTAGTTCGTCATCGCCTTTTCCAGCGACAGCGAGCCGAGGAGGCCGCGGCGCTGGCGCTCGGCCACCGCCTCCTGCGCCAGATAGGCGTTGACGGTGGTGGCACCGACGCCGATCAGCACCGCGAAGTAATGGGTGTCCAGGCATTCCGCCGTGCGCAGGTTCAGCGAGGTGAAGGTGCGCAGGTTGGAGCGGATCAGGTGGGTGTGGACCGCGCCGGTCGCCAGGATCGCCGGGATGGCGGCGCGGGCCGGGCCCATCGCCTCGTCGGTCAGGGTGACGTGGTTGGCGCCGCCGCGCACGGCGTCCTCCGCCTCCTGGCGGATGCGGCGCAGCGCGTCGCGCAGCGCGTCGGGGCCGCCATCCACCGGGAAGGTGGCGTCGATCACCGCCGCGGTGTCGGCCATATAGTCCCGCATGGCGTGGAATTCGGCGGTGGTCAGCACCGGGCTGTCGAGTTGCAGCAACCGAGTCTGGCTTTCATCCTCGTCCAGGATGTTGCCGAGATTGCCGAGACGCGTCTTCAGGCTCATCACCCGGCGCTCGCGAAGCGAGTCGATGGGCGGATTGGTGACCTGGGAGAAGTTCTGGCGGAAGAAATGGTGCAGGCCGCGGTACTTGTCGGACAGCACGGCGATGGGGCTGTCGTCGCCCATCGAGCCGACGGCCTCCTTGCCGTCCTCCGCCATCGGGTGGAGGATCAGCTCCATGTCTTCCATGGCGAGGCCGAAGGCCATCTGGCGGCGGCGCAGCTCCTCCTTCTCCATCTCCGACGGCTCGCCCTTCAGCGCGGCGGTCTTCACCAACTCGTCCAGATGGGTGGTGTTCTTGACCCACTGGCCCCAGGGCTTCTGGGCGGCCAGATGGTCCTTCAGCTCACGGTCGTTGAACAGCTTGCCGGCCTGGAGATCGACGGCGATCATCTCGCCCGGCCCGAGGCGGCCCTTCTCGACCACCTGGTTCTCCTCGATCTTGACCATGCCGGTCTCGGAGCCGCCGATGATCAGGCCGTCGGTGGTGATGGTGTAGCGCATCGGGCGCAGGCCGTTGCGGTCCATGCCGCCGACGACCCAGCGGCCGTCGGTCATGGCGAGCGCGGCCGGGCCGTCCCACGGCTCCATGACGGAGTTGCAGTAGGCGATCAGCGCCTTGTGGTTGTCCGGCGTGGTCTGCGAGCTGGTCAGCGCCTGCGGCACCAGCATCATCTTGACCATCGGCGCGCTGCGGCCGGCGCGGACCATCACCTCGAACACGGTGTCGAGCGCGCCCGAGTCCGACAGGCCGACGCCGATCACCGGCTTCAGGTCGCCCATGTTGGCGCCGAACACCGGATGCTCCATCCGCGTCTCGTGCGCCTTCATCCAGTTGACGTTGCCCTTCAGCGTGTTGATCTCGCCGTTGTGGGCGAGCATGCGGAAGGGCTGGGCCAGCGGCCAGGTCGGGAAGGTGTTGGTCGAATAGCGCTGGTGGTAGATGGCAAAGGACGACTCGAAGCGGTCGTCGGTCAGGTCCGGGTAGAAGGTGGACAGCTGTTCGGCGAGGAACATGCCCTTGTAGATGATCGAGCGCGCCGACAGCGAGCAGATGTAGAAGTCGTTGATGCGCTCGTTCTGCACCGCCTTCTCGATCCGGCGGCGGATGATGTAGAGGTCGAGTTCGAACTGCTCGTCCGACACACCCTTGGCGTTGCCGATGATGATCTGTTCGATCTCGGGCCGGGTGGCGTTGGCCTTCTCGCCGATGATGTCGACGTTGATCGGCACCTGACGCCAGCCATAGATGTAGTAGCCGAAGGCCAGGATCTCGGTCTCGACGATGCAGCGGCAGGCTTCCTGGGCGTCCAGGCTGATGCGCGGCAGGAAGACCTGACCGACCGCCAGATTGTTCTCCGGCGGCAGGTGGCCGATGATCTTGACGTGGTCCTTGAAGAACTTCTGCGGCACCTGGACATGGATGCCGGCGCCGTCGCCGGTCTTGCCGTCGGCGTCCACCGCACCGCGGTGCCAGACCGCCTTCAGGGCTTCGATGCCTTTTTCGACCACCGAGCGGCGGGGCTTGCCGTCGATCGCGGCGATGAAGCCGACGCCGCAGGCGTCGTGCTCGTCGGCCGGATTGTAGGCGTGGGCAGTGGTCAGCGCCGCGGCGTTGGCGCGGAAATCGGCGACGAACTGCTCACCCTGGTTCAATTCGGTGGTCATGGAACGACCCTTTCACAGTCTGGACGTGGACCTGGGGGGCCGAAGGGAAGGCCCCCTGGGGTAGACGGTGGTACTGATAGCGGAAGGAGGAAGCGCCTTATTCGGCGGCAACGGCCAGCTTGGGCGCGCCGACGGTCTGGGCGTAGGCGTGCATGGCGTCGGCGGCGTCGCGGCCGTCGCGGATGGCCCACACCACCAGCGAGGCGCCGCGGACGATGTCGCCGGCGGCGAAGACGCCGTCCAGGCTGGTCATCTTGGTGCGGTGGTCGACCAGCAGCGTGCCCCAGCGGGTGACGGTCAGGTCGGGCGAGCCGAACATGCCCGGCAGATCCTCCGGCTCGAAGCCCAGCGCCTTGATGACGAGGTCGGCCGGCTCGGTGAAGTCGGAGCCCTCGATCACCTGCGGGGTCTGGCGGCCGGTGGCGTCGGCGACACCCAGATGGATGCGCACGGCGCGCACGCCGGTCACCACGTCGTCGCCGGTGAAGGCCTCAGGCGCGGCCTGCCAGACGAACTCGACGCCCTCCTCCTCGGCATGCGCCACTTCGCGCTGCGAGCCCGGCATGTTCTTGCGGTCGCGGCGGTACAGGCACTTGACCGAGGTCGCACCCTGACGGATCGCCGTGCGGACGCAGTCCATCGCGGTGTCGCCGCCGCCGAGCACCACCACCTTCTTGCCGGCGGCGTTCAGCGAGCCGTCCTCATAGGCCTCCATGGAATCGCCGAGACCGACCTTGTTGGAGGTGGTCAGGTATTCCAGCGCCGGGACGATGTTCTTCAGCCCCGAGCCGGGGGCCTTGATGTCGCGGGCCTTGTAGACGCCGGTGGCGATCAGGATGGTGACGTGGCGCTCGCGCAGCTCGGCCAGCGAGGCGTCGCGGCCGACCTCGAAATTGGAATGGAAGATGACGCCGGCATCGGCCAGACGCTGGACCCGGCGGGCGACGACGTCCTTCTCCAGCTTGAAGCCGGGGATGCCGTAGACCAGCAGGCCGCCCATGCGGTCGTAGCGGTCGTAGACATGGACCTCGTAGCCCTTGGCGCGCAGCTCCTCGGCGGCGGCGAGGCCGGCCGGGCCGGCACCGACCACGCCGACCGACAGGCCCAGCTCGCGGACCGGCTTGCGCGGCTTGACCCAGCCGTTTTCCCAGGCGGTGTCGTTGATGTACTTCTCGACCGAGCCGATGGTGACGGCGCCGTGGGTCGACTGCTCGATGACGCAGTTGCCCTCGCACAGCCGGTCCTGCGGGCAGATGCGGCCGCAGATTTCGGGGAAGTTGTTGGTGGCCTGGGAGACCTCGTAGGCCTCCTCCAGACGGCCCTCGGCGGTCAGCTTCAGCCAGTCCGGGATGTTGTTGGAGACCGGGCAGTGCACCTGGCAGAAGGGAACGCCGCACTGCGAGCAGCGGTTGGCCTGCTCGCCGGCGCGCTCGTTGCTGAAGCGGGCGTAGATCTCGGCGAAGTCCTGGCGGCGGTCGGCGGCAGACCGCTTGTCGGGCATCTTCTGCGCGGTGTGCACGAAGCCCAACATTTTCTGGTTCGCCATGACGTCTGCTCCTTGCTTCGCGGCCCCGCCCGCTGTCGCGGGGGCATCGCCTTGCTGGGCCTGACCGGGGGCTGCGGCTATGGCCTACACCGACCGGCTGGGTTGAAATCGAACGTCCGCGAAGTGGCGGACGCTCGTCATATAACGCATGCGCCCACACCGCGGAAGCACAAAAACACCGATAGGTCCGGTTTGTTGACCTTTTCTTCCGCAAGGCTGTAATGCGTGGGCGTGGCGGTGGGGTGTCACAAAAACGCGACAGAAAATTAGTCCCAATTCAGGACTATCGCCCGAATAGGGGTACCGACCCCACGCCATCGCCAAGCCCGGCCACGGCCTGCTATAAGCGCTGCAACATTCACCGTGCCGAAGGCTGCGTGCCGCGATGATGATCGATCAATATCTGGACGCCACCCTCCTGGGGCTGATCGAGGGGCTGACCGAGTTCCTGCCCGTCTCCTCCACCGGCCACCTGATCATGCTGGACGAACTGCTGGGCTTCGAGGGCCCGCCCGGCAAGGTGTTCGAAGTGGTGATCCAGCTCGGTGCCATCCTGGCGATCTGCGTGGTCTATTTCCAGCGGCTGTGGCATGTCGCCACAGGGCTGAAGGACGACCCCGGCGCCCGGCGTTTCGTGATGGCGGTGGTGATCGCCTTCCTGCCGGCGATGGTGCTGGGCGCCGGTCTGCACGGCATCATCAAGTCGGTGCTGTTCAACCCCACCGTGGTCAGCATCGCGCTGATCGTCGGCGGCATCGCCATCCTGCTGGTGGAGCGGCTGATCCCGGTGGCGCGCTATCACAAGATCGAGAATTTCTCCGCCCCGCTGGCGCTGAAGATCGGCTTCTGCCAGTGCCTGGCCCTGGTGCCGGGCGTGTCGCGGTCGGGCGCCAGCATCCTGGGGGCGCTGCTGATGGGCGTCGACCGCAAGGCGGCGGCCGAGTTCTCCTTCTTCCTGGCGGTGCCGACCATGGCCGGCGCCACCGTCTACGACCTCTACAAGAACTGGTCGGTGATGAGCCTGGACAGCGGCCTGCTGATCCTGGTCGGCTTCGTCACCGCCTTCATCGCCGCGGCCCTGGTGGTGAAGACGCTGGTCGACTTCGTCGGCCGCTACGGCTTCACCCCGTTCGGCTGGTACCGCATCGCCGTCGGCACCGGCATGCTGGCGTTCCTGTACCTGTAAGGAAGAGGGCCGCGACTGCGGCCCCGCAGGCCCATGCCTGCGAAGGCAAGCGGCCGGATAGCCGCGCCCGCCGATTGAGGGCAAAAAAGCTAAGCCATCCGCCGCGGCACCGCACGGGCCGCGGCGGCGGCCATGCCCAGCGCCAGCAGCGCGATCATCGCGAAGGCGGTGGCGAGGCTGGTGGCCTCGGCGATGAAGCCGACCAGCGGCGGACCGGCCAGCACGCCGGCATAGCCCATGGTGGACACCGCGGCGACCGCATGATCGGGATGACCGCTGTCCACCGACCCTGCCGTGCTGAACAGCACCGGGACGATGTTCGAGAGGCCGATCCCGGTCAGTCCGAAGCCGACCATCGCCAGCACCGGCGCTCCCCCCGCGACAATCCCCCCGGCCAGCACGCAGCCCAGACCGGCCGTGGCCAGCAGCCCGCCGGCACGCATCAGCGTCGCTCCGCCGAAGCGGTGGCGCAGCCGGTCGCCGCTGAACCGCCCGGCCGCCATGGCGGCGCAGAACACGCCGAACCCCATGCCGGCGATGGAGGCCGGCGCGCCCAGATCGTCGCGCAGATGGATGGCGCTCCAGTCCAGGATGGCGCCTTCGCCCATGAAGGCCATGGCGGCGAGCAGGCCGAGCAGCAGGGTCTTGCGGTCGGGCAGCACCAGCCCGCCGCCGCCGGCGTTGCGGTCGGGCAGGAAACGCCCCTGCAAGGCCAGGAACAGCGCCAGAAGCCCGGCCGACACCAGCCCGGCCTGCGCCGCCGGCGGCATCAGCGGCAGCAGCAGCCCGCCCAGGCCCGCTCCGGCCAGCCCGCCCAGACTCCACATCCCGTGCAGCGACGACATGATCGGCCGGCCCATCCGCCGCTCCACCAGAGCGCCCTGGGCATTCATCGCGACGTCCATGGTGCCGCCCGACGCGCCGAACAGCGCCAGCACGATGCACAGCGTCATCACGTCCGGCACCAGGGAGGGCAGGGGAAGCAGCCCGGCGAACAGCAGGGCGGTCACCCGCGTCACCGGCGCGCTGCCCAGCCGGCCCAGCAGCGGCCCGCTGGCGATCATCGCCGTCAGGGCGCCGACGGCAAGACAGAGCAGGGCGGCACCCAGCACCGCCGGGCTGAGGTCGAGCCGGTTCTTCAGCAAGGGGATCTGCGTCGCCCACACGCCGAAGACGGTGCCGTTCAGGAAGAAGGCGGCGACGGTCGCCCAGCGCGCGGCCGATGCCTGTTCCGCCATCCGGCCCGACACGCCCCGGATATCCTCTGCTCCCGTCATCACCGTTCCCGCCGTGGTTGAACCGCCCACATGACGGCGGCGGCGGGGGAATTCAAGCGGCGATGGGGCAGGCGTGCCATGCCCGCGGCGGGAGCGTCATGGCCCGGGCAAAAGGCTGGGCAAAGGAAAAGCCCCGGCGCAGCGGCCGGGGCTTTCGGAAGGCACTGGGAACGGAACCGCCCGTCAGTGGGCGTTGCCTCAATGGGCGTTGTTGGTCATGCCGCTGTACTTGCCGCCGACGATGAAGCGCGACAGGTAGGTCGGCAGGATCACCTCGCAGGCCGCCAGCTCGGCGATGCCCAGATCCTTGAAGCCCAGCGCGCCCGGCGAAACGACGTTGTCCTGCTTCAGCAATGCCACCTGATCGCGGGTCAGGGCCGGGGCCAGCACCGGCACCTTCTCCAGGATGCCGGCCAGCGACTCGGCGGCGCTCCAGGGGATGGTCACCAGCGGGCGGTGGCGATGGATGTTCTTCTGGGTCAGCTCCAGCAGTTCGCGGAAGGTGTAGACGCGCGGACCGCCCAGCTCGTAGGTCTTGCCGCGGCTGGCATCGCTGTCCAGCGCCGCGATCACGGCGTCGGCCAGATCGCCGACATAGACCGGCTGGAACAGGGTCTTGCCGCCGCCGATCAGCGGCAGGGCCGGGGCCTTCTGCGCCATCGCAGCGAACTTGTTGAAGAAATTGTCCTCCGGCCCGAAGACGATGCTGGGGCGCAGGATGGTCGCCGCCGGGAAGGCGGACAGCACCGCCTGCTCGCCGGCCGCCTTGGAGCGGGCATAGACCGACGGCGAGGAGGCGTCGGCGCCGATGGCGGAGATCTGGACCAGCCGGTTGACGCCCGCCGCGGCGGCCAGCCGGGCGATGCGCGACGCGGCGTCGACATGCACGCCCTGGAAGCTCTGGCTCCCGCGCTCGTACAGCACGCCCAGCAGGTTGATGGCGACATCCGCCCCCTGGAGGGCGCGGGCGACCGACACGTCGTCGGTGCAGTCGGTGGCGAACGGCACGATCTGGCCGACGGCGCCGGCCGTCTTCAGGAAGCCGGCCTTGCCCGGGTTGCGGGTGGCGATGCGGATGAGGGCGCCCGACTTGGCGAGGCGCCGGATCAGGTGGCGGCCGATGAAGCCCGAACCGCCGAACACCGTGATAACCTGAGTGCGATAGGACATCGACCGTCTCCCGTGTCGTTGCGCGCCGAAACCGGGGTCTTCGCGCTTTCAGCGCGCGCCCCCGCGCGTCGTCCGACTGTGTGTCGCCATAGAGGACTGCTGGAACTGCGGCCATGCTTATAGCGAATGGACCGCCCCCAATCTAGGGACTGCATCGCCGCGGCCGGGGCCCTGAGGGCGAAAACCCGCGATGCGGCAAAAAAATGAAAGGCTCGGAAAAAAGCTGTTGACGCCCCCCGGAAGGATCATTAAACAACCGCCCACACACCGAGCACCGAGCCCAGGTGGCGGAATTGGTAGACGCGCAGGTTTCAGGTACCTGTGGCAGAAATGTCGTGGAAGTTCGAGTCTTCTCCTGGGCACCATTTCTTTCTACCCGGCTGCGCCGCATGCACAGCTCCTTCGATTGAGAAGGAGGACGTGCAGAGCGGCGTTCGTCGTTTCTAGGGTCCATGGCCGGGGGCCTGACCACCCCGGGACGCGACCATGCCCATCGACCTTCATGACGGCGACCTCCCCGACGGCCTCGACCTCGGCGCCGGCGCCCGCGACAACTGCGTCGCCATCGACACCGAGACCATGGGGCTGAACCCCCACCGCGACCGCCTCTGCCTGGTGCAGCTGTCGGCCGGCGACGGTGCCGTCCATCTGGTGCAGTTCCGCCCCGGCCAGTACGAGGCGCCGAACCTGAAGCGCCTGCTCACCGATCCCACCGTGACCAAGCTGTTCCACTTCGCCCGCTTCGACGTGGCGGTGATGAAGGCCTATCTGGGCGTCGGCTGCCAGCCGGTCTACTGCACCAAGGTGGCCTCCAAGCTGGTCCGCACCTTCACCGACCGCCATGGCCTGAAGGATCTGTGCAAGGATCTGCTGGGCGTGGAAATCTCCAAGCAGCAGCAGTCCTCCGACTGGGGCGCGCCCGAGCTGACCACCGACCAGATGAAGTACGCCGCGTCGGACGTGCTGCACCTGCACGACCTGAAGGCGAAGCTGGACGTCATGCTGGCGCGCGAGGGCCGCACCCATCTGGCCCGGGCCTGCTTCGACTTCCTGCCCGCCCGCGGCGAGCTGGACCTCGGCGGCTGGGAAACCCCGGACATTTTGGCGCACTGACGGCCGACCCCTTCGGGGCGAGTCTTCGAGACAGGCGCGAAAGCCCCTTTTCCATTGTGGGAGAGGGGCTTTCACATGAGCGCCCCCCTGACCGGGCGTGGATTTGACCCGGCGTCCGCCGGTGGGCATACTGCATGACGCGCCTGCCGGGAGACATCCGGGCAGGCGCCGTGTTTGTGAACGGCCCATCGCCGGGCCTTGCGAATGGAAGGCATCACAGCCTTGACCAGTGTTATCACGTCCAGCCTGAGTGGCAGCCTGACCGACGGTGCCGCCTCGACCGGATCCACTCTGGCCGGGTCCAGCCCGGTGGAGAACCGCGATCTCGCCTGCGCCACCCGCGTCCTGCGGACCGAGGCCGATGCGCTGCTGGCGCTGGCCGGCAGCCTCGACGGCAAGTTCCTGCGGGCGCTCGACATCCTGCAGGGCATCGAAGGCCGCGTGATCGTCACCGGCATGGGCAAGTCGGGCCATGTCGCCCGCAAGATCGCCGCCACCATGGCCTCGACCGGCACGCCGGCCTTCTTCGTCCATCCGGGCGAGGCGAGCCACGGCGACCTCGGCATGATCGCCAAGATCGACGCGGTGGTGGCGCTGTCCAACTCCGGCGAGACGCACGAGCTGGCGGACATCATCGCCTACACCCGCCGCTTCGGCATTCCGCTGATCGGCATGACGCGGCGTGCCGCCTCCGCCCTGGCCGAACAGTCCGACGTGGCGTTGGTCATCCCGCCGGAGCCGGAAGCCTGCCCGCTGGGGCTGGCGCCCACCACCTCCACCACCATGATGCTGGCGCTGGGCGATGCGCTGGCGGTGGCCCTGCTGGAACGGCGCGGCTTCTCCGCCGCCGATTTCCGCGAGTTCCACCCCGGCGGCCAGTTGGGCCGCGCATTGCTGAAAGTCACCGACATCATGCATAAGGGCGAGGATTTGCCCCTGTGCCGTCTTGACTCGCCGCTGTCCGACGTCATCTTCGAGATGACGGCCAAGCGGCTGGGCTGCGTCGGGGTGACCGACGATGCCGGGGCGCTGGTCGGGATCATCACCGACGGCGACCTGCGCCGTCATCTGACGCCGGAGCTTCTGGCGGAACGCGCGGACAGCATCATGTCGCCGCGGCCCAAGACCATCCGCCCCAAGGCGTTGATCGTCGAGGCGCTGCGCGAGATGAACGACAAGAAGATCACCACCCTGTTCGTGATCGAGGCCGACCGGCCGCTCGGCATCGTGCATATCCACGATGTCCTGCGCGCCGGTGCGGCCTGACGATTGTTCTGTCCATGATGGAAGCGAAGCGCCGAGCCGGAGGGACGAAGATTTGAGCCTGGACGACCTGCGCAGCCCCGACCGTACGACAGCCGGCCGCACCGCCCCGAGCGCCGGGCAATCCACCTTCGGCGGCCTGTCCGCCGGCGCGCCGGACCTTCGCGCGCCGGCCGCTGCCGAACCGCCGGCGGTGCTGCGGGCGCACCGGCGGCGCGACACCCGTCCGGTCAGCCGGGTCTACAGCCGTTTCGTTTCCGCAATGAAGTTCGTGCTGCCGGCGGCGGCGCTGGCGATGGTGGCCCTGCTGGCCGCCTGGCCGTCGCTGAACAGCCCGCAGAGCGCCCGCGTCAGCGCCGACGCCGGGCAGAGCGAGATGCTGAAGCCGCGCTATTTCAGCCTGGACGAACACAACCAGCCCTTCTCGCTGGTGGCGGCCAAGGCCGACAAGTCGACCGACCAGCCCGACATCGTCCTGCTGGACGATCCGCAGGCGGAGATGACGGAGACCACCGGCACCTGGGTGACCATGCGGTCCGACAAGGGCTGGTACAACCAGAACACCGGCATCCTGCTGATGCGCGGCAACGTCCATGTGCTGCGCGACGACGGCAACGAGTTCACCACCAGCGAGGCCGAGGCCGACATCCGCAAGGGCAACGCCTGGGGCGACAAGGCGGTGACCGGCCAGGGTCCGCAGGGCGAGATCAACGCCATCGGCTTCCGCATGACGGACCGCGGCAAGAATGTCGTCTTCCTCAACCAGTCGAAGGCCGAGGTCCAGGCCGCCGAGCGCCCCGGGAGCAAGAAGCCGTGACGTCCAAACGGTCGCCATTCCGTCCCCCCACACTCCGTATTGCCCCATTTCGTATTGCCCTGACCCTGTCGGCCATCCTGGCCGGCGGGTTTTTCTCTTTCGGATCCCTGGTTCCAGGGCCGGCCTTCGCCCAGGGTCTGCCCGGCATGGGCGGCAAGCAGCCGGTGGAGATCAACGCCGATCAGGCGATCGAATGGCACCAGGACGTCCGCGCCTATGTGGCGCGCGGCAACGCGTCGGCCAAGCGCAACGACTCGACCGTCTTCGCCGACGTGCTGACCGCCTATTACCGCGAGGTTCCCGGCAAGGGGAACGAGGTGTTCCAGCTGGTGGCCGACGGCAACGTCCGCATCGTCAGCCCGACCCAGCAGGTCTATGGCGACCACGGCGTCTATGACGTCGACAAGCAGGTCGCCGTCGTCACCGGCCGGGATCTGAAGCTGATCACCACCAAGGACGTGGTCACCGCCCGCGACAGCCTGGAATATTACGAGGCGCAGGACCTGACCGTGGCGCGCGGCGACGCGGTGGCGGTGCGCGGCAACGACCGGCTGCGCGCCGACGTGCTGATCGGCCGGCTGAAGAAGATGCCGGACGGCACCACCCAGATGGAGCGGATCGACGGCTCCGGCAACATCGTCGTCACCACCCCCACCGACGTGGCGCTGTCCGACAAGCTGGTCTATTCGGTCGCCGACAATGTCGCGGTGCTGATCGGCAACGTGAGGATCACCCGCGGCGACAACCAGCTGAACGGCGAAGCCGCCGAGATGAACATGAACACCAAGATCAACCGCGTCATCGCCGGCCGCGACGCCGGCGGCCGGGTCAGCGGCCTGCTGATTCCCGGTGAGAAAAATGGGGGCGAGAAGAACGGGCCCGGCGCGCCTGCGGGCAAGAAGCCGTGACCGTGCTGACCGCGAACGGGCCCGGCGCCGCTCCCGCCGGCACCATCCCCGCAGCATCCGTCCCGACCGAAGGGCTGGTGGCCCAGCATCTCGGCAAGTCGTTCAAGAAGCGGCCGGTGGTGCGCGACGTCTCGATCAGCGTCCAGCGCGGCGAGGCGGTCGGGCTGCTCGGCCCCAACGGCGCCGGCAAGACCACCTGCTTCTACATGATCACCGGCCTGATCGCCGCCGACTCCGGCACGATCACGCTGGACGGCCAGGACATCACCGCGCTGCCGATGTACCGCCGCGCCCGGCTCGGCATCGGCTATCTGCCGCAGGAAGCCTCGATCTTCCGCGGCATGACGGTGGAGAACAACATCCGCTCGGTGCTGGAGGTGGTCGAGAGCGACCGCGACGCGCGCGAGGCGATGCTGGACGAGCTGCTGGCCGAATTCTCGGTCACGCATCTGCGCCGTTCCCCCGCCCTGGCGCTGTCGGGCGGCGAACGGCGGCGCGTGGAGATCGCCCGCGCGCTGGCCGGACAGCCGCATTTCATCCTGCTGGACGAGCCGCTGGCCGGCATCGACCCCATCGCGGTGAACGACATCCGCGAGCTGGTCGGCCATCTGCGCGACCGCGGCATCGGCGTGCTGATCACCGACCACAATGTGCGTGAAACATTGGACCTCGTCGATCGGGCATACATTTTGCACGATGGTGTGGTACTAATGGAGGGACGGCCGGACGAGATCGTGGCGCACGAGGGCGTGCGTCGGGTCTATCTCGGCGACCGCTTCAGTCTGTAGCCCTCCGTTCCCACTGGTCCCGGTTCCACAGCCATGGCGCTTGCTCAACGTCTCGACCTTCGACAAGCCCAGACCCTGGTGATGACGCCGCAGTTGCAGCAGGCCATCAAGCTGCTGCAGCTGTCGAACATCGAACTGTCGGACTTCGTCGACCGCGAGATCGAGCAGAACCCGCTGCTGGAGCGTGACGGCGGATCGGCCGACGGCGGCAGCGATCCGGTGGGGCCGGCGGACGGCAGCGATGCGCCGGGCGGGCTGGACGGCCCCGGCGGCATGGCGGCGAACGGCCTCAGCGCCGACGGGCTGAACGGCCGCGATGACGGGCCGGCCCTGCCGATGAGCGACGGGCGCACCCGTGACACGGTGGAGATGACCTCGTCGGACACGATGACGTCCTCGTCGGAGTCGCCGCTCGACACCGATTTCGAGAATGTCTATGGCGACGACCGCTTTTCCGACGGCTCGGACGGCGGCAGCGAGGTCTACGGCTCCTATGGCGAGCGCGGCGGCCGCAGCGGTTTCGAGGATGACGACAGCAACCTCGAAGCGACGCTGACCAGCGAGAAGAACCTCCGCGACCACCTGACCGAACAGCTGAAGATCGACCTGCCCGACCTGGGCGACCAGCTGATCGGGCTGGCCCTGATCGACATGCTGGACGAGGCCGGCTGGCTGATCGGCTTCGATGCCCAGGCGATGGCCGAGCAGCTGGGCTGCGGTGCCGAGCGGGTGGAGCGGGTGCTGGCCGCCTGCCAGCGCTTCGACCCGCCGGGCATCTTCGCCCGGTCGCTGAAGGAATGCCTGGCGATCCAGCTGCGCGAGAAGAACCGGCTCGATCCGGCGATGGCGGCGCTGCTCGACAATCTGGAGCTTCTGGCCGCGCGCAACCTGCCGGCCATCATGAAGGTCTGCGGCGTCGATGCCGAGGACGTCGCCGACATGGTCGTCGACATCCGCAAGCTGAACCCGAAGCCGGCGCTGGCCTTCGACCACACCCCGGCCCAGCTGGTCACCCCCGACATCCTGATGCGCGCCAATCCCGGCGGCGGCTGGCTGATCGACCTGAACCCGGACACGCTGCCGCGGGTGCTGGTCAACCACCGCTATTTCGCCCGCATCTCCGACGGTGCCCGCAACAAGGCCGACAAGGAATACATCTCCGAGCGGTTCCAGTCGGCCAACTGGCTGGTCAAGTCGCTGCACCAGCGCGCCACCACTATTTTGAAGGTGGCGAGCGAGATCATCCGCCAGCAGGATGCGTTCTTCATCCATGGCGTCTCGCACCTGCGACCGCTGATCCTGCGTGACATCGCGGAGGCCATCGGCATGCATGAAAGCACAGTCAGCCGCGTCACCACCAACAAGTTCATGGCAACCCCACGCGGCGTCTTCGAGCTGAAATACTTCTTCACATCCGCAATCCAGGGTGCGGATGGGCAGGCATCCCATTCCGCAGAAGCGGTTCGGCACCGCATCAAAACCATGATCGATGCGGAGAAGCCGGACGATGTGCTGTCCGACGACAAACTGGTGGAGATTCTCCGTGCGGAAGGGATCGACATTGCGCGAAGGACGGTCGCGAAGTATCGTGAAGCGATGAAAATACCGTCATCGGTGCAGCGACGCCGTGCCAAGATGTCACGCATGTAAGCGGTTCGGGCGGGGGAGGGCTCGATTGACAGTCCGGTGACCCTTGCCTATCGTCCCGGCCCGCAAGCGGCGGATCAGCATCTTCGAACCCGGCATCTTAGAACGTCGTGTCTACACCGTCCCCAGCGGACCAATATTGGAAACGTTCCACCATGCAACTCTCCGTCAAAGGCAAGCAGCTCGATGTGGGTGACGCTCTGCGCACCCATGTGGCCGATAGCCTGAACGCCGTGGTCGGCAAGTACTTCGACAAGCCGATCGAGGCGAACGTGATCCTGACCAAGGACGCGCACCTCTACAAGGCCGACATCCAGGCCCATGTGGGCCGCGGGATCGTCCTGCAGAGCGCCGGCGACGCCACCGAACCCTATCCGGCCTTCGACATCGCCTGCGAGAAGCTGGCCAAGCGCCTGCGCCGCTACAAGCGCCGCCTGCGCGACCACCACGCCGCCGAGAACGGCGCCGCCGTTCCGGCGAGCTACCGGGTGCTGGAAGCCGAGGCCGAGGAGCATCACGACGAGGTCGAGGCTGCCGCCGACGGCGCCGCCAACCCGATGGTCGTCGCCGAGATGGAGACGAGCATCGCCACCCTGTCGGTCAGCGAGGCGGTGATGCGCCTGGAGCTGGCGCAGGCTCCTGCCCTGATGTTCCACAACGGTGCGCATGGCCGCCTGAACATGGTCTATCGCCGTGCCGACGGGAACATCGGCTGGGTCGACCCGGCGGAGAAGGCCGGCGCCTGACGGCGCCGACCCGTCTCGCTGGTCAAGAAGCGTCATGCTCGACCTCATTTCTCCGCACGCCATCCTCCCGAACCTGAAGGCCGGCAACAAGAAGCAGGCCCTGCAGGAGATGGCGCGCAAAGCGTCCGAGCTGACCGGTCAGCACGAGCGGGCGATCTTCGACGTGCTTCTGGAGCGCGAAAGGCTGGGCACGACCGGCGTGGGCCATGGCATCGCCATCCCGCACGGCAAGCTGTCCAGCCTGGACCGCGTCCATGGCGTCTTCGCCCGTGTGGAGCGGCCCATCGATTTCGATGCGATCGATGAGCAGCCGGTCGACCTGATCTTCCTCCTTCTCGCCCCGGAACAGGCGGGAGCCGATCATCTGAAGGCCCTTGCCCGCGTCTCGCGTCTTCTGCGGGACCAGTCCATGTGCGAGAAGCTGCGCGGAGCCCAGTCGGGCGACGCGATGTACGCGCTCCTGACCCAGCACGAGCCGAGCCCGTCCAACTGACGGGCCGCCAGTGAGGGGAATGGTATGCCGAAAGGGCCGCTGCACGTTCGTGCGCGGCCCTTTTTCTTTGGCGGCGGATGCACCAAATGGTGTAGGGGCCGGCGGGCTGCTACACTGAACGGAGCCGACTTGTTTATGGGGGCCAAGGCCATGGGAAACGCACAGCGCAAGCCCTGGATTTCGCCGCAGGATTACCTCGCCGCCGAACGCAGCGCCGAGGTCCGCCACGAATATGTTGATGGCGAGATCTTCGCCATGGTCGGGGCGAGCCGCCGTCACGCCACCATCGTCGGCAACCTGTTTGTCGCCCTGCGGCAGGCTGCCCGCGCCCGTGGATGCCAGGCTTACGCCAACGACGTGAAGGTTCGCGTCGAGGCGGCGAACGCTTTCTACTACCCTGACCTCGTGGCGACCTGCGCCGATGGCGACGACGACCCGTATGTCGTCAAGGACCCGGTGCTGGTCGTTGAGGTGCTGTCCGACAGCACCGAGGCTATCGACCGCCGCGAGAAGCGGACCAATTACCAGAAAATCCCGTCCCTGCGAGAGATCGTGCTGGTGTCCCAGAGCGAGCGTCTGGTGGAGGTGTACCGTCGCGACGGCGCCGGCTGGACCGTCGATGTCCTGCGTGACGGCCCGGTCATGCTGGCCGCGTTGGACCTCTGTCTGCCGTTGGACGCGGTGTACGAGGACTGAGGGCAACCTGCGCTTTCCAACACCGGCCCTCCGTCGGCCGTCATCCCCGCGCAGGCGGGGATCCAGGAAACTCCGCAATGAAGCGGCTGAAACGGCTGGATTCCCGCCTTCGCGGGAATGACGGTTCAGTTGAAAGGGCGTCGGCTTCGGGCGGACAGTCCCCTCACCCCCGCTCCGCCCAGCCCATGTAGTTCACGTCCAGGTCCCGCGCGTTCAGGCGGAACTCGTCGTTCAGCGGGTTGTACGTGATGCCGGTCAGGTCGCGTACGCTCAGGCCGTACGGGCGTACGATGGCGTTCAGTTCGGACGGGCGCAGGAACTGGCGCCAGTTGTGGGTGCCGCGCGGCAGCCAGCGCAGGATGTACTCCGCCCCGACGATGGCGAGCGCGAAGGACTTCGGCGTGCGGTTCAGCGTCGCCAGGAACAGCGCGCCGCCCGGCGCCAGCAGGTCGGACAGCGACTTCACGAACAGGGGTACGTCGGCGACATGCTCGATCACCTCCATCGCCAGCACCACGTCGAACGTCTCGCCGCTGGCGGCGAGCGCCTCGGCGGTGGTGGCGCGGTAGTCCACCGTCGTGCCGGTCTCGGCGGCGTGGGTGGCGGCGGTCTTGATGTTCTTCTCCGACGCATCCACCCCGACCACCGTGGCGCCCATCCGCGCCAGCGGTTCGGCCAGCAGGCCGCCGCCGCAGCCGATGTCGACGATGCGCAGGCCGGCGAGCGGGTTTGGTGCCAGCGGGTCGCGGCCCAGCCGCCTGCACACCGCATCGCGGATGTAGGTCAGGCGCAGCGGGTTCAGCCGGTGCAGCGGCTTGAACTTGCCGGCCGGATCCCACCACTCGGCGGCGATGGCGGAGAAGCGGGCGACATCCTCCGGATCCACGGTTCCGCCTGCCGAGGCGGTTGCGGACGCGTGCGGGAAGGCGGAGGATGAGGCGGTCATGGTGAAAATCCGTAAACTGTGAGGCGGGACGGGCGCGGGCAACTTGCCTCGCTTCCAGCGACGGAGTATGGATACGCCGCCCCGCGCCGGCAACGGTGGAGCGGGGGTGCGCACAGCCGACCCGCATGACCCAGATGGCGAGATCCAGACGGCATGACCGGGCGGCCAGACATGGTGTGAGGTATGGCGCGGATCGTCCTGAAGTTCGGAGGCACGTCGGTCGGCGACATCGACCGCATCAAGAACGTGGCCCGGAAGGTCGAGCAAGAGGTGAAGGCGGGGCATCAGGTCGCCGTCGTCGTGTCGGCGATGTCCGGCGTGACCAACCAGCTCGTCAAATACTGCAACGAAATCGACAAGCTGCACGACGCCCGCGAATATGACGCGGTCGTGGCATCGGGCGAGCAGGTGACCTCCGGTCTCCTGGCCGTCGCCCTGCAGTCGCTCGGCATTCCCGCCCGCTCCTGGGCCGGCTGGCAGATTCCCATCCGCACCGACGATACGCACGGCAAGGCGCGCATCGTCTCCATCGACACCACCGAGATGGAAAAGTCCCTGCAGACCGGCGAAGTCGCCGTGGTCGCGGGCTTCCAGGGCGTGTCGGAGCATGGCCGCATCACCACGCTGGGCCGCGGCGGCTCGGACACCTCGGCAGTGGCGCTGGCGGCGGCGGTGAAGGCCGACCGTTGCGACATCTACACCGACGTGGACGGCGTCTACACCACCGACCCGCGCATCGTCACCAAGGCGCGCAAGCTCGACAAGATCACCTACGAGGAAATGCTGGAGATGGCCTCGCAGGGGGCCAAGGTGCTTCAGACCCGCTCGGTCGAGATGGCGATGAACCACCGCGTGCGCGTGCAGGTGCTGTCGAGCTTCGAAGCCGCTGCGGGCAGTTCGCTTCCCGGAACCCTGGTTGTTGACGAGGACGAGATCGTGGAAAAGGAAGTTGTTAGCGGCATCGCCTATAGCCGCGACGAGGCGAAGATCACCCTGGTGGGCGTCGCCGACCAGCCGGGCGTCGCCGCCGCCATCTTCGGTCCGCTGACCGACAACGCCGTCAACGTCGACATGATCGTCCAGAACGTGTCGGAAGACGGCAAGTCGACCGACATGACCTTCACCGTCGGCAAGGCGGACATCGCCCGCGCCGTGAAGGTGCTGGAGGATGCGCAGTCCACCCTGAACTACAAGCGCATCATTTCCGATGCCAACGTGGTCAAGGTGTCGGTCATCGGCGTCGGCATGCGCAGCCATGCCGGCGTCGCCCAACGCATGTTCAAGGCGCTCGCCGACAAGGGCATCAACATCCAGGTCATCTCGACCTCGGAGATCAAGATCTCGGTCCTGATCGCCGAAGAGTATGCGGAACTGGCGCTGCGTGCCCTGCACACCGCCTACGGCCTGGACGCCGCCTGATCGCAGGCGGGACCCGGGTGCCGGGGACGGGAACATCAGGAGAGGGCCGGCCATGACCGACGCCACATCATACGCGGCGGCAGCATCGGCCCGGCTCGACCGGCTCTGGCAGCGGGGCCGGGACTTCCTCGGCACCCGCACCGCCGTGATGGGCGGTGCGATGAGCTGGGTATCGGAACGGCATCTGGTCTCCGCCATCTCCAATGCCGGCGGCTTCGGCGTGCTGGCCTGCGGCTCGATGGCGCCGGACCAGCTGGCGGTGGAGATCGCCGGCACCCGCGCGCTGACCGACAGGCCGTTCGGCGTCAACCTGATCAACATGCACCCGGCGCTGGACCGGCTGATCGACGTCTGCCGCGAGCAGGCGGTCGGCCATGTGGTCGTCGCCGGCGGCCTGCCGACCGGCGCCACCCTGCGCCGCATCAAGGACGGCGGCGCCAGGGCGATGGCCTTCGCCCCCACGCTGGGGGCCGGGCGGCGGCTGGTGAAGCAGGGCGCCGACGCGCTGGTGATCGAGGGAACCGAGGCCGGCGGCCACATCGGCCCGGTCTCCACCACCGTTCTCGCCCAGGAAATCCTGCCCGACCTGCGCGACGTGCCGGTGTTCGTCGCCGGCGGCATCGGCCGGGGCGAGACGATCCTCTCCTATCTGGAGCTGGGGGCGGCCGGAGTGCAGGTCGGCACCCGCTTCGTCTGCGCCACCGAATGCGTGGCCCATGCCAATTTCAAGCAGGCCTTCATCCGGGCGTCGGCCCGCGACGCCCAGCCGTCGGTGCAGATCGACCCGCGTTTCCCGGTGATCCCGGTGCGCGCGCTGGCGAACGAGGCGTCAAAGCGTTTCATGGAATTCCAGCGCGATGTCATCGCCAGGGTCGATTCCGGCGCGATGAGCCGCGACGAGGGCATGCTGGAGATCGAGCATTTCTGGGCCGGGGCGCTGCGCCGCGCGGTGATCGAGGGCGATGTGGAAAGCGGCTCCCTGATGGCCGGGCAGAGCGTCGGGCTGGTCACCCGCGAACAGCCGGTGGCCGAAATCCTGGCGGAATTGATCGCCCAGGCCGAAACGGCGCTGGCACGGCGGGCGATGGATGAGGCATCGTTAAGCCTGATGACGGAGCCGACGGTGGGAGCGCTGTAGCGATGACCGACACCCTCGACACGGCAGCCGGTGACGGCGGTATGGGCGGGGGTGTGCATCCCCGCTTCGACGGCACCTCGTCGCGCCGGCTGCTCGCCCGGCTGCGCGACATCATGGCCGGCTCGGGATCGGGGCAGGACCGGCTGGACAAGATCGTCACGCTGATCGCGGCGGAGATGAAGGCGGACGTCTGTTCCTGCTACGTCATGCGCGCCGGCGAGGTGCTGGAGCTGTTCTCCACCGAGGGCCTCAACAAGACCGCCGTCCACAACACCCGCCTGCGCGTCGGCGAGGGCATCGTCGGCTACATCGCCGGCCACGCCCGCCCGGTGGCGCTCGACAACGCGCCGTCCCATCCCAGCTTCGCCTACCGTCCGGAAACCGGCGAGGATCCCTTCCAGTCGCTGGCCGGCGTGCCGATCCTGCGCGGCAGCAAGGTGCGCGGCGTGCTGGTGATCCAGCACAAGGACCGCCGCCGCTATGTCGAGGAGGAGGTCGAGACCCTCCAGACCATCGCCATGGTCGTCGCCGAGCTGGTGGCGCAGAGCGAGCTGGTCAACCCGGTGGAGGTCACCACCACCGGCGATCCCGTGCTGGCGCCGGCCCGCCTGTCGGGAACGGCGATGAGCGCCGGGCTGGCCATGGGCCTCGCCGTCATCCACCGGCCGCAGCTGACCGTCCGCCAGATGGTGGCGGAGGATGCCGATGCCGAGCTGGAGCGCTTCAACACCGCGCTCCAGACCATGCACAGCGCCATCGACGATCTGCTGGAGGCGGCGTCGCTGGCGGGGCTCAGCGAACCGCGCGACATCCTGGAGACCTACCGGATGTTCGCCGAGGACCGCGGCTGGCTGTCGCGCATCCGCGAGGCCATCCGCGTCGGCCTGACGGCGGAAGCGGCGGTGCAGCAGGTCCAGAACGACACCCGCGCCCGCATGAGCCATCTGACCGATCCCTACATCCGGGAACGGTTGATGGATTTCGAGGATCTGACCAACAGGTTGCTGCAACATCTGGCCGGCAAGACCGGCACCACCGACGGTGCCACCCTGCCGGACGACATGATCCTGGTCGCCCGCTCGATGGGGCCGGCGGAACTGCTGGATTACGACCGCACCCGCCTGCGCGGTTTGCTGCTGGAGGAGGGGTCGCCTGCCAGCCATGTCTGCATCGTCGCCCGCGCGCTCAACATCCCGGTGGTTCAGGCGGCCGACGCGCTGAACCGGATCGAGCCGCTCGACCAACTGATCGTCGATGGCGACCATGGCTCGGTCTTCATCCGCCCGGCCGAAGACATCCAGATGGCCTTCGGCGAGGCGGTGGCGTTGCAGCACCGCAAGGAGCAGATGTATGCGGAGATCCGCAACCTGCCCTCGGTGACGCGCGACGGCGTGCCGATCTCCATCCAGCTGAACTGCGGCCTGCTGATCGACCTGCCGCACCTGACCGCCAGCGGGGCGGAGGGCGTCGGGCTCTACCGCACCGAAATCCCCTTCATGGTCCGCGCCTCATATCCCGACGTGACGGCGCAGACGACCCTCTATTCCCGCATCATGGACGAGGTCGGCCACAAGCCGATCGTCTTCCGCACGCTGGATGTCGGCGGCGACAAGATGCTGCCCTACATGACCGGCGGCGAGGAGGAGAACCCGGCGCTGGGCTGGCGTGCCGTTCGCATCGGGCTGGACCACCCGTCGCTGCTGCGCCAGCAGCTGCGGGCCCTGCTGCTGGCCGCCGCCGGCCGGCCGCTGTCGGTGATGTTCCCGATGATCGCCGAGGTCGCCGAGTTCGACGGCGCCCGCCGCCTGCTGGAACTGGAGCTGAAGCGCCTTGCCGCCCAGGGGATCGAGGCGCCCAGCAGCCTGCGCGTCGGCACGATGCTGGAGGTGCCGTCGCTGTTGTGGCAACTCCCGGCCCTGCTGCCGAAGCTGGACTTCCTGTCGGTCGGCTCCAACGACCTGACCCAGTATCTGTTCGCCGCCGACCGCGGCAACCCGCGCACCTCGACCCGCTACGACCCGCTGTCGCCGTCGATGCTGTGCGTGCTGCGCCGTCTGGTCGACGAATGCACCCGGCACAAGGTGTCGCTCAGCATCTGCGGCGAGATGGCGGGGCGGCCTCTGGATGCCATGGCGCTGATCGGCGTCGGCTTCCGCACCCTGTCGATGTCGCCGCCGTCCGTCGGCCCGGTGAAGACCATGCTGCGCTCGCTCGACGTCGCCGCCCTGCGGCAATATATGAGCGGGCTCTACACCGGTGCCGACCACAGCCTGCGCGACAAGCTGAAGACCTTCGGCAAGGATCACGGCGTGATCTTCTGATTCCGGCTGGTGGACCGAAGGGCCGCCGGTGCGGGGAGTTTGCTCTTTTTTCAGGCAATTCGCGAAAAGAACGGGCGGAGCCGGTTTGGCCCGCCCTTTTTTTATTTGCCATTCCTGCCGGGTTGGCCGGCCGATACCATAAAATATGTATCCTTTTCCCTCGATCTTCTTCAGCCTCGGGGGCGATACCTGTATCCGCCGGCACCAGCACGCTTTTTCATCGGAGGGCATTCATGCGCATACGCCTGGGCTATCAGCTGAATTTCAGCTTTCCCGCCCCCACCCCCATGATCGTGATGCTGAACGTGCATTACTCCCGCGTCGGCGATCTGGAGCGGCCAGACCATATCGTCACCAGCGTTCCGGCGCCGATCCAGGGCTATCGCGACAGCTTCGGCAACTGGTGCAGCCGGCTGGTCGCGCCCGCCGGTGCCGTGACCATCAGCGCCGACAGCGTCATCCGGGACAGCGGGGCGTTCGACCCGGTCGATCCCGGCGCCGTCCAGCACCGCGTCGACGAATTGCCGGCCGACACGCTGCTGTTCCTGCTGGGAAGCCGCTATTGCGAGACCGACGTCCTGTCCGACGAGGCATGGCGGCTGTTCTCCGGCACGGCGCCGGGCTGGGCGCGGGTACAGGCGATCTGCGACTTCGTCCACAACCACGTCACATTCGGCTACGAGCATTCGCGCCCGACGCGGACCGCCGCCCAGACCTATGCCGAGAAGCGCGGGGTCTGCCGCGACTTCGCCCATCTCGCCATCACCTTCTGCCGCGCGATGAACATTCCGGCGCGCTACTGCACCGGATACATCAGCGACATCGGGCTGCCGCCCCCCTATGGGCCGATGGATTTCGCGGCGTGGATGGAGGTCTATCTGGGCGGCCGCTGGCATGTCTTCGATCCGCGCAACAATGCGCCCCGGATCGGACGCATCCTGATCGCGCAGGGGCGCGATGCGGCCGATGTGCCGCTCACCCACACCTTCGGCCCCAACACGCTGACGGAATTCCGGGTCTGGACGGACGAGGTCGGCGCGTAAACGACGCCTGTCCCTTCGGTCAAGCCGGGCCGGGGTGAGGACCCCACCCGGTGTTGTCCGGCGCCGGGGTCTTCACAGCGCCAGGGAAGGCTGCGCGACAGGGGCAGCGGCAAGGTCGGGAACGGCGGAGGTGCGGGCGCGCTGGCGGCGGGGTTGCTGCGCGATCCGGTGCAAATCCTCCACCCAGGGCGACGGATAGCTGTCGGTGCCGAAGACCCAGACGGTGCTGACGCCGCCGTCCGGCGCGCGGAGCAGCACGCGGGCGTCATGACCGTCCTTTCCGGCATGGTTGGCGTTCTGCACCGCGGCGATCAGCGCCCCGGTCTTGCCGTTGGGAAAGGGGCCGTAGAGTTCCCCTTCCAGTCCGACGAACCAGCCGTCCGTTCGGCACGACACGACGTAATGGGCTGCAAGGCTCATGATGCCACTCCTCTTCGACATCCATCGGACGCCTGCTGAAGCGTCCAAGGGAGTCCGGTCTCTGGATTCTTCACGCGATTCCCGGCTCGGACGGATGCGTCCGAACCGATCACGCTCTGACGGCGGCTGCGCCGGCCATGGTGAGGCGGGTCAACAGGGCGCCCTGCGGCAGGCTGGCGTTGCCCGGCGGGGGAAAGTCGTGGGGAGGCCGATCGGCCGGCGCGGCGTGCGGGGCCGGATGCCAGCGGCGCTCGGCATCCGTCCAGCGCAGCTGTTCGCGCAACACGTCAGCGCCAAGGGGGCGTTGCCCCGTGATGGGCTGGAACAGGTATGTCATGGCGGGCCCCTCCGATCAGGAAATCGAGGGCAGGATGCCCGTCTGTGCCGGAACCGTACCGGTTCGACCGGAGCAGGGACCGGAGCAGGGCGGAGAGGCGCCCCCGTTCGTCCGGACGATCCAATCGTCTTGGCGGCTTGGGTGGCGGTTGGGAATGAGGGAGGCAGTGCTTGTCCCGGCATTCATGGCTGTTCTCCGTGGCAGTTCTTCGGCGCTGACCGGTATCGCCGCAGGCGATGGCGACACCGTCCGGATCGAGTCACGCCAGGAAGAGCCTCGGATGAGAGAGCCTTGTCAGAACACAAGCGAGGTCAGAACACAAGCGAGCCTGGGTGGCCTTCGGTATAGTATAGATGGAGATTTGATCGAAGATTTGCAATGTGTATTGCGAAGAATTTATCTTTGGAAAATTTATGAAGCCGGTATTTTCGAGATTTCAGTCCGGACTTTTCCGTGAATTCAGCATCTTATTTGTCATGGAAAACGCCAAGGGTTCGAAAATCGCTGCGCTGCCCGACAATTTTCCAAAAATTCCGAACTTGGAATTCAGCCTCTCATCTTTTGTTTAACTGATCAGAACGTCGGAAAATCTATCGCCCGCCGTGGTGCTGGATGTCGCCGCCTCGCGCTCGGCGAAGGAGGCCCGCGCCCGCTCGATTTCGGCATGGTGCGTCTCGGCCCAGATCCACACGCCGCAGAACGCCGCTCCCAGACTCTCGCCGAGCGGTGTGAGCGTGTAATCCACATGCGGCGGGATGACCGGGTGCACCGTCCGCCGCACGAGTCCATCCCTCTCCATCTGGCGCACGGTCTGGGTCAGCATCTTCTGGCTGATCCGACCGACGACCTTGCCGAGCTGCGTAAAGCGCAAGGTGCCATGCTCATGCAGCGCTTCGAGGATCAGCATGGTCCATTTGTCTGCCACCTTGCCGATGATGTCGTGAACCAGCGCCTCGATGGCCGGATCGACCGTCTCGGGAGGCGGCTGCCTGCGCCGTACCTCGATCTGCGGGTCGGGCAAAGCCTTGCGCATCCTACGCTCTCCTTTTGGTGCGTATAAATCTTTCCGGTGCCTACTTCTGTCTGGAGAGTGTGGGCGATAGCTTTCAGGCGGACAACAGCGAAAGTCACGCTCATGAAGACCGAAGGAAACACCATCCTGATCACGGGCGGCGGCTCAGGGATCGGCAAGGCTCTGGCCCACCGTTTTCATGATCTCGGCAACACGGTGATCGTCGCCGGCCGCCGGGACGATGTGCTGCAACAGGCGATCTCCGGTCGTCCGAACATGCATGCCATGACCTTCGATGCCGACAGCGCCGCGGGCATTGCCGACTTCGCACGACGGGTGACGGCCGAGCATCCCGCTCTCAACGTGCTGATCAACAATGCCGGGATCATGCGGTTCGAGGCGCTGGACCGGCAGCGCGACCTTGGCGATGCGGAGGCGACCGTCGCCACCAACCTGCTCGGCCCCATCCGGCTGACCGACGCCCTGGTCGAGCATCTTGGCCGCCAGCCCGATGCGGCCCTGGTCAACGTCACCTCCGGCCTGGCCTTCGTGCCGCTCGTTTCCGCCCCGACCTACTCGGCGACCAAGGCGGCCATGCACCTCTACACGGTCGCCCTGCGCGAGGCGCTGAAGGGCAGGATCGAGGTCATCGAGCTTGTGCCGCCGGCGGTCCAGACCGACCTCACCCCCGGGCAGGCCACCCGCCCGGGCTATCTACCGCTGGCCGACTTCATCGACGAGGTTATGGCGCTGTTCCAGCAGCAGCCGACTCCGCGCGAGATCCTGGTGCAGCGCGTCGCCTTCCAGCGCCAGGCCGAGGCGGAGCACCGGTTCGACGAAGCGGTGACGACGCTCAACGAAATGGCCCGGAAGGCGCGCGAGGCGCAGCAGTAAGGACGCGGAACGGGCGGCTGCGTCAGGGCGTAAAAAAAGCGGAGCCGCTGAGGCTCCGCTTTTTACTGTCTGCTTAACCGACCACCGCGATCACACGTCCAGGTTCGACACCTTCAGGGCGTTGTCCTGGATGAACTCGCGGCGCGGCTCGACGACGTCGCCCATCAGGGTGGAGAAGACCTCCTCCGCCTGATCGACGTGGCTGACGCGGACCTGCAGCAGCGAGCGCTTGGTTGGGTCCAGCGTGGTCTCCCACAGCTGGTCCGGGTTCATCTCGCCCAGGCCCTTGTAGCGCTGGATGGTGACGCCGCGGCGGCCAAGCTCCATCACCGTGTCGAACAGGGCGACGGGACCGGTCAGGGCGCGGCTTTCCTTCTGCTTCTCGAAGGCCCGGCCGGCGGTGCCGAACACCCGCTTCAGGTCGGCGGCCAGCGCGTCCAGGCGACGGGCCTCGCCGCTCTTCAGCAGGTCGGTGTCGAACAGGTGGCGGTGGGTGACGCCGCGCCGGGCGCGGATCACGGCATAACCGCCCTGGGGCAGGGCCTCGCCGCGCCAGCCGCCGTCGGCGTCCAGCCCGTTCATCCGCTCCGCCACCGCCTTGGCCGCGGCCTCGGCCGCCGCCTTGTCGTCGGCCAGGACGGCGGACAGGGTGCCGGCGACCGCCGCCTGCTCCACCACCATGGCGTTGCCGACCTTGCGCGACAGCGTGTCGATCGCCGGACGCGCGGTGCGGGCCTGCTCGACCAGGCCGGCCAACTGCTCGCCGATCAGCAGGGAGCCGTCCGCCAGACGGACCGACAGGTCGCCCAGCGCCGCCTCGACCAGATACTCTTCGAGCGCCCGGTCGTCCTTCAGGTAGCGCTCCTTGGCGTTGCCGCGCTTGATGCGGTAGAGCGGCGGCTGGGCGATGTAGAGATAGCCGCGCTCGATCAGGTCGGGCATCTGCCGGAAGAAGAAGGTCAGCAGCAGGGTGCGGATGTGGCTGCCGTCCACGTCCGCGTCGGTCATGATGATGATCTTGTGGTAGCGCGCCTTGTCGGCGTTGAATTCGTCGCTGATGCCGGTGCCCAGCGCTGCGATCAGCGTGCCGATCTCCGCCGAACCCAGCATCTTGTCCAGCCGCGCCCGCTCCACGTTCAGGATCTTGCCGCGCAGCGGCAGGATGGCCTGGGACTGGCGCGAACGGCCCTGCTTGGCGGAACCGCCGGCCGAATCGCCCTCGACGATGAAGAGTTCCGACAGCGCCGGGTCGCGCTCCTGACAGTCGGCCAGCTTGCCCGGCAGCGACGACATGCTGAGCGAGCTCTTGCGCGTCATCTCGCGCGCCTTGCGGGCGGCCTCGCGGGCGGCGGCGGCTTCCACCACCTTCTGGACGACGCGGCGTGCGTCGGCCGGATGCTCCTCGAAATACTGGGCCAGCGCCTCGCCGACCACCGCCTCGACGACGGGGCGGACTTCCGACGAGACCAGCTTGTCCTTGGTCTGGCTGGAGAATTTCGGATCCGGCACCTTCACCGACAGGACGCAGGTCAGGCCTTCACGGGCATCGTCGCCCGACAGGCTGACCTTCTCCTTCTTGGCGATGCCGGATTCGGTCGCGTAGTTGTTGATGGCGCGGGTCAGCGCCGCGCGGAAGCCGGCGAGGTGGGTGCCGCCGTCCTTCTGCGGGATGTTGTTGGTGAAGCAGAGCGTCGTCTCGTGGTAGCTGTCGTTCCACTGAAGCGCGCATTCGACCGTCACCACGCCGCCATGCTCGGTCGGGCGCTCGTTCTTCAGCGTGATCGCCGGCTTGTGCAGCGCCGTCTTGGAACGGTCGAGCCAGCTGACGAAGGCTTCCAGGCCGCCTTCGTAATGCAGGTCCTGCACCTTCGGTTCCACCCCGCGCGCGTCGGTCAGCAGCAGGCGGACGCCGGAGTTGAGGAAGGCCAGCTCGCGCAGCCGGTGTTCCAGCGTGGCGAAATCGAACTCGATGTTGGTGAAGGTCTCGGCCGAGGGCATGAAGGTGACTTCGGTGCCCGACAGCGGCTTGCCCTTCTCCGGCACCATCGGCGCCTCGCCGACGTCGGCCAGCGGCGCCTCGGCGTTGCCGTGGCGGAAGCGCATGGTCCAGGTCCGGCCGCCGCGCCAGATGCGCAGATCCAGCGTTTCCGACAGCGCGTTCACCACCGAGACGCCGACGCCGTGCAGGCCGCCGGAGACCTTGTAGCTGTTCTGGTTGAACTTGCCGCCGGCATGGAGCTGGGTCATCACGACCTCGGCCGCCGAGACGCCTTCCTCCGAATGGATGTCGGTCGGGATGCCGCGGCCGTTGTCGCGCACCGTGACCGATCCGTCGGCGTTGAGCACGACCTCGACCTTGTCGCAATAGCCGGCCAACGCCTCGTCGATGGCGTTGTCGACCACCTCGTACACCATGTGGTGCAGGCCGGAGCCGTCATCGGTGTCGCCGATGTACATGCCGGGGCGTTTGCGCACGGCATCGAGCCCGCGCAGAACGGTGATCGATTCCGCCCCGTAGTCCGCCTGCTGGGGCTCCGACTGCGGGAGGTCGTTCTTCAGTGCTTCCTGTGCCATGCGTCGACTATAACAGATTCGGTTGCGGATACGGCGGTTTAGCGTGCGTCGGCATGCTTTTTTTCCGGGATTTTTCCCCGATTTCCGCCCCTATCCGGGGCGGATGTGCGCGTCTTCGATGTGGAAGCGGCGGGCATCCTGCCCAAGCGGGTCGAAAACCCCCTCGTCGGTGCCCGTCATCCAGGCCTGGGCCCCCAATGCCAGGATTTCTCCGAACAGCGCGGCGCGCCGCTCGGGGTCGAGATGGGCGGCCACCTCGTCCAGCAGGAGGATCGGCGCCGCGCCGCGTTCGGCCGCCAGCAGCCTGGCATTGGCCAGAACGATGGCGATCAGCAACGCCTTCTGCTCGCCGGTGGAGCACAGCGCCGCCGGCATGTCCTTGGGCGCATGGCGGACGGCGAGGTCGCTCTTGTGCGGTCCCACTGTGGCACCGCCGCCGTCCGAATCGGCGCGGCGTCCGGCGCGCAAGGACAGGCGCAGCGTATCCTCCGCCGCCAGCGCCGGACCGTCGTCCAGCCAGCGTTCCACCGTGCCGGCGACGGCGAGGTCGGCGCCGGGGAAGGGACCGACCGAGCGGGCGCAGGCGGCGCGCAGCCGCTGCACCACCTCGCGCCTTGCCGCGGCGACGGCGATGCCGGTGGTCGCCATCTGGTCTTCCAGCGCGCCGAGCCAGCCCTCGTCGAAGCGGCCGTCGCGCAGCAGCCGGGCGCGTTCGCGCAAGGCATGCTCGTAGCGCGACAGCCGCCCGGCATGGGCGGGGTCGAAGCCGAAGACCAGCCGGTCGAGAAAACGCCGCCGTCCGCTCGACCCTTCGAGGAAAAGGCGGTCCATCTGCGGGGTCAGCCAGACCATGGCGACATGGTCGGCGAGTGCGGTCTGGCCCTTGGCCGGGTGGCCGTCGATGCGGACCAGCCGGCGGTCGCGCTCGGAGCTGCGGCTTCCGTCATGCGGTTCGCGGCCGGTGCCGATCTCCACCGGTCCCATCGGGGTGTCGAGCATCGCCGCCACCGCCCAGCCGGCGCCGGGGGGCGAGCCTAGCCGTTCCACCTCCGCCAGCCGGGCGCCGCGGATGCCGCGGCCGGGGGCGAGGAAGCTGACGGCCTCCAGCAGGTTGGTCTTGCCGGCGCCGTTCGGGCCGATCAGGGCGACGGGCCGGCGGTCGGGCTCCAGCCGCGCGGAGTCGTAGCCGCGGAAGCGCGTCAGCGTCATCCGCCTGACCGCAAGGGCCGGAGCGAAAGCCGG
The DNA here is from genome assembly GCF_042938965.1 of Azospirillum sp. A23. Lineage (NCBI taxonomy): Bacteria > Pseudomonadati > Pseudomonadota > Alphaproteobacteria > Rhodospirillales > Azospirillaceae > Azospirillum > Azospirillum sp. A23. Next base: position 2,545,798 of record NZ_CP170667.1, on the reverse strand, counting down.
AGTTGCGGCGGACACCGGGGTGCCGCCGCTCATCGAAACTGCCGTGTGGTGCAACTGGTCCGTTCCGCCTGGGGCGGGGAGGATCCCCGCAGCCCCATCACACACGCATCGGCATCAGGACGTAGAGCGCGGTGCTGTCGGCGACGTCGCGGATGATGGTCGGCGACGCGGCGTCGGCCAGCGTGAACTGGGCGCCCTCGCCCTCGATCTGCTGCGTGATGTCCAGCAGATAGCGAGAGTTGAAGCCGATTTCCAGGGGGGACTCCTGGTAACTGACCTCCAGCTCCTCGGTCGCGCTGCCCGATTCCGGGCTGGTGGCGGACAGGGTGAGCGCGCCGCGGACCAGCGACAGCTTCACCGCCCGGCTCTTCTCGGTGGAGATGGTGGCGACGCGGTCGACGGCGGCGGCGAACAGCTTGGCGTCCACCTCCATCACCTTGTCGTTGCCGACCGGGATCACCCGCTCATAGTCGGGGAATGTGCCGTCGATCAGCTTGGAGGTGACGACGACGCTGTCGAAGCCGAAGCGGATCTTGTTGTCCGACATCGACAGCTCGATGCGGTCGGCGGCCTCGTCGACCAGCTTGCGGATCTCGGTGACGGTCTTGCGCGGGATGATGACGCCGGGGATGGCCTCGGCCCCGTCCGGCAGCGGCATCTCGACCCGCGCCAGACGGTGGCCGTCGGTGGCGACGGCGCGCAGCACCGGCGTCTCCAGGCTGCCCATCTTGCTCCTGGCGGCGTGCAGGTAGATGCCGTTCAGGTAATAGCGCGTCTCCTCGGTGGAGATGGCGAAGCGGGTGCGGTCGATCAGCCCGCGCAGGTCGGCGGCGGCGACCGAGAAATTGTGCTTCAGCTCGCCGCTGGACAGCTGCGGGAAATCCTCCACCGGCAGGCAGGACAGCTTGAACTGCGACCGGCCGGCGCGCAGCGTCAGGATGGTGCCGTCGCCGCCGATGTCCAGCTCGACCTGGCTGCCGTCGGGCAGCTTGCGGACGATGTCGAACAGGGTGTGGGCGGGGGCGGTGGTGCCGCCGGGACGCCCGACCGTCGCCGGGACCGTCTCGACGATCTCCAGATCCATGTCGGTGGCGGCCAGCGACAGTTCGCCGTCGCCCGCGCGCAGCAGGACGTTGGACAGGATCGGAATGGTGTTCCGCCGCTCGACCACACTCTGCACGTGACCCAGGGAACGGAGAAGGGCGGCGCGTTCGATGGTGATGTTCATGCTGGCGTCGTCTCGGCCGGAGGGGAACTGTTCTTGCGGACCCACCGGGGTTGCGGGCCGTTGTCCGGCCGTCCCGCCCCGAGCGGGCGCGCATCATACCACATCGGCGGGTGCGTCGAACCAAATTGTTGCGTCTAAGGCCTTCGGCATCGTTGTGGCTAAGGCCTTCGGCCAAGGGCGGATCATGCCTCGGCGCGCCGCCTTGCCTCGTGCAGGCGCAGGATATCGACGAAATCGGCGCTCTGCCAGTTGCGGGACCGGCTCAGCTCGCTGCGCACGCTGGCGACGAAGGCATCGATCACCGCCCATTCGTCCCCGGCGATCTCCCCGTCCGCCTCCAGATAGCTGTAAACCACCCGGTGCAGGCCCTGGCTGACCGGGCTGATCCAGCCATCCACCGTCTCGCCCATCGCCGCCATCAGCCGGCGGATGCGCAGCATGTGGGCCATGCGGTGGGCCGGCCTCTCCTGCGGCTCGGCCTTCATCGCCTGGAGGAAGGCGAGGCGGCCGGTCTCCACCGCATAGAGGCGCAGCGACTTCAGCTCCGGGTTGGCGTAGCCGGCGTTGCCGAGCGTGCGGCCCCAGCGCCACACCAGCTCCAGCAGCCAGACGATGTCCTCATGGTCGGGCACCGGGGCGTGGCGGGCGTTCATTGCCGCCTGCATCCGGGCGGCCAGCGCCGGCATCACCGTGCCGGTCAGCTCGCGGCTGACCGCCGCCAGCTCCGCCCGCAGGGCCGGGCCGGTCGAACGGCTGGCGAGGAAGCCGGTGCCGGACAGCGCGGTCAGCGCCCGGTCGAAGCGCTCCACCGCCTCGTGCAGCAGGGCGCGGGTCGGGGTGGGGGCGGAGAGGACTCCGCCATCCTGGATGTCCATGTCGCCGAACATGCCGTCCACCACCTCGCGGATGGTGGTGCAGGCGGCGGTGAAATGGCAGAGCAGGGCGCGCAGCAGCGGGTGGGACTCGCGCACCGCCGGACCGCCCGAACCGACATGCTCGCGCACATGGCGCAGGAACACGTCGTAGCGCCGCTTGACGTTCAGCCCGTAGAGCGGGGCGAACCAAGCCAGCAGCTGCGACTGGTCGCGGAAGGGCAGGCCGAGGTCGCGCACCCGGCGGACGAAGCCGACCATCAGCGCCGACTGGCAGTCCACCTCTGCGGACGATGGGGCGGCCGACGATGGGGTAGCCGGCCGCGGGTCGCCGGCACCCTGCCTGTCCCCCATCCGCATCTCGTCGATGTCGCGACGCATGCGCTCGGTCAGCGGCACCAGCACCGCGTTGTGCTCCAGCAGGGCGCGGACGAAACCCAGCAGGTCGCTGTCGATCGGCGCCTTGCGGCCGAGATACTGGGTGCGCAGACGGGCGTCGTGCAGCGCCTCGTCATTGGCAAGCGCCAGGAAACGGTCGGTCAGCTTGCGGTCGCCGGCCATGGCATAGAGGAAGTCGAGCGCTTCCCGACGCATCAGCTCGCGCATCGCCATCGCGTCGGGGCTGGCCAGCACGGCATCCAGCATCGCCTCGCGCGCCATGCCGTCCAGCCGGCTCTGCACCTCCGCCGCCAGCCCCGGAAAGCCATAACGGGTCAGCGCCGACCAGATGCCGCCCATGTCCACCCGCTGGACCAGCGCCGGCACCGACTCGGCCGAGCGGTAGAGCACGGGGTCGTCGACCAGGAAGGGTTCGAACAGGCTGGTGAACAGGCGGCGCGCCTTCATCGGCCGCAGGCGGTTGAAATGGTCGACCAGCGCATCGCGCAGGTGCCGCGCCCGCTCGCCATTCGGGCTGGGCGTCCCTTCGACCGCGTCCAGCACGGACCGGATGGCGTGCATCGGGATGCGGGCGACGACCTCGTCCATCTGGCGGCGGAAGGCCGCGACATCGGTGCAGCTCCCTCCCGGCGAGGGCCCACCCGGCGAAGAGGCCGGGGATGCGGCAGGGAGTGGGATGGAAAGGGTGGCCGTCGGCGTGCTGTTCATGCGCACAACACCTCGCGGGATGGTCGTCGCCTGGACGCTTATGATCCCGCGAGATTATTAAATATCTTTTGCTAATTCCACGCGTGTCTTCGGAAAAGTCTTATGATTACCGGTATATGTCAGGGAATTGCTTTGTAACCTTAGCTTTACGTTTTGCCCCTTTTCCTGGCTACAGCCCCGCCGCCAGTTGGGCGTCCAGCCCGGCGCGATAGTCGGGATAGGTCAGGGCGACGCCGAGCTGGCGCTTGATGCGGTCGTTCTTCACCCGGCGGCAATCGGCGTAGAAGCTGGCGGCCATCGGCGACATCTCCGCCCGGTCGAACGGCACCAGCGGCGGCGGCTCCACCCCCAGCAGGCGGCAGGCATACTCCACCACCTCGTGCGACGGGCTGGGCAGATCGTCGGCGACATTGTAGATGGCGCCCAGCGTCGGCCGCGCCATCGACGCCCGCAGCGTGCCGGCGATGTCGTCGACATGGATGCGGCAGAAGACCTGACCCGGCTTGTCGACCCGCTTGGCGATGCCGTCGCGCACGGAATCGATGGCGCTGCGGCCGGGGCCGTAGATTCCGGCCAGCCGGAACAGATGCATCGGCACGCCATACTGCCTGTAGAGGTTCAGCCAGCCGCGCTCCGCCTCCACCCGCCGCTTCTGGCGTTCGCCGGTCGGCTTCAGCCAGGAGGCCTCGCTCACCCACTCGCCGCCGGTGTCGCCATAGACGCCGGTGGTGGACAAATAGCCGGCCCAGTCCAGCGTGCGCAGGTCGGCCAGATCGCGGGCATGCTGGTCGAGCACCGGGTCGCCCTTGCCGTCCGGCGGGATGCTGACCAGCAGATGGGTGGTGCCGGCCAGCGCCGCGTGCGCATCGGCCAGCGGCCGGCCGCGCTCGAACAGGAAGGCCTCGATGCCCTGGGCTTCCAGCTCCGCCTTCTTCTCCTCGCTGCGGCAGGTGGCGGCGATGCGCCAGCCCTCGGCGCGCAGCCGGTCGGCGAAGACGCGGGCGCTGTAGCCGAGGCCGAAGACGAACAGGCGGGGATCGGTCATCGCGGACGGTTCCGGTTGGAGCGGCGGAAGGGCGGCAAACTGTGTAACACCGAACTGTGTAACACCGGGACCGGGCCTGCGGACTTGCGCCCCGCCCGGCGATGGCGGAGTGTAAAGGCACCATGACCCGACGCAATCTTTACCTTTCCGGCGCTCTCGCGCTTGGGCTTCTCGCAGCCGTGCCGGCCCCGTTGCCGGCCGCGCAGGCCGGGCCCTCATCCTCCGGACAGCCCTCCGCTCTCGACCGCAACCGCGAACTACAGGCCTGCGCCGCCAAGGCGGAGGCCAACCCCGACGGTGCCCTGGCCGACGCCAAGCGCTGGCAGCAGCAGGGCGGCGGCGACTCCGCGAAGCTCTGCGAGGCGCTGGCGCTGTTCCATGCCGGCGACTTCAAGACGGCCGGCGCCCAGATGGAGGCGCTGGTGCCGACGCTGGGCAAGGACGACCCCAGGGCCGCCGCCTCGCTGCTCGGCCGTGCCGGCTGGGCATGGCTGCGGGCCGGCGACCAGGGGCGGGCGGAGCGGCTTTACAGCGCCGCGCTCGACAAGACGCCGGGCGACGTCGATCTGCTGATCGACCGCGCCTTCGCCCGTGCGGAGGGGGAGCGCTTCTGGGATGCCGTCGCCGATCTGGACGCGGCGCTGACGCGCGACCCGAAGCGGGCCGACGCCTATCTCTACCGGGCGAGCGCGCAGAAGGCGCTGTCCAACTACCGGCAGGCGCTGGCCGACATCGACCAGGCGCTGGAACTGAAGCCCGGCGACCCGGAGGCGATCCTGCTGCGCGGCAACGTCAAGGCGCTGGGCGGCAATCTGGGGGCTGCGCGCGACGACTGGTCGCTGGCCCGCCGCGTCGCCCCCGACAGCGAATGGGGCCGCGCCGCCGCCGACAACCTCGCCCGTACCGCGGAGGTCGCAGGGGATGCCGGCAAGGACAAGGCGAAGGAAAAGAAGGTGCAGTGAAGGGACTGATTCCCTCACGGCTTCCAAAAGAAAAAGCCCCGCCGCGGTGACCGCGGGCGGGGCTTTTTCCTGTCTGGACCGCTGTGGACGGACGCTTACAGCGCCGAGTCGACCCATTGGAACAGCGCACCCTTGGGCAGGGCGCCGATCTTGGTGGCGGCGACGCTGCCGCCCTTGAACAGCATCAGCGTCGGGATGCCGCGCACGCCGTACTTGGTCGGGGTGTCGGGGTTCTCGTCGATGTTCAGCTTGGCGACGGTGACCTTGCCGTCATACTCGCCGGCCAGCTCGTCGAGCGCCGGGGCGATCATCTTGCAGGGGCCGCACCATTCCGCCCAGAAATCGACCAGGACCGGGCCGTCGGCCTTCAGGACGTCCTGCTCGAAGCTGTCGTCGGTAACCTTGATGGTGGTGCTCATGTGACCTCGTGCTGGATTCGGAAGCGCCGCGGACCGGTTGTGGAAGGCCGGCGGCCATCGCCCCGTCAGTGGAATTGAGCAAAATGTAGGGCGGAGGCGCCCGGCCGGTCAAGTCACCCCATCTTTCGGGTGAGCCGCCGGCCGTTCCTCACCCCACCCTGGGCGCCAGTCCGGCGGCGGCCGCGTCCATCACCGAGGGCGGCAGCTCCATGGTGTAGGGACCGTCGGTCCACAGCAGCACGCAGCGCACCCGCCGCCCCGGATAGACGGCGCGCAGGGCCTCGCGGTAGGCCGCCATCTGGCGCCGGTAAACCATTGGAACGTCTTCCAGATCCCGCGGCGGCGGCCGGTTGGTCTTGTAGTCGACGATCCACACCGTATCCCCGGTCAGCGCCAGCCGGTCGATGCGGCCGGCCAGCGCCCGGCTGCCGTCGCCGAGCGCCACCAATCCTACCAGCGGCACCTCCGCCCGCGAGCCGGGGCCGAACAGATGCGCGAACTCCGCATGGCTCAGCACCGCCAGCGTCTCCCGCGCGATGGCGTCCTGCTGCTCCGGCGTCAGCTTGTGCGCCGGGCGGGCCAGGAAGCGGCGGCAGGCGGCCTCCCGCGCCGCCTCGGCCAGGTTGGGCAGGGTCTGCAACAGCCGGTGGACCAGCAGGCCGCGGCGGAAGCGCTGGCCGTCGTCGTTGCCGAGCGGCGAGCGCACCGCCGGCTCCTCGCCGTCCGGCCGCGACGGGGTCAGCGGGCGCGACGGCTCCGGCTCGCCCGGCGGCGGTTCGCCGATCCAGGGCGGCGGCGGCTCGGCGGCGGCACTCTCCTCCGTCTCGACATGGCGCGGCACCACGGCGGTCTGGGCGCCGACCAGCCGCCAGCCCTCTCCCGCCCAGCCGTCGGGGCAGAGGCCGGTGAAGTCGAAGGGGTGCTGCACGCTATTGTCGCGCATCGCCTCCTCGACCAGCCGGTACCAGCAATCGTCGGACGGCTCGCGCTTGCCCTGGTGGCCGCAGATGTAGAGCCGGTCCTCCGCCCGCGTCAGCGCGACATAGAGCAGCCGGCGGTATTCCTGGTCGCGCCGCCGGTTGGCCCGCGCCCGCGCCTCGGCGCACAGCCCGTCCTCCTGGCTGCGCCGGGCGGCGAACAGCGGCACCGGGCAGTCGTCGTCCGGCCACAGGATCGGCGGGCTCTGGGTCGGGCTGCCCAGCGTGTCGGGCAGGAAGACGATGGGCGCCTGCAACCCCTTGGAGCCGTGGACCGTCATGATCCGCACGGTGCCGCCGCCCTGCTCCAGCTCGCGCTTGATCTCGGCATCGCTGGCCGCCAGCCAGGCGAGGAAATTCTGCAAGGACGGCGGCTCGGTCTTCTCGAAGGCGAGGCAGACGGCCAGGAACTCCTCCAGCGGATCCTGGGCGTCGGGGCCGAGCCTTTTCAGGATCGCGCGCCGCCCCGACCGTTCGTCGGCCGGGCAGGGCCGGTTCAGCAGGCCGGCGAACAGCTCGTAGGGGGCCGAGAAGTCGGTGCGCGCCAGCAGGTCGCCGAGATAGCGCCGGGCCGGGCGGAAGTCGGGCTCCGTCTCCGCCAGCGCCACCAGCGAGCGCCACAGCGTGCCGCGCCGGCCATGGGCGACGCGGAACAGCTCCTCCTCGGTCAGCCCGATCAGCGGACCCTTCAGCACGGTGGCGAGCGTCAGATCGTCGTCGGGCAGCAGCAGGAAGTCGGACAGCGCCACCAGATCCATGACGGCGAGCTGCTCGGTCAGCACCATGCGGTCGACGCCGGCCACCGGCACGCCGCGGTCCTTCAGCGCGCGGACCAGTTCGGTGACGAAGGCGGTGCGGCGGCGGACCAGCACCATCACGTCGCCGGGCCGCACCGGCCGGCCTTTGGCCTCCAGCGTCTCGCCGCCGTCGATCCAGCGATGCACCGTCGCCGCGATGACCGAGGCGAGGCGGGCCGACGGCGAGTCGGCGGTCTCGCGCGCCACCGGCGGTGCCCAGGCCGGCGTCTCGACGGCCTCGGCCGGCTTCACCGGCGGCCACAGCTCGACCAGCCCGGCCTGCCCGCGGCGGAAGGCGCGGTGGCGGATGGTCGGGCTGGCGTCCGACGCCACGCCGTCGCGGGCATGGTCGAGCGCGAAGACGGCGTCCACCGTCTCCAGCACCGCCGAGGTGGAGCGGAAGGAGATGTCGAGGTCGACCCCCGCCCATGTCCGTTGCGCCGACTCCGCCTTGTCCTGGAAATGGCGGCGCATGCGGGCGAATTCGGCCGGATCGGCGCGCTGGAAGCTGAAGATCGACTGCTTCTCGTCGCCCACCGCGAAGACGGTGCGGATCTTGCCGTCGGGGGCGGCGGCCTCCAGCTCGACGAAGAACTCGCCGGCCAGCGAGGCGACGATGGCCCACTGGTCGGGGTTGGTGTCCTGCGCCTCGTCGATCAGGATATGGTCCAGGCCGCCGTCCAGCTTGTACAGCACCCAGGGCACCCGCGGCGTGCCGTCCTTGCCGCTCAAGAGCCGGTTGGCCGCCAGGATCAAATCGTCGTAATCCAGCAGGGCGCGGGCCGCCTTGCGCTCGCGGTAGGCTTCCAGCATCGCCTGCGCCAGCGTCAGCAGCGCGGTGGTCGAGGCGGCGACCCCGGCGGCCTTCACCCGCTCCGAAATCTCCACCAGCCGCTCCGCCTCCTTTTGCAGGGACAAGAGCGCCTGCGGGTAGGCGGTGGCCGGCTTCTTGGTCATCAGCGTCTTGCGCGGGCTGCCCTCGGCGGTCAGGAACAGGCGCCTGTAGGCGTCGAAGGCGCGCACCCGGCGGTCGGCGGCGTCCAGCCAATGCTGGATGGCGATGCCGCGCTCCTGGTCGCTGGCGCTGCCGCCCGATAATGCCCGGCAGGCCTCGCGCAGGGCCGGCGGCTCGCACTGGTCGTCATGGCAGGCATGGGTGAGGATCGTTTCCTCGGTCACGCCGGGCGGCACCTTCAGCGTGTCGTGGATGGCGTCGATCAACCCGTCCAGCCCGTGGAAGCGCTCGAACAGCTTCTCCACCTGCCCGCGCTGGCTCGCCAGTTCGGCCAGCAGGTCGGCGAAATCCTCCGCATTCAGGTCGCCGGTCAGCCGGCCCATGGCACGGCCGAGCGGGCTGTCCGGCTCGGTCCGGCCGGCATGCAGCACGGCGTCGCGCGCCTCGGTCAGCAACCCGTCGGCGGTGCGGTCGTCCATCACGTCGAAATGCGGCGCGAGCTCGGCTTCCAGCGGGAAGCGGCGCAGCAGCGACTGGCAGAAGGCGTGGATGGTCTGGATCTTCATGCCGCCGGGGCAATCCACCACCTGGGCGAACAGCCGCCTTGCGTTCAGCCGCGCCTCCATCGACGGCCGCTCGCCGCACAGGTCGGCCAGCCGGTCCTCCAGCGCGTCGTCGGGCAGGGTGGCCCACAGGCCGAGCGTCCGGTTGATGCGGATCGCCATCTCCGCCGCGGCGGCCTTGGTGAAGGTGAGGCAAAGGATGCGCGCCGGCGGCGTGCCCGACAGCATCAGCCGCAGCACCCGGTCGGTCAGCACCTTGGTCTTGCCGGACCCGGCCGAGGCCCCGACCCAGACCGACGCCGTCGGATCGGACGCCCGCCGCTGCGCCACATTGGGATCGAGCGGCAGGGTGCGGGTGGGCAGATCGGTCATGGTCATGGGCGGTGCTTCCGGTGCCGGGGCAGGAACTCATCCCCTCTCCCCCCCGGGGAGAGGGTTAGGGTGAGGGGGATGCACCGCAGGATTTCCTCAAAGTTCATGCCCCCCATCACTCTCCCTCCCCGCCGCCCGCCGACCATTCCTGGACGCGGGCGAGATGGGCGTAGTCGGTGTAGCGCGGCGCCATCGCCGGGCGCGGGCGGGAGCGGTATGGGGTGTCCGGGTCGTCGAACTGCGCGATCAGCGCTTCCAGCCCGGCCCGCGCCTCCTCGCCCAACTGGGCGGGGTCGCCCTTCACCGGCTTTTCCTCGCCGGCCGGGTCGCCGCCGGACAGGCGCCAGAAGGTCAGCTCGGCCACGTCGCCCTTGTCCACCCCGCTGAACCCGCCGGCCGCGGCGATGGCGGCCTCCAGCGGCAGCTGCGGGGCGAAGCCAAGCTCGATCTCCCGCGCGCTCGGCGGGGTGCCGGTCTTGTAGTCGATCACCACCAGCCCGTCGGGACCGCGGTCGATGCGGTCGGCCTTGGCGGTCAGGGCGAAGGGACCGCCGGGGCCGGACAGTTCCAGCCGGCCCGGCACCTCGGTCGCCAGCGGACGCAGGCGGGGCCGGCGCTCGCGCTCCAGATCGACGAACCAGCCGGCCACCCGCTCGAAGCGCGGCCACCAGAAGGCCCAGACGTCGGGATGGCTGCGCAGCAGCGGCCCGAAACGCTCGCGCCCCAGCGCGATCAGCCGGTCGAGCGCATCGTGCGGCAGCGGGCCGGGATATTCGCGGACGAAGGCGTCGAGCGTGTCGTGGATGATCTGCCCGCGGTCCGACGCCCCCGGATCGGCGGCGATGGGGTCGAGCGCGCGCAGCCGCAAGGCATGGCGGGCATAGATGGCGTAGGGATCGCGCATCCAGGTCTCGATCTCCGTCACCGACAGCTTGCGCGGCCGGGCGGTCAGCGGCGGGCGCGGCTCCGGCGCCGACACCGGCTGCACGCGGTCCGGCTCGTCCAGCCCGCGCGCCCAGCCGAGCCAGCAGGCCCCGCGCTCCTCGATCACGCCGTCCAGATCCAGCGCCTTCAGCACCGTCTCCAGCCGCAGCAGCCAGCGCGACGGCACGGTCGGCGTGCCCTCCACCCGCGCCGCACGGGTCAGCACCACCTCCGGCGCGCCGCAGGCATGGGCGAAGTCGTGGGCCGACATGCCGACCAGCCGTTCCGGGCTGGGCAGGCCGAAATCGCGCCGCATCGGCCGCGACATCCAGGGATCGGCGGATGCCGCCGGCGGCCAGGTTCCCTCGTTCAGTCCGCCCAGAATGGTCAGGTCGAGATGCTGGAGGCGCGCCTCCATCGGGCCCAGGATGAACAGGCGCGGATGCAGGCCATAGCGGGGACGCACCGCGCGCGCGCTCATCAGCGCATCGAGCAGCGCCGGGTAATCCTTGGCCGGGATCGCCGGGAAGCCGTCCGCCGCATCCAGCAGGTCGTGGACAAAGCGCGCCGCCTCCTCGCCGTCGTCCTGGCGCCACAGCCGCTCCGCCCCGGTCAACTCGTCGTCGGCGGCCAGCGATTCGCAGAAGGCGACATGGGCGCGCACGAGGTCGGCCAGCGGCGTCTCATTGTTCAGCGCCTCAAGGAAGGGAGCGGCGCGCTGGCCGATGTCGACCAGCCATGCGCGCAGGAACTCCTGCTGTTCCTCATGGTCGAAGCGCTCGGCCTGCTCCAGCGCGGCGAGCACGCCGTCGAACCCCTCCGCCGGGCGGGGGCCGCGTAGCACGACGCGCTCCAGCGCACGGGCGGCGGCGCGGAAATCTCCTGAGTCGCGGCCGCCCGCCGCCATCGGATGCTTGGCGAGCGCCAGCAGGGCCAGCGGATGGACGCGGCTCGCCGCCAGTTCCGCCGTCAGCCGCAGATAGGTGCCGACCGCGGTGTGGGCGAGCGGCTGGCCGCCGGAGTCGTTGACCAGGATGCCCCAGCGCGCCAGCGCCATGGCGACCCGGCGGCCCAGGTTGCGGTCGGGGGTGATGAGGGCGGCGGTCCTGGTCGGTGTTTCCAGCGCATGGCGCATCAGCAGCGCGATGACCTGCGCCTCCTCCTCCGAGGTGGTGGCGTCGATGCGGGTCAGCCCGTCCAGCGCCGCGGCGTCCACCCCGGACAGTTCGCGCCAGCCCTCGGTGGTCGCCGCCGGGCGCATCGCCTCGGCGATCAGGCGGGCGCGGGCGCCGCGCGGCTCCGGCGCGTCGGTCCAGGGCAGCACCTCGTGCCGCTCCACCTCCAGCAGGCGGATCAACTGCGACAGCCCGTGCTGCGGGTGGGATTCATCCTCGGCGATGGCGTCCCAGATCGCGTCGTCGGCCCCGGTGTCGAGGCCGGGCAGCACCACCGCCCCGTGCGGCAGCCGGGCGATGACCGCCAGCAGTTCCGTCGTCGCGACGATGGAGCCGGTGGAGCCGGCGGCGATCACCATGCCCGGCGGCGGGGCCGCCTGCCACAATGCCGCCTGCGTCTCCAGCGCCAGATTGCGGCGCTTGGCCGGGTCGGTCTGGCCGCCCGACTCGAGGATGGCGGGCCACACCTCGGTGATGATGCGCAGGAATTTCAGCGTGACCTGCCAGTGCTCGGCATAATCCTCCGGCACCAGCGACTCCAGCTTCTCGAAGCCGGCGCGCTCGGTCCACACCGCGTCGATCAGCCGGCCCAGGTCGGCACCCAGCCGCACCGCCTGTGCCGTGGTCGCCGACAGCCCGTCGGCTCCCAGGATCAGCCGCGCCAGCGTCATCTGCCGGTTGAGCGGAGAGATCGCTTCCGGCAGGTCGAGCGGGACGTCGGGCAGCTCCTCCTCGGTCAGGCTGAGGTCGCCGGCATCCAGCTCGCCCAGCGGCGCCATCCGCGGCAGCAGCGTCGGCTGCCCACCCGACTGCCGCAGGAAGGCCGCCTGCAACGCCCGGCAGGCGCGCCGGGTCGGCAGCAGCACGGTGACGCCGGCCAGAGCCAACGGGTCGCCGCCCACCCGCTCCATGATCCCGGCCGCCAGCATGTCGACGAAGGGCGCGCCCGCGGGGATGCTGTAGACTTTGGGGAGGGTCATGAGCCTGCGATCAAATCCAGGGATGGGCTACTTGCGATTGAGTATGGCGCGGCTTGAGTATAGCGCGGCCCGGCTCTCAATGCGCCACCGCCCGCACGCCGCCGATGGACAGCAGATCCTCGGCTTCCCGCAGCCCGGCCGGCGTGCCGATGTGGAACCACAGCCCGTCATGGGCAAGGCCGAACAGCCGGCCCGCCGCCTGTGCGCGGTCCCAGATCAGGTTGGTGGAAAAGGCGCCGTCCGGCGTGTCGACCGCGAACAGCTCCGGCTTGACGATCTGCACCCCGGCATAGACGAAGGGCGCCAGTTCGCGCTCGGCCCGGCGGGTCAGGCCGCCCAGCGGGTCCATGTGATAATCGCCCAGCCCGTCATAGCCGACCGATTTGGTCGTCGCCATCAGCAGGAGCAGCGCGTCCATTTCATCCGGGTTCCAGTGCGCGGCCAGCCGGCGCAGGGCCGGCACCGGCCCGTCGAGCCAGAAGATGTCGGCATTCACCGTATAGACCGGCGCCGTGCCGAGATGGGGCAGGGCCTTCTTCACCCCGCCGCCGGTCTCCAGCAGCGTGTCCTCCGGCGACAGGGTGATCGTTGGCGCCGTCCGGTCCTTCAGGTGGTCGCCGATCATCGCGCCGAGATAATGGCTGTTGACCACCGCGCGGCCGACGCCGGCCTCGGCCAGCCGGTCGAGCGCATGGTCCAGCATCGGCTTGCCCAGCACCGGGATCAGCGGCTTCGGCCTGTGGTTGGTCAGCGGGCGCATGCGCAGGCCCTGGCCGGCGGCCAGCACCATGGCTGTATCGGGAATGGTCACGGTCATCTCAGATCGTCTCCGGAACGACGAAGGCGGCGCGGGCATCGGGCGGCAGATGGCGGTCGAACCAGGCGGCGACCGGCCCAAGCTCCGGCTTCGCCAGTTGCGCCTCCAGCAGGCGCCAGACCCGCGGCAGATGGACAAGATAGGACCGCCGCCCCTGGCCCAGCGCCAGACGGACGAAGATGGCGACGATCCGCGTGTGGCGGACCGCCCCCAGCACCGCCATGGCGCGGCGGAAGGCGGCGGCATCGGTACCGGGGAAGGCGGCGAGATAGCGGGCGACCATCGCCTCGGCCAGAGCGGGCGCCACGTCGCGCCGCGCATCCTCCAGCAGGGAGACGAGGTCGTAGGCCCGCGGCCCCCAGCCGGCGCTCTGGAAGTCGATCAGCCCGGCCGCCTTCGCCCCCGGCCGGTCCAGCCGCATCAAATTGTCGACATGGTAGTCGCGCAGCAGAAGCGACGGCGCCCCGGCGCAGACCGGCTCCAGCACCGCGCGCCAGGCCGTATCGAAATCGGAACGATCCCGCTCGCTCAAGGGGTGCCCCAGCACCACCGGCATATAGGCGTCGAGGAACAGCCGGGTCTGGGTGATGAACAGGTCCGGGTCGTAGACCGGTAGGGCGAGACGTTGCGCCGCCCCCTCCGGCCAGCCACGGTGGATCGCGATCAGCGCATCGGTCGCCATTTCATAGAGCGGCTGCGGATCGGCACCAGCGGCGAGCAGGCGCGTGAATGTTTCGCTTCCGAAATCATCCTGGATCGCCAGACCGCGCTCCACATCCGCGGCCAGCACGGCTGGAACCGACAGCCCGATGGCGGCCAACTCGGCGCCGATGGCGATGAAGGGGACGAGATCCTCGGCTGGGGCGGGCGTGTCGACCAGGATCAGCGTGCCGCCACCGGCCTTGCGGAGGCGCTCGTACCGCCTTGCGGAGGCATCGCCGGCCAGCGGCTGCCGCACCGCATCGGACAGGCCGTTGGCGGCCAGGAAGGCGGCGATCTCGGCTTGCCGCGCGGAAGAAACGGCAGCGATCAAGGGGGTCATCGCAGCGTCCAGTCGGCGGCGGCCACCCGCGCCGCCAGCGCGCCATGGCCGGTCAGCGTGGCGCGGCGGGCGTCCGGACCGTCATGCTCCATCGTCACCTCCACCCGGTCGGGCGGCAGCAGCGGGCCCAGCCGGTCCGGCCATTCCACCAGCGCCACCGCCTCGGCCCGCGCATCGTCCCAGCCCAACTCATACACCTCGTCCGGCCCCGACAGGCGGTAGAGGTCGAAATGCCAGACCGGGCCGATGGCGGTGTCGTAGGTCTGCACCAGGGTGAAGGTGGGGGACGGCACCTCGGCGTCCTCATGGGTGACGCTGCGGATCAAGGCGCGCGACAGCGCGCTCTTGCCGGCGCCGAGGTCGCCGCGCAGGGCCACGAGGTCGCCCGGCCGCAGGAGGACGCCCAGCCGGCGGCCCAGCGCCGCGGTGGCGGCCTCGTCGGGCAGGGGGAGAGTGACGGTGTGGAGGGGAGTGTCCGGCATGGCGCGGATACTGTGCGAAGCCGCCGCCCGCCCGCAAGCCGGAAAGAAGAGTGGGTGGCAGGCGGGCTTAGCGGCCGATCCGCCGCTTGGGCGACAGCCGGTCGGACCCCGGTGCCGGCCCGTCCGCTCCGGCGGTGACCACCAGCCGCGGCGCCTTGTTGAAGTTCATGGTGATCATCAGCGTCAGCGCGCCGTTGATCAGGTGCAGCATCTTGTCGGACGCCACCGGCAGGGGGATGCGCCGGCCCATGCAGTAGCCGACCAGCGCCGCCGTCACCTCGGCTTCGGGCAGCCCCAGCTCGGTCACCGCACCGTTGTCGTCGGTGATGGTCAGACGGGTTTCGATGCCATCCGGCTCCGACCCTTCGGGACGGTGGTAGGCGACCTTGGAGACGGTGCCGACCGGCAGCGTGTCCTTCACCCGGCGCCGGCGATCCAGCACGGCCCGCACGACCTCCTGGTCGGTGAAGACCAGACAGCGAAGTTCCTTCATTCCGGGCCTCCACCCGACTGGCGTGCGGACCAGCGTCCGGGTTGACGATCCCGGCCATCCGCCGCACCTCTCCACTGTCGGCCTTGCACCCTCCGGTGCGCAATCGACAAATTTAAGCGAATTTATGCAAAATTGTAAAACCTCAGGCCTTCCCGCCCCCAGGGCGAAACCCTGGGTCGGCCCCTCTTGCGGCACAGCACCGCCTTTCCCTTGCTGGGGGTTGACCCGGCCGGCAAATGCGGACAATGGAAGGGGTCGCCCTCCCCGTCCCATCTTCCCTCTCCCATCCACACTCCCGGCACCCGTCTCAAGGAATTGGCTTTCATGTCGCAGACCGCTTCCAGCAACGATGTCCTCACCACCGATGTCGTCATCGTCGGCGCCGGCCCCGTCGGGCTGTTCGCCGTGTTCGAATGCGGCATGCTGAAGATGCGCTGCCATGTGGTGGACGCGCTGGACATGGTCGGCGGCCAGTGCACGGCGCTCTACCCGGAAAAGCCGATCTACGACATCCCGGCCCACCCCTCGATCGAGGCGGCCGACCTGATCGACCGGCTGGCGGAGCAGGCCGCCCCCTTCTCGCCCACCTATCACCTGGGCCAGCAGGTGGAAAAGCTGACCCGCCAGGACAGCGGGCGCTGGCTGGTGGAGACCAGCATCGGCACGAAGATCGACACCCAGGCGGTCGTCATCGCCGCCGGCAGCGGCGCCTTCGGCCCCAACCGCCCGCCGCTCGACGGGCTGGAGGCCTATGAGGGCAAGTCGGTCTTCTACATGGTGCGCCGCCGCCAGGACTTCGCCGGCAAGAAGGTGGTGATCGCCGGCGGCGGCGACAGCGCCGTCGACTGGGCCATCTCGCTGGCCGACGTGGCGGAGCGCGTCTATGTCGTCCACCGCCGTCCGAAGTTCCGCGCCGCGCCCGAAAGCGTAGCCCGCATGGAAGCGCTGGTGCGCGAGGGGCGGGTCGAGATGGTGGTGCCCTATCAGCTGTCCGGCCTGGACGGCGCGGAAGGCCGGCTGACCGCCGTGCGCGTCGCCACGCTGGACGGCGAGGAAAAGGCGCTGCCGGCCGACGCCCTGCTGGCCTTCTTCGGCCTGTCGATGAATCTCGGCCCCATCGCCGACTGGGGGCTGGATCTGGAGCGCAGCCACATCGCGGTGGCCCAGCCCGGCTGCGGCACCAACGTGCCGGGCGTCTTCGCCATCGGCGACATCGCCACCTATCCGGGCAAGCTGAAGCTGATCCTCTGCGGCTTCGCCGAAGCGGCCCAGGCCGCCCACGCCATCCGCCCGCTGGTCTATCCGGGCGAGGCGCTGCATTTCGAATATTCCACCTCGAAGGGCGTGCCGGGCGCTGCGTGAGAAAGCCGGCGGGGCGGAGCCTACCCGGCCCTCACCCCGCCCTCACCCCGTTCGCCGGCGCCCGCACCGGCATGATGCAGCGGACATGGACGCTGCGGTAGCCGGGGCCGCCGGTCTCGTCCAGCTCCAGCCGGCCGCCATGCAGCTCCACCACGTTGCGGGCCAGCGAAACGCCGAGCGCCGCGGCTCCCTGCGGGTCGGCATCGGGCGGGGCGGCGCCGCTGACCGACAGGGTGATGCTGCCGTTCAGCCGCTCGCCGGCAAGGCGGATGCGGCGGTCGGGCGGCGGGTTGCGGATGGCGCCCACCACCAGGGTGAACAGCGCCTGCTTCAGCCGCTTGCCGTCGCCCTCCATCTCGCCCAGCGCGTCCGGCGCCACCACCTCCAGCCGCAGCCCCTCGCGCCGCGCCCATTCGCGGGTCAGGCCGGCCACCGAGTCGAGCAGGTCGGGCAGGCTGATCGCCCCGCGCTCCAGCGTGGTGACGCCGGCGCCCAGGCTGGTCAGGTCGACCACGTCGTCGATCAGTTCCAGCAGGCGCTGGCCGGCGGCCAGCATGCTGCGGACATACTCCATCTGCCGGGCGTTCAGCTCGCCGAAATACTGGTTCGCCAGCACCTCGGCGAAGCCGATGATGCCGTTCAGCGGCGTGCGCAGATGGTGGGAGACGTTGGCGATGAACTCGCTCTTCAGCTGGTCGGCGGCCTCCAGCGCGGCGTTGGAGGCGCGCAGCGCCGTCTCCAGCCGGGCGCCGTCGGTGACGTCGAGATAGCTGTTCAGCACCGCCCCGTCGGGCAGCGGCAGGGTGGAGAACTCCACCACCGACCCGTCGCTGCGCTCCACCCGGCCGGAGCGGACGCTGCGCTCCAGCGTGGCGCCGATCAGCTCCTCCTTCACCGCCTCCCAGGTGGCGGCCTCGCCCGGCCTGTCGGCGCTCTTGTCCGCCCCCCTGTCAACCGACGCGACCTCCAGCAGCGGGCGCATGCGCTCGATGACGTCGGCGATGTGCGGTTCGCCATGCAGGTCGCAGTCCTCCAGATCCCAGATGCGGGCGAAGGCCGGGTTGGACAGCTTCAGCCGGCCGTCGCCGCCGAACACGGCGATGCCCTCCGCCAGATTGTCCAGCGTCTCCTGCTGCACCGCCATCAGGGTGTTGTAGGAGGATTCCAGCGCCAGCGTGTTGGTCACGTCCTCCAGGATGGTGATCAGCCCGCCCTGCGGATGCGGGGCCGCCAGATGGCGCAGCGTGGTGCCGTCCGGCAGGTGCAGCATCTCCTCCACCGGCTCGACCAGATGGGTGTAGCGGGTCAGCCGCTCGCGCTTGAAGGTCTGGTAGTCGGCATATTCCGGCAGGCGGCGGCGGGCGCGCAGTTCCTCCAGCAGCTCGGCGTTGGTCGGCTCGGTGCGCAGCCACGTCTCGTCTAGGTCCCACAGCCGGGCATAGGCCTGGTTGAAGAAGGTCAGCCGGGTGTCGGGGCCGAAGATGGCGATGGCGGTGCCCAGCCGCTCCAGCACCTCGGCATGGGCGGTCAGGTGGCGGTCCAGCTCGCCGCGCAGCTCCTCCAGCGGCGTGAGGTCGAGGGCGTAGCCGACCGCCAGCGTGCCGCCGCCGTCGGTCAGCGGCAGCGGCGCCTCGGTCACCTCCAGCAGGCGGCGCTCGGTGCCGATCACCACGGGGGCGCGGTCGGACTGGGCGAAGCCCCCGCTGCGCGCCCGTTCGGCCAGCGCCCGGCCGGTGGCGGTCAGCTCCCGCCCCTCCGCCACCACCGTTTCGGGATCGCCGTCCACGGCGCGGGCATAGGCGCGGTTGCACCAGGACAGCCGTAACGAGCGGTCGCGCATCCACACCGGCAGCGGCAGCGCATCGGCCATCGCCTGCAAATCGGCAAGGCGGGAGCGCGCCGCCCCGGCCGCCTGTTCCTGGCGCTGCGTGGCATCCTTGGCGGCGTCGCGGGCGACGGTCACATCCTCGATCCACACCACGTCGCAGTGGGTGTCGCCCGCCCGTCCGCGCCGGCCGGTCAGCAACAGCCGCCGCCCGTCGGGGGCCACCGCCTCGCAGCGGAAGGGCTCGCCGTCGCGGCGCAGCCGGGCCAGGGCGGGGCCGAGGTCGGGTGCCGTCAGGGTATCGGCGAATGAAGCGCAATCGGAAATGCCCAGCAGGGCCGCCGCCTCGTCGGACAGAAGGCCCTCGCCCCGGTCGGTCCAGGCGCACCAGGGCTGCGGGGCTGCGGCCAGCATCGCCCGCCAGCGGTCGCGGTCTGTGGCGGCGTGATCGGCTTGGCGCCGGGGTTCCTTGTTCCAAAAGAAGCCAGCGAGACCGACCACGCTCTTCACCCCCGGGACTGCCGGCGCTTGGTGACTGCCCGGCTGAATCTGTCAAAATGATTCAAGATGCGCAGAGTAGTTCAGCCCTTTCCCACCGACAAGCGACACCCGTCACCCTTGCGTCTTTTCGGATTGCCGTTCCCGCCCAGGTAGATTTCGCTCCGACACGTCCGGTCACGCCATGCTCTCTTCCGGGCTGGGCACCGTCTCTTTCGTGTGGCGCAGGGCGCAAATCGCCTTTTCGACCTCGGGAAAGGCCGCAGCCATGGCCTGGGCATGGCGGTCCATGTCGGTCTCACGCCCCTCGACGACGGCGCGTTCGAGCGCCGTGCAGGCGGCGGCCAGCGCCTTCGCCCCGGCGGTCCGCGCCGCCCCGGCAGCCGAGTGGGCGGCGGCCCGCGCCTCCTCGCGGTCGCCGGCGTCGAGCGCCTGCCGCACCCGCTCCAGCGTCGGGCGCGTCGTCTCGATGAAGAAATCCATCATGTCGAGCGTGCCGTCATCCAGGCCGTTCTCCGCCGTGCAGCCGAAGGTTTCGCGCACATGGTCGAGGTCGAGAACCGGAAGTGCCTCCTCCGCGGCGGCCAGAGCCGATGCCGGTGCCTCCGCCGGTGGGGGGCGGGCCTCCAGCCAGCGGCCCAGCACCTGGGACAGCTGCGCCAGCGTCACCGGCTTGGCGAGGTAGTCGTCCATCCCGGCGGCCAGACAGCGCTCCATCTCGCCGGACAGGGCATTGGCGGTCATGGCGACGATGGAGGTGCGCCGCCGCCCGTCCCGCTCCTCCGCCCGGATGCGGCGGGCCAGCTCATAGCCGTCCATCACCGGCATGTGGCAGTCGGTGACGATCAACCGGTGCCGGCCGACGCGCCAGGCCGCCAGCGCCTGCTCGCCGTCGGCCGCCAGTTCCGCCGCATAGCCCAGCCGGCGCAGCTGGCGCAGCACGACCTGCTGGTTGGTCGGATGGTCCTCCGCCACCAGGATGGGGCCGTGGCCGGCGGTGTCCGCCGGTCCGGGCGCTGCGGCACCGGGATCGGCACCGCGTGCCGGCGGCTGGCCGGCCGGCTCCACGCCGGCGGCATCCGGCGCCGTGCGGCCGGTCAGCGTGGCCGCGGCGCGGATCAGGGCGGCGCGGTGGACCGGCTGCACCAGCCCGGCCGCCGACCCTGAAACGGTGTGGGGAGAGGCGACCGCCCCGCCGCCTGCCGTGCCGCCGCCTGCCGCCCCACCGCCCGTTATCCGCCCGTCGCCGAGCAGGAGCCGCGGCAATCCCGGAGCGCAGGCGCCAACCAGCGGGTCCAGCCGGCCGGCCAGCGCCGTCGTCGTCACCAGCAGCCCGAAGCCGCCCCGCCCCAGCTTCGATGCCGCATCGGCCACCGAGGAGGAAATCGTCACCGTCGCCCCGCCCTGCTCCAGATAGCAGGCCAGCACCGCGCGCTGCACCTCGTCCTCGTCGGCGACGAGGACCGGCAGGCCGTCCAGCGGTGCCGGGGGCAGGGGCGATGACAGGGGCTCCGGCGCACGCGGCAATTCCACCGTGAACCAGAAGGTGGATCCAGCACCGGGCACCGAAGTGACGCCGATCCGCCCGCCCATCCGCTCGATCAGCCGGGTGCAGATCGCCAGCCCCAGCCCGGTGCCGCCGAACCGGCGGGTGGTGGAGCTGTCGGCCTGGCTGAAGGGCTGGAACAGCCGGGCCTGCCCCTCCGGCCCGATGCCGATCCCGGTGTCCTCCACCGCCACATGCAGGCGGACATGGTCCGGCCGGGCCGGATTGGCGTTGACGGGGGCGTCGTTGTCCAGGGCCGCGGTGCCGACGCGCAGCACCACCCGGCCGCGGTCGGTGAACTTGATGGCGTTGCCGGTCAGGTTGAACAGGATCTGGCGCAGCCGGCCGGAATCGCCGCGCAGCCGGTCCGGCACCGACCGGTCGATGGCGCAGATCAGCGCCAGCCCCTTTTGGTGGGCCTGGGGCGCCAGCAGGTCGGACACCCCCTCCACCAGATCGGCCGGGCGCAGCTCCAGCTCCTCCAGCTCCAGCTTCCCCGCCTCGATCTTCGACAGGTCCAGGATGTCGTCGATGATCCGCAGCAAGGCCGCCCCGCTGTCGCGCATGGTCGAGACCAGCGTACGCTGCTCCTCGTCCAGCGGGGTCAGGGCCATCAGCTCCAGCATGCCCAGGACGCCGTTCATCGGCGTACGGATCTCGTGGCTCATCGTCGCCAGGAATTCCGCCTTGGACCGGGCGGCGATCTCCGCCTGCTCCTTGGCGCTGCGCAGCGCCTCCTCCGCCTGCTTGCGCGCGGTGATGTCGTAGCTCCAGGCCAGCACCGCCGGCTCGCCCTCGAAGCTGGTGCGCTGGAGCGTCTGCAAGGCCCAGACCCGGCTGCCGTCGGGGCGGTCGACCGCCACCTCGGCATCGCGCACCAGCACGCCGCCGCTCTCCGCCTCCCAGTCCTGGCCGGTTCCGCCCCGGCTGATGCTGGCTCCGGGCAGGGCCAGCGCGTGGCGGCTGCCGACGAAATCCTCCAGCGGCCGGCCGGCCAGCTCGGCGGCGCGGGCGTTGGCGAAGGCGACGGTGCCGTCGGCACGGCCGATGGAGACGCCGACCGGGCTCTGTTCCAGGATGGTGCGCAGCCGGCGCTCGCCGTCGGCCAGCGCGCTTTCCCGGGCGCGGATGGTGGTGACGAAATAGGACAGCGCGCGCGCCATCTCGCCGATCTCGTCCCGGCTGCCGGACGGGGTGGCGGCCGGCAGATCCAGATCGGACAGCGGATCGGGTATCGAGCCCGGTGCCAGGCCCGGAGTCAGGCCCGGCATTCCGGCCGGCCCGGCCGTCTCCACCGCCTGCATGGCGCTGCGCAGGCGGCGCAGCCGCGCCACCACATTGCGGTGAATGTAGGCGAAGATGGCGGCGGCGCCCAGGATCGACAGCACGGCCATGGCGATCACCGCCCGCTCGCCGTCGCGGATCACCCGCTCGAACTCGCCGGACCGATGGGCGACATCCTGCTCCACCGCCAGGAAATAGTCGGAGACGATGCCGACCAGCTGGTCGGAGACCGCCTGGTTGCGCGCGGCCGACCGCTTGATCGACCGGTGCAGCGACAGCTCCGCCTCGCGCAGGGAGAACAGGGGCGAGCGGCCGAACGCCTGCTCCACCAGTTCGCGCTGCAACGGTTCCAGCCGGGCGGCCTGTTCGGCCGGCAGCAGGGCCAGCGCCTCCGCGGCATTGTCCAGCGCGGTGCGGGTGTCGGCCTGGAGACGGTCCAACTGGCTGTCGCGGTCGGCGCGCAGCGCCGCCAGCAGCGTGGTCGCCGCGCCGGTCAGCTCGCGGCGCCAGCGTTCCAGCGCCTCGCGGCTGCGCTCCGCCGCCTCGGCATCGGGCAAGCCGGCCCGCAACTCCATGGTCCAGGCGCCTTCGGCCTCCTGCGACTCGGCGGCGCCCAGCCGGCCGGTCAGGGTGGCCAGCGCCTGGGCGCGGGTGCTGGTCTCGGTGGTCAGGGCCAGCTGTTGCCGGACCTGGGAGTTCAGGGTCAGCAGCGTGCCGACCAGCTCGTTCTTGCGGCGGTCCAGCTCGCCCAAATCTGCCCTGTTGCCGTCGGGCCTGCCGCCGGGCTGATCGGCGAAGCGCACGGCGCCGCCATGGGCGATCAGCCGGGCCATCAACTGCTCCAGCCGGACGATCTGGTCGCCCATCCGTGCCATCACCGCTTCGCGCGCGGTCTGGTCCTGGGCGGCGACCAGGGCGGGGGCGATGGCGGCGACGGCGCCGCTCTGCTGCACCAGCTGGGCGGCGGCGACCAGCCCCGGCACCTTGGCGGTGGCGATCTGCTCGTACCCTTGGTGGAAGCGGGAGAACAGCGAGACGGCGACGACGCTGGTCGCCGCGGCCAGCCCGCCGATGACCGTCAACCCCGCCAGGATGCGGAACGCCACGCTCCGCCCCAGATTGAGCCTCAGGCTCCGCCCCAGGTTCAGCCGGGGACCCCGCATGCCCACCCCCTCGCCCGCTGCCGACCTACCCCCATCGGCCTGGCGATCATGCCATAGAAAGCGGGGGAGGGGTGGGGCGAAGTCAGGGACGGGTTTCCAGTCGGTTCAGGCGACGCCGGTAGACCCGAAGCCGCCGGCACCCCGCGCGGTCTCGTCCAGCGAGGCGACCTCGACCAGCACCGCCTGGGGCGCCTCGGCGATCACCGCCTGGGCGATGCGGTCGCCGCGGGCGATGGCGAAGGGCTCCTCGCCCAGATTGATCAGGCAGACGCCGACCGGCCCGCGATAGTCGCAATCGACGGTGCCCGGCGTGTTCAGCACGGTGACGCCGTTCTTCACCGCCAGCCCGGAACGCGGCCTGATCTGCATCTCCCACCCCGCCGGCAGCCCGACGGCGAAACCGGTCGGCACCAGCACCCGCTTGCCGGGCTCCAGCGTGACGGGGCCGTCCGCCGGCACCGCGGCGCGCAGGTCGAAGCCGGCGGCGCCATCGGTCGCGTAGGAGGGCAGCGGCAGGTCGTCGTTGCCGGGCAGGCGGAGGAAGGCGACGGTGGGCGACAGGGTGGAAGACATGGAACGGTTCCTCGTGTTCGGATGGCGGGACGGGCGCCGGGTAGACGCTACTTCGCCTTGAAATCCTTGGTGAAGTGTTCCGCCACCGCCTCGGCCAGCCGGGCGGCGACGGCGTCCTTGGCCATGGTGGGCCAGGACGCGACCCCGTCGGCACGGATCAGGTGGACGGTGTTGTCACTACCGCCGAAGGTGCCGGTGCCAGGGGAGACGTCGTTGGCGACGATCCAGTCGCAGCCCTTGCGGGCGCGTTTGGCGGTGGCATAGGCCAGCACGTCGCCGGTCTCCGCCGCGAAACCGACGACCAGGGCCGGGCGGCGGTCGCCGGGGCGGGACAGGGTGGCGAGGATGTCGGGGTTCTCGGTCAGCGCCAGGGCCGGCGGGCCGCCGCCGTCCTTCTTCAGCTTGCGGTCGCCGGCGCCGTCGACGCGCCAGTCCGCCACCGCGGCGGCGCAGACGGCGATGTCGGCCGGCAAGGCGGCCTCGCAGGCCGCCAGCATCTCGCGCGCCGTCTCGATATGGACGACGCTGCATCCGGCCGGGTCGGGCAGGCGGGTCGGGCCGCTGACCAGCGTCACCGCCGCCCCCAGCTTCGCCAGCGCCGCGGCGATGGCGTGCCCCTGCTTGCCCGACGAGCGGTTGGCGATGTAGCGCACCGGGTCGATCGGCTCGTGGGTCGGGCCGCTGGTGACGATGGCGCGGCGTCCGGACAAAGGCCTATGGGCATCCTGCGCGAAGATGCCGGCGATGGCGTCGACGATCTCCATCGGCTCGGCCATGCGGCCCGGACCGAATTCATTGCAGGCCATCACCCCGTCGTTGGGGCCGACGCGCAGCACGCCGCGGCTTTCCAGCAGCGCCATGTTGGCCTGGGTCGCGGCATGCTGCCACATGCGGACATTCATGGCGGGGGCGACCAGCACCGGCTTGTCGGTGGCCAGCAGCACGGTGGCGGCCAGATCGTCGGCCATGCCGGCGGCCATCCGCGCCAGCAGGTTGGCGGTGGCCGGCGCCACCACCAGCAGGTCGGCCTCGCGCGACAGGCGGATGTGGCCCATCTCCGACTCGTCGGTCAGCGACCACAGGTCGCGGTAGACGGTATCCTCGGTCAGCGCCTGTACCGACAACGGGGTGACGAAGCGGGCGCCGGCCTCGGTCAGCACCGCGCGCACCGTCACGCCGCGCTCGCGCAGGCGGCGGATCAGCTCCAGGCTCTTGTAGGCGGCGATGCCGCCGGCGATGACCAGCAGAACGCGCTTGCCGGCCAGAATGGCGTGATCGGCCATGCGAACCCCCTCTTTCCGGCGCCCATTTCCCGACGCCTCATGCCCGCTGCTGATAGTTCATCGCGCCGCCCCCGGCAAGCGGCGGGGCCGCGACAGATTCGGTCCGGCGGAGATTTCGATCCGTTCGTGGCCGCACGCATGCGCGTAGGGGTGGGATTTTCAGAATTATCTGTTAGACAATAGGAGTCGTCCCGTCCCTACCTTCGCGTGTCGCACACAGCATGCCGCCAGGTTCCATCCCCGTCCTGCTGATCGAAGACACGCCCTCGCTGGCCCGTGTCTACGCGGAATACCTGAAAAAGGAATCCCACACCGTCATCTCGGTGGAAACCGGGGCCGACGCGCTGGCGCAGCTGAACGACGGCGCGCCGATGGTGGTTCTGCTGGATTTGCAGCTGCCGGACATGAACGGGATGGAGGTGCTGAAACGCATCGACGCCCAGGCGTTGCCCTGCGCCGTCATCGTCATCACCGCCCACGGGTCGGTGAAGGCGGCGGTCGAGGCGATGCGCTACGGCGCCTACGATTTCCTGGTGAAGCCCTTCTCCGCCGACCGGCTGGTGGTGACGGTCCGCAACGCGATGGAGCGGCTGCGGCTGGCCCAGCTGGTCGACACCTTCGAGAAGGACCTGAACCGCGCCCGCTACCACGGCTTCATCGGCTCGTCGCTGGCGATGCAGGCGGTCTACCGCATCGTCGACAGCGCCGCGTCGTCGCGCGCCACCGTCTTCATCACCGGCGAATCCGGCACCGGCAAGGAGGTCTGCGCCGAGGCGATCCACCGCCAGAGCCAGCGCGCGTCCCGCCCTTTCATCGCCATCAACTGCGGCGCCATCCCGAAGGATCTCATGGAAAGCGAGATCTTCGGCCATGTGAAGGGCAGCTTCACCGGGGCGGTGTCCGACCGCGAGGGTGCGGCGGCGCGCGCCGACGGCGGCACCCTGTTCCTGGACGAGATCTGCGAGCTGGCGCCCGATCTCCAGACCAAGCTGCTGCGCTTCATCCAGACCGGCACCTTCACGCCCGTGGGCGGCTCGAAGCTGGAGAAGGTCGACCTGCGCATCGTCTGCGCCACCAACCGCGATCCGCTGCGCGAGGTGGAGGAGGGGCGGTTCCGCGAGGACCTCTATTACCGCCTGCACGTCATCCCCATCCATCTGCCGCCGCTGCGCGAGCGCGAGGACGACGTGCTGGAGATCGCCCGCCACTATCTGGCGGAGTTCGCCAAGGAGGAGAAGAAGGGCTTCACCCGCTTCTCGCCCCAGACCGAACATGCGCTGCGCCACTACCACTGGCCGGGCAACGTCCGCCAATTGCAGAATGTCGTGCGCATCGTCGCGGTCCTGCATGACGGCGACACCGTGACGCCCGAGATGCTGCCGTCGCCTCTCGGCACGCCGCAGCCGTTGCAGGTCCTGGCCGCCGCCGCGCCGGCCGGCGGCGCCGCAGCCCCGCGGCCCCATGTCCCGCTCTCCCCCGACGCCATCAAGCCGCTGTGGGAGGTCGAGAAGGATGCCATCGAGGACGCCATCGCGGCCTGTGACGGCAACATTCCGCGCGCCGCCGCCCTGTTGCAGATCAGCGCCTCCACGATCTACCGCAAGCGTCTGGCTTGGCAGGCCGAGGGGAAGCTGTAGCCACGTCCGGCGACCGGATCGACGCGTCAGACCTGCTTCGACCTAACCCTTTATTTCGGCAAGAAAATCCGCCTCATGCCCGGAATCCGCCAAGAAACGGGCTAATACCCTTCGACAAAGCTCCGTCGCCTTGGTCGTAATTCCACTCCGGATTTGGCCGTCGTTAGTCCTATGCCGTGAGATGGAATTGCCCGCAACCACAGCATGCGGCTAGCCTCCCCGCACAATGTCTTGGTTCCGCTTGCCCGGCAGGCCTCACGGCGCGGCCGATGCCGGCGATCTTGGACCCAGCCGTTTTGCCAAAGACTTGTCTCGCAGTGACTAAGGGGGAGGCCCATGACCAACGGTACCGTAAAATGGTTCAACACCAGCAAAGGTTACGGCTTCATCGCGCCGGAGGCCGGTTCGAAGGACGTGTTCGTGCACATCACCGCGGTTCAGCGTTCCGGCCTGCATGCCCTGTCGGAGGGCCAGCGTGTCCAGTTCGAGGTCGCCCGCGGCGACAACGGCAAGGACTCCGCCGTGAACATCAGCGTCGTCGAGTGACGGACCCGCGCTGAGTCGGACCGGATACAGTCAGACCGGATACCCGGCGGCGCGGTAGGCCGCGATGGCATCCCCGGCCAGCCGGGGAATCTCGCCGCGCAGCCTTTCCACCGTGTCCGCCGACCCGTCCCCATCGCTTGTCCCGGACCTTTCCCGCTCCGCCGGGGATGCCCGGCACGCCATCTCCAGCGCGCGGGCGGCGCTGCACAGGGTGCTGGCGCCGAAGGTCCCGGCGGTGCTTTTCAGCGTGTGCGCCTCGCGCGTCAGGACGGCGCGGTCGGTCTCCCCGGCGATGCGCGCCACCCGTTCGCGGGTTTCCTCCACGAACTGCCGCAGCACGTCGGTCAGCAACTCCGCATCCAGATCCTGCGCCAGCTGGGCCAGCACCTCGCGGTCCAGCACCTCGCCCGCCGCCGCCGGTGCCGCCGCCGCGCAGAGGCCGAAGCCGGCCGACATGTCCGGCGACGCCGAGGCCCGCCATTCCGAGGCCCGCAGCCATTTCTCCACCGTCTCCAGCAACTGCGCCCGGTCGACCGGCTTGGCGACATGGTCGTTCATGCCGGCATTCTGGCAGCGGACGCGGTCGGCCTCGTCGGTGTCGGCGGTCATGGCCACCACCGGCACCCGGCCGGCCGGCCCCGGCAGCTCGCGCAGCAGGCGGGTGGCGGTCAGCCCGTCCATCTCCGGCATCGACAGGTCCATCAGGATCAGGTCGTAGCCGCCGGCCTGCGCCGCCATCACCGCCTCCAGCCCGTTGCCGGCGGTGTCGGCGCGGTGTCCGGCCTGCGCCAGGATGGCGGTGACCAGCATCTGGTTCAGCGGACTGTCCTCCACCACCAGAATCCGGCAGGGTGCCGGCTGACCGTCCGTGGGGAGAAGCGACGGCGGCGTCCGCTCAGTCATCGCAAGCATGCTCCGCAATGAGGAAGGTGCCAGTGTATAGGGCGCGGCCTTGCCGCTGCAAAGCCCCGCTCCATGTATGCGGACGGGTGGTATTCACGGAGATCCGCCGTCCGGCGCTTCAAATCGGCGCGTCCGGCCGGTATGGTGTCGCGCTTGGCCGGTGTCCGGACCCGATGCCGCCCACCTGACAAACAGCTTCCCTTCGACTTCAGGCAGTGCCGCAGACGATGACCAAACTGAACACCTACCGCTCCGGTCCCGACGAGCGCGGGCATTTCGGAATCTTTGGCGGCCGCTTCGTCGCCGAGACGCTGATGCCCCTGATCCTGGAAGTCGAGAAGGCCTATCGCGACGCGCGCGCCGATCCCGCCTTCGAAGGGGAGATGCGCCAGCAGTTGAAGCAGTATGTCGGCCGGCCCAACCCGCTCTATTACGCGGAACGCCTGACCGAACGGCTGGGCGGCGCCAAGGTCTACTTCAAGCGCGAGGAGCTGAACCACACCGGCGCGCACAAGATCAACAACTGCATCGGCCAGATCCTGCTGGCCCGGCGCATGGGAAAGACCCGCATCATCGCCGAGACGGGCGCCGGCCAGCATGGCGTGGCGACCGCGACGGTCTGCGCGCTCTACGACATGCCCTGCGTCATCTACATGGGCGAGACCGACATCGCCCGCCAGCAGCCCAACGTCTTCCGCATGAAGCTGCTGGGCGCCGAAGTCCGGCCGGTGACGTCGGGCAGCGGCACGCTGAAGGACGCGATGAACGAGGCGCTGCGCGACTGGGTCACCAACGTCTCCGACACCTTCTACATCATCGGCACCGCCGCCGGCCCGCACCCCTATCCCGCCATGGTCCGCGATTTCCAGTCGGTGATCGGCGACGAGGTGCGCACCCAGATGCAGGAACTGGAAGGCCGGCTGCCCGACAGCCTGGTCGCCTGCGTCGGCGGCGGCTCCAACGCCATCGGCCTGTTCCATCCCTTCCTCGACGATCCCTCGGTGCAGATGATCGGCGTCGAGGCCGCCGGCCGCGGCATCGAGAAGGGGCCGCTCGACCATGCCGCCTCGATCAACGGCGGCCGTCCCGGCGTGCTGCACGGCAACCGCACCTATCTGCTGCAGGACGAGGACGGCCAGATCCTGGAAGGCCATTCGATCTCCGCCGGCCTCGACTATCCCGGCATCGGGCCGGAGCACAGCTGGCTGCATGACGTGGGCCGCGTCGAATACGCCTATGCCACCGACCAGGAGGCGCTGGACGCCTTCCAGCTCTGCGCCCGCACCGAGGGCATCATCCCGGCGCTGGAGTCCGCCCACGGCCTTGCCGAGGTGATCAAGCGCGCACCGAAACTGCCCAAGGACCACCTGATGGTGCTGTGCCTGTCGGGCCGCGGCGACAAGGACATCTTCTCCGTCGCCAAGCATCTGGGAGTGGAACTGTGAGCGCCGACATTTTGGCCGATGGCCGCATCGCCCGCCGTTTTGCCGCGCTGAAGGCGGAAGGCCGCGCCGGTCTGGTCACCTTCATCACCGCCGGCGATCCCGATCCCGTCGTGTCGCAGGCGGTGCTGAACGGCCTGCCGGCCGCCGGCGCCGACCTGATCGAGCTGGGCATGCCCTTCACCGACCCGATGGCCGACG
This sequence comes from Azospirillum sp. A23, assembly GCF_042938965.1. Classification (NCBI taxonomy): domain Bacteria; kingdom Pseudomonadati; phylum Pseudomonadota; class Alphaproteobacteria; order Rhodospirillales; family Azospirillaceae; genus Azospirillum; species Azospirillum sp. A23. Next base: position 2,516,325 of record NZ_CP170667.1, on the reverse strand, counting down.
GTCCGGCGATCCAGGCCTCCTCGCTGCGTGCGCTGAAGTCTGGGATGACGGTGCGCAGGACGCTGGAGATGGTCCGCGGCTTCCGCAAGCTGGATGCCGACACCCCGATCATCCTGATGGGCTATTTCAACCCGATCCATGCCTATGGGGTGGAGCCCTTCCTGGCCGCCGCACGCGAGGCCGGGGTCGACGGACTGATCGTCGTCGACCTGCCGCCGGAAGAGGACGAGGAGCTTTGCCTGCCGGCGGTGAAGGCCGGCGTCAGCTTCGTCCGCCTGACGACGCCGACCACCGACGAGGCGCGCATGCCCGCCGTGATGCGCAACACCTCGGGCTTCGTCTATTACGTGTCGATCGCCGGCATCACCGGCACCGCCAGCGCGTCGAACACCGCCATCGACGCGGCGGTCGCCCGGCTGAAGCGCCACACCGACCTGCCGGTCGCCGTCGGCTTCGGCATCAAGACGCCGGACCAGGCCGCCGAGGTCGCCCGCGTCGCCGATGCCGCCGTGGTCGGCTCCGCCATCGTCACCCGTCTGGCCGACGGGCTGGCCGATGGAGTTGACGGGGCCGGCGCCGTCAAGCCGGGCACGGTCGAGGACGTTCTGGGCTTCGTCGGCGAGCTGGCCAAGGGCGTGCGCGCGGCGCGGGGCTGAGGGACGGACGGTTTACAACGACGGCAAACCGCTTTACGACACCTGCAACACGATCGCTCATGGCGACGACCGGCTGAAGAGCCCGGTGCGGCACGGACCCGATGTCCGGCCGCCGCCGGGCTTCGGCGTACCGCCATGTCGTTGAAAGGCGTTCCATGAACTGGCTTACCAACTACGTCCGCCCCAAGATCCGCGCGCTCTATGCCCGCAAGGAAGTGCCCGACAACCTCTGGCACAAGTGCCCGAGCTGCGAGTCGATGCTGTTCCACCGCGAGCTGGAAGAGAACCTGCACGTCTGCCAGCATTGCGGCTTCCACATGCGGCTCGGCCCGGTCAAGCGGCTGGAGACGATGTTCGACGACGGCGCCTATGAGGGTGTCGAGCTGCCGAAGTCGGTTGCCGACCCGCTGAAGTTCCGCGATCAGAAGCGCTACACCGACCGCCTGAAGGAAGCCCAGACCAAGACCGGCCGCACCGACGCCATCGTCGTCGGCGAGGGCCGCATCGGCGGCCATGCCGCCGTGGTCGCCGCCTTCGACTTCGGCTTCATGGGCGGGTCGATGGGCATCGCCGTCGGCGAAGGGCTGCTGACCGCCGCCCGTCTGGCGGTGGCGAAGAACGCCCCGCTGATCGTCGTTCCGGCATCGGGCGGCGCCCGCATGCAGGAAGGCATCCTGTCGCTGATGCAGATGCCGCGCACCACCATCGCGGTGGAGATGGTCAAGGAAGCCGGCCTGCCCTACATCGTGGTGCTGACCGACCCGACCACCGGCGGCGTCACCGCCAGCTTCGCCATGCTGGGCGACATCCACATCGCCGAGAAGGGCGCGCAGATCGGCTTCGCCGGCGCCCGCGTGATCGAGAGCACGATCCGCGAGACCCTGCCGGAAGGCTTCCAGCGTTCCGAATATCTGCTGGAGCACGGCATGGTCGACATGGTCGTCCACCGCCGCGACCTGCGCCCGACGCTGGTCCGCACCATCGGCCTGCTGATGACCCCGCGGATCGACGCGGTGGTCGAGGATCTTGACCTGACCGCCGCCCAGGGTGCAGTCCAGGGCGTCGGCGGCGAACCGGCCCAGCTGCCTCAGGGGGCGGTGGCCCAGCCGGGCACGCCGCAGCCGGGTCTGCCGCCTGCCACCCAGGCGACCGCGGCCCAGCCGGCCTCCGCGGCGGAGCCGGTCCAGGCCGGCGACGACTGACCGGCAACACCCCCGCGGCCGTACCCCCGCGACCATCCGACCAGAGACGATCATGAGCGACGCCCCCACCCCGCTGGCCAACCCGTCCGCAAGGCTGGCGGCGACCCGTTCCGACCCGGTGCTGGATCGGTTGAAGGGGCTTCACCCCAAGGTCATCGACCTGTCGCTGGACCGGGTGCACCGTCTGCTGGCGGCGCTGGACCATCCGGAGCGGAAGCTGCCGCCGGTGGTCCATGTCGCCGGCACCAACGGCAAGGGATCGACGGTCGCCTTCCTGCGCGCGATGCTGGAGGCGGCCGGTCATCGCGTCCATGTCTACACCTCGCCGCATCTGGTCCGCTTCCACGAGCGCATCCGTCTTGCCGGGCGCCTGATCGACGACGATCATCTGGCCGCCCTGCTGGAGGAATGCGAGGTCGCCAACGCCGGCAACCCGATCACCTTCTTCGAGGTGACGACGGTCGCGGCCTTCCTCGCCTTCTCCCGCGTGCCGGCCGACGTCGTGCTGCTGGAGACCGGCCTGGGCGGGCGGCTGGACGCCACCAATGTGGTGGACAGGCCGGCGGTGACGGCGATCACCCGCATCTCCTACGACCACCGCCAGTTCCTGGGCGACTCGCTGCTGGAGATCGCCAGCGAGAAGGCCGGCATCTTCAAGCCCGGCATCCCGGTGGTCCTGGCGCCGCAGCCGGAAGCCGACGCGCTGAAGGCCTTGAACCTGCGCGCCAACGCCATCGCCGCCCCGATCCAGAGCTGGTCGGTGGAAGAGCGTCCGGACGGCTTCCGCTTCGAGAGCGCCAGACGGCGGCTCGACCTGCCGATGCCCGGACTGGCCGGCGCCCACCAGATCATCAATGCCGGCGTCGCCATCGCCTGCCTCGACCATCTGCCGCTGGCGGTTGACGACGAGGCGGTGCGCCGCGGCCTTGCCGGCGTCGAATGGCCGGCCCGTCTGCAACGGCTGACCCGCGGCCCGCTGGCCGAAAGCCTGCCCGCGGGCTGGGAACTGTGGCTGGACGGCGGCCACAACGATTCGGCGGGCGAGGTTCTGGCCCGGCAGGCGGTCGACTGGTCGCACGGGCAACCGGATGAGGGATCGGATGGCGGCTCTTCCCTGCCGCTGCTGCTGATCTACGGCATGCTGTCCAGCAAGGATCCGTTCGAGTTCCTGGGACCCCTGGCCCCCTTCACCCATTCCCTGCGCGCGGTAGCGATCCCCGGCGAGGAAGCCAGCTTCACCGCCGAGGAATCCTGCGAGACCGCCAATCTCTGCGGCATCCGCGACCACGCCGCCGCCGACGGGGTGGACGCAGCCCTTGCCGATCTGGTGGCCGGCCGCCAGACCCCGGCGCGCGTGCTGATCTGCGGCTCGCTCTACCTTGCCGGGACGGTGCTGGCGGAGAACGGGTGAGCCTTTCGAGTTTTCCAATCATGGATGCCGGCGGACCATCGCGTCCGCCGGCAACGTCTGCTGGCTGCACAAGGCCCAAAACGAAAAAGCGGGCCAGATGCCGTTCCCGGCAACGCCCGCTGACCTTCTATCAACTTGTCTCACCCTTCCAGGGAAGGGGAAAATGGTGGAGCCGAGGAGGATCGAACTCCCGACCTACGCATTGCGAACGCGTCGCTCTCCCAGCTGAGCTACGGCCCCACACTCACACCGTTGCGTCTTCGTCGCCCCGGCGTGGCGCGGATATTGTCCATCGCAGGGGATGCTGTCAAGCGCTTGATTCAGAAAAAATGACGTGTGCGTGCGATGACGTGGGAGGGGGCTCGGGATGGGGCGCAGGGCGGGACGCAGCGTGGGGCATAGGACGGCCGATCCGCCGCAGGCTGCCCGGCCGATCGGCGGGCCGCCGTACTGGACAGGTCTCGCCGCTTATGCTTAGGGTGCCCGGAAAAGGCTGGCGCCCGCTGCGCAACCCTCTGCGCGCGGCCGTCGCAAAAACCGCACTGGAGCTGGCCCGGCATGATCGCGCTGTATTTGCTCATCAACACCATCCTCGACCTGTTCTTCTGGGTCCTGATCCTGTCGGCGATCCTCAGCTGGCTGGTGGCGTTCAACATCGTGAACACGCGCAACCGCGCGGTCTACCTGATCGGCGATTTCCTGTACCGCATCACCGAGCCGGTGCTGCGCCCGATCCGCCGCGTCCTGCCCAACCTGGGCGGGCTGGACCTGTCGCCCATCGTCGTGCTGCTGGCGATCTCCTTCATCCAGAACCTGATGGCCCAATACTGGCCGCGCTTCTGACCGTGGCATCCTCCTCCCCCTTCGAGGCGGTGGCCGACGGGCTGCGGGTGGCGCTGCGGGTGACGCCCAAGGCGTCGCGCAACGCTATCACCGGCACGGCCGATGCGGTCGATGCGAAGGGGGAGGGGAAACGGGTGCTCAAGCTGGCGGTCACGGCGGTGCCGGAAAACGGCAAGGCCAACGAGGCCGTCATAAAACTGTTGTCGAAGGCATGGAAACTGCCCAAGACCAGCCTGACCGTGGTGGCCGGCGCCACCGACCGGAACAAGATTTTGCATGTGGCGGGCGACCCGGCGGCATTGCTGGCGCGGCTGTCGCCCCTGATCGACGATGTGGGCAGCGAGGGTGGAGAGTAGCATGGCGGACTCGAAGATCATCGACGGCAAGGCCTTTGCGGCCGGCCTGCGTGCGCGGGTGGCGAACGGCGTGGCGGCGTTGAAGGCCAGCCACGGCGTCACCCCCGGTCTGGCCGTCGTGCTGGTGGGCGAGGATGCGGCCAGCCAGGTCTATGTCCGCTCCAAGGAGCGGGCGCTGGTCGAGCTGGGCATGAACAGCTTCGACCATCACGAGCCGGCCGACATGGCCGAAGCCGACCTGCTGGCGCTGATCGACCGCCTGAACGCCGACCCGGCCGTGCATGGCATCCTGGTCCAGCTGCCGCTGCCCAGGCACATCGACACCCAGAAGGTGCTGGCCCGCATCGTCCCGGAAAAGGACGCCGACGGCTTCCACGTCGTCAATGCCGGCCTGCTCGCCACCGGCCAGCCGGGCGCCATCGTCCCCTGCACGCCGCTGGGCAGCCTGCTGCTGATCCGCGACACGCTGGGCCGCGACCTGAAGGGCAAGCGCGCGCTGGTGCTCGGCCGCTCCAACATCGTCGGCAAGCCGATGGCGCAGTTGCTGCTGCAAGCCGACTGCACGGTGACGCTGGCCCATTCCCGTACGGCCGATCTGGCCGGCGAATGCCGCCGCGCCGACATCCTGGTGGCGGCGGTCGGCCGGCCGGAGATGGTGCGCGGCGACTGGATCAAGCCGGGCGCCACGGTGATCGACGTCGGCATCAACCGCGTCCCGGCGGCGGAACCGGGCAAGACCCGTCTGGTCGGCGACGTCGCCTTCGACGAGGCGGTGAAGGTCGCCGGCGCCATCACGCCGGTTCCCGGCGGCGTCGGCCCGATGACCATCGCCTGCCTGATGCTGAACACGCTGGCCGCGGCCTGCCGCGCCGCCGGCGCGCCGGTGCCCGAAGAGGCTGCCCTTTGATCACCGTCCATGCCCGTGCCGAAGACGGGCGGGTGGTGCGCCAGCCGCTGGAACTCGGCGAGCCTTTGCCGGGTGGCGCTGTCTGGATCGACCTTCTGCGTCCGACCGAAGCGGAGCGCGCCCATGTCGGCGCGCTGACCGGCTGCGACCTGCCGACGCGCGAGGAGATGAAGGAGATCGAGGCCTCCAGCCAGCTCTATGTCGAGGGGGAGGGGATCTACATGACCTCTCCCATCATTTCGCGCGCCACCTCGCCCCATCCGGAGCAGGGCGAGCTGACCTTCGTGCTGACCCCGCGCCACCTGATCACGCTGCGCTACACCGAACCGCTGCCGGTCATCACCTTCGCCGCCCGCTGCGTCCGCCAGCCTGAACTGCTGGCGACCGGGGAGAGCGCGCTGTTCGGGCTGCTGGACGCGGTGATCGACCGGGTCGCCGACGTGCTGGAACTGGTCGGCGGCCGCATCGACGAGCTGTCGGCCCGCGTCTTCGACGATTCGCTGGACGGCGGCGGTTTCGGCAAGGCGGCCAAGAAGCCCGACGAGCTGCAGGACGTGCTGCGCGGCATCGGCCGGGCCGGCGACCTGACCCACAAGGTGCGCGACAGCCTGGCCGGCCTCGACCGGCTGGTGGTGTTCATGACCTCGGTCAGCGGCGGGCGGCTGAACAAGGACCAGAAGACCGCGCTGAAGACGATGACGCGCGACTTGCGGTCCCTGACCGAACATGCCGGCTTCCTGGCGCACGAGGCGAACTTCCTGCTCGACGCCACGCTCGGCCTGATCAACATCGAACAGAACGCCATCATCAAGATCTTCTCGGTCGTCTCGGTGGCGCTGATGCCGCCGACGCTGATCGCGTCCGCCTATGGCATGAATTTCAAGCACATGCCGGAACTGGACTGGGAGTTCGGCTACCCGATGGCCATCCTGCTGATGGTGTTGTCGGCGGTGGTCCCGCTCTGGTACTTCCGCCGGCGCGGCTGGCTGTAAACCCACCTTACAACAGGGAAATCCCGCCGATGACGACCATCCTGCCCGACGCCGCCCTCGACGCGCTTCTGGCGCAGGATGTTCCCTACGGCGACCTGACCACCGGCTCGCTCGGCATCGCCGCCCGTCATGCCCGCATGAGCTTCGCCGCCCGCGGCGCCATGGTGCTGGCGGGGACGGAGGAGGCGGCACGTCTGGTGGAGAGGGCCGGCGGCCGGGCCCTGCGCGTCGAGCCCAGCGGCACCGCCGTCGAGGCCGGAACGCTCTTCCTCGAGGCGGACGGCCCGGCCGGGGCGCTGCACCATGCCTGGAAGGTGGCGCAGACGTTGGTCGAATACGCCTCCGGCATCGCCACCCGCGCCCGCCGCATCGTCGAGGCGGCTCCCGGCGTGACCGTCGCCTGCACCCGAAAGAACTTCCCCGGTGCGAAGGATCTCAGCGTCAAGGCGGTGCAGGCGGGCGGGGCGGTGATGCACCGGCTGGGCCTGTCGGAAACGCTGCTGGTCTTCCCCGAACACCGCGCCTTCCTGAGCGACGCTCCGGAGGCCTGGATCGCCGCGCTGCGCCGCAAGGCCCCGGAAAAGAAGATCGTGGTGGAGGTCGGGTCGATGGAGGAGGCCGTGGCCTTCGCAGAGGCCGGCGCCGATGTGATCCAGCTGGAAAAGCTGCCGCCCGCCGCCGCCCGAGCGGTGATCGAGGCGACAAGGCACCTGACCCCGCCGCCGGTGGTGGCCCCGGCCGGCGGCGTGACCGAGGCGAACGCCGCCGCCTATGCCGCGGCCGGCTGCCGCCTGCTGATCACCTCGGCCCCCTTCTTCGGCCAGCCCGCCGACGTGAAGGTCGTGCTGGGGCCGGCGTAAAAGCGAAGCCCGCGACGGCAGGTCGCAGTCACCGGAATTCCTGATTTTGCGAGTGAAAGCGCTTCCGCAATACCTATGCGTGCGCCACAGTGGCGGCGCGGACGGGATGGCGGACTGGCCGCCATCCCCGCCGCTTACGAGGAGTGAAGAGGATGTTGCATATCCTCAAGCTCCTGATCCTCGTTCTGGAGATCGTCAAGCGGCTGCTTGACCTCTACCGGTAAGGATCGGGCCGGCGGGCAGGGGAGGATAGCCCCTGCCCGCCAAGCCTGATATTGCCCCATCCGTGCCTTTAGTCAACCGCCGGTATAGAAGAGACGCTCAGGCCGCCAGCCCGCCGCCCAGTTCGATGCGGACCTCCACCACGCCGGGCTCGTCCAGGTTCTCCTTGCGGACGAACCCCAGCGCGCGGCACATGTTCAGCATGTTGGTGTTCTCGCGCAGAACCTCGCCATAGACCTCCTTGATGCCGCGCGAGCGGGCGTAATCGAGGATCTTGTTCATCATGATGTAGCCCAGCCCCTGGCCCTTCATGTCGGACCGCACCATCACCGCATATTCGGCGCGGCGGTTGTCGGGGTCGGCGGTGATGCGCACCACGCCATACATGATGGTGTCGCCGGTCTGCGGGTCGGGACCGACGGCGATCAGCCCCATCTCGCGGTCGTAGTCGATCTGGGTCAGCCGCGCCGCCGCCTGGTGCGACAGACGCTTCAGCGGGGCGAAGAAGCGCAGGCGCAGATCTTCCGCCGTCTGGTTCTCCACCAGATGGTGCACCAGCGGCTCGTCCTCCGGCAGGATCGGACGGACGAAGAACTGACGGCCGTCCTTGATGGTGATGCGGTCTTCCAGCGACTTCGGATAGGGGCGGATCGCCAGCCTCGCCGCCCCCGCCAGGGCCGGCACGCCGACCTTGATGCGGGCGTCCAGCGCCGTCACGCCCTCTGCGTCGGCCAGCAGCGGGTTGATGTCCATCTCCGCGATCTCGGGGAAATCGACGACCAGCTGGCTGACCTTGTTCAGCGTCAGCGCCACCGCGTCCAGATCGACCGCCGCCCGCGAGCGGTAGCCCTGGAGCTGGCGGTGGATGCGGGTGCGGCTCATCTGTTCGGCCGCCAGCTTCATGTTCAGCGGCGGCAGGGCCAGCGCGTAATCCTCCACCACCTCGACGCCGATGCCGCCCTCGCCGAACAGCAGGACCGGGCCGAACATCTCGTTCTCGGTCATGCCGACGATCAGCTCGTAGGCGTCGGGGCGGACCGCCATCTCCTGCACGGTGAAGCCTTCGATCTTCGCCTCCGGCGCCAGCTCGGCGACGCGGGCCAGCATCGCCTCGGCCTCCGCCTTCACGTCCTCCGGGCTGGTCAGGCCGAGAGCGACGCCGCCGACGTCCGACTTGTGGGTGATGTCGTGCGACAGGATCTTCAGCGCGATCGGTCCGCCGATGACGCGGGCGGCGGCGGCGGCCTCCTCCGGCGTCTGGGCGACGCGGGTCTCGACCACCGGGATGCCGTAGGCGGCCAGAACGCGCTTGGCCTCATACTCGCTCAGCCACTCGCGCTTCTCGGCCATGGCGCGGGAAATCACCTTCTTCACGGTGATCTCGTCGGGCTGGAAATCCTCGGCCACCGACGGCGGGGTCTCCATCAGCAGCTGCTGGCTGCGGCGGTAGCGCACCAGATGCATGAAGGCGCGCACCGCGTCGGACGGGCCGCTGTAGGTCGGGATGCGGGCCTCGGCGAACAGCTTGCGCGCCTCCAAAGCCGACTGGTCGCCGATCCAGCTGGTCAGCACCGGATGGCGGCGCGCCTTGTTGGCCTGCACCGTCTCCGCCACCGCCTGGGCGATGGCCTCGCTGTCGGTCAGGGCGGACGGGCAGTGCAGGACCAGCACGGCGTCGTTGCCGGTGTCCTGCATCAGCGCGTTCAGCGCCTCGGCATAGCGCTTGGGCGTGGCGTCGGCGCCGATGCGCAGCGGGTTGCGGAAGGGGGCGCCGCCCGGCTGCCCCCCACCCGGCTGCGGACCCAGCGCCTTCGCCAGCGCCTCCTGCGTCTCGGGCGCCATGGCGGCGAGCCGGCCGCCGGCCTGGATCAGCTTGTCGGTGGCCATCACCCCCATGCCGCCGCCGTTGGTCAGGATCGCCAAGCGGTCGCCGGTGATCGGCACCCCGGTGCCCAGCGTGCCGGCGGCGTCGAACAGCTCGGCCAGATCGTTCACCCGCAGCACGCCGGCCCGGCGGAACACGGCGTCATAGACGGCGTCGGACACCGCCAGCGCCCCGGTGTGGCTGGCCGCAGCCTCCTGCGCCTCGTCCGACCGTCCGGCCTTGATGACGATCACCGGCTTCTGGCGCGAGGCGGAGCGGGCGGCCGACATGAATTTGCGGGCCTGGGTGATGCTCTCGATATAGAGCAGGATGGCGCGCACGGTGACGTCGGAGGCCAGATAGTCCAGCAAGTCGCCGAAATCGACGTCGCCGCGGTCGCCCAGCGACACCAGATGCGAGAAGCCGATCCCGCGCGAGGTCGCCCAGTCGGCGACCGAGGTCAGCACCATGGAACTCTGCGCCACCAGCGCCACGTCGCCCTTGCGCGGCGCCACCGGCGCGAAGCTGGCGTTCATGCCGCGGCCGGGCACCATGGCGCCCAGGCTGTTCGGGCCCAGCACCCGCATCAGATAGGGCTTGGCGGTGTCCAGCATCGCCTGGGTCTGTTCGGCCGACATGCCTTTGGTCATGACGATGGCGGCCTTGGTCCCGCGCTTGCCCAGCGCGTCGATGGTCGCCGCCACCGTGTCCGGGGCGGTGCAGATGACGCCCAGGTCCGGCGTGATCGGCAGGCTGTCCACCGTCTTGTAGGTCAGCACCCCTTCCACCGCGCGCTCGGTCGGGTTGACCGGCATCACCGGGCCGTCGAAGCCGGCCTGGAACAGATTGCGGGCCACCACCGCTCCCACCGTGCCGGGTTTGCGGCTGGCGCCGATCAGGGCGATGGAGGCGGGCTTGAACAGCTTGTCGAGGTTGCGAACGGTCATGACCGGATCCGGTGCGGGGAAAGACGCCGGCCCCAGTGTGCCATGGGCTACCGACGGTTTTGATGACGAACAGCACAGGACCGGACTTTCATCCCCGCCATTTGCTGCGCCGCAACACTAAGGTCCGGTATGACCATTGGGCAAGAGGCGTTTCGTCGCGCCGTCCTTACTTCGAGGTCCGGCGCCAGGCGTCCGCCGCCACCGCCAGGGACAGCAGCCCCCACAGCACCAGATACTCCACCCCGCCCTTGGCCCAGTACCAGTTGACCCCCTTGGTGGCGATGATGGCATAGGCGGCCACCACCATGCAGCCGGCGGACAGCAGGGCGGTCCAGCGGGTGAAGAAGCCGCCGACGAGCGTCACGAACGCCACGGATTCGCACAGGATGGCGAGACCGAGGAACAGCGGCGCCGGCTCCAGCCCGGCCTTGGCGAAGAAGGCCAGGGAGGCGTCGATGCCGCTCAGCTTCTGGTAGACATGCGGGGCATAGAACAGACCCAGCAGAATGCGCACACCGTTCATCGCCAGCGCCGGTGAGAAGCGGTCGGGCAGAACAGCCGGGCCGATCAGGGCGGCGAGCGGCGATGCGCCATCGGTGGCATGGGACCCTGTAGCGTTTGCGATTCCAGTGGACATGATCGGTCAATCCTTAAAATTCTAGTGAATTTCGCCTGTTTGGCTGGAAAACCGCTGATGGGAATGCTGGCTGACAGGCAGGGGGGCGGAAAGAGTCCGCGACACACCCGGCCATTATTTGAGTTCTTTTATTTCCATCATTGATCCAGCACAATTCACCGTGAAACGGGTTCGGGGAGGACTGCATGAAGGTCGGAATCGTCGGGGCGGGGTTCGTCGGCAGCACCGCCGCCTTCGCCATGGTGACCACCGGCGCGGCCAGCGAGGTCGTGCTGGTCGACATGAACGAGGCGCTGGCCCAGGCCCAGGCGCAGGACATCGCCCATGCCGTGCCCTTCACCCATGCCGTCACCGTCCGTGCCGGCTCCTATGCTGCGCTGGAGGGGGCGGGGGTGGTCGTGCTGTCGGCCGGCGTCGCCCAGAAGCCGGGCGAAACCCGGCTGGAGCTGCTGGAACGCAACGCCAAGGTGTTCGGCGCCATCATTCCGGAGGTGCTGAAGGCGGCCCCCGACGCCGTGCTGCTGGTCGCCAGCAACCCGGTCGACGTGATGACGCAGATCGCCACGCGGATCAGCGGGCTGCCGCGCAACCGGGTCATCGGCTCCGGCACCGTGCTGGACACCGCGCGCTTCCGCGCCCTGCTGGCCGAACAGCTGGCGGTGACGCCGCGCTCCGTCCACGCCCATGTGGTTGGCGAGCATGGCGACTCTGAAGTTCTGCTGTGGTCGAGCGCCACCGTCGCCGGCTTGTCCGTCGAGCAGGCGGCCGCCCAGCTCCGCCGCCGCCTGACGGGCGACGACCGCGCCGCCATCGACGAGGGTGTGCGCCGCGCCGCCTACCGCATCATCAACGGCAAGGGCCACACCGCCTTCGGCATCGGCGGCGGGCTGGCCCGGCTGGTCTCGGCCATTGGCGCCGACGAACGGATGGTGGCGACCTGCGCCATGCTGACCGACGATGTCTGCGGCGTGCCGCAGGTGGTGCTGTCGCTGCCGCGCGTCATCGGCGCCGGCGGCGTGGTGGACACAATCCTGCCCAACCTGTCGGCGGAGGAGGAGACGGCGCTCCGCCGCAGCGCCGAAATCCTGAAGGAAGCCGCCGACGGCGTCGAACGCCGGATGGGCTGGAGCCGTTGACGCTACGTCACAGGATCCGCCGACACATGGTCCTTTAGCCCCGCCGCCAGCCCGTCGAAGACGGCGCGGCAGCGGGGGGTGGAGCGCAGATCCTCGTGCATGGCGACCCACATGCCCATCGGCATGTCGAAGGCGTCGGCCAGCAGCCGGACCAGACCGGGAGTCCGCCGCGCCAGCGGGACCTGGCAGATGCCGATGCCGAACCCGGCCTCGATGGCCGACAGCTGGGCCAGATGGCTGTCGGACCGCAGGGCGAAGCGGGGCAGGGTGAGGCCCGGCGCCCGCCGCATCATGGAGCGGATGTCGGGCGTCTCGCGGTCGAAGCCGATCAGGCTGTGGCGGCCGAGATCCTCCAGACACTGCGGAATGCCGTGGCGGTCGAGATAGTCGCGGCGGGCGTGCATGCCGAGCCTGACGATGCCGATCCGCCTGACCAGCAACGCCTGCTGGTCGGGTTCCACCATCCGCACCGCCACATCGGCATCGCGTTGCAGCAGATCGTCGACGGCGTTCGACAGCACCAGTTCGATCTCCAGGGCGGGGTGGCGTTCGCGCAAGTCTGCCAGGATCGCCGGCAGGATGCGGGCGCCCACCACCTCGCTGGCGGTGACCCGCACCGTGCCGCGCACCTCCGCCCCGCCCCCCGTCGTCCCACCACCCGTCCCGCCATAGCCCGATGCGGTGCGCCACAGGCTGGCCGCCGCCGCGTCCAGCGCCTCCGCCTGCGGTTTCAGCGCCAGTGCCGCGTCGGTGGGATCCAGTCCGTGCGGCGAGCGCACGAACAGCGAGCCGCCGACCGCCTCCTCCAGCGCCGCGACATGGCGGGCCAGCGTCGGTTGTGTCAACCCCAGGGCGCGCGCCGCTGCCGACAGCGACCCTTCGCGGATCACGGCCAGGAAACTGCGGTAAAGGTCCCAACTGGGCGGCGGCTGGCTCATCGATTTCAGTATAGCGGTTAGCCGCAGTTCGACAATTCCGTTCAGCCCTCTCCCAGGTCCATCCTCCTCCATCACCAAGCGGAAGGCGATGGAGGCGGCGATGGCAGGACAGATGACCGGCATGCAGGCGACCGGTAAGGGCAGGATCGCACTGGTTCTGGGGGCGACCGGCGGGGTCGGCGGCGAACTGGCGCGGGCGCTGGCGGCGCGCGGCTGGACTGTGCGCGGCCTGCGCCGCAAGCCGGCCGAGCAGGTGCAGCCGCAGCCGGGCAGCATCGAATGGGTGGTCGGCGATGCGATGAACGCCGCCGACGTGGCGGCGGCGGCCGAGGGGGCGGCGCTGATCGTCCATGCGGTGAACCCGCCCGGCTACAAGGATTGGGACCGGTTGGTTCTACCCATGGTCGACAACAGCATCGCCGCGGCCTGCGCGAACGGCGCCCGCATCCTGCTGCCCGGCACCGTCTACAATTACGGCCCCGACGTCTTCCCACTGATCCCGGAAACCGCGGCGCAGACCCCGCTGACCCGTAAGGGCGCCATCCGGGTGGAGATGGAGCGCCGCCTGCACCGCGCGGTGCAGCAGGGGGCGAGGCTGTTGATCCTGCGCTGCGGCGACTTCTTCGGACCCAAGGCCGGCAGCAGCTGGTTCAGCCAGGGCCTGCTGACGCCCGGCAAGCCGCCGACCCGCATCAACCAGCCGGGCCGGCCGGGGATCGGCCATCAATGGGCCTATCTGCCCGACGTGGCGGAAACGGCGATGCGCCTGCTCGACCGCGAGGCGGAGCTGGGCGACGATGCGACGTTCCACATGGACGGCCATTGGGATGCCGATGGAAGCCGGATGGCCGCGGCCATCGCCCGTGCGCTCGGCAAGCCCGGCCTGCCGGTGCGGCGGATGCCCTGGTGGCTGCTGCGGCTGGCCGGTGTGGCGGTGCCGCTGTTCCGCGAACTCGGCGAGATGCGCTATCTCTGGCAACGCCCGGTGCGGTTGGACAACCGCCGCCTGCTGGCCTTCCTGGGCGAGGAACCGCACACGCCGCTGGACCTCGCGGTGCGCCGGACCCTTGAAGGGCTGGGGCATCTCCCCGCGCAGCCGGCGGACATGCCGGAGGCGGGGAGATGCATGCCCGACCGTGTGGCCTCAGGTCAGCTTGGCTGAATGTCTGCAAGTCTTAGCGGAACCATCTTCGGCCGTCATCCCCGCGAAGGCGGGGATCCAGGAAACCTAGCAATCAAGTGCTTGAGTGATCTGGATTCCCGCCTTCGCGGGAATGACGGCCGAGAGAGGTCGTGGAAACTCACAAACTCTGAGGCCGCACGCTACCCTCAGACCACCGGACCCGGATTGCCCTTGTTGGCTTCCAGGGCGCGGGCGAGGCCTTCCTCGATCTTCTTGGCGGCCTCTTCGGCGTTGCCCCAGCCGCGGACCTTCACCCACTTGTTCTTCTCGAGATCCTTGTAGTGCTCGAAGAAGTGGGCGATCTGCTCGGTCACGATGGCCGGCAGGTCGGTGTAGTTCTTCACGTCGGTGTAGAACGGGTGCAGCTTGTCGACCGGAACGGCCAGCAGCTTCTCGTCCTCGCCGGCCTCGTCCTCCATGTACAGCACGCCGATGGGGCGCGAGCGCAGGACCGCGCCCGGGACGACGCCGTGCTGGCCGACGACGCAGACGTCCACCGGGTCGCCGTCACCCGACAGGGTGTGCGGGATGAAGCCGTAGTTGCAGGGATAGAACATCGCGGTGTGCAGGAAGCGGTCGACGAACACGGCGCCCGAGTCCTTGTCGACCTCGTACTTCACCGGCTGGCCGCCGATCGGAATCTCGATGACGACGTTCACGTCCCAGGGCACATTCTTGCCCGCGGCGAGCTTGCTCAGATCCATGTATCGCGTTCCTTCGACTGGCGTATTCAGGGCACATTCTTGTTTTGGCGCCGATGCCCGGTCCGGCGCCACGCGGGGCGGGAGTTTAGGCGGAACGCATCCTGAGTCCAAGGAACTTGCGCGGGCTCTTGCGCAGGTGCGGCAAAGCGGCAACCCTGCCGGTCATGCCCAGTCCGATCCTCCTTCCGATCGTCCTTCTTTTCACCCTTCTGGCCGTGCTGGCGCCCCATCCGGCTTCGGCGGAATCGCCGCATCACGGCATCGCCATGCATGGCGATCTGGCCCTGCCGGCGGACTTCACCGCCCTCCCCTACGTCAACCCGGCGGCACCCAAGGGCGGGACCATCCGGCAGGCGGTGACCGGCAGCTTCGACAGCCTGCACCCGCACATCGTCAAGGGCGTGCCGGCGCTGGGCATGGGCTACGTCTTCGAGACGCTGCTGACGCGCTCGTGGGACGAGCCCTTCTCGCTCTATGGCCTGCTGGCCGACCGGGTCGAGGTGGCGGACGACCGCTCTGCCGTCACCTTCCACATCGACCCGAAGGCGCGCTGGCATGACGGCACGCCGCTGACCGCCGCCGACGTGCTGTTCTCGCTGGAGGCGCAGCGGCAGCACGGCACCCCCAACCGCCGCCTGTTCTACGCCAAGGTCACGGCGGCCGAGGCGCCCGACCCGCAGACCGTCCGCTTCGCCTTCGCCCCCAACCCCGACGGCAGCATCGACCGCGAGATGCCGCTGCTGATGGGGCTGATGCCGATCCATTCGAAGGCCTTCTGGGCCGGGCGCGATTTCAGCCGGACGACGCTGGAGCCGATCCTGGGCAGCGGCCCCTACCGCGTCGCCTCCGTCGATCCCGGCCGCCGCATCGTCTATGAGCGGGTGCGCGACTATTGGGGCCGCGACCTGCCGGTCCGTGTCGGGCAGTTCAATGCCGACCGGCTGGAGTTCGACTATTACCGCGACGATTCGGTGGCGTTGGAGGCCTTCAAGGCGGGGCAGGGAGACGTTCGTTACGAGAGCGATCCGGCCAAATGGGCCACCGGCTACGACGGTCCCGCCTTGCGGGACGGCCGCATCGTCAAGGAGGAGTTGCCCAACCACCGCCCCGAACCGGCGCGCGGCCTGATCTTCAACACCCGCCGCCCGCTGTTCGCCGATGTCCGGGTCCGCCGGGCGCTGGGGATGGCGCCGGATTTCGACTGGATCGGCCGCAGCCTGTTCCACGGTCTGCTGACCCGCACCGCCAGCTATTATCCCAACTCCGAGCTTGCCGCCCAGGGACTGCCGCAGGGCGAGGAGTTGCAGGCGCTGACGCCCTTCCGCGACCGCCTGCCGCCCGATCTCTTCACCAAGCCCTTCACCCTGCCGGACATCGGCAACGGTAGCAGCAACGCCGGCAGCAATGGTGGCAGCAACGGGCCGGCCGGCCTGCGCGCCAACCGGCGCGAGGCGCTGCGGCTGCTGGAGCAGGCCAGCTGGCGGGTGCGCGACGGCCGGCTGACCGACGATGCTGGAAACCGTTTCGCCTTCGAAATCCTGCTGTCCGATCCGTCGGAGGAGCGGGTGGCGCTGGAGTTCGCCCGCTCGCTGGAGCCACTGGGGATCGCGGCCCGCGTCCGCACGGTGGACAGCGCCCAGTTCCAGGCCCGGCTGGAGCGTTTCGATTTCGATATGACCATGCGCTGGTGGGCCTCCACCCTCTCGCCGGGCAACGAGCAGCTCTATTATTACGGATCCGATGCGGCCGGACAGGAGGGTAGCCGCAACCTTGCCGGCATCCGCGACCCGGTGGTCGATGCGCTGGCCCGCTCCATCGCCGCCGCCACCACAAGGGCCGCCCTGGTCGGCCGGGTGCGGGCGCTCGACCGCGTCCTGCTGTGGGGGCATTACATGGTCCCGCTCTATCACAGCCCGGTCGACCGCATCGCCCGCTGGGCGACTCTGAACCGTCCCGCCGTCACCCCGCTCTACGGTCCGATGCTGGAAAGCTGGTGGGTGGAATAGGCACAGGGCTTCCCTTGCGCTCTCCCTCGCCGCACCGCATCATCGCGGCAAAGAGACCGTCGGTAACGACGAGACGGGGGAGTTTGCCAACCATGCCGACCGCCAAGCAGCGCTTCACCCTTGCCGCCGCCACCGCCGCGCTGGCGCTGGCCGCCGCATCGCAGGCGGCGCTGGCCCAGCCGCGCACCGACCTCGTGGTCGGCATGGCGCTGGAGCCGCCGCATCTGGACCCCAGCGCCGGTGCGGCCGGGGCGATCAAGGAAGTCACCTACGCCAACCTGTTCGAGCCGCTGCTGCGCGTCGATGCCGACGGCAGGCTGGTGCCCGGACTGGCGGAGCGCTGGAGCGTGTCGGAAGACGGGCTGACCTACCGTTTCACCCTGCGCCCCAACGCGAAGTTCCACGACGGCACGACCGCCGATTCCGCCGACGTGAAGTTCACGCTCGACCGTGCCCGCGCCGCCGAGTCGGTGAACGCGCAGAAGGCCTATTTCGCTCCCATCGCCCAGGTGGAGACGCCGGACCCGCAGACGGCGGTCGTCACCCTGTCGCGCCCCGACGGCCTGTTCCTGTTCCACATGGCGAGCGGCGACGCCGCCATCGTCGCCCCGGAATCGGCGGCGACCAACAAGCAGAAGCCCGTCGGCACGGGTCCCTTCAAGTTCGACCGCTGGGTCGCCGGCGACCGCGTCGTGCTGGTGCGCAACCCCGACTATGACGGGGCGAAGCCGAAGATCGACCGCGTCACCTTCCGCTTCATCAGCGATCCGGCCGCCCAGGTGGCGGCGCTGAAGGCCGGCGACATCGACGCCTTCACCCTGTTCAGCACCTACGAGGCGCTGCCGGAATTCCGCAACGACCCGAACTTCACGGTCATGGTCGGCTCGACGGAAGGCGAGACGCTGCTGTCGACCAACAACGCCCGCAAGCCCTTCGACGATGTCCGCGTCCGCCGCGCCATGGCCCATGCCATCGACCGCCAGACGCTGATCGAGGGCGTGCTCTACGGCAACGGCGTCGCCATCGGCAGCCATTTCCCGCCGCACCGCGAGGGCTATGTCGACCTGACCGGGATGTATCCCTACGACCCAGCCAGGGCGAAGGCTCTGCTGGCTGAAGCGGGATATCCCAACGGCTTCGACACCACGCTGCGCCTGCCGCCGCCGCCCTATGCGCGCCGCGGCGGCGAACTGGTCGCCGCCATGCTGGCCGAGGTCGGCATCCGCGCGAAGATCGAGCCGGTGGAGTGGGCGGCCTGGCTGGAAAAGACGTTCAAGGGCAAGGACTACGATCTGACCATGATCGCCCACACCGAGCCGCTGGACATCGACATCTACGCCCGACCCGACTACTACTTCAATTACAGGAGCGAGCGCTTCAACGCCCTCAACGACGAGCTGAACCGCACCCAGGACCCGGCGAAGCGCAACACCCTCTACGGCGAGGAGCAGAAGCTGTTGGCGGAGGATGCGGTCAACGGCTTCCTCTTCATGCTGCCGTCGGTGACGGTGCAGAAGGCCGGCCTGACCGGCATGTGGGTGAACCGCCCGGTCCAGGCCAACGACGTCACCGGCGTTTCCTGGAAATAAAGCCAAGCAAGTAAGGCCAAGTAAGGATAGACCCGCGTGCTTGCGTTCCTGCTGCGACGGCTGGTCAGCCTGACCGTCACCGTCTGGCTGGCCACCATCGTGGTCTTCACGGTGCTGCAACTGGTTCCCGGCGACCCGGCGCTGCTGATGCTGGGCATCGATGCCCAGCCCGACACGCTGGCGGCACTGCGCAGCCAGATGGGCCTCGACCGGCCCATCCTTACCCGCTACCTGCACTGGGCCGGCGGGCTGGCGCGCGGCGACCTCGGCGTCAGCCTGACCTATGCCCGCCCGGTGGCCGATCTGGTGGCGGAGCGGCTGGCGGTGACCCTGCCGCTGTCCCTGCTGTCCCTCGTCCTCAGCACAATGCTGGCCCTGCCGCTCGGGCTGCTGGCGGCGGCGCGGCGGGGCAGGGGGGGCGACTGGGCGGTGCTGGGCTTCGCGCAGCTCGGCGTGTCGATGCCCAGCTTCTGGATCGCCATCCTGCTGATCCTGCTGTTCTCGCTGACCCTCCACTGGTTTCCGGCCGGCGGCTTCCCCGGCTGGAGCGCCGGCATCGGCCCGGCGTTGCAGGCGCTGCTGCTGCCGGCATTGGCGCTGGCGGTGCCGGAGGCCGCCATCCTCGCCCGTGTCACCCGCACCGCCGTGCTCGACACGCTGGGCGAGGACCATATCCGCACCGCCCGCGCCAAGGGGGTGGGCCGCATGGCCGTCCTGCTGCGCCATGCCCTGCCCAACGCCCTGATCCCGGTGGCGACGGTGTTGGGATTGCAGATCTCCTTCCTGGTGGCCGGCGCGGTGGTGGTGGAGAATGTCTTCACCCTGCCGGGGCTGGGCCGGCTGCTCTATCAGGCCATCGGCCAGCGCGACCTGATCGTGGTGCAGGGGGTGGTCGTGCTGCTGGCGCTGTTCGTCGTGCTGGTGAGCGCCCTGGTCGACATCGCCTGCGCGCTGGCCGATCCACGGCCCCCGGCCGCAGGGCAAGGAGGGGTGCCGTGAAGCGCCGCCTTCCGCTCTCCCTCCATCTCGGCGCCGGGCTGACCCTGCTGCTGGTCGCCATGGCGCTCTTGTCGCTGCTGTGGACGCCCTACCCGGCGGAGCAGGTGCGGGTGATCGCCCGGCTGAAGCCGCCCACCGCCGCCCACTGGCTCGGCACCGACCATTTCGGGCGCGACGTGCTGTCGATGATCATGGTCGGCGCCCGCAACTCGCTGGCCGTCGGCGCGGCGGCGGTCGGGCTGGGGCTGCTGGGCGGGGTGCCGCTGGGGCTGCTGGCCGCCGGACTGGGACGCTGGGGGGACGAGGCGGTGGCGCGGCTGGGCGATCTGGTCTTCGCCTTTCCCGCCGTGCTGACGGCGATCCTGCTGACCGCCGCCCTGGGCGCCGGGGCGATCAACGTCGTCGTGGCGCTGGCCCTGTTCAATGCCGCGGTGCTGGCCCGCGTCACCCGCGGCGCCGCGCTGGCGGTGTGGCGGCGGCCCTTCGTCGGGGCGGCGCTGGCGCTGGGGCGGGGGCCGCTGTCGGTGACGCTGGTGCATGTGCTGCCGAACATCGCCGGCATCGTCGTGGTCCAGGCCACAGTCCTGTTCGCCGTCGCCATCGTCAACGAGGCGGCGCTGAGCTATCTCGGCCTCGGCATCCAGCCGCCCAGCCCCAGCTGGGGCAAGATGCTGGGCGACGCCCAGACCCACCTGTTCACCGCCCCGTTGCAGGCGGTCTTTCCGGGTGTGGCGATTGCGCTGAGCGTCATGGGGCTGACGATGCTGGGGGATGGCTTGCGCGACTGGCTCGACCCACGGCACCGGTCGTCTGGGATACTATGAGCCGGGGTGATGTGAAAGGCAGGGCTCACCCCGCCTGCCGCGTCCGCTCCGACAGTTCGATCAGGTCCATCAGCTCGTTGCTCTTCCAATAGCGCGACTTGCCCACCTCGGTGCGCGCCGTGGCGACGAGGTCGTCGATGATCGCCTGCTCGTCGCCGCCAAGCACGCCGCCGCGCTCCAGACGGTGCGACAGCAGGCGGGTCATGTTGTGGCTGAAGGTGGGAATCCAGGCGCTGACCCGCTGGCCGAACACGCCGGCGATGGCGTTGATGCGCAGGAGATGCTCCATCCGCTCGTCGAGCGGATCGGCGTCCTCGAACTTCATCGCCTTCTCGACGTTGGCGCGCAGCTCCTCTAGCAGGGTTTCGCGCCACTTCACCAGATCGTAGGTCTCGAAGCCGAAATCGCGCGACATCGCCTGCCAGCGCCACAGCAGCCGGTCCAGCCAGACGATGTCGGCATGGTCGATCACCGGCTGGCGCCGGGCGGCGGCGGCCTGGGCGGAGCGTTCCATCGCCACCGCGGCGACGCGGCTGCCGATGATCTTCGCCGCCTGGGTCCAGGCATTGCGGAAGGCCGGCTCGCTGCGCCGGTCCTCCATCAGCCCGGCCGAGGTCGCCGCGTGGACCAGCTGGTCCAGCCGCTGCACCAGCGCCTCCAGCCGCGCCTTCTCCTTGGCGCTGGGCCGGATGGCGGAGCCGGGAACGCGCTCGTTCAGCTTCAGGACGACGCTCAGCGCCGCGGTCAGCGCGCGGGTGACGCCGATGAAATGGCCGGTCAGCGCCGCGGTCATGGCGTCGCCGCGGCCGGGATCGACGCCGCTCTGCCGGATATAGAGCGCCGCCACCGGGTAGTTGCGATTCACCGACAGCACCGACAGCGGCAGCATGGCCGCCAGATCGTCGCCGCAGCGGTCGCGCAGCGATTCGGTGGCGTCCAGCAGCAGGTCGGCCAGCCGGTTCGCCTCCATCTCGCTGCTGCAACTGGCGGGGAAATCCTCCAGCCGGTCGGCGACCGGCTTCACCGGCCCCTCGGCGTTGGTCAGGACCAGATGCATCAGCCGCAGCGTGGCGAGGTCGATGTGCGGCGTCTTTTCCAGAAAGCCCGACATCAGGCGGGTGCGGCGCGGCCGGTTGCGCGACATGCCGGCCAGCAGCTCGTCCGCCGCCTTCTTGTTCGCCAGCACGGCGTCGAGATGCTTCACCGACGCGACGCGCATCCGCTCCTTCATCACCATGGCGACGGGGGAGCGCAGGATGCGGTCGATCACGTCGCCGCGCGCCATCTCGTCCAGCGTTTCCTGCGCCTCGACCGCCAGCAGGGGGAAGGCGTCGCGGCTCAGCGCCTCCCACAGGGCGCCGACATCGACCCGTTGCAGCATGCCGGGGATCGAGACGCCGGAATGGTACAGCACGTCGTCGTCGATCAGGAAGGCTTCGAACAGGTTGGTGAACAGGCGGCGGGCGCGGTTGGTGCGCTGGCGGTTCAGATACTCGATGACATACTGGCGGACGAGCTGGACCCGGTCGGTCGGCTCGCTGTCCATGCCTTCGATCTCGCTCAGCAGGCTGTAGACGAGGCTGGCCGGCAGCCGCGTCACCAGGGCGTCGATCTTCTGGCGCAGGTCTTCCTGGTGCAGCTCATCCGGGCGGAGGTCGCCGGTCAATTCGTCGCTCATGCGCGGGCCGCCACGCGATGTTGAAGGCGTCGGCGGGCGCAGGTGCTCCGCCGCGCGTCATTTAGGACGCAAACTGTAAATTTTTATGTAATGAACCGGGCGGGCCCTCCCCGGCCGGATGGGGCCGGACGGGAAGGACGAGCTTCGGTCGGGCGCCGGTCAGCCGTTCCGCTGCTTGGCGATCGGCTGCGAGAATTGCAGCTCGATGTCCCAGGGGAAGTGGATCCAGGTATCCTGGCTGACTTCGGTGATGAAGGTGTCGACCAGCGGCCGGCCGGCCGGCTTGGCGTAGACGGTGGCGAAATGCGCCTTCGGCAGCATCTTGCGCACGATCTCCGCCGTCTTGCCGGTGTCCACCAGGTCGTCGATGATCAGCCAGCCCTCGCCGTCGCCGGCATTGGCGCCTTCGACGCCCTTCAGGATCGTCGCGTTGCGCTGCTGCTGATGGTCGTAGCTGGAGACGCAGACGGTGTCGATCATGCGGATCTCAAGCTCGCGCGCGATGATCGCCGCGGGAACCATGCCGCCGCGCGTGATCGCGATGATGCCCTTCCACGGGCCGCGGTCGATCAGGCGCCAGGCCAGCGCCTTGGCATTGCGGTGGAGCTCTTCCCAGGACACCGGGAAATGCTTGTTGAAGGGGGCTTCGGCCACGGTACTGACTCTCCAAAAACAGCAAGTGGACTGTATAACCCAGCCGCCGCCGCCCGGCAATCCGGGGCGATTCGGCCGTCCGGGACCCACGGTCGCAGGGGCCGCCGCAGGGGGCTCCCGGCCGGGGCGAAAATTCGTGAAAAAAGCGCTTGCGGGGCAGGGGGCTTCTGAGTATGTTGCGCGCCTCGACGCCGACGGCCTGCCGCCGACGCCGGGATCGAAAGATACATAGCGCGCCCGTAGCTCAGCTGGATAGAGCATCAGACTACGAATCTGAGGGTCAGGAGTTCGAATCTCTTCGGGCGCGCCATCTTTCCAAAATCCGATACTGACGACTGGGCGGCCTCTGGCCGCCTTTAGTGTTTTCAGGCCCAGGCCCTGGCCAAGTCTTTGCCGGTCAAGTCTTCGCGTAGGCTGCGGTCCTGCGGAAAAGGGCGGGACCACTGGCCCCGCCCGGTCCTCGACCGGCGACGTCCGCCGTTACGCCCGCCGGATTTCCGCCAGGAAGCCGCCGACGTCGTCCTTCAGTGCTTCCGCCTGCCGGTTCATCAGCTCCGCCGCCTCCAGCACGTCGGCGGCGACGGTGCGCGACTGCTCCACCGTCCGGGCGAGGTCGGAGATGCTGGCGGAGATGCGGCCGGCGGCGGTCGACACCTCCTGCACGTTGCGGGCGATCTCGTTGGTCGCCGCCCCCTGTTCCTCCACCGCGGCGACGATGCCGGTGGTGACGCCGTTCATCTGCCGGATCACCGTCGACACCGACCGCACGCCGTCGACGGCGTCCTGGGTCATGGCCTGGATGCGGGCGATCCGGTCGGTGATGTCCTGGGTGGCGCGCCCCGTCTGCGTGGCGAGACCCTTGACCTCGCTGGCGACGACGGCGAAGCCCTTGCCCGCTTCGCCCGCCCGTGCCGCCTCGATGGTGGCGTTCAGCGCCAGAAGGTTCGTCTGGCCGGCGATGTCGCCGATCAGGGTGACGATGGCGCCGATGGCCTCGCTGGCGGCGGCCAGCTCGACGATGATCCTGTCGGTCCGCTCCGTCCGCTCGATGGCGTCCTGCGAGATGGTGGCGGATTCCGCCATGCGCCGGCTGATCTCGCCGATGGAGGCCGACAGCTCCTGCGCCGCGGCGGCCACGGTCTCGACGCCGGCGGAGGCCTCGTGGGCCGCGGCGGCGACGGCGCCGCTGTCGCCGGCCGACTGTTCCGAGATCCGCGTCACCGCTGCCGAAGTGCCCATCAGATGGGCCGCGGCGCTCTCGACCGACTCCAGGCTGGTGCCGACCCGGCCGCTGAAATCGCCGCACAGCCGGTCGACCGCCGTGGTGCGCGCCGCCGCCGCCGCCTGGGCGGCGACCTGCGCCTGCACCATGTCGGCATGCTGGCGCCCGTTGTCGCGCAGCACCAGCAGCGCCTGCTGCATCCGGCCGATCTCGTCGCCGCGCCCGTCGTTCGGCAGCTCGACCTCGTAATCGCGCTGGGCCAGCCGGTCGATGGCTACGGTCAGGATGTGGATCGGCCGGGTCACCCGGCGCCACACCAGCAGCAGCCCGGCGGCCGACAGCCCGATGGCCAGCGCCAGGATGACGGACTGGGTGAACAGTTCGCGCTCGGCCCCGCTCGCCTTCAAGTCGGCGTGGGCCACCATCTCCTCCAGCGCGGCGTTGACCAGCGCGTTGAGCGGCGCCTGGTCGGCGGCCTCGCGCTTCACCCAGGCCTCCGCGGTGATGTCCGGCTTGCCGCCGGTGGACAGGGCGTCGAGGACGGTCTTGCGCCGGGCGCCGCCGGTCTCGAAGAACTTGCTCTGGGCGGCCTCGACGGCCTCGACGATGCGCTTGGGCGTGTCGGGACGCTTCGCCGCATCGGTGATGATCCTCCAGGCCGTATCGATCCGGCCGCGCTCCTCCGCCGCCGTCAGGATTTCCGCCTGGGTCCAGGGCCGGCCCTCGCCGATGGCGGTGCTGGCCGACAGGATTTCGGTGGAGGTGCGCAGGCGGACGACCCAGGCGGCGCGCTTCAGGGACAGAAGCTGGTCGGTGGTCGGATCGACCAGGGCCATGCCGGCATCGACGGCGTCGGTCGCCGCCTGCACCGAGGCCAGGTAGGCATCGGCGACCTTCGGCCAGGACTCTGCGGTGGCGCGGTCGCGCGTCGCCTTCGGCGTGCGCAGCGCGGTGTCCACCTGCCCGCGCAGCTGGTTCAGGGCATCGTGGCTCGACCGGATCGCCATCGCGTACTTGCCGAAACCGGCAGGGTCGAGCCGGTCGAGCGCCGCCATGCCGGGGGCGAAGGCGGCCTCGGCCTTCCCCCGCAGCTCTGCCACCGCTTTCACCGTTGCGTCATCGGCCACTGTGTCGGCCCGCAGCGGGACCAGCGTCGTGGCGCGCTCCAGCCGCACCGAGCGCAGGGCCTCGTAAAGCTGCTGGCTGGTCGCGGCGAGCGTGGCGACGCGGCCGGCATCGCGGGCGTTGCGCGCCGTATCGACGAGGTCCGAGACGCTCGTGAAGACCGCGAGCAGTCCGATGGTACCGATCACCACGCTGAGAACCGCTCTGAGCGAAGTCTTTCGAAGCTGAATCATGGACGGGTCACACTTCATCCGTATATGCGGCGATACCGCTTCGTTGCTGGTGAGCGTCCCGCTCCCTACAAGGTGACCGTTCTTCTTCAAGCCGGACCATCGATTCCAATGAACAGCCATGGTTGCCGTTCATTGTTTTCTGTCCGACGGGGCGGTTCTTCAACTGTTTGGCGCAAATTCACAAGCGTACGCTCGTCAATACCGCATCATAGGCCGGGAAATCTCTTATGAAACCTTAATCTTGCGACGATATGTCACACAAAAAACCGCTTTCATTGCCAGATCCGCAAGTCGCCGGTGCCCATCCGGGCGGCATGGGAAGCGGATGTATCGTGAACGGATCGTCGGCCGGGCAGGGCGCGATTTTTCGATAAAAAAGCGCTTGCGGGGCAGGGGGCTTCTGAGTATGTTGCGCGCCTCGACGCCGACGGCCTGCCGCCGACGCCGGGACTGAAGGATACACAGCGCGCCCGTAGCTCAGCTGGATAGAGCATCAGACTACGAATCTGAGGGTCAGGAGTTCGAATCTCTTCGGGCGCGCCATTCTTCAAAAGCACAGTGATCGACATGCAAGGCCGCCTCCGGGCGGCCTTTGTCGTTTGGGGTTCCGCTTCTGAGCCTCGTCGCGCTGGCGCAAGCCCCGGTGGCTCCTCTACACTCGGGGCCCGCACCACTGGATGCATGGCCATGCCCCGCAGCGACTTCTATCCGCCCATCGACCCGTTCCAGACCGGCACGATTGCCGTCGACGGGATCCACACGGTCTATTGGGAGCAGGCGGGCAACCCGCGCGGCGTGCCGGTGATGTTCCTGCATGGCGGTCCGGGGGCCGGCGCCTCGCCCACCCACCGCCGCTTCTTCGATCCCGCCCATTACCGCATCGTCGTGATGGACCAGCGTGGTGCCGGCCGCTCCACGCCCTTG
Organism: Azospirillum sp. A23; assembly: GCF_042938965.1. Lineage (NCBI taxonomy): Bacteria > Pseudomonadati > Pseudomonadota > Alphaproteobacteria > Rhodospirillales > Azospirillaceae > Azospirillum > Azospirillum sp. A23. Next base: position 2,490,213 of record NZ_CP170667.1, on the reverse strand, counting down.
GGCGAAACGCGCGAGAATACCACCGAACGGCTGGTCGAGGACATCGAGACCCTGCGCCGCCATCTCGGCATCGAGCGCTGGCACCTGTTCGGCGGCTCCTGGGGTTCGACGCTGGCGCTCTCCTATGCCCAGACCCACCCGGACCGCTGCCTGGGGCTGATCCTGCGCGGCATCTTCCTGATGCGGAAGAGCGAGATCGACTGGTTCCTCTATTCCATGCGCATCCTCTTCCCCGAGGCCTGGGCCGCCTTCGCCGGCCATATCCCGGAAAACGAGCGCGGCGACCTGCTGGAGGCCTTCTGGAAGCGGCTCGATTCGTCCGACCCGACGGTGCGCATGGCCGCCGCGCGGGTGTGGAGCATCTATGAGGGAAGCTGTTCCTCGCTTCTGCCGTCGCCCGACCTGATCGCGGCCAGCGGCGAGGACCGCCACGCCCTCGGACTGGCGCGGATCGAGGCGCATTACTTCCGCTCCAACCGCTTCACGCCGGAGGACAAGCTCCTGCGCGACGTCGACCGCATCCGCCATCTGCCGGCGGTGATCGTGCAGGGCCGCTACGACATCGTCTGCCCGGTGATCTCCGCCGACGCTCTGCACCGCGCCTGGCCGGAAGCCGACTACCGCATCGTTCCCGACGCCGGCCATTCCGCCATGGAACCCGGCATCCGCGCCGCGCTGATCCAGGCGACCGAGCGGTTCAAAGAGTACCGTTGAGATCCACCCTCTCCCGTCCCGGGAGAGGGCTTTAACTTCTGCCCCTCCCACCCCACACTCTGCCGATGCCTGAACTTCCCGAAGTCGAGACGGTGTGCCGGGGCCTCGCCCCGCATCTCGAAGGCCGGCGGCTGGTCCGTGTGGAACAGCGGCGGCCGAACCTGCGCACCCCCTTTCCGCCGCGCTTCTGCGAAAGGCTGACCGGGCGTGTGGTCACGTCGGTGCGGCGGCGCGCCAAATACATCCTGATGCATCTGGATGACGGCGGCGTGCTGATCGCCCATCTCGGCATGTCCGGCCGCATGATCATCGCGCCGGAACGGCCCGACGCCTTCGACAAGCACGATCATGTGGTGTTCGAGACCGATGCCGGCACCATCGTCACCTTCAACGACGCCCGCCGCTTCGGGCTGATGGACCTGACGGTGGCCGACGCGCTGGGCGACCACCCGATGCTGCGCAATCTGGGGCCGGAGCCGCTCGGCAACGAATTCTCCGGCCCCGACCTCGCCCGCCGTCTGGCCGGCAAGATCACCCCGATCAAGGCCGCCCTGCTCGACCAGAGCATCGTCGCGGGTTTGGGCAACATCTATGTGTCGGAGGCGCTCTACCGATCCGGCATCCTGCCGACCCGCACCGCCGCCAGCCTGACCGCCGGGGAGGTCGACCGCCTCGCCGCCGCGGTGCGCGAGGTGCTGGAGCGCGCCATCGCCGCCGGCGGCTCCTCGCTCCGCGACTACCGGCAGGCGTCGGGGGAGCTGGGCTATTTCCAGCACCAGTTCGCCGTCTACGACCGGGAGGGGGAGGGCTGCCCCGACTGCGACTGCGATCCTGCCCGGACGGGGGGCGTTCAGCGGATTGTACAGTCGGGCCGCTCGACTTTCTTTTGTGCGGCGCGCCAACGGTGATATAGCTGGGAGCATGACGGCTCTACCGGCCATGCTCCGGGCGGCGTCCGCCGCTTTCCTCCTTGCCGGCCCCGCAGTTGCGGGCCTGGGGAGCTTCCTCATTCCCATTCCTTCGGTACTGGCAGCCCAGCTTGCCGCAGCCGAGTCCGGGCCTTTCGTCCCCGGCACCACCGACGTTCCGGTGATGCCCGGGCTGGCGTCCGCCGAATCGGAGCCGCTGGTCTTCGACAAGCCGGGCGGACGGATCGTCCAGGCCGTGCTGTCGGGCGACGTGCCGCGACAGGCGGTGCTGGCCTTCTACGACCAGACCCTGCCGCAGCTGGGCTGGCGCCGGACCGCCGACCGCGTCTTCGTCCGCGAGGGCGAGGAATTGCGGCTGGAGTTCCCGCAGGCTGCCCAACAGGCCGCCCAAAAGGCGAAATCCGCCGCCGGGACCGCCGTCCGCTTCACTTTGACGCCGCGCTGACCGCGGGAACACCCGCCATACTCGCGGCAGCCCTAGCCATCGAACACCCTCAACAACCACGAGTCCCGGAAGCAACCGGGCTCGCCCCATCGGGAGAGTGCTGCAGCCATGTCCTATGAAACCATCCTCGTCGAGACGCGCGGCCCGGTCGGCCTGATCACGCTGAACCGTCCGAAGGCGCTGAACGCGCTGTGCGACCAGCTGGTGACCGAGCTGGGCCAGGCGCTGGACGCCTTCGAGGCCGATCAAGCCATCGGCGCCATCGTCGTCACCGGGTCGGAGCGGGCGTTCGCCGCCGGCGCCGATATCAAGGAGATGGCCGGCTTCTCCTATATGGATGTCTACAATTCCAACTTCATCACCGCGAAGTGGGAGCGGCTGGCCAAGTGCCGCAAGCCGACCATCGCCGCGGTCGCCGGCTTCGCGCTGGGCGGCGGCTGCGAGCTGGCGATGATGGCCGACTTCATCCTGGCCGCCGACACCGCCAAGTTCGGCCAGCCGGAGGTCACCATCGGCACCATCCCCGGCGCCGGCGGCACCCAGCGCCTGACCCGTTTCGTCGGCAAGTCCAAGGCGATGGAGATGGTCCTGACCGGCCGCATGATCGATGCCGCCGAGGCCGAGCGCTGCGGCCTCGTCTCCCGCATCGTCCCGGCCGCCGAGCTGGTCGAGGAGGCGGTGAAGGTCGCCACCAAGATCGCCTCGCTGTCGCAGCCGGTCATCGCCATGGCGAAGGAGGCGGTCAACGTCGCCTATGAGTCGACGCTCGCCGAGGGCATCCGCTTCGAACGCCGCCTGTTCCATTCGACCTTCGCCACCGAAGACCAGAAGGAAGGCATGGCCGCATTCGCCGAGAAGCGCCAGGCCGGCTGGAAGAATCGCTGAGTCGTCGCGCCAGCTTCGACTCTGCCGCTGGAACCGTCCCCTGCATCTTGCGGGGGACGGTCCAGATCCCATCAAGATGTCGTTCAAGTACGATTAGTCAAAATCATCGGGCGTCCACGCCTTGACTCGCGGTGCGCTGCCGCGTATAAGGCGCGCTCGCATCACGACAGCCGTGTCGTTCGGAGTAGGGTTTCCATGGCCAATCATAAGTCCGCTGAAAAGCGCATTCGTCAGACCGAGCGTCGCACGGAAGTCAACCGTGCCCGCGTCAGCCGCATCCGTTCCTTCGTGAAGAAGGTCGAGGGCGCGATCGAGAGCGGCGACAAGTCCGCCGCCGCCGAGGCGTTCAAGTCCGCTCAGCCGGAGCTGATGCGCGGCGTGTCGAAGGGCGTGCTGCACAAGAACACTGTGTCGCGCAAGCTGTCGCGTCTGTCGGCTGCGATCAAGGCTCTCTGATAGAGCTTTCATACGCTGCTTTCAAAAAGCCGCGCCCGTGACTCGGGGCGCGGCTTTTTGCGTTTAAAGTAAATCTGTCGATGCTCGACAATTGTCTTAGATTGTTCTGAGGGTCGTGTATGAGATTCGGGATCGGTCATGCGGTCAATGCGAACGTTTTTATCTTTTTGGCCCGTTCGCCATCTGTCCCATTGCCAGATTTCCGCAGCATGGTTAGACTTTTGGTCCATTCGGTCGGGCGAAATAGGGTGATGCAACACTCTGTGTCCGTCTGAACACAGCAGCGAAATACTGAAGGTCTTACGCCGGATCAGGGCTTGTTGAGTCCCGGTCGTTCGCACGATCTTCTTTTACTTACAAGCTGTCGCGCCTGGGGCGGGATTTTCAATCCCGTCGACTCCGGCGTGTGCTTTTTGGATATAGTGTTCCGTTCGGTTTTTCCTTGCCCGGAGTCTTTCGGGCTGGACCAGACGGCGGCCATCCGGTTTTGGCCGGCCGGCGGAAGGAGCGGGGGTAAGGGAGCATGTCGGTCGGCGTGTCGTTGGATCAGCAGTGGGCGCGCATTCGCGGACGCCTGAAGGAAGAGGTGGGCGAGATCGCCTACCGGAGCTGGCTTCAGCCGCTGTCCGTCGCCAGCCTGATCGGCGGCGAGGTGTGCATCGTCGTGCCCACGCGATTCATGCGCGACTGGGTGCTGACCCACTATGCCGACCGCATCCGCGCCCTCTGGTCCGGCGAGAATCCGGAGGTGCAGTCGATCGACGTCATCGTCGCCTCCACGAATCCGCCGGCGGCGCTCGTCGCCGACAATGACGACATCGACGACGACCGCCCCGCTCCGCCCAGAGGCATCGAATCGCGCGGTTTCGATTCGCGCGCTGCCGATTCCCGTCCCGCTCTCCGCCCGGCCCCGCCGCCAGGGGCGCCATCCTGGTCGTCGATGCGCCCGTCCGAATCCGGATTCTCCGGCGAGCAGGCCCCGTCCACCGTCTACACCTCGGCCTCCTATGGCGGGGCGTCGGACGAATCGCCGACCGCGGTGCCTGCGATTCTGGAGGACCGGTCCGACCTGTCGGCAGCGCTCGACCCGCGATTCACCTTCGAGAATTTCGTCGTCGGCAAGCCGAACGAGCTGGCCCACGCCGCCGCAAGGCGCGTCGCCGACGCCACCACCGTGACCTTCAACCCGCTGTTCCTCTATGGCGGGGTGGGGCTGGGCAAGACCCACCTGATGCACGCGCTGGCCTGGCAGATCCGCAAGAACGACCCGAACCGCAAGGTGCTGTACCTGTCGGCCGAGAAGTTCATGTACCAGTTCATCCGGGCGCTGCGCTTCAAGGACACGATGGCCTTCAAGCAGCAGTTCCGCTCGGTCGACGTGCTGATGATCGACGACGTGCAGTTCATCAGCGGCAAGGACTCAACCCAGGAGGAGTTCTTCCACACCTTCAACGCGCTGGTCGACCAGAACCGGCAGGTCATCATCTCCGCCGACAAGAGCCCGTCCGACCTGGAAGGCATGGAGGAGCGCCTGCGCTCCCGCCTCGGCTGGGGGCTGGTCGCCGACATCCACCCGACCACCTACGAGCTGCGGCTGGGCATCCTCCAGGCCAAGGCCGACGCGCTCCAGGCCAGCATCCCGATGAAGGTGCTGGAGTTCCTCGCCCACAAGATCACGTCGAACGTGCGCGAGCTGGAAGGGGCGCTGAACCGCATCGTCGCCCATGCCGAGCTGGTCGGCCGCTCCATCTCGCTGGAGACGACGCAGGAGGTGCTGCACGACCTGCTGCGCGCCAACGACCGCCGCGTCACCATCGACGAGATCCAGAAGCGGGTGGCGGAGCATTACAACATCCGCGTCGCCGACATGCATTCCGCCCGCCGCGCCCGCGCGGTGGCCCGCCCGCGCCAGATCGCCATGTATCTGGCCAAGCAGCTGACCGCCCGCTCCCTTCCGGAGATCGGCCGCAAGTTCGGCGGCCGTGACCACACCACGGTCATGCATGCGGTCAAGAAGGTGGACGAGCTGCGCGCCACCGATCCGTCCTTCGCCGAAGATGTCGAGCTGCTGCGCCGCATGCTCGAAAGCTGAAGAGCGCTCGATCCACCGGTAACGGTGTGTTGCCACGCCACTATGCCATAGCACCGTGGAGTCTGTTAAGGTCCGCGCGCACGGACTCTTCGCCGAGGACATGGGTGTGCTGGTGGAAACGACTGTTCTTGTCGCCGACGATTCCAATTTCTTTCGCGAACTGATCCGGGAAGAGCTGGAAAGCACCGGTTATCGCGTTCTGCTCGCCAAGGATGGCGGGCAGGCGCTCGCCCTCTACCGCAGCCACGACATCCACATCCTCGTCACCGATCTGGAAATGCCGGTGATGACCGGGCTGGAGCTGTGCTGGCATGTCCGGGCGGCGGACGACCAGCACCGCACCTTCACCATCCTGATGACCGGCGACAGCGAGACCGCGCGGCGGGTCGAAGCCTTCGAGTCCGGCGCCGACGAGTTCCTGGCCAAGCCCATCGACCTGCCGATGCTGCGCGCCCGCGTGCGGGCCGGCGAGCGCATCACCCGCATGCACCGGGTGATGGTGGAGATGCTGAACACCGATTACCTGACCGGGGTGGCGAACCGCCGCTATTTCATGGAACGGCTGGAGCAGGCCTACCGTGCCGCGAAGGAGACCGGCTCCCCCATGGCGGTCGCGATGTTCGACATCGACCATTTCAAGGCGATCAACGACACCCACGGCCACGGCAACGGCGACCTCGCGTTGAAACGCTTTGCCGACCATTGCGCCGCCCATGTGCCCGACGGCGGCTTCCTCGGCCGGCTGGGCGGGGAGGAGTTCTGCCTGTGCCTGCCCTCCGGCGACCTGGAGGGGGCGCTGGCGCGGGTGGAGGCGATCCGCCGCTCCACCGCCGAGCTGACGGTGGAGACCGGCAGCGGCGCCAGCTTCGGCTTCACCGTCAGCATCGGCATGTGCCTGGACCGCGACACCGTCTCGGTCAGCGACCTGATGAACCAGGCCGACGAGGCGCTCTATTTCGCCAAGCGCAGCGGTCGCAACCGCACCGTCCTGCGCGGCGCCGAGGGCGTGACGGTGAAGGCGCGATTCTATGTGATGTGATCGGGCGATGTGACGGCTCTATGAAGTTTGGCGGAGCTTCATCTTCCCCCATGGACGGGCGGCTTTTATCTCAGGCACACTTTGCGTCTTGAGCGGGGCTGCGCCAACGCGCCGAAACGCCGCCCGTCCAAACGCCATCCAAGAGCCAGGGAGACCGGACGTCATGTCCAAGATCGTTCACACCACGCTCGATCACGCCCAGACCGAATCCCAGCGGTCCAGCGCCGAGACCCAGCGCGCCGCCAAGAGCTTCACCCGCCGCCTGCTGCTGCAAAGCGCTGCGGCCGCCGCCGGTGTCGCCTCGGTCGGTCCCTTCGTCCTGCGCGAGGGCCACGCGGCGTCGGGCAGCGTGAAGATCTTCTCCTGGGCCGGCTACATCAGCCCGGACATGCTCGCCGACTTCGAGAAGAAGACCGGCGTCAAGGCGACCCTGACCGAATACGGCACCAACGACGAGCTGCTGAACCAGCTGAAGGCGACCGGCGGCGCCGGCTTCGACATCATCCACCCCACCGTCGACCGCGTGCCGAACTATGTCGAGTTCGAGCTGGTGCAGCCGATCGACGAGGCCAAGGTGAAGTGGGACGGCTGCCTGAAATCGTCGGTCGAGGGTTCCGCCGGGATGGGCGGCGTCGTCGGCGGCAAACGCTATTTCGCCCCGGCCGACTGGGGCACCGAGGCGCTGGCCTATGACATGAAGAAGGCGCCGCTCGCCTACGGCACCGCCAGCTACGGCGATCTGTGGGCGCCGGCCAACGCCGGCAAGGTGACGGTGCGCGGCCATTCCTCGCTGATCGGCATCGCGCTGTGGCTGGAAAGCCAGGGCAAGCTGCCGCACCCCGTCCGCGACCAGTTCAAGGACGAGGCGAAGGCGCGGGCCAACTTCGACGCCATCCTGAAGGTGGCCGCCGCCAACAAGAAGTCGGTCGCCCAGTTCTGGACCAACGAGAACGAGGCCCAGGGCGCCTTCCGCACCAACGGCTGCGTCATCGGCCAGACCTGGGACAGCAGTGCGGTGGCGCTCCGCAAGGAAGGGCTGCCGGTCCGCTTCGTCGCTCCGAAGGAGGGCGCGCTCGCCTGGATGGAAGGCTTCGCCATCCCGAAGAAGGCGGAGAACCTGGAAAACGCCTATGCCTGGATCAACTGGTTCTACACGCCCGAGGCCGGCGCGCTGTACACCAACCATTCCGGCATCTCCAGCACCGCGGTCGGCGCCGAGGCCCATCTGACCGACCTGAACAAGCAGTTCTTCGCCGACGCCTATCCCGGCGACGCCCTGCAGAAGCTGTGGTGGTGGCCGATCCAGGAGGCGTGGTACGTCTCCATCCGCAACGAGTACCAGGATCGCTTCCTGGCGGCGTGATCCGCACACAGCAGGGGCCATGAGCCAAGACGTCCAACTCGACCACGTCACCATGCGGTTCGGCGACACCGTCGCCGTCCGCGACGTCTCGCTGACCATTGCGGCCGGGGAGTTCTTCAGCTTCCTCGGCCCCTCCGGCTGCGGCAAGACCACCATCCTGCGCATGATCTCCGGCTTCATGGAGCCGACCGACGGCACCGTCCGCATCGGCGGCCGGGACATGAAGGGGATCGGTCCGAACAAGCGGCCGACCGCGCTGATCTTCCAGAACCTCGCTTTGTTTCCGCTGATGACGGTGGCGGACAACATCGGCTTCGGGCTGGAGGTGCGCGGCGTGCCGTCGGCCGACCGCAAGCGCCGGGTGCGCGAACTGCTGGAGCTGGTGGCGCTGCCCGACACGGCGGACAAGCGGGTGACCGACCTGTCCGGCGGCCAGCGCCAGCGCATCGCCATCGCCCGCGCACTGGCGGTGGAGCCGGCGGTGCTGCTGCTCGACGAACCCTTGTCGGCGCTGGACCTGAAGCTGCGCCAGCACATGCGCGCCGAGCTGCGCGAGTTGCAGAAGCGCACCGGCGTCACCTTCATCTACATCACCCATGACCAGGGCGAGGCGCTCACCATGTCCGACCGCATCGGCGTGATGTCGCGCGGCGTGCTGGAGCAGGTGGGCGACGGCAAGACCATCTACGACCATCCGGAAACCGCCTTCGTCGCGTCCTTCGTCGGCGAGGCGAACCGCTTCGCCGGGCGGGTGACGCAGGCGGCCGACGGCTGGGCGGTGCTCGACAGCGCCTTCGGGCCCTTGCGCGGGCGCAATCCGCGCGGGCTGGCGGTGGGCGACCGCGCCACCCTCTATGTCCGGCCGGAACGTCTGGCGCCGGAGCGTCCGGGGGCGGGCGAGAGCGACAACAGCCTGACCGCCCGCGTCAGCCACAGCGACTTCGAAGGCGCCTTCGTCAACGCCTTTCTGGACGGCGGCCTGACCGTGCAGATGCCGCATCTGGGCCAGGAGCCGGCCTTCGTCCCCGGCGAGACCGCCCGGCTGGGCTTCCGCGCCGCCGACGCGGTGGTTCTGCCGACGGCCTGAGACTCCCTCTCCCGCCCCAGGAGAGGGAAGGGGCCCAAGCGAAGCTTGGGAAGGGTGAGGGGTGAGGCAAGGATCAGAAATCCATGTCCAGATCGCCCCTCACCCTCCCCACACCTGCGGCGCGGGTCCCCTCCCTCTCCCGAGGCGGGAGAGGGCACACCCCCCAAACGAAAACGCCCCGGCCGATTGGCCGGGGCGTTTCGCATTCCTGGACCCGAAAGCCTCAGTTGGCCTGCTGGATCGCCGACAGCTGCCACTGGCCGCCGCGCGGGCGGACGAAGGTCCACAGCTCGGTCGCCTCGGTCGGCTGCGAGGCGTTGCCCTCGATCACCCGGCCGCTGGCGCGGTCCACCGTGACGTCGGTCAGCGCGAAGCGCATGGCGACGGTGGCGTACTCCTGCGCCCCTTCGCGCCAGCCCTCGGCCAGATCGCCCTGGAGCAGGCGGACGTCGCTGACCTTGTTGACGACGCCGCGGCTGCGGTTCTCGGCCAGATCGTCGCTGAAGTAGGAGAACATCTCCGGCGTCGTCGCGGCGCGCAGGGCGTCGGCATCCTCACGCCCGTAGGCGGTCTGGACGGTGACGAGCAGCCGCTCGAACGACTCGAAGTCGGCCGGCTGGATGCCGATCTCGTCGGCGGCCTGACGGCGCTGGGCCGGGCCGGCGTTGCCGCCACCCATGCCGCGGTTGCCCATCGGGTTGTAGCCGACGTCGGCCGCGTCGCGGTTCATCTGCTCACCCTGCGGGCCGCCGGCATAGGCCGGCCGGTTCCCACCCAGCGGACCGCCGGACGCCGCGGTGTTCGCGGTCTGCGAGCGGTTGCGGAAGAAGCGCATGGCCAGACGGACCAGGAAGACGACCAGCAGGATTTGCAGCAGGAAGCCCAGGATGCCGGCGAAGCTGCCCAAGCCCTCGAAGAAGCCGCCGCCGAACAGCATCGCGCCGATGCCGGCGCCGATCAGGCCGCCCATCAGGCCCGACATGAAGCCGCCGCCGAAGAAGCCGCGCGAGGGAGCCGCCGCCGGGGCGGTGGCCGCGGCGCCGGGGCGCTGCATGCCGGGCGACGCCGCCGGAGCGGTTGAGCGCTCCATCGGCGACACGGAGTTGGGGGCGGTGCTGGTGGCGGCCGGCGCCTCGGTCGTGCGGCTGCCGCGGCTGCCGGACGAGCTGCTCTTGCCGGCGCGGGCGTCGGCGGTTCCGGCGGCCAGCGCCATCACCAGCGCTACCGCCACGGCGGTCGCAGCGCGGGCGCCGCGCTTGGTGTTGGAGGTGGCGGAAAGGCTCGAAGGTCGGGTCTTCTCGCTCATGATTATGCTCGCTTGTCGCATCTGGTCGGTTATCCAGCCTTCCCAGATGGGGGTGGTCCCGCCTCCGTTTAAGAGGCGGTCTCACTTTTTTCGAGCAACAATCAGCATCGCCGCCTAATCGGTCTCACTTTGCCAAACATTGCTCATCGGTCCATCGCCCATCGGGCCGTCGCCGTGCAGGGCGTCTATCGCCCGGCGGTCGCGCTTGGTCGGCCGCCCGGCGCCCGGCGGCTGGAAGGGGGCGCGATAGGGGTCTTGCAGGCGCTCTTCCGCCACCGGCGGGGCGAGGTCCTCGTACAGCGCCTGGGCCTCCGGCGCCGGGCCGCGGCGGCTGCCCAGCGCCACCACCTTGATGACGCGGATGTGCCGCCCCTGGGCGAAGGTCAGCACGTCGCCCGGCTTCACCGCCGCATGCGCCTTGGTCACCACCGCCCCCGACAGCCGCACGCCCCCGTCGTTGCACAGCTTGGCGGCGAGGCTGCGCGTCTTGAAGAAGCGCGCATACCAAAGCCACTTGTCGATCCGCAGCCGGCCGGGGGTGGAGTCTTCGGTGTCGGTGTTGCTCATCGCGCACCCTCCGCCCAGGATCCCCTCTCCCCCCCGGGGAGAGGGTTAGGGTGAGGGGGACGCATGGCGAGGATTCTCGGGATGGCACGCAGTGCATCCCCCTCACCCCGACCCTCTCCCCGGGGGGGAGAGGGGGAAAAGTCGCTGATCGGCTGTGCGTTCATTCCACTCCCCACACTTACCTCACATCCCCGACAGCTGCCGCAGCTTGGCGAACGGGTGGTCCTCGTTGGTCGGCTTCTCCCGCCGCTGCCGGCTCGCCTGCTGCTGGCGGGAGGGCCGCTTGCGCTTCCAGGTCACCGCCCCGTCTTCGCCCTCCGTGCGGACATAGCCGAGCCCGGTCAGCACCGCCGCCAGCTCCTCCGCCGACAGGCCGACGCGCTGGCCGAGCGCCACCTCGCGGATCGGCGCATTGGCCCTGGACGCGGTCAGCAGTTCGGTCTCCAGCCGGTCGAGCATGTCGACGCGCAGCGCCCGCCCGCCGGCCAGCGGATAGCCGATGGCTTCCCAGAAGCCGGGGGGCGCGCCGCCTTCCTTCCCCAATAGCGCTTCCACCGACACCCGGCCGGGCGGCGGGATCGGGACGGGCAGGGGATGGCCCTTCGACACCGCCCACAGCAGCCCGCGCAACGTCACCGCCGCCGGCTTGGCCAGCGCGGTCAGATAGAGGTGCGACACCCCCAGCCGGACGCCCAGCCCGGTCAGCGCCTTGCGGTCCTCGCGCTCCAGCCGCTCGACCATGTCGGCGACCGGCTGCCGCGGCAGCACCCCCAGCCCCTCCACCAGCTGGAAGGCCAGTCCGCGGCCGGCGCCGGACAGGGCTTGCGCGGCGGACAGCGCGAAGAGCGGTTTCAGCCGGGCGGCGATGTGGTCCTTCAGCCAGCGCTCCAGCCGTGCCCGCACCCGCTCGCGCTGGGCTTGGTCCAGCATGCCGTCGTCGAACGGCACCACCAGCGGCGCCAGCACCGACGGCCCGGCGGCCAGCCGCGCCACCGACAGATTGTCGGCGCTCAGCACCCCGTCGGACCCCAGCGCGAAGGCGTCGTCCGGCTCCGCCTCGAAGGCGCGCAGCCGCTTGGCGAGTTCGTCGCGCAACGCCCGCCGGGCGGCGGTCAGCAGCGACTTCGCCTCGTCGGAGCGGTCGGGCGCGTCGGGGACGAAGCGGAAGCCTTCCAGCTTGCCGACGACATGCCCCTCCACCACCACCTCGCCGTCGGCGCGCACGCCGCCCAGCAGGGAGCGCCCGTCCTTCAACGTGCGGGCCAGCGTGGCGGAGCGGCGGTCGATGAAGCGCTGGGTCAGCCGCTCGTGCAGGGCGTCGGACAGCCGGTCCTCGATGGCGCGGGTACGTTCCTGCCAGTGCAGCGGGTCCTTCAGCCAGGTCGGCCGGTTCGAGATGTAGGTCCAGGTGCGGATGTGGGCGATGCGGGCGACCAGCGCGTCGATGTCGCCCTCGGTGCGGTCGAGCCGGGCGATCTGCTTCGCCACCCAGTCGTCGTCCAGCCGGCGCAGCGGCGTGCGCAGGCTGCGGAAGATCTGGCCGAGCAGCTTGGTGTGGGCATCCGACAGCACCTTGCGGAAGTCGGGGACCTGACAGACCTCCCACAGCAGCTTCACGGCATCGCGGCCGCGCGCCAGATCCATGATCTCCGGATCGCGCACCAGCGCCTGGAGCGCCAGATGGTCGTCGGCCTCGCGCACACGGGACAGCTCTGCGAGGGGCGCCCGTTCCTCCAGCGACTTCAGCAGGAAGCCCGGCGTGTCGAAGCGGAGATCGCTGTTGCGCCAGGACAAGGCCTTGACCGTCTCGAACTCGTGGTTCTCGACGCGGGTGACCAGATCGGCGTCCAGCTCCCCCACCTCGTCGGTGGTGCCGAAGGTGCCGTCGCGCATGTGGCGGCCGGCGCGGCCGGCGATCTGCGCCACCTCGGCGGGGCGCAGGCGGCGCGGGGCGAAGCCGTCGAACTTGACGATGCGGGCGAAGGCGACATGGTCGACATCCATGTTCAGCCCCATGCCGATGGCGTCGGTCGCCACCAGATAATCGACCTCGCCCGCCTGATAGAGCCCGACCTGCGCGTTGCGGGTGCGCGGGCTGAGCGCGCCCAGCACCACGGCGGTGCCGCCGCGCTGGCGCCGGATCATCTCGGCGATGGCATAGACGTCGGTGGCGGAAAAGGCGACGACGGCCGAGCGCGGCGGCAGCCGCGTCAGCTTCTTGTGGCCGGCATAGGTCAGCTGCGAGAAGCGCGGCCGGCTGATGAACTCCGCCTTCGGCACCAGCCGGCGGATCATCGGCTGCATCGAATCGGATCCCAGCACCATGGTCTCGACCATGCCGCGGGCGTTCAGCAGCCGGTCGGTGAAGATGTGGCCGCGCTCGGGATCGGCGCAGAGCTGGATTTCGTCCACCGCCAGGAAATCGACCGCGCGGTCCAGCGGCATCGATTCGACGGTGCAGACCCAGTAGGACGGGTTGGGGGGCAGGATCTTCTCCTCCCCCGTGACCAGTGCGACCGCGTTCTTCCCCTTGATCCCGACGATGCGGTCATAGTTCTCCCGCGCCAGCAGGCGCAGGGGAAAGCCGATCATTCCGGACCGGTGACCGAGCATGCGCTCGATCGCCAGATAGGTCTTGCCGGTGTTGGTCGGTCCCAGCACGGCGACCACACGGCCCCCCCGCCCGAGACCGCCGCCCGCCGAAGCGTGAGAGGACGTCATAGGGTTAAGCTTTGGGGTGCGCGAGGCCGCAATGCAAGCGGCGGCTTGGCGATGTATGGCGATTGCGCCGATCTCGGCGGCCGGTCGCCGCCGGACGGCTAATGCCGCAGGGAGAATGCTCGGCCGGCGCGGAGCGAACGGAGCCCGCTCCGGGCAATGCCGAGGATCAGCAGATAGTCCTGCTTGATGATCGACAGGCTGAAGAACAGCGGGGAAAGATCGAGCGCGCTCATGGGAATGATCCCGGATTTCCAGGGGGAAGCGAACGGAACTGGAAACGAAAGGCTGGAGACGGGAAGGGCCGCCGAATGGGGGTTCGGCGGCCCTCGGGCTCACGGCGGCTGCGTTGGGGGGCTTGGGGTCGCCGCCGGGAGTCTGTCTGTTACGTCAGCCCTTGGGCGCCTCCTGCGGTGCCGGGCCCGGACCGGGGCCCTTCCCCGGACCCATGCCATGCCGCGGACCGTCATGGTCGCCCATGGGTCCGCCATGGTGCGGGCCCATATGGTGGCCGCCCATGCCGCCCGGTCCCGGGTTCAGCATGCGGTCGGCCTGCTTCTGCTGGTCGGGCGTCAGCTGGGCGTAGAGGTCGGTCAGGGCCGGGCGGACGGTCTGGACCTGCTGCAGGTGGGCCTGCATCATCTGCTCGGCGCGTTCAAGGCGCTGCGGCAGGGCCGCCGGCGGCGGGGCGTCCTTGAACTTGACGCACAGATCCTGCGTCGGCTTCAGGCTGGAGCGGGCGGCGTCGGCGAACTTGGTCCAGGCGGCGCGCTGCTGCTCGGTGATGTTCAGCTTCTTCTCCGCATAGGCCAGCTTGCCGGCCAGACGGGCCTCCTGGTCCTCGCACATGCGGGCGAAGTGGCGGTCGGGACCGCCGGCCGGGCCGGGGCCGCCGGGCTGCGGACCACCCTGGGCGAAGACCGGAACGGCCACGCCGAGACCGGCGACCAGCAGGGCGGACGTCAGAAGGGCGCGTTTCATGGTGTCGACTCCTCGGTGTGTTGGTGCTGTCTAAACCCCGGATGGAGGGGGCTTATTCCGCTGGGACGGTGCCGGCCTCATCGCCGCCGCTGTCCCGATGACCAGAGATTGGGCGCCGAACGTTGCGGTCGAATGTCCGCAAACCGGTCATTTGGTAACAGAGTGTAACCGTCCGGCCCCCCGTAACCGGGCGTTACACATTTCCCCTTCACGCCCGGCGCCCCCCGCCCGATCATGGGGACATGGACCGCACGCCCCACCTCCTCGTCGTCGACGACGACCGCGAAATCCGCTCCCTCGTCGCCCAGTTCCTGACCAAGCACGGCTTCCGGGTCACCGGGGTCCGGGACGGGGCGGAGATGATGCGCACGCTCGACGGCGCCCGCGTCGACCTGATCGTCCTCGACCTGATGCTGCCGGGGGAGGACGGTCTGTCGCTCTGCCGACGGCTGCGCGCGACGCCGCAGACGGCGCAGACCCCCGTCATCATGCTGACCGCCATGGGCGAGGAGACCGACCGCATCGTCGGGCTGGAGATGGGTGCCGACGATTATCTGGCGAAGCCCTTCAGCCCGCGCGAACTGCTGGCCCGCATCAAGGCGGTGCTGCGCCGCGTCTCCGCCCCGCCGGTGGCGGGTGCGCCTGCGGCGGCCGGCACGGTGCTGCGTTTCGAGGGCTGGTCGCTCGACCTCACCAAGCGCGAGCTGCGCTCGCCCGACGGTGTGCTGGTCCAGCTGTCGGCCGGCGAATACGACCTGCTGGTCGCCTTTGTCGAGCATCCGCAGCGGGTGCTGACCCGCGACCAGCTGCTCGATCTGGCGCGCGGCCGCTCGGCGGTGCCCTTCGACCGCTCCATCGACGTGCAGGTCAGCCGCCTGCGCCGCAAGATCGAACCCGATCCGGCCGATCCGACGCTGATCAAGACGGTGCGCGGCGGCGGCTACCTCTTCACGCCCACCGTGTCCAACGGCGGTGTGGCGCCATGACCGCCCAGCCGGAAACGGCCAAGTCCCAACCGGAAACGGCCAAGTCCAGGCTCGCCCGCCGCCGGGGCAGCTTCCGCCGGCTTCCCTTCCGCTTCCCCGACAGCCTCGCCGCGCGCATCGCCCTGACGGTGGTGCTGGCGCTGCTGCTGACCCAGGCGATCAGCGCGCTGGTCTATCTGACCGACCGCAGCGAGGGGCCGCCGATCCACGGTCCCAACGTGCTGATCCAGCGCATCACCGCCATCGTCCAGCTGGTGGAGAGCACGCCGCCGCAGGGGCGCGAGCGGGTGGTGCGCGCCATCGACGACCCGGTCCTGCGGGTGGAGTTGAGCCCAGACCGGCCGCCGCCGCTGTCGCCCGGCTCCTATGCCGGCGGCCGGTTCGAAGGGCTGAAGCGCCGGCTGAGCGAGCAGCTCGACACCGCCGACCGCAACATCCTGATCGAGGTCCAGCGCCCGCCCCGCGGAGAGCCCCGCGACGACCCCCGTCCGCCGACGCCTTTCATGGCGGGCGACGAGCCCCGGCACTGGGGGCCGCATGTCCGGCTGTCGGTGCGGCTCGGCGACGGCTCCTGGCTCAGCTTCACCGGCGGCGAGCCGCTGCCCGGCCCCTTCGGCATCGTCCGCTTCGTGCTGTGGATGGGGGCCATCGTCGCGGTGATCCTGCTGGTGTCGCTGCTCGCCGCCCGCCGGGTGACGGCGCCGCTGGCCGGCTTCGCCGCCGCCGCCGAACGGCTCAGCGTCGACGGGCAGGCCGATCCCCTGCCGGAGGAAGGCCCGCGCGAGCTGCGCGCCGCCACCCGCGCCTTCAACCGGATGCAGGCGCGCCTCGCCCGCTTCGTCGCCGACCGCACCCAGATGCTGGCGGCGATCGGCCACGACCTGCGCACGCCGATCACCCGGCTTCGCCTGCGCGCCGAGCTGGTCGACGATCCGGAGATGCAGCGCCGGATGCTGGCCGACCTCGACGAGATGGAGGCGATGATCTCCGCCACGCTGGCCTTCGCCCGCGACGACGCCCAGCGCGAGCCGCGCGGCCGCTTCGACCTTGCCGACCTGCTGCAGAGCCTGTGCGACGACCGCGTCGACGCCGGCCACCGCGCGCTCTACGACGGCCCCGCCCATGCGGTGGCGGAGGGCCGCACCGTGGCGCTGCGCCGGGCGCTGGCCAACCTGATGGACAACGCCATCAAGTATGGCGGCGGCTTCACCGTCCGGCTGGAGACCGGCCCGGACGGCAGCCAGCATCGCAATGCCCTGATCCACATCGACGATGACGGCCCCGGCATCCCGGAGGCGGAGTTCGAGAAGGTCTTCGCCCCCTTCTACCGGCTGGAGCGCTCCCGCTCGCGCGACACCGGTGGCGTCGGGCTGGGCCTGTCCACCGCCCGCAGCATCATCCGCGGCCATGGCGGCGACGTGACGCTGGCGAACCGTATGGAAGGCGGCCTGCGCGCGACGGTGACGCTGCCGCTTTGATCCCCCCTCTCCCGCCTCGGATCCCCTCTCCCCCCCGGGGAGAGGGTTAGGGTGAGGGGGTCGCACGGCGTGGCATTCCAAGCATTGCGCACTTCCCGCTCCCAACTGAATCCCCGCTCTGCCTCCCCCTCACCCCGCCCCTCTCCCCGGGGGGGGAGAGGGAGACTCTCCCACCTCCGAAATTTCGGATAGAGTCATTCTTTCGCCACGGTCGGGAGACAAATAATCGCCGGCCGCTGACCGGTCTTCCGGCCCAGAGGCAGTGGGCGTATGAGGATCGAAGCGGGAACGTTTCCCGCACTCATCACACAGACCTGACAGGGCCAGCGAGCGCGCCGTGACCGCCGACCGACCGGACCACCACACGGACCCGGACCAGCGCAGGGCCAGCCAGCTCTACGCCGGCCCCCGTCCGATCCGCACCCGCGAAGACCCGTCGCCGCTCGACCGGCTGACGGCCGGCGAGTTCGCGCGCCTGTTCGCCGCCAAGGCGGTCGAGCTTGCCCGCGACCGGCTGGCGGCCGCCGGCAAGGCCAAGCCGCGCCGCAAGTCCCCTCCGCCCTCCGCCGCCCCGCCGCCGACGCCCTTCAGGCAGCCCCGCCGCCGGTCCCGCGGCCTGCCCAGCTTCAAGTTGCCCAACTTCAAGCTGCCCAACTTCACCCTGCCGTCCATCTCCCTTCCAAGGATCTCCTTGCCGAAACCGAAGCAGCAGCCGAACCCATCTGCCCGCCGGTCCGGCGGCAGCCAGCCGCCGCAGCCCCCCTCTTCGCAGCTCTCGGCCCAGCCCGCCGGCCGCCCCGGCCGGGCGCCGCAGCCGGCCCGGAAAAGCGGCGGCAACGGCGGCGGCTGGATGAGGCGCCTGGTCCAGTGGGGCCTCGTCGCCGCCATCTGGTGCGGTATCGGGCTGGGTGCCGTGCTGGCGTGGTTCGCGCTCGATCTGCCGGACATCTCCAAGGTGGCGCAGTTCGAACGCCGCGCCTCGATCACCGTGCTGGCCGCCGACGGCAGCGAGTTCGCCCGCTTCGGCGATCTGCACGGCACGACGCTCAGCGTGCGGGACCTGCCGCCGCATCTGGTCGGCGCCGTGCTGGCGATCGAGGACCGCCGCTTCTACAGCCATTTCGGCATCGACCCGCTGGGTCTGGCCCGCGCCGTCTACGTCAACTGGCGTTCCGGCCGGGCGGTGCAGGGCGGCTCCACCATCACCCAGCAGCTCGCCAAGAACCTGTTCCTGACGCCCGAGAAATCGCTGAAGCGCAAGATCCAGGAGGCGATGCTGGCGCTGTGGCTGGAGAGCCGCTTCACCAAGGACCAGATCCTCACCGCCTACCTGAACCGCGTCTATCTCGGCGCCGGCACCTTCGGGGTGGACGCCGCCGCCCGCACCTATTTCGGCAAGCCGGCGACCGAGGTCGACGTGCGCGAGTCGGCGGTGCTGGCCGGCCTGTTGAAGGCGCCCTCGCGCTACGCCCCCAGCTCCAACCCCGACGAGTCGGCGGAGCGGGCGCGGGTGGTGATGGCGGCGATGCTGGATGCCGGCTACCTGACCCAGCCGCAGTACGAGGCCGCCCGCACCGCCAAGCCGTCGCCCAAGCGCAAGCCCGGCGGCGACGGCCGCTATTTCGCCGATTGGGTGACCGATCTGGTGCCGGGCTTCGCCGGCCCCGACCATGGCGACGTGATCGTCCGCACCACGCTGGACCTGAAGATGCAGCGCGCCGCCGAACAGCGGCTGGAGGCGCTGCTGGCCGGTCCCGGCGCCGCCGCCAACGTCCGCCAGGGGGCGCTGGTCGCCATGAGCCCCGACGGCGCGGTGCGGGCGCTGGTCGGCGGCCGCGATTACGACGGCAGCGAGTTCAACCGCGCCACCCAGGCGCTGCGCCAGCCGGGATCGGCCTTCAAGCCCTTCGTCTATCTGGCGGCGCTGGAGTCGGGCTGGACCCCCGACAGCCTGATCGACGACGCTCCCGTGCAGCTCGCCAACTGGAGCCCCGGCAATTACGACGGCAAGTACCGCGGCAGCATCACGCTGGCCTCGGCGCTGGCCCATTCCTCCAACACCGCGACGGCGCGGCTGATCGACCGGGTCGGCACCGACCGGGTGCGGCGCATCGCGTCCAACCTCGGCATCTCCTCGCCGCTCACCCGCGACCTGTCGCTGGGCCTCGGCACCAGCGAGGTGACGCCGCTGGAGCTGGTGCGCGCCTATGCCGGCATCGCCAACCGCGGCGTCCCCGTCTGGGCCTATGCCATCACCGAGATCAGGAGCCGCGACGGCGTCGTTCTCTACCGTCGCCAGGGCGGCGGCGGCAGTGCGGTGGTCGATCCCGCCCATGCGGTGCAGCTGTCCCACATGATGACCGGCGTGCTCGATTACGGCACCGGCCGCAGCGCGAAGCTGAACCGCCCGGCGGCGGCCAAGTCCGGCACCACCCAGGACTATCACGACGCCTGGTTCGTCGGCTTCACCGCCGATCTGGTCGCCGGCGTCTGGCTGGGCAACGACAACAACGAGGCGATGAAGAAGGTCACAGGCGGCACCCTGCCGGCCAAGCTGTGGCGCGAGTTCATGGCAGACGCCCATGCCGGCAAGCCCGCCCGCCCGCTCCCCGGCCTGGACGGCGCCCCCGCCTGGACCCCGCCCCCTGGAAGCGTGATGCCGCCAAGCGTGATGCCGGGCGTCGCTCCGCCGGGCGGGGTGCCGGTGGCGTCCGCCGACGCGCGGTCGGGCGGTGGGATCGGCTCGCTGATCGAGAAGATCGCCGGCGGTTCCGGCGCCGCGCCCAGGGTGCAGTACGACTACAGCAACAGCGGCGTGCGATAAACACCCTCTCCCGCCTCTCGCACAAACGAAGTTTGTGCTGACGGCGTCAGGCGGATCGAAGATCCGCTGAGAGCCTCGGGAGAGGGCTTCCGCGTCCCCCAGGTTTCCCCCGCCGCCCCGACCCTGCTATACCTCCCCCCGGATTTCTCCAGAGTGGACGACAGATGCAGGCGGAAGAGCGATTGGACGGACCGGGCATGGCGGAGGCGGACGAGCGGCCCCTCGACGCCGTCCTTGCCGCCCTGGCGTCCGACGACCTTGCCCCCGGCCCCGCAAATGGCACCGCCAATCCGTTCCCCCGCCCGCCGGTCACTTCGGGCCCTGCACCCCTCAACCCGCCCCTCAATCCCCTGCTCAGCATCGCTGCGCCGGTGCTGGCGCTCGTCGGCGCCTTGCGCGACCGCAGCCTGACCGATCAGCCCCGCGCCGCCGCCGCCGCGGCGCTGGAGCGTTTCGACCGCGCCGCCTCCGCCTCCGGCTTCGACCCGGACGAGATCCGCGCCGCCCACATCGCGCTGGCCGCCACCCTGGACGACGTCGCCCGTGCCGCCGGCCATGGCGGGGCCGCCGTGGCGGAACCGGGGGCAGGCGTGCGTTTCTTCGACCTGCTCGACGGCATGCTGGGCGACCCGCGCCGCCACCGCCATGCGCTGGAGCTGTTCTACGCCTGCCTGTCGCTGGGCTTTGAAGGCCGGTTCCGCGACCGGCCCGGCGGTGCCCACGACCTCGCCCGCCTGCGCGACGAGCTGTACCGCATCCTGCGCCGCGCCCGCGGCGACGTGGCAGCGGAGCTGTCGCCGGCCTGGACCGGGGTGGCGGAGCCGTTCCGGCCGCCCAACAACAACCCGTTCGGCAATCCGTTGAGCGCTGTGCCGGGCTGGATCGTCTGGGCGGTGGTGGCGCTGGGCCTGTCCGGCCTCTACGTCCATCTCGCCGGCACCCTCGACCGGCAGGCCGAGCCGGTGGTCGCCCGCATCGCCGCCTTGCTGCCCGACCGGCTGATCGAGATCGCCCGGCTGGTCCCGCCGCCCCCGCCCACCGCCGGCCCGGCGCTGATCGGCCGCATCACCGGCCAGCTCGCCCCGGAAATCCGCACCGGTGCCGTCGAGGTGCTGGCGGGGGAGGATGGCGCCCTGGTCATCCGCATTCCGGCGGCGGCGATGTTCGCCACCGGCAGCGACGCCGTGAAGGCCCGCCACCGCGCCATCGTCGAGCGGGTCGGCCAGACCCTGGCGGCGGAGTCCGGCAGCGTGCTGGTGGTCGCCCACACCGACGACCAGACCCCGCCGGGCGGCCGCCTTCCTGCCGCCCAATCCCTGGCCGCCCAATCCCTGGCGGCCCAATCCCTGACGGACGCCCGTGCCGAGGCGGTGCGCAAACTGCTGGAGCGCTCGCTGCCGCCCGCCCGCCTGTCGGCCGAGGGCCACGGCGATCAGGAGCCGATTGCGCTGAACGACACGCCGGCCGGGCGCGATGCCAACCGGCGGATCGACATCCGCCTCTATCCGCATTAGGGCGCCCGCCATGGCCGAACCCCGCTCTCCCAAGGCCGGCGCCCGGACGGCGAAGACGGCCGGCAAGGGCCGCAAGCCCGCCGTCATCGCCGCTGCCCCGTCGCCGCACCGCTCCGCCCGCACCCGCTGGGCGACGTCGCTGTCGGGGGTGCTGGCGCTGGGGCTGGCCGGCTGGCTGCTGCTGCCGCGTCTGGCCGCAGCCTTCGCTCCGCACCTGCTGCCGAACATCCAGCCGGACTGGAGCGTCCGCCTGCTGCCGCTGGTCCTGGCGCTGGCCGCCTGGATCGCCGTCAACCGCCGCATCGACGCCCGCGAGCGCGCCGCCAACGCCCGCCTGCTGGAGGCGCTGGCCGCCACCCGCGATCCCGAGCTGAAGGCCTCGCTGGAGGAGATCGGCACGGTCCGCAAGCGGCTCGACGGCGTGCTGGCCCAGCTGCGCAAGCGCCGGGGCGGGCGCTATCTCTACCAGCTTCCCTGGTATCTGGTGATCGGCGCCCCCGGTTCGGGCAAGACCACGGCGCTGGCCAACACCGGCCTCGCCGTCCTCTCGCCCGGCGGCGGCGTGGCCGAACCTCTTGCGGGCCCCTTCATGGGGTTGGGCGGCACCCGCAACTGCGACTGGTGGTTCACCGACCGCGCCGTGCTGATCGACACCGCCGGCCGCTACACCACCCAGGACAGCCGGCGCGCGGTCGATGGCCGGGTGTGGTCCGGCCTGCTCGACCTCCTGAAGGAGCACCGCCCGCGCCAGCCCGCCAACGGCGTCCTCCTCACCGTCAGCATCCCGGAACTGACCGGTTGGACCGACGCCGAGCGGCGCAACCACGCCATCCTGATCCGGCAGCGCCTGAACGAGCTGCGGGTGCAGCTGGGCGTGCGACTGCCGGTCTATCTGCTGCTGACCAAGGCCGACCTGCTCGACGGCTTCGCCACCTTCTTCGACCCGCTCGACCGCGAGGCGCGCGGGCAGGTCTGGGGCCTGACCCTGCCGGCGGAGGAGCCGGCACCCGACACCTCCGGCGGTCCGCTTCCCGTCTTCCGCGCGCTTTATGCCGGGCTGGTGCGGCGGCTGGACGAGCGGCTGCTCGACCGGCTGCACCAGGAGCCGGACATCCGCCGCCGCAGCGACGCCTTCGCCCTGCCGCTGCGCGTGGCGGAGCTGGAGCCGGCGCTGGCCGACATCGTCGACACCGCCTTCGGCTCCGAACATGGCGAGGAGACGCCGCGCCTGCGCGGCCTCTATCTGACCAGCGCCACCCAGACCGACGCCTCGCTCGCCCTGCTCGATCCCGAGGGCGGCGGGCCGGCCTCCACCTATTTCCTCGAACGGCTGCTGCCCGACGTGGTCTTCCCGGAGGCCAACCTCGCCCGCGTCGACCGGCGGGTGGAGCGCGCCCGCCGCCGCCGGGCGCTGCTGTCCGCCGCCGCCGCGCTGACGCTCGCCCTGGCCGTCGGCGGCTGGTGGCTGGTCAGCGCCCGCGGCAACGCCGCCTTGCTGGAGCGCGCCGATGCCGGCGCCGCGGCGGTGGAGGCGGCGCTGCGCCCGCTCGACACCGCGCCGCGCTCCCTGGTCCGGGTGGACGATGCCGACCCCGCGGCGATCCTGCCGGCGCTGGAGGCCCTGCGCGCCCTGCCGCTCGCCTTTGACGATGCGCAGAATCGGCCGGGACAGGGTTGGGCCGGTGAGATGTGGACAGGCCAGATGTGGGCCGGTCCGGCGCTGGCCGGCGGGCTCTACCAGGGTGGCCGCATCGCCGCCCCGGCGCAGGAGGCCTACCGCCGCGCCCTGCGCAGCCAGTTCCTGGCCCGCATCGCCCTGCGGCTGGAGGAGCGGCTGCGCGCCGACTGGGCCTTGCCCGACCAGCTGCGCCAGACCCTGCGCGTCTACCGCATGATCACCGGGCGCACGATCGCCGGGCAGATGGCGGGCGGGCAAATGGCCGGCGGGGCGGAGCCGATGGATGCGGGCGCCATGGCGGAATGGCTGGCGCTCGACTGGCAGCGCACGCTGCCCGGCCCGGCCAACGAGGCGCGGCGCCGTGCGCTGGGCGACCATCTGGCCGCCCTGTTCGCCGTCGGCTTCGCCCCGGTCCCGCCCGACGAGGTTCTGGTCGCCCGCGTGCTGGAGGTGCTGGCGCAATCGACGCCCCAGGCCTCTTCCGTCCAACCCAGCCGGGCCGCTCAGCCATGATGGGCTATTTCGCCACGCCGCGCGCCATGGCGCCCGGGGTCGGCGGGATCGGTGCTGATCCGGTGGTGGGATTCCACGGCAAGGTGCCGGCCCGCGGCGATTTCATCGGCCATGGCCTGCCGTCGGCGGTCCTCGGCCCCTGGGACCGCTGGCTGTCCGCGGCGCTGGGCGAGGCCGGCCGCCGTCTTGGCGCCGAGTGGGAGCCCCTGTTCGCCCAGGCCCCGGTCTGGCGCTTCGCCCTGTCGGCCGGCCTGTGCGGCGCCACCCCGCTGGTCGGGGTCTGGATGCCCAGCGCCGACCGGGTCGGCCGTCTCTATCCCTTCACCATCGCCGCCGGCCTTCCCGCCGGCTTCGACATCGCCGACGCGCCGGCCGCCTGCGGCGCCTGGCTGTCCCGCGCCGAGTCCCTTGCCGCCGACGCCTGCCGTGCCGGTGCCGACGTGGAGGGGTTGCCGGCCCGCCTCGCCATCCTCGGCCGGCCGGAACCGGAGCGCGTCAGCCCCGCCACCCGCGCCCTGCTCGACCGCCTGTCCGGCTCCTTGCGCGCCGACGCCAGCCTGTGGTGGACCCGCGGCGCCGGCCGGATCGCGCCGTCGCTGCTGTCCTGCCCCGGACTTCCCGCCGGCCCCCGCCTGACCGCCTTCCTCGACGGCGCCTGGGCCCGCTGGGGCTGGGAGAACGCCGACGAGGGGTAGGGGGGAAGGGACAGCTTATGGCGTCCCCGCCATCTCGCGGTCGAAGCGGGCCAGAGCCTCTTCCAGCCCCCACTGGACCCGCGCCTTCTCGCTGCGCGCGGTCACGGCGCGGCAGGCGTCCTCACGCACCGGCGGCGTGCAGCCGGGGGCGGACCACAGGCTGTCGCCGGGCAGGAAGCTGTGCTCCAGGCTGGCGCGGGCCAGTCCGACGAGGTCGGCATAGCCGAAGCCGAACTCCTCCACCGCGCGCTGCAACTCGTTGGTCAGGTCGATCCGGCTGACGCCCTCGTCGTCGGTCGACAGCACCACCGGCACCCCGGCGGCGCGATAGACCGGCAGCGGGTGCGCCTTGCCGCTGACGCCCAGGATCTTGTCGTTGCTGGTCAGGTTGATCTCGACCGCCACCTTGCGCCCGGCCATCGTCCGCAGCAGGCCGTGGGGATCCTCCTCGTACATCACGTCGACGCCATGGCCGATGCGTTTGGCCCCGGCGATCTCCACCGCCTTGCGGATGTGGTCGCGCAGCCGCTCCGGCGGGACGAGGCCCAGCGTCAGCTCGCCGGCATGCAGCGCGACGTTGGTGCCGGGCTGGCGCCTTTTCGCCTCCGCCACCATGCGCATGTGCAGGTCGTAATCGTCGAGCGCCACCGGGTTGTCCTCCGGCGCCACGAAGTTCAGGCCGACGACGCGCGGCTCCTGCGCTTCCAGCAGGGCGTTGAACAGGGTGGTGGCATAGACCGGGCCGGGGCTCTGCGTGCGCGAGACCTGCTGGAGATAGCGCACCGACACCGTGCAGCCCGGCCGCGCCGCCGGCGTGCCGCAGCCGAGCACGCTGCGCATCCGCGCCTCCGCCGCGTCGATCTCCTGCCGGGCCGGGGCGACCAGGGCCGGAAGCCCGGCGGCGATCAGCCGGTCGGCGGTGCCCGGCAGGTCGGCCGCCGCCTGCGGCGTCCAGGCGAAGGACTTGCCGATGGCGGCGGCCGGGCCGGTGCCGAAGGACACCATCAACTCGACATGCTGCTCGCCCTGCCGGCCGGCGCGGTCGACCACCTCGGCCAGCAGGTCGCCGGTGGAGGTGGAGGTCGCACCGGCGGCGGCGCGGAACCGCCCGAAGGTGGCGAAGAACTGGTCGTGCAGGCTGTAGCCGGAGACCGGCAACGCGTCGCGCGTCGACAGGGCGTCCAGCGCCACCGGGTAGAGCACGCTGTCGGCGATGACCGCCGCGGCGCCCGGCCGGGCGGATTTGGCGTCGCCGCAGGGCGCCTGCGCCGTCGGCGCCACCAGCGTCAGCGCCTTGACGTCGAAGCAGAGCCCGGCATCCGCCGCCATCCGCATGTAGGTCTCGGCATAGACCGCACCGGTCAGGTGGCTGTGCAGGTCCGCGCCCTTGGGCATGCGGTAGAGGAAGGCGCGCAGCTCCGGCGGGCTGGTCCGCACCGCCTGGAACCGCCGCGCCGCCGCCGACCCGCCGGCATCGGCGCCCCCGCCGGGGTTGCCGCCGCCCATCTCCGCCGTGGCGCAGCCCGCCAGCAGCAACGTCGCCGCCAGCGCCCCCGTCACGCGTCTGGTCATTCGCACATCAAGCATATACCCGACTCCATATTCTCCTTTTGCGAGTATGGATGCGCTGATAATCGCGCGGACACAACCGCCCTGTGCGGATCGAAAGGCTGTAGCGGGGCGGCAATTCCCGGTATGGTGCGGCGACCTTTCCGTGTTCCCGCCCATCCCGCCTTCCGTATCCCGCCGTCTTTGGAGCCGCCGCGATGACCGACACTTCCGCCCCGACCCTGCTCGATGCGGCCAAGCGTTTCCGCAGCAACGATCTGGCGGGGGCGGAACAGGTCTGCCGGGCGATCCTGACGACCGACCCGCACAACGCCCAGGCGCTGCATCTGCTGGGGCTGGTCGCCGCCCACACCGACAATCCGGACAACGCGCTCGCCCTGTTCGCCCAGGCCATCGCGGAGAACGGCAACGACCCGTCCTTCCACAACAGCCGCGGCAGCCTGCTTTTCCAGCAGGCCCGGCCGGCGGAGGCGGAGGAGGCGTTCCGTGCCGGCCTCGCCCTCAACCCGCGGCTGCCGGAGCTGCATGGCAACCTCGGCAACGCGCTGAAGGCGCAAAGCCGGCTGGAGGAGGCGGCGGACTGTTTCCGCATTGCGCTGGACCTGCGGGCGCAAGCGCCGGAGATGCATCATTTCCTCGCCGCCACCCTGCGCGAGTTGGGCGAGCTTGAGGAGGCGGAGGAGCATTTCCGCACCGCGCTGGCCCAGGCGCCCGACTATCTCGACGTGCATTACAGCTTGGCGGAGCTGCTCTCCACCCGCGGCCGGCTGGCCGAGGCGGAGGCGGAATTCCGCATCGTGCTGGCCGCCGCCCCGCGCTTCGTCCCGGCCCAGGTCGGGCTTGCCCATGTGCTGCAAAGCCTCGACCGCGCGGCCGAGGCCATCGAGGTGATCGAGGCGGCGCGCGAGCAGGCCCCCGACCACCCGATGGTGAAGTTCACCCGCCGGCTGATCTATTCCAACGCGGTGCCCGGCTGGCACCTGCCGATGATCAACGATTTCGAGCGGAACGAGGCCTACAAGCAGTCGCTGGAACGGGCGGTGAAGCCCGGCCAGCTGGTTCTGGAGATCGGCACCGGCTCCGGCATCGTCGCCATGATGGCGGCGCGCGCGGGTGCCGGGAAGGTGGTGACCTGCGAGGTCAACCCGATCCTCGCCCGTGTCGCCAAGGAAACCGTGGCGCGCAACGGCTATGCCGACCGCATCGACGTGGTGCCGCGCCTGTCGACCCAGCTGACGGTGGGCGAGGGCGGCGACCTGCCGGAGAAGGCTGACATCTTCGTCTCCGAACTGATCAACATCGGTATGCTGGCCCCGCGCATGCTGTCGGTGCTGCAACATGCCCGCACCCATCTGGTGAAACCGGGCGGCGCCATCATCCCGCGCGCCTCCACCGTCTACGCCATGCTGGTGGAGACGCCGGAGCTGGCCCGCATCAACCCGGTGGAGACCATCGACGGCTTCGACATGGGCAGCTTCGACGTCTTCCGCTCGCCCGGCTACCAGCAGATCGACCTCGGCGCCGACGCCCACACCCCGCTGTCGAAGCCCTTCACCGCGCTGGATTTCGACTTCACCCGCAACATGCCGGAGGAGGGCGAGCGGGTGATCGACGTGACCATCGTCACCGCCGGCACCTGCCATGGCGTCGCCTTCTGGTTCGACCTCTTCATGGATGACGAGGTGGTCTACAAGTCGGAAAGCCGGTCGCGCACCAACCACTGGAAGCAGGCGATGACCTTCCTTGAGAAGCCGATCGCGCTGTCGGCCGGCGACCGCCTGCGCATCGTCGCCCGCTACGACAACAACCAGATCTCCTTCGGGGTGGACGGGCTGACGGGGGGCGGGCGGGAGTAAGCGGGCGTGAGCGAAGCCGTCCCTTCCAGCGACACTCCTGCCGGCGACATCCCCTCCCGCCGGGCCATCGTCTCCTGGTGCCTCTACGACTGGGCGAATTCGGCCTACAACACCATCGTCACCACCTTCGTCTTCTCGGTCTATTTCGCCCGCGGCGTCGTCGGCGACCCGGTCGAGGGCACGGCGCGGTGGAGTGCGGCGATGACCGTGGCCGGCGTCGCCATCGCGCTGCTCAGCCCGCTGCTGGGCGCCATCGCCGACCGGGCCGGGCGTCGCAAGCCCTGGATGGCGCTGTTCACCCTGGTCACCGTCCTGTTCACTGCGGCACTGTGGTGGGTGCGTCCCGATCCCGCCGACGCCGCCTTCGCGCTCGCCTGCGTGGTGGTCGCCACCGTGGCGTTCGAGCTGGCCAACGTCTTCTACAACGCCACCCTGCCGGGGCTGGTGCCGCCGCGGCTGCTCGGCCGGGTGTCGGGCTGGGGCTGGGGGATCGGCTATTTCGGCGGGCTGGCCTGCCTCGTTCTGGCGCTGGTCGGCTTCGTCCAGGCGCCGGCCCCGCTGTTCGGCCTGTTCGGGATGGAATGGGCCGACTGGGGCCAGCAGGCCAATGTCCGCGCCACCGCCCTGCTCGCCGCGGCGTGGTACGGGCTGTTCGCGCTGCCCTATTTCCTGTGGGTGCCGGACGAGCCGGCGACCGGCCACGGCCTGTTGCGGGCGGCGCGCGAGGGGGTGGCGACCTTGCTCGCCACGCTGCGTCAGGCCCGGCGTTACCGCGAGGTCGGGCGCTTCCTGATCGCCAGCGCCTTCTACCGCGACGGCATCAACACCATCACCGCCTTCGGCGGCCTCTTCGCCGCCGGGACCTTCGGCATGAGCTTCGAGGAGATCCTGGTCTTCGCCATCGCGCTCAACGTGGTGGCGGGAGCGGGGGCCATCGGCTTCGCCTGGATGGACGACCGGGCGGGAGCCAAGCCGGTGATCCTGATCGCGCTGGCCGGCATGACCGTCTGTTCGGTGCCGCTGCTGCTGGCGACCGAGCGGCTGTGGTTCTGGATCTTCGCGCTCGGGCTCGGGCTGTTCTTCGGGCCGGCCCAGGCGGCCGGGCGGTCGATGATGGCGCGGCTCGCCCCGCCGGGCATGGCGGGCGAGATGTTCGGCCTCTACGGGCTGACCGGCCGCTTCGTCGGCTTCTTCGGGCCGCTGCTGTTCGGGCTGGCGACCCAGGCCTTCGCCAGCCAGCGCGCCGGCATGGCGACGGTTCTGGCTTTCTTCGCCATCGGCTTCGGGCTTATGCTGGCGGTTCGCGAACCGGCCCGCTAGAAAAGGGCCTGTGTCAAAGCGCCGCACATGAGACCATTCGAGGGCAGAGCTGTTACCTTCGTTTTTGCTGCGACGCACAAAAGTCGAAGCCGAGGGGTACGGACCATGCTGCACATCAAAGACATCGAAGCCTTCGCCCGCATCAACGAGGCCCTGAACGAGGAGCCCGGCGCGGATGGCGGCACGGATAATCGGCCGGAGCAGACCGGCCAGGACTCAGACGGCCAGCACAATTCCGGCCCGGCGCATCCGGCGCTGGTGATGGCGATGCTGGCGACCGGCCGCCTGCCGCTGTCGGCGCTGCCGAAATCCGATCAGGCAAAGACCCCGGACGTGTCGACGCCTTGGACCAGGATGTTCCGCCGCTCCTGACGGCAGTCGGTCCGGGTGGGACGCCGTGGAGTCGGTGGGCAAGATCGACACGGATTTCAGCACGGATTTCACGGATGTGGCGTTCCGAAACCCCAGCTTCCGGGGGAGGCCGCCGCTTCGGCAAGACCGGAAAAATCCGTGTAATCCGTGCCGAAATCCGTGACATCCGTGTCGATCTTGTTCCCCATGCAATGACTCCGGGACCGGAGGCCGATACCGGAGGCCGTTGCAAAAATTCCGCCATAAAGGAAATTATTCTTATACGCTTCCCGCAGACCCACTTTTCTGCGGAGCCGACCCATGCCCCTCGACAGCCGTAGTTTCACCAACGACCAGTTCCCCCGCTGGGCCGAAGAGCCGCCGACTCCGTCCGAAGGCTCGCTGGTGCCCGGTTCGCAGTTCCATGAAGAGCAATGGATCATGGCCGCCGGCATGCTGGCCCGCGGCAACAGCTTCCTTCAGGTCTCCCGTGCCATGGGGTGCAGCCGGACGACACTCTGGCGCGCCTATTACGGTTCCAAGGATTTCCGTCACAGGGTTTGGTGGGAACGGCAGGCCCTGAACCGCGAGGCCGAGCTGCGCCTGTCCTCGCTGCGCATTCTGGTCGCCGAGCAGATCGAACGGCTGGTCACTTCGGGCGATCCCGCCACCGTCCGCTGGCTGGCCGAGCGGCTGGGGCTGTTCGCCGGCCTCGATACTCCAGCCTCCAAGCGGCAAACCACGCAACCGGATCGTCAGCCCGTCCCCGAACTCGACGACGACCTTTCCGGTAGCCTGTGCGAGGGCACCGCGGATTGCCCTCTCTCCCCCGGGGAGAGGGAGGGGACCCGCGCCGCAGGCGTGGGGAGGGTGAGGGGGCCGGCGCGCGATCCGCGCGCCGCCAAGGGGCATGCTGCCCCTTGGCAATCCCCTGGCGCGGTCGTTCCGTCCGCGCTGCCCCCCTCACCCAACCCTCTCCCCAGGGGGGAGAGGGCTTATAAGCTGTCGCCTTACCCAACGGCTCTGCCGCGCCACCGGTAGGCGGCGGATGGAACATCGGCCGGACAGCGTTCCACGCTGTTCCATCCCCTCACAGAAGCGACAGCTGGTCCCCAATCGCCGGCGGCACCCGGAAACGGCTGCAATCGAGCTGCCAGCTCCGGCCGCCCAGCCCATGCTTCCGGCAGGCCAGCGTGAAGCGGTGGCGCAGAAGCTCGGCATAGGGGCCGCTGCCCTTCATCCGCGTGCCGAAGCCGGAGCGATAGAGCGCGCCGTCGCGGCTCTGCCGCATCAGGCTCAGCACGCGGTCGGCGCGGTTGGGGGCGTGGACGCGCAGCCATTCCTCGAACAGCGAGGCGATCTCCAGCGGCAGGCGCAGCAGGATATAGTTGGCGGCAGTCGCCCCGGCGCCGGCCGCCGCCTCCAGGATGGCTTCCAGCTCATGGTCGTTGAGTGCCGGGATCATCGGGCTGGCAAGGACCGCCACTGGCACGCAGGATTCCGACAGGGCGCGGATCGCCTCCAGCCGGCGCGGCGGGGTGCTGGCCCGCGGCTCCATCACCCGGGCAAGATCGCGGTCCAGCGTCGTGACCGAGACCGCGACCGACGCCAGCCCTTGCGCTGCCATCGGTCCCAGGATGTCGAGGTCGCGCAGCACAAGCGCCGATTTGGTGATGATGCTGACCGGCTGGTTGAAGTCGCGGCAGACCTCCAGCACCCGGCGGGTGATCCCCTCCGTCCGCTCGATGGGCTGGTAGGGATCGGTGTTGGCCCCCAGCGCCAGCGGCTGGCAGACATAGGATTTCGCCCGCAGCTCCTTGGCCAGCAGCTCCGCCGCGTTGCGTTTGGCGAACAGCTTCGTCTCGAAATCCAGACCCGGCGACAGGCCGAGATAGGCGTGGGTCGGCCGGGCGAAGCAATAGATGCAGGCATGCTCGCAGCCCTGGTACGGGTTCACCGAGCGGTCGAACGGGATGTCGGGCGACTGGTTGCCGGTGATGATCGACTTGGCCGAGGCCGGCGAGACGCTGGTGCGGACCGGATCGGACAGCGCCTCGTTGCCGCTCTCGGCATAGCCGGTCCAGCCGTCGTCGGTCAGGACGCGGGTCTCGCGTTCGAACCGCCCGGTGGCGTTGCTGACCGCCCCGCGGCCCTTGATCGGGGATCGCCGTATCTCGTCCATGGCCGCAGCTTAGCCGGGGCAAAATGGAACGTAAAGCGAACAAACGGGGCAAGGTGCCTTCATCGCTTCCGCTGCCGAACAAACATAAAGATATCTTTATGCTTGCATGGTTCCGGGAGCGCTGATACACCGATGGCCAATTACAGCGGCAGGGCCGGGGATCCGGTGCGCCTGAAATTCCGCTGCCCGACCGTCACCGCCCACCAGGAGTCATCCCTCATGGCCGCCGAATTCACGGACTACAAGGTCAAGGACATCAGCCTCGCGAACTGGGGCCGCAAGGAGATCACCATCGCCGAGACCGAGATGCCGGGCCTGATGGCCCTGCGGTCGGAATTCGGCGCCTCCAAGCCGCTGGCCGGTGCCCGCATCGTCGGCTGCCTGCACATGACCATCCAGACCGCCGTGCTGATCGAGACGCTGACCGCGCTCGGCGCCACCGTGCGCTGGTCCTCCTGCAACATCTTCTCGACCCAGGACCAGGCCGCCGCCGCCATCGCCGCCGCCGGCATCCCGGTCTTCGCCTGGAAGGGCGAGACGGAGGAGGAGTTCTGGTGGTGCATCGAGCAGACGCTGCGCGGTCCCGATGGCTGGACCCCGAACATGATCCTGGACGATGGTGGCGACGTCACCCAGATCATGCACGACAAGTATCCGGAGATGCTGGCCGACGTCCGCGGCCTGTCGGAAGAGACCACCACCGGCGTCCATCGTCTCTATGAGATGATGAAGAAGGGCACGCTGAAGGTTCCGGCCATCAACGTGAACGACAGCGTCACCAAGTCGAAGTTCGACAACCTCTACGGTTGCCGTGAGTCGCTGGTCGACGGCATCAAGCGCGCCACCGACGTGATGGTCGCCGGCAAGGTCGCCGTGGTCGCCGGCTATGGCGACGTGGGCAAGGGTTCGGCCGCCTCGCTGCGTTCGCAGGGTGCGCGCGTCCTGGTGACGGAGATCGACCCGATCAACGCGCTCCAGGCCGCCATGGAAGGCTATCAGGTCGTGACGATGGAGGATGCCGCTCCGCAGGGCGACATCTTCGTCACCGCCACCGGCAACGTCGACGTCATCACCATCGACCACATGCGGGCCATGAAGGACCGCGCCATCGTCTGCAACATCGGCCACTTCGACAGCGAGATCCAGATCGACGCCCTGCGCAATCTGGTCTGGGAAGAGGTCAAGCCGCAGGTCGACGAGGTCGTGTTCCCCGACGGCAAGCGCCTGATCGTGCTCGCCCAGGGCCGTCTGGTCAATCTGGGCTGCGCCACCGGCCACCCCAGCTTCGTGATGAGCGCCAGCTTCACCAACCAGGTGCTGGCCCAGATCGAGCTGTGGACCAACGCCGCCAACTACGAGAACAAGGTCTACGTCCTGCCCAAGCACCTGGACGAGAAGGTCGCCCGCCTGCATCTGGACAAGATCGGCGCCAAGCTGACCACCCTGACCGACAAGCAGGCTGCCTACATCAGCGTGCCGACCGCCGGCCCGTACAAGCCGGACCACTACCGCTACTAAGC
The DNA here is from genome assembly GCF_042938965.1 of Azospirillum sp. A23. Taxonomy (NCBI): domain Bacteria; kingdom Pseudomonadati; phylum Pseudomonadota; class Alphaproteobacteria; order Rhodospirillales; family Azospirillaceae; genus Azospirillum; species Azospirillum sp. A23. The sequence continues at coordinate 2,457,145 of NZ_CP170667.1, read as the reverse complement.
GGTTGCGGGGTTGAAAAAGAAGGGCCGTCCTTGTGGGGCGGCCCTTTTTCTTTGGCTGTTCTTCAAAGGAAGAGTCAGCTGTCTTGCGGGTTTCCTGCGGCCAGCCACTCCACCATCCCCTTGCCGGCCGCCACGCCCATGGCGAAGCAGCCCTGCAACAGATAGCCGCCGGTCGGCGCCTCCCAGTCCAGCATTTCGCCGGCCAGGAACAGGCCGGGGCGGCGGGTCAGCATCGACCGCTCGTCCAACTCCGACAGGCGGACGCCGCCGGCCGTGGAGATCGCCCGTTCGATGGGGCGGACGCCGGTCAGCACCATCGACAGCCCCTTGATCTGGCGGGCCAAAGCCACCGGGTCGGTCAGGTCGGTGGCGGGGGCGAACTCGCGCAGCAGGGCGGCGCGCGGGCCGGTCAGGGACAGCGACTTCTTCAGGAAGGTGGACAGCGACTCCGCACCGCGGCGGCGCAGGCGTTTGACCAGTTCGGCCTCGGCCATGTCCGGCAGCAGATCCAGCGTCAGGGTCGCCCAGCCCTCCGCCGCGATGGCGTCGCGCAAGGGCGCGCTCAGCGCATAGACGGCGCCGCCCTCGATCCCGGTTTCGGTGATGACGAATTCGCCCTTCAGGCGCCGGCCGGCAGCGGAGAGACCGACGCTCTTCACCGGCTGGCCGGCGAAGCGGTCGCGCAGGTGATCGGACCAGGGCACCTCGAAGCCCATGTTGGAGGGAACCAGCGGCGCGACCTCCACCCCCAGCCCTTCCAGCAGCGGAACCCAGCCGCCGTCCGACCCGGTGCGCGGCCAACTCGCCCCGCCCAGCGCCAGCAGGGTGGCGCGCGGGGCGACGGTCACGCTTTCCTCGCCCTGGCGGAAGGTGAGGGCGCCGGTCGCGTCCCAGCCGGTCCAGCGATGGCGGCTGTGCAGGGTCACGCCCAGACCGTCCAGCCGCCGCAGCCAGGCGCGCACCAGGGTGGAGGCCTTCATCTGCACCGGGAAGACACGGCCGCTGCTGCCGATGAAAGTCTCGATGCCCAGCCCGGCCGCCCAGCCGCGCAGGGCGTCGGGCGAGAAGCCGGCCAGCAGGCGGCGGAACAGCGGTTCGGCGGCGCCATAGCGCGGCAGGAAGCGGTCGAGCGGTTCCGAATGGGTCAGGTTCAGCCCGCCGCGCCCGGCCAGCAGCAGCTTGCGCGCCGGGGTGGGCGTGTGGTCGAACACGGCGACCCGCAGGCCGGCGGCCGCGGCGATCTCCGCCGCCATCAACCCGGCGGGGCCGGCGCCGACGATCGCCACGTCAGGGGTGAGGTGGGGCACTTGGAAACGCTTTCACGAAAGGGATCGCCCCCGCCCATCCCATGCTGCGCGGGCAGGGGCAGGGGCACGGGCGGGGGCATGCGGGGCTCGGCCTCGGTTCCCCGCGGATCAGTCCTCGTAATCCTGGTCCTGGGCCACTTCCTCGGCCAGATCGGCGGCGAGGTCGGCGAAATAGCCGGCATCGACCTCCAGGCCGTTCTCCTCGCAGATGCGCATGAAGATGCGGTAGGCATGCAGGATGGCGACGTCGAGGACGACGAGGTCCCCTTCCTCGCTGTGGCGGTCGGTGATGTCCCGCTCCTGAAGGGTGCCGACGATGTCGTGCGCGGCGGCCTGCAGGACCGCGTCCATGGCTTGCTTGTGTTGGGTCGACATCGTGTGAATCCTCGTTCCGGTCGTGCTTCGCGTCCCCGCCCGGCCGGACCGGCGCCGCATGGCCGGCGGGGGTGGTCGAACCGTCGGAGGAAACGGGCGCGTCGGGGGCTCCGTTCGTCCGCGAAAGTTCGGCCTCCCCCTTGTTGTAGAATCCTTTTTCACGGCCGAACAAGCCCCTTCACGGGGGGCCGGGGCGGGTCCTTCCGGGTAGCCTCGTACCGGCCATGGAGGGGGCGGTGGAAGGAGGCCGCTTCAGCGTGCGACGGGGGCCAGCAGGGGAGCGCCGACATAGCCCAGCGCCTTGCCTTTCCGCCCCACCTTGTACCAGCCGCCGATGGCCTCCAGCACGGTGACGCGGTCGCCGGCCTCCAGCACATCCAGCACCTTGGCGTCGCAGACCGGGGCGACCCGCAGATTGCCGGCGGCCCGCAGCCGGGCGACGGTTCCCCCGGAAAGCTTTGGCCGCTGCACCCGTCCGGGCAGGTCGTCGGGCAGGGCGCAGCCGCGGTCCTCGCGGTCGGCCCTGGCATAGCGGCCGGGCTTTGTGGCGGTTGCGGGCTCGGTGCCGGCGGTCCGCGTGGGCACGGCTTCGGCCAGATAGGCGCTGGTGACGTAGCCCTGCGGCTTGCCGCTTCGGCCGATCCGCTGCCAGCCGTCGGACGGCGCGCCGAAGGCCGTCACCCGCTCGCCCTTTTCCACCGTGTCGAGGACCCGGCCCTTGGCGTCCGGCGTCGCCCGCAGGTAGATGCCGGCGGTGGCGGTCATCGGCCGTTGCGCGGGAACGACCGAAGGCTGCCTGGCAGGGGCTTCCTGTGAAGCCGGCTCCTTGGCGACAAGTTGGGGTGCTGTCTCAGCTTGTGGCTTCATCGCCGGCAGCGGTGGAATCTTGACGGCCGGCGGTGCCTCCGCGGCCTTGGGATCGGGCGCCTTCGCGGCCGCGGCCGCTACCGGGGGCGGAGCGGGTTGCAGGCCGGGCGGTAAGAGCGGACCCGACAAGGGACCGGGTGCTTCCGGGGGATGCTCCCAGAGCACACCGGGAGTCAGGGGTGGGGAAAGCGCCTGTGCCGGCGTCAGGCGGGGAAGGGCGACGATGGGGGCGGGCGACGGGGTCAGCCGTTCGGCCGCGCTGTCCGTCAGCGCGCCGGCCGGGCAGCCGAACGGGCTGCCCAGCAGCAGGGCCGGTGCCGCGATCCGCAGCCAAGCGATCAGCCGCGCTCCAGCCATCACCCCCTCCTCAGTCGAGCGTGATGCGGGCGATCAGCGTCGGCAGCGTCTGACAGCGCAGAAGCCCGTCGAGCGTCCGGTGTTCGGCCAGCCGCAGGGTCAGCGCGCAACCGAAGGAGTTCACCGCCAGTTCGGTCTGCGCCAGGGTGCCGATGATGCTGGATGAACGCGCGATGCTGTAGCCGGGCGCGCCCAGCTTGCCGGCCAGCGCGCCGTTGACCGGGCTGAACCCGTCGATCTCCAATGTCATCGGTCCCAGATTCTGCACCACCACCTCGGAACTCGGATCCTCCTTGGTGGCGTAGAGCTGGACCGGGACGGCGCGGTGTCGGGCGATCCAGTCCTTCAGCGCGAGGTTGGCGACCACCGGGTCGCGGCTTTGCAGCGCCGCCTCCATCGCCGTCTGGCGCAGCGCCGGGTCGTTGCCGCCCAGCGCCGCTTCGAAAGCGGCCAGCCGTGCCGCGCGGTCCGTGCCGGTCAGCTTGCCGCGCAGGTCGGCGACCTGGGCGATGCGCGCCTCGACCGCCCGGCGCTCCGTTTCGGCGCGGGCGGCTTCGGCCTTGGCGGCGGCGGTCTGCTGCGCCAGCCTTTCCTCCTCGCGCCGCCGGCGTTCGCTGTCCTCGGCCAGCCGCTGGGCGGCGTCGCGATCCAGCTGCTCGCGCAGGTTTTTGGCTTCGGGTGTGCCCAGCACGACCGTGCGGCCGGGCAGTTCGGCGGCCGGCTTGCCGATGCCGTCGAGCAGGCCGGGGGACTGTGGCGTCAGCGCCACCGTCCACCCGCCGGCACCGCGGGTGGCGAGCGCCGTCGCCACCCAACTCTTGCTCAGTCCGGCCTCCGCCGCCGGGCGCAGGAAGGTCACCGGCCCTTCACGGCTGTCCACCAGATAGGTCGGCCCGCCCAGAACCAGCTTGGCGCTGACCCGTGCCGCCACCTGCGGTTCCGAAGATTGCGGTTCCGGCAGCGGTTCGACGCTCAGCGACTCGATGCGCCAGGGGGCGGGCAGCAGCGCTTCGATCCGCGCACGCAGGAGGGAGTCCGGGATCGTCTCGACCGTGGGAACCTTGGCGGTGGCCTCCGCAGCCCGGGCACCCTCGACCGGTGCACCCAGTGCGACCCAGCCGGCGATGAGAGTTGCGCCCAGGCTCACTCTTGGGCCTGCCCCGAGGCCCGGCCCGGCACCGGCTGCGATGCGGGCCGCGAATCGTCCGTTCCCCGGTCGCTTCATCGCCGATCCTTCCCCCCGTGTCCGCCGTCCAATATCCGCCGTCCGGCACTGGTATAGCGAAGGTTCCAGCCAAGGGAAGCGGCTTTTCCCGGCAACCTGTCGATCTGTGGTTGGATGCAATACCCGCCTGCGCCGGATTGTCGCGTCAATCCGCACCCATGGGTCGAATTGGACTTGGACGCCACACGCCACTTGCAATATGGTCACACAAATGGATGTATTGGCCCCGTATCGAGAGATCGGGACACGCAACGGATGGGGAACGGGGTTTCCGATGGAGGGCACGGGCGGAGGTAAAGACGGACCGGGGCTGCTCTGCCGCAATGTCAAAGTGAGCGGCCGCCGAACCAGTTTAAGAATGGAGCCGTATATTTGGGATTCGCTGAAGGAAATCTGTGAGCGGGAGCAGATGACCCTCAACGAAATCTGCACCCAGATCGACGAACGGCGTGGGGAGGCGAACCTGACTGCCTCCATCCGCGTCTTCATCGTCAGCTATTACCGCACCGCCATCGGTCAGCGCGGTTTTTCGGAAGATGGTCAGTCGCCTCTGCTGCGCAGGGCGATGGACGACGCCGTTCCGCTGGAGTGACAAGTGCGGGTATAACGGGCCAGAGGTGACGGGAGCGGGCTATGCGCTCCCGTCCACCGGGCTCACCAGCGCAGGCTGGGAACCGCGTATGTCGGCATGTGACCCGACGCATCGGCCAGGGCGCGCAGGTTGACCGGATCGACCGAAGCCCCCCAGGCTGCACCGCCCAGTTCCTCCTGGTGGATGCCTGCGGTGACCAGTGCAACATCGATTCCGGCGGCATTGGCACCGGCGACATCGGTGCGCAGGCTGTCGCCCACCGCCAGGATGCGGCTCTTGTCGGCGATGCCCAGCAGCTTGAAGCAGCGCTCATAGACGGGGGCATGGGGCTTGCCGTGCTGGCGCACGTCGCCGCCCATCTCCTCGTAGCGGGCGGCCAGCGTGCCGGCGCAGATCACCAGCATCGGTCCCACCATCACCACCAGATCGGGGTTGGCGCAGATCATCGGCAATCCTGCGGCCAGGCACGCGTCCAGCTGCGGCTGATAGTCCGCCACCGTCTCGCCGAAGGTGACGATACCGGTGTTGACGACGAAATCCGCGTCCTCCGGCGTAGCGGCAACCCGATAGCCGATCCCGGAGAAGACATCGATGTCGCGCTCCGGTCCGATGTGGTAGAGCCGCCGTCCGAGGGCGGCATGCCAGGGATCGTCGCGGTCGCGCAGCGCCTCGTAGGTCGCCTCGCCCGAGGTCATGACATGGTGGTAGCGCTCGCGCCCCAGCCCCATGCCGTCCAGCTTCTCAATGACGCCGGTGGTTCGGCGCGGTGCATTGGACAGCAGGCAAATTGTCTTGCCGGCGGCTCGCATGCTGTCCAGGCAGTCTGGCACGCCGGGATAAGGCTGCTCGCCGTCATGCAGCACGCCCCAGAGGTCCAGGATGAACCCGTCATAGCGGTCGATGACCTCGGCGATGCCGGAAATCTGTCGGATGTCGGCCATGGTGTCCGGTCGGTTCGTGGAAGGACAAAGATCGGATTGCATCGACAAGCCGATCTCAGCGTGGTTGTAGCAACTCTGCGTAAACCGCCAGCGTGTCGGCGCACATGCGGTCCTTGGTGTAGCGGTCGGCGACGAAGGCCATGGCGCGGGTGCCGATGGCGTCCCGTTGCTCCGGCGTCAGCGACAGCGCCTCCTCCAGTGCCTGGGCCAGCGCGTCGGGATCGTCCGGCGGCACCACCCAGGCGGTTTCGCCGGGGACGACGGTCTCCTGATAGGCGCCGATGGCCGAGACGATCACCGGCTTGCCCATCGCCTGAGCCTCGACGATCACCCGCCCGAAGGCTTCCGGCTCGCGCGAGGCGGAGACGACCACCGTCGACAGCAGGTAAGCCGCGGCCATGTCGCTGCAATGGTCGGTCATCCGCACCACGCCGCGCAGGCCGGCATTGGCGATGCGGTTCTCCAGCTCTTCCCGGTAGCCGGTGCGACCCTGGTCGGAGCCGACCAGCAAGGCCAGCACATCCTTGCGCCCCAGCTTGGCCAGCGCGTCGATCAACACGATCTGGCCTTTCCAGCGGGTCAGCCGGCCGGGCAGCAGGATCACCGGCCGGTCGTCCGGCAGGTTCCATTGCTTGGCAAGGGTCACCAGCCGTGTCGGGCTGACCCGGTCGGGTGCGAAGACGCCGCGGTCGATGCCGCGGTGGATGACGCGCACCTGTTGCGGATCGACCGGGTAGTTGCCCAGCACATGGTCGCGGATGAAGCCGGAGATGGCGATCACCCGCTCGCCGCGCGCCATCACCGAATTGTACCAGCGCTTCAGCCGCCCGCCGACCAGCCCCGAACCGAAATTGTAGGGCGCGTGGAAGGTCGTCATGTAGCGCGCACCCGTCTCGCGGCAGGCCAGCCAAGCGCTCCAGGCCGGCGCGCGGGAGCGGGCATGGACGATGTCCACCTTGTGCTCACGGATGACGGCGGCCAGCCGGCGGGCATTGCGTCGGATGGTCAGCGGGTTCTTCGAGGCCAGCGGCAGCGTCAGATGGGCGATGCGGGCGCGGTCCAGCTCCCGCACCATCGGCCCGCCCTGCGACGCCACCAGGGGCGTGCCGCCGGCGGCCTGCAGGGCGAGCGCCATGTCGATGCAGCCGCGCTCCGCCCCGCCGGTTACCAGCGTCGGCACCACCTGCAGCACCGTCGGCGCCCTCCCTCTCGGCCAATGCTCGGGCCAGCCGGGGGCAGGGGTGTCCTGATGGGCGTCCGCGTTGCGCGGGGAATGGTCGGTGGTAAGGTGGGGGTCGAAATCCATGATGCCGGCTGCTCGCAAGGGGCGGCCCGGGACCGGCCGCGGGGCCCGGCAAGCCGGCGCCCCATCGAGCCCGGTGCCCGACCGCGTGCCGGTGTCCGTTGTCGAAGGTGACCGTATGACCGAAACCGCAGCCCAACCGGGCGGCGCGCACCATAGCCTAACGCGCGGTGCCGCGACCATAGCCTATCACCACAGCCCTGCCGGCCCGTCCGGGCAGGGCAAGCCGGGCGTGATGTTCCTTGGCGGCTTCATGTCCGACATGACCGGCGGCAAGGCGACGGCGCTGGAAGCCTGGGCGGTGGCGCGCGGCCTGTCCTTCACCCGCTTCGACTACCAGGGCCACGGCGCTTCCAGCGGGCGGTTCGCCGACGGCACCATCGGCCTGTGGGCCGACGATGCGCTTGCGGTGCTGGACGAGGTGACGACCGGGCCGCAGATCCTGGTCGGCTCCTCCATGGGCGGCTGGATGATGCTGCTGACTGCGCTCCGCCGGCCGGGGCGGGTTTCCGGGCTGGTCGGCATCGCGCCGGCCCCCGACTTCACCGAAGACCTGATGTGGGACATCTTCGAAGCCGACATCCGCCGACAGATCATGGAGGTGGGCGTTTGGAACCGCCCCTCGGACTACGGTCCCGAGCCGCAGCCGATCACCCGCGCCCTGATCGAGGACGGCCGCACCCATCTGCTGCTGCGCGGCCCTATCGCCTTCGACGGTCCCGTCCGCCTGCTGCATGGCCAGCGCGACCCCGACGTCCCCTGGCAGTTCAGCCTGCGCATTGCCGAGGCGCTGACCGGCGACGATGTCCGCGTCACGCTGGTCAAGGACGGTGACCACCGCCTGTCCCGTCCCCAGGATCTGGACCTGCTGTGCCGCAGCGTCGGCGCTCTGGTGGATGGATTTGGCGGATGAAATCGGAGCGGTTCGGCATGCCGCCAAAAAAACGTCGTCCGTGTGAAACAGAGGCTTGCATCGCCGCGAACCTCTGGCTATAACCCGGGCCTCTGCGGAGGGGTGGCCGAGTGGTTGAAGGCGCACGCCTGGAAAGTGTGTATACGTCAAAAGCGTATCGAGGGTTCGAATCCCTCTCCCTCCGCCACTAAGTTTCCGGGTTAGACCGGCAAAAAAGGCTCAGCTGACAAGCTGAGCCTTTTTTGTTTTGCGCTGTTCTTCGGCGGACCATCCGCCCCTTTCGTTCCAGCGCACCCCAAATAGAAAAGCCCGCCCCGCACTTGGCGATTGCCGGTGCGGGGCGGGCTGTCAGTCGTTTCCGGTGCCTGGAACGGAAGGGGCCTCGCCCCTTACTTCGACCGCGACACGCGGCGCAGGAAGTCGATGAACTGCGTCTGCTCTTCCGGAGACAGGTCCTTGACCATGCCCTGGTCATGAGCCTGGACGCGTGGGATCAGGTCATCCATCAGCGTCTGGCCTTCCGGCGACAGGCGCAGCGCGTAGGAGCGGCGATCGTTGGGCGACGGGGCGCGGACGACCAGGCCGCGCGACTCGAGCCGGTCGATCACGGCGACCATCGTCGACCGGTCGATGCCGACCGCCGTGCCCAGATCGGACTGCGACAGGCCTTCATTCTCCCGGATCATGATCAGCACGCCGAACTGGCCGGGCGTGATGTCATGCGGAGCGACCGCGTTCTGGAAGCTCTGGAACACCGCGACCTGAGCCTTGCGCAGGTTGTACCCCACAAGCTCGGGAAGGGGGCCGAGGGCAAGCTTGCCGTTCTTTCCGGGCCGCAGACGCGACCGCCGGTCGGCGGGGGTGGAACGCTCGTTGTCAGTCACCGTGGATGCCATATTTTGGGTGAATTATCGGATGAACGGATAAAATGCGGGTATGGCTTTCGTTTGTCAGCAAGAACTGCACAGGCGATAGGCTATGCATGCCAGATATGCGTCTGGCGTATTGGTGGGAGCGCGCACAAATTCCATCTTGAAGAGTCAAGAAGTGATCGACGCCGATTCGACGCCGATCGCCCGTCCTGCGGTTTCCCCTGCCGCGCGCGGGTTCCCGAATCGGAGCTTCCGACGCCCGGTCCCCCCCAGACCGGGCGTCTTCGTTTCCAGACGGATCCGCCCCGAACCTTGCCCCCGGCACGCTGGAGCGCTTTGCAGGGCAGGGCGGATGGTTGGGCGCTTGGTCCGTTGCCGGCTTTCGGGTTAGCTGTTCGACAGTGTCCCAACCAGAGAGCCGATGCCATGGCCTTCGCCATTCCCCTGTGGTCCCAGCCGGTCGTCCCCGTCACGGGCGGCGATCCGTTCCCGGTGCGGCGTATCTACTGCGTCGGCCGCAACTATGCCGCCCATGCGCGCGAGATGGGCGCCGATCCCGACCGCGAGCCGCCCTTCTTCTTCATGAAGCCGGCCGATGCCATCGTCGCCGACGGCGCCACCATCCCCTATCCGCCGAGGACCGCCAACCTGCATCACGAGATCGAACTGGTGGTGGCGATTGGGACCGGCGGCCGCGACATTCCGGTCGACCGGGCGCTGGAGCATGTGTTCGGCTATGCCGTCGGGCTCGATATGACCCGGCGCGACCTGCAGAACGCGGCCAAGAAGGAAGGCAAGCCCTGGGATATGGGCAAGGGCTTCGACCAGTCGGCTCCCTGCTCCGCAATCCGCACCGTCGCCGACATCGGCCACCCGGCCAAGGGTGCCGTCACGCTGGAGGTGAATGGCGAGCCGCGGCAGAAGGGCGACCTGTCCGACCTGATCTGGTCGGTGGCGGAGACGATCTCCTACCTGTCCGGGCTGGTCGAACTGCAGCCGGGCGACCTGATCTACACCGGCACGCCGGAGGGTGTCGGCGCGGTGGTGGCCGGCGACGTGCTGGCCGGTGCGGTCGAGGGCGTCGGCACCCTGACCCTGACCATCGCCTGAGCCGCCGCCGATGCGCATCGCGACCTGGAACATCAATTCGGTCCGCATGCGTCTGGACCTCCTCCTCCGCCTGATGGAGGAGGAGCAACCGGACGTGATCTGCCTGCAGGAAACCAAGGTGGTGGACGCCGACTTCCCGCTCGGCCCGCTGGCGGAGCGCGGCTATGTCCACGCCCACATCCACGGGATGAAGAGCTACAACGGCGTCGCCATCCTGTCGCGCCTGCCCTTCTCTTCGCACGACGTCCAGCACTGGTGCGGCAAGCAGGATTGCCGCCACGCCCTCGCCCATCTGCCGGGAGGGATCGAGCTGCACAGCGTCTACATCCCGGCGGGCGGGGACATCCCCGATCCGGCGGTGAACGACAAGTTCGCCCACAAGCTCCAGTTCCTGGACGAGATGACCCACTGGCTCAGCACGGAACGGACGCCCGACCGTCCGATGGTGCTGGTCGGCGACCTGAACATCGCGCCCCTGGAGCAGGATGTCTGGAGCCACAGGGAACTGCTGTCGGTGGTCTCCCACACGCCCATCGAGGTCGAGAAGCTGGCGGCGATGCAGGCTTCGGCCGGTTGGGTCGACGCTCTGCGCCGCTTCGTTCCGCCGGAGGAGAAGCTCTACACCTGGTGGAGCTACCGGGCGAAGGACTGGGCCGCCTCCAACCGCGGCCGGCGCCTGGACCATATCTGGGTGACGCCGCCGCTCGAAGGCGCGCTGAAAGGCATCAAGGTGCTGCGCGATGCCCGCGGCTGGGAACCCAAGCCGTCGGACCATGTGCCGGTGATCGTCGATCTGAATGTCTGATGGCTGACTGCCTGACGGGGGGGGCGGTCGCGCCCCCTCGCTCCGGTAAAGCCTTACTTGAGCAGGCCGATGTTCAACCGCAGCAGTTCCGGCGTGCCGTCCCTGGTCAGCCGGAACAGGTGGGCGCAGCCGTTGTGCAGTTCCTCCGCCGGGTCGTCGCGCATGTCCCAGCCGGTGGCGAGCGAATAGAGTGCGCGCAGGATGCCGTTGTGTGCGACGGCACCGGTCGGATGACCCTCCGCCGCCAGATCGGCGAGCCAGGAGCGCAGGCGGTCTTGCACCTCGCGCGGGCTTTCACCGCCGGGTGCCTTGAAGTCCAGCCCCAGCCGGTCGTGGCGGACCGGCATGCGGCCGTCGGCCCGCAGATCCTCGGTGCGCTGGCCTTCCCACTCGCCCCAATCCATCTCGACGATCCGCGGTTCCGGTCTGGGATCGAGGCCGAGCAGCAGGGCGGTTTCCCAGGCCCGGCGCTTCGGGCTGGCGACCCAGCGCAGTCCGGCCGACTCGGACGGCAGGCGGTAGCGGGCGACCCGTGCGCGGCCGGCGTCGGACAGCGGCTCGTCGATGCTGCCCTGGATACGCCCTTCGGCGTTCCAGGCGGTCGGGCCGTGGCGGAGGATCAGCAGGGTGGTCATGACGGTACCGGGACGCGGATGACGGCGGGGATGCGCCGGCAGTTTAGCGCTTCGCCGTCTTCTGCACCGGCATTTCCTTCACCTGGGCCAGGGCCACGCGGACGCGCGACAGATCGGGCGGCGCGAGGGCGGCCGACTTCCCCGGAGCCTTGGCCGGCTTGGCCGGAGGTTTGCCCGCTTTCGCTCCCGCATCGGCCAGTTGGACGCGGCCCTTGCCGACGCTCTTCTGGGCCAGCGCCTGGGCCCTGGCGCGGGCACGGGCCTGCGCCTCCAGGATCTGCGGAGCGCGCGGATCGCCGGTCTTCGGCGTCCAGGTGCGGAAGGGGCCGGTGTCGACATGGACATGGCCGGTGTGGGCGTACATCGCGTAGCCGCCGCGCTGCATCGCCGCCGCCTCCTCCGCCAGACGCGACGGCGGGATGCCGGCGATGGAGAAGTCGGCCGCCTGTCCGCGCATGTGATAGGAGTTCTCGGCGACGTTCGGGTTGGTGCGGGCGAGGCTGGCGTTGCTGGCGCTCGACCGGTAGCCCGACGTGATGCGGATCGGCGACTCAGGGAGAGCGCCGACACGCTGGCGTAGTTCCACCAGCATGTCGACCAGGGCCGGATCGACCGGGATCACCTCGTCGCTGCGGCGGTCGCGGAACAGGACGGCGATCTCGCGCATCGCGGCCGGATCGTATCCGTCGCCGGGACGCCAGTAGGTGACGGACGTCGTCTCGCCGCTGGCGGGATGGTGCAGCACCACGCTGCGCGGGTCGCCGTCCAGCTTCGCGCTTTCCAGCGGCGGTGTGGTGGCGCAGCCGCCAAGCTGCGTCGCGACGGTCAGCACGGCAAGCATCCCCAAGGCACGACCGGTCATGCGCATCGCTTTCCCCCGAGCTTTGCACGCTTCAACGACCCCGCCCGCCCCAATCAAGGCGGGGTTGCACACCGATCTAATACCAAGATTGTCACAGGAGGCCAGTGTGACAAAGCAACCTGTGGCGTATTGAACACGCTCAAGCGCTTTTGCTCAGTAGATCGGATTGTTGAGGATTCAACCGGTAAGAACTATGCCGGTTCTTAGAGGGACAACTCCATCCCTTCGCGGGCGACCAGCGAACCGGGGCGCATCGCCTCCGCCTCTGCCGCAATGACGTCCAGCGCGTCGTCGGTGCGGGCGGGATCGTGGTGGAAGATCACCGCGCGGCCGACCCCGGCGGCCTCGGCCAGCCGCAGGCATTCCTGCCAGGTCGAATGGCCCCAGCCGACGCGCGACGGGTATTCGGCGTCGGTGTAGGTGCTGTCATACACCATCAGATCGGCACCGCGCAGCAGGTCCAGGATCACCGGATCGCGGCCCTCGGACGGATGCTCGGTATCGGTCAGGATGCACAGGCTGCGGCCGCCATGCTCCACCCGGTAACCGGTGGCGCCGTCGGGATGGTTGAGGCGGCAGGTGCGCACCACGACATCCGGTGCCAGCTCCAGCGTCTGCCCAGCCTGGAAATCGCGGAACTGGCAGTCGGCGCGGAAGATCTCGACCGGCACCGGGAACAGCGGTGCCGTCATCATGTCGGCCAGCACGGTGCGGAAGGGCCGCTCCGGCGGCAGATGGCCGGCCCACAGCCGAATCCGGCTGGCCGGATCGAAGGCCGGGGCGAAGAAGGGCAGGCCGCTGATGTGGTCGAGATGGCTGTGGGTTAGCAGCAGGTCGATGTTCACCGGTCCGCCCTCGCGCGACAGCGACTCGCCCAGCGGCCGGATGCCGGTGCCGCAATCGAAGACGATGTGGGTGCCGCCGCAGCGAACCTCGATGCAGGCGGTGTTGCCGCCATAGCGCACGGTTGCCGGGCCGGGCGATGCGATGCTGCCGCGCACCCCCCAGAAGCGCATGACAAAGGGGGAGACGCCGCCGGCCCCGTCCTGGGCTGGCGGTTGCGCGGGATTGATGGTGGAACGAACGGTCATGACGGCGCCATCGTGGCTGCCAAGCTTGTCCAAGTCTAGTAAATCTCTCCCGCCCTTTTCTCTTCCGGGCGACTCCCACGGATGGCGGCCAAGGCTTTCGAACGCGGCCTGTCGCGAGTCGCCACCCTACGAAGGGCATCTGTCCAAACCCATAAGATGTGGTAGGTTGGGGCCTCGTCGCGTGGTGCGCGGCATGACTTCTCCCAGGTCCCCGCGCGGGTGGGGACCGGCTCCGGCGGAACCCGACGCGGATGGATCCTGACAAGCTCGCCAAAGTCCTCGCCATGGCCGAGTCGGAGCATCAGGGCGAGGCGCTGTCCGCACTGCGCGCCGCCCGTATCATGCTGTCCCGTGCCGGGCTGTCCTTCCGCGATCTGGCGGAGCGCGCACGCACGCCGGTGCCGCCCGCTCCCGAACCGCCGCCGACCGTCCACCCGTCCGAACCCGCCCCCGCGCCGGCTCCGCCGCCGCCGCCGGACGAGCTGGTCCGCGGTCTGCGCCGGCAGGTGAAGGATCTGGAGCTGGAACTCGCCACCCTGCGCCGGCAGCTCGACAAGGCCGCGGGCGACGCCGACCGCCAGCGCGAGGAGGCCGACCGCTGGCGCACCCTGGCGCGCGAAACCGCGGAGAAGCTGTGGGACATGGGCAAGGCGCTGGAGCGCAAGCACTCCCGCCATGCCGACACCGACAAGCGGCGCGCCGTTCTGGAACTGCTGCAGGATCCCGGCAGCGCGCTGCTGTCGGATCGCGAGATCGCGCGCCGGGTCGGCGTTTCGCCGCATGACGTTGCCCATTGGCGCCGCCGGATGGCGATTGTCGGGCGCAAGCTGCGACTGCTGCCGGTGGTGCCGCGCGGCCGCGGGCTCTGGGTCGGTCCGTCTGCCTGCGGCCTGGGTGCCGCCCGGCTTAACCACCAGACGAAGTCTTATTCCAAACCCAATGCCAAGCCTCAGGCGGGCGAGCGTCACCGTTGGCTGGGTTTCTCCGGCGAGGTCACCATTGCCGAACGGGGAAGCCGGCGGGGGCTGGCCCCCGTCGGACGGTGAGCGGCGGCCTCAGTCGGTCGGCGGCCCCAGTTGATCGGTGGCTAGGGCACCAGACGATAGCCGCCGGGCTCCGTCACCAGGATGCGGGCATTCGACGGATCGGCCTCGATCTTCTGGCGCAGGCGGTAGACGTGGGTCTCCAGCGTGTGGGTGGTGACCGCGGCGTTGTAGCCCCAGACCTCCCCCAGCAGGGTTTCGCGCCCGACCACCAGATCGCCGGCACGGTACAGGTATTTCAGGATCGCCGTTTCCTTCTCGGTCAGGCGGATCTTGCGGTTGGCGGCCTCGTCCAGCAGCAGCTTGGCGCCGGGGCGGAAGCTGTAGGGGCCGATGGCGAAGACCGCGTCCTCCGTCTGCTCGAACTGGCGCAGCTGGGCGCGCAGTCGGGCGATCAGCACCCCCAGGCGGAAGGGCTTGGTCACATAGTCGCTGGCGCCGGACTCCAGACCCAGGATGGTATCGGCATCGCTGGCCGACGCGGTCAGCATGATGACCGGGCAGCGCACACCCTCGCGCCGCAGCAGCTTGCACACGTCGCGCCCGTCCATGTCCGGCAGTCCGACATCGAGCAGGATGGCGGAAAAGCCGATTCCCGCCCCGGCCGCCGCGCGGACCGCCTTCAGTGCGCCGGCGCCGTCGCCCGCCTCCTCGGTCTCGACCTCCTCCAGCAGCCGCAGCTGCTCTGCCAGCGACTGGCGCAGGGCGGTGTCGTCATCGACCAGGAGGATGCGCTTTGCGATGGTCATGGGCTGTATGGGGGCTGCACGGGGCTGCGGCACGGGACTGGGAGGCGGATGCCGTCGGCGGCAGTGCCGGGGCCGCGCCTTAGTAGCATGGCGCCGGTGGATTGTCGTGATGGCTTGTGGCGGGAGGGGCAGCGGCCCTCGCCGAGGCACTCAGAGGACCGCCAGCAGTGCCGCCGCCCCCTCCGCATTCGGGTCGGCACGGACGATCCGGTCGGGCTGAACGCCCAGTTCCCGCACGGTGGCGGCGACCGCGTCGTCCGGCACCGCGATGCGGCGCATCAGCGCCAGCGCCCCCTGTTCCAGATTGCGGCGGGCCGCGGCCTCGTCGGTGGGCAGCGCGGGGTCCGCCCAGTGCAGGCGCTCGACCAGCGCGGTGAAGCGCAGGCGTCGGCTGTCGGCCGTCAGGCTGGCGGCGAGATTGGCCAGGGCGTTGCCGTCCAGCAGGACCGGAGCGCCGTCGGGCAGCCGTGCCAGCGCGACGTCGGCCGCCAGGATCGCCGACGGATCGACCTGCGGGTGCGGGCCGGGCAGGGCATGGATGGTGATGCCGGCCCCGGCGGCGCGCAGAGCTTCGACCATGCGGCGGCCATAGGCGTCGGCCGGAAGATCGGCAGGCATCACCAGATGCACGGAGGCGGGCTGGTCAGGGGGCGTCGAACGGGTGGTCACGGGGGAGGGCTCCCGGTTGAAGGGCTGTGGCTGTCATCCTAACGCCCGCGGTTCCGGCGGCGGAGCACCCCGTTGGAGGTGCCGCCTCCGTCCGGCATTCTGTCCCGATCCGGTCTCAAAGGGCTTCTGGGCCGGGCAGGCTGGCGGGATCGTTGCGCCTTCGGCAACGGTGTGGCGCGCGGGAATCGCTGGACAGGGGCGCGCCACCTGCGCTTTGCTTCGCCCGCCGAACGCACCATGTCCCGTTTTTCGCGCCGGAGCCGGCGCACCCGCTACGCAAAGCCGCTGACGATGCAAGCCGAACACTCCTCCGCCACCACCACGGTCAACCTGTCCGCGCCCGCGGCAGCTCCCAAAGCGGCTCCGATCGACGAGGCCGCCGTGCGCGCCGTCGACCGGGCTCTGGCCGCCCTGCGCCGGGGCGAGGTGGTGGCGATCGAGACGGCCGACGGTACCGTCGGCGCCGCGGTCTCGGTGGAGTCGGTGGCGCTCGATACGGTGGACCGGCTGAAGGCGCTGACCGGCGGCACTCCCCGGCTGGCGGTCACCCGCCGCCGCGCCGTCGTGCTGGGGCTGGCCGCCGCCGGAGCGGCGCAGCCGGCGACCGACATCGCCGACGATCAGGCGCCCGGTGCGGCGGAGGCGTTCGGCGCCATGACCCTCGACCGGCCCGACGGGTTGACGGCCGACCAGGCCCATGCGCTGGCCGATCCCGAACAATATCCGCAGGCCCAGGATGCGCTGCCGGCTGGCTTGACCGCCACCGAGGCCTGCCCCGGCAGCCGCGAGGCCGCCGCGGTGGACCTCGCCCGGCTGGCCCGCCTGCTGCCGGCCGCCATCACCGCCGACCTGCCGTTGCCGGTGTCTGGTGGGCCGGTTTCCGGTGGGGCGGTCCCGGGTGAGGCAGCGGTCAGCGCCGCGGAGTGGGCGGCGGAGCATGACCTGCTGCTGGTGCGGGCGTCGGACGTCGCCGATTACCGCGTGCATGTGGTGCGGACCCTGCGCCGCGTCGCCGATGCGCGGGTGCCGCTGGTCGGGTCGGAGAACACGCGCATCTACGCCTTCCGCCCGGCCGACGGCGGGCCGGAGCATCTGGCCATCGTCATCGGCGAGCCCGATCCGACGCAGCCGGTGCTGGCCCGCCTGCACTCGGAATGCTTCACCGGGGACCTGCTGGGGTCGCTGCGCTGCGACTGCGGCGACCAGTTGCGCGGCGCCATCGCCGAGATCGCCCGGCAGGGCAGCGGCGTGCTGCTGTATCTGGCGCAGGAGGGGCGTGGCATCGGGCTGGTCAACAAGCTGCGCGCCTACCGCATCCAGGACCGTGGTTTCGACACGGTGGACGCCAACGAAATCCTCGGCTTCGAGGCCGACGAGCGCGTCTATCTGCCGGCGGCGGAGATGCTGCGGCAGCTTGGCTTCGACTCCGTTCGGCTGATGACCAACAACCCGGAAAAGCTGCGCCAGCTCGCCCGCTGTGGCATCGCCGTGGTGGAACGCGTGGCCCACATCTTCCCCGCCAACGGCCACAACGAGGCCTATCTCCGCACCAAGGCGGAACGCAGCGGTCACATGTTCTGAGCCTTCAGCCCAGCTTGAGCCGGTGAGGCAGGAATCGCCATGCCGGCCCGGCAGTTCTTGCCGCCCCTCTTACTGTTCATGCGGGGCTGGGAATCGGATTCCGGGTGCGACCGTCCGGATCCTCCCGAAACGGGTGATTCCGCCCCGGTTCGGGCATGGGGGCTTGGCACGGCGTTTGCTGTACCTGCCGTGACCACCGAGCCGGGAGACCGCCCATGGCCATCGACGCCACCACCATCGACAGCAGCGCCGTTCAGCGTCCGTTGCCGCGCGAGAAGGCGTCGCCGGTCATCAATGACGGCCACAATGGCGGTCCGGTGGAAATCCAGGGCGACATGTCCTTCTGGGACTTCCTGGACATCATCAACCCGCTGCAGCACATCCCGATCGTCAGCACCGTCTATCGCGAGATCACCGGCGACACCATCCAGCCGTCCATGCGGATCATGGGCGACATGCTGTATGGCGGCGTGATCGGCGGCATGGCCTCCATCGCCAACGCGGTGATGGAACAGGCGACGGGTCAGGATGTGGGTGAAACGGTCATGGCCTCGCTCGGCTTTGGGGGAGGTGACCATCCCGCCGCCTCCACCGCCGTTGCGGACGCCTCGGGGGGGCCGGCGGCGTCCGGTTCCCCCGCGGAGCCGCAGCAGGCGCCTGCCGCCGGGCTTGCCGCGGCGCTGGCCGCCGCCAAGCCGGCCGACCTCGCCTCCGCACCGTCGCCGGCTCCCGCCGCCACCGGACAGCCGATCCGGCTTGCCGCCGCGTCGCCGGCTGCTGCCAAAGCCGCATCCGCAGACGCCTCGCCGGCCCTCACCGCGCAGCTTGCCGCCGGCGCCGCCCCGCACCCCAGCAAGATGCCGGCGCGCGACACCCCGCTGGCGAGTTCGGCCCTGGCGAAGCACAGCGCCCCCCGCTATGCGGCGCCGGTACCGGGAGCGGTGACAGCCTCCGCCCGCGCCATCGGTGCCACGGCGGCCAATGGCGGCCAGCCGCAGGCCGGCGCGGGGCAGCCGGCCCCCGCCCAGCCGGGCGATGCCGCGCCGGCCGCTTCACCGGTTGCCGGATCGGCTCCGGTCACGCCGGACATGCTGTCGGAGACGATGATGCGCAATCTGGCCAAGTATGAGCAGTCGCGCAAAGCGGCGCAGGCGGCCACCAGCACCACGCGGGTTTCGGGATGAGCATCGAGATCGGTGTGACGCCGGATCGCCCCGGCACCGAGAAGGTCGGACCCGGCGGCGTCGGTCCGGTCACCACCGGCCGCCTGCGCTGGCCGGGCGGGGAGGCGCCCTGCGTGCTGGGCCGCGGCGGTGTCCGCCCCGACAAGCGGGAGGGCGACGGCGCCACCCCCGTCGGCCGGTTCCCGCTGCGCCGCGTGCTGTGGCGCGCCGACCGGCTGCCGCCGCCGGAGACCGGGCTGCCGCTCCACCCCATCGCCGAGCAGGATGGCTGGTGCGACGCGCCGGAGGATCCCGCCTACAACCGGCCTGTCGTCCGCCCCTATCCGGCCAGCCATGAGGAGATGTGGCGGGACGACCACGTTTACGACATCGTGGTGGTGATGGGGCACAATGACGACCCGGTGGTGCCGGGAATGGGCAGTGCCGTGTTCCTGCACCTCGTCCGCCCCGACCGGACGCCGACTGCGGGCTGCGTCGCGCTGGCGCCCGAGGACATGCTCCGGCTGCTGAAGGATTGCGGGCCGGGCAGCGCGCTCAGCGTTGCCGACCCGGGTGCCTGATGCTGCTGTCGAACCCCGGGCCGGGCCTTATTGGGCCGGGTAGGGACGCGCACCGAAGATCGCCGTGCCGACCCGCACATGGGTGGCGCCGAAGCGGACGGCGGTTTCGTAATCTCCGCTCATGCCCATGCTGATCTCCGGCAGACCCAGCCGTCGCGCCATTTCGGCCAGCAGGGCGAAATGCATGGCCGGCTCCTCGTCCACCGGCGGAATGCACATCAGCCCGGTGACCGGCAGCCCCAGCCGGTCGCGGCAGTCGGCCAGGAAGGCCTCGACCTCCGCCGGGGCGATTCCAGCCTTCTGCGGCTCCTCGCCGGTGTTCACCTCGATCAGGCAGCGCGGCCGGCGGCCGGACTTCGCCATTTCCTCCGCCAGCGCCTCGGCCAGCTTCAGACGGTCCAGGGTCTGGATCACGTCGAACAGGGCGACGGCGTCCTTGACCTTGTTGGTCTGGAGCGGCCCGATCAGATGCAGTTCCAGGTCGGGGAAGCGCTCCTTCAGCGCCGGGAACTTGCCCTTGGCCTCCTGCACGCGGTTCTCGCCGAACACGCGCTGGCCGGCGGCAAGCGCTTCCTCCACCGCGTCGGCCGGATGAGTCTTCGACACCGCGATCAGAGTGACGGCGTTCTTGTCGCGCCCGCAGGCGGACTCCGTCTCCGCAATGGCACGCCGCACCGAGTCGAGCCGTGCCGTCACGCTGTCCGCAACCGTGGAATCGCCTGCTTCGGCGCCGGTTTGCGTATCTTTGCCAGTGCCCTGCGTCATCGTCATGGCCGCCCCCAATCCGGTCGCTGCGGGTGTACAGCGCTTCCGCGGCGTGTTAGCGGACGGTCCGCGGAAACGCAAGCGCCCCAAGCGACCATGCCCGACGCATCCACATCGCCGGCGGATCGCCGGCGCGGGTATCGTCATCGTTTTGCATATCGAGGAGACCTCCGCATGCGGAGTCCGTTTCGTTCCCTGCTCTCCGCCCTGACGCCGGCCGTCCCTGCCGGCCTGCTCGCCGCCGCAGTGGCCGTCTGGTGCGTCGCCGTTCCCGCCAGCCCCGTCCATGCCGAAGAGCATCCGAAGCAGGCCCCCAAGGCCGCCGCCCCGGCGAAGCCCGGTGCCAAGCAAAGCAAGGCCAAGGTCATGCTGGGGTCGCCGATGACCAAGGTCCGCTTCAGCGAGCCGGCCTACCCGCTGACAGACGACGGCACCTATCGCAGCTTCATGGACAAGGTCCTGGACGAATACGGCCGCCGCTGCGTGCGGCAGGAACAGTTCGGCTGGGAGGTCGCGAAGGACGATCAGGAGCGGCTGGACTACATCTTCCAGGGGACCATGGCGAATTACGGCCGCATGGGCTACCTGCTGGGTGAGATCCATCCCAAGTCCGTCACCGATTCGGAGACGATCGTCTTCCTCGGCGACCGCGACAAGGAGCGCTACCTGCTGGTCTGGACGCCGCTGGAGTCGTCGGTGCTGTTCATGCTGTGCGACACAACCGACAAGGACGGCAAAACGGCTCCCAAGAAATAAGCCGGTCCCGGAAAACGACGAAGGGCGACGGATTGCTCCGTCGCCCTTTTCTTATCCGCCGTTGGAACCCTGCCGCTCAGAAGGCGAAGCGGGTATCCCACAGCACGATGTTGGTGTCGTTGTTCACGCCGCCGACCTTGTTGTCGAGATAGCTGTATTCCAGACCCGTGGTCAGGCCCGGCGCAACGGTGTAGGTCACACCGGCCTGCCAGACGTGGGCGCGGGAGTTCAGGCCGGCGAAGTTGCTGTCGATGCCCTTCGCGTCAGTGTAGGTGGCGGCCAGGATCACCGAACCGAAATCGTAGTTGGCGCCGACGATCCAGACCTGCTGGTCGTCCACGCCGCGGGTGCCCTTGGCATAGCCGCTGTCGCCGCTGAAGGCGTAGCTGCCGCCGACCTTGAAGCCGGCGTAGGATACGTTGGCGCCGACATGGACCGAGGACAAATCCTCAAGCTGGCTGGCCGCTTTGGCGAACTGATAGGCGGCGCTCGCCTCCAGGCCGAAACCGCCGAACTCGCCCTTGTAGGTGGCCTGGACCTCGCCCATGTCGCGATAAGCGGTGCTGTTCTTGCGACGGTTGATGTCGGTGTTGCTGCTGCCATAAACCGGCGTGTAGGCAGCGCCGACCTGGAAGCCGGCGAAGCTCGGCGTCAGGTAGATGATCTTGCTGCTGGCGTCTCCCGACTCCAGCGTGCGCAGGCTGCCCAGCGCATAGGGCGCGCCGTTGGCGTTCGCGTAATAGTTCAGGAACTGCGCGTCCGGCGAACCTTCGATGCCTTCGACGTTCGGGCCGATGATGCCGTATTCGTCCGACAGGCCGTTGATCACGCCGGCCTGGATGGTGCCGAAGCCGCCATTCACGAACATGAATGCACGGTCGCTGTCCGTGCTGCGGTTGTTGTTTGTGCCGCCGGCGGCGCGCAGACGCAGGCGCGCGCCGTATTCCAGGCCGTTGTCGGCCTTGGCCGTCGGGGTGATGGTCAGGCGGAAGCGGTTGGCGAACTCGGTCTTGCGCAGGCCGGTGTTGTCGTCCTGGTCGACATAGGCGCCCTGGAAATAGGCGTCGCCGCCCAGCAGGATGTCGAACTTGGACTGTGCAGAAGCGGTGCCGCAGCCGGCGGCGAGAGCAACGGCGGCGCAGCCAATGACGAGAGAACGCTTCATGGATGTCATCCTCGGTGCATGCGTCCCGTCAGATTGGGACGCGAGCGGTATCTTGTGACCCCAGACTTAGTCCTGCCACCGGCACTCCGACAAGTGGCGGCAGGGATGGAAGTCACCTCATTCCGAGAACAGTGGCGTGAAAAACACGGGACTCCGGATCATGTAAATGCATATATCAAATACTTGCCGATTTATTGGGTGTCGAGGTCAGCAGTTCTGTGCCAAGGGGTTACCCATTTCGGATGGGTTCAGGCGTGAGCCTGTTCTGCACGCTCCGGGCTGTTTGTCGACTGGGAAATGAACAAAAAAAAGAGGCGGCGGATTTCTCCGCCGCCTTCACGTTTGCTGCCAGGAACCCGTCCCTTAGAAGGAGAAGCGGGTGTCCCACAGGACGATGTTGGCGTCGTTGTTGCGGCCGCCGGACTTGTTGTCGACGTAGCTGTATTCCAGACCCGTGGTCAGGCCCGGAGCCACGGCGTAGGTCACGCCGCCCTGGTAGACGTGGGCGCGGGCGTAGTCAGCCGCGGAGAAGGCACCGGTGCCGACGTTGGCGCCCTTGGCGTCGGTGTAGGTGGCAGCCAGGATGACCGGGCCGATGGTGTACTGGGCACCGACCAGCCAGACCTGGTTGTCGTCGACGCCGGTGTGGCCCTTGCGGTAGCCGCTGTCGCCGCTGAAGGCATAGCTGCCGCCGATGGCGAACGGACCGAAGGTGACGGTGGCGCCGGTGTGGACCGACGACAGGTCTTCGAAGCCGGTCGGGGCCTGGGCGAACTGGTAGGCAACGCTGGCTTCCAGGCCAACGCCGCTGAAGGCGCCCTTATAGTAGGCCTGAACTTCACCCATGTCGTTGTAGGTGACGTTCTTGCGGCGCTCGATGTTGGTGTTGCTGCTGCCGTAGGTCGGGGTGTAGGCGGCGGTCAGCTTGAAGCCGGCGAAGCTCGGGGTCGAGTAGACGATCTTCGTGCTGGCGTCGCCCGACTCGAGCGTGCGCAGCGAACCGACAACGTACGGCAGCGAGGTCACGCCGTAGTAGTTAAACACCCAGCCGTCCGGGCTGCCCGAGATGCCGTCGACGTTCGGGCCGATGACGCCCGAGTCGTCCGACGGGCCGTTGACGACACCGGCCTGGATCGAACCGAACGAGCCGTTCACGAACATGTAGGCGCGGTCGGCGTCGGTCTGGCGGTTGTTGTTGGTGCCGCCCGAGGCGCGCAGACGCAGGCGGGCGCCGTATTCCAGGCCGTTGTCAGCCTTGGCCGTCGGGGTGACGGTCAGACGGAAACGGTTGGCGAATTCGGTCTTGCGCAGGCCGTTGTCGTTGTCCTGGTCGACATAGGCGCCCTGGAAGAAGGCGTCGCCGCCCAGCAGGATGTCGAACTTCGACTTGGACTGGGCCGAGGCGGTGCCGCAGCCGGCGGCGAGGGCAACGGCGGCGCAGCCGATGACGAGAGAGCGCTTCATGGATTATCCATCCTTATGCGTACGCCCCGTTTTGGCCGGGAGCGGTCGGTTGTCTTTGTAAGCAAGACTTAACCGCTCTCCAATTACTCCGGCAAGAGGCAAACTGCGGCGCGCTTTCGCATTCGCAACACAGTTGCAACAAAAACACACTCATAACTGGTTGGAATGATTAAAAAATCCTAGAGTGGCTGAATTCTGCTCTTTGGTTGGGCTGAAAATCAGGCGGCTTGCCTAGAAAGTTGGCAAGGGAAAGGCGTGGGCAAGAAAAAAGGCGGTGGCCGAAGCCACCGCCTTTTCCATCCGTTGCCGGACGTTCGATCGAAAGATCGATTAGAACGCCAGGATCGAGCGGACCAGGACGACGTCGCCCTTGTCGTCGCGGAGCGAGGCGTCGTTGTCCAGCTTGAAGTGGTCGTACTGAGCCTGGACGGTCAGACCCGGAGCGACGGTGTAGCCGACACCGATTTCGTAGACCTGCAGCTCGCGGTCGCCGGCGGTGAAGAACGAACCGGCGTCCTTGCCGTTCTTGTAGTTGGCGCCGACAACGATCGGGCCGGCGGTGTACTGAGCGCCGACAACCCAGTTGCGGGTGTTCTCGGTGGCAACGCCCGGACGCTTGTTCTGGCCCGACTTGCCGTAGTCGATGTAGCCGCCGCCGATGGCGAAGCCGGCGTAGCCAACCTGAGCGCCAGCCTGCCAGGCGTTCAGATCCTTGTAGTTGGAACCGACGACGTCGTCGACGGCGCGGCCCCAGTTGTAGCCGGCGCTGGCCTTAACGGTCACGCCGCCGAAGGTGTTGTTGTAGTTGGCGCCGACTTCGACGATGTCGGTGTAGGTGCCAGCGCCGCCAGCGGCGAACGTGCCAACCGGCTTGACGCGGTTGACGTCGGTGGCCGAGCTGTCGTTACGCGGGGTGTAGCTGGCGCCGATCTGCAGGCCGGCGAAGCGCGGCGAGAAGTACACGATCTTGGTCGAGTTGGCTTCCGCCACCAGCGACTGGGTGATGATCGTGTTGCCGTTGGTGACGGTGCTGGCGGCGCCGCTGTTCAGACCGTTGGCGGTCGTGCCGATCCAGGCCGGCAGGGCGTCGTAGATGCCGAGCGGCAGGTAGTCGAGCGGGGCGGTCGTATAGGTCTCGTCGTTGAACGAGTTGGTCACGCCGAGGCGGACCTGACCGAAGGAGCCCTGCGCGAAGATGTAAGCGCGGTCGGCGTCGGTGTTGCGGGCGTTGTTGGTGCCAGCGTTGGCACGCAGACGCATACGCGCACCGTACTCCAGGCCGTTGTCGGCCTTGGCGGACGGGATGATGTTGATGCGCATGCGGTTGCGGAATTCGGTCGAACGCAGGCCGGAGTCCAGATCCTGATCGACGTAGCCGGCTTCGAAGTAGGCGTCGCCGCCGATCTTGACTTCGAACTTGGCCTGGGCGTTGGCAGCGCCAGCGCCGAGGGCGAGAGCGGCGGCGGCAGCGCCGGCCAGCAGATAACGGGTCATGATTTTTGCCTCCATCCTGGCAGCAGATGTTTCAGCCTGGTTGACGTCCTGGCTGAGACTTTCGTACGCACCCCCGCCCTCGCCAGCAAGCGGCAAATCTCCGGGATTGCTGCATTGGGGGGACAGTGTGTCGCACGGAGCACACTAAGAAGGACCCCCTTGGCGAGCCCGCCGCAGTGCAACCCGGCAGGCTTCGCCTGTTGTCGTCCTGTTGTGACGGGGCGGGGCAAAGACGCTTCCGCTGTTGCGTGGTGCCGTCCACTTATGGTCTGTTCACCGGCATTCCGCGCGTGACTCGCGCGCGGCAACCCCTTTTCTAAACCGGGTTCCCGACCATGCGCCGTTCGACCGCCCTTCGCCTTGTCCCTGTACTGCTCGCGGCTTCCGTCTCGATCGCCGGCTGTGCGAGCTGGGGCGGCAAGACCGAAACCGTCGAAGAGCAGATGAAGAACAAGGACTACAAGTTCGGCAGCCTGCTCGGCACCGACGGCGGTCTGAACCTGTTCGGCAAGAACAAGCGTGGCGGCGACCAGGACACGGCCGGGGGCATCGGCGTGAACAGCTTCCTGTGGCGCGCCTCGCTCGACACCCTGTCCTTCATGCCGATCGCCTCGGCCGATCCGTTCGGCGGCGTGATCCTGACCGACTGGTACACCCCGCCCGATTCGCCGAACGAACGGTTCAAGGTCAACCTCTACATCATGGACCGCCAGCTGCGCGCCGACGGCGTCCGGGTGTCGGTGTTCAAGCAGCAGCGGACCGGCAACGACTGGCGCGACATCACTGTCGGGCCGGAAACCGCCGGCACCCTGGAGGACGCGGTGCTGACCCGCGCCCGCCAGCTTCGCGTGGCGCAGAACGCCGCCGCCCGCTGACACGGCCGGCCGGTCCGGGCCGGTATCCCGACCTTTCGAGCATCTGGTACAACGGAAAACGGCGTCGCGCTCATGTCGCGTTACAATGTCAAGGAAACCGAGGCGAAGTGGCAGGGCGTGTGGGACAGCAAGGGCTGTTTCACCGCGCGCGAGGACGCCTCCCGGCCCAAATACTATGTGTTGGAGATGTTCCCCTACCCGTCGGGGCGCATCCACATGGGCCACGTCCGCAACTATACCATCGGCGACGTGATCGCGCGCTTCAAGCGTGCCAAGGGCTTCAACGTCCTGCACCCGATGGGCTGGGACGCCTTCGGCCTGCCGGCCGAGAACGCCGCGCTTGAGAAGAAGGTCCATCCCGCCGCCTGGACGCGCGAGAACATCGCGACCATGCGCGGGCAGCTGAAGACGATGGGCCTGTCCATCGACTGGGACCGCGAAATCGCCACCTGCGACGTGGAGTATTATCGCCACGAGCAGAAGATGTTCCTGGATTTCCTGAAGGCGGGCCTCGCCTACCGCAAGGAATCCTGGGTGAACTGGGACCCGGTGGACAACACCGTCCTCGCCAACGAGCAGGTGATCGACGGCCGCGGCTGGCGCACCGGCGCGCTGGTGGAAAAGCGCAAGCTGTCGCAGTGGTTCCTGAAGATCACCGCCTATGCCGAAGACCTGCTGAAGGGCCTGGAGACGCTGGACCGTTGGCCCGAGCGCGTCCGCATCATGCAGGAGAACTGGATCGGCAAGTCCACCGGCGTCCGCTTCCGCTTCAAGATCAAGGGGCGCGAAGACGATCTGGAGGTTTTCACCACCCGCCCGGACACGCTGTTCGGCGCCTCCTTTGCCGCGATCTCCCCGAATCACCCGCTGGCGGCCGAGCTGGCCGCGTCCAGCCCGGAACTGGCCGAGTTCATCGCCGAGTGCAACCGGCTGGGCACCAGCGAGGAAGTGATCGAGACGGCGGAGAAGCGCGGCTTCGACACCGGGCTGACGGTCGTGCATCCCTTCGATCCGTCCTGGGAGCTGCCGGTCTACGTCGCCAACTTCGTGCTGATGGAATACGGCACGGGCGCCATCTTCGCCTGCCCGGCGCATGACCAGCGCGACCTGGATTTCGCCCGCAAGTACGGTCTGCCGGTCCGCCCGGTGGTGATCCCGGCCGATGCCGACCCGGCTGCCTTCGAGGTCGGGACCGAGGCCTACACCGGTCCCGGCGTGCTGCGGAACTCCGCCTTCCTCGACGGACTCGACACCGAGTCGGCGAAGGAGGAGGCCGGCAAGCGGCTGGAGGCGGCGGAGCAGGGCGAGCGCACCACCCAGTACCGCCTGCGCGACTGGGGCGTGTCCCGCCAGCGTTATTGGGGCTGCCCGATCCCGGTCATCCATTGCGAGTCGTGTGGCATCGTTCCGGTCCCTGACGACCAGTTGCCGGTCGTGCTGCCGGAGGATGTGACCTTCGACAAGCCCGGCAACCCGCTGGACCACCATCCGACCTGGAAGCACACCGGCTGCCCCCAGTGCGGCAAGCCGGCGCTGCGCGAGACGGACACCTTCGACACCTTCATCGAGTCGTCCTGGTATTTCGCCCGCTTCTGCTCGCCGAAGACCGAGGATGCGGCCTTCACCCGCGAGGCGGTCGATTACTGGCTGGGCGTCGACCAGTATATCGGCGGCATCGAGCATGCGGTCCTGCACCTGCTCTACAGCCGCTTCTGGACGCGCGCGCTGAAGACCTGCGGCTACCTGAACCTGGACGAGCCGTTCACCGGCCTGTTCACCCAGGGCATGGTCAACCACGAGACCTACAAGGACTCCGGCACCGGCGCCTGGCTGGCCCCGACCGACCTGACGAAGAACGACAAGGGCGACTGGGTCCGGGCCGACACCGGCGCGCCGGTCAATGTCGGCCGCGTCGAGAAGATGTCGAAGTCCAAGAAGAACGTGGTGGATCCGGCGCACATCATCGGCACCTACGGCGCCGACGCCGCCCGCCTGTTCATGCTGTCCGACAGCCCGCCGGAGCGCGATCTGGAATGGACCGAGGCCGGCATCGACGGTGCCTGGCGCTACATCAACCGCCTGTGGCGGATGATGACCGAGGCGGATCTGCCGGCCGCCGGCACGCCGAAGCCCGAGTCGCTCGGCCCGAAGGCCGAGGCTGCCCGTCGCCTGGTCCACAAGACCATCGCCGGCGTGTCTGAGGATCTCGACAAGTTCCGCTTCAACAAGGCGGTCGCCCGGGTTCGCGAGCTGTCCAACGCGCTCGGCGAGCTGGACGGCAAGGGCGACGGCGAAGGCTGGGTCCTGCGCGAGGGCTTCGAGTCGCTGGTCCGTCTCGTCGGTCCGATGATGCCGCATCTGGGCGAGGAGCTGTGGGCGCAGCTGGGCCACAGCAGCCTGCTGGCCGACCAACCCTGGCCGGAGGCCGACCCCGCCCTGGTGGTGGAGGACAGCGTCAAGGTCGCGGTCCAGGTCAACGGCAAGCTGCGCGCCACGCTGGAGCTGCCGCGCGACATGGACAAGGATGCGGCGGAGCAGGCGGCGCTTGCCGACGTCAACGTCCAGCGCGCCATGGACGGCAAGCCGGCGCGCAAGGTCATCGTCGTCCCGAACCGGGTGATCAATGTCGTCGTCTGATCCCAGATCGATCCGCCAGGGCCCGTTCCGCCGGAGCCCGCTCCGTCGGGCCCCGCTCCGTCAGGTCATGGCGCGGGGGCTTTTCGCCCTCGCGCTCGGCCTGTCCGCCGTGTCGCTGTCGGGCTGCGGGTTCCAGCCGCTCTATGGCGGCAAGGGCATCGGGGCCGCCGCATCCGAGCGGCTGATGGAGGTCGACATCGCGTCGATCCCCAACCGGGAAGGGCAGAAGCTCCGCAACCTGCTGATCGATAACTTCTATCCGTCGGAGCGGCCAGGAAATCCGCGCTACCGTCTGGATGTGTCGCTGTCGGCGTCGGAACAGAAGCTGGCCTTGCAGAAGGACGCCACCGCGGTACGCGCCCAGCTGCTGGTCAACGCCCCCTACCGGCTGACCGACACCCAGACCGGGCAGGTGGTGTTCCAGTCCAGCTCGCGCTCGATGGTCAGCTACAACACGCTGGAGCAGCATTACGCCGCCATCGCGACGGTGCAGAACGCCTATGATCGGGCGCTCGAAGACATCTCCAACGACATCACCACCCGCGTCGCCATGTTTCTCGGCCGCGGGTCCTGACCGGCCGGGGATGCACGGGTGAAGCTCCAGCCCAAGGCGATCGACGGTTTTCTGCGCAGCCCGGACCGCAAGGTTCGGGCGGTGCTGCTTTATGGCCCCGACTCGGGGCTCGTCCGCGACCGCGCCCAGACGCTGGGCAAGATGGTGGTGCCGGACCTGTCCGATCCCTTCCGCGTCGCCGAGTTCCAGGGGCGCGCTATCGCCGACGATCCGGCTCGGCTGGCGGACGAGGCGGCGGCGATCTCCTTCACCGGCGGCCGGCGCCTGATCCGCGTTCGCGATGCCGAGGACAACGCCACCGCCGCCTTTACCGCCTTTCTGGAAAATCCGCCGCCGGGCGACAGCCTGGTGGTGGTCGAGTCGGGCGACCTCTCGGCCCGATCCAAGCTGCGGCTTCTGTTCGAGGGAGACGATGCCGCCGCCGCCATCCCCTGCTATGTCGAGGAGGAGGCGTCGCTCGGCCGCGTCATCGCCGACATTCTGCAAGGCCATGGGCTGACCGCCGATCCCGACGTGCTGAGCTTCCTGGCCGGCAATCTCGTCGGCGACCGCATGGTGGCCCGCGGCGAGGCGGAAAAGCTGGCGCTCTACATGGGCAGCGAAAAGCGCGTGCGGCTGGAGGATGCCCAGGCCTGCATCGGCGACAGCGCCGCCCTGTCGATGGACGAGCCGGTGTGGGCGGCGGCGGAGGGCGACTTCGCCACGCTCGACCGTTCGCTGGCGCGCCTGTTCGCCGAGGGCACGTCGCCAGTGCCGATCCTGCGCGGCGCCCAACGCCATTTCCAGCGGCTGCAACTGCTCACCGCCCAGGTCGCTGCCGGCAAGTCGCCGGAGGCCGCCGTCGAGTCGCTGCGCCCGCCGGTCTTCTTCAAGCTGAAGACCCGGCTGGTCAGGCAGGCGCGCCACTGGTCGCCCAACCATGTCCGGCAGGCGCTGGAACGGCTGGTCGATGCCGAGGCCGACTGCAAGCGCACCAACATGCCGGACGAGACCCTGTGCGCCCGCGTGCTGTTCCAGCTCGCCTCGCTGGGAGCCCGGCGCTGAAGCATGGCGCTGACTTGACCGTTGGGGGCGGCGCGCTATCTGGCGGAGCATGAGCGACGCCACCTACACCGCGCCACCGCCCGCCCCCTTCCGGGTCCGCTGGTGGCAACCCCTGCTGTTCTGGGTCATCGTCAATGCCTGGGGCTTCGTCGAGCGGGGCGGACAGCCTTTCGCCGGACACCATCCGTCGCCCCTGCAGCCGCCGGGCTGGGTCTTCCCGGTGATGTGGTTCACGTTGAATGTGTTCCAGATCTGGGGCGACATCCGCCTGATCGACCCGGCGCGGCCACTCCGCAGCCGCGGGCTTCTGATCGGCCTCCAGGCGGTGACCTGGGTGATCTACGCCACCTTCAGCCTCGTCTATTTCACGCTGGGCAGCTCGATCCTCGCCGCGGCCTGGACGGTGTGCTTCTTCGTCATCACGTCGATCTGCATCGCGCTGGTGGGGCGGGACGACCGAAGCATCGCGCTGATCTGGACGCCGCTGATCTTGTGGACCGGTTTCGCCTCGGTGGTCGGCATCCACAACGCCCTCATCAACCCCGATCCGCTGTTCGGGACTCCGGCCCTTTGGGGATAATACCCGGATAAAAACCTTGCGCGGAATATCACCCGGATATAACCAGTCGGGACTGATAACCTGCGGGGGAGCGAAGACTATGGCGGCCACGGCTGGGAAAGAGAATCGCAAGGCGGCGCTGGCCGCCTACAAGGAGCGCAAAAGCGTGGCCGGCGTCTTCGCCGTCCGTTGCGGGGCCGCCGGTGCGGTATGGATGGGCGGCGCGCCGGACCTCGACAAGATCCAGAACCGCCTCTGGTTCCAGTTGAAGATGGGCGGTTGTCCGCACCGCAGCCTGCAAGCGGCGTGGAGCACCCATGGCGCCGAGTCGCTGGCGTTCGAAATCGTCGAGCCGTTGGAGGATGAAGAGCTTGCCTTCGCCCGCGCCGCCGCCCTGAAGGGGCGGGTCGCCCATTGGGTCGCGGCTTTGCGGGCGGAAGCGATCTGAGGGCGGGCGCTCAGCCGCGGTAGTCGTGAACGCGGCCGGTGAAGTCGGTCACGCGATAGCCGCCCTCGCCCTGCTCCTCGATCCAGGCCGGGGCGGCCGGGGCTTTGCCATGGCCGCCGGGAATGTCGAGCACGTAGGTCGGCTGGCACAGGCCGGACAGTTTCCCGCGCAGGCCGGTCACCAGCGCCTGACCCTCCGCCAGCGTCGGGCGGAAATGGCTGGTGCCGGCGGCAAGGTCGGGATGGTGCAGGTAATAGGGCTTCACCCGGTTGCGCACCATCCCGCGGAACAGAGCCTCCAGTGCGGCATGGCTGTCGTTGATGCCCTTCAGCAGCACGGTCTGGCCGACCAGCGGGATGCCGGCCTCGACCAGCCGGGCGAGGGCCGCCCGCACCGGCGGGGTCAGTTCGTCGGCATGGTTGATGTGGACGGCGACCCAGGTGGCGAGGTCCGGGGCGGTCAGCGCCTCCACCAGTTCCGGCGTGACACGGTCGGGATCGGCGGCGGGGATGCGGCTGTGCAGACGGACGACACCGACATGCGGCATGGCCGACAGCGCCTGGACGATCCCACGCAGCCGGCGCGGCGACAGCAGCAGCGGATCGCCGCCGGTGACGACGACCTCCCACACCTCCTCGTGATCGCGGATATAGGCCAGAGCGGCCTCCATCTCGTCGGGGGTCAGCGCCTCGCCGCCCGGGCCGACCATCTCGCGGCGGAAGCAGAAACGGCAATAGACCGCGCAGGCGTGCAGCGGCTTCAGCAGCACCCGGTCGGGATAGCGGTGGACGATGCCCTTCACCGGGCTGCGCGCCACGTCGCCGATGGGATCCTCGAGTTCCTCCGGCGTGCTGTACGCCTCGGCCGGGGAGGGGACATACTGGGCATAAAGGGGATCCTGCGGATCCATGCGTCCGGCCAGCGTCTCGCGCAGGTACGGGGTCAGCGCCACGGCATAGCGGTCGGCGACCGTACGCACGGCATCGCCGGCCTCCGGTGTCATCAGCCCGGCGGCCACCAGATCGGAAACGCTGTGCAGGGCCTTCATCGCTCTTTCCCGCTTCGACGGAATGGGTCATGTAGGAAAGCGACCGCTCTTACTCCTGCGAGACCCATGCTGTCGACTCTTCCCCGCCTGATCGGCCATCGCGGCGCCAAGGAAAGCGCCCCGGAAAACACCCTCGCCTCGATCCGCGAAGCCGCCCGCCAGGGCGCCCGCTGGGTCGAGGTGGACGTCATGCTGACCCGCGACCAGCGCCCTGTGCTGATCCATGACGACACGCTGGACCGCACCACCACCGGCAGCGGCGCCGTCCCGCTGCTGGAACTGGCGGATTTGCAGACGCTCGACGCCGGGCGCTGGTTCGATGCCGCCTTCGTCGGCGAGCGCGTGCCGACGCTGGAGGAGGCGGTGGCGCTGGTCCATGACCTGGGCCTTGGCCTGAATCTGGAGATCAAGCCCTATCCGGGGCATGAGGAGATCACGGCGGAGGTGGCGCTGAACACCCTGCGCCCGCTGTGGCCATCCGACCGGCCGCTTCTGCTCTCCAGCTTCGAGGTTCCCTGCCTGGAGGTGGCGCAGCGGCTGTGGCCGGAGATCCCGCGCGGCTATCTGCTGTGGGACCCGCCGGCAGACTGGGCTTCCATCGCCGACCGCATCGGCGCGGCGACGCTGAACGTCCACCAGGACCGCCAGACGGCCGACAGCGTGGCCGAGTACCGCGCCACCGGCCGGCCGGTGCTGGCCTACACCGTCAACGACGCGGAACGGGCCCGGACGCTGTTCGGCTGGGGCGTGTCGGCGGTCTTCACCGATGCGCCCGGCCGGCTGGCCGCCGAACTGGCGCATGATGCCTGATGGGGAGCCCGATGATCCGTCGGTGGACCGGTCGATACGCTGACGCTTCCGTTCGCGACTGCGGCAATTCGTGAACGTTTTTTGCGCGAGGGGATGAATCCGCTCGTCGGGCGCGCCAATTCCTCATATATAGAACCGCACTGGCGATCCCGCCGGAACCCACGCGGATTCCGGCGGAGCTTTTCGTCGTCCGGTAGTCCGCCGCTTTGGTCCGGCGTCCCACGGGATGCCACGTTCGGTCTTTGGAGGGTTCGTTGAAGGCGTTGAAGCCGTTGCCGATGTCCGGCCGGGAGGTTTTGCCGCTCGTCGAGGGTGGCAAGGGTATTGCCGTTTCCAACGGCGAAAGCTCCGGCGCCTGGGCGGCTGCCGGCGGGATTGGCACCTTCTCGGGTGTCAACGCCGACAGCTATGATGAGAACGGCAACCTTCTGCCGCAGATCTATAATGGCAAGACCCGGCGCGAGCGCCATAACGAGCTGATCGCCTTCGGCATCGAGGGCGGCATCGCCCAGGCGCGCATCGCGCACGAGACGTCGAACGGCCAGGGCCGTATCCACATGAACGTCCTGTGGGAGATGGGCG
The DNA here is from genome assembly GCF_042938965.1 of Azospirillum sp. A23. Classification (NCBI taxonomy): domain Bacteria; kingdom Pseudomonadati; phylum Pseudomonadota; class Alphaproteobacteria; order Rhodospirillales; family Azospirillaceae; genus Azospirillum; species Azospirillum sp. A23. Next base: position 2,423,883 of record NZ_CP170667.1, on the reverse strand, counting down.
GCGCCGAGCACATCCTGCATGGCGTGCTGGAAGGCGCCCAGGGCATGATCCACGGCGTCACCTGCGGCGCCGGCATGCCTTACAAGGTTGCCGAGATCGCCGTGAGCTACGGCGTCCATTACTATCCGATCGTCTCGTCGGCCCGCGCCTTCCGCGCCTTGTGGCTGCGCGCCTACCACAAGTTCCGGGAACATCTCGGCGGCGTGGTGTACGAGGATCCGTGGCTGGCCGGCGGTCACAACGGCCTGTCCAACTCCGAAGACCCGCAGAAGCCGGAGGATCCGTTCCCCCGCGTCCTGGCCCTGCGCCAGATGATGAACAGCTTCGGGCTGAACGACACCCCCATCGTGATGGCGGGCGGTGTCTGGTGGCTGTCGGAGTGGGAGGATTGGATCGACAACCCCGACCTTGGGCCTGTCGCCTTCCAGTTCGGCACCCGTCCGCTGCTGACCCAGGAGAGCCCGATCTCCATGGCGTGGAAGCGCAAGCTGGTGGCGCTGCAACCGGGTGACGTCTTCCTGAACCGCTTCTCCCCCACCGGCTTCTACTCGTCGGCGGTGAAGAACCCCTTCCTGCTGGACCTGATGGCCCGGTCCGAGCGTCAGGTCGCCTACCTGTCCAAGCCGGTGGGCGAGCATTCGGCCGAATTCCCGGTCGGTCCGCGCGGCCGCCCGGTCTACGTGACCGAAAGCGACAAGCAGCGTGCCGAGGGTTGGCTGTCCCAGGGCTTCACCACCGCTCTGAAGACGCCGGACAGCACGCTGGTCTTCGTCACGCCCCAGCAGTCGGAAAAGATCCTCCACGATCAGGTCGACTGCATGGGCTGCCTGTCGGCCTGCGGCTTCTCCAACTGGGCGCAGAACGAGGAAGGCACGACGGGCAAGCGCGCCGATCCGCGCTCCTTCTGCATCCAGAAGACGCTCCAGGCGGTCAGCCACACCGACGACTGCGAAAACCAGTTGATGTTCGCGGGGCACAACGCCTACCGCTTCGCCAGCGATCCTTATTACAACGACGGCTTCATCCCCACGGTGAAGCAACTGATCGAACGGATCGCCACCGGCTATTGACCGGTCGCATCCACCGGATGGACAAGGCCGTCGGCGGGAAACCGTCGGCGGCCTTTGCATTGGGCCATTACGGGCATTCATCCGGTTTGGGCGGCTCTCCCAACCATGTCTCCATTGACGTCGCTGCGACAATGGCTTGCGTGAGCTTTCCGAATGGTTTTACTCTTAAACAGAATGCGGCCTAGTGCCGCGGTCCTGTTTTGGACTCCGTGTCCGATCCCACTGTCGACAGTACGGGTGCCTCGCCCATGATGACCGCCGAACGCCCCTTCAAGCGAGCCCTCGACCGGCTGAACGGCGCCGGACTGCGCCCGACCCGCCAGCGCCTCGGCCTCGCCCGCATGCTGTTCGAAGGTTGCGACCGGCATGTCACGGCGGAGCAGCTGCACTGCGAGGCGCTGGCCGCCGACCTGCCGGTGTCGCTGGCGACCGTCTACAACACGCTGAACCAGTTCACCACCGCAGGGCTTCTGCGCGAGGTGGTGGTGGAGGCGGGAAAATCCTACTTCGACACCAACACCAGCGACCACCACCATTTCTTCGTCGAATCCACCGGCCGGCTGGAGGACATCCCCGCCGACCGGCTGACGGTGCAGAACCTTCCGGCCGCCCCCGCCGGCACCCGCGTCGCCCGCGTCGACGTTATCGTCCGCCTGATCGAGGACGACGTCTGATCCTGCCCCCTTGCCGATTGTCCGGTGCTCAGCCCTCGTCTGGCTGCGCCGGAGCGGGGGCGCGGTCGACGAAGGGCCAACGGATGAAGGCGAAGGCCCAGACCGCCAGGACGTTGAGGTAGGGGAACAGCAGCAGCAGGATCCACAGCGGGCTGCGCCCGGCCTTGGCCAGAACCCAGCCGCCGGCGATCAGCATGTACATCGTGACGATGGAGCCGATCAGCAGTTCCCAGAAGCCGAGCTGGATCACGGTTTCCGTCATGCCGTCCTCCGTGCCTTGACCTTGCGCGCCTGCCGTGCCGGCAGCACCGGCCATCGGCTGTGCGCCATCACGCCGATGGGCACCACATGCCCGAGCGGCACCAGGGAGAACAGGGCCCACAGCGGCGAGAAGCCGGCCCGCCGCAGGATGCGCGACAGCGGCCAGACGATGGCGACCTGGAACAGCATCAACCCCAGGAGCGGCCCCTGGGACAGGCTATCGATGAAATCCTGCAGCATGCCCGACGGGATCCTCCTTCACATCGTCACCGGGCAGAGAAGCGCGGGCTGCGGGCTTTGTCGAGGCAAACTTTTCCCCAAGCTCTTCCCCCAAATCCTTCCCATGCACGACAGCCGGCCCCCGCATCTCTGATCCTGCCCGGATCAGGGGTAACCGAACGTGAAACTGCCCGCGCCGGCATGCTACAGTTCGTCGCGTCCGGCCGTTCCGGCTTGACGCCTCTCCAGCATTCAGACGCGGCGGACCATTTCCTTTGACGGATCTCTCCGAACCGGACGGTGGCGCACGCGGGACGTGGTGGCGCTTATCCTCTCTGCCGCCCGTCGCCGCGATGCGCATCGGCCTGCTTGTGGCGGTGGTCGCCGGTTTCTGGCTGGTCGCCTACGCCGACCTTGAGCGGGCGCGCGACCGGGCGATCCAGGATGGTCTGCGCCAGACCGCCAACCTCTCGACCCTCCTGGAGGAGGACGCCCGCCGCGTCATGGTCGTGGCCGGCTATACCCTGCGCGGCATGACGGAGAGCGGGCAGATTCCCGCCTACCTGCTGGGCGAAGCGCCCGATGCACCCGGCATGGACTCCGGACCGGGCTTGGCACTGCGGACCCTGCTGATCGTGGAGCCGGACGGGCGTGTCCGGCAATCTACCGGCCTGGACGCTCCGGCATCGGTTGCCGGAACCCCGCTGGCCCAGGCGGCGGCCGGTAGGTCGGCGTCCTTCATCGGACCCTATCAGGATCAGGGCGGCGGCTGGCGTGCGGCAATCGTCCGACCGCTGGCCGACGGCAGTGGCGCGGCGGTGGGGCTGCTCGACCTCGACCGCTTCGCCCGGCTTTACGCGACACAGAACATCGGGCCGCGCAGCATCATCCTGCTTTATGGCGAAGACGGGGTGGTCCTCGCCCATTCCCGGTTCAGCGCGCCTCTTGACCAGAACCGCGCCATCTTCGCCAATATCCTGCCCCGCCTGCCCGCGGGTGAGGCCGCGCGGACGCTGTCCGGCTTCGACCCGACCGAGGGTCGCGAGCGGATCGGCACCGTCCGCCGCGTGGGGGGGCTGCCCTTCTACGTCTATGTCCGCCTCCGGACCGACGACGTCCTGGCCGGCTGGTACAACGACCGCTGGAAGCGCGTCGTAGAAACCGCCGCGGTGTCGGTGGTGGTGGTGCTGCTGGCCTGGCTGGCGCTGCGGCAACTCGGTCGGCTGGAGACGACGACGCAGGCATTGCGCGCCAGCGAACGGCGCTCGCAGGCGCTGTTCGACAGCAGTTTCCAGATCATGGGACTGCTGTCGCCGGACGGCCGGGTGCTGGCGCTGAACCGGCCGGCCTGCGCCCTGGCCGGCCTGCCCGCCGAAGCGCTGGTCGGACACCGCGCCTGGGAGTTCCGCGGCTGGGCCCGCACGGACGAACTGGCGGCGGCTTTCCGCCAATCCATCGAAAAGGCGGCCTCGGGGCGCTTCGTCCGTTACGAGACCGATGTGGTCGCCGACGGGCTCACCCGCGTGATGGATGTGACGATCAAGCCGGTCTATGACGACGGGGGCGTCGTCACGGTGCTGGTGGTCGAGGCGCGCGACATCACCGAGCGGGTCGAGGCCGCCGAAAGGCTTGCCACGGCGCTCGATCAGGCGGAGGCCGCCAACCGGGCCAAAAGCGCCTTCCTGGCGACCATGAGCCACGAGCTGCGCACGCCGCTGAACGCCATCATCGGCTTTTCCGACATCATGCTGCACGAGCTGTTCGGTCCGCTGGGCAGTCCGCGCTATCGCGACTATGCCCGCCATGTGCAGAACAGCGGCCGCCACCTGCTGGACCTGATCAACGACGTGCTGGACATGTCGAAGCTGGAGGCCGGGCGCTACACGCTGGATGAAAGCTGGATGGAGCCGGCCGAGGCCATCGAGACCTGCCGGGCGCTGACCGCGGTGCCGGCCGATGTCGGTGGGGTGACGCTGGCGGTCGAATGCCCCCCCGACCTGCCCAATCTGCTGGCCGACGAGCGTGCCTTGCGCCAGGTGCTGCTGAACCTGCTGTCGAACGCGGTCAAATTCACTCCCCGCGGCGGCCGGGTGACGGTGAGTGCGGTGCGGGAAGGGGATGGCAGGATCGCCATCACCGTGCGCGATACCGGCATCGGCATCGCCGCCGACGCGCTGGCCCGCATCCTTGAGCCGTTCCAGCAGGCCGACAGCAGCATCTCCGGGCGGTTCGGCGGCACCGGGCTGGGCCTGTCGATCTGCCGCGACCTGATGGCCCTGCATGGCGGAAGCCTGTCCATCAACAGCGAACCGGGCCGCGGCACCGCCGCCACCATCCGCTTCCCCGTCGACCGTACTGGCCGGCCGGTTGCAGTGGATGGGCTGCCGGCGTAAGCCTGTCGGCGAGCAAGAGCATCGAAAGGCGGACGAGATGATCGGGAATGACGGGAAGCCGGTGTCCAAGGAGAAGCTGCGCGAGCACATCGCCGCCTACAACGGCCAGTCGCGCGGCTCCAAGGAATTCGCGGCGATCCCCCGCGCGCTGGTCACCATTCTGGACGGGCTGAAACCGGGTAAGACCGGCTATGTCAAATGCCTGGACGGGCAGGTCCAGCTGTCGCGCCGCAAGGACAACAGCGTCTCGGCCGGCTGACAACGGACCGGCTGACAACGGGAAGGCGTCCTTCCCCGGGTCTGGGGAAGGACGCCTTCCATTGAAGCGTCAGGCCGTTGGACCGTCAGGCGATCAGTGCTTGGCCGCGGCGGCGGCACCGATGCCGGTCTGGGAGCGGACGAACTGGTCCTCGAAGGCCTCGCGCTCGGCGCGGGCCGACGCGCTGCTGTCCAGCTTCGAGACGACGATGGTTACGAGGAAGGCCAGCGTCATCGAGAACAGGGCCGGCTGTTCGTAGGGGAAGATGGGGGCCGGGTTGTTCAGCACCACGACCCACACCGCGTTCGACAGGACCACCAGCGTGACGGCGGAGATCAGGCCGGCGATGCCGCCCGCCAGCGCGCCGCGCGTGGTCAGGCCTTTCCAGTACATCGACAGGATCAGCACCGGGAAGTTCACCGATGCCGCGACGCCGAAGGTCAGGCCGACCAGGAAGGCGACGTTCTGCTTCTCGAAGGCGATGCCCAGCACGACAGCCAGCACGCCCAGCACCAGCGAGGCGATCTTGGACACGCGCATCTCCTCGCGCTCCGTCGCTTCGCCCTTGCGGATGACACGGGCGTAGAGGTCGTGGGCGATGGCGGACGCGCCGGCCAGCGCCAGGCCCGACACCACCGCCAGGATGGTGGCGAAGGCGACCGCCGACAGGAAGCCCAGGAACAGGTCGCCGCCCAGCGCCTTGGCCAGATGCATCACCGGCATGTTGCCGCCGCCGATCAGCTTGCCGCCGACCTTGCCGCCTTCGAAGAACTGCGGGTCGGTGCCGACGATGGTGATCGCCGCCATGCCCAGCACGCAGACGAGCAGGAAGAAAAAGCCGATGAAGCCGGAGGCGTAGAAGACCGACTTGCGGGCCTCGCGCGCATTGGGGACGGTGAAGAAGCGCATCATGATGTGCGGCAGGGCGGCGGTGCCGAACAGCAGGCCCAGCGACAGCGACACTGCCGACACCGGGTCGGCCAGCAGCGTGCCCGGCCCCATAATCTTCACGCCGTCCTTGTGCGAGGCGATGGCGCTTTTGGCGATGGCCTCCAGGCTGAAGCCGAAGCGCGACAGCGCCAGGAAGGCCAGGACCATGCCGCCGCCCAGCAGAAGCACGGCCTTGATGATCTGCACCCAGGTGGTGGCGATCATGCCGCCGAAGGTGACATAGACCACCATCAGCACGCCGACGACGATCACCGCGACGTTGTAGTCCAACCCGAACAGCAGCTTGATCAGCTGGCCGGCGCCGACCATCTGGACGATCAGGTAGAAGCACACCACCGTCAGCGAGCCGATGGCGGCGAAGGTGCGGATCTTGCCCTGGTCCAGCCGGTAGGATGCAATGTCGGCGAATGTGAAATGGCCGAGGTTGCGCAGCCGTTCGGCCAGCAGGAACAGGATGATCGGCCAGCCGACGAAGAAGCTGATGGTGTAGACGAAGCCGTCATAGCCCTTGGCGAACACCAAGCTCGACAGGCCGAGCAGCGTCGCCGCCGACATATAGTCGCCGGCAATCGCCAGACCGTTCTGGAACCCGGTGATGCCGCCGCCCGCGGTGTAGAAATCGGAGGTGGACCGGGTGCGGCTGGCCGCCCAATAGGTGATGCCCAGCGTCATCAGCACGAAGGCGATGAACATGCCGATGGCCGACAGGTTGATCGGCTGCTTTTCCAGCTGACCGACATCGCCGGCGGCCAGTGCCGGCACAGCGGCCAGGGTGGCGAACAGGGAGACGGCAGCTGTCGCGAGGAGGATCCGGCGGGCGGTCATTGCAGCGTCTCCCGCGTGATCTCGTCGGTCAGGTCCTGGAAGCGGCCGTTGGCAAAATGGGAATAGACGCCGGTCAGCAGCCAGGACAGGATGATGATCGCGGCCCCGATCGGGAAGCCGACGCTGAGCGACGACTCGTCGGACATCGGCTTGTGCAGCAGGCCGGGCGCGAAGGCGACCACCATCATGAAGGCGTAGTAGCCGACCAGCACGACGGCCGACAGGACCAGGGCCAGCCGGCTGCGCTGGCGCACCAGCTCGTGGAATTTGGGGTTCCGGCGAACCCTCTCATAGACAGGAGTGTTGGCGGGGGAGTGCATGTTTCCTCCAGACGCTGAACGTCCTTGGTTTGCCCCGACCCGAATTGATGGGCTAGGCTTATGTCCTTCCGGCTAACAAAACACTGTTTCGCAAATTTCCCGGAAATATGACGAATTGTTTCAATGCAATTCAGGTAACAATCTCACCGATTCGCGTTGAGCCTCAGCGGTGAAGCTGGAATGATGGCGGGGATTCCACCGATCCCCGCATCCCGCCATCCCCGCCCGGAAAATGATCCGTTCGCCCCTGTTCCTCCGGCTGTTCTCGGCGATCCTAATCTCGCTCGGGCTGTTCTCCGCGGCGGCCTACGTCTTCTCGGTCCCCTTCATCGAGGAGAAGGCCTACGAGATCGAACGCGACGCCAGCCGGACCATCCTCGACAACGTGTTCGAACTGGTCAGCCGCATCCGCGGCGGGCTGGAGGAGCAGCGGGTGGCGACCGTCGACTCCTACAAGACCCGGCTGCGCGACGTGCTGGAACTGGCCGTCGGCTATATCGAGCATGTCTATGCCCGCGCCGACCGCGGCGAGATCACGATGGAGCAGGCGCGGCGCGAGGCGATGGAGGGGCTGCATGCCTTCCGCTACGGCAACGGCGACTATGTGTGGGCCATCGGCTACGATTCGGTGATCCTGTCGCATCCCTCGCCGGACTATCAGGGGCGTAAGGCCGACGATCTGCGCGACAATCTGGGCCGCCACATCCTGCCCACCATCGTCGCCACCGCCAAGCGCGAGGGGGAGGGGTTCCAGACCTATCCGTGGTGGCGGCCGAACGGCGACGAACGGGCGCCGAAGCTCAGCTTCTTCAAGGATCTGCCCAGGCGCGGCATCATCGTCGGCACCGGCGCCTATCTGGCCGACGTCGACGCCGAGGTGGAGCGGCGCAAGGCTGACGCCATCGAGGATCTGCGCCAGGCCCTGCGCAAGCTGCGCATCGCCCGCACCGGCTATCTCTACATCTTCGATTCGGCGAACCGGATGATCATCCACCCGAATTCGAACATCGAGGGCACCGTCTTCGGCGACCGGCTGAACTCCGCCACCGGCCGTCCCATCGCCGAGGATCTGAAGGTCGCCGCGGCGATGGGAGAGCCGCTGACCTACCTGTGGGACAAGCCCGACGATCCCGGCAACTACGCCTACGAGAAGATCAGCTGGGTCCGGCATTTCGAGGGGTTCGACTGGTACATCGCCTCGTCGGTCTATGTGGACGAGCTGCGGCGGTCGTCTGTGGTGCTGGGCAACCGCATCCTTGCCATCGGCATGGCGCTGATGGCAGCGGGAAGCCTGCTGGGCTACATCGCGGTCGGGCGGTTGGTGCGGCCGCTGCGCCGGCTGGCCGACACCGCGGTGCAGGTGAGGGCCGGCGACCTCGGCGCTCAGAGCGGCATCCGCCGCGGCGACGAGATCGGGCTCCTGGCCTCCGCCTTCGACGGCATGGTCCGGCAGTTGCGCGACACCGTCGCCACGCTGGACAGCCGGGTACGCGACCGCACCGCCGCATTGGCGGAGGCGGAGACCCGGCAGCGCGTGATCCTGGATGCGATCCCCGCCTGCATCGCCGGGCTGGACCGTGACGGCCGGCTGACCTTCGCCAATTTGCGCTGGGCCGAACTGGTCGGGCGCGACAAGGCGGCGGTCATCGGCCGCGATCTGGCGTCGGTCGTCGGCCGGCGGGCGATGGCGGCCCTCGCCCCCCACCTCGACCGCTGCCTGTCGGGGGAGGTGGTGACCTTCGAATATGCCTTCCCGCGCCATGGCGGCACCATGGTGACCAAGACCACGCTGATCCCGCATCGTGGCGAGGGGAGGGGCGAGGGCCGGGAAGAGGAGGGCGCGGTCACCGGTCTGTTCGTCCTGACCCTCGACGTCACCGACGAGAAGCAGACCGAGCGCCAGCTGGTGGAGGCGCAGCGGCTGAAGGCGGTCGGACAGCTGTCCGGCGGGCTGGCGCACGACTTCAACAACCTGCTGTCGATCATCATCGGCAACCTGTCGGCGGCGCGCGAGCGCTACGCGGCGGTGGAGGGGCTCGACGCCTATCTGGAGCCGGCCCAGCGCGCCGGCCGGCGCGGTGCCGACATCACCGCCCGCCTGCTCGCCTTCTCCCGTCAGCAGCCGCTGAAGCCGGAGCCGATCGAATTGTGCGGCCTCTTGCGCGACATGGCCGTTCTGCTGCGCCGGTCCTTCCCCAGCTCCATCGCCATCGGCGTGCCGGGGGAGGGGCGGGAATGCTGGACCATCGCCGACCAGACCCAGCTGGAGAACGCGCTGGTCAACCTCGCCATCAACGCACGCGACGCCATGCCGAACGGCGGGCGGCTCGACATCGCCGTCGGCATCCGCAAGGTGGAAGGCGACCAGTCCTTCGACGAGCCGGTCCGGCCCGACGATTATCTGGAGATCCGCGTCACGGACACTGGCACCGGCTTCACGCCGGAGGCGCTGGCCCGCGCCGTGGAGCCCTTCTTCACGACCAAGGCCCTCGGCTCCGGCCTGGGGCTGTCGATGGTCTACGGCTTCGTCAAGCAGTCGCGCGGCTATCTGCGCATCGACAGCCGGCCGGGAGAAGGGACCGCCGTCACCCTGCTGCTGCCGCGCGCCGAACCTGTGCCCCGCTCTCGGGAGGCCGATCCGGCGGCGGCGGCCGAACCGCAGCCCGGAGGCTGGTCCGGCCAGCTGGCGCTGGTGGCGGAGGACAATGACGATGTCCGGCAAGTGATGCGCCAGCAACTGGTCGACCTCGGCTTTTCGGTGGTGGAGGCGGCGAGCGGCGACGAGGCGGCGGATTTGGTGGAGCAGATCGACGGGTTGTCTCTGCTGGTCTCCGACATCGTCATGCCCGGCTTGTCCGGTGTGGAGCTGGCGCGGCGCGCCCGGCTGCTGCGGCCGGCCATGCGGGTGGTTCTGGTCAGCGGATTCGCTGTCGAGTATGGCGACGTCCCCGCCGATGCCGTCATACTGCGCAAGCCATGGGACAAGCGGGAGCTGGTGGCGGCCATCGGCCACGCCGCCGAACCCGCGCCGGCCTGGTAGGGTTGGGCCAACAGAACGCACCCAATAGAACGCACCTGGAAAAAGCAGGGCGACGAGTGCCGAGGGGAAACGCGCGTGGGACAGAAGAAGCGCATCTATGTGATCGAGGACGAGGCCAACATCCGGCGGCTGGTGACGGAGGTGCTGGAGAGCTACGGCTATGAGGTGACCGGCTGGGCCAACGGGCGGGAGGCGCGGACGGCGATCCAGCGCCTGGCCCCCGACCTCTGTCTGGTCGATCTCGGCCTGCCAGACATGGATGGGCTGACCCTGGTGCGCGAGCTGTGGGAGGATGTGCGCTTCGGCGTCATCATCCTGTCCGGGCGCGGCGGCACCTCCGACCGGGTGCTGGGGCTGGAGCTTGGTGCCGACGATTACATCGTGAAGCCGTTCGAGCCGCGGGAACTGGTCGCCCGCGTCAACAGCGCCATCCGCCGCCGCGAACAGCTGGCCGGCGCCACCGCCGCAGCGGAGACCGCGCGGGCGCGTTTCGGTCCCTGGGTGTTCGATCTCGGCAACCTGACGCTGACCGCCGACGACGGCCGGCAGGAGAGCCTGACCGCAGCGGAAGCCTCGCTTCTGCTCATGCTGCTGAAGGCGCCGAAGCGCGTGCTGTCGCGCGAGCATTTGCAGGGCCCGGATCAGGATCGCGACGATTTCCCCTACGACCGCAGCATCGACGTCCGCATCTCGCGCATCCGCAAGAAGATCGAGGAGGATCCCCGCGCGCCGCGGCTGATCAAGACGGTCTATGGCGCCGGCTATCTGTTCGCCGGCGACGTGAGCTGGTTGCGCTGAAAGTGGCGCCACCCCTGCGTTTGCGCCGCAACAACCTCAATAACAATTGGTCATAATCCTGAGAAAGTTGCGCAAAGCTGATCTGGTACAGGCTGTTTCCAACACCGCCGTGCCCAATGTCGGCGCGCAACAAAGAACCCCTGGGGAGAACGGTCCGATGAGTGAAACTGCCGCCGCAGCCGATGTCCGCGTCAATCCGTACGAGCGCGATCTCGGCCGCAATGCCGCCAATTTCGTCGCCCTGACGCCGCTGACCTTCCTGGAGCGTGCCGCCGCGGTGTGGCCCGACCGGCTGGCCGTCGTCCATGGACCGGTGCGCCGCACCTGGGCCGAGACCTTCGTCCGCGTGCGCCGTCTGGCCGCGGCGCTGGCCAATCTGGGCATCGGCACCGGCGACACCGTCGCCATGCTGGCCGCCAACACGCCGGAACTGTTCGAGGCCCATTTCGGCGTGCCGCTGGCCGGTGCCGTGCTGAACGCCGTCAACACCCGCCTGGACGCCGAGGCCATCGCTTTCATCCTGAAGCACGGCGAGGCGAAGATCCTGATCGTCGACCGCGAGTTCTCCGGCGTCGCCAAGAAGGCGCTGGCCCTGCTCGACGCGCCGATCCCGGTGGTGGACATCGACGATCCGACCTATACCGGCGGCGAGCTGATCGGCGACCGCGATTACGAGTCCTTCATCAGCGATGTCGGTGCCGAGCATTCCTGGACCCTGCCGGCCGACGAATGGCAGGCCATCGCGCTGAACTACACCTCCGGCACCACCGGCAACCCGAAGGGCGTCGTCTATCACCATCGCGGTGCTTACCTGAACGCGGTGTCGAACGCGCTGTCCTGGAACATGGGCGATGCGCCCGTGTATCTGTGGACGCTGCCGATGTTCCACTGCAACGGCTGGTGCTTCCCCTGGACCATCGCGGTCACTGCCGGCACCGCCGTCTGCCTGCGTCAGGTCCGCCCCGACACCGTTCTGAAGCTGATCCGCGACGAGCGGGTAACCAACTTCTGCGGCGCGCCCATCGTCCTCAACATGCTGAACAATGCCCCGGCCGAGCTGAAGCAGGGCATCGAGCAGACGGTCAAGGTGATGGTCGCCGGCGCTGCCCCGCCCGCCGCCGTCATCGCCGGGATGGAGCGCATGGGCTGGGAAGTCACCCATGTCTACGGCCTGACCGAATGCTACGGCCCGACCGTGGTCTGCGTCTGGCACGACCGCTGGGACGGCCTGTCGCTGGACGAGAAGGCGGCGATCAAGGCGCGCCAGGGCGTGCGCGGCCCGATGCTGGAGGCGGTGATCGTCGCCGATCCCTTCACGCTGGAGCCGGTGCCGAAGGACGGTCGCACGATGGGTGAGATCATGATGCGCGGCAACAACGTCATGAAGGGGTATCTGAAGAACCCCAAGGCGACCGAAGAGGCCTTCGCCGGCGGCTGGTTCCACACCGGCGACCTCGCTGTCTGGCATGAGGACGGCTATGTCGAGATCAAGGACCGCTCGAAGGACATCATCATCTCCGGCGGTGAGAACATCTCCTCCATCGAGGTGGAGGATGTGCTCTACAAGCATCCCGACGTACTGGAGGCGGCCGTCGTCGCCCGCCATGACGAGAAGTGGGGCGAGACGCCCTGCGCCTTCGTCACGCTGAAGGACGGCGCCACCGCAACCGAAGCCGACATCATCGCCTTCTGCCGGTCGCACATGGCCCACTTCAAGTGCCCGCGCACGGTGGTGTTCGGCCCGCTGCCGAAGACCTCCACCGGCAAGATCCAGAAATACGTCCTGCGCAAGCAGACCGAGGGGCTGTAAGGGGCGCTTTGCCCCACCCTGACCCTTTTTCCGCACATCGGCCGAAGCGCGCTCCTCCGTCCCCTGTCCAACGGGGAAGGAGGGGTGAGCAACGCCCTTCCATGCCTGCACGCCGCCCATTTCCAAAGGGACCCGCGCCATGAAGATCCTCTGCGCCGTGAAGCGCGTCGTCGACTACAACGTCAAGATCCGGGTGAGGACCGACCAGTCCGGCGTCGAGACGTCCAACGTGAAGTTCTCGATGAACCCCTTCGACGAGATCGCCGTCGAAGAAGCCGTGCGCCTCAAGGAAGCCGGCAAGGCGACCGAGATCGTGGTGGTCTCCGTCGGCCCGACCCAGGCGCAGGAGACGCTCCGCACCGCTCTCGCCATGGGCGCCGACCGCGCCATCCTGGTGCAGACCGACGTGACGACCGAGCCGCTGGCCGTCGCCAAGGTCCTGAAGGCGCTGGTCGAGAAGGAGGCCCCCGGCCTCGTCATCCTCGGCAAGCAGGCCATCGACGACGACTGCAACCAGACCGGCCAGATGCTGGCGGCATTGCTCGGCTGGGGCCAGGGCACCTTCGCCTCGAAGATCGCCGCCGGTGACGGCACGGTCGCCGTGACCCGCGAGATCGACGGTGGGCTTGAGGTCGTGTCGTTGAAGCTGCCGGCGGTGGTGACCGCCGACCTGCGCCTGAACGAGCCGCGCTACGCCTCGCTGCCCAACATCATGAAGGCGAAGAAGAAGCCGCTGGAGACCGTCACGCCGGACAGCCTCGGCGTCGACGTCACGCCGCGTCTGAAGACGGTGAAGGTCGCCGAGCCGCCGAAGCGTCAGGCCGGCATCAAGGTGCCGGACGTCGCCACCCTGGTCGACAAGCTGAAGACCGAGGCGCGGGTGATCTGAGCGCCGGCCCCGTGCCAGCACTCCCCGCACCCCGCCCGACAGAGGAGCCGCCCCATGCCCATCCTGATCCTTGCCGACCACGACAACGCCAGCCTGAAGCCCGCCACCGCCCATGCGGTGACCGCGGCATCCAAACTCGACGGCGACATTCATGTTCTGGTCGCCGGCCGCAACGCCGCCCCGGCCGCGGAGCAGTCCGCCAAGCTGGCCGGCGTCGCCAAGGTGCTGCTCGCCGACGATGCCGCCTATGAACACGCCCTGGCCGAGCCGGTCGCGGCCCTGCTGGTGTCGCTCGCCTCCGGTTACAGCCATGTCCTCGCCGCCGCCACCTCGGCCGGCAAGAACGTGCTGCCACGTGCCGCGGCATTGCTGGATGTCGCGATGATCTCCGACATCACCGCCGTGGTTGCCGCCGACAGCTTCGAGCGGCCGATCTATGCCGGCAACGCCATCGCCACCGTGCAGTCGGCCGACCCGGTGAAGGTGATCACCGTCCGCACCACCGCCTTCGCGGCGGTCGCCACCACCGGCAGCGCCACGGTCGAGAGCATCGCCGCCGTGGCCGACCCCGCCCTGTCGGGCTTCGTCTCGGCCGAACTGTCGAAGTCGGAGCGTCCGGAGCTGACCTCGGCCCGCATCGTCATCTCCGGCGGGCGCGGCATGCAGTCGGGCGACAACTTCCACCTGTTGGAGGGGATCGCCGACAAGCTGGGGGCCGCGGTCGGTGCGTCGCGCGCCGCCGTGGACGCGGGTTTCGTGCCGAACGACTATCAGGTCGGCCAGACCGGCAAGATCGTGGCGCCGGAGCTGTACATCGCCGTCGGCATCTCGGGTGCGATCCAGCATCTGGCCGGCATGAAGGACAGCAAGGTCATCGTCGCGATCAACAAGGATGAGGAGGCGCCGATCTTCCAGGTCGCCGATTACGGCCTCGTCGCCGACCTGTTCAAGGCCCTGCCGGAGTTGCAGCAGGCCGTTTGATCCCGTCCATTCTTTCCGTTACCCGAAGAGGTCCCCCATGACCGCCGCCGCGATCCCCTACACCCCGCCGCTGAAAGAGATCCGCTTCGTCCTCGACCACCTCGCCGGCATGGCCGAGGTGGCGGCTCTGCCCGGCTTCGAGGATGCCAGCCCCGACATGGTGGACAGCATCCTGGGCGAGGCGGCGAAGATTGCCGAGAACGTCCTGGCGCCGCTGAACCGCATCGGTGACGTGCAGGGAGCCCGGCTCGACGCCGACGGCGTCGCCCGCACGGCGGAGGGCTGGGGGACGGCATGGCAGGCTCTGGTCGAAGGCGGCTGGAACGGGCTGCCCTTCGACCCGGCGCGCGGCGGCATGGGTTTGCCCAATCTGCTGAACACCGCGGTGCAGGAGATGTGGCATTCCGCCAACATGGCCTTCGCACTCTGTCCGATGCTGACTCAGGGGGCGGTGAACGCGGTTCAGCTCTATGGCTCTGAGGCGCTGAAGGATCTCTATTTGCCCCGGATGATCTCGGGCGAGTGGACCGGCACCATGAACATCACCGAGCCGCAGGCGGGCAGCGACCTCGCCGCCACGCGGTCGCGCGCGGTGCCGAACGGCGACCATTACCTCGTCACCGGGCAGAAGATCTTCATCACCTACGGCGACCATGACCTGACGGAGAACATCGTCCATCTGGTGCTGGCCCGCCTGCCCGATGCGCCTCCGGGCGTGAAGGGCATCAGCCTGTTTGTCGTGCCGAAGTTCCTGGTCAACGCCGACGGCAGCCTGGGTGGCCGCAATCAGGTGAAGTGCGTGTCGCTGGAGCACAAGCTGGGCATCCACGGCAGCCCGACCGCCGTGCTGTCCTTCGGCGACGAGGGCGGGGCGACCGGCTTCCTGGTCGGCGAACCGAACCGCGGCCTGGAATACATGTTCGCCATGATGAACCATGCCCGGCTGAACGTCGCCATGCAGGGTCTGGCGATTGCCGAGCGCGCTTATCAGCAGGCGCTTGCCTATGCCCGCGACCGCGTGCAGGGCAAGCCGCTGGGCTGGACCGAGGGCCAATCGAAGGGCATCGTCAACCATCCCGACGTCCGCCGCCTGCTGATGGGCATGAAGGCGCGGATCGAGGCGATGCGCGGCATCCTCTACACCGCCGCCGCCGCGGTCGATGTGGCGCACCACCATGCCGACGAAGCCACCCGCGGCCGCGCCGCCCTGCTGGTCGATCTGCTGACTCCCATCGCCAAGGGCTGGTGCACCGAGACCGGCCAGCAGCTGGCGTCGGACGGCGTGCAGGTCCATGGCGGCATGGGCTTCATCGAGGAGACCGGCGCCGCCCAGCACCTGCGCGACGCCCGCATCACCACGATCTACGAAGGCACCACCGCCATCCAGGCCAACGACCTGATCAACCGCAAGCTCCTGCGCGACGGCGGGGCAACGGCCAATGGGTTGCTGGACGAGATCGCGGCGCTGGCTGGCGAGCTGTCAGGCCATACTGACGAAGCGTTGCGCGTCACCGGTGCCGAACTGGTCGGCGCGGTGCATGAGGCCAGGCAGGCGATTGCCTGGGTGCTGGCCGCGGCGAAGCAGGACCCGCGCCTGCCGGCCGCCGCGTCGGTGACTCTGCTGGAGCTGATGGGCGTGGTCGCCGGCGGCTGGCAGCTTGCCCGCGCCGGCAAGGTGGCGGCGGAGAAGCTGGCGGAGGGCGATGCCGACACCGCCTTCCTGTCGGCCAAGCCGCTGACCGCCCGCTTCTACGCCACCCATGTGCTGCCGAAGGCGGCGGCGCTGCGGGCGACCGTCGTCAACGGCTCCGCGAGCGTGATGGCGCTGAGCGAGGAGCAGCTGTTCGGCGCGGTTTGACGGGACCGCGCTTGCCGGTTGGTGCCGGGGCTCTTGGCCCTTTGCCGGGTGTCGCGGGCGGTTGGGGGACCTCCCGCCACTGCCCCGGCGCCAGCCCGTCCAGCGTCCAGTCGCCGATGGCCCAGCGGATCAGCCGCAGGGTGGGGAAACCGACCGCCGCGGTCATGCGGCGGACCTGCCGGTTGCGCCCCTCGCGGATGGTGAGCGCAATCCAGCCGGTGGGGATGGCGGCGCGGTAGCGCACCGGCGGATCGCGCGGCCACAGCGACTCAGGCTCGTCCATCCGCCGCACTTCGGCCGGCAGGGCGGGGCCGTCCTTCAGCATGACGCCGCGGCGCAGCGCCTCCAGCGCCTCCTCGGTCGGCACGCCCTCCACCTGCACCCAGTAGGTCTTCGGCATCTTGTTGGCCGGTGAGGCGATGCGGGCGATCAGGGGACCGTCGTCGCTCAGCGCCAGCAGCCCCTCGCTGTCGCGGTCGAGCCGGCCGGCGGCATAGACGCCCTTCACCGGAACCAGTTCCGCCAGGGTCGGGCGGCCCTGGTCGTCGGTGAATTGCGGCAGCACGCCATAGGGCTTGTTCAGCAGGATCAGGCGCGGCACTGGCTTGCTTCCTTGCGGAGTTCGGGAAAGGCGCTATCGTTCGCACCCCAACACTGACCTAGATAGCAGGGGTTCGGCCGTGACGCTTCTGTTCTGCTCCGCCAGCGACAGCGCCGAGGATTGGCGCCGGGAAATCGCCCGTCATCTTCCCGGCCTGGAGATGCGCGTCTGGCCCGAGACCGGCGACGTCGCCGACATCGAGGTCGCGGTGGTGTGGAAGCCGCCGGCCGGCATGCTGGCGACCCTGCCCAACCTGAAGCTGATCGTGTCGCTGGGCGCCGGGGTGGAGCCGATCCTGCTGGATCCGACCCTGCCGGACGTGCCGCTGGTGCGCATGGTCGCGGACGGGCTGACGGCCGACATGGCCGGCTACGTCGTCTTCCAGGTTCTGTACTGGCACCGGCTGATGGACCGGTATGACGCCCTCCAGGCCGAGACGCGGTGGGAGCAACTGGACCATCGTCCGGCGTCCGAGGTGACCGTCGGCTTCTTAGGCATGGGCGAGCTGGGAGCGGCGTCGGCCCGCACGCTGCGGACGCTGGAATACCGGCTGATGGGCTGGAGCCGCAGCCCCAAGAGCATCGAGGGGGTGGAGAGCTTTTCCGGTCCCGACGGGCTGGCGGCGATGCTGCCGCAATGCGATGTGCTGGTCTGCCTGCTGCCGCTGACCGAGGAAACCCGCGGCATCATGAATGCCGGCCTGTTCGCCGCCCTGCCCAAGGGGGCGGTTGTCATCAACGCGGCGCGCGGCGGGCATCTGGTCGAGTCGGACCTGCTGGATGCGCTGGAGAGCGGGCATCTGCGCGGTGCCAGCCTGGATGTCTTCGCGACGGAGCCGTTGCCGGCGGACCATCCGCTCTGGCGTCACCCGCGGGTCCGCATCACCCCCCATGTCGCCGGGGTCACCCATCCGTCGCTGTGCGCCGGGCAGGTGGCCACCGCGGTGACCGCGCTCCGCGAAGGCCGGCCGGTGCCCAATCTGGTGGACCGCAGCCGGGGCTACTGAGAGTTATTCTCTGCCCTCAATCGGCGGGCGCGGCCGTCCGGCCGCTTGCCTCCGAGAGGCATGTGCCTGCGGGGCCGCAGTCGCGGCCCTTACAGCATCTGAACGGCGATCACCGCCAGCAGGGCCGCGATCACCCACAGGGCGGCGCGGTCCGAGCGGCGGCGGGTTTCCCAGCCGTTCAGCATCTGGCGGACGGTCTGCGGGTGAAGGCGCACGCCGCCTTCCGAGATGTCGCGGGTCACCCGCTCCGCCTCGCTGACCAGGGCGGGGATGCGGCGGACAGTGCTCAGAATGGCGCCGGCATCGTTGATGAACTGCGCCTCCGGACCGCGGTTCTCGCGCATCCACTCCTCGATCAGCGGCCGGGCCAGCTCCCACATGTTGATGTTGGGATTCAGTAGCCGGCCGACGCCCTCCGCCGTCAGCATGCTCTTTTGCAGAAGAAGCAGCTGCGGCTGGGTTTCCATCTCGAACTGTTCGGTGACGGCGAACAGCTGGGCCAGCAGCCGGCCGACCGAGATGTCGGCCAGCGGCTTGTTCTGCAAAGGCTCGCCGATGGCGCGGCAGGCCTGGGTAAAGATCTCGATGGACTGGTGGCGCGGCACGTAGCCGGCCTCGAAATGCACGACGGCGACGCGGCGGTAGTCGCCGGTCAGGAAGCCGATCAGCATGTCGGCGAGGTAGTAGCGCGTCTCGCGGTCCAGCCGGCCCATGATGCCGAAATCGACGGCGGTGATGGTGCCCTGTTCATTGATGAACAGGTTGCCGGGATGCAGGTCGGCGTGGAAGAAGCCGTCGCGGAAGACCTGGTTGAAGAAGCTGGCCGAGGCCATCGCCAGGATCTCATCGCGGTCGAAACCGGCAGCGGAGATGCGGGCCGGCTCGTCGACCTTGAAGCCGCGGATGCGCTCCAGCGTCAGCACCCGGCCGCCGGTGCGCTCCCAATCGACCTTCGGCACGTTGAAGGTGTCGTCGTCCTTGAAGTTCGACGCCAGCTCCGACGCGGCGGCCGCCTCCATCCGCAAATCCATCTCCAGCCGCGAGGTGCGGGCGAAGGTGTCGACGATTTCGGTCAGACGCAGCCGCTTCAGCCTGGGCAGGACCCATTGGGCGAGCGCCGCCAGCCGGTAGAACAGGTCGATGTCGCGCTCGAAGGCCTGCTCGATGCCTGGACGCAGCACCTTGACCGCCACCTCCTGCCCATCGGCGGTGACGGCGAAATGGACCTGCGCGATGGAGGCGGCGGCGACCGGCTTGTCGTCGAAGCTCTGGAACAGCGCCTGGACCGGCTGGCCGAACTCCGCCTCGATGATGGCGCGGGCCTGATGGGCGGGGAAAGGCGGCAGCTTGTCCTGCAGCTCGGCCAGATCGACGGCCATCCGCTCGCCGACCAGATCGGAGCGGGTGGAGAGCAGCTGTCCCAGCTTGATGTAGGTGGGGCCGAGTTCGGCCAGCGCGCGGGCGAGCCGTTCGCCCTCGCGGCCGGGCACCCCCTTGCGGGCGACCCGGCGCCACAGCCAGAGCAGGCCGGGGGCGGTGCCGAGCAGGCTGGTGGGCAGGGCATCATGACGGGCGACCGTCCGGCCGATGACGGCCATCCGGATCAGGTTGCGCAGGATGCGGAACACGGGAGGTTAAATCCGCCAGCCGGAATGAATGGCGGCGATCCCGCCCGACAGGTTGCGCACCCGCACCGCACCGAAGCCTGCGGCCTCGATCCGCCTGGCCAGATCGGCCTGCTGCGGGAAGCGGCGGATGCTCTCGGCCAGATAGCGGTAGCTCGCCTCGTCCTTCGCCACCACGCGGCCCATGAAGGGCAGCACCTGGAAGGAATAGACGTCGTACAGCTCGCGCAGAACGGGCAGCACGACGTGGCTGAACTCCAGGCAGTAGAACTTGCCGCCCGGCTTCAGGACCCGGTGGGCCTCCTTGATCGCCTCGTCGATGCGGGTGACGTTGCGCAGACCGAAGGCGATGGTGTAGGCGTCGACCGAGCGCGGGGCGATGGGCAGCCGTTCCGCGTCGCCGACCGTCCATTGCACGCCGGACAGGATGTTGCGGTCGATGGCGCGGTCGCGGCCGACCCGCACCATCGCCTCGGTGATGTCGCAGACCACCGCGGCCCCGCCGCCCTTCTTGAGGAAGCGGAAGGCGATGTCGCCGGTGCCGCCCGCCACGTCGAGCAGGGTCATGTCCGGCTTGGGCGCCACCATCTCCATCAGCGTGTCCTTCCACAGCCGATGGATGCCGCCCGACATCAGGTCGTTCATCAGGTCGTAGTTGGTCGCCACGCTGTCGAAGACGGCGCGGACCAGCCCGGACTTGGCGGACGGATCGACGGGGGTGAAGCCGAACCAGTTGCCTTCGGCACCGGACGCGGGTTTTTGCGGGTCGGGGATGCGGTCGCTCATGGCCGGGAAGATAGCGCGGGCAGGGGCCATGCGCCAGCGGGGGCGTGCAATGCGGAAGGCGCTGCGGCGAATGGCGTAGGGCGGACAGGGCTGAAGGGCGGGAGGTGGGGGGATGGAACGGCATGGAACAGTTTTGCGTGTCTGTTCCATGGGGCGCGCTTGGGCGGCGTGCCGGCGACACGGTGGGGGATGGAACAGCGTGAAACAGTTTCCGGCTGATGTTTCATCTGACTCTCCATCGCATGGGACAGGTCTCAAATCCTAGCATAGGCAGCGTGTTCGCGGCAGGGGGGCCGGCAAAACAGGCGCTGCCTGAACGTCGCGGGAATGACGGCCGAAGAGGAGTCGTGGGTCCACTGCGTTGCAGAGGGTCTCTCCGCCACATCCCCCTTGCATCGCGCCGTCCCCGCGCGTATAAGCGCAGCCTTCCACGGGCGGCGAGGCTGGGCCGGAAGGCTCAGGGCATGCCCACCCGTCCGTTGGAATTCCGCCTCATTTCCACCCAGGAAACGAAAATGCCCAAGCTGAAGACGAAGAGCGGCGCCAAGAAGCGCTTCAAGGTGACCGCCACGGGTAAGGTCCGCGCTCAGGCCGCCTACAAGCGCCACTGCCTGGAACAGAAGTCCCCGAACATGAAGCGCAACGCGCGCGGCATGATGACCCTGTGCGACTCCAACGCCCGCACGGTGCTGAAGAACTGGCTGCGCAACGCCTGATCTCGGCACATTGTAGAATTCGGAAGGACTGAACCATGGCTCGTGTTAAGCGCGGCGTCACGACGCACGCCCGTCACCGCAAGATCCTGAAGCTCGCCAAGGGCTACCGGGGTCGCAACTCCAAGAATTTCCGCATTGCGGTCGAGAAGGTCGAGAAGGCGCTTCGTTATGCCTATCGCGATCGCCGCAACAAGAAGCGCGATTTCCGCGGCCTGTGGATCCAGCGCATCAACGCCGGCGTCCGTCAGTACGGCCTGACCTACTCGCGCTTCATCAACGGCATCAAGCTGGCCGGCATCGAGATCGACCGCAAGGTCCTGTCCGATCTGGCCGCGCGCGAGCCGGAGGCCTTTAAGACCTTGGTGGACCAGGCCCAGGCCGCGCTCGCCTCCAAGGCCGCCGCGTAACGCGCCTCGCGTTTCCCGAACTCAAGGGAACGCTTGCCGTCACGGCGTCAGTTGTAAGAGAAGGGAGCCGGGCCGCTGGGCCGGCTCCCTTTTTCTTTTTGCACCGTTTTCTTCCCCACGCTTGCCGGGAACCGCCATGCTCGACGCGCTGAAAGACGAACTTCTGTCGCAGGTCAACGCCGCCGCCGACCTCTCGGCGCTGGACGAGGTGCGGGTCTCCGCGCTCGGCAAGAAGGGGCGCATCACCGGCTTCATGAAGGAGCTGGGGAACCTCACGCCGGACGAGCGCAAGGAGCGCGGTCAGGCGCTGAACGCGCTGAAGGACGAGATCGCCGCCGCCATCGACGCGCGCAAGGCCGACCTCGCCGCCGCCCACCTGAAGGCGCGGCTGGAAGCCGAGCGCGTGGATGTCACCCTGCCGGTCCGCCCCGAGACCGAGGGGCGTATCCACCCGATCAGCCAGACGATGGACGAGATGATCGCCATTTTCGCCGAGATGGGCTTCTCGGTCGCCGAAGGGCCGGACATCGAGGACGATTTCCACAACTTCACCGCCCTGAACTTCCCGCCCGGCCACCCGGCGCGCGACATGCACGACACCTTCTATCTGCCGGATTCGGATGAGAAGAAGATGCTGCTGCGCACCCACACCAGCCCGGTGCAGGTCCGCACCATGCTGAACAACAAGCCGCCGATCCGCATCATCGCGCCGGGGCGCACCTACCGTTCCGACTACGACATGACCCACACCCCCATGTTCCACCAGATCGAGGGGCTGGTCATCGACGAGGCGACCAACATGGGGCACCTGAAGGGCTGCCTCGTGGAGTTCTGCCGCGCCTTCTTCGACGTGGACGACCTGCCGTTGCGCTTCCGCCCCAGCTTCTTCCCCTTCACCGAACCGTCGGCGGAAGTCGATATCGGCTGCTCCCGCAAGGGCGGCGAGCTGAAGCTGGGCAATTACGGCGACTGGCTGGAAATCCTCGGCTGCGGCATGGTCCACCCGAACGTGCTGGAAGCCTGCGGCATCGACAGCACCCGCTATCAGGGCTTTGCCTTCGGCATGGGGGTGGAGCGCGTCGCCATGCTGAAATACGGCATTCCCGACCTGCGCACCTTCTTCGAAGCCGACCTGCGCTGGCTGAAGCATTACGGCTTCGCCGCCCTCGACATTCCCAACATCGCCCACGGCCTGACGCGCTAAGGAGCCGGACCCATGAAGTTCACGCTGTCCTGGCTGAAGGACCATCTGGAGACCGACGCCTCGCTCGACCAGATCACGGAAAAGCTGACCGCCCTCGGGCTCGAGGTCGAAGGCATCCAAGACCGGTCGAAGGAACTGGCGCCCTTCCGCGTCGCCCATGTCGTCTCGGCCGAAAAGCATCCGGACGCCGACAAGCTGCGCGTGCTGATGGTCGATACCGGCGCCGGCACCTTGCAGGTCGTCTGCGGCGCCCCGAATGCACGCGCCGGCATGAAGGGCGTCTTCGCGCCGGAGGGGACCTATGTCCCCGGTTCCGACATCACGCTGAAGAAGGGCGTCATCCGCGGCGTCGAGTCGAACGGCATGATGTGCTCCAAGCGCGAGCTGAAGCTGTCGGACGAGCATGAGGGCATCATCGAGCTGCCGGACGACGCGCCCGTCGGCGCCGGCTTCGCCGATTATGCCGGGCTGAACGATCCGGTCATCGACATCAACCTGACGCCCGACCGCGCCGACTGCGCCGGGATCCGCGGCATCGCCCGCGACCTTGCCGCCGCCGGCATGGGCACGCTGAAGCCGCTGACCGAGGGGCGGCTGAACGCCACGCCGGTCGCGGGGGCCTTCGCCAGCCCGGTCGGGGTGAGCATCGATGTGCCCGAGGCCTGCCCGCTGTTCGTCGGCCGCTACATCCGCGGCGTGAAGAACGGCCCGTCGCCGAAGTGGCTGCAGGACAAGCTGGTGTCCATCGGCCTGCGTCCAATCTCGGCGCTGGTCGACATCACCAACTACCTGACCTTCGACGCCGCCCGTCCGCTGCACGTTTTCGATGCCGACACGGTGAAGGGCAACATCACCGTCCGCATGGGCCGCGAGGGCGAGACGCTGGCGGCGCTGAACGGCAAGGAATACGCGCTGGACGGCACCATGACCGTGGTGGCCGACGACGAGCGGGCGGAGGCTCTGGCCGGCATCGTCGGTGGCGAGCCGACCGGCTGCACCGAACAGACCGTCAACGTCTTCGTCGAGGCCGCGCTGTTCGACCCGGTGCGTACGGCGCAGACCGGCCGCCGGCTGGGCATCGACTCGGATGCGCGCTACCGCTTCGAGCGCGGCGTCGATCCGGCCGCCGTCTTCGCCGGCATGGAACGCGCCACCCGTCTGATCCTGGAGCTGTGCGGCGGCGAGCCGTCGGAACTGGTGGTCGCCGGGGCCGAGCCGGCCTGGAAGCGCAGCCTGACCCTGCGTCCGGGCCGCGTCGCCGCGCTGGGTGGCGTCGATCTGCCGCGCGAGCGTCAGGTTCAGATCCTGACCGATCTGGGCTTCACCATCGAGAGTGAGGATGCCGAGGGCCGCCTGGTCGTCGGCGTTCCGTCCTGGCGCGCCGATGTCCATGGCGAGGCCGATCTGGTCGAGGAGGTGCTGCGCGTCCATGGCTTCGACGCCATCCCGGCGACGCCGCTGCCGCGCGAGACGGTGCTGACCCGCCCGGCCCTGACGTTGAAGCAACGCCGCGTCGCGCTGGCCAAGCGCACGCTGGCCGCCCGCGGCCTGTCGGAGGCGGTGACCTGGTCCTTCCTGTCCGGCCCGGTCGCCGGGCTGTTCGGCGGTGGCGAGCCCGGCCTGCGGCTGGTCAACCCGATCAGCAGTGATCTCGACGTCATGCGTCCGTCGGTCCTGCCCAACCTGATCCAGGCCGCCGGCCGCAATGCCGACCGCGGTTTCGCCGACGTGCGCCTGTTCGAGGTCGGGGCGGCCTTCCGCACCCCGGCGCCGGACGGACAGGATACGGTCGCCGCCGGCATCCGCGCCGGTGCGGCTGTGCCGCGCCATTGGTCGGAGAAGGCCCGCAGCGTCGACGTGTTCGATGCCAAGGCCGATGCGCTGGCTGTGCTTGAGGCGGTCGGCGCCCCAGCCGGCAACCTGCAGGTCACCACCGATGCACCGGGCTGGTACCATCCCGGCCGTTCCGGCGTGCTGCGGCTCGGCCCCACCGTGATGGCCCGCTTCGGCGAGATCCATCCGTCGGTGCTGGACGCGCTGGGCGTCAAGGGGCCGGTCGTCGGCTTCGAGGTGATGCTGGACGCCGTGCCGCTGCCCAAGAAGAAGGGCGGCACCGCCAAGCCGATGCTCCAGCTCTCATCCTTCCAACCGGTGGAGCGCGATTTCGCCTTCGTCGTCGACCGCAGGGTGGAGGCCGACAAGATCCTCCGTGCCGTCAAGGGCGCCGACAAGGCGCTGGTCAAGGATGTCGCAGTCTTCGACATCTATGAAGGGCCGGGAGTGGGTGAAGGTCGCAAATCGGTCGCCGTGTCGGTCACCTACCAACCGACCGCCGCAACCCTGACCGACGAGGCAATCGAAGCCGTCGGCCAGAAAATCGTCGCCGCCGTGATAAAAGCGACCGGAGGAAATCTCCGCGCTTGAGAAAAGCCCTCCGGGGTTGAAATTACCGTTATGTAAGAGACAGGGCCTCCGCTTCGGCGGGGGCTCTTTTCGTTTGTCCTACCTGAAGGATTCACGAAAGGCTCCTTCACGATGGCCCACCGCGCGATCATATGATGAATTGCTGATTGATGAATCTCGAGTGCATTCGCTAAGGGAAATCCCTGAGGCTGTTTGTTGCAATTCAATGTTTGACGCCAGGACGTTGGTCTATGGGAAGATTGGGGATCAGGATTGTTTGCCCCCGGTGGACCTACGATGTGTTCGATGTCACGATTACGGCACAGGCGATGCGTGCATTGCCTTGGCAAGTCGAATGCCCATCACACTGCAAGCGACGAAGCGGGGGAAGTCTATGGTTGATCCAGAGGACGGTCAGGCAACCAAACCGGAGTCCGGCAGGCCACTCATCCTGGTGGTGGACGACGACCGCTCAATCGTCGAGGGGCTGGCGATCCTGTTGGACGGCTGGGGGTACGAGGTGGTCAAGGCGCTCAGCGCCGCCGCGCTGGAGGCACAGCTCGGTGGGTTGGGCCGGGTGCCGAACCTGATCATCGCCGACCATTACCTGCCGGCCGGCCGCACCGGACGCGAGGTGGTGGAGCGTGTCCGCACCGAAACCGGGCAGCAGGTCCCGGCCATCATACTGACCGGCGACAGCACGCCCGAACGCCGCGACGAGGCCCAACTCATGGGCTGCGAACTGCTGCTGAAGCCGGTTCAGGTCGGGCCGCTGCGCGAGGCGGTCGAAGCACTGTGCAGCCGGTAGGGCGGCGGCCGGTGGTGTTGCGGCCTGTAGGGCCGATTTATTCTGAGTGAAGGTAAGGTTGCTGCAACCGGCCTGTCAGGCGGCCGGTCCTGCTGCGGAACCGTGCAGGTCGATCTCCGGCAGCACGGCGAGGAAGGCATCGACCACCGCCGGGTCGAACCGCAGGCCGGCCAGCCGGCGGATTTCATCCACGGCGCGATCACGGCCCAGCGCCGGACGATAGGGCCGGTCACGCGTCATGGCGTCATAGGCGTCGGCAACGGCGACGATGCGGGCGCACAGCGGGATCGCCGCCCCGGTGCGGCCGTCGGGATAGCCGGTCCCATCCCAATTCTCGTGGTGCCAGCGTGCCACCGCCGCCCCCAGATGAAGATGGGTCGGGCCGTCGGCCAGATGGCTCGCCTGATTCAGCAGGCTGGCGCCGGCCACCGTATGGGCCTGCATGGCGCTGCGCTCCGCCGCATCGAGCGGGCCGGGCTTCGACAGGATCGCCGGGTTCACCGCGGCATTGCCGATGTCGTGCAGAATGGCCGCGAGGCCGATGATCTCCAGCGTCGATTCGTCCAGCGTGTCGGCGAAGAGACCGTCGGCATGCAGGCGGCGGGCGATCCGTTCGGTGATTGCGGCGATGCGCAGCAACCGGCAGAATCGGTTGCCCTCCGCCCCGTCCACTATCCCGTCCTCTGCCGCATCCGCGCCCATTTCAGTGCAGGCGGCCCCATCCTTGGCAGGCCCGTCGGGGGTCAGCGCGCCGCGGCCGCGCTCGGCCAGATCGGCCAGCGCCGCCAGCGTGCCCTGCTGGGCGCGGTAGAGCTGCTCGTAATGGTGCAGATTGTCGAACCCGACGGAAATCTTGCCGCAGAACACCTCGATCAGCTTGCGGTCCAGCTCCGACAGCGGCCGGTTGGAGCGCAGGTAGACCACCGTTTCCCGGTCGTTCGGCGTGCGGATGTAGAGCGTGCAATGGTCGCCGGCAAAGATGTGGGCCCGCCTTTCCAGGCAGGCGGTCACCGCGGCCAGCACCGCCGGGTCGACATGGCCGGCGGCCGGTTCGTTGATGAGATCCTCGAACCGGCCCGATCCGGCCAGCACATAAAGGCCGTTGCCGGTTGCCGCCCCGACCGCCGGGTTGCTGCTACCCTGGCTTCCGGCGCCGCCGCGCTGCACGCACAGGATGGCGTCCGGCCCCACCCCCAGCAGGCCCGACAGCTGGGTCAGCACGCCGGCCGCGAACAGCTTCATCGAGCGGGCGCGGAACAGCGACGATGACGCCTCGATGATCTTCTCCAGGCCACGGCGGTTGGCGTCGATCGCCACGATGTCCTCGTAGGAGCGGAGCGCCGCGACCGTAGTGGTGAACAGCTGCTGGGCGGTCAGCTGGGTCTTCGCCTTGTAGTCGTTGATGTCGTAATCGAGGATCACCGCCCGTTCCGGCGCCTGTCCCGGCTGGCCGGTGCGCAGGATGATGCGCACGTTGCGGTTCTGCAGCTCTTCGCGGATGTGGTGGACCAGCCGCAGGCCGGCATCCTCCGTCTCCATCACCACGTCGAGCAGGATCAGCGCGATGTCGCTCTCCCGTGCCAGGATCCGCCGGGCCTCCGCCGCCGAATGGGCGGACAGGAAGCGGGCCTTGCGGCCCTTGAAGGCGAAGTCGGACAGGACGAGCTTGGTGATCGCATGGACCTCCGGCTCGTCATCGACGATCAGCATGGTCCAGCGGCTGCCGGGCGCCTCCCCGATGGCGGTATCTTCGGGGGCGTCTTCCGGGGCGGCATCGTCGAGGAAGACCAGATCCTCATCGGCCGACTCGGGAGCCGACTCGGGGGCCGGCTCGGATGCCGGATCGGTGCGGGGGTCGTCCTCAGGTCCGGTCGGGTCGGCGTCGGTCATGGCTCTTCAATCGCGAAAGGGTCATGAGGACGGGCTTGGCCGGCCCGCATGGCGGTCACTCATCAAAACGTATCCAGCTCGATCACCGTACAATCGAGCGCGCGTTGCGCCAACGTGCCGCAGGCGGTGTCGACCTGCAAGCGCGTGAAAGGGGCGACGCCGACCTCGTACAGCAGCCGGCCCTTGCGGAACACCGGCCAGACCATCGCAGGCAGGTCGCGATAGGCGCTGCCCGGCCCGGCGGTGAACTCCTTCCAAGCGCGCAAGCCTTCGGCATAGCTGACATATTCGCCGAGCTTGATGCCGTAGAGCATGCCCGGCTCGACCGGCGGCATCCCCGGCAGCGGATAGGGGGCGGCCACCCCGACCAGCCCCTGGACCGGGGCCAGGGCGCGGGTGCCGGCGGGCAGGGCCAGCGTCGCCTCGCCATCGGCGGCACCGATCAGCGCCACCACGTCGCCCTTGCGCAGGGTGAAGCTGCGACGCTTGCGGTTGGCCAGGATCTCGGTCGCGGAAATCGGGCCGGCGGCGACGACATAGCCCTCCGCCGGGGTCTGGGCCGCCTTGTCCCAGGCCGCCCGCGGGACCACCGCGGCGCTGCGGTGGGGTGGGGTGGCGTCCGCCGGCTGGTTGGCGGCGGGCTTGGACGGCCGTGGCCCTTCGCCGCCGATTGCCGGCCGGCCGGTGACCATCAGCGCCGGGTCCAGCGAGTCGGCAGGGACATAGCCGATGGGCTGGCCGCCGATGGCGATCTCCGTCCAATAGGTGCCGCGCGGCGTGCCGAGAGCGTTGAGCGCCTTGCCCTGCTTCAGCGTCATGACGATGCGGGCATCCTCGCTGGGCCCGATCCGCACCTCGATGTCGCGGTTCAGCACCACCTCGCCGGTCAGCGGGGCGCCGATGGCGACGGGGCTCTGCGCCCAGGCCGGCGGGGTTGCTGCAACACTGCCGGCACAGGCGAGGACAAGGGCGAGCGCCGGGAGGAGGCAACGGGTCGGCATGGCGATCATTGGGTGGCTTCCTTGGCGGAGACCTGTGAGGCGGCGGGTGGTGAGGCAAGCGGCGGCTTCCGGCGGCCCAGCAACTGGCTGCCGACGAGGTCGTGGATCGCGTCGGCCAGCAGCTGCACCGGCTTGGGCGCCGTGCCGCGGGCGCGGTGCAGGGCGATGTCGACGTCCGGCAGGTCGGGAAAGCCCTCCGCCGCACCGATGCGGCGCAGGCTGGGCGGGACGGTGCAGGCCTCCATCGCGGTCACTCCCAGCCCGCCCATCACCGCGCCATGGACGGCGACGACGCTCTTGCTGGTGAAGGCGACGCGCCAGTCGCGCCCGATCCCGTCCAGGGCGGCGACGGCGATGTCGCGCACGACGCAACCCTTGGGAAACAGCGCCAGCGGCAGCGGGTCCAGACTTTCCACCGGGCGGTAGCCCGGTAGCGGCGACGCGGGGTCGAGCGGCGGGGCGACCCAGGACACCGGTTCCTGCCGCACCAGCTCGCCGCCGGCCTCGCCGGCCTTGCGGGTGATCAGCGCCAAGTCGTAGCGGCCCTTCTCGATCTCCGCCACCAGATCGGGGCTGTTGTCGCAGACGACCTCGACCATCACGTCGGGATAGGCGGCGTTGAAGCGGGCCAGGATCTCCGGCAGCAGCATGGTGGCGTAATCGTCGGGCGTGCCGATGCGCACGCTCGCCACCGTCGGGCTGCGGTGCATCAGCGCCAGCACCTCGTCGTTCAGGGTCAGCATGCGCCGGGCGTAGGCCAGCAGCACCTCGCCGTCGCGGGTCATGCGCACGCCGTGGGTGTCGCGTTCGAACACGCGCTTGCCCACCGTGTCCTCCAGCCGGCGCACCTGCTGGCTGACCGCCGCCTGGGTGCGGCCCAGCCTTTCGCCGGCGCGGGTGAAGCTGGCGCTGTCGGCCACGGCGACGAAGGCGCGCAGCAGGTCGGTGTCGAGATTGGCGGGCATGTCTGGAACCGGAAGTTGCCGCTTATTCAAGCAGAGCGCCGGGCCGTCCGCAACGGCGCGGTCATTACGAATCGTGATGACACCATAATGCCTATTCGTTTCCAAGGGATTGGCGCACCCCCCATTGTCGGCCTCCGACCCCTTTGGAGTTTCCGATCATGTCGCTGTTCGCCGCCTGGACCGGCACGGTTCTCGGTGCCGCCCGCCTGGAGCCGCCCGCCATCCCGACCCCGGCGGTGCCGGAGCCGCGGCGCTTCCGCCTCGCCTACAATCCGCTGCCGTCGGCCATGCCCGCGTTGGGTTATCGCCTGACCGCGGAGCATGCGCCGTCGTCTGTGAGGTCGTCGCTGGCAACTCCGGGCCGCCAGCGTCTTGAGAAGTAGGCGGGCCGCAGCCTATCCTGCCGCCGATAACTATGCGGGCAGGAGTGGGCGATGGGGCGGGTCTATGTGCTGTACACCGGGGGCACCATCGGGTGCGTGACCAATCCCAACGGGGCGCTGGCGCCGGTGCCGGGCATGGAGTTCGAAAAGCTGGCCCTGTCGGTGCCCGGCCTGTCGGACCACCGGGTGAAGGACTATCCGGACCTGGGCTGGACCATGGACTGGTTCGACCGCACGCTCGACAGTTCCAACATGACGCCGGCGGACTGGGTCGCCATCGCCCGGCGGCTGCTGTCGGTCTACGACCAGTATGACGGCTTCGTCGTGCTGCACGGCACCGACAGCATGGCCTACAGCGCGTCGGCCCTGTCCTTCCTGCTGCCCGGCCTGTCGAAGCCGGTGGTGTTCAGCGGATCGCAGGTGCCGCTGTCCTTCACGCTGAGCGATGCGCCGGCCAATCTGGTCGGCGCCATCGTGGCGGCCGGAACCCTGCCGGTGCCGGAGGTCTGCGTCTATTTCGACACCAAGCTGCTGCGCGGCAACCGGTCGTCGAAGGTCGACGCCAACCGCTTCGCCGGCTTCGATTCCCCCAACTTCCCGCCGCTCGCCACCGTCGGCAGCGTGGTCGCCCGCAACGAGCCGCATTGGCTGCCGATGCCGGACACCGGCGTCTCGCTCGCCGAGCCGGACAACCGGGCAAAGCGGATGGCGGCGCTGGACGCCCTGCCGGCGGCGCTGGCGGGCTTCTCCGTCGTCATGCTGTGGCTCTATCCCGGCATCCGCGCCAGCACGGTGTCGGCGATGCTGACCGGCACCAGCCCGGCGGCGAAGGGGGCGATCGTGCTGGCCTATGGCGAGGGCAACGGCTCGACCGATCCGGACTTCCTCGACACGCTGTCGGCGGCGGTGAAGGCCGGGGTCGTGCTGATGGACAACACCCAGGTGCAGCGCGGCGCGGTGCTGCCCGGCGCCTATGCGACGGGCCTCGGCGCCGTGGGTGCGGTCGGCGCCTATGACATGACGCCGGAAGCCAGCTACGCCAAGCTGGTCTGCCTGTTCGCCGCCGGGCTGGACGCTGCGGCGGTCAAGGCGGCGATGCCGGTGCCGCAGGCCGGCGAACTGACGGTGATCGAGGTCTGAGATCCGCCCGGCCGGAGGCGGGGCCGCGTGGGCCGTCCGCCTCCGGCACTGGCTTACTGGCCCGGCTTACTGGCCCATGCCGGGCTGGGCCGGGGCCATGGTGCCGCGGTTCATCGTGCCGTTGCCCATCGAACCCTGGTTCATCGTGCCCTGGTTCATCGAACCGGAGCCCATGCCGCCGTTCATTGAGCCGCCCATCGAACCGCTCCCCATCTGGCCGCCCATGGCGCCACCGGTCGAGCTGCCATAGCCGGTGTTGGCCTGGCTGCTGTACTGGGCGAGCTGCTGAAGCTCCATCTGGTCCTGCATGACGACGACCTGTTTGCCGCGCCGCTCGAAGGAGGCCGGGGGCAGCATCACCGACTGGCCGGACTTGGCCAGCTTCAGTTCGACCATGGTCTGGCCGTCGGCGCCGGTGGTGACGTTCTGGATGGTGCCGGCGACGGGGCCGCCATGGCGGTGGACCACCCGCTTGCCGATCATGTCCCGGCTGGCCTGGACGTCGCGGGCGCCGGTGTCCATCGTGCCGTTGGCGGCGGCGTTGGACCTGGCCGACCCGCCGGTCTGGGTCTGACCCATCTGGGCGTGGCTTGGCGCGGCGGCGGCCATCAGCATCAGGGCCGGAACCGCGGCGGCGAGAAACTTGCGCATGTCATCCTCCCGGATTGAACCACAACAGGGGAGGCGCCGCGCAGGAGCGGCACCGTCCTGGGTGTGATGACACCCGAGCGGCCGTTTTGTTGCGCAAGGTTGTACGGAATTGCCGCGTTGTACAAAAAAGGCGGGCCGAAGCCCGCCTTGTCCGTATGCCTCACTCGTCGCCCATCTTGAGCGCCGCGATGAAGGCGCTCTGCGGGATTTCGACCTGCCCGAACTGGCGCATGCGCTTCTTGCCTTCCTTCTGCTTGTCCAGCAGCTTGCGCTTGCGGCTGATGTCGCCGCCATAGCACTTGGCGGTCACGTCCTTGCGCATGGCGCTGATGCTCTCGCGGGCGATGATCTTGCCGCCGATGGCGGCCTGCACCGCGATCTTGAACAGCTGGCGCGGGATCAGCTCCTTCAGCCGTTCGCAGAGCTGGCGGCCGCGGCGTTCGGACTGGCTGCGGTGGACGATCATCGACAGGGCGTCCACCGGCTCGGCATTCACCAGGATCGACAGCTTCACGAGGTCGCCTTCCTCGTAGCTGTCCATCTGGTAGTCGAAGCTGGCATAGCCGCGGCTGATCGACTTCAGCCGGTCGTAGAAGTCGAACACCACCTCGTTCAGCGGCAGGCGGTAGACCAGCATGGCGCGGGCGCCGGCATAGGTCAGCTCGATCTGCTGGCCGCGCCGCTCGGTGCACAGCTGAAGGACGCCGCCGAGATACTCGTCGGGCAGCATGATGGTGGCCTTGATCCACGGCTCGTCGATGTGGTCGATCCGCATCACGTCGGGCATGTCGGCCGGGTTGTGCAGGTCCCGCACCGTCCCGTCGGTCATCGTCAGCTTGTAGACCACCGAGGGGGCGGTGGTGATCAGGTCGAGGTTGAACTCGCGCTCCAGCCGCTCCTGGATGATCTCCAGATGCAGCAGGCCGAGGAAGCCGCAGCGGAAGCCGAAGCCCAGTGCCGCCGACGTCTCCGCCTCGTAATGGAAGCTGGCGTCGTTCAGCTTCAGCTTGCCCAGGCTGTCGCGCAGCCGCTCGAAATCGGCGGCGTCGACCGGGAACAGGCCGCACCACACCACGGGGATGGACGGCTTGAAGCCGGCCAGGGCCTCGGAGGCCGGCTTGCGCTCGTCGGTGATGGTGTCGCCGACCTTGGTCTGGGTGATGTCCTTGATCGCGGCGGTGATGAAGCCCATCTCGCCCGGCCGCAGCTCTCCGGTCAGCAGCGCCTTCGGCGTGAAGACGCCGACGCGGTCGACGTCATGGGCCGAGCCGGCGGCCATGAAGCGCACCTTCTGGTTCACCTTCAGCACGCCGTCGACCACGCGCACCAGGATGACGACGCCGAGATAGGGGTCGTACCAGGAATCGACCAGCAGCGCCTTCAGCGGCGCGTCGGCATCGCCCTTGGGCGGCGGCAGCCGCTTGACCACCGCCTCCAGCACCGCGCCGATGTTGAGGCCGGACTTGGCCGAGATCTCCACCGCGTCCGATGCGTCGAGCCCGATCACGTCCTCGATCTGCTGCTTGATCCGCTCCGGCTCGGCGGCGGGCAGGTCGATCTTGTTGAGGACCGGGATGATCTCGTGGTTGTTGTCGATCGCCTGATAGACGTTGGCGAGCGTCTGCGCCTCAACCCCCTGGGAGGCGTCGACCACCAGGATCGAGCCCTCGCAGGCGGCCAGGCTGCGGCTGACCTCATAGGCGAAGTCGACGTGGCCGGGGGTGTCCATCAGGTTCAGCGTGTACTGCTTGCCGTCCTCCGCCTTGTAGAGCAGGCGAACGGTCTGGGCCTTGATGGTGATGCCGCGCTCGCGCTCGATGTCCATGCTGTCGAGCACCTGTTCGCGCATCTCGCGCGCATCGAGGCCGCCGCACTGCTGGATCAACCGGTCGGCAAGGGTCGACTTGCCATGGTCGATGTGGGCGATGATCGAGAAATTGCGGATGTGCGAGAGGTCAGTCATCGGGGCCCAAACAAGCGAGAGTTTGCCGGGAACATAGGGCGGACGGGGGATGGGCGCAATGATGGTGTGTCGGCGGGCGGCACGCAGCGCGTACGGGCGGTTGCGGAGGGGCGAGGGCGTGGGGCGGATGGAACGGGATGGAACGTTTTTCGGCGGGGTGTTCACTGTTCCATCGCTGGCGGTCGGGGAGGGGGCAGACTCCTTCCTGGCGCATTCGTGCCCGCTTCCCGCCGGAGTGGTACTTCCGCGCGATGGCTAGGCAGATGTGGCCGATCGCCGTACGCTCCGCGCAAAACTACTGGCCAAAGCTGAAGGTTCCGTCGGGTGCCCCTCCTCTCGCGCTCTGGCGGTGCGTATTGCCAAGCGTTCAGGATCGCCGTCGGTGACGTGGGAAGGGCCTTGCGATGCCAGTGCCGTCATGAAGCCGGACCCGGACCCCAATTCCGCGCCTCCCCAAAGCTATTTCGGCACTTTCTCCGACCCGGCCGCAATGGCGCGGGCCGTGGGTGCCATCGACCCCGGCACTGTCGGTCCCTATCCCGTCGGAACGGTCCGCAAAGCCTTCCATGGCACGTTCGCGCGCGCAACGCTCGATGGCATCAGTATCGGCAACGGTCGTTTCGCCCAGGGGATTCCGCAGACCGCCGGGATCGCGGACGTTCACACCTTCATGTTTGCCACCGAGCCCGCCATCGTCCGCCGCGTCTCGGGCTGGACGCTCGGTTGGCAGCAGATCTTCCATTTCCGTCCCAACGAGCAGACCGCCACTTCCTCCCCACCGGGAATGCCCTGGGCGTTCGGGATCATCGCGGCCCCCTTCGACGTGCTCGCCACGCAGAGCCGGCAGGTAACCGGAGTCGACTCCACCGTGCCGTTGAATGACGACCGGATGTTCCAGGTGCCCGAGATGGCGATGGCCCGGCTCATCGCCTTGATGAACGACACGGCACGCCTGGCGAGGGACACCCCCTGGATTCTCGAAGCGCCGAAGCCGGCCACCGCATTGGCCGGAACCATCATGGAGACCCTGCTGACCTGCCTGACCCAGGGCAAGCTCAAGCAGGATAGGGGCGCTCTCGGGCGTCACCGCCAGATCGTTGCGCGCTTCGAGCGGGCCTTGCGGGAATGTCCCGAGGAGATGCTGTCGCTGTCGGCCATCTGCGCCGCGACCGGCGTGGCTCAGAGAACGCTGAACCTTGCCTGCCAGGAGTTTCTCGGACAGAGCGCCATGCACTATGCGCGCGGGCGCCGCCTCGATCTTGTCCGTCAGACGCTGCTGAGGTCCGACCCAGCGGCAACGAACGTCACCAGTGTCGCCATGCATTACGGCTTCTGGGAACTCGGCCGCTTTGCCCAGGCCTATCGGATCCGTTTTGGGGAACGCCCGTCCGAAACTCTGCGGCGCAGTGATGGGCAGACAGGCAGGAGGGTTCGCTCAATTCATGCCGGAATCGCATAGTCAGTCACCAGAACGGTTCTTAGGATGCCGACACGCGCCTAGCCGCCCGCCATCGTGGCGCGCCGGCGCGATCCGGTCGGGGGGATGTCCATAGAAGACACCCGGTCCGGCTCAAGCACGATGAAAGGAACCGGGGAATGACACTGCGCATCAACGCCGAGGCGCCGGACTTCACGGCCGAGACCACCGAGGGAACGATCAACTTCCACGACTGGATCGGCAATGGCTGGGCGATCCTGTTTTCCCATCCCAAGGACTTCACGCCGGTCTGCACCACGGAACTCGGCTACATGGCCAAGCTGAAGCCTGAGTTCGACAAGCGCAACACCAAGATCATCGGCCTCAGCGTCGACCCGGTCGCCAACCATGCCAAATGGGCGCAGGACATCGCCGAGACGCAAGGGACCGCTCCCAATTATCCGATGATCGGCGACACCGGCCTCGCCGTGGCCAAGCTCTACAACATGCTTCCGGCCGAGATCGAAGGCGGGTCCGACGGTCGTACAGCGGCAGACAACGCGACAGTCCGCACGGTCTTCATCATCGGGCCTGACAAGCGGATCAAGCTGATGATCAGCTATCCGATGACAACGGGCCGCAATTTCGACGAGATCCTGCGAGTGTTGGATTCGCTGCAACTGACCGCGAAGCACCGTGTGGCGACCCCTGTGAACTGGCAGCGAGGGGACAAGGTGATCATTGCCGGCTCCGTCTCGGACGACGAGGCCAGGACCATCTATCCGGACGGCTGGGAAGCGCCGCGCCCCTACCTGCGGCTCGTGCCGCAGCCGCAATAGCCATGTTGTTCGAGACCTTTGCGGCGGGCGGATGCCGCTCCTACCTCATCGGCTGCGAAACCTCCTGCGCCGCTGTGCTGATCGACCCGGAACTCAGCCTCGCCCACCACTATCGCGGATATCTGTCGAAGCATGGGCTGACGCTTCGCTATCTGGTCGACACGCACACGCACGCGGACCATTTCTCGGCCACCCGTCAACTCGGCAAGGCGCTCGACGTGCCGGTGGTGATGCACCGGCTGAGCCCTGCGCCTCATGCAGGACTGCGGCTTGACGATGGCGACATGCTGATCGCCGGCCGCCTCAAGATCAAGGCGATGCACACGCCGGGGCATACGCGCGACTCCATTTGTCTTGTCATGGAGGACCGGATCTTCACCGGCGATACGCTGTTGATCGGCGGGACGGGGCGGACGGATCTGCCGACGGGCGATCCGCACGACCTCCATGAAAGTCTGTTCGGCAAGGTGCTCAAACTGCCGGGCGAGACTCTGGTTTACCCGGGCCATGACTACAAGGGCCGTGATCATTCGACCATCGCCGACGAGATCGCATCGAATCCCCGCCTTCAGAAGACCGAGCGGACAGCCTTTGTTGCGATGATGCGCTCTCTCGATATGGCGGCGCCCACCCATCTGACCGAAGCGCTGCGCACCAACATGAGCGGCGGCAAGACCGTGGCGCAGCTCCTGTCCGAGGCGGCGTCCGGCGTGCCCTTCATGTCGATGGATGAGCTGGAAAGCCGTCTCGGCGACAACAGCCGCGACTTCGTGGTGATCGACCTTCGCGAGAAGGATGCCTTCGATGCGGGGCACATCGGCAGCGCGAAGCACCTGCCCCGCGGACAGCTGGAGCTTCGCGTGAATACCGAGCTGCCCGACCCGACGCTACGGATCATCACCTGCTGCGAATTCGGCAAGATATCGATCCTCGCCGCCGCCACCCTGCGCGAACTCGGCTATATGCGGGCAACGGCACTCGACGGCGGCATCGCAGCGTGGCGGGAGGCCGGGCGCGCCCTGGAGGCAAGTGGCTGACCCAGTGCAGGCATTCCGACCGATGCAGCCGACCGATGCCATCTGGTTCGGTAGTCTTGTGGGGATGCTCACCTTTCCCATGCCTTCGGTGCAGGAATGGGTTACCGCCCCCTTGGCTTCGCCCTTGCGGTCGGTTCGGCCTCCAGCGGGTTGTCGGGCCAGTAATGTTTCGGGTACTGGCCCTTCAAATCCGCCTTCACTGCCTTGTAAGCGTTGGCCCAGAAGCTCGCGAGGTCGCGGGTGACCTGCACCGGGCGGCGGGCGGGGGACAGCAGGTGCAACAGCAAGGGCACCCGGCCGCCGGCGATGCGCGGGGTCTCGGCAAGGCCGAACATCTCCTGCAACCGCACCGCCAGCACCGGCTCCTCGCCGTCATAGTCGATGGGGATGCGGGAGCCGCTCGGCACCTCGACGTGGGTCGGGGCCTCGGCGTCCAGGCGGGTCTTCAACTCCCAGGGCAGCAGGGCGCGCAAGGCGCTCGACAGGTCGATGCGCTCCAGATGGGTGCGGCGCGACACGCCGTCGAGGAAGGGGGCCAGCCACTCCTCCAGCCCGTCCATCAGGGCGTCGTCGGACAGGTCGGGCCAGTTGAAATTTCCGGGGCCGTGGGCGTCGCCCTCGCGGGCGCGCAGGAACATCACGCGGGTGCGCCATTTGCGCAGCTCGTCGGTCCAGGGCAGGCAGGCGGGGCCCAGCGCGCGGATGCCCTCGATCATCGCGGCAACCATCGCGTCGGCCGGCGGCTTGGCCAGCTTCTCGTCCTTCAGGATCAGGGCGAACAGCATGCGCCGCCGCCGCGCCAGCACCGTCTGCTCGCGCGCGTCCCAGGCGACGATGGTCTCCGTGCGGATGTCGTCGGCGAAGCTCTCCTCCAGATCGGCCAGCGTCACCGGGGCGGCCAGGAAGATGCGCGATTCGCGGGCGGCGCCGTCGAGGTCGGCGATGGCGAGCCACTCCTCGGCCGACAGCGGCTCGGCCTGCTGGAAATAGGCGCCGCGCCCGCCCGACAGGCGATACTGCGCCGCCACGCCGCCGGGCTGGCCTCCGGGGCGGCGCTGGCCGATGCGGTCGGGATAGGCCAGCGCCACCAGAAGGCCGACGGCGTTCGAGTCCATCGCGTCGTCGTCGCGCACGCCGAGCTGGCGGCGCCACTGCCGGGCCTGCTTCACCGCCTGCTGCGCCCCGCCGCGGTCGACGCTGAGGCCGCGCGCCGCGCCATGGCCGCCGCGCTCCTCGCCGCGCAGAAGATCGACGCGCAGGCGCAGGTCGGCATCGCGGAAACCGGGCTGGCTGCGGACGATGTCGCGCTCGCCCAGCAGTGCCGCGACCAGACAGGCGAGCGCGCCCTGGCCCATCGCCTTGCCGGCCAGCATCATGTGGGCCAGACGCGGATGCACGCCGAAGCCGGCCATGCGGCGGCCGTGCGGGGTGATGGCGCCTGACCGGTCGAGCGCGCCGAGGCCGGTCAGCAGCTCGCGCGCCTGGGCCATCGCCGCGGCCGGCGGCTGGTCGAGCCAGGACAGGCTGGCGGGGTCGGAGACTCCCCACACCGCAAGCTCCAGCGCCAGCGGGGCGAGGTCGGCGTCGGCGATCTCCGGCGTGGTGAAGGGGGCCAGCGCCTTGTGCGTCGCCTCCGGCCACAGGCGGTAGCAGACGCCGGGCTCCAGACGGCCGGCACGGCCGCGGCGCTGCTCGGCCGAAGCCTGGCTGACCTTCACCGTCGCCAGACGGGTCATGCCGCCGCGCGGGTCGAAGCGCGGAACCCGCATCAGCCCGCTGTCGACCACGATGCGGATGCCCTCGATGGTCAGGCTGGTCTCGGCGATGGAGGTCG
Organism: Azospirillum sp. A23; assembly: GCF_042938965.1. Lineage (NCBI taxonomy): Bacteria > Pseudomonadati > Pseudomonadota > Alphaproteobacteria > Rhodospirillales > Azospirillaceae > Azospirillum > Azospirillum sp. A23. Next base: position 2,384,859 of record NZ_CP170667.1, on the reverse strand, counting down.
CCAGCACGATCTTGCGCTGGCCGGGCGGGGTGGGGCCGATGGCGCGGTCCTGCGCCTCGGCCGACAGGTCGCCATAGAGCGGGGCGATAACGGTGTCCGGGCCGAGGTCCGACTGGTCGAGCAGCGACTGGACGCGGCGGATCTCGCCGACGCCGGGCAGGAAGACCAGGGCGTTGCCGGGCTCCTCGCGGAGCGCGCGGCGGACGGCGGCGGCAACGGCGTCCTCGATGCGGGTTCCTTGAGTGGGAGCGTCGAGGTGGCGGGTCTCGACCGGGTAGGCGCGGCCCTCGCTGGTCACCATCGGGGCAGGGCCTTGGGAGTCCGCGAGAAGGGTGGCGACCGGGGCGGCGTCCAGCGTTGCCGACATCACGACGAGGCGCAGGTCGTCGCGCAGCGCGCCGCGCGCCTCCTGCACCAGGGCCAGGGCGAGGTCGCTGTCGATGCCGCGCTCGTGGAACTCGTCGAACAGGACGGCGCCGACGGCGGGAAGCTCCGGGTCCTCCTGAAGCTGTCGCAGGAACAGGCCGTCGGTCACCACCTCGATCCGCGTCTTCGGGCCGATCTTGGTGTCGAGGCGGACGCGGTAGCCGACGGTCTCGCCCACCGCCTCCCCCAGCATCGACGCCATCCGGCGGGCGGCGGCGCGGGCGGCGAGGCGCCGCGGCTCCAGCACCAGGATCTTGCGGCCCTTTGCCCAAGCGGCCTCCAGCAGGGCCAGCGGCACGCGCGTCGTCTTGCCGGCACCGGGCGGGGCCTGGAGCACGGCGGTGCCGCGGCTGTCCAGCGCCTCCAGCAGGGCGGGCAGGACGGGATCGATTGGCAGGGCGGGGAAGGCGGGCTTGCTCATGGGGGGAGTCTGCTGCCGCGAACCGGAGCGAAAGGCAATGCTTTTCAGACAGCGGGGGTTTTCGGGCGCCGGCAGGCGAGGCGCGCGCCAAAAGGTCGCAGGGGCGGAGCGAAGAGCGGCGGGTCGCGACCTATGGCCTTAAAAAATGTATGGTTTTGCCGTCGTCGGGCTTTTTCGTACCTCAAAGGGACCCATGACCGATATCCACGACGCCGCCCTGTTCCTCGCCCACGCCTGCGCGCTGGAGGAGGACGCCGCCAACCGCTTCTCCGACCTGTCGGAGGCGATGAAGACCTATGGCAACCAGGAGGTCGCGGCCTTCTTCGGCCAGATGGCGAAATTCTCGCGCCTGCATCTGGCCGAGGCGCGGGAACGGTCGGGCTTCCGCAAGATCCCCGATCTGGCGCCGGAAGACTTCCAGTGGCCCGACGGCGACAGCCCGGAAGCGGCCTCGATGGAAGGCTCGCACTATCTGATGACGGTGGAATACGCGCTGGAGCTGGCGCTCGACAGCGAACGGCGCGGGCAGGCCTTCTACGCCGAGGTGGCGAAGACCACCACCGACGCCGAGGTCCGCATGATGGCCGAGGAGTTCGCCGCCGAAGAGGCCGAGCATGTCGCCCAGCTGGAGGTGTGGGCCAAGCGCTATCCGGCCTTGCAGGGGTAAGCTTTGGGAGTGAGGAAGGGGGCGCTGGCTGCCCCCTCCCCTGGTTACTTTGACAAAGCGGACCAGTCGATCTCGTACACCTTGTCGGCCGGCTGGTAGGTCTTGAAGGCGGCGATCACGTCGTCGACGCTGACGCCGCCCGGCACGTTCTGGATTTCGTAAACGACCGAGCTGCCGCTGGTCGGGCCGACTTCGGCGCTGCGGTGGGCCTGCGAGACCAGCCCTTCGCCGGCCTTCTTGATAATGATGGAAGCCATGCATCCGTCTCCTGTTGCGACTCGCCCGACGGCAAAACCATAAACAAAAAGTGGTTTAACCGGAAGGCTGAAAGAACGGCGACGTTCGCACGGCGTTATTTTGGGGGCGGCGCTCAGGGCAGGGAGGCGGCCTCCGTCACCGGGGCGCGGCCGGGCATGCGGTCGGGCTGGGCTCCGCGCAGCGCCCCGGCGATGCCGCCGGTCAGCCAGACCGAGAAGGCGTTGCGGCCGGTGTCGCTGGCCTGATCGCAGGCGGCTGTGGGGGCAGCGTCCTCGTAGTCCTCAGGCTCCACGGCGGCACCGCCGCCGTAGTTCCACAAGGGCAGCGAGGCGGCGGAGGGCTGGGCGGCCGGCTGGGCTGACGGTTCGGCGGCCGAGGCGCTGGAGATCAGGCTGGGCGCCTGCCGGGCCGGGCGGCTGTGCACCTCGATCAGGGCGACGCGGATGCCGGCGGCCCAGGCGCGGTCGATGAAGGCGCGGACCCGCCGTTCGGTGGCGGTGGAGCCGGCGACGGCCCCGGGCGCCCCGCCGGTCAGCCAGGCCGACGGCGTCGGGCCGCAGCCGCGCCGGTATTGCAGGGCCACCTGATCCTGCACATAAGTCTGGCCGCGATAGAGGCGCATCAGGCCGTTGCCGTAGCGCTGGAGTTCGTCCACCGGGCCGCGGCTGGCGGTCAGCAGGTTGCGGTCGATCAGGATCAGGGTCGGCTTGACGGCGATCAGCCGGTCGAGCAGCGGTTCGAAATCGGCGAACTGGGCCTGCCGGTGGACGATGCGCAGGAATTCCAGATTGGGCACGCCACGCTCGGCGGCGACCTTCGCCATGCTGCGCTCGTCCAGCGTGGCGTCGCGCAGCGCGGTGTCGCCCAGCGCCACCACCATCACCGAATCGGGGACGCGCGCCGCCCGCTCGGCCACCGTGTTGATGCGGTTCAGATTGTACCAGGCGAAGGGCTGATCGTAGAGCATGGACCCGGTCCACAGCACCCCCAGCGCCGCCAGCGCGGCCAGCACCAGCGGTGCAATCAGTACCGTCCCCAGCAATCCCCAGCGCCGCCGGCCGCGCCGCGGCGTCTCCGCGGCATTGGTTTCCCCGGCATGGGGTGGAACTGGTTGCTGTTCCGGTTGGGGCTCCTGCGGGTCGAGATGGGACATCGGGCGTCTCCGGGCGTGCTGCGGCTACTCCCACAACGCGCGGGGGAGGTGAATCGACACGCGGTAATTGGGGGTATCCCCAAGGTCCCGGAACACCTCCGCCGCAGGGTCCCGGTTTGCCGAACGCGCCGTTTGTGTGTAGGCTCCGACCATGGAGGACGGCCTTGCCGCAGGGTTGGCCCCTTACAACAGGGTTGGGCGATGAGCACCGAGATCCGCACCTTCAGCATTCCCGACGCCGCCGCCGAAGAGGCGCAGGCGCAGCTGTCCAGCTTCCTGCGGACGGTTGAGGTCCAGCGCATCGAAACCGCCTATGCCGACGGGGCGTGGCGCGTGCTGGTGCTGTTCACCGACCTCCGCCGCAAGGAGGAATCGCAGCAGATCGAGGCCGCCATCGCCGCGGCGCTGAACGGCTGGCGCGACAAGGCCGCCGCCCAGGCCGGGGTGACGCGCGACGCCATTCTGGCCGACGATCTGGTGCAGGAGATTGCCCGATTCGCCCCGACGACGGAGCATGAGCTGTCGATCATCGTGAATGCCCGCGGGCAGGTCATCTCGCCCCAGGGCGGGGAGATCGTGCAGGTGGTGCGTTCGACGCTGGACCTGCTGATCGACTGACCGGCTCCGGAAGGACAGCCGGCGGAGTCCTATCCGATTCGGCAAGGCGATGCACAGCCAAAAGCTGTGGCGGACCTGCCGTAAGCGTCAGTTGGTTGGGGCGGTCCGGTATGCCAGGATTGCACCCTTCACTGGCACCGGTGGATGGGATGGCTGTGGCTTCGAAGGATCATCCGAAACGTCGTGGCGCGGCACCGCACGTGGCTTCGGCGGACATGGCGTGGACCACGATTCCGGACTATCGGAAGATGGCGCAGGAGCTGGCCCAGCTGGGGGCGGAAGCCGCCCGGCGCGCCCGCATGACCGGCAACGGGCATTACGACCGGCTCGCCCACACCCTGACCAGCCGGGCGGACGAGATCCTGGACGATCTGGAACGCGGCCGGAAGATTTGACCGGATTGGACGGTTGGGAAAAAGGAAACGGCGCCCGGATGGGGCGCCGTTTCTGTTTTCGCAAGTCTGCCGCAAAAATCAGCCGCAAGGCTGCCGGGTGCCCCCTCGCCCCAGCCCTCTCCCCGGAGGGAGAGGGGAGTGCCGGGGGCAATCGGCCTCAGACCACCTTGGCGCCGTGCATGGCGGCGATCTGGTCCTTGTTGTAGCCGAGCTGGGCCAGGACCTCGTCGGTGTGCTCGCCGAGCAGCGGCGAACCGGTGACCTCGACCGTCATGTCCGAGAACTTGATCGGGCTGCCGACGGTCAGGTACTTGCCGCGCTGCTTGTGGTCGACCTCGACGACGGTGCCGCTGGCGCGCAGCGACGGGTCCTCGGCGATCTCCTTCATCGACAGCACCGGCGCGCACGGGATGTCGTACTTGCGCAGGATGTCGACGGCCTCGAACTTGGTCTTGTCCTTCAGCCAATCCTCGATGATCGCGAAGATGTCGAAGATCTTGTCCTGACGGGCGAGAGCCGTGTTGTAGGCCGGATCGTCGATCCACTCCTCGCGGCCCAGAGCCTTGCAGATCGGCGCCCAGGCATGGCCCTGGATGGTGAAGTAGATGTAGGCGTTGGGATCGGTCTCCCAGCCCTTGCACTTCAGCACCCAGCCCGGCTGGCCGCCGCCGCCGGCATTGCCGCCGCGCGGAACCACGTCGGTGAACTTGCCGTGCGGGTACTGCGGGTATTCCTCCAGATAGCCGACGCGGTCCAGGCGCTGCTGGTCGCGCAGCTTGACGCGGCAGAGGTTCAGCACGCTGTCCTGCATCGAGACGGCGACCTTCTGGCCCTTGCCGGTCTTGGTGCGGGCCATCAGGGCGGTCAGGATGCCGATGGCGAGGTGCATGCCGGTGTTGCTGTCGCCGAGAGCGGCGGCGGACACGGTCGGCGGGCCATCCCAGAAACCGGTGGTCGACGCGGCGCCGCCGGCGCACTGGGCGACGTTCTCATAGACCTTCAGGTCCTGATAATGGTGGCCGTCGCTGAAGCCCTTGACCGAGGCGACGATCATGCCGGGGTTCAGTTCCTTGATCTTGTCCCAGCTGAAGCCCATGCGGTCCAGCGCGCCGGGGCCGAAATTCTCGACCAGCACGTCGGATTCCTTGATCAGACGGGTCAGGACTTCCTTGCCCTCGGCGGTCTTGGTGTCCAGCGTCAGGGAGCGCTTGTTGCTGTTGAGCATGGTGAAGTACAGCGCGTCGGCATCCGGGATGTCGCGCAGCTGGCTGCGGGTGACGTCGCCGGCGCCCGGACGTTCGACCTTGATGACGTCCGCACCGTACCAAGCCAGAAGCTGGGTGCAGGCGGGGCCGGCCTGCACGTGGGTGAAGTCGATGATCTTAATGCCTTCGAGCGGCTTGGTCATGACTGCAACACTCCCTTATTTCGCGTTGTTTCAGTTTGTCTGTTGGATTCGATCTTCGGAGATCGGCCCTGATTCGATCTTCAGAGCCTGCTCCCGGGGTCCGCTCGCACTCAGCCGGCCGCAGCGACGCTGGCTTGGGCGGCGGCTTCGAGGTCGGTGAGGCGGCGGCGCAATGTCCGCTCTTCGGTCCAGCGGGCGGTTTCGTCCCGCACCACGGCGACGATCCCGGTCACCGCACCGTCGGTCCCGCGCAAAAGCGCGACGGTGAAGGCGATCGACAGGCTGTGCCCGTCCTTGTGGACCGCCGGAACCCGAAGCAGGTCATGGCCGTAGCGGGTCTCGCCGGTGGCCATGGTGTTTTCGTACCCATCCCAATGACGCTGGCGCTGGCGTTCCGGAATGATGATGTCGAGCGACTTGCCCATCGCCTCGTCGGCGGTGAAGCCGAACATCCGCTCCGCCGCCGCATTCCACAGGGCGATGGCGCCGGCCGGATCGGACACGATGACGGCATCGCCGATCACCGCCACCAGCTGTTCGCAATCCACAACCGCGGGCGAACCCGCTGCTGTCCTCTCGTCCATGTCGATCTCCTTGGTGCCCGCCCCCTCTTGGATTGGGCACCGGGGGAGCCGGTGCGGCGATGGCCCGTAAACCGCCGTCGCACTGACATTATCGATACGGTATACCAGATACCATATCTCTGGCAAGAGGATTTGAGCGCTTTGCGAACTGTTGTTTGCGCGAACCTTTTGGGGGAGGCGGCAAAAAGAAAAAGGGCGCCTTGCGGCGCCCCTTCAGGGTTCCGAGGGCACTGCCCCCGGCGGGTGGGTCAAGGGAGGGGCGGAGCCCTCCCTTGCCTCGTCAAGCCCGTTATGTCCGATCAGACGTCCAGCAGCAGGCGGCGCGGATCCTCGATCAGCTCCTTGATGCGCACGAGGAAGGTGACCGCTTCCTTGCCGTCGATGATGCGGTGATCGTAGGACAGCGCCAGATACATCATCGGGCGGACCTCGATCTTGCCGCCGACGACGACGGCGCGGTCCATCGTCTTGTGCATGCCGAGGATGGCCGACTGCGGCGGGTTGATGATCGGGGTCGACATCAGCGAGCCGTAGACACCACCGTTGGAGATGGTGAAGGTGCCCCCCGTCAGCTCGTCCATCGACAGCTTGCCGTCGCGGCCTTTCTTGCCGAGCGCGGCGATGGTGCCCTCGACGCCGGCGAAGTCCAGCTGGTCGGCGTTGCGCACCACCGGAACCACCAGACCCTGCGGCGTGCCGACGGCGACGCCGATGTCATAGTAGTTCTTGTAGACGATGTCGGTGCCGTCGATCTCGGCGTTGACGGCCGGGATTTCCTTCAGGGCCTGGACGGCGGCCTTGACGAAGAAGGACATGAAGCCGAGCCGCACCTTGTGGCGCTTTTCGAAATAGTCCTTGTACTCGGCGCGCAGAGCCATCGCCGCCGACATGTCCACCTCGTTGAAGGTGGTCAGCATGGCGGCGGAGTTCTGGGCCTCCTTCAGACGCTCGGCGATGCGCTGGCGCAGGCGGGTCATGCGGACGCGCTCTTCCTGAGCGGCGCGGGGACGGTCGCCCGGGGTGCCGGCGGCCCACTGGACCTTCGGGGCCGGGGCCGGAGCGGCCGGCTTGGCGGCGGGAGCCGCCGGGGCAGCCAGCACGTCGCCCTTGGTCACGCGGCCGTCCTTGCCCGAACCGGCGATGGAAGAGCCGTCGATGCCCTTCTCGTCGGCCAGCTTGCGGGCGGCCGGGCCGGAAGCGGCCAGGTTGCCCGGAGCGGCGGCGGCGGCGGCGGCGGGGGCGGCAGCCGGGGTAGCAGCCGGGGCCGGGGCGGCGGCGGGAGCCGGAGCAGCGGCCGGAGCGGCGGCGGCCGGGGCGGGGGCAGCACCGGCGCCTTCGGTGAGGACGCCCAGCAGGGCGCCGACCTCGACGTTCGCACCTTCCGCGGCGACGATCTCAGCCAGCACGCCGGCGGCCGGGGCGTTCACCTCGAGCGTGACCTTGTCGGTCTCCAGCTCGACCAGCGCCTCGTCCATGGCGACGGCCTCGCCGGCCTTCTTCAGCCAGCGGGCGACCGTCGCCTCGGAGACGGACTCACCCAGCGTGGGGACCTTGATTTCGGTAGCCATTTCTTATTCCTCGTTCGTCTTCTTGTTCGCTTGGGCGAGAGGGTCAGCGGACCGTCAGGGCTTCATCCAGGAGCTTGGCCTGCTCCTTGTTGTGGCGCTTCAGCAGGCCGGTCGCCGGCGAGGCGGTGGCCGGGCGGCCGACATAGGACGGGCGGCCGGCCTTGTGGCCGACGTCCTTCAGCACGGCTTCCAGGCGGCGGTCGGCGAAGAACCAGGCGCCCTGGTTTTCCGGCTCTTCCTGGCACCAGACCAGCTCGGCGTTCGGATATTTGGCGAACTCGGCCGCCAGCGCATCCTTCGGGAACGGGTAGAGCTGTTCCAGGCGCAGGATGACGACGTCCTTGATGCCGCGGCTCATGCGCTCCTGCAACAGGTCGTAATAGACCTTGCCGGAGCAGACGACGATGCGACGGATCTTGTCGTTGGCGGCCAGATCGTTGGCGGTCTCGCCCAGAACGCGGTGGAAGCTGCTGCCCGGACCCATCTCCGACAGGTCGGAGATGCACAGCTTGTGGCGCAGCAGCGACTTCGGCGTGAACAGGACCAGCGGCTTGCGGAAGCTGCGGCGGATCTGGCGGCGGAAGACGTGGAACAGGTTGGCCGGCGTCGTCACGTTGCAGATCTGCCAGTTGTCCTCGGCGCACATCTGCAGGAAGCGTTCCGGACGGGCGGACGAGTGTTCCGGACCCTGGCCCTCGTAGCCGTGCGGCAGCAGCAGCACCAGGCCGGACATGCGCAGCCACTTGGACTCGCCCGACGAGATGAACTGGTCGATGATGGTCTGCGCGGTATTGGCGAAATCGCCGAACTGCGCTTCCCACAGGACCAGATTGTGCGGCTCGGCCAGCGAATAGCCGTACTCGTAGCCGACGACGGCGGCTTCCGACAGCGGGCTGTCATGGACCTCGAAGGTCGCCTGGTCCGGGCTGACGTGGCAGAGCGGGACGTACTTCTCTTCGGTGTTCTGGTCGTACATCACCGCATGGCGGTGCGAGAAGGTGCCGCGGCCGGAATCCTGGCCCGACAGGCGGACGCCGGTGCCCTCGGCGACCAGCGTGGCGTAGGCCAGTGCCTCGGCGGTCGCCCAGTCGATGCCTTCGCCGGTCTCCAGCGTCTTCTTCTTGGCTTCCAGCTGGCGCGCGATCTTGGAGTTGATCGCGAAGTCCTTCGGGTACTCGCAGAGCTTGAAGCCGATCTGCTTCAGCCTGTCGAGCTCCACGCCGGTCTCGCCGCGGTGGGCGGTGTTGGCGCCCTGCGCCTCCAGCCCGGCCCACTTGCCTTCCAGCCAGTCGGCCTTGTTCGGCCTGTAGGTGCTGGACGCCTCGAACTCGGCCTCCAGCTTCTTCATGAAGTCCTGGGTGATCTGGTCGCCCTCGGACTGGGTGATGACGTTCTCCGCCACCAGCTGCTTGGCATACAGCTCGCGCGTGGTCGCGTGGGAACGGATGTTCTTGTACATGATCGGCTGGGTGAAGCCCGGCTCGTCGCCCTCGTTGTGGCCGTGGCGGCGGTAGCAGACCATGTCGATCACGACATCCCGCTTGAACTTCTGGCGGAACTCGATGGCGATGCGGCTGACATGGACGACGGCTTCGGGATCGTCGCCGTTCACGTGGAAGATCGGCGCCTGCACCATCTTGGCCATATCGGAGCAGTACACGCCCGACCGCGAATAGGTCGGGTTGGTGGTGAAGCCGATCTGGTTGTTGATGATGAAGTGCATGGTGCCGCCGGTGCGGTAGCCGCGCAGCTCCGACAGGCCCAGCGTTTCGGCCACGATGCCCTGGCCGGCGAAGGCGGCATCGCCGTGGATCAGCACGCCCATCACCTGCTCGCGCTCGAGGTCGCGGCGCTGCTGCTGCTTGGCGCGCACCTTGCCCAGCACGACCGGGTTGACCCATTCCAGGTGGGACGGGTTGGCGGTCAGCGACAGGTGGACGATGTTGCCGTTGAAGTCGCGGTCCGACGAGGTGCCGAGATGGTACTTCACGTCGCCCGAGCCCTGGACGTCCTCGGGGCTCGACGGGTTGCCCTGGAACTCCGAGAAGACGGCGGAGAAGGGCTTGCCCATGAAGTTGGTCAGCATGTTCAGACGGCCGCGGTGGGCCATGCCGACGACGGCTTCCTTGAGGCCGAGCTGGCCGCCGCGCTTCAGGATCTGCTCCAGCGCGGGGATCATCGACTCGCCGCCCTCAAGGCCGAAGCGCTTGGTGCCGGTGTATTTCAGCTGCAGGAACTTCTCGAAGCCCTCGGCCGCGGTCAGGCGCTCCAGGATGGCGCGCTTGCCGTTCACCGTGAAGTCGGTGTGGTTGCGGCCGCCCTCGATGCGCTCCTGGATCCAGGCCTTCTCTTCCGGGTCCTGGATGTGCATGAACTCGACGCCGATCGTCCCGCAATAGGTCTTGTGCAGGATGTCGAGGATCTGGCGCAGCGTCGCCGTTTCCAGCCCGAGCGAGTAGTTCAGGAAGATCGGACGGTCGAGGTCGTCCGGGCCGAAGCCGTAGGTCGCCGGATCCAGTTCCGGGTGCGGCTCGCGCTTCTCCAGACCCAGCGGGTCGAAATGCGCGTTCATGTGGCCGCGGACGCGGAAGACGCGGATCAGCATCAGGGCGCGGATGCTGTCCAGCGTGGCGGCGCGCAGCTGCTGCGGGCTGATGCCGCCATAGACCTGCTGGGTGTGGGACAGCATGGCGCCGTTGCCGGGGCCGTTCATCGCCGCGGCGGCGCCGTTCGTAGCAGCGCCGTTGGGGGTGGCGACGATGAAGCTCTCGGCGACCGGGTCGCGCTTGGCCTTGGGGTCTTCCAGATCGGACACGGTCCAGGACGCGCCGCGCAGCTCGTCCAGGACGGCGCGCGAATCCTCGTCCAGATCCTGGAAGAAGCTGTTCCAGCTGGGATCGACGGCGGCCGGGTTGGACAGGTAGCTGGCGTAGAGCTCGGCGACGTAACCGGCGTTCGAGCCGAAGAGGAACGAGGTCTGTTCCAGATTTGCCGACATGGTTTCACCTCGGGCCGTGAGCCCGATTCCCTGTGGGAGATGATCGCGAGTGATGAAGGGGGCGGGAGATCGATGGATACCCATGTGCAAGAACCGGCGAGGGGAGCCGGTGGGATGCGAGGTGGGATGCCGTACGCACCGCCGACGCTTGCATATGGGTTCCCAGGACCAACCGTCCAAGAGGATAGGCCGAAGGGGCGGCGGGCGGGGCACCGCAGCGTCCCGCCCGTCAACCTCTTCGAAAGGCGTCCTCTTTTCAAAGGCCTGAAGCCGCGGGCGTCACGTCGCCGTGACGCCCGCAGGGGATCAGCCCTTGAACACCTTCAGCATGGTGGAGCCCAGGCTGGCGGGGCTGTCGGCGACGGCGATGCCGACCGACTTCATGAAGTCGATCTTGAAGTCGGCGGTGTCGTTGCCGCCGGAGATCACCGCGCCGGCATGGCCCATGCGGCGTCCCGGAGGAGCCGTGCGGCCGGCGATGAAGCCGACGACCGGCTTCTTGGTGCCCGAGGCCTTGATGAACTCGGCGCCGCGGACTTCGGCGTCGCCGCCGATCTCGCCGATCATGATGATGCCCTCGGTCTCCGGGTCCTTCACGAACAGCTCCAGGCTGTCGACGAAGTTGGTGCCGTTGACCGGGTCGCCGCCGATGCCGATGCAGGTGGTCTGGCCGAGGCCGGCCGCCGTGGTCTGCGCCACCGCTTCATAGGTCAGCGTGCCGGAGCGCGAGACGATGCCGATCTTGCCGCGCTTGTGGATGTGGCCCGGCATGATACCGATCTTGCACTCGTCCGGCGTGATGATGCCGGGGCAGTTCGGGCCGATCAGGCGGGTCGCCGAACCGTTGAGCGCGCGCTTGACGCGGACCATGTCCAGCACCGGGATGCCTTCGGTGATGCAGACCACCAGCGGGATCTCGGCGTCGATGGCTTCCAGGATCGCGTCGGCCGCAAACGGCGGCGGCACGTAGATCACGGAGGCGTTGGCGCCGGTCTTCCCGACCGCCTCGGCGACGGTGTCGAAGATCGGCAGGTCGAGGTGCTTGGCCCCGCCCTTACCCGGCGTGACGCCGCCGACCATCTTGGTGCCGTAGGCGATGGCCTGTTCGGAGTGGAAGGTGCCCTGGGCTCCGGTGAAGCCCTGGCAGATCACCTTCGTGTTCTTGTCGACGAGAACAGCCATGTTACGCGGCCTCCTTCACGGCCTTGACCACCTTTTCGGCGGCATCGGCGAGGTTGTCGGCCGAGAGGATCGGCAGGCCGGATTCGGCCAGGATCTTCTTGCCCAGATCGACGTTGGTGCCTTCCAGGCGCACAACCAGCGGAACGTGCAGGTGCACTTCGCGCGCCGCGGCGACCACGCCCTCGGCGATCACGTCGCAGCGCATGATGCCGCCGAAGATGTTGACCAGGATGCCTTCGACGTTGCTGTCGGACAGGATCAGCTTGAAGGCCGCGGTGACGCGCTCCTTCGTGGCGCCGCCGCCGACGTCGAGGAAGTTGGCCGGCTCGCCGCCATACAGCTTGATGATGTCCATGGTGGCCATCGCCAGGCCGGCGCCGTTGACCATGCAGCCGATGTTGCCGTCGAGCTTGACGTAGTTGAGGCTGTGCTTGGCCGCCTCGATCTCCGACGGATCCTCTTCGGCCTCGTCGCGCAGCTCTTCCACGTCCTTGTGGCGGAACAGGGCGTTGTCGTCGAAGTTCATCTTGGCGTCGAGCGCCAGGATGTCGCCCGAGCCGGTGACGATCAGCGGGTTGATCTCGACGATGGCGCAGTCCAGGTCCACGAAGGCCTTGTAGGCGGCCTGGATGAACTTGGCGGCGGCGCCGACCTGCTTGCCTTCCAGGCCCAGCGCGAAGGCGACCTTGCGGGTGTGGTAGCCCTGGATGCCGGTGGCCGGGTCGACCGCGACCTTGATGATCTTCTCGGGCGTGTTATGGGCGACCTCTTCGATCTCCATACCGCCTTCGGTCGAGGCCATGATCGTCACGCGGCCGGTGGCGCGGTCGATCAGCATGCCGAGGTACAGCTCGCGCTTGATGTCGGCGCCTTCCTCGATGTAGAGGCGCTTCACCTCGCGGCCTTCCGCGCCGGTCTGCTTCGTCACCAGGACGCTGTTCAGCATTTCGGCGGCGTTCTTGCCGACTTCCTCGATCGACTTGACGACGCGGACGCCGCCCTTGCCCTCGGGGTTGTTCTTGAAGCGGCCGGCGCCGCGGCCACCGGCGTGGATCTGGGACTTCACGACCCAGACCGGACCGCCCAGCTCGCGGGCGACCGTCTCGGCCTCCTGCGGGGTGTAGGCAACGCCGCCGCGGGGAACCGCGACGCCGTACTTCTTCAGCAGGCTTTTCGCCTGGTACTCATGGATGTTCATCGGGCGTCCATCTGTTTTTTGTTTCGGCTGACGAGAACGGGTCGACTGAAGGACAAGACGGGCGCACCACCGGCGTCTGCCCGGCCCGGATATGGGCCGGGCAGACGCCGGAGACCGCGCGATCCGTTCTTTAGGAAGCGGCCTTCTCGGCGTCCAGCTTCTTGACGACGTCGACCAGCGTCTTCACCGCGTCGACGGAGTTCTGGAACATCGCCTTCTCTTCGTCGTTCAGCTCGATCTCGATGATCTTCTCGACGCCGCCGGCGCCGATGATCGTCGGGACGCCGACGTAGAGGTCGTCCTGGCCGTACTGGCCGCTCAGGTGGGCGGCGACCGGCAGAACGCGCTTCTGGTCCTTGAGGTAGGACTCGGCCATCTGGATGGCGGAGGCGGCCGGGGCGTAGAAGGCCGAGCCGTTGCCCAGCAGCTTGACGATCTCGGCACCGCCGTCACGGGTGCGCTGAACGATGGCGTCCAGCTTCTCCTGCGTGGTCCAGCCCATCTTGACCAGATCGGGCAGCGGGATGCCGGCGACGGTGGAGTAGCGCACCAGCGGGACCATGGTGTCGCCGTGGCCGCCCAGCACGAAGGCGGTGACGTCCTCGACCGAGACCTTGAACTCTTCGGCCAGGAAGTAGCGGAAGCGGGCCGAGTCGAGCACGCCGGCCATGCCGACCACGCGCTCCGGCGGCAGGCCGGACGCCTGCTGCAGCACCCACACCATCACGTCGAGCGGGTTGGTGATGACGATGACGAAGGCGTTCGGGGCGTGCTTGCCGATGGCCTCGCCGACGGTCTTGCAGACGCCGCTGTTGATGCCGATCAGGTCGTCGCGGCTCATGCCCGGCTTGCGCGGGATGCCGGCGGTGACGATGACGACGTCGGCGCCCTCGATGGCCGAGTAGTCGTTGCCGCCGGTCAGGCTGACGTTGTAGCCCTCGACCGGGGCGGCCTCGGCGAGATCCAGCGCCTTGCCAGCCGGGGTGCCTTGGACGATATCGAACAGGACGACGTCGCCCAGTTCCTTCTGAGCGGCGAGCAGAGCCAGCGTGCCGCCAATCTGGCCGGCACCGACGAGCGCAATCTTCTTGCGAGCCATGGAGCGTTCCCTAAAACGTTTGAGCGTCCCCCATTCAGCGGGAGACTAGAACCGTTGGTCATTCTAACGTCTTAGGGATCCAGCGCCCCGAGATTTCGGAAGCGTAGGTAGCGCGTTTTGTCGCGGAGGGCAAGCATGACCGCAAGCGGGGCATTGCAGCGTTGCGTCGCACCCCCGATGATCCTTTCCAAACGCCGGAGCGTTCGGCTTTATACGTATGGTTCGCGTCCGGTCCCTACCTTGTTCGAAGATGGTCGAAGGAGAGCGCAGATGGCCAAGCTCGTGGCCCGTTTCATTCCCGGTCTGACCATGTCGCTGGCGCTTGCCGCCGGTGTCCTGGGGGCCGGTGCCGCCCAGGCCCAGACGGTCGGCGACTACACCGCCGCCATGGCCGCCGCCCCGATCACCGATCCGGCTGCGGAGGCCAGCGCCGCCTATTGCCGGCCGCTGACCAACTATGTCTACACCTCGATCCCCGACAACCAGCGCTCCAGCTGGGTGCTGCCGCTGGTGACGCTGGACGGCACGCAGTCGGCGGAGACCTCCGCCAAGCGCGACGCCTGTCTGAAGGTGCGCCAGCAGGCGCTGATCGCCTTCGACGCCGGCACCGGCGAGCAGATCGTCACCCCGGCCGAGGCGATGGAAGGCCCGACCGACCGCGGCCCCTATTACAAGGAGCCGTCGCCCGACGCCCCGATCCCGCACACCGGCCGCGTCACGCCGCGCCAGCCGATGCAGCGCGGCGGCGTGCAGTAAGCTGAACGGCAAGGCTGAGCAGTCAGGGCCCGACGCCGTAGCGTTCCAGGTGGCGGGCCATCTCGGCGGGGGACAGCGGGAAGCCGCTGCCCTGCCGGGCGTTCAGCATGGCGCGCGGGTGGATGCCGGCGGCCCGCGCCTGGATCTGCATGGCGCAGCGCATCGACAGGCCGGCCCGCCAGACCAGGGCGGTGACCGCCTGCGGATCGTGGGCGTCGAGGATCAGATCCACCACCTCCGGTGCGACGCGGGCGCGCAAGGTCAGTGCCGCCCGCACGAAGCCGGTCTCGTTCCACGACATCGCGTCGCTGAGCGCGGTTTCGTCCAGCTTCCCCTGCCGGTGCAGGCGGACGGCGCGGCGTTCCGGCGGTTCGGCCGAGTCGGGCGCCTCGGCCCAGTCGATGCGGCGGCGGGTGGTCGCGGCGATCTCCGCCACCGTGGCGTCGTCGAGATCGCCACGGCGTCGCAACGCCTCGACCACCGCCAGATCGACGAAATCGGCCAGCCGCAGCGCCAGCCGGCGGGGCAGGGCCGGGCGGCGTGCCAGCTTCTCCCGCCAGTCGGGATGGTGGGCCGACTGCTCCACCAGCGCTTCCAGAGTGGGTTCGGCGATCACGGCACCGCTGTTGTCGAGCAGGATGCCGGTCGCCTCGGCATGGCCGCTGCCGGCGATGGCGTCGGACAGGGCGGCGCCGATGCTGTGGCGCCGGGCGATGGCCGACAGGGCCCAGCCGACGGGGGCGGCGGCGACGATGTCCAGCAGATCCTCGTCGCCCAGCGCCGCACAGCAGCGCAGCACCGGCTCCGCCACCGTCCGTTCGACATCGCGCGCCAGCGTCGCCACCACCGAGGGCGGGGCGCAGGCGATGTCCTTGATCGCCGTCGCCAGCGCCTCGCGCACCCGGACGATGTGGTCGCGGGCCAGCTGCTCCAGCGCGCGGGTCGCGACGGTGCTGACGGTGTCGGCGCCGCCCGGCGGCAGATCGGGCAGCAGCCGGCACAGCTTGCGGGCGAGGGTGGAGCGCACGTCGGCATCGCCCATGCCGGCCAGCCGCGATTCGACCAGAACGTCGCCGACCTGACGGGCGACGCTGCGTCCGGGCTGGGGGGCGGCAGCGGGCGACGGTTCCGGCACCGGGGTCGGCGCCGGTTCCGGCGATTCGGCGAACAGATAGTCCATCAGCTCGGGCGCGACGCCGCACTCCGTCTCCGGCGGAAGACGGGGGGAGGGGCGGGAGGGGGAGCGCCGGGCTGTCACCGGACCTGAAGCCTTGTGGTTGGGCCGCGGCCGGAGCGGAGCGGCAACGGTGGGATCATGCGGACCATCGAAACGCCCCCCTGGTTAACGGCCTCCTAATTGGGCGGCGGTGCGCCCTGTGACATCCCGCAGGTTCGGCCGATAAGATCGGTGGCAAGCCTCAGCGCCGCTTGGCCGCCGGGGTGCTACCCAGCATGCTGCGCTGCGCAAGCATCGGGCGCGGCATCTGCCGGCCGCCCAGCACGCGGACCGGCACGGACTGTTCCAGCCGGTGCTTGTCGAACTGGTCGAAGATGCGCAGCAGCGCCTCCGCCGTGCCCTCGCCATACTGGATGTCGGTGCGGGCGCGGCCCAGCTCCGTGCGCAGCCCGTCGCGCAGCCGGCCGAACAGCGCGTCGAACAGTGTCTGGAAATGCTCCTCGGCGAAGACGAAATGGCGCTCGCGCAGCTGGTCGGTCATCCGCCGCATGAAGGTCTGGCGCTGCTGGTGGAACTGGCGGAAGCGCAGCATCACCCGGATGAAGGGCGTGTCGGCCAGCACCGCCAGCGTCTCCTCATGCGCCAGCCGCTGCCAGACCTCGGCATCGCGATCGGTCCCCAGCCGGTTGAACAGGGCGATGACGCTGGCATTCATCGCTTCCCATTCCTTTTCGTAGAACAGGGCGGTCAGGGTCGATTGCAGGCCGGGAAGGATGACCTGGGGAAAGCTGGCGCCGGTGATCGGGTCCATGCTGTCGGGCAGGCGGGTGCGCAGGGCCGAAACCATCAGGCGGGTGACGAAGTCGCGGCGGCGCCCGCCGGCCCCGATCTGCGGCGGCTCCTCCCCCATGGTTCCGGAACCGTCCCCGCAGCCGCCGCAGCTCGACGCCGTGCAAGATTGGCAGATCGAGGCGAACAGCGGCAGCACCGACGGCCAATGCGCCATCATCAACCCCATGGCGCGGGTGAACTCCTCGCGCGACAGGACGCCCTTGGCGGTGAATTGCGGCTCCAGCGCCTCCTGAAAGGTGCTGACCAGAGCCTGTGCCGTGCGGTGGTGGCGTTCGAACGGCGGCTGATCGGCGGTCATCCCACGCCCTCCCTCCCGGTGCATCCCAGCCGGCCGGCGGCTGGGCCGGACGCGGTTACCGGAACAATTTATCCGGTATTTTATCGATCCTGGCTGTGACGGCCGTCACAGGGCAGGGGCGGGAGAGGGGTGCAAGGGGGCGCGGCAGGGGACGGGGGTGGGGTACTGCGGGTAAAAAAAGGGCCGCGTCCCAAATGGGCGCGGCCTTTAGTCTAGGGAGGAAACGCACTGCAAAATGCAGTAACGAGGCGGAGTTTAAGCCCACAGCCGTGTTAGCGGTACCACGGTTTTCGTATTGGTGCGGTGCGACATCCGCATAGCGCGGTATGGAATAGAGTTTGGTTTGCCCAGCCTCTATGCGAGGAGGCAGCTTTCTGCCCGTTTCATGGGCAAGTGGCCGCTTGCGGGTTGGGCGAACGATCAAATTCGAAAATCATCGCGCTTTTGAATGTTCGCAAATGAAAAAGGGGAGCGTCTCGCGACACCCCCCTTTTCCCCATCCGATGCGGACCGCAGAGTCAGGCCGCCAGCTTCTCGCGGATCAGCGCCTTGGTCTCCTCGATGCCGTAAAGCTGGATGAAGGAGCCCATGCGCGGGCCGGTGGTCTGGCCCAGCAGCACCTCGTAGAGCGCCTGGAACCAGGCGCGCAGTTCGGTGAAGCCGTGGGCCTTGCCGACCTCGAACACCTCGTTCTGGATGACGTCGGCGCGGGCGTCGGCCGGCACGCTGTCGAGCTTGACCAGCAGATCCTGCAAGGCGGCACGCTCGGCGTCAGTCGGCGCGCGGAACTGCTTGGTCGGCTTCACCTGATCCTGATAGTAGCGCACGGCATAGCCGACCATGCTGTCGAGGAACGGGCTGTTCTCCGGCGTAGCGTCGGGCGCATAGCGGCGGATGAAGCCCCACATGGCGTCCTTGGTCTCGGCATTCGCCGCACCGGCCAGATTGAGCAGCAGGTTGAACGATACGTCGGAGCGCACCGCCGGCGGCTTGCCATTGTGGATGTGCCAGGCCGGGTTCTCCAGCTTCTTCGCCGGCTCCTCGCCATGGACCCTGTCGACGAAGGTCAGATACTCGTCGACGGCGCGCGGGATGACGTCGAAATAGAGGCGCTTGGCCGACTTCGGCTTCTGGAACATGTAGAGGGCGAGGCTTTCCTGCGGCGCGTAGGCCAGCCATTCCTCCATCGTCAGGCCGTTGCCCTTCGACTTGGAAATCTTCTGGCCCTTGTCGTCGAGGAAGAGTTCATAGTTGAAGCCTTCCGGCGGGGTGCCGCCGAGGATTTTGCAGATCTTGCCGGCGAGATCGGCCGACGGGATCAGATCCTTGCCGTACATCTCGTAATCGACGCCCAGGCCGAACCAGCGCATGCCCCAGTCGGGCTTCCATTGCAGCTTCACATGGCCGCCGGTGACCGGCAGCTCGACACGTCTGCCGTCCTCGTCCTCGAAGACGATGGTGCCGGCATCGACGTTGCGCTCCAGCATAGGCACCTGAAGCACCCGGCCGGTCGAGGGGGAGACCGGCAGGAAGGGGCTGTAGGTCGCCTGACGCTCGGCGCCGAGGGTGGGCAGCATCACCGCCATCACCTCGTCGTAATGGCGCAGGATGCCCAGCAGCGCCTCGTCGAAGCGGCCCGACTTGTACCAGTCGGTGGAGGACTGGAACTCGTACTCGAAGCCGAAGCTGTCGAGGAAGGCGCGCAGCCGGGCGTTGTTGTGGGCGCCGAAGCTGTCATGGGTGCCAAAAGGATCGGGCACCTGGGTCAGCGGCTTGCCGATATTGGCTGCCACCATCTCCTTGTTGGGGATGTTGTCGGGAACCTTGCGCAGCCCGTCCATGTCGTCCGAGAAGCAGAACAGCTTCGTCGGAATGTCGCTCATGGTCTGGAAGGCGTGGCGCACCATGCTGGTGCGCGCCACCTCGCCGAAGGTGCCGAGATGCGGCAGGCCCGACGGACCGTAACCGGTCTCGAACAGGACATAGCCTTTGGCGGGCGGAGCTTTCGCGAAGCGCGCGACAAGTTTGCGCGCCTCCTCGAACGGCCATGCCTTCGCCTGCAACGCCAGATCCCGTTCGCCGGTCATCGTCGGACCCTTTCGAAACCACAAAGATAAAGTTGGGAATGAGGGCAAAGACCCTAGGGCCGGGCGGGCGTGGCGTCAACCTTGGGCGTCTGGCGCGAGAGTCCGGCGGGGTAGATGTTCCGGGCCACTTGCGGCACCCGGTCGGCCGGTCCATCCTGCGCGGCCCGCGGGATCGTCCCGCGGGATCGTCCTTATGGGCGTCGGTGGGGTTCGGGGTGATGAGCTGGCTCTATCTGGTGGTGGCGATCCTGTTCGAGGTCGTCGGCACGTCGGCGATGAAGATGTCGGAGGGGATGACGCGGCTCGGCCCGGCGGCGGTCGTGGTGGTGTGCTACGGCATTGCCTTCCTGCTGCTGGCCAAGGCGCTGCGCAGCATGGAGGTCGGCATCGCCTATGCGATCTGGTCGGCGACGGGTACCGCCGCCATCGCCGCCATCGGCGTCTTCGTCTTCGGCGAATCGCTGACGGTGATGAAGGTGGTCGGCATCCTGCTGATCGTCGCCGGGGTGATCAGCCTGCACATGGCGAGCGGGCCGGCGTGACCGCGATAGTTAGGCATTGACCTAAGTATTCTTCACAGGTAGGGTGCCGTCATGGATGCGGCACTCGACCTGACATTCCGTGCGCTGGCGGATCCCACGCGCCGGGCGGTCGTCCAGGCGCTCGGGCGTGGTCCGGCGACGGTGGGCGACCTCGCGAAACCCTTCGACATGGCTCTGCCGAGCTTTCTCCAGCACCTGAAGATGCTGGAGGAGAGCGGACTCGTCGAAACGCGGAAGGTCGGCCGGGTCCGCACCTGCACGCTGAAGCCGGAGGCGCTGGCGGCTGCGGAACGCTGGCTGGACGCCCAGCGGAGCCTCTGGACCAAACGGCTCGACCAACTGGACAGCCTCGTGCTGGACCTGAACGAACGGGAGGAAGGGACACCATGACCGTTATGGATTTCAATCCGCAGCTCGACCTTGAACTGAAGCGTGAAGTCGCGGTTCCGCCGCGTCTGGTCTGGCGGGCCTGGACCGAGCCGGAGCTGCTGATGAAGTGGTTCACGCCGGCGCCCTGGCGCACCACCGCCTGCGAGATCGACCTGCGGCCCGGCGGCAAGTTCCGTACGGTGATGGAAGGGCCGAACGGCGAGAGGAACGACAGCACCGGCTGCTTCCTGGCCGTGGAGCGCGAGCGGCGGCTGGTCTTCACCGATGCGCTGGGGCCGGGCTTCCGTCCGACCGGCGGCGGTTTCATGACCGCGTCCGTCACCATCGAGCCTGCGGCCGGCGGCACGCTCTACACCGCCGTCGCCTTCCACAAGGACGAGGCGGCGAAGACGCAGCATGAGGAGATGGGCTTCCACCACGGCTGGGGCGCGGCACTCGACCAACTCGTCGCCCTGGTGAAGGGCCTATAGGGAAGGGGCTGCCTACACCCCGACCTTGAACGGGTTCACCTGCCGGGAGGCGCGCTCCACCGCCTCGGCGGGGCCGGGGCGACCGAGGAAATAGCCCTGGGCGAAGTCGCAGTTCAGACCGCGCAGGACCTCCAGCGTCTCGGCATCCTCCACGCCTTCCGCCACGGCGGTCAGGTTCAGGCTGTGGGCCATCTGGATGACGGCAGCGGTGATCTTCGCGCTGTCGTGGTTGCTGGTCAGGTCGGCGACGAAGCTGCGGTCGATCTTCAGCTTGTCCACCGCCAGACGGCCGATGTAGGACAGGTTGGAATAGCCGGTGCCGAAATCGTCGATCGACACCTGCACCCCCATCGCCTTGATCCGGCGCAGATTGTCCATCACCAAGTCGGTGTTCTGGATCAGCATCGATTCGGTCAGCTCCAGCTCCAGCAGCAGCGGGTCGAGCCCGCTGTCGGTCAGCGCCCGCGTCACCGTGCGGACGAGGTCGCTGCGCTGAAGCTGCAAGGCCGACAGGTTGACCGCCACCGACAGCGGCAGACCCTGGGCGTGCCATTGTGCCGCCTGCCGGCAGGCCTCGGTCAGGACCCAGGCGCCGATCGGCACGATCAGGCCGCTGTCCTCGGCGATCGGGATGAAATCGCCGGGCGGGACCATGCCCTTCTCCGGGTGGTTCCAGCGCAGCAGCGCCTCGGCACCGGTCACGGCCCCGGTCTCCAGGCTGACCTGCGGCTGGTAATGGATCAGGAACTCCCCTCGCTCCAGCGCGCGGCGCAGGCCGCTGCGGGTGGACAGGTGGGCCACCGCCTCGGCGTTCATCGCCTCGGCATAGAAGCGGTGGGTGTCGCGGCCGGCCGCCTTGGCGTGGTGGAGCGCGGTGTCGGCGTTCTTCAGCAGGGTGGCGAAATCCCTCCCGTCGGCCGGGGCCATGGCCACGCCCGACGACAGGGTGAGGGTCAGTTCCTGCCCGCCGACCTGGAAGGGCTCTGCCATCGCCTCATGCAGGGAGGCGACGGTTTCCACCACCGTGTCGATGTCGGGCTTGCCGGACAGCAGCAGGATGAACTCGTCCCCGCCGCCGCGGCTGACCGTGTCGGTCTCGCGCACCGCCGCCTTCAGCCGGTCCGCAACAGCGCGCAGCAGCGCATCGCCGACGGCGTGGCCCAGGCTGTCGTTCACGGTCTTGAAGCGGTCCAGCCCGCAGGCGACCAGCGCCACCAGCCGGCCGTTGCGCTCCGACCGCGCCAGGGCCTGCTCGGTGCGGTCCTGCACCAGAATGCGGTTGGGCAGCAGGGTCAGCGCGTCGTGCCGCGCCAGATACTCCATCCGCTCCTGCGCCGCCTTGCGTTCGGTGATGTCGCGGATGAGAACCAGAACCCGGCGGTCGTTGCCGTCGATCACGGCGCGCCGCATGCTGACCTCCACCCAGAACAGCGATCCGTCCAGCCGGCGGGCATGCCATTCGAACAGCTGCGGTTCGCCGTCGGCCGCCTTGCGAATCCACGCCGCCGCCTCGTTGCGCGTGTAGGGCGGCGTGCCGGAGCTGAGCATCCCGGCGGTGATGTCCGAAAGCGGCAGGCCTTCCACCCGGTACATCTCCATCATCCTGCGGTTGGCTTCCAGGATGGAGCCACTGTCCAGGTCGTGGATGAAGATGGCGTCGGTGACGCTGTCGAAAATGGTGCGGACGCGCTCCTCGCTGGCGGTCAGGGCGGCGACCGCGGTGCGCAGGCTCTCGGTCTTGCTTTCGACCTGCCGGCGTAGCAGCAGGACCCAGACCAGCGCGCCGGCGCCCAGGACGGCCAGCCCGGCCAGCAACTTGACCAGCAAATCCATCGTCTGCGGGCTGACCAGGCCAGTGAGCGGGCGGCCGAGCCAGCGCTCCTCCACCGCCTTGTGCTCGTCCGCAGTGATGCGGGCGAAGCCGTCAGCGATCAGGCGGAACAGGGCGGGGTTGCCCTTGCGCACCGCCCAGTGCAGTTCGCCGGTGTAGAGCGGCTCGGTGTAGCGGAAGCGCCCCTGCACCCCGCGCTTGGTCATGTAATAGCGGGCCGACGGGTCGTCCATGCAGAAAACCCGGGTTTCCTGGCGCGAGGCGGCCTCGACCATCGCCTCGAAACCGGGATAGCGCTGGAAGGCGGTGATGCCCTGGTCGGTCAGCCATTCGATGCAGAAATCGCTGTCCTTCACCCCGACCGTGAAGGCGCGCAGCGAATCCACCCCGGTGATGCCGCTGAGGTCGGCGCTGAACCAGATTGGCACGTCGACGCGGGCGTAGGGCTTGGAGAAGTCGTAGATCGCCTCGCGGGCGCTGTTGCGGAAGATGGTCTCGATGACGTCGGCGTCGCCCTTGTCCATCGCCTGCCGGGCGAGCCCCCAGTCGAGCGGCATCATCCGCACCGGGATGCCGGTCTTCTGCGACCACAGCATCCACATGTCCTTCACGATGCCGACATGGGTGCCGTCCGGCGTGTGGAAGCTGTAGGGCGGGTAATTGCTGTCCAGCGTCACCCGGATCTCCGCCGGGCGGGGGCCGGTCTCCGGAAGCTGGGCCGGCACCGGCGTGTTGATCGCCGCCGCCGGGTCGCCGGCCAGAAGCGACAGCAGCAGGATCGCCAGCAGCCGCGAGACCGTGGTCCGCGCGCTGCGGATCGCCACGGGAAGTGCCATGGGCCTCGCCTTGCGCCTCATGGAGGCGCCTCGGGCGGAACAGTCGATGGGCAGCGCGTGGCGGACATGGACATGGCCCTTGCCGAGGTCATGGACAGCGCAGGCGTGTGAGGCCATCTCCTCGCCGCCATCGCCAGCTTATCCAAGAGGGTAACCCGTTCGACAAGCTGCGGCAACGAAGGGTTCTCGCGCGCTTGTGACAAGCTCCCGCGCCGATGGCAGCCGGTGCGCCCGGCAGGGGATCAGGGAGAGCGGTCGGTGGGCGGGGCGGCGGGCCGGGGGGTGGACTGATTGCCGCCCCGGTCGTTCACCTGGGCGCGCAGGGCGTCGCGGATTTCCTCCAGCAGCTGTTCCTGCCGCGGCGGCGTCTTCAGCGTTTCCTTGTGCAGGATGTGCAGCCGGTTGACCTGTCGGACGATCAGGAACAGGGCGCCCGACACGATCAGGAAATTGATGCAGGCATTGATGAAGCGGCCATAGTTGACGGTGGCCGCACCCGCCTGTTCGGCGGCCTGGAGCGAATCGAACCGGCCGCCGGACAGGCTGAAGAAATAGTTGGAGAAGTCGATGCCGCCCATGACCCAGCCGATGGGCGGCATCAGGATGTCCTTGACCAGGGAATTGACGATTCCCGTAAAGGCGGCACCGATGATGATGCCGACCGCCAGCTCCACGACATTGCCGCGGCTGATGAATTTTTTGAATTCTTCGAACATGGCGTCCCGTTTTTCCGTGGTCACGAAAGGGAAACGGGGCGGCGTGGAGATGGTTTCATGGACGGTGGGGCGCCGGCAGGCCCCCCACCGAACAGCCCTTACGCCATGCGGCCGTGGCAGTGCTTGAACTTCTTGCCCGACCCGCAGGGGCAGGCGGCGTTGCGCGGGGTGTTTTCCATCACCTCGGCCGGCAGCGGCTGGTCTTCCGGCGTGCCCACAAGCGAGGAGGCGAGCGAGGAGGCGCGGACCATGCCGTCCGGCAGGGCTTCGCCGTCACCGGCACCCATGGCCGCCATCGCCAGCGCCGGGTCCATGCGGCCCTCGTGCATCTCCTGCATCTGGCGGGCGAACAGTTCCTCCTGCGACGGCGCCATGCGGATTTCGACATGCATCAGGATGGTGGTGACCTGCTCGCGCAGCGCCATCAGCATGCTGTCGAACAGCTCGAAGGCCTCGCGCTTGTACTCGTTCAGCGGGTCCTTCTGGGCATAGGCGCGCAGGTTGATGCCCTGGCGCAGATGGTCGAGCTGGAGCAGGTGGTCCTTCCATTCCTGGTCCAGGATCTGGAGCAGGATGCTCTTCTCGACATGCCGCATCGTCTCGGCGCCGTAGGCCTCCTCCTTGTCCGCATATTTGCGGTCGGCGGCCTCGCGCACGCGCTCCTCGATCTCCGGCTCGGCGATGCCCTCTTCCTTGGCCCACTCCTGGACCGGCAGGTCCATGCCCAGCACGCGGTTGACCGCCTCGTGCAGACCGTCGATGTCCCACTGCTCGGAGTAGCTGTTCGCCGGGATCGCCGTCGACACCATGTTGGCGATGATCTGGTGGCGCATCTCGCGGATTTCCTCCGCGATGTCCTCGCTCTCCATCACCTCGTGGCGCTGCTCGTAGACGACCTTGCGCTGGTCGTTCATGACGTTGTCGAACTTCAGCAGGTTCTTGCGGACCTCGAAGTGATGCGCCTCGACCTTCTGCTGCGCCTTTTCCAGAGCCTTGTTGATCCAGGGATGGATGATCGCCTCGCCTTCCTTCAGGCCGAGACGCTGGAGCATGCTGTCCATCCGCTCCGACCCGAAGATGCGCATCAGGTCGTCTTCCAGCGACAGGAAGAACTTGGAGGTGCCGGGGTCGCCCTGACGGCCGGAACGGCCGCGCAGCTGGTTGTCGATGCGGCGGCTCTCGTGCCGCTCGGTGCCGATGACATAGAGCCCGCCGGCCTGCTTGACCTTCTCGCGCGCTTCGGCGATCTCGGCCTCGATCTGGGCAATGCGGGCGTCGCGCTCCGGGCCTTCCGGAATGTCGGCCAGCTCGACCTCGATCCGCATCTGGAGATTGCCGCCGAGCTGGATGTCGGTGCCGCGGCCGGCCATGTTGGTGGCGACCGTCACGGCGCCGGCGCGGCCGGCCTGGGCCACGATGTAGGCTTCCTGCTCGTGGTGGCGGGCGTTCAGCACGTTGTGCGGGATGCCGCGCTTGGTCAGCAGCTCCGACAGCAGTTCCGACTTCTCGATCGAGGTGGTGCCGACCAGGACCGGCTGGCCGCGCTTGCGCGCGTCCTCGATCAGGTCGGTCATCGCGTGGTATTTTTCGGTCGCGGTGCGGTAGACCTCGTCGTCATGGTCGATGCGCTTGACCGGGACGTTGGTCGGCATGTCGACCACTTCCAGCCCGTAGATCTCGCCGAACTCCGCCGCCTCGGTCAGCGCGGTACCGGTCATGCCGGCCAGCTTCGGGTAGATGCGGAAATAGTTCTGGAAGGTGATGGAGGCCAGCGTCTGGTTCTCGCGCTGGATCGTCACCTTCTCCTTGGCTTCCAGCGCCTGGTGCAGACCTTCGGAGAAGCGGCGGCCGTCCATCATGCGGCCGGTGAACTCGTCGATGATGACGACCTTGTCGTCCTTGACGATGTAATCCTTGTCGCGCTGGAACAGCATGTGGGCGCGCAGCGCCTGCTGCGAATGGTGGACCAGCGCCACGTTCTGGATGTCGTAGAGCCCGCCCGACTTCAGCAGACCGGCCTCGGCCAGCAGCTGCTCCATATGCTCCTGGCCGGCTTCGGTGAAGCTGACGGTGCGGTGCTTCTCGTCCTTCTCGTAGTCCTCGGCCACCAGCATCGGGATCAGCCGGTCGACCTGGACATACATCTCCGACGAATCGGTCGAGGGACCGGAGATGATCAGCGGCGTGCGCGCCTCGTCGATCAGGATCGAGTCGACCTCGTCGACGATGGCGAAGTTGAAGGGCCGCTGGACCAGTTCCTCCAGCCGGAACTTCATGTTGTCGCGCAGATAGTCGAAGCCGAACTCGTTGTTCGTGCCGTAGGTGATGTCGGCGGCGTAGGCGGCGCGGCGCTCGTCGTCGTCCAGCCCATGGACGATGCAGCCGGTGGTCAGGCCGAGGAAGCCGTAGACCCGCGCCATCCAGCCGCTGTCGCGCGAGGCGAGGTAGTCGTTCACGGTGACGACGTGGACGCCCTTGCCTTCCAGCGCGTTCAGGTAGACGGCCAGCGTGGCGACCAGCGTCTTGCCTTCGCCGGTGCGCATCTCGGCGATCTTGCCGCTGTGCAGCACCATGCCGCCCATCAGCTGCACGTCGAAGTGACGCTGGCCCAGCACGCGCTTGGCCGCCTCGCGCACGGTGGCGAAGGCGTCGGGCAGGATGTCGTCCAGCGTCTCGCCCTTGGCCAGCCGTTCGCGCAGCCAGTCGGTGCGACCCTTCAGCTGGTCGTCCGACAGCGCGGCGACCGACGGCTCCAGCGCGTTGATCTGAGCCACGGTCTTGTGCAGCGCCTTGACCGCGCGCGTGTTGGCGGTGCCGAAAATCTTGCGGGCGAGAGCGCCGAACATGAAAACCTCGGGAGTAAAGCGGAATGTGGGCCAGCCTATCGACGGGTCTCACATAGGACTATGGCAAGGCGCTGTCAACGAGACCGGGCCGGCGGGGGCGCCGTTGCGGCATTTGCGCAGAGGGCGGGGCGGGAGTGCAGAGCGGGATGCGGGGCGGCGGCTGACCGGCGGCAGGGCGCTTGGGGCATGACCGTTTGATGAATTCGCGTCCAGAAAGCGCCGCGGCGGTTGGCTGGCGCCGGTGGGGGCTGGTATCCCCTGCGGCGGAACACAGCTAATGGGCGGTGGCCGCGCGCGGGACAATGGGGACCCTTGCCCCGCGCGGCTTAGCCATGCTTAATCCCCTGCGGAATCGGGCGCGGAGCGGCGGATGGCTCCGATGCCGCAGACCATGCGAAACGGGCGCCGGCCCATCGGCCGCCCATTTGTGAAGCATCCGCCGGAAGGAAACAGACACGCCATGGTTCAACGAGTGTTCCGCACCGCGCTCCTGTCGGTTGCCGCCTGTGGCATCGCGCTGGCCGCCCACGCCCAGACGCCGGCTCCCGCCACCCCGGCGCCGGCCGCTCCGGCCCCGGCTGCCGCCGCCGCTCCGGCTGCCCCGGCCGATCCGGTGGTCGCCCGCGTCAACGGCGAGGAGCTGCACAAGTCGGACGTCACCCGCATGGTCTCGCAGCTGCCGCCGCAGGTGCAGCAGATGCCGATCGAGATGATCTATCCGGCGGTGATCGACCAGCTGGTCAGCGGCAAGCTGGTCTCCTCGGCCGGCTACAAGGCGGGTCTGGCCGATTCGGCCGAGGTCAAGGACGAGATCAAGCGTGCCGAGGAGCGTGCGGTGCAGCGCGCCTACATCCAGAAGGAAATCAAGGCCCGCGTGACGCCGGAGGCGCTGAACAAGGCCTATCAGGACTACCTGAAGGAGAACCCGGCGCAGGAGGAGGTCAAGGCCGCCCACATCCTGGTCGAGAAGGAAGACGAGGCCAAGGCCATCATCGCCCAGCTGAAGAAGGGCGGCGATTTCGCCAAGCTGGCCAAGGAGAAGTCCAAGGACGCCGCCGCGGCGGCCCAGGGCGGCGACCTCGGCTACTTCACCAAGGACGCGATGGTCGAGCCCTTCGCCAATGCCGCCTTCGCCATGAAGCCGGGCGAGATCAGCAAGGAGCCGGTCAAGACCCAGTTCGGCTATCACATCATCAAGGTCGAGGACAAGCGGACCCAGCCGCAGCCGACGCTCGACGAAGTGAAGCCGCAGCTGGAGCAGACCCTGTCGAAGGACATGGTCACCGCCCTGGTCGAGGAACTGCGCGGCAAGGCGAAGATCGAGACCTTCCAGCTCGACGGTTCGCCGATGCCGAAGGAAGAGCCGGCGGCCGCTCCGGCCACCCCGGCCCCGGCGCCTGCCGCTCCGGCGGAACCGGCGAAGAAGTAAGCTCCGGCGCTCAGGCCCCCGTCGCCCCTTTCCCCGCACCTGCGGAGAAGAGGGCGATGGGGGCCTGAGGCTCCGACAGTTTCATCGCTCCACCACGCCACCACCACTCCCCACCACGGGAATCTCCTTCATGGCCACGACCCTCTCCCCCTTGGCTCCCGCAAGCTTCCCGACGCTGCCGCCCATCGCGGGCGTGCGCATCGCCACGGCGAACAGCGGCATCCGATACAAGGGCCGCGACGATCTGCTGCTGGCCGTGCTGGATCCCGGCACCAGCGTGGCGGGTGTGCTGACCCGGTCTCTGACCTGCTCGGCCCCGGTGATCTGGTGCCGCGACAGCCTGCCCAAGGGCTCGGCCCGTGCCGTGGTGGTGAATGCCGGCAACGCCAACGCCTTCACCGGCAAGGCGGGTGACGCCACCGTGCAGGCGACCGTCACCGCCGCCGCCGAGCTGGCGGGCTGCGCCCCGGACGAGGTCTATATCGCGTCGACCGGCGTGATCGGCATTCCGCTGGCCGCCGACGCCATCGGCAAGTGCCTGGCGCCGATGGCCCCGAGCCTTGCAGCCGATTCGGCCACTTGGGAGAAGGCCGCCCGCGCCATCATGACCACCGACACCTTCCCGAAGGGCTCGGTGCGCACCGCCAAGATCGGCGGGACGACGGTGACCATCGCCGGCTTCGCCAAGGGCTCGGGCATGATCGCGCCGGACATGGCGACGATGCTGGGCTTCGTCTTCACCGACGCCGCCATCGCCGCCACCGCGTTGCAGGACATGCTGTCGGAGTTCACCGAGCGCACCTTCAACGCCGTGACCGTCGATGGCGACACCTCGACCAGCGACACGCTGCTGCTGTTCGCGACGGGCAAGGCGGGCAACGCCCCGGTGTCGAGCGCCGATGCCGCCGAACTGGCGGAATTCCGCGCAGCGCTGGAGGATCTCCTGCTCGATCTGGCCTTGCAGGTGGTGCGTGACGGCGAGGGGGCGACCAAGTTCATCGCCATCACCGTGCGTGGCGCCGACAGCGACGCCGCCGCCAAGCGGATCGGCATGACGGTGGCGAACTCGCCGCTGGTCAAGACCGCCATCGCCGGCGAGGACGCCAACTGGGGCCGTATCGTCGCCGCCATCGGCCGCGCCGGCGAGCGCGCCGACCGCGACCTGATCAAGATCACCGTCGGCGGCACCCTGATCTGCGCCGAGGGGATGGAAGTCCCGGGTTACGACGAGACGCCGGTCACCGCCCACATGAAGGGCAAGGAGGTCGACATCGACATCGATCTCGGGCTGGGCAAGGGGACGGCGAAGGTGTGGACCTGCGACCTGACCCACGGCTACATCGACATCAACGGCAGCTATCGGAGCTGACGGCTTGGCGGAGCTGACGGCTTGACAGGCGGCGGAGCGGAGCCCTGGCCCGGCAGCGTTGCGATGCCGCGGCTGCTGCTCCGCACCTTCCGGCATGAGGACGTGCCGGATTTCGTCCCGCTGATCGGCGACTGGGAGGTTGCGCGCTGGCTCGCCCGGGTCCCGCATCCCTACACGGTTGCCGATGGTCATGACTGGGTGGAACTGGCGGCGCGGAACCATGCCGATCGCGCCGCTCTCGCCTTTCTGGCGGTGCGGACAGCCGACGGCGTCCCTGTCGGCAGCGTCGGGTTGCAGCCGGACCGATTGCAGCCGGACCTTGACCGGCCCGACAGCGCCGAGATCGGCTATTGGGTGGGCAGGCCGTACCATCGCGCCGGCTATGGGCTGGAGATGGTGACCGCGATGCTGGGTGTCGGTTTCGGTCCTCCGCTCGGCCTGTCGCGGATCTGGGCCGCCACCGATCCCGACAACCTGCCGTCCCAGGCCTTGCTCCGCAAAGCCGGTTTGCGGCAGCGGGGCGAACGCCGGCAAGACTTTCCCGCCCGCGGGCGAAGCATGTCGGCGCCCTGTTTCGAAATCACCGCCGCCGAGTGGCCGGCCCGCCGAGAGGGTTCCACATGACCGCCTGTTTCGATCCCAGCTCCACCCCCGCACCCGGCTCGCTGCCGGTGCTGCTGGTCGTCGCGGTGGCGCTCGTCGATGCCGACGGGCGCGTGTTGCTGGCACAGCGCCCGCCCGGCAAGTCGCTGGCCGGCCTGTGGGAATTCCCCGGCGGCAAGGTCGATGCCGGGGAGACGCCGGAAGCAGCCCTGGTGCGCGAGCTGAAGGAGGAGCTGGGCATCGACACGGCGGCCAGCTGCCTCGCCCCCTTCACCTTCGCGTCGCACAGCTACGAGCGGTTCCACCTGCTGATGCCGCTCTATGTCTGCCGGGTGTGGGAGGGCGACGTGATGCCGCGGGAAGGGCAGAAGCTGGCCTGGGTCTATCCGAACCGGATGGGCGATTATCCGATGCCGCCGGCCGACGTGCCGCTGGTGGCGATGCTGCGGGATCTGCTGTAAGGCGCGATACCATGCGTTGAAAATCGGGCTGCGCAGCTGTATATTTTTCGGAGGTGGCCGGCGGGTGTTCCTGCACCCGCCGGCACGCTTCCAGTGCTTAGCGCCGGATGAGGCGGATTTCGATCCGCCATTTCCGCCACTGGAGCACCAGGAAGAACGGCATCTTCCTCATGCCACCTTCCTCCTTCTGAAACGGCGGATGGACAACCCATCCGCCGTTTTCAGTTTACACGCGGGCGATGAACAGGCGCTACCTTTTCACACCAATGTGTGGTGTCGGTGACTGTGTGCCGGTGAAGGTCCGACCTTTGTTCCCGGCCGCGTCCCTTTGCGGCTTTGCCCTGGGGGCGATCTGTGCGACATGATGGGGCGTTGAGACGACAAGCCGGATCTCCGGCACCACTTTCCTGAACCGCATCGGCGTGGATTCGTTGTTTTCCTACGGCAATCTGGGTGCGTCGGACGATGCGCCCGGTCAACCGCCGACCACAGCGCTCGAAGCGCTGCGGACGGTGTTCGGTTACGACTCCTTCCGCGGCCAGCAGGCCGACATCATCGACCATGTGGTGCGTGGCGGCGACGCGCTGGTGCTGATGCCGACCGGCGGCGGCAAGTCGCTGTGCTATCAGATCCCGGCGCTGGTGCGCGACGGGGTGACGGTGGTGGTGTCGCCGCTGATCGCCCTGATGCGGGATCAGGTGACGGCGCTGCGGGAACTGGGCGTGCGCGCCGCTTTCCTCAACTCCTCCCTCGGCCCGGCCGAGGCGCGGGAGGTGGAGCGGGCGATGGTGCAGGGCGAGATCGACCTCGTCTATGTTGCCCCGGAACGGCTGGTGACGCCGCGCTTCCTCGACCTGCTCGACCGCACCCGATTGGCGCTGTTCGCGCTGGACGAGGCGCATTGCGTGTCGCAGTGGGGGCACGATTTCCGGCCCGAATATCTGCAACTGTCGATCCTGCACGAACGCCACCCGATGGTGCCGCGCATCGCGCTGACCGCTACCGCCGACGTGCAGACCCGCGCCGAGATCAAGGACAAGCTGGGGCTGACCGACGCCCGCGTCTTCCTGTCCAGCTTCGACCGGCCCAACATCACCTACCGCGTGGTGCCGAAGAAGAGCGAGCGCCAGCAGATGCTGGCCTTCCTGCGCGACAACCATCCGGAAGACGCCGGCATCGTCTATTGCATGTCGCGCAACAAGGTGGAGGACGTCGCGGCCTGGCTGAATCAACAGGGCCGTGAGGCGCTGCCCTACCATGCCGGGCTGCCCGCCGAGACGCGTGAGGCCAACCAGGACCGCTTCATCAAGAGCGAAGGTCTGGTGATGGTGGCCACCGTCGCCTTCGGCATGGGCATCGACAAGCCGAACGTCCGTTTCGTCTGCCACCTCGACCCGCCCAAGAGCCTGGAAGCCTATTATCAGGAGACCGGCCGTGCCGGCCGCGACGGTCTGCCCGCCAACGCCTGGATGGCCTACGGCATGGCCGACGTGGTGATGCTGCGCCAGATGCTGGAGCAGTCGGAGGCGGGCGACAGCCACCGCCGGGTGGAGCGCGGCAAGCTGGAGGCCCTGCTGGGCTTCTGCGAGACGTCGGACTGCCGCCGTCAGGTGCTGCTGAACTATTTCAACGAGACGCTGCCGGAGCCCTGCGGCAACTGCGACACCTGCCTGGACCCAGTCGAGACCTGGGACGGCACCATCGCCGCGCAGAAGGCGCTGTCGGCGGTTTACCGCACCGGGCAGCGCTATGGCGCCGGCCATCTGATCGACGTGCTGGTCGGCAACGCCACCGAGAAGGTGGTGCAGCAGAACCATGACCAACTGAAGACCTTCGCCGTCGGCAAGGATCTGACCAAGGTCGAATGGCAGTCGGTCTACCGCCAGCTTGTCGCGACCGGGCTGCTGACCGTCGATCTGGAGGGCTATGGCGGTTTCCGCCTGACCGATGCCGGCGTTGCCGTCATCAAGGGGCAGCGGGTGGTGAAGCTGCGCAAGGACCCGGTGCTGGAACGCCGGCGCGGCGTCCACGACGCGCTGCGCCGCCACACCGCGCGGGGCGGATCGGTCGGCGGCGGCTTGAGCGGGGAGGGGGTGTCGCGCTCCGGTGCCCGCGGAGCGCTGTCGGCGGCCGACGACGCGCTGTGGCATGCGCTGAAGGACTGCCGCACCACGCTGGCGAAGGCCCAGGGCGTGCCGCCCTATGTGATCTTCCACGACAGCACGCTGTTGGAGATGGTGGCCCAGCGCCCCCGCGACCACGCCACCTTCGCCCATCTGCCGGGGGTCGGCGGGCGCAAGCTGGAGCGCTACGCCGACGCCTTTCTGGAGGTGATCCGGCAGCACAGGTGAGGCTTTCGGGTGCATGGCAGGTTTGAGGACGGCCGGCCGATTTTTCCGAAATTCACCGCTTGCATCCCGCGAAGCACCTCGCTATGTTCCGCGCCACAACGACGCCGCAGTAGCTCAGGGGTAGAGCAACTGATTCGTAATCAGTAGGTCCGGGGTTCAAATCCCTGTTGCGGCACCAGTTTCTAAGGCCCTGAAAGCAAATAGCTTTCGGGGCCTTTCCACGTCTGGCATCTGCCTCTTTTCCCACCTGCCAAAATCGCAATTTCCCACATGCTCAGTTTAGGGACCCTGTGTTTCCTCGGTGGGTTGGCAATGGGTGGTTCTGCGGCGGTTGTGCTGTTTTAGAGTATATCTTGAGAGTTGTCCTGATTTTTTGGCTTTTATTCAGATTGTAGCTTGTTTCATTCGTTCGCAGATAGAGGAGCGTGCTGTCGTGCTGTCGATAATGAAAAAAATATCTGCTTTCTTATTTGCATTCATTGTCTTGTACGTGATTGAGGTTACAGTAATTTTCATGTTCTCTGTTTGGACGACGGTAGAGAAAAAAGCGGAGTTTGTATATTATTATGGGAGCGGAATTGGGGCTATGTTGGTGGGCATTTCCGCGGTGTTCGCAATAGCTAGAGGAATGTCTCAATTTGAGCGTGCATCAATCTATATAGAGGAGAGAAAATTTAAGCTGTCAGAAGATAAAGAAAATCTTCGACGTGAAGCGGTTGCATTCGATCTGGCTATGGAAGTTCTCGAGAATTTTGATACTGTACTTAGGATGATAAAAAGCACGGTCTGCCATGATATTAGCGAGAAAG
The DNA here is from genome assembly GCF_042938965.1 of Azospirillum sp. A23. NCBI lineage: Bacteria > Pseudomonadati > Pseudomonadota > Alphaproteobacteria > Rhodospirillales > Azospirillaceae > Azospirillum > Azospirillum sp. A23. Next base: position 2,351,061 of record NZ_CP170667.1, on the reverse strand, counting down.
AGCAGGGCGAGATATCTATTATTTATAATAAAGGAGTGAAAATATCGATTACGGATATATTGGGATTCGCGGTTCTTTACCGCATTGGGCGCGTGAGAGATGTGCTTGATGATCTGTGGAAAGCTCAGCCAAAATTCAAAATACTTTTTGGAAGCGATGAACCTTTTATCCGGATATCTCGTCTTATCACGAAAATACAGGGTTCTGCGGAGGCAATCGCAGGATCTCTTAGTGATGAGCAGTGGGCTTTCCAAGTGCCTATCATTAGCGACAAAGATGAGTCGACGGCCAATGAGTGCGATAGCATAAGAGAGCAGCTCCACGACTTGATTTATGCAAGAATTTCTCCTGAAAAGATGGGAAATGCAGGGTAGAAAATCGATAAATCACAGTTTCCGCTGCCAACGCTTTTCTTGAGCCGCGCTGGCCATGCGTTCATCGGGTCGAACATAGACGGCGACCACACCGCGGGACCGGTGGCCAGTGACGGCCCGGATCTCGTCATCGGTCGCGCCGGCCGCGCCCAACTCGGTGGCTGCGGTGCGGCGCAGGTCGCGGAACTGAAGCTCCGCCGGCAGCTGGGCGAGCGCACGGATCCGGGCGAACTCATGGCCGAAGTGGAATTTCTGGTATGGCCGGCCGGTCGCCTCGCTGACGATCACCTGCACGGCGTCGCGCTTCACCTTCCCCAGCAGCGCCTGCATGCCCGGCGTCACCGGTACCCGCAGGGCGTGCTTGGTCTTCCCCTGCACCAAGCTGAAGGCCGTGCCGTCATAGTCCGACCATTTCAGCGCCAGGATGTCCCCCTGTCGCTGGCCGATGTCCAGCGCCAGCCGAACCGCGAGCGCCAGCGACTCCCGGCCGGCCTCGATGGCAGCGGTGCAGAAGGTCTCGACCTGATCCGGAGTCCACAGCTGCGTCCGGGCCTCCGTGCCGATCAGCCGCATTCCATCCGCCGGCGACACGTCGATCATGCCGCGGTCGCAGGCATGGCCCAGCACGATGCGCCAGACCCGCATCACCGCGTTGGCGGTGGCGAGGCCCGATTTCTTCTGCACCGCCTCATAGCCCGTCACCAGCCACGCCCTGGTGATGCTGGCCACCAGCTTGTTGCCGGCCACCTTTTCGATCCGGTTTAGCAGAAGCCGGTATTCGTGCTTGGTCTTCGGCGCGAGCTTGGCGTACTGGGGGGAGGCCTGATACTTCGCGATGAGGTCGGCCACGCTGTTCGGCAGGATCGCGGGCTGGAGACCGGTGCGGCGGACCCGCTCGGCCTCGACCTCCGCGTTCAGCTCGCGGGCGCGGGCGATTGCCTTGTCCGTGTCATCGCCCAGCGCTTCGTCGCTGAAGCCCAGCGCCTTGACGGCCGGGGTGGTGCGCCAATACCAGCGCCCAGCCACCCGCTTCATGCGCAGGACAGTCAACTCCACCTTGCCCATTCGTCAGCGCCCGCCATGCCCGTCGTGGATGAGTGTTGCACAAGCCCGCTGCGTTCGTCCTGCCGCCTGTCCAGCAGCAGCCGGTCCCACAGCAGACGGGCGGTGCGCCGGCCTGCGCCGCCGCGGCGTTCAGGCTCCGGCCAGCGGCCTTCCTCGACTTCCTTGGCGAACTGACCGGGCGACACGCCGACATAGCGCGCCGCTTGGTCGCGGCTGAGCATGCGCGGCCAATACGGCAAGCCTTCGAGGTCAGAGACTCGGGCGGCCAAGGCTCACCTCCATCCGGCGAAGAGCGACGATCACGTTGGGCCTCCCGTGTGCGGGTCGGCCAACGGGACGGCAGGCAGCACCCGCGTCGGTCCGCCATGCGCCAGCAGGTAGGCGATGGGGGAGGGCACGGCGATCACCAGCACGGGGAAGACGGCGCGCGGGTAGTGGGCGGGGATATCCACGCTGTAGACGCCGGGGGTGAGGATGTCGCAGACGACCGGCACCTCGCCCACGGCGAGGATGACCAGCCGCTCGCCCTGCCGGAACTGGATCCGGCGGACGTCGGCCGGGGTGTCGAACCGCGCCGCGTGGCACACCTGCCAGTCGGTTGCTTCAAGAGTGGGGATCACGGCAGTTCCTCCCGTGCCAGTTCGGCGCAGTCGCGGTGATAGCGCGCGGCGGACAGCAGGCGAAGGCGGCGGAGGGGGAGGCGGGTGTCCTCCGCCTCCAGCTCGGCCTGTCCGGCTTCCTCCAGGTGCCACTGGACGAGGCGGGGGGCTGTCTCTTGCCCTACGCCGGTCATGTTCAGTTCTTCAGCGGGCTGGCGACGAAGCCGCGCCCGTATGGCCGCCGCGCCTCCCCCAGGAACTCCAGAACCGCCTCCGGCGCCGTGTAGGTTTGCAGGAACAGCCGCACCATCGCCGTCAGCGGCAGATCGGTGGCGTGGAACCGCTCATGCACCGCGCTGACCAGCACGTCGCGGTTGGCATAGCCCTCCAACTCCGCGATGTGGTCGAGCAGCAGCCAGGACGTCACGTCCAGCCGCATCGAGGTCCGGTGCGAGATCCGGCGGTTGGCGATCACCACGTTGTAGGTGACCAGCGGCGTCGCCCCGTCCTTCGGCAGCGCCGGCGCCATGTGGCGCAGCGTGCGCTCCATCTTTCCGGACAGATTCCCGAAGCTTCGTTCCATCGCAACGTTCTGCGGTCCGTCCCTGCGTTGCAACGGGACCTTGATCGCTCCCTTCATCGGTCGCACTCCAACAGCGCCTGCATCCAAGGGTGCTGGCGTTCACGCCATACCCTGTATTAGGATGGGCGGTATACCGTGATTTCGTCAATGGTAAAAATCACGGTAAAGCGATCATTCTGAACCCCCGCCGGGCGCCACCCGGCGGGACCGCCCTCGCCGTCGCCCGCCATCTCGCAACTTGTGGAAACCGGTCGAGAAACGATGCAACTTTTTCTTTTGCCCAGGCGGGGCGGTGCCATAGGATGCCGCGGCCTTGCGCCTTCCCATCCAGGAAGGCGGAGGCAGGGAGACGCCATCTCCCCACCCACGCGGCTGCCAACCGCATCGATGAGCCGTGCTGAGCCGGGGCGCGCACCCGTGCCCAGCCGCACACCTGTCCGCCTACCGGGGCCGGCCCCGGTAGAGTGTTGATTTATGGGGGGTTGGCGGTGCCGAACACACCGAAGAACGAAAAGACCGAAGACTTATCGCATCGCAAGGCGCGAGAGGACCGCGCGGTCGAGCTGGTGACGCAGCTGTGCCGTCGCGACGGCGCGGACAAGATCCTGCCGCTGATCGACCGCTGGATGAGGATGCGCCGGAGCCGGGCGGCTAGGTGCGCCGCTCAAGAACCCGGATCAGGGCATCGAAATCCTCGGTAGACCATGAGCGGAAGGTCCGGCGGGTCTTCACCTGCATTTCCCAGTCGGGATCGCCATAGGCCAGCAGCTCGGCCAGCGACAGGCCAGCGCCTTCCGCAAGCTTGGTCAGGGTGTCGATGGTGCTGTTGGCGCCATTGAATGCGTCCAGAACCGTTGTGGCTGGCAGCTTCGACAGGCCAGCCCAATGGTTCTTGGACCGCAGACGCTCCTTGTGCGTCTGAAGAACACGATTGAGTGCTGCGGCGATGTCGGTCTTGGGCGGCGTATCCATGCCGGCATTATGCGGACCCCGTGCAAAAGCGCGAGAACGCTGTGCCGATGAATCTATCTCGTGCAGCACCGATGAGCCCCCTTGACATTCACGGTATAGCGTTGAATCCTGATGGGCATGAAGCACGTCATGCACATCGATGCCTCGATTCATCGGATCTGCGCCTTCGCCCGGCATCAGGGCTGGAGTGCGGAGTCATTCGGCCGAGCCGCCGCCGTGCCGCCCAGCACCGTGCGTGACGTGCTCCGCCAGGAAGGCAACCCCACCGCCATGACCCTGCGGGCCATGGAGGCAGTGATTCCCCACGATTTCATGACCGATCCCGTCGCGCTGGCCAGCAGCGGCCTTTGCGCGCCGATCCTGGGAAAGCCGCGCAAAAAGAGGCGGACATGAACAGGGAGATCCGGCAAGGCCCCACACCCTCGGTTGTTTCAGCGGGAAGCATCGCTCGCACTGAGCGACTGCGCAACCCCGAAGCTCCGGCTTGGGCGCGACAGTGTCCCATCGCCGAATCAGGCGCCGGCCGCCCGGCCCGGTCAATCGGGAGCGCCCCGAGTCCGGCCAGCCGCCGCCATAGCCACCGATCCGCCGGGTTCCTTGTCCGTACCGGCGGAGCGGACGCGGCCGGAGTCGCCATCCGACTCCGGCCGCTTTCCCTGCCTGGGGCCAGTCATGCCCCCCGCTGATCCGGCCCTCACCGACGCACAGCGCGCCGTCCTGGCCGCTTGGCCGGCCTTCGAGGCCGCCGCCGCGGTGACATGGTGCAGTGTCGACCGCCTGGTGCGGACGCTCTGCCACCGCGACTCCCTCGCCGATCTGCCCGACGACGACGCGGCCGAGCTACTGGCTCTGATGCAGCGCGCCACCGACCGCCTGCATGCCTTGCGGCCGGCATCCCCGCAGCGGGGATCCGCATGATCGGGCGCCGCCCGACAGCCAGCCCCCCTTCGGATCCCAGATCTATCCTGAAAATCAGTCGCTTGCGCCGACTGCCCCGCCATCGCGCCGGCTGCGCCATGGCGCGCGGCCCGCCGTGCGGCCGCTCGACGGTCGCCAGTCAGCCGCCCCCATCGACTTTGAAGACCGCGCCGCTTTCGGCCGCCAGACGGCCGGAAGCGATGCGCGTCTTCACCCCCTGACGCCGCGCGCCCTCGCGCGGGTGAACCCTGGAGCTTTGCCCGATGGCATCGCCACGCGCGCCACCCTGACCGGCGCCGGCTTCTCCCCGTAAGCCCCCGTCATCCGGTGCCCAGCGTCCGCCCTTGCCGGTGGCCGCGCCGCACCCGTCTTGTCCCCACCGTTGCGCGCCCGCGCGGCGGTGAACGCCGGAGCCTTGCCGTGTATCCGCGCGCCCCGCCCTGAGACGGGACGGCCCCGCCGAGGCCGCCCCGCTAGGACCACAATCATCGCCAATGCCCCATGCCCCTGCCGTGCCCACGGCGGGAACGCGGCGATCTGCGTCCAGAGGGTATCAGAAATCAGGATTAAAATCCGCTGTTCCTTGCAGCCACGAACCCGTGCGCCCGCAGGGAGCCGCATTGCCGCCGGCCGGCCACCGCGCCGCCGGGGGAGGGTCCGCCATGAAATGGGTTCGCCTGTACAACGAGACCGCCATGGATCCGAAATGGCGGCTGGTCGCGGCCGACAGCGGCCAGCCGGTGCATGCCGTGCTGGCGGTGTGGGCGGCCATGCTGTGCCACGCCTCCGGAATCGTGCCGCGCGGCACTCTGGCCGGCTGGAGCGACCGCCTGATCGGCGCGGCGCTGGACCTGTCCGCCGCCGCCGTCGCCTCGATTCGCGCCGCGATGCAGGGCGTGACGCTGGACGGCGACCGTCTCAGCGCCTGGGACAAGCGCCAGTTCAAGAGCGACCACAACGGCGCGGAGCGGATGCGCGACCACCGGGCCCGCCGATCCGCCGTCGAGGAACCGGCCGGCGAGCCGCCGGCTGTGACGTCACCGCCTCTGCGCGCGGCAGACTCCAGAGTTCAGATTACAGAAAGAAAAAACACCCCCCAAAGCCCCCCGCCGACAGCCGATCCACCAGCCGAACCGCTGGCGCATCCGTCGCCCGCCCGGTCCTCGCTGGCGGTGGACTTCGCCGACTGGTACGGGCGCTATCCGCACCGGGTCGGCCGGGCTGCTGCCGAACGCGCCTACCTCGCCGCCCGGAAACGGGGAGCGGCGCGGGAGGATTTGCTATCCGGTGTGGACCGCTACCGCGAGCGGCTTGCGCAACCCGACGCGCCACGGCCCTGCAATCCGGCCACATGGCTGGCCCAAGAGCGTTGGACCGACGATCCGATGCCGCCGGCCCCCGATTCGCGGATCAGGGCCTGCGGACGGTCGCCGGCGCCGGAACCGCTGGACACGCACCGCCCGTCGCGGACGGCCATCGAGGCCATCCTGGCCGAGCGCTGCCCCCAGCTGCACCCGATGCGCGTCCGTGACTTTGCCCAGCAGCTCGACCGCTGGTTCAACTGCGGCCGGCCGGGCTGGAACAGCTTCTGGGGCGATCCGCCCGACAGCCCGGAGTGCGAGATCCCGGCCACCGCCATCGCCGCCGTCCGCGCCCATCTCGCCGCCGGCATCGAGGGGAGGGCCTGAGCCATGCCCGCCCAGCCCGGCACCCTGTCCCGCCGCCGGCCCGACCGGCAGTTCCGCCTGGATCTGGGCGATCCGCCCCGCACCGCGCGCCACCGGCCGGTGCAGCCCCAGCGCGAGGCCGACGCCCTCTATCGCGCCGTCCAGGCCCTGCGCGCCGCCGGCCATCGGGTCTATCGCTGCGGCGCGCTGCATCGGGTGGACGAGCGCCTGTTGACCACGGCGGACCTGATCCGGCTGCGCCACGCCGATCCGCGTTGCCGACAGCCCGAGGGGGAGCGGTGATGGGCGCGCTGGGGCTGGTCTTCGCCTTGCTCGGCACCGCCATGTTGGGCGGCTTCGGGTGGGAGCTGGGGCGCTGCGCCGCCCGCTGGCTGCTGGGGCGGCGGGCGGACGTGACGATCCTGCTGCCGGGCCTGCGCCGGTAGCGGCAGCGATCCGATGCGGAGTGACGCCGCCGGCCCGGTCAGGCGGCGCGGGGGGCGATGCTGCGCTGGATTTCCTCGCCATGGTCGGCGGCGGTGACGGACAGGTCATGCGCCATCTGAAGGTTCAGCCAGAATTCCGGCGTGGTGCCGAAATAGCGCGCCAGCCGCAAGGCGGTGTCGGCAGTGATGCCGCGCCGTTCGTTGACGATTTCCCCGATGCGGGTCGCCGGCACGCGCAGAGCCAGGGCCAGAGCATGGGCCGAGAGATCGAGCGGGACGAGGAACTCTTCGCGCAGAACCTCGCCGGGGTGGGTCTTGATCCGCATGGCGCCCTCCTTGGCGTCGGCCGGTCAGTGGTAATCGACGATTTCGACCTCGTGCGCGCCGCCATCGCGCCAGACGAAGACGATGCGCCATTGGTCGTTGATCCGAATGCTGTGCTGTCTGATGCGGTCGCCCTTCAGCGCCTCCAGCCGGTTCCCCGGCGGTGAGCGCAGATCGTCCAGGGCGGTCGCGGCGTCGATCATGTCGAGTGAATGTAAAGTCATATATTGAAATACAAAGTATTATCGTCTGCGGATACCTCGCTCCTTTCGCCGAAACTTACGCATTTTTTCAGGTAGACTCCCTTATGTATAGATAGCAGTATAGAGCGGTAGGGGCGAATACCCCTGTATTCTGCATTTTCTCTTGGAGAGTCTGCTGAATGATTTCTTGATAATTCTAAGTGCTGAGTAATATTCCCGCGAAAGGTATATATTAAGTTTGGTGTTTGTATGTGCGTAGGAGAGGGTTGATGAGGGGGGGCTAAGAGATTATGATCGGGAAAATGAGATTTACTCTCAGAAGCCTTTAGGAAGTTAGTGTTATGAGTTATTTGCGAAAAACCGACTTGGCAATAGGCGATTTCGGAACTTGTTTGGCAAGGCCGCCCTGGAAGCGAATGCTGGCTGAAGCTGAGACAAAATCCAAGAAAATCAATTCGTTAGTGTGTGTAGAGGAGGAGATAATCAATATTCCTTTGTCATCTAAGATGAAAAAAACGTCTCATCTATATTTGTTTATCCCAAATTCCATTGTTCCGAGCGGTATAAGAGTAATGAAATCTTGGGGTTTTGAATATAAAAGCAATATAATCATGCCGATGCATACTGCTTCGTACAAAGATTTTAAGCCGAAAAGTGAAAATTTCTTTAAGGACTTTACTGTAATGGTTTTATTCGGCATTCGAGGGAAAAACGCTAGAACCTTTGACCCTGGAAGAAAGCAGGTAAATTATGTTGAGGCCGCTGACGAAATATATAGCGTCATAGAAGCCTGTAGCCCTGGGCCCTATTTGGAGATTTTTGGAGAAAATTCACGTAAAAACTGGTCTATTTGGAATGGTTCTGCGACAGCCTAAATGTCTGTATGGCTGCCTACAAAAACGCAGGCAGCTTATTAATTCCTCTGGCTGTGGATGAGAAATGGCAGAGAACGAAACCTGGAAGCCCGGCAGCTTCACAAAAAACTTCAGTTGGGGAAGTAAAGACAATGGACTTTCTGCGCTTTATAATTGCATAAGGGTTGGATTTGACCAAAGGTTAGATGATGTTCACCGGGATTTGTTCCGGGAACGTATATCGCGTCTTGGTCGGCCAGACTTTATCCCTATCAATTTCTTTCTTTTCAATCGGACAGACAAGAAATCGGATGATATTATTGTCGATGAGTTAGTATTCCAAGCAATTATGTGTGAGCATTCGAATAATTTCGATAAGCTCGCCCTTTTTGCTTTCAACTTCAGCTACGTTGGAAAATGGACAGGCGCAAGCCCAGACCAAAGGCGTCCTGCGCTTTGGGCTTTCCACTATATTAAAGACCGTATTGCAAAGGATAACCTGTGGAATACGGCTGTTGTCAGCGCTAGCGATATTCAAAACTTTGTATCGAGTGACAAGAGGTATGCTGCGAAGACGGCCGGAAAGCTGGCTACCAATTTGAACTACCTTTATATGATTGGAAAGCTGCCCCAATTTTCGGAAAAGAGAGTCGAAAGATGGTGGGCAGATGCAGTCTTCTTGGCCCTAGATAGAATTACAGAGGACAGAAAACTTGATGGGGAAGTAACGCAACCGAAAGAATATGTAAAAGTTCTGAGTCTTTCTGGATTTCAGGAGATTAGTGGTAAATCTAGTTTGGACAAAAACCTTGCGCTTAAGCATCTTATTAACCTTTACACTATATGCGGAGGACGGGACAGATTTTATCGTGATAAAGTTGTAAAGAAGATTGAAGAAATAGTGCAGGGAGATGACAAAGAAATACCTAACAGCGATGCGCCTGTTGGGGCGGTTCATCCAACAAATCCACACATTTTGAAGAGCATACCTTCCATGTGTATGCCTTTAGCGAAAGCTGCGGGATTTGATATTGTTAGGTCATCCAACCTTGATGAGTTCAATAACGAAGAGTACGCACATTATTTGACCCAAAGTGGGAGGGAGATGGTCTCAGAAAAAGGTATAGCTCCGATTATGTCTGCCGAAGAATTAATGAAGCTGACGAGGGGAAGATGAGCACTTTTTTTGATACTAATGCATTGATCTATCTCTTAGATACCAAAAGTGAATATCATCAGTCTTCCATGGAGGCGCTGAAAAAGTGCAAATCTTTAGGACCTGTCATCGTCTGCGACATGGTTTACTGTGAGTTTTCAATTGGCATGAAGAACAAAAGCGAAGTTGATGCTGCGATCTCTTCGTTTGCGTTTGAGAGGTATAATGGAGATGATGAAGCGTTGGTAAAGGCAGGGATTGCATTTAAGAAATATAAGGAATTTTTGAGAGAACTGAAGGAAAAAGAGGGTGCCGTAATTGAGGAAGAGGATCGAAATAGACTTCTTCCGGATTTCATAATTGGTGCGATTGCTGATAATGAAGGTTCGCCGCTCGTCACAAAGGATACAAAGTACTTCAAGAAATGGTTCGCAAGTCTTCCTCTTATTGTTTTGAGCAAGTGTTGACTTCCAGTTTTTTTGCGAGGTGATGTCATATTCATCATTGGAATTTCGGACTGAAGTGCGTGAGCGCAGACTGTCTTCCCCCATGACGTCTTGACACCTCGCCCCAACGGAGCGACCCTTCCCCCCGGAGCCTCAGAACCTCCCCATAGGCGGCAAGCCACCCGCGCGTTTTCGCGAAGTGGCTCTTTTCATGCCCGGACTCTGTCCGTAGCATGCCCCTTTGCCGGGGGTCGGATAATACAACACCCGCAAGGGGAATAGTCCGGCCTGACCTATGCAGGTTCTGAACCCCCGGCGCCAGGGTGGTCCTCAGAAGCCTTCCTGTTGCCGGCAACGCCGCATAGGAGGGCATCGCCATGGACACCATGGGCGACAACGGGCAAGTCATGCCCGCGTTATCTTTGTCTGACATCGACATCGCCATCAGTGGCGAGCCGCGCATCCTCGACCTACGCTTGGCTGACGCCCTGGGCTTCAAACGCCCCGCCGATATCCGCCCTCTGATTGAGCGGCACCGTGAAGCGCTGGAACGGCTTGGGGAGGTTTTCCGTACCGTGCGGAAAACTTCGCCCAAGGGCGGACGCCCCGCTACCGAGTTCTGGCTGACGAAGAAGCAGGCCGTCTATCTCTGCACCAAGGCCGAGACCGAACGCGCCATCACCGTCACCATCCAGATCGTCGAGCTGTTCGAGGCCGTGACCGGCGGGGCCGCGCATCCCGCCCTGGCACCGGTCCTCACCCGCGCCGACCTCGACGCCATCGACCGCCGCGCCCGCCGGATCGGGCAGGAGGAGGAGCAACGGGCGCGCTCCGCCCTGACCGACCGGGCGCTCGACCGTCTGCGCCGGGGCGAGCGGATCGACATCGCCTCGCTGTCCGCCGCCCGGCCGGAGGAGCCCGCCGCTCTGCCCCCGCCGCCCGCCCGGACGCGCGAGGAGAGCATGGACCTCGCGCTTGCCCATCTGCGCGCCCTGCCGCCCGAGCTGCGGCAGGAGGGCTTCCGCCTGATGCACGCCATCAAGGCCCACAGCGACGCCCTGAAGGCGCTGAAGGCCGCGACCGAGGCGATCAACTCCCCGCTCGACACCATCGCCGAAATCCTGGAACGCGAGGCGACCCTCATCCGCCAGACCATCGCCGCCCAGGCGGGCCGGGCCGGGCAGGGGGACCGGGCATGAGGACGATCCTGGTGGTCCAGGGGAAGGGCGGCGGTCCGAAGACCGCCACCGTCCGCAATCTGGCCGTCGCGGCCGCCGTCGCCGGCCGGCGGGTGGGCACGCTCGACACCGACCCGCAAGGCTCGCTGACCCACTGGCACGGCCTGCGCCCGGCCGACGCCGCTCCGATCCTCCACGAACAGCGCCCGCTGGGCGCGGTGACGGAGCGGCCGACTCCGCCCGGCCTCGACCTGCTGGTGATCGACACCCCGACCGCGGTGGAGAACTTCCCCCAGGCGACCGCCCTGCTGTTCGACTGCGCCGATCTGGTGCTGGTGCCCGTCCGCCCCGGCCCGGAGGATCTGGTCAGCATGCAGGCCATGCTGCCCTACCTGCGCGCCCGGCGCCGGCCGCTGCGTCTGCTGCTGAGCCAGGTCGTGCCGCGCCTGCGCGAGACCGCCGACGCCCGCGCCATCGTCTCCGCCATGGGGGCGGTGGCGCCGGTGGAGATCCCGCAGCTTCAGGAGGTGCCGCGCAGCTTCATCGCCGGGCTGGGCACGGCGGAGATCCCCGGCACCCGCACCGGCCCGCTGTTCCGCGACCTCTGGCTCCACCTGTCCGCCGCGATGGAGGGCTGACCCCATGTCCCGATCCGGTTCCGGGCCGAAGCACAATCCCAGCCCGCCCGCCCGCCGCAGCCTGGGCGACGCCCGCCTGTCGATGCTGGCCACCCCGCGCCCGCTGACCACGCGGGCCGAGTTCGCCGCCGACATCCGCCGCGAATGGTCGAACGCTCTGGAGGCGACCATCGCCGTCGGCCGCCGCCTGAACGAGGCCAAGGCGGCTCTGCCCCATGGCGAGTACGAGGCGATGGTGGCGACCGACCTTCCGTTCAGCACCTCCACCGCCCGCAAGCTGCGCGAGATCGCCGCCTTCGTCGACGAGGGGCAGGTGCCGCTGGACCGTCTGCCGGAAGCGATGAGCACGCTCTACGCCATCGCCACCCTGCCGGACGACACCCGCCAGCAGGCCCTGGACGCCGGCACGATCCACCCGGCGGTGACACGGGGAGAGGTGGAGGCGCTGAAGGTGCCGGCGGTGACGCCGGCGCCGGCGCGGCCGGTGGAGAAGGGGGCAGCTCCGCCCCCGGCGCCGCCACGCGAGTCACGCTTCGCGGCGGCGCTGTCTCTGCCGTGGAGCACGGACCCGGCCGACCCTGGCGCCATCACCGTCGAGCTGGACGGCGTGCGCCGCTACCTGCTGGTGATGGTGGCGCCCGATCCGGCGGCGGCGGACGTGGTGCGGCATGTGGTGGAGTTGCATAACGCGGAATTGGAACGCCTGACAAAATAGGGCTCGGGGTGCCAGGAGGGGCATGGCTGTACCCCTGGTATCCTGGCGGCCCGCTCACACCCTGCTCTATGACTTAACGCTGGCAGCGGCGCAGCATAGGCAACGCCGAGACCGACCTCCTGAGCAATGGAGCTGCACGCGTGCGTCAACGCATTGCGAGGCGCTGCGGATGCGCAAGTGCGCTTTCTAGTTACGTTTTGGCATGTGGAAACGCTTTGTCCATAGGGCGAGCTCGATGGTCGTTTCCATCCAGCCTTGGGCAGCAGCACGAGAAATGGCCCGAGCCTTCCGCGGCATCTCTATTCGTGTCGTGGTTCTGATCGTGTGTTGACTCGTGAGTTGGATCGTGAAATACTCCTTTCAAGCAGAAAGGAGACGCTATGCTTGCTTACACCGATCAGACGAAACTTTCTGACCTCTCCAAGTACGATCGGATCATGATCTATCTCTTCCGGTACCTCACCCGCGGATTCACCGTGGCTTCGCTCCCGAAAGAGTTGTGTTTTGATCAGAGCGACGTACGTGCTGCCATGAAGCAGGCGGTAGCAGATGGCCTCATCGACAAGGAGGTCGCTAACGTTCCGGACATCAAGTACACCTATGATGCTCGCCGAGAACTTCCGCCCGAGGTTGAGCAGGCGGGGCCCATGACGTGGCTGCAAACCCGCAAGGGGAACTACAAGCTTCGGCGGACGCGGCGTCCGAACATCATCTCTTTGCCTGAGTGTCTGGATGTCGAACCGAAGCTGGAGACGATAATCGACCAGACGCCGCCGTTCATTTCGGCGCTGCTGGGGAAGGATGAGCAGGCTGTGTTTACGCGCGTCCGGAACGCAGGCCTGATTTCAGGATACCTTGGCTTCCAGGCATGGCCGATTCAGGGACATCACCGCACGACGGTGAGCTATGGGCAAATCGAAATCGACGAGGTGCAGGCTGGGCTGGACGGTGAACAAGGCACCCTCGTGCCGATTTCTGGCAAGGGTGGACAGGATAAGCTTTCTTGGTCGCAGGCCCTCAATCTGAACACCTACGGTGTGGAGAAGGCCCCGATGCCCGGGCTGGCGGTGAGAAGCCTCGGACTGTGGCGCGATCACCTGAATACGGTGTGGATCGTTGAATTCACGCCTCACAGCGATATCGACGAGATCGAAATCGCCAGAGTCAGGCGGTTCAGGTTCCGGTAAGTCGCTCGGCTTCGATCTTGTGCTGCTTCCGTGTCTTGGCTCCGTATTTCTTATCGCGGCGCCCAATGGGATCCGGCGCGCCCCAATAGGCTGCCGCTTCCTGCTATCCATGCGGAGCAGCGCGGGATCGCCGAGCTTCAACGCCGTTACAGGGCGCGCTGGATCAACTTCCAGCGCTTTAATAATCTCACCTACTATAGCTCGCGTAAGGGGAGGTGACGCTGCATTGCCAATTTGTTGAGCGCCATGCCATTTGGCTGGCCCGCACCGGGGCGCCCTAGCGCGACCTGCCGGAGGAAGCCTCATAACCGCTCACGTAACTGCCTGATGAATATAGCGGTAGAGCGATTTAACCCTATGGGTGTGGCGTTCGATATAAAATCGCCTTAAGCGGGCATTTGCCGCCGGCACGATCCATGCGGCATTGACCCAAATGGAGAGGCGGTGGAGGCAGTCCAGTAACCACGCTTCGCCATGACGGATACGCTTCAATTCGATGGCAAAGTGCGCCCATGCTTTGCGGGTTCGTCGACCCTATATCGTTGCGGATGACGGACACCCGCACGCCCGAACAGCGCCGACGCATCATGCAGGCGGTGAAGACCAAGGACACCGGACCCGAATGGGCGGTTCGGCGGTGGTTGCACGCGCGTGGATACCGGTACCGCCTGCATCGCAAGGATTTGCCGGGGCGGCCGGACATCGTGCTTCCGGGGCGCCGCCTTGCCATCTTCGTTCACGGGTGTTTCTGGCACAATCACGGTTGCGAGAAGGGACGCGCGCCGAAGTCTCGGCTGGAGTATTGGGGGCCGAAGCTCGAAGCCAATCGCCGGCGGGACGCCTCGAAGGCGGCCGAACTGGAGGCGCAGGGCTGGCGGGTTCTGACGATATGGCAGTGCGAAATCTCGGATGAGGCGACGCTGTCGGAAGTCCTGCTACCCGTTCTGGAGAGTGGCAAAATCTCGATCGACAGCGCCCCCGAAACCGGCTAACGTGCTGGACGATTAACCGGTTCAGAGAGCTTCACGCGTGAGACCCATCGCTATCGACTTGTTCGCAGGGGCCGGCGGATTGTCGCTCGGGTTCGAGCAGGCAGGTTTCGATGTCGTGGCAGCGGTCGAGATCGATCCGATCCACTGCGCCGTCCATAAGTTCAATTTCCCCGAGACTGCGGTCATTCCGCGGTCCGTCGTCGGTCTGACGGCTGCTGAAATCCGGGTCGCCGCGGGCATCGGCAATCGGCCGGTCGATTGTGTGTTCGGCGGTCCGCCCTGTCAGGGTTTTTCACTGATCGGACAACGGGCGTTGGAGGATCCGCGAAACGGCCTGGTGCTGGAGTTCGTGCGGATCGTCGCCGAATTGGATGCCAAGACGTTCGTGTTCGAGAACGTCAAGGGTCTGACGGTCGGCAAGCACAAGGCCTTTCTTCAGGAGCTGGTCGAGGCGTTCGACGCTGCGGGGTATGCAGTCCGGCTTCCCTGGAAGGTGCTCGACGCGGCCGATTACGGAACGCCGCAGCATCGGCAACGTCTGATTCTTCTGGGGGCGAAGAAGGGGTTGGCGCTCCCGGACTATCCAATGCCGACCGTAAACGCCGCCGATGCCCGCAAGCCGGAGAAGGGCTTGCCGACGGGCCCGACCTGCGCGGATGCGATCGGCGATCTTCCCGATGCGGACGGGTTCTTCGGCTTGGTCGATAGCGACAGCGTACGCACGACCGGCTTCGGGAAACCGTCGGCCTATGCCTCCGAACTGCGGTGCCTGAGCAACGGGGCTTGGCATTACGGTTACACCAGGGAGTGGGAGCCGGGCCTTTTGACGTCGAGCGCCCGGACCGACCATACGGCCATTTCGCGCCGCCGGTTCGGAGCGACCGAACCCGGCTCCGTCGAGCCGATCAGCCGCTTCTTCAAGCTGGCGCCGCAAGGGCTTTGCAACACCCTGCGCGCCGGCACCGACGGAGCGCGCGGGGCGTTCACCAGTCCACGACCCATCCATTACAAGCTGGATCGCTGCATCACGGTTCGCGAGATGGCGCGTCTGCACGGCTTCCCTGACTGGTTCAGGCTTCACGCCACGAAATGGCATGGCGCCCGACAGGTTGGAAATGCGGTTCCGGCGCAGTTGGCGCGGGCGATCGGGGAATGCGCGATCAAGGCTTTGGGGATCGAGCCGGTGCGGCCGGAGAAGACGATCCGGTTGGGGGATGTCGGCCTTCTCTATATGGACCTGTCGGAGGCTTCCGAACATTTCTCCGTTGCGCGACCGAGCAGCAAACGGGATCGGAAGAGCGGAGCTAAAAAGCGAAAGCAAGAAGAAATTGAAGCGGAACATAAAAGGGTAAAAATCGTAAATGGCTAAAATTGAGCGTCCTAATACATATCAATTAATTATAGAGTCGATTTTCTTCAAACATTGGAAGGAGGGGGAGGCGCAGTTCGAGTTCGAGCGGACCGAAATCGAGACAGTTGCGCAAGAGCTTGGTGTAAAGCTGCCGAAAAATCAGGGCGATGTTACCTATGCGCTCCGCTACAGGATCGGTTTTCCGGATCGTATCCTCGCCACCCAGTCGGAAGGCCTGGAGTGGATTATCGAGGGGGCCGGGCGTGCGCGCTATCGCTTCAAGCTGGTGAAGAAGACGCGCATCTTGCCGCGTCAGGATCTGGCTCGGATTTCCATTCCCGATGCCACGCCGGAACTGATCCGGGCCTATGCGCTCGACGACGAACAGGCCCTGCTTGCGATCGTCCGCTACAATCGGCTGATCGATACCTTCCTGGGCCTCACGACGTACAGTCTGCAGAACCATCTGCGGACAACGGTTAAAGGAATAGGGCAGATCGAGATCGACGAACTGTATGTCGGACTCGATAAGCATGGCTGCCACTACATCATTCCGGTGCAGGCGAAGGGCGGAAACGACCAAATCGGTGTTGTACAAACAACGCAAGACGTTCGCTTTGTAGAGCAGAAATTTCCTGGAATGCGGTGCAGAGCTATATCTGCGCAGTTCATGGAAGGCGGTGTCGTTGCTTTGTTCGAGTTGACTCTTCAAGGCGACGAAGTGAAAGTGGTTGAGGAACGGCATTATAAATTGGTTCCGGCGACTGAGCTGGATAACTTTGCTATACGAGATTATCGCGGCTGAGGCTCGTATTTCTGCGTTGTGAGCACGGTATAGTGAAACTGAGCGGCAAAATTCGAGTAAAGCAACAATCGGCAAGGAATTGGTAATCCTTTTGGGCAAACAATCCTAAATCCCTGGCGTAGTGCCGTCACGCCGGGGGCTTGCCCGGAGGTTTCCCATGCCCAAGCCCGCGTCGCTGATGCCGGTGTTTCTCGCCTATCAACAATTGGCTGGCTGCGCGGAGTGCGAGACAGCCGACCGGCTGCGGGGCAACCTTGAACAGCTGCTGTCGGCCGGTGAGGTGGTGTCGGCCGACGACCTGTTCGCCAAGGCGCGCTATCTGCAGGATTGCGGGCGGATCGACCCCGGCCTGATTCCGATGGAGGCTCTGGACACGCTGGTGGCCGGGGTGGCCCGGCTGCTGGGGCCGGGGCTGTCCCAGGCGGCAGCGTGAGGACAGCGACATGGCCATCGCCTTCGCCCGCTGCGACACCCGCCGGCGCCTTGACCTAGAAACCCTGGTGACCTGGGCTCTGCGCGACCAGCAGGCCGACCGCGTCCAGTCCGGCCTGTTCGACATCGAGGCCGCGGCGAACGATCATAGATGGGAGCCGGAAGGCGTGAGCGGCGACGGCGTGGCCGAGCTGCTGCGCCGTCACGAGACTGGTGACCGGGTGGACGGTGGCGGGCCGGTCCGCGGCATCGCCGTGACGGTTCATCCCGATGCCGAGGCGGTCGCCAACGCGGTGGGGTGGCTGGAGCCGTGGCAGCGGCGTCTCGTCCGCTTCCATGGGCGCTCCGGCACCCGGCCGGACTGGTTGCCGCTGGTGCCACCCATGGTCGCGGTGAAGCGGCCGAGCGAGGCGCGCGGCCGGTACCGGCATGTCACGGCCGAGCGGTGGGAGTTCGTGCCGACCCGCTCGGAACTGGCCAAGCGCTATGTGCTGTGCGGCCAGTCGCTCTTCGACGCCCGCGGGCAGCGCCGGATCGTCGAGGAAGAGCGCGGCTTCCACTTCCGCACCTTCGGCGATGGGCGCCGGCAGGTGCAGGTGAAGTGGTGTCCGCTGGAGCCGGCCCATAGTGATGCCGAGATCGTCGAGGCCAACACCGACTTTGCCGGCTGGCACGCCGGCATGACGGCGCTGCTGGAGCGGATCGGCGGTTGGGGTTTGCGCGATCATGTGCTCACCGGTTTCACCGCCCCGGCCACGCCATGGGAATATAGTCCTTGACGAAAGGTCAATTCCTTGACAGGGTGAGCGGGACGAATTGCGTGTGAAGGAAGGCCCGCCCGGCAGATGCCGCGGCGGGCCTTCCGCTGTCCGGGGGCTGGCCATGCGGACCGAATGGGACGGCGTGCTGTGCCTTCAGCTCGGCCCAGTGGATCGTCACTTCGCCGTGCGCATCATCTACCAGGGCGGACCCTTCCGCGCCGACATCGAGGTTATCGAGATCCGGACCCGGCAGGGCTGGATCCGGGCGCCCTGGCTGATCGATCTGGTGGAGGACTGCGCGCCTCTCTTCGACATGCTGCGCGATCATGCCGCCGGCCGGGTGGCCGATGCGCGGGCGGTCGCGCGGCTTTCCTGACAGGACAGCAGGATGGACGAGCTGATCCGCGAGGCGGTCGCCGCCGGCGCCGGCCTCACCCGTTACAGCGACCCGGTGGCGGTGTGCCCGTCGGACGGTGCGGTCGAGTTCTTCGGCCAGCAGGTCGCGGCGATGCTGCGCGAGCTGCCGGAGGACATGACCGTGGCCGAGCTGCGCGACGCCATCGACGGATGAGCCTTCCCGTCCTTCCGGGCGATCCGGCCGGACAGGACGTCAGCGACGCCCGCCACGCCCGCCACGCCCCGGCGCTGCGGCTGGACCGCATCCAGGAGCACCTGCTGGACGCCTTCTATGCCGGGCGCTCGGCCAACACGGTGCGGGCCTACCGGCGGGATCATGAGGACTTCCGGACCTTCGTGGCCCGGCAGGATGGGCTCGCCGCCTTCGCCGCCACCGCCGAACAGGCGGTGCGGATGCTGCTGGCGGTGGAGCATGGGCAGGCCAACGCTCTGGCGCTGGGCTACCGCACCGACATGGTGCGGCGGCAGCTTCAGCCCGCCACCGTCAACCGCCGGCTGGCGGCGCTGCGGTCGGTGGTCAAGCTGGGTAACACGCTGGGCCTGGTCAGCTGGACGCTGGACGCGGAGAACGTCGACTCCGCCCCCTACCGCGACACGCGGGGGCCGGGGCGGGACGGCGTGCGGGCGATGGTGGCGCAGGCCAAGGAGCGCACCGACGCCAAGGGCCTGCGCGATACCGCCATCGTCCGGCTGCTGCACGACGTTGCCCTGCGCCGCGGCGAGGTGGTGTCGCTGGACCTGGAGCATTACGAGAGCCGGCGCGGAGCCATCGCGGTGCTGGGCAAGGGGCGGACCCAGCGCGAGCGGGTCACCCTGCCCGCCGCCACCAGGACGGCGCTCGAGGCGTGGATCGCGGTGCGGGGGAAGGCCCCCGGACCGCTGTTCCACCGCCTCGATGCCGCCGGCCGGGGCGAGGGGCGGCTGACCGGCGCCGCCGTGTATCAGATCGTCCGCGAACTGGGTGCCGGGGTGGGAATCGCCACCCGGCCGCATGGGCTGCGGCACTCGGCCATCACCGCGGCGCTGGACGCCAGCAACGGCAACATCCGGGCGGTGCAGCGCTTCAGCCGGCACCGCAACGTCCAGACCCTGCAGATCTACGACGACAACCGCGCCGATCTGGCTGGCCAGATGGCGGCGCTCATCGCGGAGGATTGACATGACCGACACCGTCACCGCTCCGGTGCGCAGGGTGCGCACCCAGGACCAGGCCGCGGCCGTGGTCGGCCGGATCGGCGCTGCGCAGGCGCAACTGGGCCGGTTAAAGGCCTCGCTGGACGTGGCTGTCGCCCAGGCGAACCTCGCCTATGAGACTGCCGCGGCGCCGCTGCGCACGGCCATCTCCGCCGACACCGAGCTGCTGCGCGGCTACTTCGACGCCAACCGCTCCAGCCTGCTGACCGGCGGCAAGAAGTCGGTGGCGCTGTCCACCGGCACCATGGGCGTGAAGAAGACGACGGCCAAGCTGGTGGTGGCGGATGTCGACGCGCTGCTGAAGCGGCTGGAGGAGGACCGCAAGCTGCGGCGCTTCATCCGCACCAAGAGCGAGGTCGACCGGGCCGCGCTGCTGGCGGAGCCGAAGGTGGCCGCGGGCATCGACGGCGTGTCCATCGAGGGAGGCGAGGACGCCTTCTTCGTCAAGCCGCTGATGGTGGCGACCGCCTGAAACCGAGCTTGCGAAAATCGGCATTATCGCAAGCTAAATCGGAAAGTTATCAGGATTCCAATGGGCTGGCAGCTTATCTCCTATTGAGGGTGCAGCTAGGAGTTCTCGTGCTTCAAGGCAAAGCTCAGCGGCTCGGGCCCTGGCGGCTTTTGCCCGTCGCCGGAGATTGGCCCCTTCGCGTTTCAGGTCATCCAAGCGTGTAGCGCCGCACCTGGAAATGAGTTGCGCGGCTTCGACAGCCTCAGATGCTTGCTGACGCAAAGCCTTTGACCGACTCAGCAAGGATTTTAAGTCGTCTTCCATCTTCGCGGTCGCCTTCTATCTTCGCGCTCCTTACCGAAAGCCTATCACCTAAAGGCGAAAGTCGCCTTGAACATTCCGTTTCCTTCAAGGCCTACCACACACGGTGTGGCCTTCGTTGCCAGGGAATAGCAATGACCTCCCATTCCGTGACGATCGGCGCCGCGACGCTGATGCTGGGCGACTGCATCGAGCGGATGCAGGAGCTTCCCGACAGCTCGGTCAGCCTGGTGCTGACCGACGTTCCCTATTCCAGCGGCGCCACCCGCGAGGCCGGCCGTACCGCCTATGGGAAGACCATGACGCGGTCGACCAAGGGCGCCGGTGACCGGTGGTTCGGCTCCGACAGCCTGAGCACGCGCGGATTCCTCCACCTGCTGCGCAGCTGCGCCATGGAGTGGCAGCGGGTGCTGAAGCCGGGCGGCCATGTGCTGGCCTTCATCGACTGGCGCATGGGCGATCATCTGGCCGATGCCATCGACGGGGGCGAGGCGGCGCTGTTCCTGTCTGGTCATGCGGCCGACGCCATGGAAAGCGCTGACCTGAAGCGGGTCGGGCTGCTGGTGTGGGACAAGACCTATTTCGGCATGGGGACGCACTTCCGCCATCAGCACGAGCTGATCCACCACTTCACCAAGGGCAAGGGCTCCGAGCCGCTGCGCCGCAACGTGGCCAACGTGCTGCGCCATGCGCCGGTGCGGTTCGGCGCCCACCCGACGGAGAAGCCGGTGGGGCTGCTGGCCGAGTTAATCGGCACCGTCTGCCCACCGGGCGAGACGGTGCTCGACCCGTTCTTCGGGAGCGCGTCGGCCGGCCACGCCGCCCTGACCACGGGCCGCCGCTTCATCGGCATCGAGCGCGACCGGCGCTATTTCGAAGCCGGTTGGCAGCGGTTGGCCAACTTGGCCGAGGAGCTGGTGGCATGACCATGCACCTGGAGGACGTGATGCACGGCCTTACCACCCGAACCGCCACCGACGGCGTCATCGTCACGATCGGCGGCACCATGGGCTGGTGGCTCGATGCTCTGCACGGGCCGGCGCAGGAGCTGGCCTTCTGGGGCACGGTGGCGCTGGTCATCGGGCGCCTGGTGCTGCTGGCGCTCGACGTCCGGGACCGCCTCCGCCGGCCATCCAAAGTGTTCACGCGTGAACACTTTGATCGAGGTTCTGACCCATAACCGTAGGAGCGCGCTGGCTTTCGGCGTGGCACGGGTAGCCAACCCAACTCACAGCATTTCGGACAACTGCCCCCATCACAGGAGGGGCAGACTATCCAGTCTTCGTCGCGCCACTTGGCAGCGACCTCGCCACCACACCGGCCGGCTGGCGTCTGCGTTGTGCACCCGTGCGTGATCGCCTCCAACGCGAGGTAGGGCGTTCCGCATTCCAGGCAGATCGCCAAGGGCTGGAGCTTCTGAGGCATAGTGGTCCTTCCAGCTCCAGACGTTTCGAACGGCTGGCAAGTCAGTGTGAATTCGAGGTGCCAGTGTCATCCTTCGAGGGGTGTCCGGCAGTGATGAACGTCACACTTCGAGTACGAACAAAATGGCCAATGCACGGATCCGGGCTTCTGCCGACCAAGTGAAGGCGGCCATTCGCCGGTATGGCGATCAACTCACCCGCTACGCCCTGCCGATGGCGCTGACCAGGACGGCGCAGGACGCCAAGCTGGCGGTTCAGCGGGTGCTGCCGGAAACCTTCGATCGGCCGACGCCCTACACCGTCAACGCCACCTTCGTCCGGCCCGCCACCAAGGCGGACCCGGTGGCGTGGGTGGGCTTCAAGGACGACTGGGGCAAGGGCACGCCGGCGGCGCGCTACCTACTGCCGAACGTCGAGGGCGGACCGCGCCGGGACAAGCGGATGGAGCGCCAGCTGCGCGCTGCCGGCCTGCTGCCGGCCGGCATGTTCGCGGTCCCGGGCGAGGAAGCCAGGCTGGACGCCTACGGCAACATGCGGCGGTCGGAGGTGGTGCGCATCCTGTCGCAGACCCGGGCCTTTGGGGAGCAGGGATACAGCGCCAACCGCACGGACAGCGCCCGCAGCCGGAAGAAGCGGCGGCGCAACGGTTACTTCGCCGCCTTGCCTGGTAATGCCGGCGGGCTGCCGCCGGGCATCTACCAGCGCGACGGCGCCGACGCCCGACCGGTGGTGATCTTCGTCCGGGCACCGAGCTACCGCCCGCGCTTCCGCTTCCACGACATCGTGGAACGGGCGGTGCGGGCCACCATCGGCCGGCGGCTGGAGGAGGCGGTGCGGACGGTCAACGCCCGCTTCGCCGCCCGGCGGTGACCGACGGACGGTGAGGGGTCAGCCGGCGGTTGCGGGTCCTTCCGGGGGCACCCCCCGGCGAGGGTAATTCGGGCCGCACCGGTCCACCCTCTGAGAAATTTTCGGATCGAGGTTTTTGTTTATGTCCAAACCGGGCCAACGGGTGAATCGGGCGGAGCTGGCCGACGTGTTCGGCGTCAGCCTGCCTACCGTCGACGCGTGGGTGCGCGACGGCTGCCCCTTCGCGGAGAAGGGGGCCAAGGGCCGGGAATGGGCCTTTGAGACAGCCGACGTTCACCGCTGGCTGGTGGACCGTGCCGTGGCCGACGTCGCCGCCGGCTACGAAGGCGAGATCGGCGTCATTACCGCCGACGAGGCCAAGCGCCGCAAGGCGGTGGCCGATGCAGTGGTGGCCGAGATCAAGGCCGACGAGGCCCTGAACGAGGTGGTGAACCGCCATGAGGCTGCGGCCGATGTCGCCGGCTTCTGCATATCCTTGCGCACCGGCCTGTCCAACGCGGTGGCCAAGA
This sequence comes from Azospirillum sp. A23, assembly GCF_042938965.1. Classification (NCBI taxonomy): domain Bacteria; kingdom Pseudomonadati; phylum Pseudomonadota; class Alphaproteobacteria; order Rhodospirillales; family Azospirillaceae; genus Azospirillum; species Azospirillum sp. A23. Next base: position 2,328,209 of record NZ_CP170667.1, on the reverse strand, counting down.
TCGCCGGCCGCGCCGCGGCGATGACCGGAGCGCCGGAAATCCAGGCCCTGGCCGAGACGGAAATCAATCGGGCCTTCGACGCTGCCCGCGACGAGCTGGTCAAGGGCTGGGGCGCCGGGTTGGCCATCGGGCAGGACGATGAACCGCGGGCTTGAGGCGGCAGCGCGGGTCAGCGCGCATCGTCATGGCGACTACCGGACCGGACGGGGCGAGCTGCGCCGGGCGCTGCTGGCCCTGTTCGACGGCAGCCTGAAGTTCCAGGAGCGCATGAGCGGCTCCGTGTGGGCCGAACGCTTCGGCTGGATCCCGAAGGGCACCGGGGCCGAGCACGGCAAGGTGACGCTCTACGGTTACCAGCGCGGGCTGGTGGACCTGATGTGCGATCCGACCGTGCCGCTGCTGACGGTGCTGAAGGCGGCGCGCGTCGGCTACACGCGCTGCGCCACGCTGGCGGTGGGCTACCACCTCCACCAGGACCCGACGCTGTGCGCCATCGCCCAGCCGACGATCCCGGATGCGGAAGACTTCGGCAGCGGTGAAATCGCGCCGATGCTGCGCGACACCCCGGTGCTGAAGCCGCTGATGCGGCCGACCCGCAAGGGAGAGAAGCAGGACAATGCCACCTTCTACCAGCTGAGCAACGGCGCCAGCGTGCGCGTGGTGGGGGCCGCGTCGGACGATGCCTTCCGCCGCTACTCGGCCCGCTTCCTGTTCGCCGACGAAATCGACGGCGACGGCTGGACGCCCGGGGCGAAAACCCAGGGCGACAAGCTGAAGCTGTTCTGGACACGCGGCGAGACCTTCTGGAACCGCTCGATGGTGCGCGGCTCGACCCCGCTGCTGTACGAGACCAGCCGGGTGTGGAAGCTATGGCTGGCATCGGATCAGCGGCGCTACTTCGTGCCGTGCCCACAATGCTCCGATGCTGCCGGCCAGCTCGACGGCTGGCAGTATCTGGACTGGGGCGGGCCGGACGTGCCGCACGGGCTGAAATGGAGCCTGGACGCCGAGGGCACCCTGGACAAGGTGTGGTACGTCGGCACCTGCGGCTGCATCATCGAAGAGCGGCACAAGGCGTGGATGGACGCCAACGGCGAGTGGCGCCCGACCGCCAAGGCGAAGGTGCCGGGCCATGTCGGCATGCATCTGTGGACCGGCATGTCGCTCAATCCCAACGCCGCCTGGCCGGTGATCGTCCAGGAATGGTTGGAGGCGCAGGCCGATCCGGCCAGCCTGGTGCAGCCCTTCATGAACCTGCGGCTGGGCCGCCCCTACCGGGCGACCTACGGGCAGGAGGTCAAGAGCAGCAGCTTCATCGACCGCATGGAGCTGTACCCGGCCGAGGTGCCGGCAGGTGTCGAGTTCATCACCGTCGGGGTGGACGTCCAGTCCGGCAAGGTCAACCCGCGCCTGGAGGCCTCCGTCTACGGTTGGGGCCGTGGGCTGGAGGTCTGGCTGATCGGCCATTTCGTCCTGGTCGGCGATCCGGCCAAGGGCGAGGTGTGGGCGGCGCTGGACGAGCAGGTGCTGCTGCGCCGGTACCGCAAGCCGGACGGCACCACGCTGGACGTGCGGGCCACCTGCATCGATTCAGGCGGCCACCACACGCAGGAGGTCTATGCCTTCGCCAATAAGCGCCGCTCCCGGCGGGTGTGGGCGATCAAGGGCCGCTCGGAAAGCCGGGGCCAGCGGGGCAAGGTGTGGCCGCGCAAGCCGTCCAGCAAGCTGGGCCATGTCTGGTACATGATCGGCGGCAACGCCGCGCGTGACTGGGCCTATGGCAGCCTGGCGGTGGACAAGCCCGGGCCGCGCCATGTGCATTTCCCGCAGGCGCCGATCGACGGCGCCCGCGAGCTGGACGACGAGTTCTTCGCCCAGCTGACCCGGGAGACGCTGATCGTTCCGCGCGGTCAGCAATACACGGTGTGGGTGAAGCCGGCAGAGGCCCACGAGGCCGGGGTGTGCTTCGTCTACGCCTACGCCGCGGTGTGCGGCCTGCAGGCGCTGTCCGGCAAATACGTGAAACTGGGCGAGGCCGACATCGAGGCGGCACCTGCGGGTGAGGCCGAGGCCGCTGGCGACACCAGCGACACCAGCGGGGAGTCGACTCCAGCCGACGCGATCGCCGCGGCGGTGGAGCGGGCACGCCGGCTGAGCCGGCCGGCTGCTGCCGTCCAACCGGTGGCGCCGGCACCACCGGCCTCGACCGACAAAGGGGAGCTGTACCTATGACCGACGTCACCACCCTGGAGACGTGGCTCGCTGAAGCGCGGGCCGCGCACCATGCCCTGCGGCTTGGCCAGCAGAAGGTCAGCGTTCGCTTTGGCGACCGCGTGGTCGAATACGCCCCGGCCAACGCCACCCAGCTCGCCAGCTACATCGCCTCGCTGGAACGCCAGATCGCCGCGGCCAGGGGCCGGCGCGGTCCGGCGGTGTCGCCTTATGTCCGGATGATCGGCTGATGGCCACCGCCCCCGTCATCCTCGACCGGCACGGCCGGCCGATCGCCCAGGGCGAGATCCGCCGGGCCCGGGCGCAGGCGGCCATGGGCGCCTTTCTCGCCGGATCGGGCAACGCGCCCGAACTGCGCGACTGGACGCCGGCGGCAGGCTCCCCCGATGCCGACCTGGACGGCGACCGCCAGACCATCGTCGCCCGTGCCCGCGACCTGGAACGCAACGACGCCCTGGTTTCCGGTGCGGTCCAGTCGCTGAAGGACAGCGCCATCGGCTTCGGCCTGGATTTCCAGTCGATGCCGGATTATCGCGCGCTGGGCATCGGCCGCGACCAGGCGCAGGACGCCGCCCGGCGCATCGAATCCATCTGGCACGAGTGGAGCGAGGACCGCGACGCCTGCGACGTCACCGGCCAGCTGCCCTTCGGCTCGATGCTGCGCCAGTCGGTGCAGTCGGATCTCGTCGCCGGCGAAAGCCTGCAACTGGCGCTGTGGCTGCCGGAGCGGCAGCGCCGGCTGGGCAGCCGCTTCGCCACGGTGATGCAGACGGTGGAGGCGGATCGCCTGTCCAACCCGCAGGACCGCATCGGCGATCCGCGCCTGCGCGACGGTGTCGAAATCGACGGGTATGGGGCGCCCGTCGCCTACCATATCCGCTCCAACCATCCGGGCGACCTCTTCATGCCGTGGGCGATGGCCGCGGCGGAGTGGCAGCGGGTGCCCTTGCGCGGACCGGGCGGCCGGCGGGTGGTGATCCACTCCTTCGACCAGAAGCGGCCGGGCCAGCACCGCGGCGTCTCCGTGTTCGCCCCGGTGATGACCGAGTTGAAGCAGCGCGCCCGGTTCCAGCGGGCCGAGCTGCAGGCGGCGGTGGTCAACGCGGTGATCGCCGCGGTTCTGGAAAGCCCGGCAGACGGGCAGACGCTGCTGGACCTGTTCGGCGACGCCAACAGCTACATGGACATGCGCAACGCCCAGCCGTCGGTCCAGCTCGGCATCGGCCCGGGCGGCGCCATCCCGCGCCTGCTGCCGGGCGAGACGCTGAAGGGCTACTCGAGCAACCGCCCGAGTGCCGGCATGGACGGGTTCGTCACCACGGTCAGCCGGCTGATCGCCACCGGCATCGGCATGACCTACGAGACGTTCATGCGCGACTTCAGCAAGACCAACTACTCCAGCGCCCGCGCGTCGCTGCTGGAGGGCTGGCGCTTCGTGCTGTTCCTGCGCATGCATAAGACCCTGACCTGGTGCCGGCCGACGCTCGACCTGGTGCTCGAGGAAGCGGTGTGGCGCGGCTACCTCGACCTGCCGGGTTTCTCGGAGAGCCGGGCGCGGCGGCAGGCGTGGCTGCGCGGGGTGTGGCGCGGTCCGGCCCGTGGCTGGGTTGACCCGGTGAAGGAAATCACCGCTGCGGCGATGCGGGTGCGGCTGGGCATCTCCACCCTGCGCGACGAGGCCCTCGACCAGGGCCGCGACCTCGACGACCTGCTGGACCAGATCGCGCTGGAGCAGGAGGCGCTGAAGGCGCGCGGGCTGACCCTGCCCGAGGTCAACTTCATGCCCACCCCTGACCAGCCCGAGCCGCCGGCCGGCACCTGACGGAGTTTCCCGACATGCTGAAGACGATGCAGCCCGTGCTGGTGTCCCCAGCCTGGGCCGAGACGGCGGCTGCGCGCATGGTCCAGCTGACCCAGGCGAACCGCGCCGGCGGGGAGCTGCCGGCTGGCTGCTACCGGCTGGGCGAGATCAACGGCACCCGCCGGCCCTACGAGGTCGACCAGGGTGTGGCGGTGGTGTCGGTCGCCGGGCTGCTGGTGCCCAAGCTGGGATACATCGGCAGCAGCTGGGTCACCGGCTATGACGGGCTGCGGTTTCAACTGGCGCATGCCTTCGCCGATCCGGACGTGCGCGCCGTCTGCCTCGACATCGACAGCGGCGGCGGCATCGCGCAGGGCTGTTTCGACCTGGTGGACTGGATCGTCGCCATGAAGACGGCGACGGGCAAGCCGGTTGGGGCGATCTGCAGCGAAGAGGCCTATTCCGCCGCCTACGCCATCGCCTGTGCCGCCGACAGCATCGCGGTGCCGCGCACCGGTGGGGTCGGTTCGATCGGTGTCTGGCTGATGCACTGGGATTATTCCCGCATGCTGGAGGAGGCCGGGCTGAAGCCGACCATCGTCCAGTCCGGCGCACACAAGACCGACGGTCACCCCTATGCCGTGCTGCCCGAGGCGGTGCGTGCCGAGTGGCAGGGGCAGGTCGATGCGCTGCGCCAGCTCTTCGCCGAAACCGTCGCCCGCGCCCGCGGGCTGGACGTGGCGGCGGTCCTCGCCACCGAGGCCCGCTGCTTTGAGGGGCCGGTCGGCACCGCCGAGGCCGTGCGCCTTGGGCTGGCCGATGCGGTCCTGCCACCCGACCGGGCCTTTTCGGCCTTGGTGGATCATGTGAGGGACACTCAGTGAAGACGTTCAGCTTCGCTCACCTGAACCCCTTCGGCCGCTCCAAGGCGGCTGACGGGGAGACCCAGGCGGGCACCGACAGCACCAAGGCCGGCACCGGCGGCACCACGCCGCAGGCCGGTGCCGGCGACGATGTCGACCAGAAGGACAAGGGCAAGGACAAGCCGAAAGACGGCGAAGACGACGACGCGCCCAGCAATGGCGACGGGGGCGATAAGAATGCTACCGGCCAGCAGGCCGACGCCCCCGGTGAGCGTGAGCGCTGCGCCGCTATCTTCGCAGCCCCTGCCGCCGCCGGCCGCGTCCAGCTCGCCGCGCATCTGGCCTTCAACACCGACCTGACGGTCGAGGCCGCCTGCGCCGCGATGGAGGCTGCACCCATCGGGGCCACCGTGCCCGGTGCCTCTACCGGCAACCCCCTGGCGCTCGCCGCCATGGACGCCCACCCCAACCCGACCATCGGCGCCTCGACCGACACCGCCACCCTGAGCGACGACCAGAAGGCCGCCGCCGCGGTGCTGGCCAGCATGGCCGCTGTCGGTCTCATTCCGAAGAAGGACGGCACCCGATGACCTCCGCCAGTTTCTCCTCCCAGAGCAATCAGCCGCTGCCGTCCCTGATCGGCGGCGACTTTCCGCGCATCACCCGGCTGGTGACCGTTGCCAGCGGCGTCGGTGCGCTGCCCGCCGGTGCCGTGCTCGGCCGCACCGGCGGCACCAAGCGCTTCGTCCTGTCGGTGGCCATGGCCAACGACGGCACCGAGAAGCCCTGCGCCATCCTGGCCGAACCGGTCGATGCCACCGCCGGCGACGTCGAGGCCATCGCCTATTTCAGCGGCGAGTTCAACCCGGACCAGCTGACCTTCGGCGCCGGCCACTCCGCCGCGTCGGCGGCCGACGCGCTGCGCGACCTGTCGATCTTCCTCTGAGGGCCCCACCCATGGACATCTATTCGACCCTTGCCATGCTGGGGGTGCTGCAGTCGCTGCGCGCCAAGGCCCCCCGCTTCCTGCTGAACATGTTCTTCCCGCTGGCCAGCTTCAGCGACGATGAAAAGATCATCTTCGACGTCGAGGTCGATGACATCGAGATCGCCCCCTTCGTTTCGCCGCTCGCCGCCGGCCGCGTCGGGTCGGACACTGGCTATGAAACCCGGATGTTCGCCCCGGCCTATGTGAAGCCGCTGCACGACATCAAGCCGGGCGAGCCGCTGCGCCGGCTGGCCGGCGAGCCGCTGACCGGCACCCTATCGGCCGGCGCCCGCGAGCAGGCCATCCTGGGCGCCAAGCTGCAGCGCCAGCTGACCCAGATCCTGCGCCGCAAGGAGGTGATGGCGGCCGAGGTCCTGCGCACCGGCAAGTGCGTGGTGAAGGGCGACGATTATCCGGAGGTCCTGGTGGACTTCCAGCGTGACGGCGATCTGTCGCTGGTGCTGTCGGCCGGCGCCCGCTGGGGCGAGTCCGGCGTGTCGCCCTATGCCGACGTGTCGGAATGGATCGACCTAGTGGGGCGGAAGTCCGGTGCCGCGGTCAACGTCGTGGTGATGGACGCCAAGGCCTGGGCGCTGTTCGAGGCTGACCCCAAACTGGAGAAGGTGCTCGACCGCACGCTGGGGCAGGCTGCCATCGTCCAGATGGGATTCCAGCCTGGCGTACCCGGCACTCCGGTGTTCAAGGGCCGGATCGGGATGGTTGAGTTCTATACGTACAACGATACGTACAAGGACAATGGCGCCACCAAGGAGCTGCTGCCGGACTACACGGTGCTGCTGGGCGCCACCGGCGCCATGGAGGGCATCCAGGCCCATGGCGCCATCCTCGACCCGCGCGCCGGCTACCAGGCCCTGGAGGTCTTCCCCAAGAGCTGGATCGAAGAGAACCCGGGCCGGCGTATGCTGCTGAGCCAGTCGGCGCCGCTGGTCTACCCGCGGCGTCCCAACGCCTGCATGTGCGCGACGGTGAGGTGATCCATGGCCAAGCTGCGCCTGCTGGTCACCGTGAAGGTGGCCAAGGAGACCGCGCTGCGGCCGGGGGCCGTCATCGAGGTCAAGGACCCGGAGGACGAACAGGCCGCTTCCCTGGTGGCCCGCGGCTTCGCCCGCTGGGTGAAGGCCGGCGACGCGGCCGGGGTGGAGGAACTGCCGCTCGACCGCATCATCGCGGCGATCGGCAAGCTGGACCCGGCGAATGCCAAGCACTTCAAGGGCGGCAAGCCGGACCTGAAGGCGCTGGGCGAGCTGCTGGCGGCGGACATCACCGCCGACCAGCGTGACCGGGCCTGGGCCGCTCTGCAGGGGTGATCGGCCATGGTCTTCGATGACCTCAATGCCGCCTGTGTCGGCGCCTTCGGTGAGCCGGCGGTGATCCGCCGGCCCGGCCGCTCCGACCTCACCGTCACCGGCATCTTCGACCGCCGACACTATCAGGTGGACACCGACGACGGGCCGGTCTCCACCCTGATGACCTCGCTGGCGGTGGTCGACGCCGACATGGGCGGGCCTGTGCCCGCCGGCGCCGTCGTCGAGGTGCGCGGCCTGTCCTTCACGGTGTCCGAGCCGCGGCCGGACGGGCAGGGCATGACCGTTCTGCTGCTGCGGGAGTCGCGCTGATGCACCCGCGCACCCGGATCCGCACCGCCATCGCCACGGCGCTTGCCTCCGTCGCTCCAGTCACCGCCAACCGGGACGATCCGCTGCAGCCGGACGCGCTGCCCTGCATCGGCCTGTTCACACCCGACGAGGCGACGCAGGAAATCACCATGGGGAGCCGGCGCCAACTGCGGCGCATGGACCTCTATGTCGACGGCTACGTCCGCGCCGGCGCCGACCTGGACGACCAGCTCGACGCCATGGCGTTGCGCATCGAGCAGGTGATCGCCGGCGGCGGCAAGTTCGCCGGCACGGTGGATCGCATCGAGCTGGTGCGCACCGTCACCGACCGCCTGACCAGTGGCGAGTTGAAGGCCGGGGTGACCCGCCTGCAGTTCGCCGTGACCTACCAGACCACGTTTGGCCAGCCCAACGCCTGAGTCCGACGCCTGAGCCCTCCGGAGCTTCCGGAGCGTCCCCGCCGCCCGGCTTCCGGGCGGCTTTTTCTTTGCCCGAAGGAGGGGCATTCCCATGAGCGGCAACGCTGTTCAGAGCGCCGGCACGCGCCTGTTCCTTTCCACCACCGCCCTGTGCACCACCGAAGCCCAGTATAAGGCGCTCGCCTGGACCGAGGTCGAGGAGATCGAGGACATCGGCGCCTTCGGTGAGACCTTCGAGAAGGTCACCTACAAGACGCTGGGCGACGGAGCCGTCCATAAGAAGAAGGGCACCGTCGACTATGGCTCTGGCACGCTGAAGCTGGCCCGCGTTCCGACCGGCGCCGGCCAGACGGCGATCCGCGCCGCGGCGAAGAACCGCAAGGCCGCCTACAACATCAAGATCGAGTTCGACGATGCCCCCGACGGCGGCACGCCGACCACGATCTACCTGCGTGCCTACGTCATGTCCTACACCACCGAAATCGGCGGCAACGACAAGGTGATCGAGGCCAGCGTCGGCCTCGAAATCGACGCCGAACCGATCGAGGTGGCGGCCGACGCGCCCTAAGCGCCGGTGCCCTGACGCCGGCAGCCCACCCTGGCTGCCGGCTCTTCTCCCCGTCCAAAGCGAGATCCTGCCATGACCGTCCCCAGCACGGCGCCGCGCTTCGCGCACGGCGTGATGACCGTCAGCCTCGACGGTGAAGACGTCGAGCTGTTCGCCAACGTCCGCGCCTCGCGCACCATCTGCCGCCTGTATGGCGGGCTGCAGCAGGCCTTCACCAACACCAACGCCTTCGACTTCGACACGCTGGTGAACGTCGTCAACGCCGCCGCCGGCCGCGTCGGCAAGCAGGCCGAGGCCACCGCCGAGGCGATCTTCGCCGAGGGTGTCGTCGTCGTCGCGCCGCAGGTGCTGCTGTTCCTGAATTTCCTCGCCGGCGGCGGCAAGGCGCCCAAGACGGACACCGCCAAGGCCGGGAAGGCTGAGCCGGACAGCGAGGCCGCCGCATCGGGGGAAGCCGGCTGACCTTCGCGGAGTACGTGGACCGGATGTTCCAGTACGCCACCGGCTGGCTGGGATGGTCGCGCAGCGAGGCGCTGGACGCCCCGTTCCCCGACATCCAGCTGGCCATGGACGGGAAGGTCGATTTCCTCGCCGCCACCACCCCCGGGGCGAAGCGCCAGAAGCGCAAGCCCAAGGACACGGCGGAGCTGAAGGAGCGGGCGCGGGCCGTGTTCGGCCTGAAGCGCCCGGACCCTGACATGGGTATGGGCAAGGGCAGGGGCGCCGGGTGACCGGCGCCCTTTTCGTTTCCGGAGACCGGCATGGCTGATTTCCCCGGCATGATGGTGCCGGTCGGTGCGGACGACTCTGGCCTGCGGCGGGTGCTGTCGCAGGCGGAAGCCCGCGTCGACCAGTTCGCCGGCCGCGTCGACGGCTCCGTGCGCCGGGCATCCTCCAGCTTCGATGCGCTGGGCAGTGCCGCCGGCCGCGTTGCCGGCGTGATCGCCGGCATCGGACTGGCGCAGGGTGCGGGTGAGGCGATCAGGGCGGCCGACGCCTGGAGTCTGTCCGCCTCGAAGATCGCGCTCTATGCCGGTGCCGGCGAAAAGGCGGTGGCGGTTCAGGAGCAGCTGTTCCAGGCCGCCCAGCGCGCCCGTTCGGCCATGGAACCGACAGTCGGGCTCTACACCTCGCTGGCCGATGCCGCCCTCACCATGGGCAAGTCCCAGGGGCAGGTGATCCGGCTGACCGAGACCATCTCCAAGACCTTCAAGATCTCGGGCACCGAGGCCGGCACCGCCGCCGGCGCCCTGGTGCAGCTGTCGCAGGCGATGGCCAGCGGCGTGCTGCGTGGCGACGAGTTCAATTCGGTGATGGAGGCCTCGCCGCGGCTGGCCAAGGCCCTGGCCGATGGGCTGGGCGTGCCGCGCGGCGCCCTGAAGTCGCTGGCCGAGCAGGGGGCTCTGACCGCCGACACGGTGGTGAATGCGCTGCTGAAGCAGAGCACCGCCATCGACACCGAGTTCGGCCACATCGCCACCACGGTGTCCGACAGCCTGACGGTGCTGGCCAACACCGCCCAGCGCCAGATCGGCCAGATGAACCAAGCGGTGGGGCTGACCGCCGGCATTTCCTCCGGCATCCTGGTGCTGGCCGACAACCTCGATGCGGTGACCAAGGCCGCCGGCGGCGCTGCCCTGGCGCTGGGCGCCATCGCCGCGGCGCGCATGATGCCGACCGGCATTGCCGCGGTCACCCAGGCCATCGACGACCAGCGCGTCGCCCTCTATGCCAAGGCGGTGGCCACGGCCGAGGCGGCCAATGCCGAGAAGCTGGCAGCAGCGCAGGACCTGATCCGGGCGCAGACGGCCCGGACCGCCACGGTTGCGACGGTGCAGGCGGCCGAGGCGGAGTTCGCGGCCAAGTCGGCGGTGGCAGGGACCGCCGCCGGCAACCTTGCCGCGGCAGAATCGGCGCTGACGTCGGCCCGGGCCAAGACGGCGCTCACCACCAACGTCTATGTGCTGGCCAAGGCGCTTGCGACGGAGCGCGACGCCGAGGCCACCGTGGTGATGGCGCGCGAGGCCTCGATTGCCGCCGACGCCGAAAAGATGGCCTCGCTGGCCCGGCTGCGCGCCGCCCAGCTCGCCACCGCGGCGGCCGGCGAGGCCGTGGTGGTCGCCGACGCCCACCTCACCACCATGGCGGTGAGCGCCAATGCGGCGAGCATCGCCCTGGCGCAGCGCGCCTCGCTGCTGACCGCGGCCTGGAACGGGGTAAAGGCCGCCGGCGCCGGCATGCTCGGGGTGGTCGGCGGACCGTGGGGGGCGGCATTGCTGGCCGGTGCCGCGGCGGTGGCTTTCTTCGCCACCCGCACCACGGCGGCCGAAGAGGCGGCCGACAGCTTCGAACATGCGCAGCGCGCTGCCCAGGACGTGGTGAAGGACTCCGCCGCGGACGTCGAGCAGCTGGCCACCCAGTACGGGCGCCTGTCGGACAGCATGCGGGCGGTCACCCGGATCAAGCTGGACGAGGCCCTGGCCGAGCAGGCCAAGGCGATCGCCGCCCAGCGCAGTGCCGCGTCGGCAGCGGTCTACCGCCCGGATTCGGTGGCGCGGCCGGTGTCGGGCGACTGGAACGTCTCGACCGACACCGCCAGCTCGGCCCGGGTGTACGAGCAGATGGGGCTGGCTGCCGACCAGGTGGACCGGCTGCGCATCGCGTTCCAGGCCTTCCGCTCGGCCGCGGCCGACGATCCGGAGGCGATCGCCAACCTGGTGCGCATGCTGGACGAGGTCGGGCGCAACGCCGGCGCCGCCGGCAAGCCGCTGCTGGATCTGGCGCAGCGTCTGGCCGATCCGGCGACCAAGGCGGAAGCCGCGTCCAGGACGGCGAAGGAGCTGGCCGCCCGGCTGGCGCTGCTGACCAACCCGGCGGACGAGGCGGCCAAGGCGGTGCTCGCCGCCGGACAGACTGCCGACACCGCCGCCTCGCGGTTCACCGGGCTGGGCTCGGCCGTGGGTGGGGTGGCCTCCAAGCTGGCCGAGCTTGGGGCCAAGAGCTGGACCCTCTCGCTGCCCGAAGGGCTGGAGCGGCGGGTCGGGGAGATGGTCGGGCCGCCGCCCGAGCAGAAAACCCCCGTCGTCACCGGCCTGCAGGATCGCGGCCGGTCCTCCGACGACACCGCCTATCAGACCTGGGACGCCCAGCGCGACGTCGTGCGCGGCCGGCTGAAGAGCCAGATCGTCCCGGCGGAGTCGGCGGAAGCGGTGCGGCTGCTGACGCTGGAGGCCGACGCCACCGAAAAGCTGGCTCGGGCGCGGGCATCGGGCAATCCGGCGACGGTCAAGGCGGCCGAGGTCGAGGTGGAGGTGGCCAAGCGGCTGCGCGAGGGCCTCGACCCGGCGCAGGAGGGCAGCACCCGCACCCAGCTGCTGCGCAAGGCGCGGGCCGAGCTGGCCGGCGAGGTCGGGGCGCAGGTCACCCAGCTCACCATGGACGTCGCCGCCCAGCAGCGGCTGACCGCGGCCGCCGGCAAGGGCGAGGCCGCCCAGCGCGCGGCAGCGGCGGCCAACCGCGTGGCGGCGGCCGGGCTGAAGGGCTACGGCGATGCCGCCGCCGCGGCCGAGGCGCGGGTGGAGGCGCTGACCGTCCAGCAGCTGCGCAAGGACGCCGACCAGCCGATCCAGGACCGCATCCGCTCGGCCCGGGCGCTGATGGATGCCTACGAGCAGGGGCCGAAGGCGGTCAAGGCGGCCGAGGTGGCCGAGCAGGCCCACACGCTGGCGCTGAAGGAAGGCGAGGAGGGCACCCAGCGCTACAATGAGGCCAAGGCCCATTACGTCGAGCTGCTGACCCAGGCGCAGCAGCTGGAGTCGGCCGCGGCGGCCGGGCCGATGCTTCAGCAGCAGCGCGACCAGCTGGAGCTGGGACAGAAGCAGCTTGAGCTGATCGGCGCGTCGGCCGAGATGCGGGCGGTGGAGCTGGCGCGCACCCAGGCGCTGATCGACCTGCGCGACCGCAACATCGACGCCGCCAGCCGGGAAGGGCAGGCCTATCTGGCCAACGCCGAAGCGCTCGCCCGGCAGAACCTGGCGCTGGAGCGGACCAACGCCGCCTACCAGGAGTTGGAGCAGTTCGGCGACCGCAGCTTCGACGCCATCCTGCAGAAGCTGTCCGCCGCCGGCAAATCGACGATGTCCTGGGCCGACGCCATCGGCACCGTCAGCGTGGAGTTGCAGCAACTCGCTCTGAAGATGGCGCTCATCAACCCGATCAAGAACTGGGTGATGGGCAGCAACCTGCCCACCGTGTTCGATTTCTTCAGCGGCGGCAGCAGCGGGCAAACGGGACAGGCAGGGCAGGGTAGCGGCCTGACCGGCAGCCTGACCAACACCGCCTTGTCGAAGGGCGCCGGCTGGGCGATGGACAAGCTCGGCATCGGTGGGTCCGGCGGCCTCGGCGGCCTGATCGACAGCTTTGGCTACAGCACGCTCGGCATCGGGACTGTCGGCGGATGGGCTGCCGCCGCCCCTGCCAGCATCACGGCGGCAACTGCGGCCCCCATCACCGGGGCGGCGAGTGCCAATGCGGCGACTGGCGTAGCGGCAGCTGGCAACACAGCAGCGGCCAACACCCTCTACACCGGCTCTGCAAGCGGCGTATCAGGGGCTGGCATCACCGGCGGCCTGTCCGCCTATCTGGGTGCGGCGGGCGCCGGTGCGTTCGGTGGCATGTTGGGCGGCATGGCCGGAACGGCGACCAACAGCAAGGTTGTCGGTGGCCTGTCCGGCGCGGCATTGGGCGCCGGTGCGTCGGCACTCGCCGCCTACATGGGCTTGGGCGCCATCGGCGGGCCGATCGGGCTGGCGATCGGCGCGGTGGTCGGTGGCATCATGGGCATGCTGGGCACCCAGAAGGCCACCGTCGGTCCCAACAGCTCGGGCAACATCGTCCTGAACGGCAAGGGTGGGTTCCGCACCGACACCGCCCTGGCGGACAACGGTGCCGACGCTGGCCAGATGCAGCAGGTGACCGACGCCGTTGCAGCGTCGATGAACGCCATCGTGTCGGGGATCGGCGGCAAGCTGACCGGTGGTGACGGTGCAAACACGGCGCTCATTCAGCAGTTCGCCAAGGACGGCAAGTGGTACGTCACCCCGACCGTGGGGGACAAGGCCGGGCAGAAGACCGCGTTCACCGACCAGAACGAGGCCATCGCCTTCTACATGCGCGAAAGCCTGAAGGGGCTGATCGGCACCGGCCAGCTGACCGGCGTCAACGATGACGTGAAGACGGCGCTGAGCACCTCCAAGGCGACCAAGGCCGAGGATCTGGCCAACGACCTGGGCTTCGCCGCCGGCTTTCGTCAGCAGCTCGACGTGATGAACGCCAGCCTGGATCCGACGAACAACCTGCTGAAGACCTTCACCGAGAATGCCAAGGCGATCGGCGACCAGGTCAAGACCAACATCACCGATTGGCGGAGCAAGGCCAGCGAGCTGGGACTGGCGACCGAGACCGAGCTGACCGCCGCCGCCCGCAAGGGCATCGAGGCGATGATGGGTCTCGGCCCGGCGACCAAGCCGCTGGTGGGCATGGCCGCGGCGACCAGGCAGGCCGAGATCGAGTTCGAGCAGTTCCGGCCGGCGCTGCTGTCGCTGGGCTACACCACCGGCGAGGTGGCCGAGCTGGCGGCGCGCTACACGAAGAAGCTGCAGGACAGCTACGCCGACGCGGTGGCCTATGTTCAGCGGCAGGGCGCGGTCGCCATCGAGGCGCTGATCGACCCCAACGCCAAAACCAGCGCGCTGGACCGGCTGCAGAGGCTGGGCCTCGACCGCACGAAAGCAGCGGTTGCCGGACTGGCCGGCGTCATCGACGGGGTGGAGAAGGCAGCGTCCGGCGGCACGCTGACCATCGAGGCCGAGCGGGCGGCGCTGGGCCGGCTGAACGCTGCGCTCTACGACGGCACCATCAGCGGTGACCAGTACACCGCCATGGTGGGGTATCTGACCCAGGCGTGGCAGGACAGCGCCGACGCCGCCCAGACGGCGGCGGAAAAGGCCAAGGCGCTCGCCTCCTACCAGACCGACATCGCCAGCCGGATGGTTGCGGCGCTCGGCAACAACCGCGGCGCCGGGCTGATCGCTCTGGACGCCCAGCAGGCGGCAGCCCTGGCCGATGCCAAGGCGGCCGGCTACGACACCACCCAGCTGCGCCTGGTGCAGGCGGCCGAGCGGGCGAGCCAAGCCTTCACCCTGGCACAGCAGGACCTGCTGGACGCCTACGACCGCGAGATCGCCGCCAAACAGGAGGTGGTCGACTCCATCCAGTCCGGCGCTATCGCCCTGCTGCAGGCCGCCCAGCAGTTCAAGGATGCCCGCGCCGCCCTGCGCGAGGGCGACGACTCGCCGTTGGCGCCGCGGCAGAAGATCAAGGAGGCAAGCGACCGCTTCGACGCCGCCTATGCCGTACTGAAGGACAGCGGCTCGACCGATGCCGACAAGGACACCGCCCGGCAGACCCTGCTGCAGGTGGGTCCCACCCTGGTGGCGCTGGAGAAGGCGGCCAGCGGCGGCACCGCGTCGGTGCTGTTCGACAAGGTGGACAAGGTCTTCGCCGAGCTGGGCGACACCGGCGGGCTGAGCCTCGACACCGCCACCCAGGATCTGCAGGTGGCGCAGGACCAGCTGAAGGAGCTGCAGAAGGCCCGGGCCGAGGCCGCGGCGATCGGGCAGCGGCAACTGGGCAGCCTGTCCAGCCTGCGCGACGTCATGGACCAGTCTTACGCCGTCTGGCAGGCAGCACTGACACCGCTGATGACGCTGACCAACAGCAGCGACAACCGGCCGCATTACAGCGCGCCGGCGGCGGTGCAGTCGGCCTGGGACGGGCTGTCGGCCGAGCAGCAGCACGGCATCGCTCGGGCCATGGGCTGGGGCGGCCAGCTGGACGAGGCCTTCAATCTCTGGCTGGCCACCTCCACCCAGCGCGCCACCACCTTCGGCGCCAATGTCACCGCCATCGCCGGCGGGGCACGCTATGGCGCACCGGACGACGTCGGCCGCGCCTGGGGCGCGCTGACCCAGGCGCAGCAGCTCGCCGCCGTCCGCGCCGCCGGTTACGACGGCGGACTCGACAGCGGGCTGAACGCCTGGGTGAAGCTGGGGCACCAGTCCGCCTTCGAGGCGGCGGTGCGGGCGCAGGCCCACGGCGCCGGCATCCCGGGCTTTGCCACCGGCACCCTGGCCACGCCGCCGGGCGCCGTGTGGGTGGGGGAACGCGGGCCGGAGCTGCTGTGGCAGGGCGGCGGAGCGGCGGTGGCATCCAGCGCCGACAGCCTGCGGATTGCGTCGGCCTTCGACGCCGCGGTGAACGGTTTTGCTCCGCCGGCGCCGACGGTCTCCTTCCGCCGCCCCGACCTCGATGCCGGCGGCGCCGGTGTGGCCGAGCTGCTGGAGGCGGTGGAGGGCCTGCGCGACGAGGTCCGCTCGCTCGGCCGCGACGCCCTCACCCAGCGCGCCCGCATCGGTGCCGATGCCGCCGCCCTGCTGGCCCGCGTCGAGGCGGCCACCAGCGACCTGCCCCGCAAACTCGCCAACACCCGGAGGGCCGCCTGATGAAGGTGCGTCTTGTCGACCTGACCCTGTTCCACCGCCCCAGCGGCCACCGCCACCGGCTGCCGCTGGCCACCTTCCCCGGCTATCAGTCCGGCCCGGCCGACAGCCCGCCGAACGTCACATGGCTGCCGCTGGTGACTGCCGGCGCCGACGCGTCGGTGTCGATCGGCAGCCTGGGCGCCGCGGACGGGCAGGCCGAGCTGCGGATCGGCGACCTGGTGCTGCGCAACGAGACCTCGCGCAACCCGGGACAGCGCTTCGCCACCGTGCAGAACCTCGACACCGGCGCCTGGCTGCGCCTCGCCCTCGATGACCGGCCGCTCAACCTGCTGCTGACCGGCGACTATGTCATCCAGGCGGTGACCGAGCGGGAGATCGAAGACGGGGCGCCGCTGGCCGAGGCGGTGACCATCTGGACCGCCCGGGTCGGTCAGCCCAAGCCCAAGCGCACCGAGATCGCCCTGCCGATCTACGACTCCCGCCTCGACTACGACACGCCGATCCAGACCGAGCGCTACAAGGGCACCGGCGGCTATGAAGGGCCGGCCGAGCTGAAGGACACGCTGAAGGAGCTGCCGCTGGGGCACTGCCCGATGGCGCGGCCGACCTATCTCGGCATCATCGATGGCTTCCACCGCTGGTCCGTCGGCGGCGGCAAGCCTGTGCAGGACGTGCCGCGGGGCTGGTCTTCCGGTGTCGGGGTGGCAAAGCAGAGCGGCGCCACGCCGGCGGACAACGCGCACTTCACGGTCGACCTCGCCAGCGGGATCGTCACCACCACGGTGAAATATGCCGACTTCCGCGTCGAGGTGCTGGGCCGCAAGTTCGCCGGCGTCTACCGCCGCACCATCGGGGAGCTGATCGCCGCTCTCGCCACCGGCACCGGGCTGGCCAGCACGGTGGACAGCGCCGGCATGGACGCCATCCCGCGCACAGTGGGGCTCTTCCTCGCCGCCGGCGACAGCACCACCCATGCCGCCGCCTATGCCAAGTTCGTCGGCAGCGTGCCGCGCGGCGGCTGGTATGTCGGCACCGCCGGCCAGCTGGTGGTGACGCGGGTTCCCCGCCCGACCGCGGCGGTGGCTGTCCGCGCCTACAGCAGCGCCGCCGGCACCACCACGGGCCTGCAGTATGTCGAGGGCCAGCACAACCCGCCGGCCAAACAGGTGGTGGTGCGCTGCGCCCACAACCCCAGCCCCTCCAGCAGCGCCGCCACCGACGCCACCGCGGCCGACGCCACCCGCTGGACCCAGGAATGGATCGAGGTGCCGTCCGCCACCGACGCGGCGATCGCTGCCGCCTGGGGAAGCTCGGCCAAGGTGGCCACGATCAAGACGGTCCTGACCTTCAGCGCCGACGCCGCGGCCGAGTTGCCGGCCTGGGTGGCCGAGCTGTCGGCGCCGCCGACGCTGTACGAGCTGCCAGCGCTGGACGGAGCGCCCGGCATCTGGATCGGCGACACCGTGACGGTGGAGGACGACATCGCCGGCTTTGCCGATGGGGCGCCGGTGGTGGTCTATGGCCGGACCATCGCCGACCGGACCGGCGGCGCCACCCTCTATGTGGCGCGGTGAGCCATGGCCACCGGACTTCTGGCCCACATCAACGAGCTGTCGGAACAGGATTGCGCCATCACCGGCACGGCTGCCGATTGGGCGGCAACGGCGCCGCTCGATGCGGTGAAGACGCTGCCGCTGGTGGACGCCGCGGTGTCCACCCGCATCGGCACCCGGGACCAGCCGGTGGTGCTGGAGTGGGAGTGGGAGCGGCCGGTCGACCTGACCTATGCCGGGCTCTACCGCACCAACCTGTGGAAGACCGGCCGCATCCGGCTGGAGGCCTTCAAGACCAGCGGGCGGACCTCGCTGGCCTTCACCACCCAGCACGCCAGCGGCATCGACCGCCTAGTGCTGCCCGGGCTCTACGATCCGAAGACCCTGCGCTTCGGCGGTGAGAACACCGTGCTGGGGCAGCTGGGCGCGCGGGAGTTCCTGCGTTACCCGACGAACATCCATGTGACGATGCCGCTGTGCAGCGCGCAGGTGCTGCGCTGGACGGTCTACGGCCCGGCCTACCGGGTGACCGGCAGCCGCTACAGCACGACCGAGCAGGCCTATCGCATCGGTTTCGGCTGGGCCGGCGACAGCTTGGCATTCGACCGCCATGTCGGCGCGTCGGCCGAAGGCTACCGCCGCGGCGGCACGGTGACCGAGCTGGCCGGCGGCGGGGTGGCGGTGGAACCCGGCCGCGGCCGGCGCACCGCCACGCTCGACCGCACCGTCAATGAGGCCGGTGACCGCGACCGCCTGTTCGACCTGGTCAACTTCCTCGACGCCGACCGGCCGGCGGTGTGGCTACCGGACACCGACAGTGCCTTCGACTGCTACCGCTATGGCGGGCTTTTCCAGGTCATCGAGGACTTCAGCCAGAAGTATCTGAACGACCTGCACAGCGCCGCCACGATTTCCCTTGGTGAGGTGACGACATGACGACGCTGGCCAACATGCTGGCGGCGGCCCAGCGGCTGCTGACCTACTACAACGGCAACGAGAAGACGGCACAGAACCCGGGCGGCCTCACCGGTGTGGGTGGCATGGCCGATAACTGGGACCCTTGCATCCAGGACATCGGCACGGTGGGCACCGGCGTGGGCGATGCCCTGAGCGCGGCCTCCACCAGCGAAGGCAATGCCGCCGCGTCGGCCACCGCCGCCGCCGGCAGCGCCACCGCGGCCAATGCGTCCAAGGTTGCAGCCGCCACCAGCGCGGGCAACGCCGCGGGCTCGGCCACCGCTGCGGCCAGCAGTGCTACGGCTGCCGGCAGCAGCGCCACCGCGGCCAATGCCTCCAAGCTGGCGGCTGCCACCAGCGAGGGCAACGCCGCGACCTCTGCGACGACGGCGACGCAGCAGGCGGGAATTGCCACGACCAAGGCGGGCGAGGCTGCCGGTTCCGCGACGGCCGCAGCCGGGTCCGCATCGACCGCGACGACGAAGGCCGGCGAGGCTGCGGCTAGTGCGTCGGCAGCAGCCACCAGTGCCGGCAATGCGGCCAACAGCGCATCGGCGGCGGCGGCCTCTGCCGCGGCGGCGCAGACCTTCGATCCGGCGGGCTATCTTGCGAAGGTCGGCGGAACGCTGACCGGCTGGCTGCAGACCTTCGCCGGAGTGGATGCCGCCAATCTGGGCCTGCGGATCGGGGAGGCAACGAGCGGCTTCTACCGCTCGGCCGCGGGAGTGCTGGGCTTCGTGGTGTCCGGTGTCGAGGTGTTCCGCACGGCGGCCAACGGTGTGCTGCACTTCTACAGGGGTATGACCGTGTCGGTGGTCACCCTGAACAACGTGGGCGGCGTGTTCACTCTGGACTGCGTGGCTGGGGTGGAGTTCGATTGCGGCACCATCTCCGCCGCGGCTGTCATCGGCAACCCAACCGGCGTGCCGGGGGCGGGTAAGGCGCAACAAGTCTCTGTCAAGTGGACACAGGACGCCACAGGTGGGCGGGTGATGTCCTTTGGCGGCAACTGCGTCAATGTGGGCGGCACGTCAGCAAACACGGGTGCGGGAAAAACGAACTTCGCCGTTGGCAAAGTCTACAGTGACGGGAAGTTCTATTACAGCATCGCCAGGGGGGCCTGAGCATGCTCGGCTTCGACCCCCTGTTTATGGGTTCGTCAGGGCAATATAAGCTGTTCACCGCGACGGGCTCGCAAAGCTTCGATTTCGGAACGACCACCATCAAGCGCGTCTATATGGTCGCCGGCGGAGCGCGGGGCGGGCAGGGCCAGGGGAACGGCGCCGCCGGTGGCGGCGGGTCCGGCTACGATCTGTTGCTCACCAACGTCACGATCCCGGCCGGCCCGGTGACCATCATCGTCGGGGGAAGCGATACGGCGTCGTCGTTCCACACATGGTCCGTCAGCTCTGGCGAGGCCGGCGTAAACGCCGATGGCGGGAGCCGTGGCGGCAATGGTCTGGGCGGTGGCGGCGCCGGGTCCGGTGGCGGAGGGACAGGCGGCACCGGCGGCGCTCCGGGAGCCAACGGCGGAAACACCATTGGCCCCGGCGGCAGTCCAGGCACCGGCCGCGCCTTTTCCCCGCCAGCCAACCTGCTGATCGGCACCATCTCGGGTGGCTCAGGCGGGCCGGGCGGCCTGAACGGCTCCCCAACCTCGAATAGTTCCGGTGGCACCGGATACGGCGCTGGTGGCGGTGGCGGTGACGACACCGGCGGGTCTGGCCCTGGTGGCGGTGCCGGTGGCGTCCTGGTCAATGGCGCAGGGCCGAGTGCGCAGGGCGGCAGCGGCACCACGCCGGGGCAGGGGGCTCCGGGCTTCGTCTATGTCGAATACTGAAACGGTCCTTCGAATGGAGGGTGTCATGATCGTGTTTCCCGTGGCGCTGGTGCGTGACGACGGGTCCTTCGCCGTGTACGCCAACGAGGCCGCCTTCGTCGGTCCCGGCGGCATCCAGCACCCGGCCGAGGCGTGGCGGCTTTGGTCGGCCGAGGATTGGGTGGCCCTGTGTCCCGGCTGGACGCCACTGCCGCTTATCGATGAAAAGCCGGTGGAAGAAGGCAAGCGGGCCGAAGCGCTGCCTTTGGACCAATGGACAGTCGATGCCGACTCGGTGCGGGTGGCGTATCGGCTGATCGCCCTCACCCCGGCTGAGATCGAGGCGGCCAAGCCGCCGGTGCCCCAGGCGGTGACCAATTTCCAGGCGCGTGCGGCGCTGCTGACCGCCGGACTGTTCGACCAGGTCAACGACGCCCTGCTGGCGCTGCCGGCCAACGCCACCGCCCGGCAGGCGTGGGAATACGCCAACGAACTGACTCGTACCGGTACGCTGGTCAACAGCATGGCCGAGACTCTGGGCTTCACCGCTGCCCAGCTTGATGACCTGTTCCGCCAAGCCGCCACGATCGAGGCCTGAGCATGTTCGGAGAGTTCCTGTCCCTGCTGTCCTGTCTGCTGAATGTGCTGGCCGGCGGGCAGCGCGAGATCACCTTCAGCGCCGCTTCCTACGAGCTGGCCGCCTTCGGTGCCACGCCGCACGCCCGCCGATGGGGTACCCGCCGGGTGGCCGTCGTCAACTGGCTCAACCTGCACGTCACTGGCGAGGCGGACCACTGCCGTAAGGCCTGGGAGGCGCATCTCGCCTTCTGGCGTGAGCGCATGGCTTTGGGCGCACCGGCGGCCTGATCGGCCGCGACAACACTCCAACCCTGACCGACCCGGCCGCCGCGAGCGGCCTTTTTCATGCCCGGAGGATCCTCATGCGTGCCATCCCGCAAGCCGCCGTCGACCTGGTGAAGGAGGCCGAAGGCCTGCGCCTCACCGCCTACCCGGACCCCGCCACTGGCGGCGCTCCCTGGACGATCGGCTACGGCCACACTGGCCCGGACGTCCGGCCGAGTCTGACCATCATCGAGGCGCAGGCCGAGCTGCTGCTGCAGGCCGACCTCGACACCGCCGCAGCGGTGGTCGACCGCGCCGTCACCGTCGAGTTGACCGACAACCAGCGCGGGGCGCTGACCGCCTTCGTGATGAACATCGGCGCCGGCCGTAAGGCCAAGGGCAAGGACGCCGGCAAGGACGGATTCGTCACCCTGAAGAGCGGCCAGCCCTCCACCCTGCTGCGGAAGCTGAACGTTGGTGACGCCGCCGGCGCGGCGGCCGAGTTCGCCAAATGGACGCGCGGCGCCGGCAAGGTCATGCCCGGCCTGGTCAAGCGCCGGGCGGCCGAGGCGGCGCTGTTCCTGTCAGATGAGGTCCACCCGGTCAGCCGGGTTGCCGAGCTGGCGCCGGCCATGAAGCCGATGGCCAAGTCGGTCAGCGCCGTCAGCGGCGGCGGTGCGCTCGGCCTCGCCGGCGTCGCCGTACTGCTGGACCAGGCGCGCGATGTCTCGACCGCCATCAAGGGCCTGCTGGAGGCGCTGCCGTCGGGGGCGCTGGGCTGGGCAGTGGCCACTCTGCTGGGGCTGGCGGTGGCAGTGATGCTTTACCGGCGTTGGGATGACCAGCGTAAGGCGGTCTGATGCTGGCCTTCCTTACCACCGGCTGGGGCCGGGTGGCTGCCGGCCTGATCCTCGCCAGCTTGGTGCTGGCGGGGATCGCCACCTTTGGGGCGCTTCAGCGTCAAGCCGGGCGGCAGGATGCCGCACTCGAGTCGACTACACAGGCACTCCGGAACGCAGAGGTGCGCCATGGGATTGAGGATGATCTGCGCCGGCATCCTGCTGGCGCTGCTAAGCGGCTGCGCGAGCAGTGGAGCCGGGACTGAGGGCGGCTGCGCCGCCTTCCGCCCAATCTACACCAGCCGGGCCGATGCGCTCACCGATGGAACGGCCGAGCAGCTGTTGGCTCATAATCTGACAGGAGCGCAGCTGTGCGGGTGGGTGCGAATACGCTAGCAATATTGGCCAAAGTTTTCACATGACAAGTCTTTGGCCGATAATTGCAATTGCTGTACCATTATTCCGGCATGCATCCCCTCCGATATGTCATTTGGGGCAATGTTTAACACAAAGAAGCGGTTTTGGCTAAAATATAAATATATAATCACTCGATGCGCTTCTGGTTTTCTCTGCTCCAATGTTCGGATAGAATATCTTTCTGATTTCCATCCAATGAACTCATTATGTCGGATACTCTTTCGTCGATATCAGTTTCAATAAAGGAAGAGACACGAATTGCGCACTTAAACAAGTTAGAAAACTCAGACAAATGATATTCCGGAGTAATTTGCTCTCCGCTTTTATCGATAAAAATCTTACCACTTTCGTCAATGCGATACTTAAGATTATGTCGCCCATCATTGCGTCCGACATGTGCATACCATTCATCTCGGAGATCATAGAAGCGCTTATGTAGCGCTTGAAGGTCTGCATCGCCTGCAAATATTTTGTTAGCCGGCAACTGTGCTCGTTGACCGCTATTAAACATGGTTATGTAAGCAACAACTAGACCCGCAAAAAATTTTTCGATATTCGTAACAATCTGTGAGTCTATGAAAGTAAGTACAACAGCGATACCATATCTATTAACAGCATCCCAGATGTTCTTTCTATCGATATCAAGTTGTGATATTTCTTCAGTCTTTCCAATTCCAAGGGCCTGGGATAATTTTTTAATATTTTCTTCTATGTCTTCCAGAAGTTCTTTAGATCTTTCGGGCATCGGTGGAGGGGTCACAGGTCCGGCAATGCCGTTGATGACATTGAGCGAAAGTATAATATCTAACGTTTTCCATTTTTGCTCGATTCTGTCTTCTATTGCTTTGATCTTAAATTTTTGCTCGTTACTTAAAGCATTCAAAAAATCATCAGGCAACTTCAGCGTCTTTTTCATACCGATCCACCATAAAATTAGGAGGCGAACTCAGAGAGAGAAAACAATTTAATATCAAAATCCGATGGCGAGCAAGAGGGATTAATGGAAAAATAGATGGTTTTCCTTGGATTTTTTCTATTTAAAATTGCATTTTCTCACGCGCATTAGGCATTCACCATACTGTAGAGCAGCGAACTCGATAGCACCTTTTCACCTTGCCTATTCGACATGGACGAGGCCAATCTTTCCCACCAGCCCGATAAAGCATTGATATTGCTCAGAGCAAAATTCGGGGTGAAAGTGGGAAAAATTCATGGTTGACAAGGAAGTCAACGTTTTCGTAATCAGTAGGTCCGGGGTTCAAATCCCTGTTGCGGCACCAGTTTCTTCAAGGGCTCGGCAAGCAATTGCCGGGCCCTTGGTCGTTTTGATGCTGTTGCGCCGGTTTCCAGTGCGGCGCTGGTTAACCGAGTGCTTGGCGGTCGCCGCAAACAACTCGGGGGCCGCATCAACCGACACGGCGCCCGCCTTTCACCCCCGACAAACCCGTCAACCCTACTCCACGGGGTAAGGCGGCTTCGTGTAGCCGGCCGGCGACAGGGTGAAGATCTCCGCCCCCTCAGCCGTCACGCCGATGGAATGCTCGAACTGGGCGGACAGCGACTTGTCCTTGGTCACGGCGGTCCAGCCGTCGCCCAGGATCTTCACGTCCGGACGGCCGGTGTTGATCATCGGCTCGATGGTGAAGATCATGCCTTCCCGCAGAACCAGACCTTCGCCCGGCTTGCCGTAATGCAGGACCGACGGCGGCTCGTGGAAGACGCGGCCGACGCCGTGGCCGCAGAAGTCGCGCACCACCGAGAAGCGGTGGGATTCCGCGAAGGTCTGGATGGCGTGGCCGATGTCGCCCAGCGTGGCGCCCGGCTTCACCGCGGCGATGCCGATCATCAGCGCGTCATAGGTGACGTCCACCAGCTTGCGCGCCTTCACGCCGACGTCGCCGCACAGATACATGCGGCTGCTGTCGCCGTACCAGCCGTCGACGATCGGCGTGACGTCGATGTTCAGGATGTCGCCATCGACCAGACGCTTGTCGCCGGGAATGCCGTGGCAAACGACGTGGTTGACCGAGATGCAGTTGGCGCGCGGAAAACCGCGATAGCCCAGCGGCGCGGGAATGCCGCCATGGTCGCGGATGAACTGCTCCAGCAGGCGGTCAAGCTCGCCGGTGGTGACGCCCGGCTGCACATAGGGGACGATGTAGTCCAGTGCCAGCGCGGCCAGACGACCGGCCTTGCGCATGCCTTCGAATCCCTCCGGACCATGAAGGCGGACGCGGTTGGATTCGACGTGATCCTGTTCCAAGACGAAAGCCCCTATGCCAGGTAACCAAAAGCCGGATGCCGAAGACCTGCCGCCGCAACTCTAAAGCCGGATCGGCAGCGGCCGGTCCAATTCAATCGATTCGGGCGTGATCGCGCAAGACCAACACAGCGCCTCCACCCCCGAATCCAGTGCGCGGCGCAGTCCGTCATGATAGGCCGGATCGAGATCGGCCGCCGTGCGGAAATGGGAACAATCGCCGCGCTGGACAAGGTAGAGCATGACCGCGCGGCAGCCCTGCGCCACCATCGCCGTCATCTCCTCCAGATGTTTGGCGCCGCGGACGGTGACGCAGTCCGGAAACTCGGCGGCGTCGCCATGCGGGCCGTCGGGGCGGCGCAGATGGACGTTCTTCACTTCGACATAGGCGGGAGGCCTCATAGAGAGATGATTGGCTCCAGGCTTGGCCGGATCGTCCTCCAGCAGCACGTCGATGCGGCTGTTGCGGCCGTATTTCACCTCGCGCCGCAGCCGGTCGTAGCCGGTCAGCTCCGGGATGGTGCCGGCGGAAATCGCGGCTGCGACCAGGGCGTTGGGATGGCCGGTGTTGACGCCGACCAGCCCCTCGCCCGAGGGGGCGGCGGCCTCCACCAGTTCCAGCGTGTGGGCCAGCTTGCGTTTGGGGTTGTCGGAGCGCGACAGCCAGACGGCGGAGCCCGGACTGTCCAGGCCGATCATGCTGCCGGAATTGGGGACATGCACCGTCACCTCCACCCCGTCCAGCAGGACGTCGGCAAGGAACCGCTTGTAGCGGCGGATCAGGCGGCCTTGAAGAAGGGGCGTGGGAAAGCGCATCTTGGCGGCGACGCTACCCTTGCCCCTCCCGCCCGACAAGAGCGTTCCGATGGAGACCCCCGCCAGATGACGTCCGAAGCCGCCGCGATCCCGCCCGGAACCAACCCGACCGCCGCCGTGCTGGTGATCGGCAACGAGATCCTGTCGGGCCGCACCAAGGACGCCAACTTGGGGCATATCGCCGAAAAGCTGACGGAGATCGGCGTGCGGCTGCGCGAGGCACGTGTGGTGCCGGACGTGGAGGAGGAGGTCGTCGCCGCGGTCAACGCCCTGCGCACCCGCTACACCTATGTCTTCACCACCGGCGGCATCGGTCCGACCCACGACGACATCACCGCCGCCTGTGTCGCCAAGGCCTTCGGCGTGGCGCTGGAGCGCAATCCGGAGGCCGTTGCCCGGCTTGAGCGTCATTACGCCGCCGGCCATCTGAACGAGGCGCGGCTGCGCATGGCCAACGTCCCGGCCGGCGGCATCCTGATCGACAATCCGATCAGCCAGGCGCCGGGCTTCCAGATCGGCAATGTCTTCGTCATGGCCGGCGTGCCCAACATCATGCGGGCGATGCTGGACGGCATCCTGCCGCGGCTGGCCG
Organism: Azospirillum sp. A23; assembly: GCF_042938965.1. Taxonomy (NCBI): domain Bacteria; kingdom Pseudomonadati; phylum Pseudomonadota; class Alphaproteobacteria; order Rhodospirillales; family Azospirillaceae; genus Azospirillum; species Azospirillum sp. A23. The sequence goes on along the minus strand of NZ_CP170667.1, from coordinate 2,302,043 downwards.
GCGGCCCTGCTCTGCATGCCCGCACGGTGGCCTGCGAACTGGGAGAAGGCGTGATCGCCGCCGAGCTGTCTGCCTTGCAGGACCGCAATCCGGCGTTGGAAATCGGTAGCTATCCTTACTTCCGCAACGGCTTCTTCGGCGTCAGCCTGGTGCTGCGCGGCACCGACGAGGCTGAGGTGACGGGCGCGGCCGATGAGCTGGCGGAGATCATCCGCGGTCTTGGCGGCACGCCGACCGTCACGGTCGGTACGAAAGGATAGTGGCGGGTATGACGGCTGCTCTGACGAGGGATATGTCGGCGGATCGATTGCCGTGGACCGATTCGGTCCTACATTAATTTCCTGTTATCCGCACCATGCCCGCCGCGGGAGCCCCGCCATGAAGAGCTTCGAGAAAGCAGCGTTGCTGTTTCTTCTCCGCCATCTGTTCGCCGGCATCGCCGGCGCCGTGGTGCTGGCAAGCGGGCTGTTGTGGTTCGACGTCGCCAAGCTGGCGACCCTGATCGGCAGCAGTGAATACGGCATCACCGCCACGGTGATGCTCTATGCCGGCCTGATGCTGACCTTCGGCAGCGTGTCGATGGGAATCGGCATCATGACGATGAACGAGGACACCCGTCCCTAACGCCGCGGCATGAGGCTGGCGCAGGGCCGCTGTCAGTTGCCGAACGGTCCGAAGCGGTCGTAAATCCAGACAAGGGCGACGATCAGCGCCAGCCACAACGCTGCATTGCGCAGCACCGCCCCGCGGTTGCGGCGAAGGGCCGCCGGCACCACGAGGACCGCGACCATCAGCAGCGCCACCAGCGACATCCATTGCGTCTCGCTCACGCCGTCTCCTTTCCGTCCCCGACCTGGTCCGGGCCGGCCCCAGTTGCGCATCCTTCGATATGGGAATGCCTGCGGTTTTGCGAAGGCCCCTTGACCCACAGCCCCGCGATTGTCTAAGTCATGACCACGGAACGGTGCGTTGCATATCCTGGTATGCAATCTCCGCGGGCAACGCGGGACCGCTTCATGGACATGAGCTTTGCCGTCGTCGGTCCGGTGCGCCAGCATCGGCTTGCAATGGCAGAGTCCGGGGCGCGGGCGTGGCGAAACCGGTAGACGCAAGGGACTTAAAATCCCTCACCTCTTGGTATGTGGGTTCGAGTCCCACCGCCCGCACCATATTGACGACGCTGTTAAATTTCAGTCCTGCCGCTGGCTGGCGGCGATACGGCAATAACTTCGGGCCAGCGGCCGGCGGCCTCACCGCAGCTCCACCGTGCCGCAGCTGCGCCGATGGGCCAGCAGACAATCCTCGGTCTTGGACTGATGCATCAAGGCGCCCATCAGCCAGTATCCCAGACCAAGGACGATCATGACGGCGATGGCCGCGCCGACATTGGCGGCGAGGCGGGTGCGGTCGTCATCGGGCGGCATGTCGGGCGTCACTTCCTGCCCGGCTTTCGTTTCGTCCGGCCGTTGGCCGCTTCCCCCTCCTTGCGTTGAAGGAAAAGGCGGCCGGCTTGCATCGCTGCCGCACGGTTGAGGTAACTGCCACACTCGAACCGCTGGCCGTCGAACGTCACGGTGAGGGTGAAGCTCTGCGGTCCGGTTTCGTCGACGACGATGGGGGAAGAGTCCGCGGAAGGAACGGGGGCGGGCTTCATTCGACGGTCCCTGCATATCTGTCTGTGACCGACAGACACATACGTCCGCCGTGACGCGCAGGCCAGCGGCTTTGAGGGGGACTTGTCAGCGCTCCATCGGGCCGCCGGCATCGGTCCAGGCGGAAAAGCCGCCGCGCAGACGATTGATGGTGCCGGTGTGGCCGGCGGCCATCATGCGCTCGGCAGCGGGACCGCAGCGTCGCCCTCCCTGGCAATGGAAAACCACATGCTTGCCGGGTTCGGTCGGGACGCGCGACGGGTCGAACCGCGACAGCGGGTTCAGGATGGCGCCGGGGATATGGCCGGCGGCGTGCTCATGCGGTTCGCGGACATCGACGATCACCGCCTCGCCCCTGGCCTGCCATTGAATGGCGGTCTGCGGATCGACCTGCAGGATCCCGTCGGCGCCTCCCTGCTTGTCGGGCTGCGCGGTCGGGAACAGGCGTCGCATCAGGGAGCAGAGGAACATCGGAGTCGATCCTTGAAAGGGGATTGCGGGGCGGGCGGCGGCATCGGAGGAAAAAGGACCGGTGGACCGCCCTTGATCAATAAATTAGCATACACTAATATAAAGTCAATGGGACGATGCTCTCCGTAGTTCGCGTTCGCCTTTCCTCCAAGGCGATTCCGGCTAGCCGGCGACTCGGCAGTCCGGCGAGCGTCCATTCACCACCAGGAGATGACCCATGCACAAGAACTGGCCGCAGATGACCGGCGAGCTGTCCGGCGCCATCCGTGAACTGCGCGGCGGCGCCCCGGAGGTCATGAAAGCCTTTTCCGGGATGGCCCAGGCGGCGCTCAAGGCAAATGCGCTGGACACCAGGACCAAGGAACTGATCGCGCTTGCCATCGCGGTGGCGATCCGTTGCGACGGCTGCGTCGCCTTTCATGCCGAAGCGGCGATGAAACAGGGGGCGAGCCGCGACGAGGTGATGGAGGCGATGGGGATGGCGGTCTATATGGGCGCCGGGCCGTCGGTGATGTATGCCGCCCAGGCGGTCGAAGCATTCGACCAGTTCACCGAAAAGGCGGCCGTCTGACCGGAACCGCGATCCCATAGGACGGGACCGGGTGGTGCGGGCGGTCGGACTCGAACCGACACTCCTTGCGGAACCGGATTTTGAGTCCGGCGCGTCTACCAATTTCACCACGCCCGCAGCGACGCCTCTTCTAGCGCAACAGTCCGCAAACGGAAAGTGTAAAAGAACGGGCGTCCGGGCATCCCGGTTCGCTGTCCCGGTCCGGGACGCCTCGACCCCCCGCCCCAACCCCAGCCCGCGGCGACGCAGCCACGGTGCCGCTTATTCCCTGCCGATGCCGCCGCCCTGTCATGCCGTCGCAGGCGTGCTGCGGGCGTTGCGGACGGCTGGCCGAACGGCCCCGCACGCGCTACCTTGTCGGCCATGATGACGAAGCCCTTCCTCTCCCGTGCCTTCGAAGATCCCCGCATCGCCGCCCTCCTGCTGGCCCTGGCCAGCGCCGGGGTGCTGCTGTCGGCCCTGTTCTTCCAGTTCGTGCTGAATTACCAGCCCTGCGTGCTGTGCATCATGCAGCGCTGGCCCTATGTGGCGGTGATGGTGCTGGGGTTGGTGACCTGGCTGTTCCGCCGCTGGAAGGGGCTGGGCGACGCGCTGCTGGTGGCGAGCGGGCTGGCCCTGCTGGCCGGTGCCGGCATCGCCGCCTATCATGTCGGGGTGGAGCAGCATTGGTGGGCCGGCACCTCGTCCTGCGGCGGCTCGGCCGCAGCCAATTCGCTGGAGGCGCTGCGCGCCCAGGTGCTGGCCGCCCCGGTCACCCGCTGTGACGAAGTGGCGTGGTCGCTGTTCGGGATCTCCATGGCGGGCTACAACGTGGCGATCTCGCTGGCGCTGGCGGCCTACGCCTTCGCCGCGGCACGCATCGCCTACACCCGCACCCCGGTGTCGAGGACCGCATTGTGAGTGAAACGACGTCTCCCACCGCCATTTCCCGTCATGGCGCCCCCCGTCATGGCGCATTGCCCGGCGACCTGCCGCGGCGCGACCGGCTGGCCCGCATCGTCCGCGTCGACCATGCCGGCGAATATGGCGCCAAGCGCATCTATGAGGGCCAGATCGCCGTCATGGGCAAGGGCCGCCACGGCAAGACCCTGCGCCACATGGCCGAGCAGGAGCTGGTTCATCTCGAATATTTCGAAAAGCAGCTGAACCGGCGCCGGGTGCGGCCGACCCTGCTGCAACCCCTGTGGCACGTCACCGGCTTCCTGTTGGGCGCCGGCACCGCGATCCTCGGCGAACGGGCGGCGATGGCCTGCACCGTCGCGGTCGAAGAGGTGATCGAGGAGCATTACGAGGCGCAGCTGCCTCATCTCGGCGGGGAAGAGCAGGAGCTGTCCGACAGCATCCGCAAGTTCCAGGCGGAAGAGGTCGAGCACCGCAACATCGGCTTGCAGAACGAGGCGGAGCGCGCGGCGGGCTATCCGCTGCTGTCGGCGGCGATCAAGGCCGGCACGCGGGCGGTGATCTGGGTGGCGGAACGGGTGTGACGGGGCGGATGCAGGGGCCGGCAGCGGCCCCCATCCGTTGACACCGCGGCGCCAGCCCTTACATCGGATCCAGTTCCGAGTCCCAATAAAGAAAATCCCGCCAACTTTCATGGAGGAAGTTTGGCGGGAAGGCGCGTCCGTTCTCTTGCAGCTCGTAGGCACTGGGCTGGAAGGGCGGACTGAGGGGGATCATGCCGCAGACGTGGGGGAGGCGGTCGCCTTTCGCCAGATTGCAAGCCGAGCAGGATGTTATGACGTTTTCCCACGTTGTCCGACCGCCGCGGGACCGTGGAATCACATGGTCGAAGGTCAGGTCGTGGGTGGGGAAGGGGCGGCCGCAATATTGGCAGGTGAAGCGGTCGCGCAGGAAGACGTTGAAGCGGGTGAAGGCCGGGCGCCGCGTGGCCGGGATGAACTCTTTCAGCGAGATGACGCTGGGCAACTGGACTTCGAAACTTGGGGATCTGACGACCCGGTCATAGTGCGATACGATGTTGACCCGTTCCAGAAAGACCGCCTTGACCGCTTCCTGCCAGGACCATAGCGACAAGGGGAAGTAACTGAGCGGGCGGAAATCCGCGTTCAGCACCAGAGCCGGACAGTGATCGGGTGGTGGAGCCAATGGCCACTCCCTTGTCTGAGACCGTGTCTGGATCCCGGCACGCGACACTGCTGCGGCACCGTGCGCGGGGTCGTGTCTGCTGTACCCCGGCGGCCAAATCGTCCTCCGGGACAACCAGATACATAGTGGATCGGGGGCCGAGACTCAATATCTTGACCCGGTGGGTCCGAATTTCTTCACCGTTGTGTAACCTTTTTCGCGCTGTGGGCAAGCCGGGAGCGGCGGGGATGCGGTCAACCGGCACCACCCGCGGTGGCTGTGACATCGGCAAAAAACAGTCGCGCCTGCCTTGCGCGCTTACCCCTCGTTAACCATGACGGCGCGATGGTGGACCTCGTTGATCCAAGCCGATCCCGCCGGTCCGAACCGGCCGGAAGCGACCCCGAGGAAAGTCCGCCATGACCGCCGTCATCATCGACCTCGCCCAGAAGCGCCGTGAACGCGAGGAGCGTGAGCGCCAGATCCGCATCGATGCGTTCGACCGCGAGCTGCGCCGCCGTCTGGCGCTCTATCTGGAAGGCGAAGAGATCCCGGTCGAGCCGATCCGCGACAATCCCTATATCTGATCCGCCCTTATGTTTGATCGGCTCTCCTGTCCGATCTGCGCTTACATCCAATGCGCGCCAGCCGTTATAAAGCGGGAATGAGCGATCTCGTCACCCGCTTCGCCCCCAGCCCCACCGGGCGTCTGCATCTGGGCCATGCCCATTCCGCGCTGTTCGGCTGGACCGCCGCCCGCAGCGCCGCCGGCCGCTTCCTGTTGCGGATCGAGGACATCGACCCCAACCGCTGCCGTCCGGACCACGAGCACGAGCTGATCGAGGATCTGGCGTGGCTCGGCCTCGACTGGGACGGTCCGATCCGCCGCCAGTCCGACCATTTCGACGATTTCCGCACCGCTCTGGCCCGGCTCGAGTCGCTGGGCGTGCTCTATCCCTGTTTCTGCACCCGCAAGGACATCGCCGCCGAGATCGCGCGGGCCGGTGCGGCTCCGCACGGTCCCGACGGGCCGCTCTATCCCGGCACCTGCCGTCATCGCTCCACCGCGGAGCGCGCCGAACGGATCGAGCGGGGCGACGCCTGGGCGCTGCGACTCGATGTGGAGGCCGCCTGCCGGCTGACCGGGCCGCTGCGCTGGCACGACCGGGCGCAGGGCTGGCAGCAGGGGACGCCGGATCTGCTGGGCGACGTGGTGCTGGCGCGCAAGGACACGCCGACCAGCTATCACCTCAGCGTCACGGTCGACGATCATCTCCAGGGCGTGACTCTGGTCACCCGCGGCGAGGATCTGTTCTTCGCCACCCACCTGCACCGGCTGTTGCAGGCTTTGCTGGGCTACGACCCCCCCGACTACCACCATCACGGCTTGCTGCGGAATGCAGCGGGCGAGCGGCTGGCCAAGCGCGACCGCGCCCAGTCCCTGCGTTCGTTGCGGGACGAAGGCCGCAGCCCGGCCGAGGTGCGGGCGATGGCGGGATTCGCAGGATTAGGGCTCGGGTCCGAGCCGTACGTGCCGTCGCCGGGCCGGAGCTAAGGGTGTACGGGGGACGTACCGCGTGTGTACGTCCGCCCCTGATGCTCACGCCGGCTGCACTCAGTCCAGTTGCAGCACGATCGCCTTCAGATAGGCCGACTCGGGCAGGTGCGGGTGGACCGGATGGTCGGGCCCGGCGCCGGCACTGCGCAGGATGCGGCCGGTGCGGCCGGCGTCGTTCAGACCGCGGGCGACCAGTTCGGCGAAGGTCGGCGGATCGACATTGTGACTGCACGACCCGCAGAGCAGATAGCCACCGGGGGCGGTGATCTTCGCCGCCAGACGCGCCATCTTGCGGTAGGCGCGGCTGCCGGCTGCCAGATCCTTCTTCGACTTCACGAAGGCGGGCGGATCGGCGACCACCACCTGGAAGGTCTCGCCGGCGGTGCCCAGCCGCTCCATCTCCTGGAAGGCGTCGGCCTTGCGCGCCTCGAAGCGGTCGGCGACGCCGTTCGCCTCGGCGGCGCGGGTGGCGTTCTCCAGAGCCAGGGCGGAGCGGTCGACCGCGATCACCTGGGTGGCGCCGGCCACCGCGCACTGGATGCCGAAGCCGCCATTGTAGCTGTAGAAGTCGATGGCCCGGCCGCCCTTGGCCAGCGAGGCGATGAAGGCGCGGTTGTCGCGCTGGTCGTAGAACCAGCCGGTCTTCTGGCCGTCCAGCGGGTTGGCGAAGAAGGTGGCGCCGTTCTCTTCAAGGCGGATCGAGCCGTCGATCTCGCCCTTGGCCAGCCGGGTCTCCTCCGCCAGCCCTTCCAGCGCGCGCTGGCTGCCGTCGTTGCGCAGGATGACGGCACGCGGCGCCATCACCTCGTCGATGGCGGCCAGGATCTCGTCGATCCGGCGGTCCATGAAGACGGAGTTGGCCTGCACCGTCACCACATCGTCGAAGCGGTCGACGATCAGCCCGGGAAGCCCATCGGCCTCGGCATGGACGACGCGGTAGAAGGGACGGCTGAACAGCCGGTCGCGCAGTTCGACCGCGCGGCGCAGCCGGTCGGCGATGAAGGCCTGATCCACCACGGTCGCCGGGTCGCTCGACAGCAGCCGGGCGGCGATCAGCGTGTGCGGATTGAAGGTGTAGATGCCCAGCGGCGTCCCGCCGGGGTCCAGAAGCCGCACCGGGCTGCCGGGCGGCACCGCCTTGGCGGTGGTGTCCATCTGGACTTCGTTGGAATAGACCCAGGGATGTCCCTGCATGACGCGCCGCTGGCGGCCGGACTGCAGATGGATAGCCGGGTATTTCTTGACGGGTTTGGTGCCGGTGTCGCTCATGGGCCCGCATCCTAGCGGCAAATCGGCGGCGCGCAATGGCTGCGGTGGTCGGTCCAGTCCATGCGGCTCCGCCCGGCCTCTACTCCGCTCCGGTGGTGCTGTCCGGCTCACCGCAACTCACCAGCATGGATCGCCAGCCAAACGGTCGGCCCCCCGGTGGCGATGGCGGCGGTGGCGGCGACGCGATGGCGGGTGCGGGCGGGCAGCAGCGCCCAGTCGCCGGGGGACAGCAGGCGGTCGTCCTCTCCCTCCACCTGCAAGGTGGCAGCGCCTGCGACCAGCAGGACGAACTCGTCCCAGTCCTGATCGTACCAGAAGCCGTCAGGGGAGGACTGGCCGGTGGAGACGATCCGCTCGATCCGCGAGCCGGGCAGCGCCGCCAGGGTGGTGAAGAGTTCGTCGGGCTGCGGACTTGCGGGAAGTCCCTCCAGCAGACTGCCGAATCGCGCTCCGCTCATCTGGGACGTTCCCCCTCGATGTTGTCTTTGAATGACCAGGGCCGGCAGGCGCTACTCGGCGTCGCGCCGCCCCTCCGCCGGCGTCAGGGCATTGTCGTTGACCACCGCCAGATCCTTGCAGAAGCGGATCGTTTCCTGCCGGTGCCCTTCGGTGCGGAAGCAGTCGGGGATCGGGTCGCGGCGGGAGCCTTGAAGGGAATCGGGCCGGGCGAAACGGTCGGGCAGGGTGGTGTGGATGGCGGCGCAGCCCAGCCGCCGGGCCAGCCCCTCCATCGCCTGCAACAGGGCTTCCGCCACGCCGGCGACGTCGAACAGGTCGAGCACGACGAAGTTGTCGACGCACAGCGTCCGCCCGTGCAGCAGATGCGGTTCGGCCGTGTAGGAGAACAGACCGTGCAGATACCCTTGCGCGTTCTGCACGGTCATGATGCCCCGGCTCGCCGGCAGGTGGCCATCTCCGCTGCCCTCCAGGGTTGCGCTGTCCAGAACCGCTGCGGCAAATGCGCGCCATTGGTCGACCCCCAGGCCCGGTGCCATGGCGCAGACCAGTGGGTAGGCCTGGTCGATCTGGCGCCGACCAAGGGGTTTAGCGATGAAACCGTCGTCCATTTCAGCCCGGCCGATTGCAAGGACACTGAACGATGGCAGCCCCGGGGCGGAAGGGTCGTTGACGTAGATCAATGTTGCTGAACCCCCCCATACACATAGTGGGCGCCATTGGAGACAGGCGCGCCCGGCGTCCCTTTCGGCATTTCCGAGTGCAACCTGTCCCGCTCCTTAACAGTACGTACCCAGTGGTGGTGCAACCCAGAAGGCGCGGCCCCGCGGCCGCCCGGGGCAAACGGGAGAGATTGTATGACATCAGCGACTCTGACTTCAGGGGCCACCCTGGGCAGCCAGCGGGTGTCGGAAGACGTGCGTTACCATGAGGACGCCATCCGACTCTTCGTGATCGCTGCAGTGTTCTGGGGCGTGGTCGGTTTCCTGGCCGGCACCTTCATCGCTCTGCAGCTGGCCTTCCCGGCGCTGAATCTCGGGCTGGAGTGGACGAGCTTTGGGCGCCTGCGCCCCGTCCACACCTCGGCCGTGATTTTCGCGTTCGGCGGCAATGTGCTGTTCGCCACTTCGCTTTATTCGGTCCAGCGGACTTGCCGTCAGTATCTCTTCGGGGGCGAAGGGCTGGCGAAGTTCATCTTCTGGAACTACAACGTCTTCATCGTGCTCGCGGCGCTGAGCTATGTCCTGGGCTTCACCCAGGGCAAGGAATACGCCGAGCCCGAGTGGATCCTCGACCTGTACCTGACGGTCACCTGGGTGCTCTATGCGGTCCAGTTCATCGGCACGGTGATGACGCGGCGCGAGTCGCACATCTATGTGGCGAACTGGTTCTTCATGGCGTTCATCCTGACCGTCGCGATCCTGCACATCGGCAACAACATCAACATCCCGGTGTCGCTGTTCGGGATGAAGTCCTACACCTTCGTGTCGGGCGTGCAGAGCGCCATGGTGCAGTGGTGGTACGGCCACAACGCGGTCGGCTTCTTCCTGACCGCCGGCTTCCTGGGCATCATGTACTACTTCGTGCCCAAGCGCGCCGAGCGGCCGGTCTATTCCTACCGCCTGTCCATCGTCCACTTCTGGACCCTGATCTTCCTCTACATCTGGGCCGGTCCGCACCACCTGCACTACACCTCGCTGCCGGACTGGGCGCAGACGCTGGGCATGACCTTCTCCGTCATGCTGTGGATGCCGTCCTGGGGTGGCATGATCAACGGCATCATGACCCTGTCGGGCGCCTGGGATAAGCTGCGCACCGACCCGGTCCTGCGTTTCCTGGTCACCTCGGTCGCCTTCTACGGCATGTCGACCTTCGAAGGCCCGCTGATGTCGGTCAAGCCGGTCAACGCCCTGTCGCACTACACCGACTGGACCGTCGGCCACGTGCACTCCGGCGCTCTCGGCTGGGTCGCCTTCGTCTCCTTCGGCGCGATCTACTATCTCGTGCCGGTGCTGTGGAAGCGCTCGCAGCTCTACAGCATGCGTCTGGTCAGCTACCACTTCTGGACCGCCACCATCGGCATCGTGCTCTACATCACCGCCATGTGGGTGTCGGGCATCATGCAGGGCCTGATGTGGCGCGCTTACGACAACCTGGGCTTCCTCCAGTACTCCTTCGTGGAGACCGTCGCGGCGATGCACCCGTTCTACGTGATCCGCGCGATGGGCGGCGTCCTGTTCGTCACCGGCGCTCTCATCATGGTCTACAACCTGTGGCGCACGGCGAAGGGCGATGTCCGCATCGAGAAGCCCTATGTCACCACGCCGCACAAGGCGACGGTCGGCGCGGCCTGACGCTAGGGAAGGATGCGAGAAATGGCTCAGGATAAAAAGGGCTTCAGCCACGACCTGATCGAGCGGAATACCCTTCTGCTGATCGTGCTCGTGCTGATCACCGTGTCGATCGGCGGTCTGGTTCAGATCGTCCCGCTCTTCACCATCGAATCGACCATCGAGAAGGTGGAGGGGGTCCGTCCTTACTCCCCGCTCGAACTGGCCGGGCAGAACATCTACCTGCGCGAAGGCTGCTACAACTGCCACAGCCAGCAGATCCGTCCGTTCCGTGACGAGGTCGAGCGCTATGGCCACTACTCGCTGGCGGCGGAGTCGATGTACGACCATCCGTTCCAGTGGGGCTCCAAGCGTACCGGTCCCGATCTGGCCCGCGTCGGCGGCAAATACTCCAACGCCTGGCAGGTCGCCCATCTGGTGAACCCGCGCGCAGTCGTGCCGGAGTCGATCATGCCGACCTACGGCTGGATGAAGGAGCGTCCGCTGAGCTACGGCGACATCGGCGACCACCTGAAGACGCTGAAGATCGTCGGCGTTCCCTACACCGACGAGCAGATCGCCAACGCCAAGGCCGACCTGGAAGCGCAGAAGAACCCCGACGGCGACACCGCCGGGCTGATGAAGCGCTACCCGAAGGCCGTGGTGGCGAACTTCACCGGCGAAAAGACCGTCACCGAAATGGACGCTCTCGTCGCCTACCTGCAAGTGCTGGGCACCATGGTGGACTTCACCAAGTACCAGTCCAAGCAGCTGCAGCAGTAATCGGGGGAGGAATCCATGGACTTGGATTCGATCACGGTGATGCTTCGGTCCTTCTGGACGGTGTGGTTGATGCTGCTGCTGACGGGCATCCTGGTTTACGCCATGTGGCCCGGCAACCGCCGCACCTTCGACGACGCCGCCCAGATCCCGCTCAAGGATGATGGTCAGGAGCTTTAGACCATGGCACAGAATTACAAGGACGAGCTGTCCGGCGTCGAGACCACCGGCCACGAGTGGGATGGACTGCGCGAGCTGAACAATCCGCTGCCGAAGTGGTGGCTGTATCTCTTCTACGTCTGCATCGCCTGGGCGATGGTGTACTACGTGTTCTACCCGGCCTGGCCGCTGGGCAAGACCTACACGAAGGGCATCCTGGGATATTCCCAGCGCGAGGAGCTGGACACCAGGCTGGCGGAAGCGAAGGCCGGCCAGGCCAAGTACCTGACCGCCATCGCCGCCAAGTCGGTCGACGAAATCCAGAAGGACAAGGACCTGCTGGGCTTCGCGATGGCCGGCGGCCGGTCCTACTTCAACGAGAACTGCGCCGCCTGCCACGGCGCCGGCGGCCAGGGTGCCAAGGGCTTCCCGACGCTGGCCGACGACGTGTGGCTGTGGGGCGGCTCCTCGGCCGACATCTACAAGACCATCCAGCACGGCATCCGCTCGGATGACGGCGACACCCGCGGCACGCCGAACGTCGGCATGACCGCCTTCGGCAAGGACGGCATCCTCAACCGCGACCAGATCGATCAGGTCACGGACTATGTGCTGTCGCTGAACGGCAAGACCGCCGATGCGGGCAAGGCCGCCAAGGGCAAGACCGTCTATGACGAGAACTGCGCCGCCTGCCACGGCGACGCGGCCCAGGGTTCGGTTGCCGCCGGTGTCGACGGCGTCGGCGCTCCGCCGCTGAAACAGGCCAACTGGCTCTACGGCAACGACAAGCAGACGCTGGTCGAGACGGTGACCAACGGCCGCGCCGGCGTCATGCCGGCCTGGTCCAAGCGTCTGGACGATGCGACGATCAAGTCGCTGGCCGTCTACGTCCACAACCTGGGCGGCGGCAAGTAGTCTAACGTCCGGGGCTAACGTCCGGGCGGACCGTTGCGGAACCGACCGGAAAGGGCGTCGGGGAGGTCACTCCCCGGCGCCTTTTTCTTTGCGGGACATGCGGGGGGCCGGCGGTTTCGTTAACTTCCTGTCATTTGATCCATCGCAATGTACCTGCGGCAATCGGTCGCCATAGTTCCCGCGATCACACGCCGCCGACCAGTCGAAGGGCAGCCAGCGACCATGAGCATCAGCACCACCACCGGAAACCGCCCCCTCCCCCCGAAACGCCTGAAGGCGCCGCGCCAGCCGGGATGGTACATCCCCTGGATCTTCGTCGGCGTCTTCATGGTCGTCCTGGCGGTGAACGGGGTGATGGTCCATTTCGCGGTGTCGAGCTGGACCGGGATCGAGACCGAGAACCACTTCATCAAGGGGCTCGGCTACAACAACGATCTGGCCGGAGCCCGCGCCCAGGCGGAACGCGGCTGGCAGGTCCAGCCGGACTTCACCAGCACCGAACCGCGCAAGGGCGTGATCGCCATCACCGTCCGCGACAAGCAGGGCCAGATCCTGAAGGACGCCGCCGTCACCGTGACGATGATCCGCCCGATCTCCGAGGGTCATGACAAGACCCTCTCGCTGCCCTATCTGGGCGAGGGCCGCTATGGCGCCCCGGTGGAGCTGGACCTGGAAGGCCAGTGGGACATGCGATTCGTCATCACCCACGCCACCGGCGACTATCAGGACCGGAAGCGCGTCTGGGTGCAGTGACGGCGTGCCGCGACCGGGACAGCCAGGGTGATGTCGAGATGACCGTCTGCCTCCATTGCGGACAAGAGCTTGGCGACAATGCGCAGGCCGGCAGCCCGACTGCCGGCGATGGCGCCGGGCCGTTCTGCTGCACCGGCTGCGCCGCCGCCTACGACCTTGTCCGCGGGCTGGGGCTGGAGCGCTATTACGAGCGCCGCAGCGTCGATCCCACCGCCCGCCCGTTGCGTCCCGACGATGCCCCGGCGGTCGATTACGAGCCGCATGCCCGTGATGAGCAGGACGGCAGCCGCAGCCTTCACCTGATGGTCGACGGCATGCAGTGCGCGGCCTGCGTCTGGCTGATCGAATCGGCACTCAACCGCCAGCCGGGCGTCGCCCAGGCCCGCATGAACATGACCACGCGCCGGCTGACCGTGCGCTGGACGCCCGAGGCGACCGACGCCAACGCGGTGGTCGGCACCGTGGCCCAGCTGGGATACCGCGCCGTTCCCTTCGACCCCGACCGGCTGGGCGGCGCCCAGGCGAAGAGCGAGAAGGAACTGCTGCGCGCCATGGCGGTGGCCGGCTTCGCCATGGGCAACGTCATGCTGCTGTCGGTGTCGGTCTGGGCCGGCCACAGCCAGGGCATGGGCACCGCCACCCGCGACCTGATGCACTGGATTTCGGCGCTGATCTGCATGCCGGCCATCGCCTATGCGCTGCGTCCCTTCGCGCGCTCGGCGCTGTCGGCTCTCCGCCATGGCCGCACCAACATGGATGTGCCGATCACAATCGGCGTGCTGCTCGCCACCGGCATGAGCCTGTTCGAGACCATCCACAGCGGCGAGCACGCCTATTTCGACGGCGGCGTCATGCTGCTGTTCTTCCTGCTGGTCGGCCGCTACCTCGACCAGCGGGCGCGCGGCCGGGCGCGGTCGGCGGCCGAACAGCTGCTGGGCCTGCGCGCCAACGCCGTCACCATCCTGAACGCGGACGGCACCAGCGCCGTGGTGGCGCCGGAGCAGGTCGTCCCCGGCACCGTCATCCTGGTCGCGGCCGGCGAGCGCATCCCCGTCGACGGCCGGGTGTCCGACGGCGTGTCCGACCTCGACACCGGCCTGATCACCGGCGAGACGGTGCCGGGCACCGCGCGGCCGGGCGATCAGGTCTTCGCCGGCACCCTCAACCTGACCGCCCCCCTGCGCCTGACCGTCACCGCTGTGGGGGAGGGCACGCTGCTGGCCGAGATCGTCCGGCTGATGGAGGTGGCGGAGCAGGGCCGCGCCAAATATGTCGCCATCGCCGACCGGGTGTCCCGCCTCTATGCCCCGGTGGTGCACCTGACCGCGCTGACCACCTTCGCCGGCTGGATGCTGCTGGGTGGTGTGGTGTGGCAGGACGCGCTGATGAACGCCATCGCCGTGCTGATCATCACCTGCCCCTGCGCGCTGGCGCTGGCGGTGCCGGTGGTGCAGGTGATTGCCAGCGGCCGGCTGATGCGCCAGGGCACGCTGCTGAAGAGCCCGACCGCGCTGGAGCGGCTCGCCGCCATCGACACGGTGGTGTTCGACAAGACCGGCACCCTGACCGAAGGGCGCCCGGTGCCGCAGATCGACGATTTGCCGGCGGAAGGGCTGTCGGCGGAGGATCTGGCGCTGGCGGCCTCGCTCGCCGCGGCCAGCCGCCACCCGCTGGCCCGTGCGCTGGCCGCCGCAGCACCCGAGGTGCCGGTGGCAGCGGGCGTGCGCGAGATCGCCGGCGCCGGCCTGTCCCTCCAGACGGCGGATGGCGAGGTGCGGCTGGGCAGCCGCCGCTTCACCGGCGCGCCGCTGGAGGCGGAGGACGCCGCCGGTCCGGAACTGTGGCTGGCCCGTCCGGGCGAGGAGCCGCGGCGGATCGTCTTCCTCGACGCCCCGCGCCCCGACGCCGCCGCGGTGGTGGCGGCGCTGAAGGCGCGCGGGCTGGAGGTGAAGCTGCTGTCGGGCGACCGCCGGGGCGCGGTGGCGGCGGTGGCGGCGCGGCTGGGCATCGCCGACTGGCGGGCCGAACAGACGCCGGCCGACAAGACCGCGGCGCTGGCCGAACTGGCCGGGCAGGGCCGCACCGTGCTGATGGTCGGCGACGGGCTGAACGACGCCCCGGCGCTGGCCGCCGCCGCGGTGTCGATGTCGCCCTCCACCGCGGTGGATGTCAGCCAGACCGCGGCCGACGTGGTGTTCCAGGGCCGGCTGCTGCGCCCGATCGTCGAGACGGTGGAGGTTTCTCGCCGGTCCGGCCATCTGGTCAGGCAGAATTTCGGGATCGCCCTGGTGTATAACCTGTGCGCCGTGCCGCTGGCGATGGGCGGCATGCTGACGCCGCTGCTGGCGGCGCTGGCGATGTCGTCGTCGTCGCTGATCGTCATTCTGAACGCGCTGCGGCTGGCCCGCGGCGCCGTCGTCAAGGATCTTCCCGTGCGGGACATCGCCGTTCGGGAACTGCCGGGTAAGGATTCGGGTGATGGACGAGCTTCTCTATCTGATCGCGATCGCGCTGAGCCTGGGCGGGCTGGGACTGGCGGCCTTTCTGTGGGCGCTGAAGTCCGGCCAGTTTGACGATCTGGACGGGGCGGCCCACCGCGTCCTGTTCGACGACGATCTGCCGTCGGCCCCCCGCGCGGGCGGTGAACCGGCCAAGCCGGCGGAGGCCGTGCGCGGGCAATAGTGCCAAATCCCGTATGGGCATAGAAAAGGTTGTATGCGTGCAAGGTTGCGATTCTGAGCGATTGCCACCAATATGGGCCCATGCGGAATGAAAGGCTGGGTTCCTCCATGCCACCTTTTGATACGGTTCGCGCTCGGGAAAAGAGCGCTGCGACGGAAATGAATCCCTGCGGGGCCTGTCCCGTGCGCAGCCTGACGGTGTGCGCCGCGCTGGAACCCGAGGAATTGCGCCGTCTTGCCGACATTCTGCAGAATGTGCGCATCGATGCCGGCCACACCCTGTTCGCCGAGGGCGACGCATCCGATGCGCTCTACAACGTCACCTCCGGGACGGTGAAGCTGTACAAGCTGCTGCCGGACGGGCGCCGCCAGATCACCGGATTCCTGGTGACCGGCGATTTCCTCGGTCTGGCGGTCAACGACAGCTATGCCTACACCGCCGAATCGGTGACCAGCGCCTCGCTCTGCCGCTTCCCGCGCAAGAAGATCGATGCGCTGCTGGAGGAATTCCCCAAGATGCAGCGGCGCCTGTTCTCGATGGCGTCGAACGAGCTGGCCGCCGCACAGGACCAGATGCTCCTGCTCGGCCGCAAGACGGCGAAGGAGAAGATCTGCTCCTTCCTGCTGATGCTGTCGCAGCGCGCTGCGCGCCGCGGCCACAAGGAAAATCCGGTCTTCGTGCCGATGAGCCGTGCTGACATCGCCGACTATCTGGGCCTGACCACCGAAACCGTCAGCCGCACCTTCACCCAGTTGAAGACCGCCGGGGTGATCTCGCTTCAGGAAGGCAACAAGGTCCTGATCGCCGACATCGACGCGATGTACGATCTGGCCGAAGGGGCCTGAGGCAGGGCGCTCCGTCTTTTCCGGGAGCGCCGTCTCGGGGAGCGGCTGCTTTCTGCTCCCGCTTACTCCCGACCGACCGGCCGCAGCTCGAACAGCAGCCAGACCAGCATCGACACCACCAGAATGGCGCCGGCCTGATGGGCGGCGGCGATGGGCGTCCACACCACGGTCAGCAGTGTGGCGACGCCCATGGCGATCTGCAGCAGGACCATGGCGCCCGACGCCAGTGCCGCGCGGCCGGCGCGTCCCGGCAGGCGGGCGTTCAGGACCCGGGCGGCCAGCACCAGGACGACCACGCCGGTCAGGATCGCCAGCATGCGGTGGATCAGCTGGATCGCCGCGGTGTTCTCGACCGGGTTGAGCCACCAGGGGGTCAGCGTGTCGACCTCCGGCGGGATCCAGTGGCCGTTCATCAGCGGGAAGCTGTTGTAGGCGAAGCCGGCATCCGACCCGGCGACGAAGGCGCCCCAGACGATGGTGACGGCGACCAGACCCAGCGCCCAGCGGGTGTGACGGCGCAAGGACGCCGACTCCGGCCGCCAACCCGCCATCGGCAGCGGATCGATCAGGCCCAGCGCCGTGCGCAGAAGCAGGGCGTAGATCAGGATGGCGGTGCTGAGATGCAGGGCCAGCCGGTAATGGCTGACGTTCGGCGAATCGACCAGCCCGCTCTTCACCATGAACCAGCCGATGCCGCCCTGGAGCCCGCCCAGCAGGAACAGGCCGGCCAGCTTCGGCCACAGCTCCGACGAGATGCGGCCCTGCATCCAGAAACGCAGGAAGGGGATCAGGAAGGCGAAGCCGATCAGCTGGCCCCACAGCCGGTGGAACCACTCCCACCAAAAGATCGATTGGAAGCCCGCCAGATCCATGTGGCTGTTGTAGATGCGGAATTCCGGCGTCGCCTTGTACAGGTCGAAGACCCGGTTCCATTCCGCCGAGGACAGTGGCGGCAGGATGCCGATCAGCGGTTTCCATTCCACCATCGACAGGCCGGATTCCGTCAGCCGGGTGATGGCGCCGATCACGGCCATGGCCAGCACCATGGCGGCGCAGACCAGAAGCCAGACGGCGATGGGCCGGTTCGGATTGGGGCGGGTGGCGGCGGCGAGGCTGTCGGAGGCAAAGGCGGTCAAGGCGGCATTCCGGAGCGCGGCGGTGGGATGTCCGCAAATGTGGGGCGAACATCCCGTCCCGTCAAACGGCTCGTGCCCGGCGCCTGCCGGAATGCCGGATCACACTCGGATATCAGGCCCGGATATCAGGCCCGGATATCAGGCCAGGATCAGGGGGTGCCGTCCGCGGTGGTGACGCCGTCCTGCGGCTGGGCGGTCTGACTCTGGAACAGCGCCTCTTCGGCCGCGCGGCGGGCGACGAGGCCCGGCAGCTTGGTCGGCGTCCCGTTCACCGTGGCATAGACCCAGCGGCCGAACTGGCCGGCGGCGCCGGCATAATCGCCCTCGTTCAGCAGCTTCAGCAGGGTCGAGCTTTCCAGGCTGCCGGCGCCGAGGTTGAAGACGAAGGACGCCAGCGCGCCGCGCTGGTCCGCGTTCAGCGGCACCTTCACCAGGGCGTCGACATGACCGGCGGCCTGGGCCAAGTCGGCGGCGAGGAAGGCATCGGCCTGCTCGACGGTGATGGTCTGCCCCATCGTCACGCCGGCGGTATGGCCGTAACCGATGGTGGGAACGCCGGCCGGGCACAGATAGGCGTTGAGGTAGAGGCCTTCGAAATGCTTCACAAGATCGACCGCGGCTTGGCAGACCGGCTGGGTGGTCATGGATGGAAACTCCCGGTTGGCGCGCCGGGCGGGGTGGTGCCGCCCGTATCGGCGGCGATCCTATGCGGAATTCGCGCAAGGCGGGAGTATCGATTTAAATTTGTCGCGAATTGCGGAGATGTGGCTGCGGAGAATGCGCAACAGGAGAAACGAGTGCGGGATCGGGCCGAGAGACTCAGGGCGATAGGGTTTGGGCGGCGCCGAACAGCACGAACAGGGCGAACAGCAGGGCGAACAGGCCGGCGATGGTGGTGAACTCCAGCAGAGCCTCCACCAGCCGGTTCTCGTGATCCCGCCACCGTGCCCGCTTGCCCGATCCGGGAGCGGAGGCGATTCGGGCCGGCCGCTTGTATTGGAGGCGGTCGGCCGTATGAGTCCCGGTCCAGCCGTCCGCCCGCCGCTTCGCCATCATCGCGCCCTCCACCTCTCCAGTGCCGATTTCTCTAAAATTTTAGGAAATTCCGGCGGGTGGCGCTGTGACGGCAATCACAGGCGTGACGTGCGGGAGGCGAGGGGGCAATTGGGGGATCGCGTGGAGTTGCCGGTGTTCGGTTCCGTCCTTTCGCTGTCCCGGCGATGCGTCCGCTGCCGGAAGGGTCGGCTTCTTCTGTGACCGTTCGAAGAAATTTGCCCGCACCGGCTGTCTGCCGCAATGAGGGGATATGATTTGAAATCAATGTGTTATAGACGGGGCTGGAGGAGTGTTGCAGGCATTTGCGGCAAATTCCGAAACGAGCCTCTTGAATCCACAATCCGCTTCGATTAGCTGTCTGGCACTCGCCGGGATGGAGTGCTAACAGCCGCCGCCCGCGCCAATTTCCGTCAGAACCAAGCCTTGATCCAAGGAGGCATTCCATGAAGTTCCGCCCGCTGCACGACCGCGTCGTCGTCAAGCGTCTGGAGTCCGACACCAAGACCAAGGGTGGGATCATCATCCCCGACACGGCCAAGGAAAAGCCGCAGGAAGGCGAGATCATCGCCGTCGGCCCGGGCGCCCGTGACGAGTCGGGCAAGGTCGTGGCGCTGGACGTCAAGGCCGGCGACCGCATCCTGTTCGGCAAGTGGTCGGGCACTGAAGTGAAGATCGAAGGCGTCGATTACCTGATCATGAAGGAATCCGACATCATGGGCGTCATCGAGGCCTAAGTCCTCCGCCTGTACCCTTCGAAATTTACACGTTAAAGGAATCGAGACATGGCTGCCAAAGACGTCAAGTTCGGCCCCTCCGCGCGCGAAAAGCTGCTGCGTGGCGTTGACATCCTCGCCGACGCCGTGAAGGTCACGCTGGGCCCGAAGGGCCGCAACGTCGTGATCGAGAAGTCCTTCGGCGCTCCGCGCATCACCAAGGACGGCGTGTCGGTCGCCAAGGAAATCGAGCTGGCCGACAAGTTCGAGAACATGGGCGCCCAGATGGTCCGCGAGGTCGCCTCGAAGACCAACGATCTGGCCGGTGACGGCACCACCACCGCCACCGTCCTGGCCCAGGCCATCGTCCGCGAAGGCGTGACCAAGGTCGCCGCCGGCCTGAACCCGATGGACCTGAAGCGCGGCATCGATCTGGCCGTCTCGACCGTCGTCGCCGACATCCAGGCCCGCGCCAAGAAGGTCACGACCAACGACGAGATCGCCCAGGTCGGCACCATCTCCGCCAACGGCGAAGCCGAGATCGGCAAGATGATCGCCCAGGCGATGGAGCGCGTCGGCAACGAAGGCGTCATCACGGTGGAAGAGGCCAAGAGCCTGGACACCGAGCTGGACGTCGTCGAGGGCATGCAGTTCGACCGCGGCTACCTGTCGCCGTACTTCGTGACCAACGCCGACAAGATGGTCGCGGACCTCGAGAACCCCTTCATCCTGCTGCACGAGAAGAAGCTGTCGGGCCTGCAGCCGCTGCTGCCGGTTCTGGAAGCCGTCGTCCAGTCCTCGCGTCCGCTGCTGATCATCGCCGAGGACATCGAGGGTGAGGCGCTGGCCACGCTCGTCGTGAACAAGCTGCGCGGCGGCCTGAAGATCGCCGCCGTCAAGGCTCCGGGCTTCGGCGACCGCCGCAAGGCGATGCTGGAGGACATGGCCATCCTGACCGGCGGCCAGGTCATCTCCGAAGACCTCGGCATCAAGCTCGAGAACGTCACGCTCGACATGCTGGGCACCGCCAAGAAGGTCGTGATCTCCAAGGAGACCACCACCATCGTCGACGGCGCCGGCGACAAGGCCGACATCGAAGCCCGTTGTGGCCAGATCCGCGCCCAGGCCGAGGAGACCACCTCGGACTACGACCGCGAGAAGCTGCAGGAGCGTCTGGCCAAGCTGGCCGGTGGCGTCGCCGTCATCCGCGTCGGCGGTGCGACCGAGGTCGAGGTGAAGGAGCGCAAGGATCGCGTTGACGACGCGATGCACGCCACCCGCGCCGCGGTGGAAGAGGGTGTGGTCGCCGGCGGCGGCACCGCCCTGCTGTACGCCTCCAAGGCCCTGGACGCCCTGACCCCGGTCAACGACGAGCAGCGCGTCGGCATCGACATCATCCGCCGCGCCCTGCAGGCCCCGGTCCGTCAGATCGCCTACAACGCCGGCACCGACGGCTCGATCGTGGTTGGCAAGCTGCTCGACCAGACCGACACCAACTTCGGCTACGACGCCCAGAAGGGTGAGTTCACCGATCTGGTCGCCGCCGGCATCATCGACCCGGTGAAGGTGGTTCGCACCGCCCTGCAGGATGCGGCCTCGATCGCCGGCCTGCTGATCACCACCGAGGCGATGATCGCCGAGAAGCCGGAGAAGAAGGCTGCTCCGGGCGGCATGCCGGGCGGCATGGGCGGCATGGACGACATGGGCTTCTAATAGCCTGACGTCCGACCGTCCTTCGGTTCGGAAAGGGGCGCCTCCGCAAGGGGGCGCCCTTTTCCTTTGCCCAGATGGCGGGGAGGGAGGCGGAGTGCCACCCCGTTCCTGAAATGGCCCAACCCTCAAATGTCAAGGCGAAGTCCGCCTTGCTTTGCCGCGGTCGCCTCCCAATAATCCGCCCCTCTCTTGCCGGGCACCCCAGCGTGGGGCGCCGGCCTCCTGACTTCCGTATTTTTAAACGAGGGCCTGTTCCATGCGCTCCTTCGAGGGCCAGCATTCCGACAACGTCGCCATCAAGCGCACCCGCGAGCAGAAGCAGCGTCAGCTGGTTCAGCTCAAGGAGCAGCTGGCGACGCTGAAAGCCCACGCGGCCCCCGCCATCCGTGAAGCGTTGGTCAAGCGCATCGCCGAACTCGACGCCGAGATGCGCCAGCCCGCCAAGCCTGCCCGCGAGGGCCGTGAAGGCCGCGAAGGCCGGGGTGGTGAAGGCCGCGAGGACGCGCCGCGCCATCCCCGCCGCGAAGCCCGCGCAAGCGTCTTCCGTGCCGAGGACAGCAGCGACCGCAGCGCCGCCGTGACCGCGGCTAGCGTCTTCGCCTCGCCCCGCCGCCGCAGCTGAACGCACGGGACAGCGCCATGCCCGCCGACCGCACCGCCTCCGTCAAGGGATCCCGTCTCGCCGATCAGGCCTGGCTGCTGATGATGCTGCCGCCCCTGTTCTGGGCGGGCAACGCGGTCCTGGGGCGTGCGGTCGCCGGGTCGGTGCCGCCCATCGGGCTGGCCTTCTGGCGCTGGTTCCTGGGCATGCTGGTGGTGCTGCCCTTCGCCTGGCCGCATCTGCGCCACGACATCACGCCGATCCTGGCGCGGTGGAAGAGCGTGCTGCTGCTGGGCACGCTCGGCATCGGCATCTACAACACCTTCCAATACATCGCGCTCAACACGACGACCGCGCTGAACTGCGTGATGCTGCAGTCGTCGATGCCCGTGATGATCGTGCTGATGAGCCTCGTCCTGTTCCGCGACCGGATCGGGGCGATGCAGGGGGTGGGGATCGCCGTCTCGCTGGTCGGCGCGATGACCCTGATCTCGCACGGCGATCCGGGAACCCTGCTGGGGCTGGAGCTGAATGCCGGCGACGTCTGGATGCTGGCGGCGGTGGTGATCTATGCCGCCTACACCACGCTGCTGCGCCGCCGGCCGGCGATCCACGGGCTGAGCTTCGTCGTCGTCACCTTCGCCATCGGTGCGGTGGAACTGCTGCCCTTCTATGTCTGGGAGAGCGTGAGCGGCCACCCGGTCCAGGCCAGCGGCATCACGCTGCTGGCGGTCGGCTACACCGTGCTGTTCCCGTCCATCGCCGCCTATCTCTGCTTCAACCGGGCGGTGGAGCTTCTCGGCCCCAACACCGCCGGCCTCGCCATCCATCTGGTGCCGGTCTTCGGCAGCCTGCTGGCCATCCTGTTCCTGGGCGAGCAGCCGCACCTCTACCATGGGATCGGCATCGCCCTGATCGCCGCCGGCATCCTCCTGGCGACCCGCCGCCGCGCCTGAGCGGCCACAGGGTTGCAGCCGGAAAGGCTGCGCGGAACGTTAAATTCCCACGAAGATAATTTTTGAACCCGGCGATCACAACAAACGATCCGAGCGGCTTTGCTTGTCTTGTGATAAAGTTTGGCCAGCGTTGCCTGTCGGCGGATAGGTCGTCCGGGTGCGGAGTTTGCGAAAATACTTGTGGTGTTCGCCGTTTGGTTTCGGGGTGCCCCGTGGGATAGCGCATTGATCGGCGTTCTTGTTGTGGTTTTCGCCGGTGTAGTATCCCTGGTATCCTTTTAGACATGCCCGCTATCCCTCGCGATTGCGGCGGTCAATAAGGGATGACCGCTAAAATGTCGGTCATGGCGGCGGTTCGGACACGGATCGGTCGTCATGGAGAGCCGGCGCTGTTCGCCGGCCCGATGTGGTGGAGGTCCCAAGATGCCCCTGCAAATTTCCGCGCCCGCTTATCCGCAAACCACCTGCCTCGTTCACATCGTCGATGGCGACCTGATGTCGCGCAGCACGCTTTCGCGGGCGCTGGGCGCGGTCGGTATCGCCTGCCGTGTCCACAGCACCGCCGCCGATGCGCTGGCCGTGCTGGGCACCGGGTCCTCCTGCATCGTCCTGCGCAGCGACCTGCCGGACATGACCGCCATGGAGTTCATGGCCGAGGCCTCGCTGCACGGTCACGACCTGCCGGTCCTGGTGATGACCGAGCAGGGCGACGTCGACGCCGCCGTCGCCGCGATGAAGGCCGGTGCGGTCGACTGCATCGCCCGTCCCTTCGCCATCCCGGCCTTCCTGGAGCGGCTGCGCGCCTGCCTGGCGTCCGGCAGCCCGCATGCCCAGCAGCGCGACCGCAGCCGCGACGCCGTCCGCCGGCTCGCCCTGCTGAGCCGCCGCGAGTCGGAGGTTCTGGAACTGATCGTCGAGGGCAAGCAGAGCAAGACCATTGCCTGGGAACTGGGGATCAGCATCAAGACGGTGGAGGTCCACCGCGCCCGCATCATGGAAAAGACCGGCTGCCGCTCCATCGTCGGCCTGGGCCGCCTCTGGGAGTCGGCGGAGATCCTGCGCGCACGCGACCTGCCGCATCCCATGTCCATCCGCCAGCCGGCCCCGGCCGCACTGATGGAGGTGGCGGCATCCTGATGCCGCCGTCCTTGCCGGATTGCGGCTCCGTCGGACACGGCCGGTCGAAAATTGCAGGCCGACGAGTGCTTTCCGTGGGCTTGACCGGAAGAGGATTGTAAAGTTCCGGGGAAGAGCAACCAGAGCGCTGACAGGAGCGGTTCTATGTTCCCCGATCATGGTCACCGTCGCATCGCCGTGGCGTCGCCCGACGACATCGCCACGGCGCGTCGGATCGCGGCGGAACGGGCCGACGGGGTGCTGCCGGTGGACGAGGCGGCGCGGCTGGACCGGCTGGTGGCCATGGTGGCCGACTATGCTCTTGGCCGGCCGGACGGGACCATTCTGATTGCCCGGATGCACAGCGGGGCCGGCGTCGAATGCCTGGCCTACGACCGCGATCCCGCCACCGTCGCGCTGACCCCGTCAACGCCGGACGGTGTTCTCCCCGCGCTTGACGCGGTGTTGGAATCCGTTCGCGGCGAGGCCGACCGTTTCCATGTTCATGCCACGCCGGGCATCGGGCTCGCGCTGCTGGCCCGTGTCCTGCGGCCGGGTACGGACGATGCGCCGCCGGCCGACGCCCTGGCCCAGGCCGGGGCGGTGACGGTCGAGCGGAGCGGCGGCGACGCCGCGCGCGGCGGTCCCTTCATCGACCATTGGTTCGTCAGCTGTGCCCCCGCCCGTGGCGGGGACGGTCCCTGCGGCATTGCCTTGATGGTCGACGGCGACACGGCCGCCGATGCCGGCCCCGCCGAGCCCCCCGTCAAAACCGACGCCGGTTCCGGTGCGGAGGACGGCAATGGGCAAGACGGCGCCGCGCAATCCCCCACCGTGCAATCCCCCACCGTGCAATCCCCCACAATAATGACGCCCGCCGTGGTGCGGCAGATGGAGGCGGTGGTCGCCGCCACGGTGCCGGGGCTGCCGGCTCCCGTCGTGGTCAACGCCATCCGGCGCGACCTGAAGGGGCGGCCCGAACTGGGGCTGTCCCACGACCGGACCCTGACGCGGATCGGGCGGTCGGCCGTCGCGGTCCTGCGCTTCGACGCCGGTGCGGTGGATTACACGGCGCTCGGCACCCTGGCCGGGGCGGTGGTGCGTCGGCAGGAGATCACGGCGCTCGGCGCCCGCTGGGCGATGATCGGCTTCAACCCGCTGGCCCCCGCCTCGGTCCATCTGCGCTGGGCACCGGGGGAGCATGTCGTGCTCTACACCGGCGGGTGCGCCCGGCTGCCCGCCCTGTTCATCCACCGTGACCTGCACGGGGTCGAGCCGACGCTGGCGGCGCTGGTTCTGCTGCGCGACGGTGCGGTGAGCGACGACGACCACACCGTGCTGGTGCTGCGCAACTGCGGCGACGGCGTGCCGGCCAACGCGGTCTGAGAACCGTCGGTTCCCTACGATCAACGCCAGCCGCGCGGCCCCCTGCCGGGCCCCCATCCGCGTCCCGGGCCCCAGCCGCGGTCGCCGTGCCAATGGTCGTGCCAGGGGCGGCGGTAATAGCCCGGCCCGACCACCACCGGCGGCGGCACGGCATAGACGGTCGGCGGCGGGACCATCACCGGCTCGCTGTAGGCGGGATAATAGGGATCGTAGGCGACGCAGCCGGTCAGGGCGGCACCCCCCGCAGCCAGGAGCAGGGCGGTCAGGATCCGGAGACGATTGGTGCGCATGGCCGTGCTTCCTGTCTGACGACGGACCGGCGTCGACGGTGAGGCCGGTCATCTGTACGAACACCGCAGCCCGGCCGGCTATTCCATACCTCTTTGGCGTCATGAGTCTCGAAGCCGTTTGGCCGGGGCTGCGTCCATCCCGGAATCCGATGGATGAAACAAGAACTATGAATTTCACATATCGGGGCGGCGCCGCCATCTTGTGTCTCGACTTCTTCCCCATTCAGAAGACCCATTTAGAAGACGAGGCCATCATGAAAGCCGTTGGTTTCCGCAAGTCCCTGCCCATCGCCGATACCGGCGCGCTGATCGACGTCGAGATCGACCGCCCGGCCCCCGCCGGCCGCGACCTGCTGGTCCGGGTGGAGGCGGTGTCGGTCAACCCGGTGGACACCAAGGTGCGCCGCAACGCTTTGCCGACCGAGGGCGACCTGCGCATCCTGGGCTTCGATGCCGCCGGCATCGTCGAGGCGGTCGGGCCGGATGTGACCCTGTTCCGTCCCGGTGACGCGGTGTTCTATGCCGGCTCCATCGACCGTCCCGGCACCAACAGCGAATATCATCTGGTCGACGAGCGCATCGTCGGCGCCCGTCCGGCCAGCCTGAGCGTTGCCGAGGCCGCCGCCCTGCCGCTGACCGCAATCACCGCCTGGGAAATGCTGTTCCACCGGCTGGGCCTGCCGCGGGATGGCGACGGGAAAAATGGGGGCGAGGGCAAGTCGCTGCTGATCGTCGGCGGGGCCGGTGGCGTCGGCTCCATCGCCATCCAACTGGCCCGCCGGCTGAGCAAGGTGCGGGTGCTGGCCACCGCGTCGCGTCCCGAGACCGCCGATTGGGTGCGCGACCTGGGCGCCCATGACGTGATCGACCACAGCCGGCCGATGGCGGAACAGGTGAAGGCGCTGGGGCTGGCCGGGGTCGATTACATTTTCTCCACCAACGCGACCGACCGCCATTTCCAGGATCTGGTCGAGCTGGTGGCGCCGCAGGGTCACATCGGCCTGATCGACGATCCGGAGCCCATCGACGTTCGCCTGCTGAAGCGCAAGAGCGTCTCGCTGCACTGGGAGCTGATGTTCACCCGGCCGCTGTTCCAGACCGACGACATGATCGCCCAGCACGAGCTGCTGACCGAAGTGTCGCGGCTGGTCGATGCCGGCACGCTGCGCACCACCCTGACCGAGACGCTGGGCCGCATCGATGCCGCCACCCTGCGCAAGGCCCATGCCCTGATCGAATCCGGCAAGGCCCGCGGCAAGGTGGTGCTGGAAGGCTTCTGATCCGTCCGGTGCGCCCGGTCTGCCGCCTTACCCTGCCAGGGCGAGTGGCGGGCGGGCCGGGCGCATCGCCGCCAGACTTTCCACAATGAAGCCGACCAGCGGTTCGGCGAGGCGGCGGTTGCGCGGCGTCTCGCCGAAGATCGCCATCTCGACGTCGCCCAGTTCGGGCAGTCCGTCCTCCACCCCCAGCCGGCGCACGCCCTCGGGCACCGAGGATTCGCTGAGCACCGCCACCCCCAGCCCGGCGCGGACGGCGGCCTGCACCCCCATGACGCTGGCGCTGGTATAGACCACCCGCCAGGACCGTCCGGTTTCGCCGAGCGCCGCCAGTCCGCGGTTGCGGAAGACGCAGGGCGCCGGCAGGGCGCAGAAGGGCAGCGGGCCGTCGGCCGGGATCTCCAGCCCGGGGGCGGCGATCCAGCGCATCGGCTCGGTCCAGATGGCCCGGCCGCGGGTGTCGCCGGCATCGCGGCGGGAGATGACGAGGTCCAGTTCGCCGCCATCCAGCGCCGAGACCAGATCGCTGCACATGCCCACCCGCACGTCGATGTGCAGCCGCGGATGCAGCTTGGCGAAGCGGCGCAGCACATGGGGCAGGTGGTCGGACAGGAAATATTCGGCCACGCCCAGCCGCAGCTCGCCCTCCGCCGCCGGTTCGGCGAAGCGGCGCACCGTCTCGTCGTTCAGGTCCAGCAGGCGGCGGGCATAGCCCATCAGCAGTTCGCCGTCATGGGTCAGCGCCAGCGACCGGCTGGTGCGTTCGAACACCCGGTGGCCGAGCATATCCTCCAGCTTCTTGATCTTGACGCTGATCGCCGACTGGGTGCGGCCCAGCCGCTCCGCCGCTGCGGTGAAGCCGCCGGCCTCCGCCACCGTGACGAAGGCGCGCAGCGCGTCGATCTCCAGGTCGGGAAGGGACATTGGCAATGCATTCCGTATGGTGATCGTTTCCTGCCATCCTATCGCAATTGTTCATGGATGGCGAGCGGCGCATCGGGACACGGCAATCGGCATATGGCGGGCGTGCCGTTGAAGCAGGCCGGGGGCGTTCTCATTGTCAGAGCCCTCCGGGCCTTGCCGCCCGGCGGCATGACGATCCTTGAGGAGAGAGACGCCCGATGACCCGTTTTTCCGCTCCGGCCGGCAGAGTGGCTTTCAAACATCTGGCCCTCGCACTTGCCGCTGCGGCTTCGCTCGCCGGCTGCCAGATGCCGGGCCTCACGCCGCCGCCGCAACAGACCGCCGCCCTGCCGCCGCCGGCCGTGCCCAAGCCGCCGCCGGAGGCCCGCGGCATCTGGATCGTCGGCAGTCCGGCCCTGCGCGGCACCATCGATCAGGCAGCCGCCAAATACACCGGCGGTCCCGACACCAAGCCGCATCTCGACGCCCGCGGCACCGCCACCGGCTTCCGAGCCTTCTGCGGCGGCGTCGGGCTGGACCATCCCGACATGGTGGCCTCAGACCGCCCGATCGGCGCGGCCGAGTATCAGCGCTGCCGCTCCGCCGGCATCACGATGACCGAATACGGCTTCGGGCCGAAGCGCTTCGTCTACGTCAAGGACTCGCACATGATGGCGGTTCCCGGCGTGAACGACTTCGTCGCCAGCTGGGGCCAGTCCGGCAAGCCGGTGAGCGCGCCGACCGCCGGAAGCTGAATGGCGGTAAGCGGAGTGGGCTCGTTGCCTTTTCCCTGATCGAAGGGCCGCTCCATGGGGCGGCCTTTTCCATTATCCTGGAAATTTGCACGGCAGGGAGCCGAACAAATAGGAGAGACAGCCAATTTAGTGGATTTTATTCCAGCATCATGGAATTCTCGGTCAGGGTGCCGCAGCAGCATCGCATCGGCAACGTCAGGCTCCGGAGAATCGAACCATGACTCACAGGATACGGGCGGCAGAGGAAGCCGACCTTCCGGCAATCCTCGCCATCCTGAACGACGCCATCCTCAACACAACGGCGGTGTGGAGTCTGACACCGGTCACACTGGACCAGCGCCGCGCCTGGATGGCGGATCACCAGGCGAAGGGAATGCCGGTTCTCGTGTGCGAACAGGACGGCGTGGTCGTCGGCTTCGCATCCTATGGTGAGTTCCGGGCTTGGGAAGGGTACAAGCACACGGTCGAGCATTCGATCTATGTGGACTCGACCGTGCGGGGCAGGGGGATCGGGCGAAGCCTGCTGGCCGCATTGCTGGACGATGCAAAGCTGAACGGCAAACATATGATCGTCGCGGGCATCGAAGCGGAAAACACCGCCTCGATCCGATTGCATGCCGGTTTCGGTTTTGTGGAAGCGGGCTGCCTGCGTCAGGTCGGCCGCAAGTTCGACCGCTGGCTCGACCTTCTGCTCATGCAAAAACACCTGGCTGGGTGACGCTCACCCCGCCGCGAACAGCCCGCCCTCGTCGGACGCGTCCGCCGCATTGTCGGCAGCATCTGCGGCGTTGGGATCGCCCAGCGCGGTTTCCCAGCCCAGCGCCGGCAGGGCGATGGCGCGGGTGTTGCCCAGGCCGCTGCGGCTGGCGATGAAGCCGCGCTGTTCCATGTAGGTCAGCAGGCGGCGGCCGCGCCCCTTCGACCGGCTGCCGCAGGCGCGCGCCACGTCGGCGTCGGATGGGCAGGGAGCGTGGTCGAGGGCGGCGCGGGCCAGCAGCAGGAAGACCGGCTGGATGTCCTCCGCCAGCGTCGCGGCGACTTCCGTCGCCCGTTGCCAGGCGGGATCGTCGCCGTTGCCGGCCCCGGCGCGGGCGGTCGCCAGACGGCGGCGGAAGGCGGGCAGGGCCAACCGGTCGCCATCCACCCCGCGGCCCCGGCAGCGCACCAGGAAATCCTGGTACAGAACGGCGAGCGAGCGGTAGGGTGCCTCCGGATCGGCCAGCACCTCGGCCAGCACCTCGCCATACTGGGCCTCGCGCTCGGCCGCCTGTTCGGCGGTTTCCTCCGGCTCCAGCGGCAGCAGGGCCGGCTGTTCGGCGGCGCTGTCGTCGACGGACGGCGGCGGGGCGGTGGGGCGACCGCGCGCCAGCTGCGCCATCAGGTCGGCGCTGGCCGAGGTGGAAGGGCGGCGCACATAGCGCGGCGGTTCCGGCCCGGTGGTGGTGAAGATCAGGTCGCGGGCGTCCTCCACCGGGGTTGTGGGCGGCGGCATCAGCTTCGGGCTGCCGGTGCGGCCTTGCGTTTCCACCGCGCCGATGCGCAGCGGCAGCGGCCGGCGCGACAAAGCGGGGCCGAGCGCGATGAAATGCCCGCGCTCCAGATCGCGGAACATCTCCGCCTGCCGGCGCTCCATGCCCAGCAGGTCGGCGGCGCGCGCCATGTCGATGTCGAGGAAGGTGCGGCCCATCAGGAAGTTCGACGCCTCGGCCGCGACGTTCTTCGCCAGCTTCGCCAGACGCTGGGTGGCGATCACCCCGGCCAGCCCGCGCTTGCGTCCGCGGCACATCAGGTTGGTCATGGCGCCGAGCGAGACCTTGCGCGCCTCGTCCGACACCTCGCCGGCCGCCGAGGGGGCGAACAGCTGCGCCTCGTCGACCACCACCAGCATCGGGTACCAGAAATCGCGGTCTGCATCGAACAGCCCGCCCAGGAAGGCGGCGGCGTGGCGCATCTGCATTTCCGCGTCCAGCCCCTCCAGGTTCAGGACGACGGAGACGCGGTGCTGGCGCACGCGGGCGGCGACGGATTGCAGGGCGGCCTCGCTGTGCGCGTCGGCCTCCACCACCACATGGCCGAAGCGCTCGGCCAGCGTGACGAAGTCGCCCTCCGGGTCGATCACCGCCTGCTGCACCCATGGGGCGCTCTGTTCGATCAGCCGGCGCAGCAGGTGCGACTTGCCGGACCCGGAATTGCCCTGGACCAGCAGACGGGTCGCCAGCAGCTCCTCCAGGTCGAGCGTCGCGGCGCTGCCCGCGTTCGTCGCCCCCATGTCGATGCCGACCTTCATCCCGCTCGCCTCCCGCTCACCCGAACCGCCCCCTTGCGAGGGAGGGCCTTCCTATAGCGCAGGCGGGCGCGGCGATACGAGGATTCGATTCGGGACAAGCCGACCAGGATCGGGCGATCACTCTCCGGTCGATTGAGCCGGAGTGGTGTGGATAAGCGCTCCGGTGGTGGGGTGGGTCTTGCGGCGGAGGGCGGTTTGACCATATCCTTGCGGACAGGAGGGTGCGGTGCCAGCCGCACCCCCCGTCCGGTCCGGTTACTTCAGCAGATCGAGGATCGCCTTGATCAACTGATGCACCAGGACCAGGAGTACGAGTGCTTTTTCCACTCCGTGCTCCCCGGTAGGTGGGACGCGGGCGGTGGCCGTTCCGCCGCCCGGTTCCAACCATCGCATGCATAGCGATGGCAGGGGGAGCGGGCAACTCGTATTCCACCACACCGTGTGTATGATCGGAATTCAATCAACCAGATTTTTCGGTCCGATCCGGTTCTTGCCTCTCAGGCGGGTGATCGTATTGCGCAACAACGTGACCCTGCGGTCATGAAACCGCAAACAAGCTCTGTTACAAGTGGATGCCGACCCCATGCGTGATCGGCGCTGGCGGACCGAGCGATGACTGTGCTGACCACCACAAAAGCCGGGTCCAAAACCGCAAGTCCGGAAAGCGACCGTGCCGAGTCCTATGGCGCGGGCTGGGACGCCGTCCCCTCCGGCCGGGACGAGGCCGCATCGTTCGATTGGGCATCGATGGTCGGCGCGCTGCGCTACGCCTTCCAGCCCATCGTTCAGCTGCGGTCCGGCCGCTCCCACGGCTATGAGGCGCTGCTGCGCGGGTTCGAGCGCACCGGCTTCGCCAACGCGGGCGAACTGCTGGACGCCGCCGAGGCCGCCGGCCTGCTGGCGACGGTGGAGACCGCGCTGCACGCCAAGGCGGTCGCCGCCTACCGTGCGCTGTCGGGCTGGAACGAGGCGAAGCTGTTCCTGAACCTTGACGCCCGGCTGGTCGGCCGACCCGATGCGCCCTGGCTTGCCCGCGACCCTGCCGCCTCGCGCAACAGCGGCATCGTGCTGGAGCTGTCGGAAAGCCGCCCGGTGCCCAGCGGCGTCGCGGTGGATGCGGCGGTCGACCGCTTCCGCCAGAGCGGGGCCGGCATCGCCATCGACGATTTCGGCGTCGGCCATTCCGGGCTGCGCACGTTGTACGAGGCGCGGCCGGACTATGTGAAGATCGACCGCTTCTTCATCGCCGGCATCGATGCGGACGCGCGCAAGCGGGCGCTGGTGGCGGCGCTGGCCGGCCATGCCCATGCGCTGGGCATCCAGATCGTGGCGGAGGGGGTCGAGACCGCCACCGAGTTCTACACCTGCCGGGATCTCGGCTGCGACTTCGCCCAGGGCTTCCTGATCGCCCGGCCGCGCGTCGACCTGACTGCCCTGCCCAACCGCTATCCGGTGGTCGAGGATCTGAACCGCAAGGACCGGCGCCAGCCCAGCGACTCGCACCGCCGCCTGTCGGAGGTGATCGAACGGCTGCCGCCGCTGCGGGTCGATTCGCGCAAGACCGAGCTGCTGGACTATTTCCGCCGCGACGGCAGTGCCGCCATCGCGCCCATCATCGACGAGCATGACCGGCCGCTCGGCCTGATCCGCGAGCGCGACCTGAAGCGCTTCGTCTATTCGCGCTTCGGCGGCGAACTGCTGCGCAACCGCGGCCTGGGCAATGGGCTGGACGATCTGGTCATCCGGTCGCCGGTCTGCGACATCTCCACCCCGCTGGACCGGGTGATCGAGGCCTTCTCCACCGAGTCGGCGGCCGACGGCATCGTCATCGTCGAGGGCGGGGCCTATGCCGGCGTGCTGTCGAGCGGTGCGCTGCTGCGGCTGGTGCATGAGCGCAACCTGGCGATGGCGACCGACCAGAACCCGCTGACCCGCCTGCCCGGCAACGCGGCGATCCTGCGCCACATCGAAGGGGCGCTGGCCGACCCGGGCTGCGGCCATGTACTGGCCTATCTGGATTTCGACAACTTCAAACCCTTCAACGACAATTTCGGCTTCCGCCAGGGCGACCGCGCCATCCTGATGTTCAGCGAGCGGCTGAAGGCCTGGGCCGGCAGCGCCGGGGCGGCCATCGACGCCGACGCCTTCGCCGGCCATATCGGCGGCGACGACTTCTTCCTGGGCGTCAGCGGCGGCGGGGAGGGCGAGGTGCTTGCCCGGCTTGCCGAACTGCTGGCCCTGTTCCGCTCCGATGCCGAAAGCCTGTACGACGCCGAAACGCGGGTCAGCGGCGGCTTCCTGGCAAAGGACCGCTATGGCGCGGTGCGGCGCTTCCCTCTGCTGGCGGCCAGCGGGGTTGCCGTGGTGATCCCGCCCGGCAGCCATGGGCTGACCCCCGACGCCATCAACGCCGCCATCGCCGATCACAAGACCGCCGCCAAGGGGGCGGAGGACAAGCTGTTCGTGGTGCGGCTGGGGTGAAAGCCGCTACTGCGGCCCCTCACGCATAATCCCGGAAGCTCTCCGCCGTGGCGCGGTCGTAGCCCTGGCTGGCGCGCAGGAGCTGCAACGTGTAGGGCTCGCGCGCGGCACCGCGGCGCAGCTCATCCACGCTCATCTCCTCGACCAGACGGCCGCGGTTCATCACCGCCAGCCGGTCGCACAGGTTGGCGACGACGGCGAGGTTGTGGGTGACCAGCACCAGGGTCAGGCCATGTTCCGCCCGCAGCCGGCGCAGCAGGTTCAGGATCTCCGCCTGCACCGACACGTCGAGCGCCGAGGTCGGCTCGTCCAGCAGCAGGACGCGGGGTTCCAGCACCAGGGCGCGGGCGATGGCGACGCGCTGACGCTGGCCGCCCGACAGCTGGTGCGGGTAGCGGAAGCGGAAGGCGGGGCCGAGCCCGACATCGCGCAGCACCCGGTCGATACGGGCGTCGGCATCGCCCAGCCCGTGGATGGCGATGGGTTCCGCCAGGATGCGGTCCACCGTGTGGCGCGGGTGCAGCGAGCCGTAGGGATCCTGGAACACCATCTGGCAGAGCTTGTAGAAGCCCTTCTGCCGCACCGGTCCCTGCTCCGCGCCGGCGACGGCGATGCGGCCGGTCCAGTCGTCGTTCAGGCCGCTGACCGCGCGCAGGACCGTCGATTTGCCGGAGCCGGATTCGCCGACGAGGCCGAAGCTCTCCCCTTCCCGTACCGACAGGGTGACGCCGTCCACCGCGGTGACGGCGTCGGCGCCCTGGCCGAAGCGGACCCGCAAATCCTGGATGTCGATCATCGTCCTTACGCCTCCAACCACATCGGATCGCGGCTCAGCACCGGCAGGTCGCCGGGCGGCTCGTCGATCCTGGGCAGGCTGGCCAGCAGGCCGCGGGTGTAGGGGTGCTGCGCCGCGTGCAGCTCCGACGCGCGGCAGCTCTCCACCACCCGGCCGGCATACATGATCAGGATGCGGTCGCAGAAGGAGGCGACGAGGTTCAGATCGTGGCTGACGAAGATCATGCCCATGCCGCGCTGGGAGCAGAGGTCGTCGAGGATCGCCAGCACCTGCATCTGCACGGTGACGTCGAGCGCCGAGGTCGGCTCGTCGGCAATCAGCAGGTCGGGGTCGGGGATCAGCATCATCGCGATCATGATGCGCTGGCCCATGCCGCCCGACACCTCGTGCGGGTAGCGGTCATAGACCCGCTCCGGGTCGCGGATGCGCACGGCGGCCAGCATTTCCAGCGCGCGGCGCTTCGCCTCGGCGGCGCCTGCCTTGCTGTGGACGCGGTAGGCCTCGGCGATCTGGCGGCCGACGGTCATCACCGGGTTCAGCGAGTATTTCGGGTCCTGCATCACCATGGCGATGCGCCGGCCGCGGATGTCGCGCATGCGCCTTGGCGACGCCGCCAGCAAATCCTCGCCGTTGAAGGCCAGCCGGTCGGCGGTGACCCGGCCCGGTGAGGGCACGAGGCGCAGGATGGAGCGGCCGGTCATCGACTTGCCGGAGCCCGACTCGCCGACGATGCCCAGCTTCTCCCGGCCGAGCGTGAAGGAGACGCCGCGCACCGCCTCGGCCATGCCGGTGCGGGTGGGGAATGCGACGCGCAGGTTGGAGACGTCCAGCAGGGGGGCGTCGTCCGCCATCTTTTTGTCGGCCATGGCTTCAGTCCCCCTTCGGGTCCAGCACGTCGCGCAGCCCGTCGCCCAGCAGGTTGAAGCCCAGGCTGACGATGAAGATGGCAAGGCCCGGCATGGCGGCGACCCACCATTGCTCCAGCACATATTGCCGGCCGCTGGCGATCATCGCCCCCCATTCCGGCAGCGGCGGCTGGGCGCCGAGCCCGAGGAAGCCGAGGCCGGCGGCGGTCAGGATGACGCCGGCCATGTCCAGCGTCGTCCGCACGATCAGCGAGGCGATGCAGAGCGGCATGATATGGCCGAGGATGATGCGCAGGCTGGACGCCCCTTGCAGCCGGGCGGCGCTGATGAAGTCGGCGCGGCGGACGGTCAGCGTCTCCGCCCGCGCGATGCGGGCATAGGGCGGCCAGGAGGTGATGGCGATGGCGATCACCGCATTCTCGATGCCGGGGCCAAGTGCGGCGACGAAGGCCAGCGCCAGGATCAGCTTGGGGAAGGCGAGAGCGATGTCGGTGATGCGCATCAGCACGGTGTCGACCCAGCCGCCGAAATAGCCGGCGGCCGTGCCGATCACCAGCCCGGCCAGCGGCGCCGTCGCCGCCACCAGCGCCACGATCATCAGCGTCAGCCGCGCGCCGTGGATCAGGCGGGACAGGATGTCGCGGCCGAAGGCGTCGGTTCCCAGCCAGTGGGCCGCACTGGGCGGCAGCAGCCGGCCGTTCAGGTCCTGTGCATAGGGGTGATAGGGCGCCAGCACCGGCGCCAGTGCGGCGACGACGACCAGGGCCAGCACGATCAGCAGCCCGGCGACGGCCAGCCGGTTGCGGCGGAAGGCGGTCCAGCCGGCCCAGGCGCGGCCCAGCCGGGCTTGCGCCCGCGACTGCGGCGTGTCGGTGGTCAGCCAGTCCCGCCAGCCGGTGGATTGGGTGTCGGTGCGCGCGGTCATCGGGCTCGCGGATCCAGAAGGCGGTAGAGCAGGTCGGACAGCAGGTTCAGCGCGATGAAAACCGTGCCGACCACCAGCGTCCCGCCCAGCACCGCGTTCATGTCGGCGCTGAGCAGCGAATTGGTGATGTAGAGGCCGAGGCCGGGCCAGGCGAACACCATCTCGGTCAGCACCGATCCTTCCAGCAGGCTGGCATAGGACAGGGCGATGACGGTGATCAGCGGCACGGTGATGTTACGCAGCGCATGGCCCCAGACAACGCGGGTTTCGGACAGGCCCTTCACCCTGGCGGTGGTGATGTATTCCTGGCGCAGCTGGTCCAGCATGAATCCGCGGGTCATCCGCGCGATGTAGGCGACGCAATAGAGGCCGAGGATCGCCGAGGGCAGGACCAGATGCCCGACCGCGTTCCAGAAGATGTCGGTCTCGCCGGCCAGCAGGGCGTCCACCGTGACGAGGCCGGTCACCGGATCGACCATCCCCTCGTAGAAGACGTCGACCCGTCCGGGCCCCGGCGCCCAGTCCAGCTTGGCGTAGAACAGCAGCAGCGCCATCAGCCCGAGCCAGAAGATCGGCACCGAATGGCCGAGCAGACCGAGCAGGCGGATGGCATGGTCGGGCCAGCGCCCGCGGTTGGTGGCGGCGAACACCCCGGCGGGAATGCCCAGCACCGCCCCGATGATGGCGGCGACGGTCGCCAGTTCCAGCGTCGCCGGGAAGACGCGCAGCACATCCTCCAGCACCGGCCGGGAAGTCAGCACCGAGGTGCCGAGGTCGCCTTGCAGCACGTCGCCGACATAGCGGAGGAACTGCTGCCACAGCGGCAGGTCGAGGCCGAGCTGCGTGCGCATCTGCGCGTAGCTGTCGGCATTCGCGCGGTCGCCGAGCGCCGACAGCACCGGATCGATCGGAACGACGCGGCCGATCAGGAACGTGACCAGCAGCAGGCCCAGCAGGGTGGCGGCCACCGTGACCAGCAGGGTCAGGCCGCGTTTCAGCGTAGGCAAGAGGACTCCCTCGCGATTGGACGCATCAGGGAATCACAGTCGGGGCTTTGTGGAAAGACCGTCAAGGGCATAAGGGGGGCCCCCTCTCCCGGACGGGGGAGGGGGTGGGCCGCTTCAGCTCACCAGGTCCCGGCCGGGCTGGGATCGCCGTGCGCACCGGCGGCCGGCTCGTGGTGGGCGAGCCAGCGCTCGGCCTCCAGCGCGGCCATGCAACCCATGCCGGCGGCGGTGACGGCCTGGCGGTAGACCTTGTCCTTCACGTCGCCGGCGGCGAAGACGCCGGGGATGTTGGTGGCGGTCGAGTCGGGCACCGTGACGATGTAGCCCGAATCGTCCATCTCCACCTTGCCCTGGAAGATGCCGGTTGCCGGCACATGGCCGATGGCGACGAAGACGCCGGCCACCGGGATGACGCGCTCGTCGCCCGACTTGACGTTCTTGATGCGGACGCCGGTGACGGCGCGCGGGTTGCCCATGGTGCCGTCGCCCTCGCCGACGATCTCCTCGACCGTGCTGTCCCACACCACCTCGATCTTCGGGTGGCGGAACAGGCGGTCCTGCATGATGCGTTCGGCGCGGAAGCCGTCGCGGCGGTGGATGACCGTGACCTTGCTGGCGTGGTTGGTCAGGTATAGCGCCTCCTCGACCGCCGAGTTGCCGCCGCCGACGACCGCCACCTCCTTGCCGCGGAAGAAGAAGCCGTCGCAGGTGGCGCAGGCCGACACGCCGAAGCCGCGGTAGATCTCTTCGGTCGAGATGCCGAGCCAGCGCGCCTGGGCGCCGGTGGCGATGATGACGCTGTCGGCGGTGTAGGTGTCGCCGCTGTCACCCTTGCAGACGAAGGGGCGCTTGGTGAAGTCGACGTCGGTGATCAGGTCGAACACCATCTTGGTGCCGACATGCTCCGCCTGCTTCTGCATCTGCTCCATCAGCCAGGGGCCCTGGATCGGATCGGCGAAGCCGGGGAAATTCTCCACATCGGTGGTGATCATCAGCTGGCCGCCCGGCTGCATGCCCTGGACCATCAGCGGCTCCAGGTTGGCGCGCGCGGCATAGATGGCGGCGGTGTAGCCGGCCGGGCCGGCGCCGATGATGAGAACCTTGGTGTGGTGCGTGGTGGCCATGGGTCTGATCCCGCAAATTCCCCGCGAACGGAGTCGTGATTAAAACGGTTCTAGAAGCCGAACATATGGTCGAGGCTGAAGGCGGTGTCACCGGCCGCAAGGCAGCCATGGTAGCCGAACAGGCGGCAGGTGGTGTCGCGGATCAGCACATAGGCATGATCGCCGGCCGCCAACCGTTCCGCTTCCGTAAACATCTTGCGATAGCGCCAGAAATGCGAGCCGCCACAGGGGATCGCCAGCCGCTTGCGCGCCACTTCCACCCCGTCGCGCCGCACCAGCACGAGGCTGGTGTCGGAGGTGGCATGCCATTGGGTCGAGGCAGGGTAGACGAGGTGGCAGAGCGTGTCCCACGGATCGGTGCCCAGCCGCAGGAACAGACGGGTCGACAGGCCGGGCGGCCGGCCATGGTAGCTCTGCGGCTCGTCGCGGTAGACCATCGCCATGTT
Organism: Azospirillum sp. A23; assembly: GCF_042938965.1. Taxonomy (NCBI): domain Bacteria; kingdom Pseudomonadati; phylum Pseudomonadota; class Alphaproteobacteria; order Rhodospirillales; family Azospirillaceae; genus Azospirillum; species Azospirillum sp. A23. The sequence goes on along the minus strand of NZ_CP170667.1, from coordinate 2,263,683 downwards.
GAACATGTGACTGCCGAAGCTGGTCTCCGCCACATGGCCGGTCGTTACGTCCTCGTAACGGACCAGCGCGTGCAGCCAGCCGTCTGCAATCGTTCCGGCTTCGAAATCATAGACCAGTTCGACATGGCCCCAGCCATCCACAACGGTCTTGTCGGCGACCAGCCCGGTGACGTCCAGCGCCACGCTGTCGGAGCGCTTCAGGTTGCCGAAGCGGTGTTCAGCCACGGCGGCGCCGTTGCGGTCGTAGACCACCGCCTTCACCGGCAACTCGGTCTGCGCCGTGCTCATCGGCGTCGGCAGCAGAACGGTGCGCCAGCGGCCCATCGGCAGCAGCGGCGCCGGCAGGATGTGGCCCTTGCCCACCACGCCCTTGTCCACCGCACCGCCGGTCAGCAGCGGCAGCTTGGGGTCCGGCTTCAGGTCGGTGCGCTCGACATTGGCGTGGGCCATGCGGCGGCGGCCGTCGGCGGCGGCGATCTCGTAGCGCGGGCGGACGAAATGCTTGCCGGCCTGCACCTCGAACTGCTGGGGCCAGCGCGCTTCGGGGAACAGGCTGGCGACGTCCAGTTCAAGGGTGGCGAAGGCCGGGACCGCTCGGTCGAGCGTGCGGATGTCGGACGAGCCCATCGGGTTCAGCCCGACCGCGCCGGCCGGAATCGGGGTGGGGTGGCTGTTCTGGATCCACAACGATACGCGCTCACCCTCGCGCGGGGCGGGCAGGCCGGCATAGAGGTCGGCCGGCCAGGCGTTGGCGTCGTGGGTGCAGGACAGCACCGTGCCGTCGTCGCCATAGGTGTCGAGCGCGTATTTCACCACGTCATGCCCGGCGGCGCCGATGATGTGCAGGAACAGCGACCCGCAGAAGGGCGACAGGTCGAAGCGCTCGCGCACCTGCCGGCTGTCGATCACCACGGTGCCGTCGGTCGGCGGCATCGGCTCCGTCCAGTCGGCGATGGGGCGGCCCTCGCCGTCGAACAGGCAGGCCCACAGCCGGGTGCCCTTGGCGCCGTAGCGCGGCCAGTAGTTGGCCGACACCACGCGGGTGTGGTGGCCGTCGCCGTCGCGGAACCAAGCGAAGTTGGTCGCCCAGTTGAACTTCGACAGGTAATGGCCGGGATCGTTCAGCATGTCTTCCGGCACGCGCATGGCGTCGAGCGAGACGACGCCGGCCTGCTTCGGGATCAGGTGGGCGATGTGGCCTTCCAAGCGCTGCGAATCGAAGGCGACGACGAAGACGGTGCGGGCGCCGCTGGACGGCAGGTCGGTGACCGGGCGGGCGGCATGGCCGAACACCTCCTGTCCGACCTTCTCGACGTCCTGGACATAGATGCCGCAGACGTCGATCGACGACAGGTCATAGAACTCCGCCAGCCCCGACAGCAGGCCCAGCGGGTCGTAGACCGCCACCGGGCCGAAGGAGGCCAGCCGCGCGATCAGGATCGCCGCCTTGGGTGCCGCCAGCGGGTGGCCCACCGCCTTGAAGAAGCTGGAACCGCCGGTGACGTTGGAAAAGGTCTCGATCCGAAGGGGCATCAGGGCACACACGCGCGAAAGCAAAGCCAGGGCGTCGGTTATAGCCGCTTCGGCCGGGCGGGCGACAGTGATTTGCAGGCGAACGTGATTTGTCGCGGCCCGCGGACGCCCGCAGCGTATCGCGGCGAATGCTTCCCCCTTGTCAGAGAGCGTGTTTCGATATATCTAAGTTTTCGTTATATCGAAACTGCATCAGATGAGGGTTTCATGTTTCGGCATCTGTTTCACAAACACGGCCGCCGCTTCTCGCGTCCCGACTTCGAGGACGAGGCTCCGGAAGGGCGAGGCCGTCACGGCCGTCCTGGGCATCGCGGCGGCTGGGAAGGCTGGGGCGGCCCTGGTTGGGGCGGTCAAGGCCGCGGCGGCCGCGGCGAGCGGCGGGTCTTCGACCATGGCGACCTGCGCTTCGTCCTCTTGTGGCTGATCGCGGAGAAGCCGCGCTCCGGCTACGATCTGATCAAGACGGTCGAGGAGATGGTCGGCGGCGCCTACAGCCCCAGCCCCGGCGTCGTCTACCCGACCCTGACCCTGCTGGAAGAGCAGGGCCACATCCGCGTCGGCGCCACCGAGGGCAACAAGAAGCTCTACGAGATCACGACGGAAGGCTCGGAGGCGTTGAAGGCGGCGGAGCCGTCGGTCGCCGCGGTGCGCGAGCGCATCGCCCATGCGCGGGCCCGGCAGCAGCGCGAATCCTCGCCGCAGATCCACCGCGCCATCGAGAATTTCAAGTTGGCCCTGCGGCTGCGCCTGTCGCGCGGCGACCTGACGGCGGAGCAGACCCAGGCCATCGCCGACATCATCGATGACGCCGCCCGCCGTGTCGAACGTATCTGAGCGTCGAACGCATCCGACCGGACAGGAGACAAGGATCATGGCCGCATCCACCGCACGCGTCGCCACCCCGAACGGGCGCCGCTACATGACCCAGCTGTGCAAGCACTGGGCGCACAAGTTCGAGGTCGTCTATGACGAGACCCAGGGGCTCGTCCCCTTCGCCGCCGACCGCCGCTGCCGGATGGCGGCCGACGACGGGGGGCTGACCCTGACGATTGAAATCGAGGATGCCGGACAGATGGAGCGCATGCAGGAGGTCGTGATCGACCACCTGAAACGCTTCGCCTTCCGCGAGGATTTGGGGGAGGTGGTCTGGACGCCGGTTGGCTGACGGCACCTCGCCGGACGAGGCGGCGCATTTTCCCGAGTCTGTCTGCGACAAATCCTGTTGAGAATTACCGCATCAGCGGTGTAAAACGGTTCTTAACCAACAGGCGGAAGTGGGGGAGGGGATGGTGGTTCCACCGTCGGCCACCCACGGTCAGAATACCGGGAGTCGTTCGTGATGCTCCGCATCTCCAAGAAGCTGATGTTCGCCATCGAGGCGGTCCTCGACATCGCCTACAACGCGGGCACCGAGCCGGTGCAGTCCGGCGAGATCACCCGGCGCCAGGGCATTCCGAAGCGCTATCTGGAACAGGTTCTGCAACAGCTGGTGCGCGAAGGCGTGCTGGCCGGTGTGCGGGGCCCTCGCGGCGGCTACCGGCTGGCGCGCGAGCGGCGGCGGATCACGCTGGGCGAGATCGTGAAGGTCGTCCGCGCGATGGAGACCGCCACCGACCCCATCGAGGAACCGGCGGGTTCGGTGCTGGGCCATCAGGTGGTGCGCCCGCTGTGGGGCGAACTCCAGGACGAATGCATGGCCAAGCTCGACACCATCACCATCGAGGATCTGTGCATGCGGGCGCGGCGCGCCGGGGTGGAGAGCGAGACCGAGGACCGCATCGACTTCACCATCTGATGTAGGGGACTTGGTGGCACCACTTCCCGTTTGACAGGCTCCCTGTGCTGGATAATGCTCCGCCTGGGGTGTTGAAATCACATATAACACAAATCTCAGAGGTGGAATCATGGCTGCACCGGAGTTCCGCGGCAAGATCTACGACAGCATCCTCGACACGATCGGCGCCACGCCGCTGGTGCGGCTGGACCGTCTCGCCGCAGAGTCGGGGGTGAAGGCCCAGATCATCGGCAAGCTGGAGTTCTTCAACCCGCTGGCCAGCGTCAAGGACCGCATCGGCCGCGCCATGATCGAGGCCGCCGAGGCCGCCGGCACCATCGCCCCCGGCCGCACCACGCTGGTCGAGCCCACCTCCGGCAACACCGGCATCGCGCTGGCCTTCGTCGCCGCCGCCAAGGGCTACAAGCTGATCCTGACCATGCCGGAAAGCATGTCGGTGGAACGGCGCAAGATGCTGAAGCTGCTGGGCGCCGAGCTGGTGCTGACCCCGGCGGCGGAGGGCATGAAGGGCGCCATCCGCAAGGCGGAGGAGATCCTGTCCGCCGACCCGAACGCCTATCTGCTGCAGCAGTTCAAGAACACCGCCAATCCGGCCGTTCACCGCGCCACCACGGCGGAGGAGATCTGGAAGGACACCGACGGTCAGGTCGATTTCCTGATCTCCGGCGTCGGCACCGGCGGCACGCTGACCGGCACCGCCGAGGTCCTGAAGGCCCGCAAGCCCTCCTTCAAGGCGGTGGCGGTCGAGCCGGAGGACAGCCCCGTCCTGTCCGGCGGCATGCCCGGTCCGCACAAGATCCAGGGCATCGGCGCCGGCTTCGTGCCCGACATCCTGAAGAAGGAGCTGATCGACGAGGTGGTGCGCATCTCCAACCAGCGCGCCTTCGAGACCGCCCGCGCCGTTGCCCGTCTGGAGGGCGTGCCGGTCGGCATCTCGTCGGGTGCGGCGCTGGCCGCCGCGCTGGAAATCGGTGCCCGTCCGGAGAATGAGGGCAAGCAGATCGTCGTGATCCTGCCGTCCTTCGCCGAGCGCTACCTGTCGACCGCCCTGTTCGAAGGGCTGGAATAAGAAAGGGTTGCCGCCGATAGGGGCGGGCGGGGACGTGTTCCGTCCCCGCTCCGCAGCCTGAAGATGAAAATCCGGTCCGAAATTTGACGGATTTTGCGAATTCGGTTAAACTCCCCGGCATCAACAACGCCGTTTCCGTCCGTGCCGACGCAGGGGAGTGACCGCCATGTCGGATATTTCCACGTCCACCTACGTCCCGAACCTGTCGAGCAGCGCCTTCTCCCAGTTCAAGGGGAGAACGACGGGTGTGGGTGCCGACGGAGCGAACGCCGACAGCCAGACCTTCACGGTCAGCAAGGCCGGCGAATACAACTTCAAGATCAACAACAGCTTCACCAACGTCGAGATCCGCAACGACCGCAACGAGGTGGTGACCAGCCTCCGGTCGAACGAATCGACTGCGGATGCCAGCGCGCGGCTCGGTCCCGGCACCTACACCGCGACCTTTTCCCAGGCCAACCGCGCGGCGGGCGTGCGCGACTACTCAATGGACGTCACGGAACGGCAGAACGTTCTGGTGACGGCCGGCGGCGCGAGCTTGAAGGGCACTGCCCAGCCACCGGGGAACGGCGACACCGGCGTCCAGAAGCACACCTTCAACGTCGTGCAGGGTGGCACCTTCACCGCCGACATCTCGCTGCCCAACACGCGCTGGGCGATGATGGACAAGGACGGCAAGGTGGTCGCCGCCAGCGACTCGGGCAAGCCCGATTCCCAGCAGAACTTCCTGCAGAAGCCGACCTACAAGCTGCAACCCGGCCAGTACACCATGGTGGTGGTGCCGCCGTCCGATCTGAAGTCGCCGACCGATTTCCGGCTGGGACTGGTGCCGCGCAATCCGGACCTGTCGGACTCCGGCACCAATCAGGAAAGCGCCATCCAGAAGACGCTGCGCGAGCGGCAGGCCCGCCTGCAGCAATGGGCGGCCCAGGGGGCGACGACCTCGACCAAGGCCTGAGGGAGCTCCATCGCGGCGATTGCGCGCTGCCGGCTTTCCGGAAATCGCGGCATCGAATGTTGCTGCAACGGCCCGTCCTTGCGCTATGCTGCGGGCCATGGACTTCACGGACACCCAGCTTCACCGCTATTCCCGCCACATCGTGCTGCCGGAAGTCGGCGGCATCGGCCAGGAAAAGCTGTTGCGATCCAAGGTGCTGGTCGTCGGTGCCGGCGGCCTGGGCGCGCCCTTGCTGCTCTATCTGGCGGCGGCCGGCGTCGGCACCATCGGCATCGTCGACGACGACACGGTCGATCTGTCGAACCTGCAACGGCAGGTGATCCACGACGAATCGACGCTGGGCCTCGCGAAGGTGGAGAGTGCCGCCGCCCGCATCCATGCGCTGAATCCCGACGTGCGGGTCGAGGCGCACCGCACGCGGATCAACCGCGACAACGCGATGGATCTGATCGCCGGCTACGACCTCGTCGCCGACGGGTCGGACAATTTCGCCACGCGCTTCCTGCTGAACGACGCCTGCTTCCTGGCCGGCAAGACGCTGGTGTCGGCGGCGATCCTGCGCTTCGACGGGCAGCTGACCACCTTCAAGGCGCATCTGGGGGCGCCGCACCCCTGCTATCGCTGCCTGTTCCCCGAACCGCCGCCGCGCGGCACCGTGCCGTCCTGTTCGGAAGGCGGCGTTCTGGGGGCGCTGGCCGGTTCCGTCGGCTCGCTGCAAGCGACGGAGGTGCTGAAAGAACTGCTGGGGTTGGGCGAAAGCCTGTCGGGCAGCCTGCTGATGATGGACACGCTCTATGCGTCCTATCAGCGCATCGCCATCAAGCGGGATCCCGACTGCGCGCTTTGCGGCGATCATCGGACGATCCACGACCTCTCCGCCCACTGACGGGCGCCGTGGCAAACATGGGAGGCGGCCATCATGTCCACTGCCCTGCCTGAGACCATGCCAAATCCTGCGCCGAATCCTGTGCCGGCGACTGGAGCCGGCGGGACATCGGCCCTGTCCATCGTGCTGTTCGCCGGCGGCTTCGACCGGGTCCATTACGCGCTGGTGATGGCCAGCGCCGCGGCGGCCACCAACCGCAAGGTCACGCTGTTCTTCACCGGCCGCGCGCTGCGCGCCCTGGTCCACGAGACGGAGCCGGGCGTGCTGGGCTGGCACGACCTGGACCCGGCCGACGACGGCAGCACGCCGGTGGCGCGCGACCGCTATTTCGCCACCCACGGCCTCGCCACCTTCGAGGAACTGCTGGAGGCCTGCGTCGCCATGGGCGTCACGGTGATGGCCTGCGAGATGGGGCTGCGGGCGCTGGGGCTGCCACCCGGCGTCTCCCTGCGTGCGGACGTGCCGGTCGCCACCGGCGGCGTCGTCACCTTCCTGAATGAGGCGCCCGGCGGCGGCGCCATGCTGTTCGTCTGACAATGCTGGAACGCGCATGAGCGACAACCGCGAGATCCTCGACCTCGCCAACCGATTCGAGTCAATCGCCACCGACGGATTCGAGGGGCGACCCTACCGGCCGGCACTGGCCGCGCTTGCCACCCGCGTGCGGGAGCGGCCGGGGATGGCGCCGCGGGTCGCCCATGCCCTTGGCATCATGATCCAACTGATCGGCGAGAGCGACCCGGAAGGGCGGTTCGCCGCCAAGGTCGCCATCCTGCGCGACGCGGTGGGAATGCTGAGCGACGCTTGAAAGCCAGGGCTTGAGTGGAGCGCGGACCAGCCATGCGTCACGCCGGAGCGGTCTGTCCCGTCATGGGGGCGAAGACACTCCACACGAGGATGAACACCATGGCTTTCCGTTTCACCGTCGCCGCCGACGCGCCGTCCCTGTACACGCCGATGCTCGCCATCACCAAGGCCATCCGCGGCAGCGGCCTGCCGACCGGGCTGATCCACCTGATCGACCTGCGCGTGTCGCAGATCAACGGCTGCACCTATTGCATCGACATGCACAGCAAGGAGGCGCGCCACGACGGCCAGTCCGACCAGCGCATCGCCGCCGTGGCGGAGTGGGAGCGGTCGGACCTGTTCCTGCCGGACGAGCGTGCCGCCTTCGCCTGGGCCGAGGTGCTGACCCGCACCCAGCATGACCGCATCGACGAGGCGTACCGGGGGCTGCAACGCCATTTCAACGTCGAGCAGATCGCCCAACTGACGGCGACGGTGGCGCAGATCAACGCCTGGAACCGCATCGGCATCGCCCAGCATATCGAGGGCACCGCCGTCGGGATGGCGGCGTGACGGCGCTGGCCGACCCGGACACCGCGCTCGCCGCCTTCGCGGGCGAGCGGGCGCGGCTGCGCGCCCTGGCCTACCGGCTGCTCGGCTCGGTGGCCGAGGCGGAAGACACGCTGCAGGACGCCTGGCTGCGCTGGTCGGCCGTGGCGCCCGGCAGCGTCGGGTCGGCCCCCGCCTATCTCACCACCCTGGTGACGCGGCTGGCGCTCGACCGGCTGCGGTCCGCCCGGGTGGCGCGTGAGCGCTATTACGGTCTGTGGCTGCCCGAACCGGAGGTCGCCGGCTGGGACTCCGAGCCGGAGGACGGCATGGAGCCCGAGTCGGTGCCGCTGGCGATGCTGCTGCTGCTGGAACGGCTGGCGCCGGACCAGCGGGCGGTCTTCGTCCTGCGCGAGGCGATGGACCTCGATTATGCGGAGATCGCGGCGATGCTCGGCAAGTCGGTGGAGGCCTGCCGCCAGATCATGCGGCGTGCCCGCGCCAGGCTGGCCGAGCCTGCCGCCTGGGGCCAGCCGGCCGACTCCGTGGATGCCGGGCGGCGTCTGGCCGATGCCTTCGCCGAGGCCAGCGTCCGGCGAGACTATGCCGCCATCGTCGCCCTGCTGTCCGATGACGCCCAGTGGCTGAGCGACGGCGGCGGGATGGTGCGGACGGCGGTCAACCCGCTGTTCGGTGCCGACCGCATCGCCCGCTTCCTGATCGGCGTCCAGCGCAAGCGCGGCGTCAGCTTCGGCTTCATCCCGGTGCGGGTGAATGGCGGGCCGGGCCTGCTGGCCGACCTTGGCGGGGCGTTCCGCAGCGTTCTGGCCTTCGACATGGCCCCCTGCGGCGACACCGGGAACAGAATCCTGCGGGTCTATCAGATCGCCAACCCGGAAAAGCTGGAGCGCGTCGCCGTCATTTATAGCTCCGTGCGTTTAATATGAAACGCACGGAGCTATAGCTTTATATTTAACGATCGGATTCACGCTTCAAATCGATCCCGATTTTACGCGATCCGATCTAAGCCGTCGCCTCGTCCAGCCAGCGGTCAAGCGCGGTCAGATCGACCGGGCGGGGCAGGATGTGGAAGGGCAGGTTCGGCATGCGCGGGCCGGTCATCAGGATGCGAGTCTGCGGATAGAGCATGGCCGCCAGCGCCGCGGCGCGGTCGCCGTCGTCGCCCTCATGGTCGAGCGGAAGCAGGGCCACGGCCGGCGCCTCCGCACCGATGATGGTCAGCGCCTCCAGCGCGTCGTCGGTCTGCGAGACCTGAAAGCCGCGGCCGGACAGATGGCCGGCCAGCGCCTCGCGCTGGACACGGTCGGCATCGGCGATCACCGCACGGCGTCCGCCATAGCCCGGCATCCGGATGTCGGCATCGATGCTGAAAGCCACGTTTCCCCTCCGTCCATCATGTTTTTATTATGGACAGACGGAGTATGCGGGCCGGCGCCGGGGTTGTAAACGCCTGCTACCTGTGGTTCGACCTTCGTCGAATACGGACCACTTCGCCCTTGTGCATCAGCGCCAGCATCGGCAGGTCGCTGGGATGGTTGCCATAGCCCCAGGTGGCGGCGACCGGGCCATGGCCGGCGATCCATCCGGTCACCCGGTCCGCCTTGTCCAGCCGCACGCAGTTGGCGGTGCTGAGCCGTCCGGTCAGCCTGCCGTCCACCACCTCCATGCCGGTCGCCAGCAGATCGTCCACCTCCAGCCCGCGCAGCAGCGCCGGCATGTAGAGGTCGAGCGCGCCGGTGGCGATCACCACGCGGCGGCCCTGGCGGCGATGCTCCTTCAGCACGTCCAGCATCGGCTGGTGCCAGCGCACGCGCGGCACCATGCGTTCGGCCGCGGCCGACGCGTCGGCCACCGGCAGCCCGCGCAGCGTGCGCTTCAGGTAGATCGCCTTGACCGACCCCGGAAAGTCGCAGCCTGGCCCACGGCCGCGGAAATGGCGGTGCAGGGCCGAACGGATGGCATCGGCCAGCGCCAGGGCCGCGCGGCGCCGGCCGATCACCTCGCCGACGAACATCGGCAGGCTGTCGCCATGGATCAGCGTCCCGTCGAAGTCGAAGAAGGCGACGCCTGCCGGCCCGGAGACCGGCGACTCCGGCGTCGCCGCCGGCATGGACTCCGGCATTGCCGCCGACGGCGGCGTGGGCGGCGCGATGCCGGTCTGAGGCTCCAGGCCATGCGGCTGGGATGACGTCGTTTGCATGACCGCAGTTATCCGGCCGCCACAGGGCGGCGGGCAAGGAGTTTCAGGTCGACATCAAGGAAGACCTGACCCGATGCGGAGGCGGATAAGCTCGTCGGGATCAATGCAGCATGTTCGGGCCGCAGGGCACCTCGAACAGCGGTCCGTCTTCGGAGCCATCGTCGGAGCCGTCATCCTGCCCGGTGCCATCGTCGGCTTCCTCCAGCTGGGCGATCAGGTCGCCTGACGCTTCCTCCAGCCCGGCCTTGACGGCGATCAGCAGGTTGATGATCTCGCCATTGTCCTGCTCCAGGCTGCGGACCCGTTCCTCCAGCCGGTCGATGCGGCGCATCAGCAGATCCGACAGGCGGTCGAGCCGCTCCAGGACGGGGTCGAGGATCGGGGAGGCGGGCCCGGCCGTGCTCGGCGGGCTCTCGGGCCGGGTGTGGGGGGGCTGGCCCTGGCGGTTGTTGGGACGGTCATCCATGGTGCGGCCGGTTCCGGTCTGTGTGAGGTTTGCTCCTCGCCTAACCTTGGGCCAGCGCCCCGCAAGGTCCAGACCGGCACCCGATGCACCCCGCAAGCGATGATCGCCTGACCCACCCGTCATGCGGGTGGCGATTCCGGATGGTGGCGATGTCAGCCGCCACCCCTTGTGCGCATCGAAAACAAGTTCCGTATATAGTTAAGACTCAGATTTATCGGCACGGCGTTTGCGCGGGACGCCGTACAGTTCCAACCGATGGCCGATCAGGTCATAGCCCAACTCGCGGGCTATGCTTTCCTTCAGCCGTTCCATTTCATCGTTGGTGAACTCGATCACTTCACCCGAGTCGACATCTATCAGATGATGGTGATGATCGGTCCTGGTTTCTTCGTAACGGGCGCGGCCGTCACCGAAATCGAGCCGGTCGATGACGTGCGCCTCCTCGAAGAGCCGCATCGTCCGGTAGACGGTGGCGATGGAAATGCGCGGGTCGATGGCGGATGCACGGCGATGCACCTCCTCCACATCGGGATGGTCCGTCGCCTCCGACAGCACGCGCGAGATCACGCGGCGCTGGTCGGTCATCTTCAATCCCTTCTTCACGCACAATTCTTCGAGGCGCGAGGGCATGGACATCCCCTGTAATCCTGTCTTCGTTGACGGGCGGCGGTTCGCCCCTCCGGTCTCCCTGATGCCCGGAACGCCAGCGGAACGAGCCGGCAACGGAGGCGATCGTTCAGTTCGCCCCGGCCAGCCGTTCGCGGCACCCCGAATACCCGACCATCATACTGTGTTTCGGAGACATTCTCAAACACCCACGTTCCCGCCGGACGGCCGAGCGGAGGGCGCTTTCCTCGCCAAGGGCATAATACTTTCAGACTATTGGGCGATGCCGTCATGGAGCGGGGTAGAAACCAATTGCTCATAATCCGCTGCTAGGTTTTCCCCTTGGGCAAGCGCCGTCCGATCCGGGCGGCGCGCCTGCCGGACATCCACCGGGCCCGACAACGCCCGACAGGAGGGAGGGAAGCCGCAGTGACGCCGTTCGATTTCCCGCCTTCCACCTCTTCGTTCACGGCGGAGCCGCATATGGACGAACCCGCCTTCACCGCCGCCGGCTTGGCCGTTCCGGTCACTCCGCTCTCCTCCTCGCAGGATTGCGCCGCCGCCCTTGCCCGTTTCCAGCGCCAGCCGGAGCTTGCCGCCCTGCCGGTGGTCGACGGCGACGGCCGCGTCGCCGGACTGCTGGAGCGCGGCCGGCTGCTGCTGGACGGCAGCGGCGAGGGGGGCGGCGAGAGGATCGGCACGCGGACGGCCGCCGACCTGATGGATCCGCATCCGCTGCTGATCGACGGCGCTACTCCGCTGGCGGAGATCGGGCGGCGGTTGGCGCGGCTGAAGCCGGCGGCGCTGGTGACCGGCTTCCTGGTGGTGGAGCAGGACCGCTATCTGGGCGTCGGCACGGTCACCGGGCTGATGGCGCGCTCTGCCGAACAGACGGAACTGCGCGCCCGCCAGCTGGACGAGGCGCGCCGGCAGGCAGAGCAGGCGATCCGTGCCAAGACCGCCTTCCTCGCCAACATGAGCCACGAGATCCGCACGCCGCTGACGGCGATGATGGGCTTCGCCGAACTGCTGGAGCAGGAGGTGCTGGGACCGCACGCCATTCCGCTCTATCGCGAATATGCCCGCGACATCGCCGAAAGCGGCCGGCACCTGATGGAGCTGATCAACGACCTGCTCGACCTGTCGAAGGCCGATGCCGACCGGCTGGAACTGGTGGACGGGACGGTGGATGTGGTGCGGGTGGCGATCGGCACGGCGCGGCTGCTGGCCGAACGGGCCGCGCGCCATGGCGTCAGCATCGCCACCGCGGTGCCGCTGGATCTGCCGCCGCTGCGGGCGGACGAGCGCAAGCTGCGCCAGATGCTGCTGAACCTGCTGTCCAACGCGGTGAAGTTCACGCCGGCCGATGGAATCGTAACGCTGCGCGGCCGCGTGGCAGCGGACGGTGAGCTCTGGCTGTCGGTCTACGACACCGGTATCGGCATGACCGGGGAGGAACTTGCCAAGGCGCTGGAGCCCTGGGGACAGGTGGACAGTGCGCTGGCCCGCAGCCAGGTCGGCACCGGGCTGGGCCTGCCCCTGACCAAGCGGCTGATCGAGCTGCATGGCGGCCGGCTGGACGTGGTCAGCCGCCGCGACGAGGGCACCACCATCTCGCTGGTCTTCCCACCCCGGCGGGTGGGGCGGGGCTAGAGTGTGATCGGTTCAAGCGGAAGCGCTTGAAGCGTGAATCACACGGAGAACCAAAAGCCTAGCGTCTGTCTGGTGCTTCAATAAGCATCAGACAGACGCTGGAACGGAAAAGCCCCCTTCTCCGGAGAGAACGGGGCTTTCCTTCAGACTTTCCCGGCGCTGGCGATCCTTACGCCAGCCCCTTCTCCATCGCGCTCGCCAGACGGCGGGCGAAGGCGGCGGGGTCGGGCAGGGGTTCGCCCTCGACGATGCGGGCCTGGTCGAGCAGGAGCCAGGCCGCATCCTCCAGCGCGTCGGTGGCGCCGCTGCCCTTGGCCCGGTCGGCCAGCCGCTTGATCAGGGCGTGCGACGGGTTGATCTCCAGGATGCGCTTGCCGACCTCGCCGTTCAGCTGCTTGTGCTGCTTCAGCAGGCGCTCCAGATGCATGTCCATGTCGTTGTCGTCGGCCACCAGACAGACGGCGCTGTCGGTCAGGCGTTCGGACTTGCGGACATCCTTCACCGCATCGGACAGGGTCAGCTTCAGCAGGGCCAGCAGGTCGGTCAGCTCACCCTCCGGCGTCTTCTCCTCCGGCTTCTCGGCCTCTTCGCCCTTGATCTTGCCGAGATCGGCGCCGCCGCGGGTCACCGACTTGAAGGGCTTGCCGTCATAGACGCCGACCGACGGCATCCAGAACTCGTCCACCGGGTCGGTCAGCAGCAGAACCTCGACGCCCTTGGCCTTGAAGCCTTCCAGCTGCGGGCTGCGCAGCAGGGTGTCGATGTCGTCGCCGCTGATGGTGAAGATGGCGTCCTGGCCCTCCTTCATGCGGGCGACATACTGCTCCAGCGACACCAGCTCGTCGCCGGCGGTGGTGCGGAAGCGCAGCAGCTTCAGCAGCTCGTCCCGGTGCTCGTAGTCCTCGTAGAGGCCTTCCTTCAGCACCGCGCCGAAGTTTTCCCAGAAGCTGTCGTACTCGGCCGCGTTCTCGCCGTCCTTGGCCTTCTTCGACAGCTCCGACAGGACGCGCCGCGTGATGCCGGCCTTGATCTTGGCCAGCATCGGGTTGTGCTGCAGCATCTCGCGGCTGATGTTCAGCGGCAGATCCTCGCTGTCGACCACGCCGCGCAGGAAGCGCAGGTAGGGCGGGATCAGCCCTTCGGCCGCGTCGGTGATGAAGACGCGCTTGACGTACAGCTTCACCCGATGGGCGCGCTTGGGGTCGAACAGGTCGAAGGGCTTGGTCGAGGGCACATAGAGCAGGTTGGTGTATTCCAGCGCCCCTTCGGCCCGCCAGTGCAGGGTCAGCCACGGATCGTCGAAGGCGTGGCCGACATGGTGGTAGAATTCCTTGTACTGGTCGGCGGAGATCTCCGACTTCGACCGGGTCCACAGGGCCGACGCGCTGTTCAGCGCCTTGGCCTCGTCACCCTCGCCGAACAGGATCGGGATGGCGATGTGGTCGGAATATTTGCGGACGATGCCGCCGAGACGGGCCTCGTCGAGATACTCGTCGTCGCCCGCGCGCAGATGCAGGACGATCTGCGTGCCGCGCGGCAGGCCGTCGGCCTCGGCAACGGTGAACTCGCCCTTGCCGTCGGACTCCCAGCGCCAGCCGGTGGGCTCGCCGGCCTTGCGGGTCAGGACCGTCACCTTGTCGGCGGCCATGAAGGCGGAATAGAAGCCGACGCCGAACTGGCCGATCAGGTTGACGTCCTTCTTGCCGTCGCCCTTCTCCGCACCGTCCAGCGACTTCATGAAGGCGGCGGTGCCGGAGCGGGCGATGGTGCCGAGATTCTCGACCAGATCGTCGCGGTTCATGCCGATGCCGTTGTCGGCGACGGTCAGGGTCCGCGCGTCCTTGTCGACCAGCAGGCGGACCTTGAGGTTCGGATCGTCGGCCGAGAGTTCCGGCTGGGTCAGCGCCGCGTAGCGCAGGCGGTCGCAGGCGTCCGACGCGTTGGAGACCAGTTCGCGCAGGAACACTTCCTTCTCGCTGTAGAGCGAGTGGGCGACGATGTCGAGCAGACGGCTGACCTCGGCTTGAAAACTGAGCCGTTCCTCGGTCATGGGGGCACCTTCGTTGGTTTTTGCACGGGTGTTGGCGTCAAGACGGCGGAGATATGTGAAAGCATCCCGGCCGTTCAAGAGGCTTGTGCCGTGCAACCGCGGGAGGTGTGCGGCGGGGTGTCGCGGTGGAGGGACCTGAACCGGAGGTCCCGTTTCCTTCCTCCCGCCTTCTGCCTCCGTTCGCCGCGTCCGGCGTGACGGCCTTCATTCCATGTGCGGGGATTCGCTGTAGAGCTGTTCCGCCAGCCCTTTCCGGTACATGGCGTCGATCTGCTCGACCGTCAGATCCGCCAGTCCCGCCTGGTCCTTCACCATCTGGCCGGGAGACGGCATGTCGTGCGGCACCGACCAGGCGTCCGGTTGCCACAGATGGGACCGGCGCAGCGCCTTGCCGCAATGGAGGAAGGCTTCCCGCACTGACAGGCGGATGGCGGCCTTCGGGGTGCGTCCCTCCTCCCTCAGCCGTTCGAGCAGGGACGGGGCCGTGGTGACGGTGGCGATGCCGTTGACCCGCAGGAAGATATCCACCTCCGGCACCAGGAACACCAGTCCGCAGCCGCCGTCGGAGGTGAGGATGTTGGTGATCGACGAAAGCTTGTTGTTGCCGGGCCAGTCGGGCAGAGCCAGCGTGTGGCGGTCCTCGGCATGGACAAAGCCCGGACGCCCGCCGCGCGGCGAACAATCCATCCCGCTTTCCGCCATGGTGGCGACGAAGACCAGCGGCGATTCGGCGACGAAGCGCAGGCAGTGATCGTCCAGGAAGGGAAAACTCATCTTCACGATGCGCTCGGACGGCATGTCGTAGAGCTGCCGCAGCGCCTCGACCGTGTGGATGCGATGAGGATCCATGGGCGTTCCTCTGCTGGGCCGCGGTACGCGGCGACGGGTAAACTAACGTTGTTAGATTTGACCTAACGGCGTTAGTTTGTCAATCCCGGCAGGAAGAAGCGGACTCAAGAGCCATGCGTGTGCAGCGACAGGACATCATCGACGCCGCGATGACGCTGCTGGATGAGGTGGGGATCGAGGGGCTGACGATGCGGCGCCTCGCCGGGGCGCTGCGGATCCAGGCGCCGTCGCTCTATTGGCATTTCGCCGGCAAGCAGGCGCTTCTCGACGCGATGGCCGACGCCCTGCTGGCGGAGATGAAGCTTCCTGCCGAATCCGGCCTGCCCTGGGACGAGTGGCTGCGGGAGATGGCGACGGAGTTCCGCCGTGCCTTGAAGTCCAGGCGCGACGGGGCGCGTGTCTATGCCGGAACCTTCCCGGTCATGGACAATGTTCTGCGCATCAGCGACCGCACCATTGCGACCCTGCGTGCCGCCGGCGCCGACGAGCGCACGGCCGCCCATATGCTGTTCACGGTGCTGTATTTCGTGATCGGCTTCACCATCGAGGAACAGGCGACCCTGCCGTCTCCCGGTGGAAACGGCGAGGGGATCGACCTGAAACGGGTGGCGCAGCAGCTGACGGCGGAGCAGGAGGCACGCTATCCCCACGCCGCCGCCACGGTGAGGCTGCTCATCGCCGACAATGATGACGACGCCCGCTTCCGGTTCGGTCTGGACCGTCTGATCGACGGGTTGAGGGCTGCCGTCCCTGTTTCCGGCTCCAATTCAAAAAAAGCCCCCGATTCCGGTTTGCCGGAATCGGGGGCTTTGCTGGTCTGAAGCTTCGGCGTGCCGTCTGCCGGGCTTACTTCTTCTTCGGCTTTTCCGCCGGGGCCGGGGCGGGTTCGCTGCCGCCGGCCAGCAGGGCGGTCATGTCGGCGCCGTTCAGCAGGAGCTGTCCGGCCTCCGTGATGTCGATCTTGTAGGTGCGGGTGTCGGCGCCGGTGTCGTCCTTGCCGGCCTGCCCCAGGGCCTGCACCATCGCCAGACCGGCGAGCAGATCCTGGGTCTCCTTATCGGGCTTGGCGCCGGGGGCCGGCTGCATCGCCTTTACCGCGGCGTCGATGCCGCGCAGCAAGACGGTGGCGCCGCCGGTGACGCCGAAGGCGGCCTGGGTCGCGACCTTGACCGCGCCGGTGGCGGTGGCGGCCGTCGCCGGGGTGTCGAGGTTCAGCGCGTCGATGCGCAGCTCGGTCCCGGCTTCGCCCATCGCGGCCATCGCCTGCTGCATGACCACGTCCGCCGAGGGCGACGCGGGCGCGGCCGCCTTGGCCTTGGCGCCCTTCTTCGCCGGCGGGGCCTCTTCGGCCTCGGCTGACTTGGCCAGCTCGGTGAAGGCCTTCCACAGGGCGCTGTTCGGCAGCTTGGCGACCGACAGCTTCATTTCGAAGGCGCGCGGGGTGAAGGCGACCGGAGCCGGCGACGGCGTCATGGTGAAGTCGCGCGCCTCGATGCCCATGCTGACGGTGGACATCGCCTGATCGAGATCGGTCAGGCCGCTGCGGAAGGCGAGATGGCCGAGAGCCACCGCGGTGCCGTCCTCCGGATTGACGAAGGACAGGTTGGACAGGCGCATCGCGCCGCTGATGCCGCCGAACATACCCTGGAGCTTGGGCAGCAGTTCGGAGCTGGTCGGCGCCACGCCCTTGGCGGCGGTCTGTTCGGACAGCTTCTGCAGCGCGCTGACCTTGGTCAGGTCGACGCGGCTGTAGGTCGCCTCGGTGGTGACGCCGCCGATCTTCATCAGCTCCTTGTTCTTGTCGTCCTGCACCGACAGACCGCCGAAGGCGAAGGCGGCCGGGCCGCTCCACAGGGTGGCGCCGCCGGTCCCGGTCTCCGGCTTCAGATCCTGCACCATGGTCATGGTGGCGATGGACACCTTGCCCTTGCCGCCGGCGGCGGTGACCGCCAGATCGTTGAAGGCGCCGTCGACCGTCAGCAGGGTTTCCAGCGCACCCGACCAGGTGCTGGTGAAGGACTGCTTGCCGATGGTGATGGTGGCGGCATCGACATATTCGTCGTTGTCGTCGAGGTTCTGCACCTTCATGGCGCTGGGCAGCGTGATCGACACGCCGTACTGGCTGTCGTCCTTCGGCGTCACCGCCAGCAGGATGGTGCCGATGTCGAACAGGGTGCCTTCCGCATCCTCGGCTGACAGGCGCGGCAGGGCGACGTCGTAATGGTCGCCGGCCGGCTTGACCGTCGGTTCGCCCTCCCATTCGAATCCGATGCCCTCGCCATCCTCGGCGGGCGGCGGGAACCAGCGCGGCAGATCCTTCTTCAGCGACGCGGCGAGCGCCTTGGCACCGGCGTCGTCGACGGCCGGGGCGGCCTGGGCAGGCGACCAGCCGGCCACCAGAGCCAGCATGCCGCCGGCGATCAGGGCGGGCCTGAGGGAACGGACCGGCAGGGCCGGAACGGGCAAAGAACGGCGGAGACGCATCGAGCACCTACTCCCAACTACGATTTAGGGAGCACGTTAAGCTTGATACGCTCGGCCGGTCCATGCCCCTCTTGGGCGAAATCCCAACAGGATATTAAAAATCCAGGTCGGCATAGTGCTTGGGCGGCGGGCAGCCGGTGATGTTGTCGGCCAGCAGCGCGCGGAAGCTGGGGCGCGACTTGATACGGGCGTACCAGTCCTTGGCCTCCGGGCTGCGGTCCCACGGCACGTTGTCGATGTAGTCGAGGCAGGACAGCTGCACCGCGGCGGCGATGTCGGCCAGGGTGAAGGACGACCCGGCCAGCCAGGGCCGGCGCTCCGACAGGAAGGCGATGTAGTCGAGGTGGTAGGTGACGTTGGCCAGCCCGGCGCGAATCGCCGGTGCGAAGGGGTGGCCCTGGCCGGACAGCCGCTTGATCAGCTTTTCGCCGACGAGGTTTTCCGCCACCTCGCGTTCGAACTTGTGGAGGAACCAGTCGGCGACCCGCCGAACCTCGGCCCGTGCCGCGATCTCGCGCGGCAGCAGGGGGGTGTCGGGATAGGCCTCCTCCAGATATTCGATGACGGCGAGGCCGCCGGCGACGACCGTCCCGTCCTCCTCCACCAGCACCGGAACCTCGGCGGCCGGGTTCAGCTTCAGGAATTCGGTCCGCCGTTCCCACGGCCTTTCGACCACGGGTTCGAAGGGCAGGCCCTTCTCGGCGAGCATCACGCGCGCGGTGCGCGACAGGGCGTGGATCGGGTGGTGGTACAAGGTTCGCATGGCGGCGGGACTTTACCGCAACGCCGCAAACGAAAACAGCCCGCGCATCCGAGCCAGATCGTCTCGTTGGAGGAAGTTTCGCGGGGCAAGCGGGAGGACGGGGGGAGCAGCCATCTACCCCGCCCGCGACAGGCGGTAGAGCACCAGCGCGTCGGGCTGGTTCGACGCTTCGCCGACCGGAGTCCAGCCGTTGCGTTCGTAGAAGGCGCGGGCGTCGGCGTTGCGGGCGGCACAGGCCAGCTCGGCCGGCCGGGCACCGCCCTGCAACAGGCCCAGCGCCTCGCGCAGCAGGGCCGATCCGATGCCGCGCTTGCGCCAGCCGGGGTCGATGAACAGGTTGTGGATGATGCCGGCCTTGGGATCGAGCGAGACGAAGCCGACTACCGTCCCGTCCGTCTCGGCCACCAGCACCGAATCCTCGCGGACGCAGTCGTAGTAATCGTCCAGCCCGAACCGGTCGGCGGGCTGCCAGGAGAAGGCCTGGCGGCGGCCGTGCAGGAAGATCTCGGCACATCGGGTGGCGTCGGCGTCGCGGGCGGAACGGATCGCGATGCGCACCCCTTCGCCGGCCGGCATGCCTGTCTCCTTCCGTCCGTTGCGCCCGATCGCGAGGATCAACCGGATACCGGTCAGACTATTCCACCGGCGGGGCGTGCGGAAACGGTCCTTTCGTCCTGTCCGGCCAGCGGGCGATCAACAGGCGATCAGCGCTGCGGCTTGTCTTCGCCGCTTTTCCCGGTGGTGCCCTTGTCGGCAGGAGGCTTGCCGTTCGCCGCCTTGTCCCCGGCGGCGGAGGGGGAGTCGGTCGCGCTGTCCGGCGCGCGCGCCGGCTCGTTGGCGGCGTTGCCGAGTAGCCCGGCCTCGCGGTAAAAGCGCTCCGCCCCCGGATGCAGGGGAACCGAGACGTTGGCGACCGCGCGGGCGGGATCGAAATTGCGGCCCTGCGGATGCCCGTCGGCCAGGACGCGACGGGTGTTCTCGTGCCACAGAGCGCGGACGACGCCATAGATCAGGTCGGGATCTCGATCGGCGCGGGTCAGCAGCTCCGCCCCCAGGCTCAGCGTCGGGGTGGTGGCGCTGCCGGGATAGGCGTTGGCCGGGATTTCCTGCTCGATGTAGAAGCGCTGGCTGCGCAGCAGCCGGTCGGCCGGTTCGCCGTCCAGCGGCACCAAGCGGATGGGAACCCGCGCCGCCACGTCGCTGACCGCCGCCACCGGATAGCCGCCGACCATGAAGAAGCCGTCCAGCTCGCCCTTCGCCAGCCGGTCGGCCGCGGTGCCGGGCTTGAGGTAGAGCGGGGTGATCGTGCTTTCCGACAGGCCGTAGGCGTCCAGGATCAGCCGCGCCTCGACCAGCGTGCCGGAGCCTTCCTCGCCGAGCGAGATGCTGCGGCCCTTCAGGTCGGCCATGCGGTCGATGAAGCCGTCGGAGCGGACGACGATCTGGATCGCCTCCGCATAGAGCATGCCGAGCGAGCGCAGCTCGGTGAACGGGCGCTTGCCAGTGAAGCTGCCGGTGCCGCTGTAGGCCCAATAGGCGACGTCGGCCTGGGCGAACCCGGCCTCCACCGTGCCGGCGCGCAGCATCTCGACATTGTCGACCGAACCGTTGCTGGCCTGCGCCACCACGATCAGGCCGGGGATGCCGCAGCTTCCGCCCTTGTCGCAGGGGCGGGAGCCCGGCGGGTTGGAGATGGCGTTGGCGATCAGCCCGCCGATCGGGAAATAGGTGCCGGAGGTGGTGCCGGTGCCGATGCGGAAATAACGGAGGTCCTGCGCAGCGGCCGGACCGCTCAACAGTCCGCCGCCCAGCAGCGGGGCCAGGGCCACCCCTCCCATCAGCCCGCCCAGCAGATGGCGGCGGGTCAGAACGGGTTGAGTCAGGGGAGCCGCATCGGAATGCGGCCCAGGTCCCGGAGAGTGGAGCCCCGGCGGGGGTGGGCAGGCTTTTGCGGCTGCGCGGGGCACCGGATCGTTCCGTTCGTCTGGCCCGTGCGTCCCGAGCGGGAAGGGCGGGGAGGGGAAGGTCGTGCCTTCAAAGATTTCCGCGCAACCCGGTCATTTCAAGGCGCATCCGGTCAAATCACGCCGACGAGGTCGAGAACGCCGGCGACTGCTACCGCACCGCCACACAGACGCACGGCGCGGTCCGACTCGGCCTGCGTCACCGCAATCGACAGACCCAGCCCGCCGCAGGCCACCAGCATCAACCCTGACGCGAAACCGGCCCAATAGAGCGGCGGTCCCTGATGCGCATGGCCGTGGAACACCGCGGCAACCGCAGCAACCAGCACCGCCACCACCGCCGGGGCGCGCACCCCCAGCGCCACCAGCGACCCGACCACCACCAGCGAGGCGGCCAACCCCGGCCCGGCATAGGGCAGCCGCACGCCCATCTGGGCGGCGAAGCCCGCGGCCAGCGCGGCGGTCACCGCGGCGGCCGGCACCTGCCACACCGCGGTGCCGCCGGACTGTCCGGCCCACATGCCGATGCCGAGGATGCCCAGCAGATGCTGCAACACCCACACCGGCGTGGTCAGCCCGTTGCCGAAGGCCCCCGTCACCGTCGTCATGCGCCCGCATCCCCCGTCCGTTCAGCTCCAGCTGCCGGTATGGCGGCTGAGCGGGTGCAGGGTCAAGTCGTCAGGACCGGCGCTGACACCGGCGCCGAAGGGGGGAGGCGGGGTTGCCGCTACCGCGCCAGCGGGTCGCCGAATTGGCGCAGGTCGTTCTCGCGCCGCATCAGGTCGCGCTGGCCCAGCGGGTCGAGCCGGCCCATGGCGTCGTCGGTGCGCATGCGGTCGACCTCCGGCCGGATCAGGTCGCGCTTGAAGGCGTCTGTGGCGCTCTGGGACGAGGGCGGGGGCGGCACCGGGATCGGGCGCGGCGGCTGGGGCAGGGCGGCCGGGTCGGGCGGCGGCGACGAACTGCCGCGGCGGCGTTTGGGCGGCGGCTGGTCGGTGCTGTCCGGGTCGCGGCGGATTTGCCGGTCGTCGGTCTGCCGTGACTCGGTCTGCCGGGACTGGGCCGCGGCGGCGGGTCTGGAGTCGGTCCGTGACTGCTCCGCCTGGATCTGGCTCCAGGTTCGTCGCTCGCCCCCGCCGGGAACGACCGTCTGGTTGTAGACGGGCGGAAAGGCCTGGGCGCGGCCGGGCGTGTCGTCGCGCAGGTCCGACGGCGCGCAGGCGCCGGCCGCCAACAGGAGAAGGAGCGGAGCCAGACGGCTGACGACCGGATGGCGGGCGAAGGGCGGGGGATGTGGGGTCATGTACGGAATGTCGGCACTACCGAACGTTTCGGCAAGATGACCCCAAAGGAGGGACTCCCCTTGCGGCCGAGCCAGCGCTAGAATGTTCTTTGTTTGTTCTTTTCTGTAGGGTTTTCTATGACGCATCCCCCTCACCACATGCCCTTGTCCCCCTCTCCCCCCCGGGGAGAGGGTCGGGGTGAGGGGGATGCACCGCGTGCCTGCCCCGAAGGTCCCGCAGCGCGTCCCCCTCACCCTAACCCTCTCCCCGCCTTTCGGCGAAGCACAGCTTCGCCTGTCGGCGCCGTAAGCCAAGCTTACGGCGGGGGGGAGAGGGGATTTTGGAACGGGAGAAAAGGGAGCCGCCGCATGCTCGCCCTGTGGCTGCCGCGCCTGCCGACCGACGCGCGGGAGCGGCTCATGCCGCCGGAGTTGCGCGCACGTCCCTTCGTCCTGCTGCGGACGGAGCGCCAGCGGCGGATGGTGGTCGCGGTCAACCGGGCGGCGGCAATGCTGGGGATCGCTCCCGGCCACACCCTCAGCGATGCCCGTGCGCTGGAACCGATGCTGGAGGCGGCGGAGGCGACGCCGGAGGCCGATTCGGTCCTGCTCGGCCGCATTGCCGACTGGGCGCGGCGCTACAGCCCCTGGACCGCGGCGGACGAACCGGACGGGGTGGTGATCGACCTCACCGGCTGCGCCCATCTCTTTGGGGGCGAGCCGGCGCTGGCCGCCGACCTGACCGGCCGGCTGCGCGCCGCCGGCTTCGCCGCCCGCGCCGCCATCGCCGACACCCCGGCCGCCGCCTGGGGGCTGGTGCGGTTCGGCAGTCCGGAGCAGCGTCGTCACGAGGTGTTGGACGGCCTGCCGCTCGCTGCCCTGCGGTTGCCGGCGGAGACGGTGGAGGGGCTGCATGCGCTGGGCCTGCGCCGGATCGGCGATTTGCATGCCATGCCGCGGGCGGGGTTGGCGGCGCGGTTCGGGGCCGGGTTGATGCAACGGTACGATCAGGCCTTCGGCCGGCTGGACGAGCCGATCTCCCCGCGCTGGCCGGTGCCGGACCATCGCGAGCGCCTGACCTTCGCCGAACCGATCGCCACGCCCGAATCGATCGCCAGGGCGCTGCGCCATCTGCTAGGGAGGCTGTGCAAGGGGCTGGAGGCGGCAGGGCAGGGGGCGCGCCGGCTGCGGCTGGATGCCCACCGCACCGACCAGCGGGTGGACGACGAACCGCAGAGCCTGACGCTCGGCACCAGCCGCCCGGCGCGCGACCCGGCGGCGCTCGCCCGGCTGTTCGCCCCGCTGCTGGAGCGGATCGAACTTGGGTCGGGGCCGGGGCTGGAAACCCTGGTGCTGTCGGCGACCGAGACGGGACCGCTGTCCGCCGTCCAGACCGCAATCGACGGAGGGGAGGCCGGGGACCAGGGGAATGACGACCAACTGGCCGAACTGGTCGACCGGCTGACGTTGCGGCTGGGGGAGCGGGCGGTGCTGCGGCTGGTGCCGCGGGAAAGCTGGCTGCCGGAGCGCTGCGTGGCGCCGCATCCGCCGATGGAGCGCCTGCCGGCGCCGAAGCCCTGGCCCGCCGGGCAGCCGCGCCCCCTGCGCCTGCTGACCCCGCCCGAGCCGGTGGAGGCCACCGCCCCGCTGCCCGACGACCCGCCGCTGCTGTTCGTCTGGCGCGGCGTGCCCCACCGTGTGCGCCGGGCCGAAGGGCCGGAGCGGATCGAATGCGAATGGTGGCGTGGGCAGGGGTCGCTGGGGCTGGCGGTGCGCGACTACTACCGTGTGGAGGATGACGGCGGCCGGCGGTTCTGGCTGTTCCGCGCCGGCCTGTACCGCCCTGACGAGACCCCGCGCTGGTTCCTGCACGGGTTTTTGGCGTGAGGTGTCGGGCAGCCGCCCGCTTACCCTGCCCGGTCGAGCTGCTTCAGGAAGGCGATGTAGCGGTTGATGTCCTCCATGCGGCGGGCGTGGTCGTTCATGTCGGACAGGCGGCCTTCGATGGACTTCTGGGCGCCCTCCACCTCGTCGATCACCGCATGGATGTCGGTCTGCAACTCCTGCGAGGCGGTGGCGGCCTCGTCCATGCGGGCGCTGGTGTCGTCCAGCTGGCCGCCGACGGAGCGGACGGAGGTCACCACCTGGTCGATGGCGCGGCGGGTGTCGGCCAGAGTCTGCTTGGTGTCGTTGGCCAGCTTGCGCACCTCCGCCGCCACCACGGCGAAGCCCTTTCCGGCCTCGCCGGCGCGGGCGGCCTCGATGGTGGCGTTCAGCGCCAGCAGGTTGGTCTGGCTGGCGATGCCGTCGATCACCGCCAGCACCTTCTCGATGCTCTTGACCACGGTGGACAGCTGGTTGAACTCGCGGACCAGAGCCTCCTTGCGGTCGGCGTGGCCGTCGAACAGGGTGGCGTGGCGGTTCAGCGTCGCCTCGATCGCCGACATCGAGCCGCCGATGCGCGCGGCATAGCTGGCGGTCTCCTGCACGCCGCCGGTCAGCGTCACCAGCGCGTCGAGATAGCTGTGCATCCGCTCGATCACGCTGTTGCGGATGCGGCTCAGCAGCTCAAGCCGGTTGTAGCGGGTGGCGATGAAATAGCTCTGGAACCGGGCGTAATGCACCGGGAAACGGTCGACCATGTCGTCGGAGAAGGCGGTGCCGGGCGGCACCTCGAAGAACATCAGCGCCGACAGGGTCTGGTTGATGTTGATGCCCAGCAGCTCGCCGAAGGTGGAGAAGCCGGCGGCGGCCAGCCCGTCGAAGGCATGAACACGCGAGAGCTGGTCGGGGTTGTTCAGCCGGCGCAGGATGCAGTCGTTCAGGATGGCGCCGACCGGCCGCGGCTTGTTGCGCAGATAGGCCGAGAGGTCGTCCTCCGTCTGGCGGACGAAATCGGTCGCCTCCACCAGGCACAGCGAGTCGCCGGGATTGACGTCGCAGTAGAAGGCGACCTCCCCCTTCTCGAAATCGAAGCCGGAGATGGAGCGGACGAACAGCTCTCCCTCCATTTCGATGGCGAAGGTGTTCTTCGCCAGCTTGCCCGGCAGTTCCTGCGGCTTGCAGCGCAGGGATTTGGCGAGCGCGTCGATGAAGCCGACGACTTCGAAGCCGTCGCAGTCGATCACGCTGCGCACGATGCGGCGCATCGGGTCGGCGTCGACCACGGCGAAGCGGGTCTGGGTCGGCCGGAAATTCTGCGACTTGAAGATGCCGTAGCGGATGCCGGGCGCCATCTTCAGGAAGATCGTCACCGCCACGTTCTCCAGCACGCGCTGGCCGTCGAACAGATGGGTGTTGCGGAAGTCGAGCTTGCCGCCGGCCGAGCCGCCGATGAACAGGCAGGGGAAATGGCCGGAACGGTAGACCGCCTCCATGAACCAGCTTTCGCTGGCCGATAGCCCGTCGATGAAGGTCAGCGCCACCGTGTCGTGGCTGTCGACCGGGAAGGGGACGCGGATGCGGTCGAGCTCGCCGCGGATCGCCTCCACCCGTGCCGCCACGTCGCGGGTCGGGCGGCCGCCGCGCAGATCGTCGCAATGCAGCGGGACCGTCTGGACGCTGACCCCGGCGAACAGGCGCGGGCTGAAGGATTGCAGCACCACGCTGTCCCAGCGGTCGCCGGCCTTGCGGTAGAGCGGCTGGCCCTCGGCCGCGCACAGCTCGCCCGCGGTGGAGACCAGCACCAGCTGGGTCGCCGCCGGCAGGGCGGAGCGGACCGCCCGCGCGGTGGCGGCGAAATCGACATGCGGCGACACGAAGCCGACGACCAGCGCCGGTGCCCCGTCGGCGAAACTCAGCCCGTCCAGCGCCGCGGCGCCGATCTGCCCCGCCGGCAGGCACAGGCTGCGGATCGGCTGTTCCGCCGGTCCGTCGGCGTGCGCTGCCGGTTCGGACCTGCCGACCGGGGTGCCGGGGATGGGGGAGGTCGGGGAGTCCGAGCGGAAGAAAGACAGCATGCTGGCGAATCCTCGGTCGTCTTTGTTGTTCATTCCGCGCACCGGCGGTGCCCGTTTTCTGCTGTGAATGCCCGGGTATGGCTCATTTTGCCGACAATTTAGCTGCCGATTGGTAGCGTTTCCTGTCGGGGGGACTCCGTATCCGGCTGCGGCCTGTCGCCGCATCCATCGTCAGGTTGGGCTGTAGGCAGATGCGGCGGGCTGGAGTGGCGGGCCGGGCGGCGGTCGATTCCGCTTGTGGGGCCAGCGGAACATTGGCATAAGGCAATCCATAGGCCTGGGGTGCCGTGCGGTGGTCGCGCGGCTGAGAACACACCCATCGAACCTGTCTGGGTAATTCCAGCGAAGGGAGCCGCCGCATGATCCATGCGCCAGAACCGCATCCATATTCCGTTTCCGCGCCGGGACTCCGCCCGTCCGCCGCCCGTCCTTCCGTTGCCATCGTCGGCGCCGGCTGCATCGGCCTCGCCATCGCCTGGAGGCTGGCGTCGGCCGGCTGCCGCGTCGATGTCTTCGAGCGGGGGGAGGCCGGGCGCGGCGCCACCCATGCCGCCGGAGGCATGCTGGCCGCCTGTGTCGAAACCGAGCCGGGCGAGGAGGGGCTGCTGCCGCTGACCCGCGCGTCGCAGGCCCTGTGGCCGGACTTCGCCCGCGATCTCGAAGCGGCGGGCGGCATGGCCGTCGATCTGCGCAGCGAAGGCACGATGGTCATCGCGCTGACCGCCGACGATGCCGCGAAGGTCCGCTTCCTGCACGGTTTCCAGCGCGATCTGGGATTGCCGGTGGAGTGGCTGAGCGGGGCCGAGGTGCGGCGACGCGAACCCTTCCTGCAACCGGGTGTCGCCGGCGCCCTGTTCTGTGCCGGCGACCATCAGGTCGACAACCGCAAGGTCGCAGCCGCCTTGCGCCGCGCCGCCGAGGCTGCCGGCGCCCATCTGCATGAGCGGTGCGGCGAGGTGGCGCTGGCGGTGGAGGGCGGGCGCGCCGTGGGGGTGCGGGTTGCCGAGACGCTGCACCGGGCCGACCGGGTGGTGCTGGCCGCCGGGGCGTGGTCGGCCGGGGTGCCTGGGCTGCCACCCGCCGCCCGGCCGCCGGTACGTCCGGTGAAGGGCCAGATGGTCTGCCTGCGCATGGACCCCCGTCTGCCGCTGCTGCGCCATGTGGTGTGGACGCCCGGCACCTATCTGATCCCGCGGCTGGACGGCCGGCTGCTGATCGGCGCCACGACGGAGGAGCGCGGCTTCGACGACCGCCTGACCGCCGGCGGCCAGTTCGCCCTGCTGGACGGGGCGTGGCGGGCGCTGCCGGGCATCGCCGAGCTGCCCATCGAGGAAGCCTGGGCGGGTTTCCGTCCCGGCAGCCGCGACGATGCGCCGATCCTGGGTGAGAGCGGCATTCCCGGCCTGATCCACGCCACCGGCCACCACCGCAACGGCATCCTGCTGACCCCGGTGACCGCCGACGGCATCGCCCGTCTGGTGCTGACCGGCGAGACCGACCCGCTGCTGCGCCCCTTCGCCGCCGACCGCTTCGTCGCTGCGGGAGCCGCCGCATGAGCGCCGTTTCACGTGAAGCCATCCGCGTCAACGGCCGCGAAGAGCCGCTGTCCGCCGCCTCCGTCGCCGAGTTCCTGGCCGGGCGCGGCATCGCCGCCGGAACGCTCGGCGTCGCGGTCGCTTTGAACGGCGCTGTGGTCCCCCGCCGCCGCTGGCCGGAGACTCCGCTCCAGCCCGGCGACAGCCTGGAAATCGTCCGCCCCATCCAGGGCGGCTGACCGTCACATTTCCCTCTCCATCGCCACCGGATGCGCACATCCCGCAACATAGGAAGCGGAATTCCGGTGGTGCGAAGCGGGAGAGGGCCTTTGCAAAAGGCTTCCCCCATGTCCCCAACCGACATGTCCCAAACCGACACCCTCACCATCGCCGGGCGCAGCCTCGGCTCGCGGCTGTTCCTCGGCACCGCCGGCTATCCGAACCAGCAGGTGATGCTCGACGCGCTGGCGGCCAGCGGCAGCGAGCTGGTCACGCTGGCGATCCGCCGCATCAGCCTGGACGGCTATTCGGAAAGCCTCGTCGACGTGCTGGCCCGCGCCACCGCCGGGCGGGCGGCCGGGCCGGTCGGGCTGCTGCCCAACACCGCCGGCTGCATGACCGCCAAGGAGGCCGTGCTGACCGCCCAGCTGTCGCGCGAGGCGCTGGACACCACCTGGATCAAGCTGGAGGTCATCGGCGACCGCGAACTGCTCTATCCCGATGTGGAGGAACTGCTGCGCGCGACGGAGGAATTGGTGAATGACGGCTTCGTCGTGCTGCCCTATTGCAACGACGATCCGGTGACCTGCCGCAAGCTGGCCGACCTGGGGGCCGCGGCAGTGATGCCGCTGGGGGCCTTCATCGGGTCGGGCATGGGCATCCGCAACCCGCACGCCATCGAGACGATCTGCGCCCGCAGCCCGGTGCCGGTGGTGCTGGATGCCGGCATCGGCACCGCCTCCGACGCGGCGCTGGCGATGGAGCTCGGCTGCGCCGCCGTTCTGCTGAACACGGCGGTGTCGAAGGCGCGCGACCCGGTGCGGATGGCGGCGGCGATGCGCGATGCGGTCAATGCCGGCCGCGCCGCCCATCTGGCCGGCCGCATGCCGATGCGCGCCCATGCCGAACCGTCCAGCCCGCAGATGGGCCTGATCGGCGGCTGATACCGGCCAATTGCGGAGCAACCGGAGGGCGGCCGGGGTGGGCAAGGTGACGCGCACTCCGTTCGGCCGCTTGATCCGGCGGGGCGGCTGACGCAGGCTGTGGCGCACCGCCTCCCTTGGCGCACCGCCTCCCATGGCGTCCATCTGCCGGAGACCCTTCCCTTGCCCGCCACCTTCGAACCCCGCACTCCCGATTGGAAGGCGCGCTGCTTCGCGTCCTTCGAACAGCAGCCGATCTGCAAGACGCTCGGCATCGAACTGGCGGCGATGGAGCCGGGCTTCTGCGAGATGCGCTTGCCCTTCCGTGCCGACCTGACGCAGCAGCACGGCTTCTTCCATGCCGGCATGGTCAGCACGCTGGCCGACAATGCCGGCGGCTATGCGGCGCTGAGCTTGATGCCGGCCGGGGCGGAAGTGCTGGCGGTGGAGTTCAAGATCAACCTGATGTCGCCGGCCAAGGGCGACGTCATGATCGCCCGCGCCCGCGTGGTGAAGCCGGGCCGCACCCTGGTCATCACCCAGGTCGAGGTGTCGATGCTGGACGGCGGTGTCGAGAAGGACTGCGCCCTGATGCAGCAGACCACCTTCTGCGTGATGCCGAAATGACGTTTCAACCGGTTCGAAAGGGCTTTTCCATGCTGTCTGCCCGTCTGTTGTCCGTGCCCGCCGCCCTGCTGCTGGCCGGCGGTATCGCCGTGCTGGCCGCCGCCCCGGCCGAGGCCAAGGACCCGCCCTCCTGCGCCGCCATTTCCTTCCGCTCGCTGCCCAGCGGCGCGCCGGACGGCGAACAGGATGCCGGCCTCTACAAGTCGCGCTTCGGCAAGATCGAGGTGAAGGCCGACGTCAAGGGCGGGCAGGCCACCAGCTATTACATGGTGCTGAACGGCAAGAAGGTGGACGGCCCGGCCAACCCGCCGAAGATGTCGGAAGCCTGCCTGAAGTCCAAGCACGTCAAGGTCCCGGTCGCCAAGCAGACCCAGGGCACCTGCACCGGCACCCGCTTCCGCGTCGTCGTCGACCGGTCCAGTGGCAAGCCGGTCGCCGCCTTCTTCGGCCTGCAGGGCGAGGATTGGGCCTATTGCAGCGCGACGACGCTGTAGGGACGGAAGCCTGAAAGGGGGGCGGCCCCCGCCCCCTCGACTTCTCAGATCGCCAAAGCCTTCACCCGCTCCCGCAAGGTCTGTCGTGCCGCTTCCAACTCGGTGCGGGCGGTGGTCAGGTCGCGGGCCAGGGCATCCAGGCGGTTTTCCGCCTCCGCCATCTTCGTCAGCGTGCGCTTGTGCAGGTCGCTGCCGGCCGGCAGGGCCTTCAGGTTCTCGCGCAGCCGGTCCTGGTCGGCGATGCGCTCGGTCCGCTCGCGCTCCAGTTCGGCGATGCGGCGCTCCTTCTCGGCGACGGCGGACCGCAGGCCGGCGAGCGTGGTCAGCGCCTGACGCACCTCCGGCGGCAGTTCGGGGGCGGCGGCGCGGGCGGCGATCTGGTCGGCGCTCAGGTCGGTCAGCACGATCCGCTCCTGCCGCGGCCGTTCCAACGTCGCGGTCAGCGTCACCGTCTTGCCGGCCGGCACCGCCAGCGGCAGGCGGTAGGCGCCGGCCGTCGCCTCCGTCTTGTCGTCCGCCGGCTCGGCGAGGTCCCAGCCGGGGCGGCGCGGATGCTCGATCACCACGCTGCGGTCGGTGTCCGGGGCGCCCGCCACCGTGTAGGTGGTGCTCTGCCGGTCGGTGACCGACAGGGTCAGCACGCCATCGGCAAGGGCGGCGCGGGACAGCCGGCGGCTCGGCTTCTCCTCGCGGTCGATTGTCACCGCCTGGTCGACGGCGAAGGACAGCAGACGGCTGTCGCCCGCCGGCAGGGTCGCCATGCGCGCGTCGCCGACATAGGCGCTGGTCTCCGCCCCGGTGCCGCCGGTCCGGTCATAGAAGGTCAGCAGCCCCGGCGGCAGGGCGGTGTCGCCGTCGTTGCGCAGCCGCAGCGACGCCAGCGGGTGACGGGCGTCGGTGCCCGGCTGGTAGAGCGCCACCCGCTCGACCGGCAGGCTGCGGACGGCGATCGGCATCATCAGCGTCCCGCCGTTCGGCACGCTGACCGGCTGCGGGTAATGGAACAGCACCTGCGCGCCTTCCGCGGCACCGGCCTCGGCACCGCGCACCGCGGCCATCGCCGGCGTCCCGGCGGC
This sequence comes from Azospirillum sp. A23, assembly GCF_042938965.1. NCBI lineage: Bacteria > Pseudomonadati > Pseudomonadota > Alphaproteobacteria > Rhodospirillales > Azospirillaceae > Azospirillum > Azospirillum sp. A23. The sequence goes on along the minus strand of NZ_CP170667.1, from coordinate 2,232,936 downwards.
GCTGCCGTAGGGCGCCACCTTCGCCAGCGGCTCGCCCATCGGTGCCGGTGCCATGGCCGGGGCGGGGGGCGGCGGAGCGGCCATCGCCGCGGCGGGCGGCACCCCGGCACGCGAGGCTTCGGACTGCGCCCGCATCGCCGGATGGGCATCGTTCAGCGTCACCGTGCCCTCGTCCGCGGTGGGCAGCACCCGGCCCAGCACCTCAACCGGCACCTCGGGCCGTTCGACGAAGTAGGGGGTGTAGAGCGCTTGGCGCAGGGTAACCGGATTGCCCGACACCACCGTCAGATCGACACCTTTCCAGTCCTCGCCGCTGAGATTCTCCAGCACCGCCCAGCCCTGCAGGGCGCCGTTGCCCTCCTTCGCCGCCCCGGTTTGCGGCTGCCCGCCCTGCGTCATGCTGAGCCGGTAGGTCGCCTTCCACAGCGGCATCTCCGCGACATAGCCGACCCGGACCCGCCGCTCGCCGGCGGCTTGGCCATCCTGCGGCGTCCCTTGCGGCGCCCGGCTGTGCACGGTCAGTTGCCGCCGCTCGCGCCGGGCATTCTCCGCCACCGCCGACAGCGCCCGGTCGATCTGGGCCTGCACTGCCGGATCGGTGAAGCGCAGCGCATCCGCCTCCTCCAGCACCAGCTGGCGCAGTCCGTCGGCGGTCATCAGCGTCACCCGGTGGCGCGTGGCGGTGGCGCCGTCGCCGCCCGGCAGCCGCACCGTCTCCTCCGTCACCGACATCAGCCGGCCGGTCAGCTGGCGGGAGCCGCCGGACGTTACCTCCGCCCCGCGCATCGCGTTCAGCAGAGCAGCGGGGGAGGTGAGGTCGCCCGCCGAGAAGGGCAGTTCGCGGAAGGCGGTGTCCAGCGGTTCGGCGCCGGCCAAACCGATGGTGCCGACGCCGCCCTTGTCGTCATAGACGACGATGCTTTTCAGCACGTCGTCGACCTGATCGCGCCGCACCTCCAGCGACAGGTCGGCATCGCCGCTGACCGTCGCCTCATATTCGAAATAGCCGACGCCGCCGGTGGACAGCAGAACCCGAGTCAGCGCCAGCTGCCCGCCGGTTGGTCCGTCCGCCGCGGCCCAGGCGGCCGGGGTCGCCATCAGCAGGGCGGTGGAGGCGAGAAGGATGGCACGGGTCATGATTGTCTCTCCGGTTCTGTTGCTCCCGACCGTCGGCATAAGCGCGAATTCGGGCGGGATTAGGGAGAGCGTTGCCGGAGGGGTCGGATAAGGCCGGCAGGGTGGGGCCCGTGCGTCAGGGCGCCGCCGTCAGCCAGCGTTCCATCATCGTGCGCCACAGCGGTGCGCCGTTATGGGCCGTGACCTGTGCCACGTTCGGCGCGCAACCAGGATTGCAGTCCTGATGGTGGCTGCAACGTTCCGCCACCGGACGGCGGTTGCCGTCGGCCGGCAGGCGCCTCGCGGTCCTGGAGTGGGCCGGGGAGTGGGCCGTGGCGTGCGATGCGGGGCGCTGGTGCGGCATCGGCAGTGCCGGGGCGGTGCAGCCGGACATGATCGTGGTCTTGTCCCAGTCTTTCGGGGTCCAGTCTTTCGGTCGGGCCGTCAGCCCGGCCGCCCGACCGAGCGCGCCGAGTCGAGGTGGCGCCGCGCCTCGCCCAGCAGCAGCCGGTGCTGCGCCAGCGTTTCGCGGATCGGGCCATGCTGCCCATAGACCCGCACCTCGTTCAGCAGACGGTCGGCGCGGTCGAGCAGGGCCAGACGCTCCAGACAATGATCGATGTTCGACATGGCGGCGCATTCCCCATCACGGCATTGGTCCGGCGCTCCGTGGCGGGCAACCGTCCCCTGTTCGATGGTCTGGATTTAAACCGCAGCGTGTTTCCGGTTAATGTCTGCGCAAGGGTACTTTTGTGTCGCCGGATCGGCAGGGGGTTTCAACCAACTCACGCGGTGGGCGAAAGAGCCGCGGCTGTTACGGGGTTGTAACGCATTGCGTGGCGCTCGCGCGTGAGATAAGAAGGTTTGGGGAGGTAACAGGCATGCATATTCTCGCGGTCGACGACGACGAGCCGATTCGGGAGCTTTTGGCCTCATATCTGGCGGGAGAGGGGTACCGGGTCACGACGGCGCAGGATACCGCATCGGCCCGGCAGGCCCTGGATGGCGAACCTGTCGATCTCGTGGTCTGCGACCTGCGTCTGCCCGACGGTGACGGTCTGGGGCTTGTCCGCCAGATCCGCACCGAATCGCAGATCCCCGTCATCATCCTGTCTTCCAAGGATCAGGATGTCGACCGCATCGTCGGGCTGGAGCTGGGCGCCGACGATTACCTGACCAAGCCCTTCAACCCGCGCGAACTGCTGGCCCGCATCAAGGCGGTGCTGCGCCGCGTCTCCAACGACGCCCGCCCGGCCCGCAGCCCCGAAGAGCTGCGCGCCGTCGTGCAGTTCGCCAATTGGGAACTCGACCTCACCGCCCAGCGCCTGCGCGGCCAGGAGGGGCGCGAGGTGGAGCTGACCAAGGCGGAGTTCGGCCTGCTCGCCGCCTTCGTCAAGCGGCCGCAGCGGGTGCTGACCCGCGACCAACTGCTCGACCTCACGCGGGTCGACGGGGCGGAGGTGTTCGACCGCTCCATCGACGTGCTGATCCTGCGCTTGCGCCGCAAGATCGAGGCGAACCCGAAGGAACCCCGCATCATCAAGACCGAGCGCGGCGCCGGCTACGTCTTCGACGCCAAGGTCCGTACCGTCTGACAGGTACACGGTGCCCGTCCGGCCTCCTCCCCCTAGCTGCCCCGGACGCCCCCTGGACGCCTTCCCACGCCCGCGTTAGCCTTTTCTGAAAATCTTCGGAGAGGAAACGCGCGTGTCTGATCCCATCGATTTCTATTTCGACTTCGGCTCGCCCTACGGTTACTTCGCCAGCCTGCGCATCGACGAGCTGGCGGCGAAGCATGGCCGCACCGTCATCTGGCACCC